>CACZGS010000027.1 GCA_902780785.1 Oscillospiraceae bacterium | reverse complement strand
GGACATCCGCTTAAGTCGAAGATCCAGGTGTACGGTCTTGCACTCGTATTCCTTGTGCTTCTCTACCACTCACCTTCAGGTCTTGTTTTCTACTGGCTCTTAAACAATGTATTCTCGCTTGTTAAGAACATCTTCTATAAGCTTAAGAACCCCAGAAAGGTCGTATATATCCTTTTCGCAATTGCAGGCGCAGGCATAGTCGTAATGACCTTCATAAAGGAAGGCCTGGACTTAAGACAGAAGATACTGTTATGGGTTGGCGCACTCCTGCTCGTTCTGCCGCTTGTATTCAGCTTCATCAAGAGAAAGCAGAATGCAAAGGTTTATGAGAAGAAGCACGGAGCATTCTTTGCGGGCGCCGTCCTTATGGCTCTTCTTACAGGGTTCCTGATCCCTGCATCTGTCGTCAGCGCTTCTGCTGAAGAATTCATAGATGTTATCGATCCTTCAACACCTGTACTTTATGTCATCAATTCGATGCTGCTCTCATTCGGAAGTTTTGTCCTCTGGGGCGGTGTTTTCTATTTCTTCATGAGCGACAAGATGCGCACGCTGTTCAGCAAGGCGATATGGGTCATCTGCGGTGTCTCGGTAGTAAACTTCATGCTGTTCGGCACAAAGCTCGGTACGCTCTCTGCCACATTGCAGTTCAAGACCGCGCCTGCATTCAAGCTCATGGATTACCTGATCAATGCGCTGGTGGTGATCGCTGCAGCGGCAGTACTGTATTTCATAGTCTCGAAGTTCAAGAAGATCGTCATGCCGGTCCTCGTTGTCGGCATCCTTGCAGTATTCGGTGTAGGTTCATACAACATAGCAGTGATTTCCAAACATTATTCCGAATACATGATCTCCGCACGCGCTTCGGACATGCCCGTCATCCCTTTGAGCAAGACCGGCCAGAATGTGGTAATACTGATGCTCGACCGTTCGGTCGGTGACCTTGTTCCATATCTCATGGAAGAGAAACCGTCGCTTAAAGAGCAGTTCAACGATTTCACATATTATCCGAACACCATCTCATACGGTACGCACACTCTCTATGCGGCGCCGGCCCTTTTCGGAGGCTACGAATATACACCCGAGAGGATCAACGAGAGAGAAAACGAGCTCCTGAGGGACAAGCACGATGAGGCTCTGAAGGTTATGCCCGTCCTGTTCGGAGATAACGGATATGACGTAACGATAATCGATCCCCCGCTTTCTGGATACAAGTGGACATCAGACCTCTCGATCTACGACGATCATCCGGAGTTCAACTGCTATCTGACCAGCGGCAAGTTCGACATCATAGACAACGGTGTTAATATCACCAAAGATGCAACGGCACTCGTAAGCAAGTCCCGTAACCGTAATTTCTTCCTATACTCTCTTATGAAGACTTCTCCCGTCATCCTGCAGGAGACTCTCTATGACGGTGGCGTTTATAACGAAGCAAGAAGTGCTGCCAAGAGGATCGACGGTACTGCCGAGACAGATGCTCTCGTCCAGCACACTTACGGCCTTTCAAAGAGTGTCGGATACGACCTTGAATTCCTTAAGTCTTATGCAGTTCTCGACAATCTCAAGAACATAACCGTTTTCGAAGATGATGCAAAGCCTTCATTCGTATTGATGGCAAACGACACCACGCACTCTCCGTGCCTTCTCCAGAAGCCGGATTACAAGCTGGCTTATAACGTCGACAACACCATCTACGACAAGAAGCTCTCTGAAGGCATCAGACTCAACAACAGAACGCTCAACATGTATTCGAACGACCAGGTAACCCACTACCACATCAATATGGCAGCGTTCATTAAGCTTGGTGAATGGTTCGACTATTTGCGCGAAAACGGCGTCTGGGACAACACCCGCATAATCCTCGTGTCTGACCACTCAACTCCCGTAGGCTACTACGACATCATGTGCGTCGGCAAGGAAATGGGCGGCTACCTGCCCCTGCTGATGGTAAAGGATTTCAACGCTTCAGGTTACAAGGTCTGCGAGGATTTCATGACCAATGCCGATACTCCGACCATAGCAACTTCAGGCATCATCGACGGCCCCGTTAATCCTTACACCGGCAAGCCGATCGATTCCAGCCTTAAGACCGGAACCGAGAGAGTCCTGTTATCAGGCGAGTACAGTCTTTACAAGAACCTGGACAGAAAGACTTTCAAGATGGGTTCATGGTATGTCGTCGAAGGCGATCCCCATAAGTCCAACAGCTGGAAATACGTGGGCGAGAAATGATCCCGCATAAGTTCCGGAAGCTGTCCCTAAGTTGAAGCTATAAATTAAAAGTAATAAAATTGATTCAGTTTTTTATGTTGAGGTTTCTTAGTGAATACACTTGAGTTTTTATACATCGATCCCGGTACGGGTGGAATGCTTTTTACCGTACTGTTCGGTATCTTCGGCGTAATCGTATTTTCAGCGCGCGCGCTTCTTCTGAAGATGAAGTTTGCCGTAGGACGCGACAAGAATGCCAAGGTCAGCAGCCAGAAGATCCCTCTAGCCATATTCGCTGAGACAAAAAGATACTGGAGCATTTTCGAGCCCATCTTGGACGAACTCGAAAAGAAGCAGCAGGAGACCGTATACCTCACCTGCTCAGAAGACGATCCGGTCTTCAAAAAAGGCTACAAATATATTAAGGGCGAGTACTTAGGCGAAGGCAACAAAGCTTACTCCAAGCTCAACATGCTCAATGCATCCGTACTCTTCTCCACAACGCCGAGCCTTGACGTCTTCCAGTGGAAGCGCTCCAAGAACGTCGACTGCTACATCCACATCATGCACGCGGCAAAGGACATCACGCTCTACCGTATGTTCGGAACAGACCACTACGACGCTTTCATCCTCTCGGGTGAATACCAGATAAAGCAGATCAGGACTTTGGAAGAGATGAGAGGCCTTCCACAGAGAGATTATGCCCTCTGCGGCGTTCCTTATCTCGATGTAATGAAGAAGCGTGTTGAAGCTGCAGGCGAGGTTCCTCCGCACGAGCGCACTGTCCTTCTCGCACCTTCCTGGGGCGAGAGCGGCATCTTGTCCAGATTCGGCGAGGAGCTAATAGATAACCTCATAACCACAGGCTATAAGCTTATCGTAAGACCTCACCCCCAGTCTTTTGACGTTGAGAAAGAACTCCTGGACAGGCTCATGTCCAAATATAACGATGAATCCAAAGTTGTCTGGAACAGGGATATCGATAACTTCGAAGTCTTGAGACAGTCGGATATCCTTATCTCAGATTTCTCGGGCGTAATGTTCGAATTCGCGATGGTATTCGATAAGCCGATCATCTACACGGATACAAAGTTCGATCCTAAGCCTTACGATGCCGACTGGATCGAAGAGACTCCCTGGACATTCAGCATCCTCCCTTCTCTGGGCCTCGAGCTTAACGAGAGCAACAAGGACAGGATAAAGGAGCTCATCGATAAGTGTATCGAAGATCCTTCCTTTGTTAAGGGGCGCGAAAAGGCCCGCTCCGACATCTGGGTCAACATCGGCGAGAGCGCCGAGAGATCCGCTGATTACATCATCTCTAAGGTAAAAGAAACAACAGCTAAGAAAACAGAGGCTGAAATAGAGCCCGTTAAGACAAAGAAGAAAACCGCAGGAAAGAAAACCAAGAGCGCCAAAAAAGCTTAAACAATGTCTTTTTTAACTGTACTTTACACGTTAATAATCTCTCCTCTTGAGCTTCTCTTCGAAGTCGTATTTACGATAGCCAACAGGATCATCGGAAATCCGGGTCTTTCGATCATATTCTTAAGCCTGACATTCAACTTCCTGGTCCTTCCCTTATATAAGCGCGCCGATGAGCTTCAGGCTGAGGAGCGCGACATCCAGGCAAAAATGGCACCGAGGCTCAAGCGTATCAAGAGCACATTCAAAGGTGACGAGCGCTTCTTCATGATCCAGGAATACTACCGCATCAACCACTATAAGCCCATCTACCAGCTTAAGAGTTCAGTCTCTTTGCTCCTGCAGATCCCTTTCTTCATAGCAGCTTACAGATTACTCTCAAGGATGCAGTGCCTTCAGGGCATGTCATTCGGCTTCATTGCAGATCTTGGAA
>CACZGS010000026.1 GCA_902780785.1 Oscillospiraceae bacterium | reverse complement strand
GAGATCGACGTGGTACTCGGAGTTCTGTCCGTGTGTGGTGTTTTGCAAACACCCGAGCACAGAGGATATGCAGACAAGTTTACCAATATCTGTGACAGGCGTTTTGTTGGAATGGAGACGGAACTTTTCTATCCGCTTTTCCATTGGCACGGCAGAAACGGCGTGGATAAAAAAGCTCTTGCGGATATTTTCCCTTCATGTGTAACAGAGGCATTAGAAGCTGATAAAAAGGATGTCTCTTTGTCTGAGGTATATTCAAAGTCGAAGACCAAATCGAAAACTCCAAAAGAAACAGGAGAACAATACTTTACTGACGGAAAGCATGTGCTTGAATTAGATGACAGGATCAGGCATTATTACGGCCTTACAAAACTGGATCCTTCCTGGCATAAAGAAGTCAGATATTCGTGTTTATATGAGCGGTACACACGTACCGAAGTGTATTTTGAAGGCAACAGTATCAAGAAAGTCATAAATGAAGCAGGCAGAATGAAAGACGGTATCTTTCATGTATATGATTACACCGAGAAAGACATGGTCGCCGAGACCGAAGACAGATATCTTCTCCTTCCCAAGACATCCAGAGGAAAGAAGAAGCCGTGGACCCCGTCACTTCTTGAAACTTTCACATATATGGGAGTGTATCTTAATATCAATTTCGGAGGGCGGGATTTCTTCACCTTTAACTACCGGAACAATAAGAGACTGCCTCTGCCGGAGCCTGAAGAGCTGAACGTGTCACGTGTAAGATCTCCGATCGAATTTTATACATACACGGAAGCATATATCAGAAGTGTTCCTGATAACTACGAAGATATATTGAATGATTATCTGAATTAGAGCCGGAAAACCTCAGCCGGTGATAACAATTTCACCGTCAGCGCCCGGAATATCCCTTATTATCTCACCGACGTCAGGAACAGTAATGCGGCCTGACAGAGGGTTCTTTATGCTGATCACAGGTGTCGTGATCTCCGCCTCGACTTCAGATCTCTCAAATGCCAGATCGCAGTCGATCATCTCGCAGTTTATGAGCTTTAAGCCCTTGCAGTAGCAGAGGGGCTGCGTGCCCTTTATCGTGCAGTTGATGAGTGTCAGGTTTTCGGAATACCAGGCTAAGTATTCGCCGTTGATCTTGGAATCTCTAACTGTTACATTTTTCGCGTGCCAGAAAGCGTCCTTGGTATTGAGGATGGAGTTCGTGATCTCCACGTTCTCAACATACTGGAAAGAATATTTGCCCGTGAGCCTGAAATTGTCCATGACGATGTCAGAAGACCTCATGAGGAAGTACTCTGATTCGGCTGTAGTATCAGTCATTTTAAGGCCGTGGACCGACCAGCCGAACTCGGGCGAGATTATGCCTGAAGATGCGATCGTGACCTTGGAGCATTCTCTGAGAGCCTTGATGCCGTGGAGCTTGGAGCCGGTGATGTCGATGTGGTCCGAGTACCACATGGCGGCCCTGCATTTGTCGGTCATCTCAGAGTTTTTGATCGTGAGTCCGTGAACGTGCCAGAATGGGTATCTTAAGTTGAAGTAGGAGTCTTCTACAACGACGTCAGAGCTCTCTTTTAAAGCACTCTCGCCGTCGGCGGGACCGTCAAATTTACAGTTCCTGACCATGATGCCGCAGCTCCCGTAAAGGGCGCGTTCGCTGTCCATTGTCCGGTTCTCTACTACCCGCATAAGCACCTCGTAATCTTTGATATGAATACGATACCAAATTGCGGTAAGTATTTGTGTCACGGGACTAACTTTTTTATCAGATGCATTTTCGCATATGCGCGCGAAAATGTAGTAAAATAACAAAAGTTGCTTATGAATAACTAAAGTTAGTTTTCAACCGGAATGTGTTTTAAACAGAGGTATTAGACATGAAGAATGAAGGAGTTATCGGCAAGTCAGCTGAAGATTATCTCGAGTCGATGATAATCCTCAAGGAGAAGAACGGCTATATCCGTTCAATTGATATTGCAACATTTTTAGGAGTAACCAAGCCCAGTGTCAGCAACGCGATGAAGCGTCTGCGCGAGGAAGGCTATATCGAGATGAACCGTTCCGGATTTATCACGGTTACGGAGAAGGGTATGGAGATTGCCGACAAGATCTATACGCGTCACAAGAAACTCACGGATTTCTTCATTGCGCTCGGTGTAAATGAGGAAGTTGCTGAGGACGATGCATGCAAGATCGAGCATGACTTAAGCGATGAGACTTTTGATGCCATCTGCAGTCACATCGAGAAATTCAGCAAGGCCAATAAGTCAAAAAAGAAGTAATAATTTACAGCTAACTGATATATACCCATCAAAGCGGTCTGATAAAATTACATTATCGAAAATTTGAACAAGAAGGAGATTAATCCTATGGCATGTTTTCTGGTTCCTACAACTGAAGCAATCGTTACAACAGTAATCAAGCACGCAGCAGACAAGAAAGGTTCTGACAATATCTTCATCAAGAAGATGGGATGGCTCAACACCATGCTCTGGGGCGGTTCAGCACTCCTTGCCTTTGAGCACGTCTGGCACGGCGAAGTAACACCGTGGTTCCCTTTCCTTACGGCAGCATCCAACGCTGCTGACGCTCAGGAGATGCTCCATGAGATGTTTACAAGCGGAGTTGCTATGGCTGTCCTTGTAACGCTCGCCTGGGTCGCTATGGTATTGATCTCACAGGCAGTTTCAAAGAAGAAAGCGCCTGCAGCAGCTAAGGCAAAGGCATAAGGAGGCTTTGATATGACATTACTTATCACGGTTTTCGCAGCCGTTATTGCATCCATCTTCTGGTACAACTCCAAGGTTGACAGAAAGCTCGGCACACTTGCCCTTATGTACTGGGGCGCAAGCCTTATGTGGCTCGTAGACGCAGTTGTTGAGTATATTGAATTGGGCGCAGAGTTTTTCGAGCAGGCTCCCAAGGACATGATCAACGATGCATATCTCGGATTGTCAGTTGTAGCTCTCGGCCTCGTTATCTGGTTCGTTATCCTTCTCGTTAAGGATCCTGAGGGCAAGGTAAAGGCAATGCTCGCAAAGTAAAGATGGATATCTCACCTGACATCAGAAATAAAGAAAACGCTCTGGTTGAGCGGATCAAGGCCGCCGGGAAACTGGCGGTCGCTTTTTCAGGCGGCGTAGATTCCACATATCTTCTGTATAAGGCACACCAGGTGCTTGGCGATGACTGCATTGCGGTTACGGTAAGATCCCAGGTCCTTGCAGAAGATGATTTCAACAGGACAGTGGAATTCTGCAAAGAGATCGGCGCGAAGCAGGAGATCATCGATTTTGATGTATTCTCAGTCGACAAGTTTGCAGAAAATCCCCCTGACAGATGCTACTACTGCAAGAGTTATGATTTCGAAGGCATTAAGAAGGTGGCATCAGAGCATGGCATTACGGCAGTTGCAGACGGCAGCAATGTCGACGACACCGGCGATTACAGACCCGGCATGCGTGCCATGAAAGAATTAGGGATCATCAGCCTGTTAAAAGAATCAGGTCTTACAAAAAAAGATATCCGCGCCCTCTCGAAAGAAGCAGGCCTTGCCACCTGGGATATGCCCGCGGCAGCGTGCCTGGCATCGAGATTTGTTTACGGTGAGAGGATAACTGCGGAAGGCCTTAAAAGGGTTGAGTTATCGGAGAAGTTCATCAGAGATCTCGGCTTTTCCGGAATCCGCGTAAGAGTTCACGGCGATCTGGCAAGGATCGAAGCATCACCTGATGATATCGCTTTATTGTCTTACAGCCGAACCAGAAAAGAGATCACCGATGAACTTAAAAAGCTTGGTTTCAGATACGTCACGCTGGATATGCAGGGCTACCGTATGGGCAGCATGAATGAAGCATTGGAAATTAAAAAGGCTGATCAGTAATGAGCGATACAAAAGACATCTTGGATAAGGTCGCAAAAGGCGAGATGACTCCCGAAGAGGCAGAGCTTCAATTGAAGATGAAGCCCTTTGTTGACCTGGGCTTTGCAAAGCCGGACCTCCATAGAGGCTTAAGACAGGGCGTTCCGGAAGTTATCTACGGTGAAGGAAAGACTCCTGAGCAGATCGATAAGATCACGGCAAGCCTTCTTGAAGGTGGCCAGGAGACTGTGCTCATTACAAGGTTGTCGGAGGAGAAAAAAGCTCAACTTCAGACTCCCGTAAAATATTATGATGTTGCACGCATCGGCGTTGCAGGAAAGATCCCTGAACCTTCCGCCAAAGGCACGATAGTTGTCGCAACAGGCGGTACATCGGATCTCCCTGTAGCAGAGGAAGCTGCAGTTACCGCAGAGCTTCTGGGCAATAAAGTTGAGCGTGTTTACGACGTCGGCGTATCAGGACTGCACCGCCTTCTCGCGCAGAAGGATAAGCTCATGAGCGCGAGTGTTATTGTCGCAGTCGCAGGCATGGAAGGCGCATTGGCAAGCGTTATTGGAGGGCTTGTAGACTGCCCTGTCATCGCTGTTCCGACGAGCGTCGGATATGGCGCATCTTTCGAAGGACTTACGGCGCTTCTTGCCATGATGAACTCATGCGCGAGCGGTGTTACCGTCGTTAATATCGACAACGGATTCGGTGCGGGCTATTCTGCCAGCATGATCAACCACATCGGAGGTTAAACCATGAAGACTCTTTATATCGAATGCAATATGGGCGCAGCAGGAGACATGCTCCTGGCATCTTTAGCCGAGCTTACGGGCGACGTAAAAGCCTGTGAAGATAAGCTCAATTCACTCGGAATTCCTGATGTCACCTATGAGTTCGAAAAGAGCGTTAAGTGCGGTATCGAAGGCACCCACGCGCACGTTGCAGTTCATGGTGTCGAAGAAGATGAGCACATGCATGACCATCACCATGAAGAGCATCATCACGAGCACACTTACGAGGAGCACGCACACACTCATGAACACGAGCATCACGATCACGACCATCATCATGAGCACGAGCACGAAGAACACCACCATCATCACACTCACATGAGTGATATCGAGAACATCATTAACGGACTTAACGTATCAGATAAGGTCAAGGCAGATGCTTTGGCAGTATACGGTCTTATCGCTGAGGCTGAGAGCAAGGCTCACGGCAAGCCCGTTAC
>CACZGS010000025.1 GCA_902780785.1 Oscillospiraceae bacterium | reverse complement strand
TGCTTATTATTATGACAAATTGTTGCAACAATGTGATAAATCTTTGTCGAATTTGGCAAATAGATTACGATGTACTGCGGATCTGCATTAATGTCGATCTCATTGATTGTCGTTTCCAGATTACCGAACATCGCACCGTCGCTCTGCCTGTGTCCGTAGAGGATCGTGACCGGATCATTAAAAGGATCCTTGTTATATGTATACTCGGCAAAGATCGATCCGTTCTTCTGGTAATTGCCGGTAGCATCGTGCGACAGATAGAAAGCGTCGTTGCCCTTCTTCATCAGGACCGGCTGGCTGATATAAGGCGAAGTCATATAGAACCATCCGATAATGTCGGAATTGGTCTTCTTCAGCTCATCGAAGTTAACAGGATTCTTGATCTGGCCTTCCTTGCCCTCTTTATCGGGATCGATCGTTTCCGTGATTATCTGGGAAGGTTCGATCTCAGAAGGAAGTGACGGATAAGTGAACTCTTCGTATGTCTGTACGGGGGATTCCTTCGGCGGAGCAAAATAGCCGTTAGCCCAGAAGAAATAAAAGAGCAATACTCCTCCTGATAAGAACATAACGACACTCATTAATGTATAAATGAGTCTTTTCTTGTTCATGCTAGCTTCTCCTATCCTTTACGTAGCGGCTTCGAAGATCTGTCGGCTTACCCTGACTATGTGATCCAGAGCCCCCTTCTTGTCTTTCTTCTGCATTATCTGAACTGCATCTGCGAGATTTGGTCTTCGGCTGTCCAGATTGTGGCTGTCTGACCCGAGGAGGTCTATTCTTCCTGTCTTCATAAAAGATAAAGCATTTCGCGTTCTCTCAATGAAGTATTCCGCATTGCACTGGATAAGGAAATTCGGATTATCCAGTAATCTCTTAACTATTTTCTTGTCCTGGTCAAAATATCTCTCGATGTGAGCAATAATGACTCTGAGTCCTAAAACAACAGATAACTCTTCTACTTCGTCAATAAACTGCGGCTGCCAGTCCCTGAAGGGCATCTCTATTAATATGTAATCGCTATTGCCTATACAGAGACTCTCGATCCCGTCAGCCCTGCTCATTCCTCTGAAGTAATGAACTTCGGAGCCTGCGACGTATCTCGGAACCTGAGGTAAGCGGCTTAAGTTTGCTTCAAGCTCCTGTAATGCCCTTTCGCGCCTTCTAAGGAAAGTCGAAGGAGAGTTCATGTCGGCATAGAAGTGAGGTGTGAATATTACTCCTTCAACTCCTTGCCTGACCTCTCTGTCCAGCATGGCGAGTGACATTTCGACATTCTTGCTGCCGTCATCTATGCCGGGAAGAATGTGGCAATGGCAATCAAACATCAGGACTGCTGACTTCTCTTCTTCTGGGATGCCGCATATCCGTATGCGTACTTGTTGCCGTAACCGTACTTATACTTCTTGGACTTAGCGCCGGATCCGTTATAAACGAAGCCTAATACCTTAGCATCGACGAGTTCGCACTGTCTCAATGTATAGTCGAGCTCAGAAGCATTTGTATAGTCATTTCTTACAACGATTACAAGACCGTCAGTACATCTGGATACTACGAGAGCATCAGATACCTTGCCGATAGGCGGCAGGTCAAGAAGGATTACGTCATAATTGTCTGCCAGAGTGTCGATGAGGTTCGTGAATGCCTTGGAGCCCAAGAGCTCTGAAGGATTCGGCGGGATGTCACCTGCCTGGACAAAGTCTAAGCCCTTGATAAGGACGTCGCTGTGAAGTGTAGCCTTCTCGCTGTTGATACCTGCAAGGATATTGGACAATCCTGTAGATCTCGGCAGGTTGAGCTTCTTTCTTAATGTAGGAAGTCTCAAGTCGCACTCAACGAGGATAACCTTACGGCCGGACTCTGCGATAGAGTATGCGAGATTGATGACTGTAAGTGACTTGCCTTCGCCGTGTGCGGAACTCGTAATACCGATAACTCTTGCATTACGGTCGTTACGCTTTGTGGCGAACATCAGGTTAGTTCTCAAAAGGTTGTAAGCCTCACGGCCCTCGAAGTTCAGCTTTGAGCCGATGATGCTCATGCTGTTCTCATTACTTTTGGGTGCTGCAGCTTTTTTCTTATTCTTAGCCATGATCAGCCCTCACTTCCCTTATTCTTTGTTGCTACATTAGCAGCGCTTCTGGCCTTCTCGCCTGCTCTTGCATAAGAACTGCCGTAGCCATAGTAACCGCCGACTGAATCTTCGTTAAGATCCGGGATAGAAGCAAGCACAGGAATATCCTTGTACTTCTCGAGGAGGAAATCTTCCTCTCTGATCGTGCTGTCCATGAGGGAGAGCAGGATGATGATGCCGCATGCAATAACGAAGCCTAAGAGCATACCAATCGCGGTATTCTTCATGTAGCTCGGTGATGAAGCGGACTTTGCAACAACTGCATAGTCGATAACGCTAACTGAGGAACCTTCAACAATGCCTGAGATACCTGAATTCGGATCGATCATGATCTCGACTACCGTATTGCAGATGTTAGCTGCCATCTCAGGATTAGGATCTGTAACAGTGATCTTGAAGATAGGTGTGTTACCTTCAGAGCTTCCTGATACCTTAGATCTAAGCTGCTCATAAGTATAAGGGAGCTGTCCCTCATATCTTGCCTGCTCCAATGTGGTGCGGCTCTTAAGGATAACGCAGTATGTATCGATCAAGGAGCTGGAAGCATTGATATCACCGCTCGTGATATTGAGCTTCGTGGATCCGATATCGAGCGAATTGTTGTTTACATACAAAAGCGCCGATGACTGATACAACGGAGTAATGAAGAAGAATGTGTAAAGGAAGAACGCAACGCCGCCTACAAATGCAGCCAAAACGATCAACCAGATCTTACTCCATAACACTTTAAGCAGTTTAAGAAGATCGATCTCCTGTACTTCCTGCTTATTTTGCAGATTGTTAACCATTAGTTAGGTACCTCATATTTCAATGCATTAAAGAAATTATAATCTAACCTATTAAATATATCACTAATTTTGTCAATTTCTATTGTAAATTTATTACAAGTAAATATTCAGGCGGTTATTCATATTTCCAACTGCCTTAAAAATATTACTACGCCGGGCACGGCTTGATAAGTTACGCCTTATTATGGCGCGCCCGGCCCTCCAAGCGCCAGCGCGGAAGGCAATAGAAATTTACTCCACCCTTTTCGACTGCGCCGTGAACAGCATCATCAGCTCATTATAGGCACCACCGACACCCGGCATATTGTAAGATGACGTGCCGACCATCTTCTCGCCGTCAAAGTAGTTTATGTACTGACAGCCGCCCATGAAGCCGTTCATCGTATTCTTGTACTGCTCCCACTTGTCGATCTCATATTTTCTGATGATCTCCATAGCGGGCTCAATAACATCAGCAGTAATAAAGTAGCTCTGCTTGTTGCTTACAACTAAGAGCTTCTCGTCATTGATCCTGTATACGTTCAAGGAATCATGTCTCGGCGGATTGCATGAAGCAAATTCAGATATTCCGAAGAGCTGTTCCTTGGCTATATCAGCTCCACACTCAGTGCACTTATCCTCAATCTGGTTCGTAGCTCCGCAATTATAACAGGTCCACCCTGCCTTATGTTCAGGATCTTTAATAGTAACGGTATCATCCATCTTAAGGTCTACCGTAAAGCAATTCGGGTTTCCCCAGTTCGCAAGATCCATATGAAGCGTTCCAAATCCGTACCAGATCTTAACGATTGCAAAGTGGGTTTTATTATTTTCATCCTCAAGCTTCCAGTCGTTGGGATATACAGCGAAGTCTTCAATATCGTGATCTGTATTCTTAAATCCGTTGACTACCATATTGATCCCGTTCGAATCAGGGTCAAAGCTGTATTCCGTATCTTTGCGGAGATCCACAGGTACTCCGTTACTGTAATGAATTACAAAGATCTTAAGGATGTTGTCTTTAAAAATAAGCTTGTATAAGCCCGGGCCGTCAATCTCTGTCCATCCGTGCTGAAGGAGCTGTCTCTTCTCAAGATCCTGTTCCGCCCCTGACGGTGTTTTTGCAGCTGCCTTCTTACCGCAGTTAGGACAGAATCTGCTCATCGGACCATTATATCCGCACTCACACTGGAATGTAAGGTTTTGCGGCGCAGGCGCTTGAGCACCGCAGTTCGGACAGAACTTGCTGTCGAAATATGTTCCGCATGCACACTGATATTTGCCTTTGGATTCTGTGGCTGGCTGTTCTTTGCCGGCACGTATAAGCCTGATATCAATAACATTGTTGTTCGCAAGGTCTGTCAGCTTAAAACAGAGATAATCATTATAGGTATGCCAGCATTCATCGATGCGGTAGAGCTCCTTTTCGCCGTCTTTCAATATGGAACCTTCAAGACTAAGCTGCATGTCTTCGTCATCATAACGCTTGCTGACCATGCCGCTGCTGCTTGCCATCATCATTGCCAGTCCCATCATGCCGCCGCTGCCGGAGAGCGTCATCGTACTGGTCTGTGTCAGATTAAAGCTGCGCTTGAGGCTGGCGCCGTTATAAGTCACGGTAATATTCTCAAGAACCGTAAGATCTGCCGTGAACGAACCGTCATTGCTCTTCCATATGCCTGCCAGGAACTTATAGTTCTTGTAATTTGGGTTCATCTCCTGCATAGCGCCGCCTCCGGTAAAAGTTATTTTACTAATTATAGCAATCTTTGGCTGTCGTAGATTAATGGACAACTTGATATAAACACGTCAAATAGTATAATTGTTTTAGAGGTGTTACCCGTTAGACGGTTGCCTCAAATATTGATCAGCAAGTGACCAATACTAGGCAGTGGCGGTCACTTTTTTATGTACTCAATAAGAATACTTACGATAATAGCTATCACGGTATAAACCACAATAAGAATTTCATAGTCTCTCATTGGCACCACCTCCTCTCTCAAATGAGGGATGGAGGCAACCGCCTATGTCACACAGGTAACAATGTTCACGTTGTCGGTTTCCTTTGTCGGTTTTTGTAGGGTTTTGTAAGATCTTGTCGGAAATTAGTCTCATCTAATCGACAATTTCAGAGATTTATGTTAAATCTCTTTTCTATTTATCAGTTATCTGACATTTTTACCGACAAAGAATTATATGCGAAGACAAGTGTTTTTCCAGAACTTTTTCGCGAACAATAACAAGGCCGCCCACTCCGAAGTGAACGGCCCTGACAATTAACTTCTTACGCTATCAGCTGATCTTATCCAGCGCCTGCTTGAGGTCTGCGATGATGTCATCAGGATCTTCCATACCTACGGAGAATCTGATGAGATCCGGTGAGATGCCGGCCTCAGCAAGCTGCTCGTCTGTAAGCTGTCTATGTGTATGTGAAGCCGGATGCAGCAGCAAAGTCTTGCAGTCTGCAACGTGTGTTGCGATCGTAGCGAACTGCAGAGAATCCATGAACTTGATGGACTTCTCTCTTCCGCCCTTTACGCCGAAACACATTACGCCGCATGTTCCCCTCGGGCAGTACTTCTTCGCGAGCTCGTACTGAGAATCCGTAGGAAGACCCGGATACTTAACCCATGCGATCCTGTCATCAGATGCCAAGAACTCAGCAACCTTCTGAGCGTTAGCGCAGTGACGTGCCATACGTACAGGAAGTGACTCAAGACCGATCTGAATGTAGTAAGCATTCTGAGGTGACTGGATGGAACCGAAGTCTCTCATAAGCTGGGCTGTAGCCTTTGTGATATAAGCTGCCTTGCCGAACTTTGTAGCATATGTAAGTCCGTGATATGACTCGTCAGGTGTGCAAAGGCCGGGGAACTTATCAGCGTGAGCCATCCAGTCGAAGTTGCCGGAATCGATGATAGCGCCGCCGACTGAAGAACCGTGACCGTCGATGTACTTTGTCGTTGAGTGGGTTACGATATCGCAGCCGAACTCGATAGGACGGCAGTTAACAGGAGTTGCAAATGTGTTGTCCATGATGAGCGGGATGCCGTTGTTGTGGGCAAGTGCTGCAAACTTCTCAATGTCGAGAACGTCAACTGTAGGATTTGTGATAGTCTCACCGAATACGCACTTTGTGTTGGGACGGATGTACTTCTGGAGTTCTTCAAGAGGAAGTGTCTGGTCAACGAATGTGCACTCGATGCCCATCTTCTTGAATGTAACGCCGAAGAGGTTATATGTTCCGCCGTAGATGTTAGCTGAAGCGATGAAGTGGTCGCCTGCTTCGCAGATGTTGAATACTGCAAAGAAGTTAGCTGCCTGGCCGGAGCATGTGAGCATTCCGGCAAAACCGCCTTCCATAGCGCAGAGCTTAGATGCTACGAAATCATTTGTAGGGTTCTGAAGTCTTGTATAGAAATAACCGGAAGCCTCTAAGTCAAAAAGCTTACCCATGTCTTCAGATGTCGCATACTTCCATGTTGTGCTCTGATAGATCGGAACCTGACGAGGTTCGCCGTTGCCGGGATTGTAGCCGCCATGAAGTGCAATTGTGTCAACTGTGCTCATTTTTATGTCCTTCTTTCCTATTGAATACTCTGTTTAATTCTCATCTTCGTCGCCTGAGAT
>CACZGS010000024.1:6652-16631 GCA_902780785.1 Oscillospiraceae bacterium | reverse complement strand
TGAAGTGGTAACGTAAAAGTAGACACAATTTTCAGGAATATATACACCTTCAAGTTTTTCAGTTACATAATTAAGTATCAGGTAAACGGAGGTTTAAATATGTACGGCAGTAAAGAAGATAGATTAGCCATTGCTAAACGTATACACGACGGTGAATTAACCAGGAAAGAAGCTGCCCTGGAATATGGTGTACCGCGAAAAACCATTGAATCTTGGGTGGTTAGTTACGAAGAATCTATAGGAGTTAGAAAACCTCGCTTTAAATCTAAAACTCCTAACAGAGTTCTAAGTAACGAAAGAGCTGCCTACGAGAATATGTCCAGAGAAGAACTCATCGATGCCCTTATCTTGTCTAAAGCCAATGAATTGAGGGCAAAAAAAGGATACGAAGTGAGAGGAGATGGTGCAAACAAGGAATTCATTCCTTTAAACAACAAGAATTCGAAATAGTTTTGGAACTCTCCGGAGAGTTCCCGGTCCAGAGGCTCTGTAGAGTTATGGCTGTTAACCGAAGCGGCTTCTATAAGTGGAAGAAACGCTTGGAGAACCCTTCAGCCAAGATGAGATCCTTTATCCAGGATGTTCAGATCTTCAAGGAATATCACGAGAAATATCCTTCACACGGCTATAGATGGCTCAATGCCAAGATCCGTTTAGACGAAGGCCTCGTTATGTCAGATCAGAGAGCTCACAGGTGTTGTAAATTTGCAGGTATCGTTAGTGAGGCCAAGCATTACCGCTATAAGAAGGCCGGAGCACCGGACAGATTATTCCCTAATCTCCTAATGACAGGAATCAGGATGAATGGTCCTCTGCAGTGCGTAGTAAGCGATATGACAGCCTTCAGAGCAAACGGAACATACTACGAACTCACGCTTTATATGGATCTCTGGAACAACGAGATAGTAGCTCATGAGCTGTCAGCCAGAAAGGGCGACAGGATGACATATCTCAACGGCCTACACACTCTTTTAGACTTAAAGAAAGAGCATCCAGAGCTGAACATGGTGTTACACACAGATCAGGGTTCCGTCTATTCCTCCAAGGAGTTCAACGAGTTGCTTCCGCTCTATAACATCACCCGTTCCATGTCCAGAGCAGGCACACCGACTGACAACGCAGCAATGGAGTCCATTAACGGGTGGATTAAAGAAGAAATGAAACTGGACTTCCACATAAACGGAGAGGATGTAAAGAAAGAGGTAGATTTAAACTATCTGACTCCCAAAGAGTACAAAACTATCTACAGTTCGAATTAAGGGTATATATTTCTTGTTTGAGTGTCTACTTTTGATTGACTAGTGCAGTTTGGGGTAAAATGAGCCTTTTTCCAGGCGGAATGCCAGGCGTCGCCTGAAGTTTTGCCTAGAGTTTGGGGTAAAATGGGCCTTTTTCCAGGCGGAGTGCCAGGCGTCGCCTGAGGTTTTGCCTAGAAATTAGAGTTTGACGTTCCTTTTTCCTCCCGCGCTGCCGATTGGGGCGCCGGTCATGCCTTGATAAGGCGTGACTTATCAAGACACGCCCAGCAACTCCTATAAAAACCAATAAACATAAAATAATGTTGATGTTTACCAAGCCTGACAAACCTATTATTTATAAATAAATTATAGTAAAATATGTTGTTTTAATTCTTAAACTCGTTTATTGTGCTTATTTGGTTTAAGGGAAAGGTTTAGTAAGGCATAAGTTTTGAAGACTGCTGTTCTTTTGCCTGTTTATAATCCTGATGAGAAGTTTCTTCGCCTTGTCGAAGAGCTTTATAAGCGCGGATTCAAAGTTGTTGCCGTTAATGACGGCAGCCTTGAGAGATGTGACGAGTTCTTTAAGAGAGCGCAGCCCTTTGCTGATGTTATCGGCTACAAGGAGAATAAGGGTAAGGGATATGCCTTAAAGCGCGGATTCGAATATATCGGCAACAACCTAGCTGAAGAAGTCGATTATATCGTTACGGCTGATTCTGACGGACAGCACGCGATCGAAGATATCGAGAGAGTTGCGAAGCTCACCAGAAAGACGGACGGAATCGTTCTCGGAATGAGAGACCTCTCGGAGAAGATCCCGATCAAGTCAAGGATAGGCAATGATATGTCCAAGGTCGTATATACGATCGTTACGGGTGTTTACCTTAGGGACAACCAGTCAGGTCTTAGAGGATTCCCGGTAAGACTTTGTATGTGGCTTCAGGATATTCCGGGCAATAAGTATGAGTTCGAGCTTAATGTCCTTGCGACAGCGCATAAAGAGGGCGTGAAGGTCACCGGTATCGACATTAAGACCATTTATGAGAATAACAATAAGAATACGCATTTCAGACCGATCAAGGATACTGTAAGGATCCAGAAATCGCTTTGGGCTTACGGACTTATTTCCGCATTGCTCTATACACTTTATCTTTTGACCATATCAGTTCTGGTATGGTTCGGAATTCCGTATTTCTATTTCTGGCTTATCGGTATCTATGTCTGGGTAACTGCTATGCATGCGGTCCTTAACGTGTTCTCGGCGGGCATCAGGCATAAGCAGAAGATAAGCGTTATCTATTACATTACGTGTTCTATCAAGTATTTCATATCGACCCTGATCATGCTCCTGTTCTATTTCATGGGCTGGAACATGTTCCTTGGCGGCGCTTTGTGTCTCGTGGTCATCATGCTGCTGAGCTACGTCTTCGGAAGATCAGGAATCTTAGGAAAGGTATAAAAAGGAATTTGGGAAAGGTTTATATGGACTGTTGTGATTTCGAATTGGTAAAGAAGATCATGGCTTCTGAGGAAGTCATCGAAAACGGTGACGGCAAGATCATCGTAAAGGCCGTGCCTGATAATGATGTTACAGGCCAGATGGATAAGAGAGAGTTCTTCATCAGAAGCGCTATCTATGCTTTCCAGAAGTCAGTTCCGATGAAGTTCTCCATTGAGGGAATGCGTCAGACGACAAAGACATACTGCAAGGATATGTGCACGAAGGATATCGAAGAGAGTTCTTTTGATATCGATGTAAAGGGCAGAAACGTTAAGGTGTTCTCTTATGTTCTTTCTGACAAAAAGAACGAGACGCTTCCTGCAATGATCTATATCCACGGCGGTTCATTCATGGCTTCAAAGGCTGAGTACTACAAAGAGCCCTGCCGCTATGTCGCTGAGAATCTCGGAATCAGAGTATTCAATGTCGATTACAGCCTTGCACCGGAAAATGTTTATCCTGCTGCAATCGAAGACGTAATGGCAACTGTTGATAAGATCTACACAGACAGTGAGGCTCTCGGTGTTGATAAGGAGCACATCGGCTTATTCGGCGACAGCGCTGGCGCAAACCTTGCTCTTGCAGCTATCCTGGATAACAAGTCTGATGCAAAGATCACTTATGCAGGCTTGTTCTATCCCGCAGTTGATATGTTTTCACAGGATAAGCTCTACGACTGGGACATCTCGATGTATGACATCTGTGATGAGCAGAAGGAACTCATTACATCAAGACTCCAGCTCGGAAGAGCAGACGGTAAGGGCAATAACGAGCTTATGGCAAATATCGTATTTGCTTATTCGGGCGGCCGCTATGAAGAAGTTAAATGCAAACCGGACGTAAGCCCTATCTATGCAGACTTGAGCGGAATGCCTTATACGGGCATCTTTACGGCTGAATACGACGGACTCCGCATCCAGTCAGAATATTATTCCAGGCTTTTGGACAAGGCTGGAATTCCTAATAAGCACATCAGATACAGAGGCGTATCACATGCATTTCTGGATTATTTCGGAATCGTTCCGCAGGCTCAGGCAGCGCTCCTTGAGATGTGCGATCAGTTAAGAAAGGTATGGGAAATCTAAGGGGAAATGGTATCGAAGATAGTTACAGAGAATATCGAAGCGCTTAGGAATGCGCCGCAGACGTTCGAGTCGATCTATACGATCATCAAGAACAGGTTCACGAGTGAGCTTTTCGGCGAATGGCTCGAAAACGGTGAGATCTGCAGAATGTCCTATTATGAGCTTTATGAGAGGGTGGATATATTCTCAAAGGCAGCAATTACATATGCAGGTAAGCAGGAATCTGACAGCAAGTTCGTAGGCATCTTCCTTGAGAATTCATGTGACTGGGTAGCTTTGTTCTGGGGTCTTTTGCAGGCAGGATTTAAGCCTATCCTTCTTAACACTAGACATAATATCTCGATCAATAACGACATCATTAAAGAGATGGATCCGGTCTTTGTCGTATCTGAAGATGCAAGGATCGATAAGGCTGTATCCGTTAAGGATCTTTTGGAAGCAGGGAAGAGCGTTAAGTTCGACAAGTCCATGGTTAACTGGGCTGATGAGATCATCCTTATCACATCAGGTTCGACATCAAAGCCTAAGATCATTTCACACAGCGGCAAGACGATCTGCCTTCAGGTAGAGATGAGCGCTGATATCGTAAAGGCAAACCAGTCCATTCAGTACAACGCAAAGCTCGATATCCACAATCTCGCTTTCCTGCCGTTCTATCACATCTTCGGACTTATCGCGACACTAATGTGGTTCATGTTCTTCGGAAGAGGATTTGTTTTCCTGCCGAAATACGATGCGCAGAGCATTCAGTTTGTCTGCAAGCGCGTAGGTGTTACGCATTTCTTTGCAATTCCTCTGGTCTGGAACAAGACTGTTGCAGCACTTGAGAGGGAAGTTGCAAAGCAGGGAAAGACCGAGAAGTTCAATAAGGCTATCAGGTTCTCCAATAAGCTTCAGAACATTTTCCCGCTCTTGGGACCTGTTATAGTAAGGAAGATCATTTTCAAGAAGGTAAGACGTCAGCTCATGGGTGAGAGACTTGCATTCCTTATCTCCGGCGGCGGATTTATCGCACCCAGAACACTTGAAGTGCTTAATGGTCTGGGTTATTCGATCTATGCAGGCTACGGACTTACCGAGTGCGGCGTTATCTGTGTTGAGCTCTCCAGAAAGTCCAAGTTCAGGAACGGCACGAGCACAGGTAAGATCTTCAGCAATGTTAAGTATAAGATCAGCGAGCAGGGCGAACTCCTTATCCCTAAGGATCACTCAATGAACGGCATCTATGTTGACGGTCAGTTCAATGAGTTTATGGAAGAGTACTATCCTACAAACGATCTCGTTAATATCGATGAGACAGGAAGACTCCATATCATCGGACGTCTGGACGATGTCATCATCGGACCCAATGGTGAGAACATCTCGCCTGAAGAGATCGAATCTCGTATCAATAAGGGAGCTTTCACGCAGGAAGCCATGATCAACTGCCAGCTTCCCGGAACAGAAGAGAAGCAGATGGTTCTTGTGCTTGCTGATGACGGCACGATGGGCGCTTTCGAGAAGGCTTCATCACTTAAGAGCGTATTCACATCTATCGATACACTTACGATGTCAGAGAGACCCGTTAAGGTTCTTAATCTTATCGGCAGCATGCCTGAGAACTTCAAAGGCATTGACCGTAAGGCATTAAGTGAGAAACTCGAAAAGCAGGAGCTCTTTGCAACTGAATGCACAAGACCTACCGATGAGGAAGTCACACGTACAAGAACTGCAGAGTATACCGAGCTTATCGGTAAAGTCTGTGATGTATATGCGGAAGTTCTGGGCAAGGACAGATCTGAGATCACTGAAACATCCAACTTTATCTCGCTTGGAGGCGATTCGATGCAGTATGTAGAGCTTTTGTCCAAAGTAGCTGAGGTTACCGGAAGACCGGTAAACATGACTGAGACGCCTCTTATCACGCCTATGGCGATCGCTGATTATCTTATCGAGCAGAGTAAGGAGTCCAAAGATTAATGTTTATCATCAGATGGTTCCTTATCTTAAACAGCATTATCCCTGCGCTCATTCTTTTCCCGATCAAGAAGATCTATCTTCGTAAGGACAAGAAGCAGAAGTATAAGGGACCCAAGATCATCGCTATGAACCACACAGCGTTCCTTGATTATCTTGAGGCGCTTCTGGCGTTTCCGGGCAGAAGGAAGTATGTGCTCGTAGGCGCTGAATTTTATGCGTTTAATCCGTTCCTTACGTTTCTTTTGAAGGCAATGGGCGTTATCCGTGTTGATGAGGTAACAGGCAACATGGATGCTGTTAATAAGGCTGTTGAGGTCCTTAACAAAGGTCATGACATCCTGATCTTCCCGGAAGGCCACATTGAGACCGAAGGAAAGCTCCTTGAATATAAGCAGGCAGCTGCTCTTATCTCATTAAGCTCAGGCTGTCCGATCGTTCCCGTTTTCCATAACGGCAGGATCGGCCCCGGCAAAAGAGATTTGGTCTTTGTCGGAAGCTATATGTATCCGGATACCTATATCTGCCGTGAAGGCCTTGATACATTGCAGGACAGGGCACAGGCTTTTACAAAGGAACTGCAGGAGAGGACAGAAGTCTACAGACAGTTCTATCTGCGTAACTTCATGATCGCAGACGGCGAGAAATTGAAGCGCCCGAAGTATGCGGGCTTCCTCTATAACTTCATGAAATACACGGCTATGCCGGGTATCAAGCTCCTCATGAGGACCAAGATCACTTACGGCGGCGATCTTGCACGCGGTACGAGATATATGGACAAGGGCATGGTGATCGTTGCGAACCACTCATGGTGGATCGATTCCGCTTTGCTCTATTATGTTTTCAGAAGAGTCTACTGCAGAAGCCTTGCAGCTAAGGATGTTGCTGAGGTCAATAAGTCATGGGGATTCTTCGAGAAGACCATGGGCTGCGTTTTACTCGACAGATCGGGATTCGACTGGACGGCATTGAAGACCATGATGAACGGACTTAAGAATCATGAGCCCTTCATTATCTTCCCGGAAGGCCACATGAATTACGACGATGAGCTGATCGAATTCCAGAAGGGACCGGCTATGCTCTCGCTCTATTCGAAGAGGCCTGTAGTACCGGTTTATATCCATACTTCATATAAGATGTTCAAGCCTACAAGATTCGTTGTTGGAGACCCCATAGAGTTTGACAAAGAAGGGCTTGTAACAGATAATGAGTCGGTGGAGAAAGCTAATGAAATAATGCGTGAAGCTATCTACAGCTTGAAGCGTCAGGCGATCTCCGAGACCAAGCCTCAGATGAATGCTTACATCAGGAAGATCAGGGCCGAGATGAAGGCCAATCTTGAGAAGATCAGTAAGGAGATTGAAGAGGCGAGGAGTGCAAAAGCGGGTGGACAATAGGAATGGGAGATATTTAAGGAGTAATCCTTTTCGCGATCTTATAAAGATCAATTAAATTAAGTCTTCAAAATTATAACTATATAAGGAGAAATGAAAATGGCTGATTATGTAATTCTCACAGACAGCTCAACAGACCTTACAAAGGATCTCAGAGAAAGATTCGGTATTGATGATTATCTTCCGGGTAACATCACATTCCCTGACGGACATACCGAGGACTCTACGCTTGACTGGGAGAGCATCTCACCTCAGGACTTCTACACATCAATGTCCAAGGATTCCATGTATACAACAGGTATCAAGAACATTGAGGTTCAGGAAGCATTCTTCGAGAAGTATCTGAAGCAGGGTAAGGATATCCTTAGCATTTCACTTTCTCACGCACTTTCAAATACATTCGATTCAACACGTAAGGCAGCTCAGAACCTTCTTGAAAAGTATCCTGACCGTAAGATCGTTTGCGTTGACTCACTCCGTTATTCCGGCGGTGACGGTCTCCTTTGCTCTTTCGCAGGCGAGATGAAGAAGGCCGGCAAGTCTATTGATGAAGTTGCTGAGTGGCTCGAAAACAATAAGCACAGATGCCACCAGACAGGTACGGTTGATGACCTTAAGTTCCTTGCTAAGATGGGCCGTTGCTCCAACGTTTCCGCTTTCATGGGTTCACTCATCAACATCAAGCCTATCGCTGAGTTCAACCGTGACGGTATGAACCAGATCATCACAAAGGTTACAGGTTATAAGAAGCTCTTCACAGCCATGATCGAGTACATGAAGGCTACGATCGAGCCTGAGCCGAAGAGGATCTTCGTATCTCACTCTTTCCGTAAGGCGCAGTGGCTCCAGCTCCAGGAACTCATCCGTGAGAATTTCCCTACGGCAGAGATCATTCCTACAACAGTTAACATGGCTAACGGATCTTCCATCGGCCCCGGCATGGTAGTTGCTTTCTACATGGGTAAGGAGATCTCAGAAGGTCTTGCTGAAGAGACAAAGCTCTTAGAAGAGATCAAGGCTAAGCTGTAATGGGTACTGCTATTGCAATAATCTTAAGCGTTCTTGCGGTTCTGCTTATCGGCGGATTTATCTTCATGTGGGTCTTCTGCATGAAGATCGCAAAGAAACAATATACGAACATGTTCATCCGCGAGTCCAAAGACAAATGGGCCCGCGGCAACAGTGCGCCTGAGAATGCTGAGCACACGGTAATGTTCGAGACCGGGATGAAGTGGGGCAATGAGAATGCCTCATACATGAAGGAGATCGAAGTTACTTCTTTTGACGGTCTCAAGATGAAGGGCGAATATTTTGACTTCGGTCACGATAAGGCAGCGATCATAATGGCGGGAAGGGCTGAGACATGCAAATACTGCTATTATTTCGCTGATCTCTATCAGAAAAATAACTACAACATCATTGTTGTAGACCCCAGAGCCGCAGGCCTCAGCGAGGGCACTTACACAGGCTCCGGAATACTTGAAGCTAAGGATCTTGAGGCTTGGATCAAGCTCGTTCACGAGCAGTTCAAGATCGATCATTTCGTTATCCACGGCATCTGCATCGGATCTGTTGCCGCAATCTATGTAGCAGCAAACCACAATCCTTATGTTGATGCGATCGTTCTTGAGGGTCCGTTCATCTCTTTCTATAACGTTCTCAAGCAGAGGACCAAGAACTTCGGTAAGCCCACATTCCCGGTATGTCTTCAGATGGGAATCCTCTTCAAGAAATACGCAGGCATCAACATCTTCAAGAATACGCCCATCAAGGCTATTCCTAATGTTGAAGTGCCCCAGCTCATGATCTGCGGCAGGCAGGACGTGTCCTCTTTGCCTAAGTATTTCGATAAGATCAATAACGCCAGCGGCTCCAAGAGAAAGCAGATGGTCTGGTTCGATGAGGGCGCACACTCTCACTTGAGGATCAGGAACCTTGAAGCTTACGATAAGGCAGTCACTGACTTTATCAATTACAAAGGTTAATAAAACAGCGAAAAAATAAGTAGGAAGTAATCGGATAGATGGAATTGTCAGTTCTTAAGAAAATGCTCATCGGCGGAGCAAAAAAGATACTTGATAACAAGCAGCAGTTAAACGAGATGAACGTATTCCCGATCCCTGACGGCGATACGGGTACGAACATGGATAAGACGATGGGCGGCGTTCTGCAGGCCCTCGCTGAGATCGGTGACAGGGACCTGGAGTCCGCTGATTTTGATAAGCTCTATACCGGCGCTCTCATGAATTCACAGGGTAACTCCGGTGTAATCCTCTCACAGTGGCTCAAGGGCTTCTTAAGAGCATTCAAGGATTTCGATGAGCTCAACGCAGGATCTCTTTATGCAGCATTCCTCTCCGGTACTGAAAGTGCTTATAACTCAGTAGCTGAGCCAGTTGAAGGTACTTTCCTTACTGTTTGCCGCGAGGCGCAGGAAAATGCCGAGGACAACCTCGATGAGGATACAACGACTGAGCAGTTCATGAAGGACGTTGTTGAGGGCGCTGCCGAATCATTGAAGCACACACCCGAACTTCTTCCTGTATTGAAGGAATATAACGTTCTGGATTCCGGTGCCATGGGCTTCGTATGCCTTGTAACAGGCATGCTCGAGGCTTTGGATGAATCATTCGATATCGACCTTTCAGAGTTCGAATCAGTCGCAAATGCTTCTGCAGGCGCTGTTTCCGCAGCAATGGGCGAAGGACTTGCAGAGTTCGGTTACTGCACGGAGCTTATCGTACAGATCGATGATGACAAGCTCGCAAGCTTCGATGAGACTCTTGTAAGATCCGACATGAG
>CACZGS010000024.1:0-6641 GCA_902780785.1 Oscillospiraceae bacterium | reverse complement strand
CAGGAAGGCAATCAGGTAAAGATCCATATCCATACATTGAAGCCTGAGGCCGTAATGACTTACTATCACAGATTCGGTGAGTTCATTAAGCTCAAGATCGAGAACATGACGATCCAGCACCACGAGAGCTTTACGGCAAATAAGAAGGATGTTGCCATCGTAGCAGTTGCTGACGGTGACGGCATTGCTGATCTTTTCAAGGAATTGGGCGTAACTGAGATCGCAAGAGGCGGCCAGTCCAACAACGTATCCGTCCAGGGCCTTACAGATTCCTGCAAAGCAGCAGGCACCAAGGATATAATCATCCTTCCCAATAACAAGAATATCATCATGACAGCCGAGAAGGTTAGGGAAGTCATGAAGGATGTTAAGATCCGTATCATTCCCACAAAGTCCATGGCTGAAGGTTATCTTGCATTGTCTCTTGTAAATTCCAATGCATCCGCCCAGGAGATCGAAGTGTCCATGATCCAGGCTTTGCAGGGTGTTCACACGGGACTTATCGCCAAAGCTGACAAGACAGGCGTTTATAACGGTATAAGCGTTACAGCCGGCGACTTTATCGGCGTTCTTGACGATGACATCATCACATGCGCATCTTCAGACCTTAAGGCATGCCTTGAAGCATTCCTGCCGACAGTGCCTGATGCAGCTTCATGCAAGTCAGTTCATATCTTTACAGGAAACGCAGAAGATAAAGCAATCTCAGACGGTTTGGAAGATCAGATAAAAACTTGCTGCCCCGGCGCTGAAATTTTCTCTTGCGTAGGCGGTCAAAATATATATAATTACGTTATTGCGTTCTCTTAACGCTATCTTTGAAGAAAGGTCAGGTCGAATTGATGTCTGATGGTGAAGATCACCTTAGAAGACAATTCAATTAACTATAATTCAGACGGTGCTTTACTGGCGCTGTCTTTGACATCTGATCTTCTTTTGGCAAATTCTCTGCTTCTTAACGACCTACTTCTCGAGCTAGGCTGATCCAGGCCGTATATATTTGTTGTTCAGCCGGCAGTCACAAGCCATTAATTGTGAGGTTATTTTACAAATCACACCTTAACCTATATAATCACAAGGTTGTTATATTAATATAAAGAGGATTTTATTTATGTTAACTTGCTTTTCAACACTCGCATGTCCCGATTTCTCATGGCAGGACATTTACTCAATGGCAAAGGACTTCAATTTCAACGGAATTGAGATCAGAGGCCTCGGCCAGGATATATTCTCAGTTAAGGCTCCTCCGTTTACTGAGGCAAATCTCCCTAAGACAGTAGCTAAGCTCAAGGAATTGAAGCTTGCTATCCCTTGTCTCTCATCCGGTGAGCCGGTCAATAATCTTGAGACAAAGGACAAGGCGATCGCTGAGATCAGAGCATATATCGAGCTCGCAAATAAGCTCGGCACATCCTATATCCGTGTCTTGGGTGACAGAAATCCCGCTCCCGAGAAGGAGATCGACGATGAGGTTGTAATCTCCATCATGAAGGAACTAGTTCCTTATGCTGAGGAGATGAACGTTACTCTGCTCCTTGAGACGAACGGCGTTTATGCTGATACAAAGAGACTTAAGAGAGTTCTTGATGCCATCGGATCTCGAAAAGCAGCAGCACTCTGGGATATGCATCACCCTTACAGATTCATGGGCGAGACTCCTGCTGAGACAGTCAACAACCTTGGCGAGTATATCAAGCACGTTCACGTAAAAGATTCCGTAATGGTTGACGGTAAGGTATCCTACAAGCTCATGGGCATGGGCGACATGCCTTTGAAGGAGATGTTCGATGCTCTCCAGTCAATCGATTATCTTGGCTATGTATCACTCGAGTGGGTATACAGATGGTCTAAGGATCTGGACAGCGCCGGTATCGTTATCCCGCAGTTCGCAAACTACATGGAGACATACCGTCCCCAGAAGAAGATCGAGCTCCAGATGGACACAAGAGGAACAGGTTACTATCCCTGGCCCAAGGAGACCCTGATCGATCTCACATTCCCGGATGTATTGGATAAGATCTGCGAGCTCTTCCCGAATCAGTATGCTTTCAGATATACAGAGTTAGACTACACACGTACATATCCCGAGTTCAGGGATGACGTTGATAACCTCGCACGCGCATTCCTCGCAATGGGCTGCAAGAAGGGCGACCACATCGCTATCTGGGCAACAAACGTACCCCAGTGGTATCTCACATTCTGGGCTGCAACAAAGATCGGCTGCGTACTTGTAACTGTCAACACAGCTTACAAGATCCACGAGATCGAGTACCTGCTCCGCCAGTCTGATACATGCACACTTGTCATGATCGACAAGTATAAGGACTGCGACTATCTCCAGATCATCAACGAGATCTGCCCTGAATTGAAGGATTCCGAACCCGGTAAGCTCGAAGCAGCAAGACTTCCTGTATTAAAGAACGTCATCACATGTGAATCTCACGTTCCCGGCTGCTTCCACTGGGATGAGCTTCCCTCTTTGGCAGAGAAGGTAAGTGTTGCTGACGTCGAGAAGATCAGAAGAACGATCGACAAGCACGATGTCTGCAACATGCAGTACACATCCGGCACAACAGGATTCCCTAAGGGCGTTATGCTCACACACTATAACGTCGTTAACAATGGTAAGGCCATCGGCGACTGCATGGATCTCTCATCCTTCGACCGCATGATGATCCAGGTTCCGATGTTCCACTGCTTCGGCATGGTCCTCGCCATGACAGCATCCGTAACTCACGCAGTTACAATGTCTCCTATCACTGCTTTCTCACCTCGAAAAGGCTTACACTGCATCAACCAGGAGAAGATCACATGCTTCCACGGCGTTCCTACGATGTTCATCGCAATGCTCGGCCACGAGAACTTTGCATCTACTGACTTCTCACACATGAGAACAGGCATCATGGCAGGTTCACCTTGCCCGATCAAGACAATGGAAGAAGTTATCGAGAAGATGCATATGCCTGAGATCGTTATCACATACGGCCAGACAGAAGCTTCTCCTGCTACGACTATGAGTAAGACAACAGACACTATCGAGCAGAGAGTCAACACTGTAGGACCTTCCATCTTCGGCGTTGAGACCAAGATCGTTGATCCTGAGACCGGCGAAGAGCTCCCTGACGGTGTACCGGGCGAGTTCTGCGCACGCGGTTACAACATCATGAAGGGTTACTACAAGATGCCCGAAGCAACAGCCGCCGCAATCGACGAAGACGGCTGGCTCCACTCCGGCGACTTAGCTCTCAAGAGACCTGAAGACGGCTATTACAAGATCACAGGACGTATCAAGGACATGATCATCCGCGGCGGCGAAAACATCTACCCCAAGGAGATCGAAGACTTCCTTTACACACATCCCAAGATCCAGGACGTTCAGGTCATCGGCGTACCTGATGCCGACTACGGCGAAGAGATCCTCGCAGCAGTAGTCCTCAAGCCCGGCGAAGAGTCTTCCGAAGAAGAGATCAAGGAATATGTTAAGACACACATGGCTAAGCATAAGATCCCGAGATATGTTGACTTCGTTGACGGCTTCCCGATGAACGCTGCAGGCAAGATCCTCAAGTACAAGATGAGGGAAGAGGCAGTCGAGAGGCACGGCTTGGAGAACGCCAACAAGATCGTTACAGCTTAATTGAGATTACGGAGGTTGCCGGTGACGGCAACCTCTTTTATTTAGAGCGGGATGCTCTTTCCCAAATCTATAAAATCGCACCAGCAGTACGATTTTGCCTGTTTTTGTCTCAAAACCCTGAAAACCGAACCGAAAGTTCGATTCTATATACGCATAGCTTTTTTCACTGTGGTAATATCAATATATTCTGACATTTTTCTAAGGGGGTAGAATTATGAGAAAGATGATTAAACTATTTAGTGTTGGCCTTGTATTAGCAATGGTTCTCAGTGTCAGTTCCTGCTTCGGGAATCCGAGAAAGAGTAATAATTATACTGAACCTGAAACGCAGGCCGATTCAAATGCGTCGGTTTCAAACTCAGTTAGTAACAGTGCGGATCAGTCAGGTGATGATACCACTACGGAGACAACTAAAGATCTGTCCAAATACAAAAGCGGCGATTTTTCCAATCCTAAGGTGCTGGATCTTGTAGATCTGGCCGCTTATTGCATTGGTTTGGACGGGCAGACATGTCTCGAACATTTAGATGAGACTTTTGATTTTCCCGGCTCGCATATGAAGTATGACAGCTATGAGGGTGTTGTTTCATTTATGGGCAGCAGCTTTACGTGTGATGATGTTCCTTTTAAGAGCATCCATATCTATCTGAAGAACTGGAAAGTGGTTGAGGTAGATTACTGCATTACTGAAGAGAGGTATTTTTCGAGTGCCGCAGAAGGCGGTAAAGATTTGGGCGATGATGCTGATCTGCCTGTAAAACAGTACTACGATAATATCTCCGGCGAGTTGAACGGCATATTCAATAAACCGGAATAAGAATATGGCGTTAAGTGGTTTAAACCTTCTGAAGGCAAGAGTTCATTGTGGAAGGCAGGCGATATAAGTGTCGCTGCGACTTATGGAACCAATTGTTTTGGCGTCGAGGGTTATAACCAGTTTGAGCTGGCTGTTTCCGATAATAAGGATTTCAAGCCTGGATACTATTGTGTCTTGCCGGTAAGCGATGAAATGGATGAAGAACTTGAAAACCTGATCGAAATAGGTAAGACCTCCATGGGCAGAGATTTTGCTTCGGTAAAGCACATGATCGAGAAGAAGCTTGATATCACTTTAGGAGATGGCCAACAGATCGGTGATGAGTTTAGTGAGTATGTTTATAAAGATCTGGATTTTGAAGTTTCCGGAGTTCATTTCAATATGATCTCGATTATCTCGAACAGGAATTCATTAACGGTTTTCGATGTCATATTCTGGAGTGACAATATCAGCTCTACGGACTGCTCCAATTATAAGAGTAATTACGAACGCAAACTGACGGCTTATTACGGCAAGCCGACAATTAACTATTACGACGGAGATATCGGCTATAAGTTTGATGACGGATTAGAGTTTTGGATAAGCGCTAATCAGAATGGATCGAACTCTTACTTTTATGTGATTTTTAAGAACGAGAATCTTAATAAATAAAGGGTTTCTATGTCTGAGCACAAAAATTCTACAAATGTAGAATTAACACTTCTCAAAAATCTTTTTTAATGTTAATATTTACATCGATGACTTTAATGAATAAGGGAGGTTTTTATGAGTTTTCGAAGAATTCTTTTGATGGTCGGCTGCGTGCTTTCGGTTGTAGGTCTTTTTGTACCTATGTATTTGATTCAGACAAACGGCAAGACGATCAGCGGCGGTGTTGTTTCAATGATGTCAGGCAACTCGATCATTTACGGTATCGCTATTCTTTTGGCAGATCTCGTTGTATTCGGTTCTGCTTTGGTTGGTCTTAAGAAGGGTTATGTTATTGCTACATTCATCAGTGCAGGTCTTACATTCTATTCCTGCTGGAATATGATGATCAGTAAGGAAAGTTCTTCAGCTATCCTCAACATTACTACCAAGTATATGTCTTCTCTTGGTTCAGTACCTACTTATAAGATCGAGGATGGTCCCGCTATGGTGTTGCTGCTCCTGGGCGCAGTAGTTATGCTCATCACAATGATCTGGTGCGGATTTGCTGAAGACTAAGTCTTAAACGTAATCAAAAGCAAAATAAAAGGACGTCGGTTGTGACGTCCTTTTTTCGTGCTGTGGAATAATAATATCAGTTAAGATTCATCAGGTTGAAGGGGCCTTTGCTCGAAACGTCCCAGATGATTTCGCCGATCTCTTCGGGAGTTTCCTTGAGGCCGCCTAAGATCCATGACTTGATGATGGCGTTGGTGCCGGCATTGCAGTAGGTGAGAGTGTACTTGGCTTTGGCGGACAGGTCTTTCGTGCCGGCTGCAAATGATTCTGTGACTTTGGAAGCTGCGTCGAAGATGTCGCTGTAGTAATCCATGTCGCAGTTAGGGGAGAGCATGATGGTGAGGAAATTCGGGTGATTCTTCAGCGCGTTGCAGAGATCAACGTGAATGTCCTTGCTGTGTGTCCTGTTCTTTTCGGAGACTTTCTTGATGTCTTCTATGACGATCTGCTTATGCTCGTCCAGGAACTCGAAAATATTGTTGTAGTGATAATAGAATGTATTGCGGTTGATGTTAGCCTTGGCGCAGAGGTCCGTGATCGTGATGGCAGAGAGCTTTTTCTTCTGAATAAGATCAGCCAATGCCTTGAGGATCGCAGTCTGGGTGCGGATAACTCTTATATCTCTGGTTGTTTTCATAAAATCTTACCCTTATAAATTTTTGAGATATTTTTAATATACCACTTTAAAATGCTTTATTTTACTGATTTCGCAAAATTTTCATACATTTATAACAGTGTCCTAAAAAGTCAGGTCTCTTTTACAAAAAACACACAAAAAAAGGCTGCCCCGAAGGACAGCCTTTGAATTGAACTCTGTATGATCAGAAGTATTAGAGCTTAGGACCAGCCTCAACGAGAGCCTTACCAGCTTCGTTTGTCTCATACTTCTTGAAGTTCTTGATGAATCTGCCAGCGAGATCCTGTGCCTTAGCATCCCACTCAGCTGCATCAGCGTATGTATCACGAGGATCGAGGATCTCT
>CACZGS010000023.1 GCA_902780785.1 Oscillospiraceae bacterium | reverse complement strand
TTTCATTGAAACGCTCCGAAACGTTAAAGGCAAATGGGCGCTTATCACAGGCGCGAGCAGAGGTATCGGCTATCTTTCGGCTGTTTTTATGGCGGAACAGGGCGCTAATCTCATTCTCCACAGCAGAGACGCGGCACACTGCGAAAAGGTGCTCGCGGAGGTCAAGGCGCTGGGAGTTGAGGCATATGCGGTCTCCGCTGAGCTGTCAGAGCCCGATTCAGTGCAACAGATGCTCGCCGAGATAGACGCAAAGGGCACGCAGGTGGACATAGTCCTCAATAATGCGGGTCTCCAGATAGCCTACAGGACGGACTACCTCGCGACGCCGTATACGGACTACGATATCAGCTTCCGTATCAATACCGTCGCTCCCATGCTGATATGCTACCATTTCCTGCCGAAAATGGCGGAGAGAGGCTTCGGCAGGATAGTCAATACCACGAGCGGTATCGACCTCGAGCCCGAGCAGGCAGGCTATTCTGCGGCTAAGGCGGCGCTGAACAAGGTCACGCACGACATCGGCAAGATGTACGACGGCACGGACGTGATGATAAATCTCACGGACCCCGGCTGGTGCAGGACCGATCTCGGAGGCCCTAATGCGCCCAACGCACCTGAGAGCGCTATCCCGGGCGTTATCGTCGGAGCATTTGTCGATGATAACATCAACGGACAGATCTTCCATGCACAGGATTTCGCTGGCATGACACTTGAAGACGCAGTAAACAGCATCAAATAAAAAAGGAGATAATGTATGGAAAACTTCACGTTCTATTCACCCACAAAGTTCGTTTTCGGCAAGGGCATGGAAGCTGAGGCAGGCAAGCTCGTTAAAGCTTTCGGCGGCTCAAAGGTATTGATCCATTACGGCGGCGGCAGCGTTGTCCGTTCAGGTCTTCTGGACCGCGTTAAGGCTTCGCTTGACAGTGAAGGAATTCCGTATGTAGAGCTCGGCGGCGTTAAGCCGAACCCGAGAAGCGGCCTCGTTTACGAAGGCATCGAACTCTGCAAAAAAGAGGGCGTTGATTTCGTTCTTGCAGTAGGCGGCGGAAGCTCTATCGATTCATCCAAGGCCATCGCGGCTGGCGTTGTTTACGATGGTGATTTCTGGGATTTCTATTGCGGCAAGCCGATCGAAAAGGCTCTTCCCGTAGGAACGGTCCTCACGATTGCAGCAGCAGGCAGCGAAGGCTCCGGTGACTCAGTCATCACTAAGGAAGAAGGCATGTTTAAGCGCGGCGCGAGCGGCGAGGGAATAAGACCCAAGTTCAGCATTCTCAATCCTGAACTTACACAGACTCTTCCGCCTTACCAGACAGCATGCGGCATCACGGACATCATGGCTCACCTCTACGAGCGTTATCTCACAAATTCAAAGGATGTCGAAGTTACGGACCGCCTGATCGAAGCGCTCCTCATTACGATGAAGAACGAGGGACCCAAGGTTATCGCTGATCCCAACGACTATCAGGCCCGCGCAAACATTATGTGGGCAGGCACGATGGCTCACACCAATTCCTGCGGCGTAGGCCGTTCACAGGACTGGAACAGCCACAACATCGAGCATGAATTATCTGCTCTCTACGACTGTGCACATGGCGCAGGCCTTGCAGTCACAATGCCCGCAGTCTTCAAGTATGTTATGAACCACGATGTTGCACGTTTCACTCAGGTTGCTAACCGTGTCTGGGGCGTTGAGACCGCTGAAGAAGGCATCGAAGCATTCAAGCAGTTCCTCGTCTCCATCGGCATGCCCTCCACACTGGGCGAGCTCGGTGGCAAGGAAGAGGATATCCCGACGCTCGTTAAGAATCTCTGCTACGGTGACGGCAGAGACGGCACGATCTCCGGATTTGTAACTCTTAATGAGGAAGACTGCACGAAGATCTATCAGGCAATGATCTGATCCTTAAAGGGGCATGAAGCGGCGCGTGCCCCATTTCAATAAAATAAAGGTCGAATGGGGCACAAATTCACGTTTTTGTACCCCATTTTGTATTAAAAAACCGCTTTTAGGGCATAAGTAACCCTATGTCCCGTGCTTATATGTTGCACCGATAAGGGTATAATTAAGAAAAATTACGGAGGGCAGCCTATGAGCAGCATCACCATACAGAAGACAAGCATCACGGGACTTCAAGTAGATGCGATCGTTAACGCGGCCAATTCGAGGCTCATGAACGGCGGCGGTGTCTGCGGTGCGATATTCCAGGCGGCCGGTGCTTACGAACTTCAGGCGGCATGCAATAAGATAGGGAAGTGCAATACGGGCAATGCCGTTATCACGCCCGGCTTCAAGCTCCCTGCAAAATATGTAATCCACGCTGTCGGTCCGATCTGGAACGGCGGCGCTTATAATGAGGCCCAGCTCCTCTACAGTGCCTACAAGCAGTCGCTTAAGGTGGCAAAAGAGAACGGTATTCATTCCATTGCTTTCCCGCTGATCTCAGCCGGCATCTACGGCTATCCGCATGATGAGGCATGGAGGAAGGCGCTCCAGTCATGCAAGGATTTCATTGATGCGAATAAGGACTATGAGATAGACATTGTTTTCGCGGTGATAGATGATGCTATCCTGGCGCTCGGCAAAAAGACGATGACGGATCTTAATATCGCTGATAAAATGTGAGTTGATTTGAGAAGACGGAGGGGCAGTTAAGTGTTTTTCGCGATTGAAGAGACATTACGTGAGGTTGACCGCAAGGACTTAAAGGGCAAGCAGTATGTTGCTGTCATGTCTTTCGAAGAGTGGCTGAAGAACAAGGACACCTTCGAGATGGTAATCGATATGGACTTAGACCTTAAGGAGATCTTCCTGACAAAGGCCGAAGTAAACTATGATTCGCTCACAGGCTCGTTCGCGATCCCCGACAGAAAAGATCCTTCCGGCGATGACTTGAAGTTCGCTTTTGTTCTTGACGAGAAGGGCGTGATCTTCATCGATGACAGTGGCACGGCACTTGGCATCATCAAGGGCATCCAGCGCATCAAGAAATGGAAGATGCCGAGCCTTGAAAGATTCTTATATGACTTCCTGGACTACATCGTAAAAGACGACTTGAGACTCATGGAGAACTACGAGAATGAGCTGGACTCCATGGAGCAGTCGATAATCGAAGGCGACGAGAACCTTCCTTCCGGCCGTCTTAATACGATCAGAAGCGACATCCGTTATCTCCGAATCCACTACGAGCAGCTTATGGACCTTGCGCAGGAATTCCAGGAGAACGAGAACGGTTTCTTTAAGCAGGAGAACTTAAGATACTTCAGATTATTCATCGACCGCGCCGCAAGACTTCACGACACAACGATGTCCCTGCGCGACTACACAATGCAGCTGCGAGACCTCTACAAGGCTCATCTTGATATCAAGCAGAACCGCATCATGACAGTGCTCACTGTCGTTACGACGATCTTCATGCCGCTCACGCTCATCGTAGGCTGGTACGGAATGAACTTCCGCTACATGCCCGAGCTCAATTACGAATGGAGCTATCCGGTCGTTATCGTCCTCAGCATCCTGATCGTTGTCATCAGCCTCATTTTCTTTAAGAAGAAAAAGTGGCTCTAATTAAGTTCACGTGATAAACCCTTTTGTTTATATCTCAAATTAAGTGTCCTGCATGCTCGATGCGGGCAAGGACAAAAAGGTCAGCGGGAGGAATCTCGGTGTGTTTGTTCCGACGCCTTTCGCGAAAAGCCATGGCGCCACAGGCAGCCAGTCTGCACCATATCTCGGCCTTGCGAAGGTCATGGAAGACTTCGATCCAAAGCCTGAGGATTCCTTCATCGACATCGGCTGCGGTAAGGGCCGCGTTATTGCATACCTCTTAAGGAATAACTGCCCATGCAAGATCACGGGGATAGAACTGAATCCGTCAGTCGCTTCGGTTGCAAAGGACTGGACGGCTCACTACAGGAACGTCGAGATCGTTGAAGGCGATGCCTTCGGACTCGATTACAACGACTACAACATACTGTTTATGTACCGCCCGATGGAGACCGACACTTTCAAGTTATTCGTCAATCTCCTCGAAATGCAGCTCACACATAAGATCAAGCTTTACTATTATGTGGATCACCAGAGCGGTTATTACTTAAATGACAGGCCCGGCTGGAACCTGATCAGGCGTGAGGACATTTACTGCGTGGGCGGATATTATATCCATAAGGAGCCCCAGCGTTATTCGGTGTGGGAATATTTGCCTGAGATCTAATCGACTATCTCGACTTCTGCAAAGACTATATCCGTAACGGTCCGCAATATATCTTCGGGCACCTTCTCAACGAACCTGTTCTCTCTGGAAGAGAGGTCCAAAGTCCTTACATGCTCGCACAGGATTACACCGGTTGTAGAAGTGCGTTCGTCCAAAGGAACATGAAGAGGGAAGTTGTTATTGGTGTTCGTAATGGGACACACAATAGCAAGCTTTGTACGCCTGATGAATTCGTTATTGCTGATGACAAGCGCCGGACGGAAACCTGCCTGTTCATGTCCTTGCCTGGGATCAAAACTGACCTTGATGATATCGCCTTGTTTTACCATACTTCCCTCCCTGAAGGATTTCCCCAGTCGATCTCGGAAGGCTCGTATTTGCCTTTGAATCCTTCGAAAAGCGCATGGATATTTCTTCTTTGAACAGGGCGTGAACGCTCGATTATTATCTTGCCGTCATCAACGATGATATCGACCGTCTCATCTTCTGCCCAGGTCAGATCTTCAAGCATAAATTTTGGGATCCTAATTCCCTGACTGTTTCCCCATTTTTGCAACTTAACGGTCATAGCTGATAATCTCCTTTCGTATATACATAGTATATACACAAAAATTTTTACTATCAAGTGGATTGTGTCCCATTTCTGTCCCCATTGGTTTTATATAATCCAATCAACAACAGAAACATGTACCTCCCATAACCCCCTTCGTGTTTCTAAGTGTGTAGTTTTCATTGTTCTCCTTACTTGAGTGACCCGTTGCACGTCGGGTCACTCTTCTTTTGCAATGAAACAGGGGCTGACGGCATATTCCGGCAACCCCCGTTTTATGAACAGAACTCAAAAACTTGAGTTATTATTTTCTTTCATCCAGTATTTTCTGAACTCTGTCCTGTGCGATCTTGATTACTTCATCGAGTGACTTTTGGCCTGTGAAGTAGGAAGGCATCTCTTCGACCAGTATGATCGCTATTGCTGCATCTTCCGAGCCGGAGCAAGAGCAGGAGTCTATTACCTTCTCAAGAGCATCAATATGCTCAGGAGTGTATGTTACATAATTCTTGGGCTTGGGACCGTCACCATAGTATCCGCCGGGATATCCGGGATTAATGGTATTGAAGAACTCAACGGATGCTTTTCCTGCTTCACGGAAGGCAGCACGGTTCAGTACCAGGTAACCCTTCGTTGCAAGTTCTTTCTGAGTATCATCGGAGATCAGCATCTTGATGAATTCTCCGCAGGCATCGGCATTGGTTGCCTGGGCAGAGACAGCGATCGAATCGTAAGCGAAGACTGAAGGTCCGCGGCCGTCAGATGAAGGTATTCCGAGGATCGCAGAACAGCCGTTAGTATTTTCCAAAGCCTGGATGTAATCCCAGTAACCGCAGACTGAACCATATATAGCCTTCTGGGTCTCGGTACGTGTGTCGCTGTAGATGACTACATTTCTATCATCCTGTGTCCAGTCAGGGCTTCTCTCCTGAACGTTGTCCTTTACGAATTCAGCGAGGGCAGCAAATTCGGGAGCGGAGAAATCAGCTTTCCTGTTGGAGATAAACTTCTCGTTCATGTTGCTGAAAAGTGTTGCAAAGTAGTGTGCCTGACCTGATGTGATAAGGTCTTTGCCGTTCAATGTATCCTTCAGGAATTTGACATACTCGTCAGTTGTAAAACCTACACCTGTTTTTGCAGCATATTTGGGGTCGGTCTGAATACCGGAGATGCCGTAGCTTATGGGCATGTTGAAAAGCTTTCCGTCAACTTTCATTGCATCAATAACATTAGTGAAGTACTTATCACTGTTCATGTTGCTCGTATAAGAAGACAGATCCATAAGGTAATTGCTGTTCTTGAGTGCACCATAACCGTCAACGTTCAAGAGCATATCAGGACCTTCACCGTTCATGATGTCCATGGCAAGCTTATTGCTCATATCCGACATGTATTTAAGACCGATATCGTTGGATTCATCATCATTCTTGGCTTCTTTGTACAGGGAAGAGGTATTGGAGGTATAACGGTCTGTGACTTCGATAAAATAGTCCTTATTTGTCTCGTTATACTTATTTATCGCAGTGTTAATGTCTTCACTGACCAATCCGTAAGGAGAATATAATTCCAGGATCGTCTTTCCGACATAAGGATTCTTACTTGCCTTCTTCAATTCATACATAATGAATTCAGATGACATTGCGTAGTAATTGTGCGAATAAGGCTGCTTTTGTGCTTTCTCGCCATAGAGGATATATGCACCGTCATTAACGTCAGCCAGCATGAGGTTGCTTGTCAGGTTCCTGTCAACATTACACCAGCTGAAGCTGACGACCTGCTCGGAAGTCTTATTCTTTAAGTCCAGCTTGGAGATACCGTTAGAGTCTACACAATAGACATTTCCGTCTGAACAGCCCCTCATTCTGTAGACAGCCAGCATATCAAGCCATTCGTAATCTTTACTGTCCTTTTTGGTCAACTTTCCGGAAGTAAGATCCAGCTCATAGAAGGCATATGAATTATCGCCGTCTGCAATGACGAGGCCGGTCTTGTCGTTGAGCGGTATGACGCTGTTGATATATGTGACCTTTGCAGTATCATCCTTAAACTCGTACTTATGCTCCTCTCCGTCAGGTGAAATAACATTCAGAGAGTAGATAGGATTTTCCTGAGTCCATACGGCACAAAGCTGAACCTTGTATTTGCCGACCGTGAAAGTGCTCTGGACCGAGTCAGTTCCTTTATTGTCTCTGGAATCCAATTGTTTTCCGCTCTCAGGATCGATGTCGACTGATTTGCTGACCATTGCATTCTTTTCCATATCCCAGTCGCTTACATTGAGAGTGATCTTGCCGTCGGAATAAGATGCGCTGTCGACATAACCGCTGCTGATTACGGAATTAAGATCAAAAAACTTGACAGTCTTTTTGGTAGCCTTGTCGAGGATCGATAATCTCGAGATCTGATAATCTGTACTGTCAAAAGTACTCCAGTCTACATTATCAGGATATTTGTAATTGCCCGAAGTTAAGATGGCGATATTCTTGTCATCCGTGCCGATCAACTGGGAATATGTATACTGCAGTTCCCTGTCGGGATCTATTCCCGCGTCAAATTCAAATGGACTGGCCTCATACCAGGGCATATCGGAAGTGATCTTTTGTCCGCTGTGTTTTTGGTTGCTGTTCTTCTTCGAGTTGCATGCTGCCATCGATAACAAGACCGAAGCAGCAAGCGTTACCGCTGCTACTTTTTTAAGGGATTTCATATTACCAACTCCTTTCTCCCCATAGACGGCACGTTGGTTTATTACCGTCTAAGCAGAGATTATCACTTCCGTTTGTATTTTTTGTGTACTTTTGGAATTTGATATTTAACAGTGCCGTTTCGTGCCGTCAGGTACGAATGCTATAATGAACATTGTTGGTGTCGGCTTTGTTTTTCCGGGGTGTTTTTTATGAAGCTTAGAAGAAAGCTTTTCGCAAGCAAAGATCCTTATGACTGCACAAGATCGCAGTTGTTCCTTGACGCATGTAAAGAGAATTACGGTCACCTTATTTCGCACTGTGATGACTACAAGAAGATCAGTGAAGGCCTTGGTATTAAAGGCGTTGAAGATATCTCTGCAGTTAGTGACCTGCCGGTGATCCCGACGATGCTCATGAAGCAGCACGACTTCCGTTCGGGCCGCTATATGGTCATGGCAACGTCTTCCGGAACGAGCGGAAAGATGAGTCATGTCCGCTTCGAATTCGGCGCGCTTATGGCGGCTCTCCGCATGTCCATCAAGGTCACGAGATATCACGGCATAATGTCATTTAAGCCCTGCCGCTACATCGTCATGGGCTATAAGCCTCACCGTTCGAATAAGACCGCGGTCGCGAAAACAGCTTATCTCACGACATTCCTGGCACCTGCCATCAGCCGCAAATTCATCCTGAAGCACACAGCCGAAGGCTATAAGCCGGACTTTGAAGGCATAGTCGAAGCACTCAGGAAATACGAGAAGGGCAAGGCTCCCGTACGTTTCATGGGATTCCCTTCATATACATTCTTCCTGTTCAGACTATTGGAGGAGAGAGGCCTCTCATTTAAGCTTCCCAAGAACTCAAGGATAATGCTCGGAGGCGGCTGGAAGCAGTTCTATCAGGAGGCTGCAGACAAGGAGACCTTTTATAAACTTGCAAAGAAAACGCTCAACATCGACGAGGAGAATATCACCGAATTCTTCGGCGCCGTAGAGCATCCGATCCTTTATACGGACTGTGCCGCGCATCACTTCCACGTCCCTGTTTACAGCAATATCGTTATCAGGGATCCTGATACTTTAGAGCCTCTTGAGATGGGCAAGACCGGTCTCGTAAATCTCATCTCGCCGCTCTGCAAGGCCACGCCGATCCTGTCTGTAATGACGGACGACCTCGGCATCCTTCACGACGGAAGCACCTGTCCCTGCGGCGTTAAGTCGCCCTATCTGGAGATCGTAGGACGCGTTGCTCCTGAAGACATTAAGACGTGCGCTGCCGGTGCGGCAGACATTTTGCAGGGGGTGAAGGTATGATCTTATTCGACGGAAAAACATACGAGAGTTCTGAGCAGGACCGCCTTCTTACAGAGCTCGAAAACAGGATCCCCGAGATACTCGGCAAAAAGCAGCTCTCACCGGAAGTCGTCATCGAAGCAGTCGAGTGCCTGAAGAACGATCTTCTTGCAGGCAAGTTCGATAACCTTCTGGCATCGTTCCCGGCTGATGTCGTCGCCACTTATAAGCAGCAGGCAGAGGTGCTCCTGTCAAAAGAGCACCTTCATAAGAAGCTTGAGACTGAGCTCGGAAACACTTTCGAATACACGACGGAATACATCGAAGGATTTAAGCAGATAAGAGTAAAGAAGATGCCTTTGGGCGTGCTCTTCCACATCGCTGCAGGCAACATGGATTTCCTTCCGGCGTATTCACTTGCAGAAGGTCTCATGACAGGCAATATCAATATCTTAAAGCTTCCTTCCGCCGACAACGGACTGTCGTTAAAGCTCATAATGCAGCTCATCGAATACCGTCCTGATCTGAAGGATTATATCTATGTTTTCGATACATCCTCATCAGACATCCAGGGCATGCGCAAGATGGCTGACCTTTCCAATGCGATAAGCGTGTGGGGAAGCGACATGGCTATAGCAGCCGTAAGAGGCCTCGCGCCGACAGGTGTAAAGATAATCGAATGGGGCCAGAAATTAGGCTTCTGCTACATTTCCAAGCTTGATGAAGTCGAAGATGCCGACAAGGAACTTGAGGGCCTTGCAAAGCATATCGCAGCGACCAAGCAGCTCCTCTGCAGCAGCTGTCAGGTTATCTATGTCGATACTTCTGACATGAACGTAGTTAAGGCAGTTGCCGAGAAGTTCCTGCCGTTCCTTGAGACTGCCGCAAACGGCAACAGATCCGAAGAGATCGGCGTCAGGGCAAGGGACACACTCGTATCTTACACGCAGAGACTGAAGACTTATCTCGGTGAAGAAGAGAGGCACGACAACGTCCTCCGCGGAAGATCCTGCAGCCTGATCTTATCTTCAGACAGCGCGCTCGAATTGTCGCCCATGATGTGCAATGTATTGGTCAAGCCCCTGCCCAGAGAGAACATCGGAAAGGTCCTTTACGAGGGAAGATACCATCTCCAGACGGCAGGCCTTATCTGTCCGAAGCCTGACAGAAAATATCTGTCTGATATGTTTACCCAGTGCGGTCTCATTCGCGTCACGAACAGCTCTGACATGAGCGCATACTTCCCGGGCGAATGCCACGACGGCGAGTACGCTCTGAACCGCTATGTAAGGATAGTAAACGTCGAAGAGTGATCTTATCTGATATCCCTTGATCCCGAATGCGCATAGCAGACGCGCTTGGGAGAGCGGCTGAGGATCTTGTCCCAATCGTTCCTGTAGGGCGAACCCTCTTCATAAGCATCCATGTATTCGTATGGCTCAAGATCGCCTGCGATTACCGTCTCAATCCGGTCGAGAACAATGACAACACTGCCTTCGCCGTGGCTTGTTATGCCGAGAATATCGCCTTGAAAACCGATCTCGTTTTCGAAGAATGAGCGGGCATCTTCATCGCTGATCACATAAGCTTTGCTCTCATCGATGGGCTTATAGTTCAGATGCGGCTCCCTCTCGAAAATACGGTCCGAATAATGCACATAAGGAATCTGTGATCCAAGGAGCACGAGCTTTACGCCCTGTTCCATAAGCTCGCTTACAAGACCGATGTGATCGGGATGGTAATGTGTTGCCATGACATAGCCTATATCAGACACCTTAATGCCAATATCCTTGATGGCCTTATAGAATGCCGGCAGTGTTCCCGCATAATCCGTATCTATCAGAAGATTTGCTTTTGTTCCCCTGATAAGAAATGTGCTTGTATTGCCGTATTTAAGAGTAGTAAGAAGTTCCATGGATATTCAGTTCTTATTATCTTTCCAATAAGAGTTGGCGATCGCCAGATTCTCATCGTGTTCATCGTTTTTATCGTGGTTAAGATAATAATCGGCAAACAGCTGTTCGGTCTCATCGTTTTTAAACTGCAAGAGATAGAGAAGCGCCGCACGGACACGGTTATGTCTTTTAGGTCCGTCGCCATTCTTAACAATCGTACTTGCAAGCCGGTATGCCGCGTCCTGATCTACAAAGGAGATAAAACGTAGGATAGCTACAAGATAATTGTCTGCATCATCCGTATCCTCATAATTCAATCTTGATATAGCATCAGGATCAAGATCAGGAAGCAAACCTTCGATCACATCACCGGCATCCATTAATACAGCGAGATCTCTGACGGTCGGATATTTATCCGGACCATAATGGATCTTAGTATCAGTCAGGGAATATTTCCGGAAAGGTACGTCGTGCGTCTTGCCCGGTCCCTTATAAATATCATGGTAATGCAAGTCGTTCTCTGCATCGGTCTTTAAGCCGGCGAAAAGGAGTGTTTTGATCTGAGGATTGCACACTTCAAAGCTGACACCTCTTAAGACTGTATCTTTGACAAAATAGCTTCCGTCGCAAGGTATGATCGTCAGGCATCTGACGCATTCACCCAGACTAGCAGCAGCACAGGCCTTATGATGACCGTCAAGAAGCAGGTTCATAAATCCGTATACATGATAAGCAAGTGCTCTCGGAGGATTCTTCTCAGATCTCAACAGCTCTGAATAGTAGTTCACGCGCTCGTTGTTTATGAGCGATGACGACTGCGAAGGATACAGGAAAAACGGAAAATGCTCGATAAGTCCAAAATCCCATTCGCAGTAGTATCCGGAGCAGGCAGCATCAAAGTGCTTAAGTTCGTTGGGAACCTCATAGAAGAAATTTCCTTCTCCGTCCGTCGGAAAACATATCGTATCTGCAAGAGCATAATAACCGTCACGTAGAAGTCCCAGAAGCGGCTTGATCTTCTCTGCCGAATCCATAATGCTCACAAACTTTGAATTCATGCATGTTCTGGCAGCTTCAAGCTCAGGACTATCAATGTTCTCTATGCCATAACCGGTTGCCAGCATAGCTTTGCATGTGGGACATTCAGGATATTTGCCTTGTACCAGCGGTTTTCCGTTCAACTGCAGTTGCGAGACATACTCATAATCTTTGTCTTCCGGTCCGGATATTTCGCTGATCGTATTCTTACTTATGAGATCCTTTTGCCGAAGATCTCGCAAACGAGTTCGCGGGATCCGTCCTGCTTGTTCATTACATACTCCCAGTGGAAGCTGTTTTCAGTGATGTCGGAGAATATCCAGTAAGTGCTCTCTTCGTCTAAAACCTTGCCGGCAAGTTTGTCGCCTTCTTTCCTGAATGTAAGGCGCTTCATCGTGCCTGCACAGGTGTAGACAACGTCGTACCATTCTTTGTCCTTGTTGAACATGCGCAGAGACGATCCGTATTCGCCGTCGGGTTCAGGATGTGCTTCCTTAGTGGCTCTGGAAGGGAAGATGAAGATATCCTGGATGCCTGTGCCTTCAAGCACACGTCTGAATATCCACTCGCCTTTTACGTGGCGCTTTTCGCCTTTGACGTACTCGTCATAGTAGTCGCAGTCCCAGTCTCCGAGAAGAGGAGCGAACCAGTCGAATGACTCCGGGATCTTATTTGTTGCACCGCTTAAAAGCGCTTCTGAAAATGTATCCATATTCCCCCCTATGTTCTGTTTTTTCAGCACAAATATTATATCAAGTATTTGCTTTCCTATTTGACAAATAGCTTTTATATACTTTTGTTTTCTTTAATAGTAAACTTATCGGGTAACGCAGGCGGCGGATAATATGGGGTGATCACATGAAAAAGAGAAATAAAAAAGCGATAATCATCACTGCAATAGTAATGTTTATAGGCATCCTGATGGTATTGGCAGGAATATTCGGAGGCCGGATCGTAAGCCTCTTTAAGCAGGATTTCGATTACAAGAACATAAAGCCTGAAGATCTCGGCAAGACCATTACAACTGATATCCAGGTCTATTACGAAGATATCGACCTTCCGGATAAGGCGTTGCAGGTTCTCGGAAACATAAATAATGATGACGCCGCAATGATAGTATTTGATATCTCGGCTTTGAGCAAGAACGATAAAGATATTTATTATTCCAAATCGCTTCAGTACATCACTGTTACCGGAAGTGTAAGGGCTTTAAGTGATGAAGAGTATAAAGAAGTTTCCGACAGTCTTTTCAGATTTTACGAGGAAGTGTATTACAAACGTCTGGAGCGGCAGGGACTCGAGGATACTCCGGAAAACAGAGAGGGTTTTACCGGAATAATAATGGATATAGTCATCCCGTATTGCTTTGAAGTAAGATCAATCAAAGTATTCAACTGGCTGCCTTTCATTCCTGCCGGAATACTCATCTTCGTTGTAGCGCTGGTACTTGAGATATGTCTGGTCTTCAAGCTTAAGAAAAGGATCGTACTGCCGATAGTTTACGCACTCATGGTCATAATCCCGTCGGTCATGTTCTTCAATCACATTAAGGCCATGCTCTCGGTGAAAAAGGTCTCAGATGATCTCTACACAATGAAGAATTATGTGTGCACCGATACCAAGGGCATGCTGGATTCAAATGCGGTTACGACATATGGTCTTTTGGACTGGGTCTTTGATAAGCATTTATACGGAATGCCGAATTTCTTTAATATTGACAGCAGTCATCTCGGGTTCGGATGTTCTGCTTTTGCCGCTACAACACCTGACGGCAAACATCTGTTAGGAAGGAATTTTGACCTTGTCGAGACAGATACGCTTTTGATCTACTCACATCCTGAAGGAGCTTATGAATCCATAGGTGTTGCTGATATCGGAATCTTCGGCGTCAGCAAGAATTCCATGGCAAATCCTAACTCGCCTTTGGGAAGATTCATCATGAGCCTTATGCCTTATTTTGTTGTTGACGGCATGAATGAGAAAGGTGTCGGCGCCGGAATCCTGCAGCTCACCATTGAAGAGCCTCACCAGGATAACGGCAAGCCTGATCTGCTTGTATACGTTGCCATTAGAGGAATCCTTGATTACTGTGCTTCAGTCGATGAGGCACTGGCTCTTCTTGAATCTTACGATATACATTCCGACATGGGTAATTATCATCTGTTCATCACCGACAAGTCCGGCAGATACGTTGTTGTCGAATGGATCGATAATGAGATGGTCGTAACAGAGCATCCTTGCTGCACTAACAGTGTCATTGCTCCCGGCGAGCATTACGATGAGGGCGAACCTGATGACAGAAAGGGCACCATGGAAGAATGCCTTGCAGGCCGTAAGGTCACCGGTGAGGAAGCAATGGAGATCCTCGATAAGGTTCACAACAGGATATTGACTCAATGGTCATGTGTCTATAATCTCGATGACTTTACCGTCAGCATCTGCCTTGATGCCGATTACACAAAGGTCTATACGTTCAGCGTGAAGGATCTGAAGTAGTCAGAGGATCAGTCTCTGAAGTTCATTCCCATCTTGATCCACAAAAAGAGGCAGATGAGCGATATGAGCGCTGCGCCGCCTCCCATACCGAGCAATGAATATTTATTTGCTGAATCATAACAAACGACATAAGGTATCAATGCTTTTTCTGCAGTCTCATTGGTAAATCCGATGCTCTTCAGATATTCAATTGCGTTGTCATGTATTTCATAATTCATCCCGTGGGCATATGCGTCCATGCGGACGGGAGTTGCCGGGTCTATACTGGTGTGTGTGAATCTTTTCTGAGTGTTTGCCGAGAGAGCTTTCCAGGCGGAGGAGTCTTTGGATTCGATCCTTACGACGAGTACCTGCTCGATATATTTCGGGTCAGAATTGTCATCGAACTTCGGGATGACGTAATAGCAGGTCTTGTTTATGTAGAAGCTTCCCCAAGCAGAATACGTACTGCCGGTGATATGTGTGTAATCGACTATGGCATTGAAATCAGCAGTCGGATAATTAAGATCGACCGGCGAGAGATCACCGATAACATAACGGCTGCCGAAGAAGATCGCTGCTACTGCAATTAAAAGTGCAGTCACGAATCCGACGAAGGCAGACTGCTTAGGTTTTCTAATGATCCAATAAATAAGACGGAAAGTACCACGCATTCCCATAATAGAAACACCCCGTTTTTACTGTATGTGAAAAAAGTCCCTAACCCAACAGGAACATTATAGCATTAGAAATTCCGTAAAAACGAGGGTTTCCGGAAGTACCGTTCAAGAGTTTTTATTTTCTCTCGTTAAGCACTGTCTGGGCTCTGTCGTTGATCGTCTTAGTAACTTCCTCAAATGATTTCTGGCCTTCGAAATAAGCCGGGATCTCCTCATAGATTATGAGCGAGATGCTGTGGTAGACAAAGCTCGAAGTCGTTGCAGCAGAGAGCTGTTCGATGTATCTGTCGGCGAGCGCGTCATCTAATCTTTTTCCTGTTTTCGCGAACTTCTCACCTTCATTAGCATCAACGTTTTTGTTGGACTCGGCGATCTCCATAAGTGCAAT
>CACZGS010000022.1 GCA_902780785.1 Oscillospiraceae bacterium | reverse complement strand
TTACAGATATCTTCTGGCGTGATTTCAGAGCTGCTGCCTTTAAGGGTAAGGATAAGGAATATATCGTCTTTTCTGTTCCTGCAGGCTGGGAGGAAAACTCATCCACTATGGCAATTACTACCGACGACGGAATATTGCTTGCAAATCTGACAACAGACAAATCTTCAAAAGTAACATTGACCGGTGATGACGTTGACAAATATAAAGATGATTCCGGCAACTGCAATTTCTTCAGTTTAAGCGGCGATGCCATAACTTATCTGAAAGTATCCGAGGTTGTTGACGGCGTTACTTATCTGAAAGAATATTCTGTCAGTATCGAGGACAATAAGGTTACTGTTTCAGAGACCGGCAAGACTTACCAGACAAATGATAAAGTGCCTGAACTTAAAGATATAGCGGTATATTGAGATTATGGAACAGTTGAGACGGTAGTTCTTTTGTCCAAACTGAAATGAATGAATCAGAGGCTTTTTGCCTCTGATTTTTTGATTTGTTTTTTTAGGGATAATGACAAGATTTAACCTTATAATACTTTTGGGGAAATATTTCGATAAAAACAGATAATATCCTTCAATGAATTGCATCTTTATGGTTGAAGGCCTTACTTTATGAAAGGAGATCTTTATGGAAGACAAGGAAATAATCTCATGCCTTGTTATGCGAAATGAAGATGCAATTAGAGAGATTCAAAACAAATTCGGTTCTTATTGTTACCAGATCGCAAACAATATACTGAACAGCCGTGAAGATGCTGAAGAGTGTGTCAATGACACGCTGAATATAATCTGGAAAACGGTACCTCCGGCAAAACCTGTATCACTTAAAGCATATCTTGGAAAAATCGTCCGCAATCAGGCGCTGATCAAGTACCGCACTTATCATGCGCAGAAAAGGTTTTGCGGGCTTGAATTGATCATGGATGAACTGGATGAATGCATCCCGTCTGATTCTGACAGTACCGATGAAGCTAATTCAAATATGCTGACAGAGATGATCAATTCCTGGCTCGGAAATCTTTCCAAAGCTGACAGGGAGTTGTTTTTGAGACGCTACTATCTGTGCGAATCCGTAAGAGAGATTGCGGAGCGTTACGGACTTAATCAGAACGCGATGGCTCAAAGACTGTCCAAGCTCAGGAACAGATTGAAGGATTATCTGGATAAGAGAGGTTACTCTTTATGAAAAACGAAAAATTATATAATGCTATTTCGAATATTTCACCCCAGTATCTCGAGGAGCTGTCTTTTGAGAAGACTGTTGATGAAAAAAACAATAATCCCAAGGCCACACCTGCAAAGAAGTCTAAGCTTCCTGTAATAGGAATAATCTGCGCTGTTGTAGGATTGGCAGGAATTACATGCGTAGCGGCCATAAAAGGAGTTCTGGGAAGAGGCATGAACGAACTCCAGATGGATCCGAGCCAACAGCAGGAATTGGTTGAACAAAGTGCAGCGATAGTATATACAAGCGAAAGCACAACCGCATCTACTACTGCAAACACTACCGCTCAGACTGATGATAAAACAGTTGCTAATGCAGATAAGATAACTGTTGTTCCGGAAGCTGTTGTAGCTGATGAAAGATGCGCTTTTATATCATTCAAAGTATCCGGCTTTACCTTTGACGATAAGATAAACGAACCGTTCTTTGACATGGAATACGCATATGAAGATGAGGCTATGACAAAGGAACTCGATTGTGAAGGCAGATTCTATAACGGTGTAAATGATATAGGAGGTAAACAAGTTTATGAGGACGGAACCCCGCTCCAGTACTATAATAGCGGCGTAGAAAAATACCGTTACTTTGATAATGAAGGCAATCTCTACTATTTGATGAAAGTCAGCGGACATGGCGTTGATATGAATATGCTGGGGCGCACGATATATGTTAAGCTCGTTAATCTGTGTGAACTTTATAAGTGCGAGGTAATCAAAGGCACAAACAGGGAATGGACCTTTACGTTGGAGATGCCTTCAAAAAGCACTTCTGTTAATAAGGATGTCGGGAAGAAACTCGAGAACACACCTTTTACCCTGGACAGCATTGGGTTATCGCCAATATCTATAAGACTGAATTATACAGTCAAGGGCAACGCGAAAGGCACGATCCCTAAGTTTGTGGGTGTCGTTCTTAAAGATGGATCAGTTCTTGGCATTGGAGATGATGTCCACAATTCATCTGATGGCAATACGGCACATCAAAACTGTTTCTTTGTCCGTGCGATTGATCCGGACAAGGTCGAGAGCATCTTGATCTTGAAGGATATGGATGATCCTTCTTCAGGCGTAGTGACTATTCCGGTCTAGCCTCTGTCTCTGACATAAATGTCATAGCACTTCTTTTGGATTTATAGTACATTATTCAGACAGATGTGCAGGCAGGTGAATATGAGAAAGATACTTGAGACAGAAAGATTATTCTTACGTGAGATGAGCATGGATGATTTCGATGCTCTCTATAAAGTCCTGGCAGACAGGGAGATCATGCAGCACTATCCTTATACCTTTGATGAGGAGAGGGTAAGATCCTGGATCGGGCGCAACATGAACCGCTATAAGGATAACGGCTTCGGACTCTGGGCCGTATGCCTTAAGGAGACCGGCGAGATGATCGGCGACTGCGGACTGACGCTCCAGAATATCGAAGGCGAGATGCTGCCTGAGATCGGCTATCACATAAGGCGCGATATGCAGCGCAAGGGCTATGCTAAGGAAGCAGCTGTCGCCGTACGTGACTGGGCTTTCGCGAACACGGAATATCCCGCGATCTATTCATACTGCAAGTACACGAACGAGGGATCTTTCAAGACTGCCGAATCCATCGGCATGCATTTCTGCAAAGAGTATCCTGATGAGGCAAACGGCATCACGCACGTTTCCGTCATCAGAAGGGAAGACTTATGAACAATCCCTGGGAAGAGATATCTTTAAGCGATTACGAGAATCACATGAGTCTGGAGTCTGTTAATCAGCTCCAGACCATGAATTCTCTTATGAAGAAACAGTTTTCCGGCTATCCGGTAAAGACCGCGATGGTGCTCGGAATCGCAGGTGGCAACGGCCTTGAGCATGTCAGATCCGGAGAGCTCGAAAAAGTCTACGGCATCGATATCAATGAAGGTTATCTGAAGACCGTAGAAGAGCGCTATAAAGATCTGGCGGGCGTATTGGAGTGCCTTTGCATCGACCTTATCACAGAACCGGAAAAGCTTCCGCATTCAGAGCTCGTTATCGCTAATCTCCTGATCGAATACATCGGTTATGAAGCTTTCCAAAAGGCAATAATAAAGATCAATCCCGAATATGTTTCCTGCGTTATCCAGATCAATACTGACGAAGCTCAGTGGGTGTCTGATTCGCCGTATCTGCATGCATTTGACAGGCTCGATGAAGTTCACTGCCAGATGGAGGAGACAGAACTGATCTCCGCGTTGAATAAGATCGGATATTGTAAGATACTGAATGAACTGAATCCTCTTCCGAACGGCAAAGCCCTTCAGAGGATCGATTTCAGAAAACAGTAAACGGAGATATAAGTTTGGGTAATAGGACAGGACTGGTTTTGGAAGGCGGTGCGATGCGCGGCATGTTCACTTGCGGCGTGATCGACGTTCTCATGGAAAATGATATTTGGTTCGAAGGCGCGGCAGGGATCTCTGCAGGTGCTGTTTTCGGGTGCAATTACAAATCAAGACAGATCGGCAGACCGATCAGATATAACAAGAGATTCTGCAAAGATCCGAGATACTGCAGTTACAGATCGCTCATTAAGACCGGCGATCTTTACGGCGCGGATTTCTGCTACAGGGAACTGCCTGATGAACTGGATATTTTCGATAGGAAAACATTTAAGAACGATCCGATGGAATTCTATATCGGTGCGACGGACGTCAAGACCGGCAGGTGCGTTTACCATAAGTGCACCGACGGCGGTGAGACTGACATGCTCTGGATGAGGGCCTCTGCGTCAATGCCTGTCGCATCAACACCCGTTGAGATCGACGGCAATCTTTATCTGGACGGCGGAATCGCGGATTCTATCCCGTATAAATTCATGGAGAGCATCGGATATGACCGCAATGTCATCGTGCTCACACAGCCCAAAGGTTATGTGAAGAAAAAGACCTCATCACTTATGAAGCTCGCACTCCGCAAATACCCTGCGGTCGCGGAAGGCATGATGAAGCGCCACGAGGTCTATAACAAACAGGTAGAGGAGATCGAAGAACGCGAGATAAAAGGCACTGCATTTGTTATCAGGCCGCCTGTGCCCATCGGTATCGGAAGGACTGAAAAGAACCCTGATGAACTTGAAAGGGCTTATCAGATGGGAAGGAAAGAAGCAGAGCAGGTGCTGCCGCATCTTAAAGCATTTCTTGAGAGATAAATCATATGAATGACAGACCTGTATTAGATAAAAAACTTGACGGAGATTCATTCCGCAAGTGGTACTGGCTTAAGGAAGAACTGGTGGATTTCTGCCGTGAGAACGGCATCCCGGCATCGGGCGGAAAGACAGATATTGCTGACAGGATAGCGCATTTCCTTGATACCGGCGAAGTAAAGAAAGCCGCTGCCGGGAGAAGCAGTACTGCCAAAGATATCGGCAATATCACATTGGACAGCATCATCGAACCGGGTTTTGTTTGCTCGGAGAAACACCGCGCTTTTTTCAAAGAGCAGATCGGAAGTTCATTCTCATTCAACGTGGCGTTCCAGAAGTGGCTGAAGGCAAACGCGGGCAAGACCTATGCCGATGCCGTTAAGGCTTATTTCGATATCAAACAAAAAGCAAAGACAGAGAAGACGTCAATTGACGGACAATTTGAGTATAATACCTATATCAGGGACTTCTTTGAACACAACAAAGGACGTTCCCTGGATGATGCAATCAAGTGCTGGAAATACAAGAAGAGTATGCCCGGGCATAACCGCTATGAGGACAAAGATCTCGAAGTTCTCTAAGGAAGGATGAACCATGGTTCGCGAAGCACGTAAAGACGAATTGGATGCATTATTGGAACTCTATCTGAACCTTCATGAGGAGGGCATTCCCGAGCATGACGATCACCTTGCCGATACCTGGGAACAGATAATGAACGATCCCAATCACCACATCATCGTTAAAGAGGTCGACGGCAAGCTCGTGTCCTCTTGTGTGTGCGTGATAATCCCCAATCTTACAAGAGGCATAAGGCCTTATGCATTCGTCGAGAATGTCGTGACACACGCTGATTACCGCAAGAAGGGTTACGCTACTGAGTGTCTGGATTATGCGAGAAAGATCGCCTTTGACAACAACTGCTACAAGATGATGCTCCTTACGGGATCCAAGAGACCGGAAACACTTGATTTCTATAAGAACGCTGGATACAACAGCAACGACAAGACGGCATTTATACAGTGGCTCGGAGAGAAATAGTATGGATAAGACAGGCACAAAAGTATTAGAGACCGAAAGACTGGTTTTAAGACGGTTTGTTATCGAGGATGCCGAAGCCATGTTTAATGGATGGTGCAACGATCCTGAAGTTACAAGGTTCCTGACCTGGACGCCTCACGAGAGCGTAGAGGTAACAAGATATGTCCTTAACGAATGGATCCCCCAGTATGAGAATGGTGACTATTTTAACTGGGCCATGATATTAAAAGAGAGCGGAAAGCTTATCGGCAATATTTCCGTTGTCAGCTTACGCGAGATAACGGATGAAGCTCTCATCGGTTATTGTTTGTCCAGAAAATATTGGGGAAACGGATATATGCCGGAAGCATTAATGGCAGTTGCCGATTATCTTTTCGATGTTGTCGGCATAAAGAGGCTCATGGCAACTCATGATGTCAATAATCCGAAGTCAGGACGCGTAATGCAGAAGGCCGGCATGAAGTACGAAGGCACGCTCCGTCAGGCAGGCCACAACATACAGGGTATCTGCGATGCTTCGGTCTATTCGATAATCAGGAGCGACAGGGAAAAGAATGAAGAACAAGTCTCTGAAAAATAAGGTTTTCGAATACATCAAGGAGAAGTATCTTGTTTCTCCCGAATATCCCTGGGAGAAGTACGACAAGAGCTGCGTCTTCAGGCACAAGGAGAACGGCAAGTGGTTCGGCCTCATAATGGATGTCAGAGGCGACAAGGTCGGGCTGGAAAGTTCCGATGTTATCTATGTCATGAATCTCAAGATCGATGATCCGATTTTCCACGACATTCTTACCAAGCAGAAAGGCATAGTTCCCGCCTATCACATGAACAAGAAGAACTGGATCTCCGTGCGCCTCAATGGCGACGTTCCGGAGAAAAACGTCTTTGATCTCATCGACGCGAGCTTCGAAGCGACGGCCCCGAAAAGGCGCAAAGCCAAGGTTGTCATGCGCGAACCCAAAGAGTGGCTAATTCCTTCAAACCCCAAGTACTACGACGTTATCGCTGCATTTAAAGCATCTGATACCATCGACTGGAAGCAGGGACGCGGCATCCTGCGCGGCGACACGGTATTCCTCTATGTCGGCGCTCCCGTGTCCGCGATCCTTTATAAATGCAGGGTCCTTGAGACCGACATCCCCTACGAATATTCGGATAAGAATCTCACGATAACGGCGCTCATGAAGATCAAGCTCTTAAAGCAGTATGAGCCTGACGAGTTTACTTTTGAGAGGTTAAACGACGAATTCAAGATCTTCGCGATAAGAGGCCCCAGAGGCACCACGCCGAGCCTTTCTGCGGCGTTGAATGACGATGCCTGAATTTGTTGGCCGGGATTAGAAAGATGCGTCAGGCATTTTTCGCTTTTAAACTCAGCACCACGATAGCTGCGAAGACCAGTAATATTCCGATAATCGCTATAGGTCCTACCTTCTCACCCATTACAAAGAACCCGAAGAGCGTTGCCGCTGCAGGCTCAACGGTCGCAAGCACTGCTGCCTTTCCTGCGGTGGTCTTGTTAAGTCCAAGTGTGTATAAAAGGAACGGAATGACTGCGGTTACTATTGCCGTTAACAGCACGAATCCGAACAGGGAAAGTTTGTTGTCGACGGCAGATATTTTCGCGATAAGATCAGCAGGATTGGAAACAAAGATCGAACCAAAACCTGCGATGAGGAATGTATAACAGGTGACTGTATAAGGCGAATATTTCTTCAGTGCGAATGTTCCGAAAATGCTGTAAAGACCGTAGCCCAGACCTGAACCCAAACCCACGAGAACGCCGACTACAGTTACTTTTCCGCCGAAGCCCGATACGAGGACGCAGCCTGCAAATGCGAGGACCAGAGCGATGATCTTCTGCAGCGTGATCTTTTCCTTAAGAAAGATTATCGCGAGGACCATTACCCAGATCGGCGAAGTATAAAGAAGGATCGCCGCGGTGGACATTGTCATCAAGCGGATCGCGGTGAAGTAGCAGCATGTGAAGAACAGGATGCTCACAAGGCCAAGAGCTAAGAACAGCGGGATGTCTTTAGGATTGATCTTAAAGCCTTTGGGGGCTTTTATGAGCAGTATGAGCGCGAAAAGTATCCCTGCGGAGACAAGTCTTAAGCACGCTACCTGAATGGATGAAAAACCAAGGTCGTTCAAGTGGCGCACGAAGATGCCCATGCTGCCCCAGAAGAGTCCCGCGATGATTATCAGAATGTCGCCTATATAATTCTTTGTCTTTTCCATAGATACGAATTATAGCACTATATGACTCCACGATGCGTGGGTAACAATCAGCCGGGCGGCATGTTATCTTGTTAGCGGAAGGAGGCGATATGCCATGGATAAATATGTAACAGGAGCAGTGATAAGAAAGCTCCGCGAGAATAAGAAAATGACACAGGAAGAACTTGCTGAGAAATTGTTTGTCAGCAGCAAGGCTGTGAGCAAATGGGAGACCGGGCAGGGCTTTCCCGATGTAAGTCTTATTGAGCCTTTAGCAAAGGCACTCGATATTTCCGTAATAGAACTTTTGTCAGGCGAAGATATCAGGAACTGCAACCGTTCCGCGAATATGGCGAGGGGCAAATTCTATGTATGTCCCGTGTGTGGAAATGTCATACATGCATCGGGCGAAGCAGTGGTCAGCTGCTGCGGAATCACCTTGCCGCCGATGGAGCCGGAAGCGTGCGATGAGGAGCATCAGATCAAGGTTGAGACAGTCGAAGACGAATACTATGTGACTGTCGATCACCCTATGACAAAGGACCACTATATATCTTTCCTTGCAGCGGTTTCAGACCAGGGCGTGCAGCTTGTTAAGCTCTATCCTGAAGGACCCTGCGAGACGAGATTCAGAAAGTACTGCATAAGGAAAATGTATGCGTATTGCAACCATCACGGGCTGTTTATGCTGAAGCTGTAACAGGGATAAATTGTCCCAAAAACAAAATTGACGATTATTTAAGCAGAAGCTATAATGACCTTAGGAATGAGGCATTACCGTATAGACGGTTATCCTCGAAGTGTTAGTTTATAAGCCGCGACTTCTTGGACGAGGGGCGGCTTATTTCTTTGTCCTGAAACAAAGAGCAATGATTGAAACTATTAGCATGCCGATAGTAAGGATTACGATCAACATTTCATAATCAGTCATAGTGCACCTCCTTTCACCATAAGCAAAGTTATGGATTTATGGAGGATAACCGCCTAAACACAAATGTGTAATGCAACACCGTTTAAGGTAATGCCTCAATAACACTTTATAAAAAAGCAAGCCCTGTTGCATTAGATTAATAGGACTATCGCAGCCATCGACACGAATTGATTTCTTAATTGTCCTAATAATCGAAAATGAGCACTTGTTGCAACCATCACGGGCTGTTTTTGCTTAAAACTTAAGGAAAACTTAAGGTGATTACCCTATTTCTGCGCAAGTTTTTAAGATTCCGGATTGTATAATATTGGTGAGCTGACTTATGGGGATAGGTCAGCCGCGACAAAAAATTAGGAGATGATAGGAATGAGAATTATACCGTATGTTTACATAGCAGCGGTCTATACAGCTATATATCTGCTGGTCCGTGCCGCTGTCAGTATCCGCAATAAGAGGATCGACTGGAAGCGTGAGAGACTTCATATTCTGATGTACATAAATCTTCTTGTCATCATATATTTTACGTTCTCGCCGCTTTGCCTCGATTTCAATGAGATCTTCAACTGCAGGATCAATCTGATCCCGTTTGTGTATCTTTTGGATTACGAGAATGAGGCGCACATGATCTTTAATGTGTTCGGCAATATCCTGATGTTTGTTCCGACGGGAATCTTACTGCCTGTACTCTATAAGCGCCTGGATACTTTCTTCAAGGTCGCGGGCACCGGATTTCTCATGTCGCTGACAATTGAGATACTCCAGCTGCCGTTTGCCGACAGGACGTCTGACGTTGACGATCTCATCCTGAATACATTGGGCGTTGTCACAGGTTACGTTCTTTTTGTTATCGTGCGTTATGCAAAGAATCTGGGGAAGCAGAAAGCAAGCCTTCCCGGGGTTCTTAAGCAAAGATAAGTATAAAGACAGGTTGCTATGAATAAGAGCCGTTTCCGACAGGGGAACGGCTCTTTGTATTGTTACGCGCACGCGTTTTCTATATAATTTTCAGCGTACAAAAATTTACAGGAGAGGGACATGAAGAGGAAAGAGAACCCAGAACGCCGCGGTGAAGTAGAGAAGACACTGCTTGAATTAAGCGGAATGGAGCAAAAGGCACTTTTCGAGAAGTATCAGACTGACGAATATGGTCTTGATCCTGTTCAGGCAGCTGACCGCCTTGAAGAATACGGAAGGAACATCATTGATTTCGGCAAAGAAAAGAATCTTGCCGTACGTATCAAGGATGCGGTAATCAATCCGTTCAACATCGTGCTCCTGGTCGTTGCGATGATCACGTTCGCGACCGATGTAGTGCTCGCTGATGAACCGTCTTTTGCAACATTCATCATGCTCGTTGCGGTAATCATAATTTCCGCGACGATATCTTTCATTCAGGAAGAGAAGTCAAACAACGCAGCCAAGAAGCTGCAGGGCATGATCACCACCAAGCTCGATGTTATCCGTAACGACGTCGAGATCGAAGTTGATATCGAAGAATTGGTTCCCGGCGACATCGTTAAGCTCGCATCAGGCGACATGATCCCCGGCGATGTAAGATTCATCGAGACAAAGGACCTTTTCATCGACCAATCTCAGCTCACGGGTGAGAGCAACCCCGTAGAGAAGTTTACGACAAGCGATAAGAACGTCGGCGTCACCGACCTCGCAAATATCGGATTCATGGGATCCAATATCGTATCGGGAAGCGCCAAGGCAATTATCCTTTTGACAGGCGGAGATACATATTTCGGAAGCATGGCAAAGAGCCTCAACTCTTATGAGGAGAAGAGCGCATTCGAGAGAAACCTCGATTCCGTAAGCAAGCTCCTTATCCGCTTCATGCTCATAACGGTTCCTGTCATCTTCATCGCCAACTTCATCACCAAGGGCAGGGGCGGCTGGCTTGAATCCCTCATGTTCGGCATCACGATCGCTGTCGGAATCATGCCGGAGATGCTGCCTGTTATCATGAACTCCTCACTTGCAAGGGGCGCTATCAACATGTCCCGCAAGAAGACTATCGTAAAGCGTCTTGGAGCTATCCAGACATTCGGCGAGATGGACGTCTTCTGTACAGATAAGACAGGTACGCTCACGCAGGACGAGATCATCCTCGAGAAATACATGGACGTGCTTGGAAGAGAAGACAAGCGTATCTTAAGACATGCATTCCTCAACAGCTATTTCCAGACAGGTCTTAAGAACCTCATGGATGTTGCCATCATCAACCGCGCAGACAAGGAAGACCTTGGCTACCTTAAGGAAGCTTATGTAAGAGAAGACGAGATCCCGTTCGACTTCTCACGCCGCCGCATGAGCGTTGTGCTCAAGGACAAGAACGGCAAGCGTCAGCTCATCACAAAGGGTGCCGTTGAAGAGATCTTATCGATCTGCTCCTTCATCGAGATCGACGGCGAAGTTAAGGACATTACTGACGAGCTTAAGGCGAATGCGAAAAAGATCGCCGAAGAGAACAATCTCGAAGGCATCCGTGTTATCGCCGTAGCACAGAAGAATAACGTTCACGGCGTTGATGTTTTCGGCATTCAGGACGAGAGCGAGATGGTACTCATCGGATTCGTAGGATTCCTGGATCCTCCGAAGGAATCAGCAGGCGAGGCCATCAACGCGTTAAGAAAGAACGGCGTACGTACGATAGTTCTTACAGGTGACTCCGAAGGCGTTGCGATCAACATCTGCGGCAGACTCGGTTTCTCCACTGAGATGTCACTTACAGGTGCCAAGATCGAAGCAATGACCGACGATGAATTAAGAGAAGCATGTGAGAAGTGCGACATCTTCTCCAAGCTCTCACCTTACCAGAAGCAGCGTGTCGTTAAGATGTTCCAGGCTAACGGCCACACCGTAGGCTACATGGGTGACGGCATCAACGACAGCTTACCCTTAAAGCAGGCAGATATCGGTATTTCAGTTGACAACGCTGTTGATATCGCGAAAGAAGTTGCTGATATCATCCTCCTGGAAAAGGATCTCATGGTCCTTGACGAAGGCGTTGTCGAAGGCCGCTCCACATTCGCGAACATGTCCAAGTATCTGAAGATGTCCGTCTCAGGCAACTTCGGCAACATGTTCTCGGTACTCATCGCGAGCATCTTCCTGCCGTTCCTTCCTATGCTTCCCGTGCATATCCTCGTGCAGAACCTCTTAAACGACTTTGCACAGCTCGGTATGCCTTTCGACCACGTCGAATCCAAGTACATCGAGAAGCCCAAGAAGTGGGATCTCGGCGGCATCAAGGGCTTCATGGTATCGTTCGGTCTTTTGAGTACAGTCCTTGACGTTCTGTGCTTCCTCGTATTGTGGTTCGTATTCGGATACAACAATCCTGAGATGGAAGGCTACTTCCAGTGCGGCTGGTTCATGTTCGGCGTCATCTCACAGACGATGGTAATACACACGATCAGAACACCGAAGCTCCCGTTCATCAACGACAGGGCATCGGTACAGCTGACGCTCTCAACACTTGCGGTCATTGCAGTTACGCTCATCATCGGATTTACCGGTGTATCAACGCTCTTCGACCTTCCTACGATGCCTTTGAGCTACATGCTCTGGCTTGCGATACTCATGGTAGTCTACATGGTTTTCGCGCAGATCATGAAAGTCATCTACATCAAGAGACACAAGGACTGGTATTGATCTATGAGTAAGAAAACAGGTTCTAAAGCGAAGAAAGTCATCACCACCATTCTGGTGGTTCTGGTTGCGCTTATAGCGATCGTTCTGATCGGCGCGAGGATCTACTTCAGAGCGCCCGTCAGCAGCTACTATAAGGCATCGGAGAAGGCTTTTGTTATCCCCGGACTTATGGATAACATGACGCCTCAGGGCCTGGATTATGTATCTTCCGTGGACACATATCTTATCTGCGGTTATCAGAAGGACGGCTCTCCTTCACGCATCTACAGAGTGGACGGCGCGAGCGGTAAAGATGAAGGCTACGTCATAATGGGCGACGAGAACGGCAACGGCATCAAGCCCCATGCAGGCGGTCTTGCTTCGCACGGCGAATATCTTTTCGTAGCAGGCGACGAGGATGCATGCATCAATATCTATAAGCTTAATGACGTGCTTTCCGCAAAGAGCGGCGAGGTCGTTAAGAAGGTTGGCGGATTCTCTACAAAGTTCGGTGACGATAAGATCAATGTTGCCTGGATCTGCTTTGCCGATGACCGCATGATCGTCGGCGAGTTCTACAGGGTTCCTAACTATCTGACACCCGATTCGCATATATTCAAAAGTTCTGCCGGAGAAGACAATCACGCGATCGCCTTAAGCTATAAGTTAAGTAATGCCGAAGGTTCCAACTGCGGCGTTGAGACGCAGCCCTTTGAAGCTTATTCATTGCCGGGACTCGTTCAGGGCATGACTGTCCGCAACGGCGAGATGTGGATCTCACAGTCCTACGGAACCGCAAAATCGACTATCTGCAGTTACAATGTTGCAGGAAGCAATTCTGTCGGCACTATTAAGACCGATAACGGCGAGATACCCGTTTATGCTTTTGATAAGAACACGATGACAGCCACATTTGACGCAGCGCCGATGGCAGAAGAGATCGTCTTTGTTAATGGCAAGCTTCTCATAATGAGCGAGTCCGCTTCCATGAAATACATCTTCGGCAACTTCACCGGCGGAAGATGGTGCTATGCGACGGACGTAGGCAAGCTCCTCTGATAAGAGTATTATTGCTTCACCGATTGTGCTATATGACAGAGAAAACGCGTCTGCTGTAGGAAAAACTTTTTCCTGCTGTTTATTACAAACGTGATATAATTCCACCCTGAAAGCATAAAAAGGGAGATTAAGTTGTGCGCAGTAAAGCATTTAAGAATATAGCTTTATATCTGTTTTGCCTGGTTGCCGCTACGGTTTTTACATTAGTTCTTTCCAAATCAACAACACCGCTTGCAAAGAACAGCTGGGGATTAGATTCTGCATTCTTTATCCTGGTCGGACAGGGAATGACAAAGGGACTTTTGCCTTACAGGGATTTCTTCGATATGAAGGGACCGTATCTATTCCTTATCGAATTTATCGGACAGAAGATCTGTTATGGAAGGACAGGTGCTTTCATCGTTCAGTGTATTAATATTTCTTTTTGCCTTTACATCATAGGCAAAACATCTGATCTTTTTGCAAAAAGACTTATATGGCTCCACAGGTTCATTGCATTTCTGCCTGTACTCGCAGTGGCAGCTGTTAACTATGAGAAGGGCAATCTTACTGAGGAGTACTGTCTTCCGGCGGTGCTTTTGAGTCTTTATTTTTGCCTTAAGTATTTCAAGGGTGTCGAAGCCGGAAAAGGTTTTAAGCACCCGCTTTTGTACTCGCTCTTTTA
>CACZGS010000021.1 GCA_902780785.1 Oscillospiraceae bacterium | reverse complement strand
GGATTTTATGAAGAATGTTTTAAAACCAACAAAGAAATTCCTATGGTAATGATAGTAAGGCTTAAGAAGGTAAAACGTGATAGCTTAAAATAAATTCCAATTTGTTGGGATAAGGCGATAGTAAGATATATCTTGAATAAAACGCACCAAGGCCTCAGGTAATTCTGGGGCCTTTTGCATGCTATAATCTGAATATCGAAGAAGATAGGAAATAATACTATGGCTCGTGATGATGCTTTAAAAGATAAGATAATCAAGCTTGGAAATAAGCAAAAGATCAATGCTGTCGCCAAATATAGTGATCACCCGAATCCGGATATAAGAATGACAGTAGCCATGACTCTTGGTATGATCCCTACCTACGATTCCGGCATGGCCTTGATTCCGCTTTTACGTGATACAGATCCTATGGTAAGAGCGAGTGCGGCAACGGCTGCAGCCGATATTCACGCCAAACATTGCGAAGAATACGTTAAAAAGCTTGCGTTTGCGGATAATGACCCTAATGTAAGGCAAGCTGCTAAGAGCGCATTTGACAGGCTCAAGAGTAGCGTAATTTAAGGGTTGGATTCCTTTTTCTTCCAATAAGAAAATCTCTTTCTAAGAAGCTCAAGATCAGCCTCAACAGTTGTATGTGAGTACACATGAGCATCGAAAAAGGCATTTCTGACTATACTAACTACCTCTTCCTCAGGTATTTTCCCTGGAATGTTTATATAAGTGATTCCTTTAGTCATGCATATGTATTCTTTTATAGTTATTACCTTTTTAGCGCAGCACACATCGATTGCCAGGCCGATATCAGGAATATATGCCGATAAAGGGAAGCCTACTAAGTCTTCAGAATCCAGAAATACTTTTATTCCATGTTTTCCAGCGTAGTAGATTGAAGCCAGTTGGGGAAGGAAGTAATTGAAGTCTTTGGCTATCTGTTTATCTATCAACCGTTGCTCACGTGCCTGTTTAATCCCATTCGCTATACAAAAAGGGCAGATTCGACCATTGGCTCGGGAATAAACAACAGCCTGATAGTCGTTCCCACACTTGCTACAGTGCCACCAGACATTGGAACGGTTCTTATAAGTAATTGATTCAGGCGAGAGTGCGCTATTCTTGTCGGACCACTCAGCAATAAGAGTAGGATGAGTGGTTGCCAGGTCATTAAAGCCTTTCCAGACACGTTGACCGGCACAATAAGGGCAGCCGTGGCCTTCTGTTCGATCAGCAACACGGGATTTCCACTCGTGACCATTTTCACACACCCAGAAAACTTCAGAATTTGAGCGTGAAGATACCTCTGAAGGCTTCTTTACGTTCTTGGGAGACCATGTCTTAGCAATTTCGGGAAAGAGCGTCTGAAGGTCGTTATAGCCTTTTAGAACCGCTCTATGCTCACAATAAGGGCACTTGCTCCCTATCAGAGCTCTGTTTTTGACAGTAGCAGCCCAAATATGACCTTTAGCGCAGATCCATAGGGCTTTCTTGTGGGAGCCGCAGGAGACATCAGAAGGTGAGAACTCGTTATCAGGAGACCACTGAGCCAAAAGATCCGGTCTTTCTTCTGCCAGCGATTTGCGTCTCATAGCGGAAGATCGTCGATACACATGTAATAGACGCCGTACCTTTTGACAGTTTCGTTGTAGGTACAGCTAATCTTTTCCACTCTGAATACAGGCTTCCTGAGCCTGCTCAGGAGAACAGCAAGGGTTCCACCCCATATCACAGTCATTGTATCCATAACATAAGGATATGAAGAGGAGCTGTTTTTATCCAGTGTGCGATTCAGAAGTTTGATTCCAAACCCGTAAAACTGGCTTTTAAACGTGACTTACTATTACAAAGCCTTTCAAAGTTTGGCGGATAGCAGACAAAACCTTTCAAGAAAAAGCCACGAGACTCAATTCTCGTGGCTTTCATGAAAAACTCAATTTTAAAAATGTGCGATTTTTCAAGGGTTTGGGAGGATTGGCATCCCATTGGCACCCTTTTGGCATCCTAAATGCCGTTTTTGGAGCCGCAAACCCAATAAAATCAAGGGTTTAGCTATCCAGAGGACGCATCGTGGGAAAGAGCAAAACATCCCTGATGCTCGGGCTGTCTGTCAGGAGCATTACGAGACGGTCGATGCCGTAGCCGATACCGCCCGTAGGAGGCATACCGAGCTCGAGGGCATTGAGGAAGTCCTCGTCTGTGTGGTCTGCTTCGTCGTTGCCTGCCTCAGCTGTAGCGTCCTGAGCAGCGAATCTCTCGCGCTGGTCGATAGGATCGTTGAGCTCTGAGTAAGCGTTGCACATTTCCCATGTGTTGATGAAGAGCTCGAATCTCTCGACCTTGTCTGGAGAGCCCTTCTTCTTCTTTGTGAGAGGGGAGATGGCGATAGGGTGGTCCATGATGAATGTAGGCTGGAGGAGGTTCTTCTCGCAGTATTCCTCAAAGAAGAGGTTAACGATGTCACCCTTTGTGTGCCATGCCTCGTATTCGATATGATGCTCGTCAGCAAGCTTTTTCGCAGCCTCATCGCTCTCAACAGTATCGAAATCGATGCCTGCATACTTCTTGATGGCATCGTTCATCGTTAGTCTCTCGAACGGCTTGCCGAAGTCGATCTCGAGGTCGCCGTACTTGATGAGCGTTGTGCCGCATACCTTCTCTGCAACATAGCGGAACATGGACTCTGTGAGCTCCATCATTCCGTTGTAGTCTGTGTATGCCTGGTAGAGCTCCATGAGCGTGAACTCAGGATTATGGCGTGTGTCCATACCTTCGTTACGGAATACTCTGCCAATCTCGAAAACTCTCTCAAAGCCGCCTACAAGAAGTCTCTTGAGGTAGAGCTCAAGTGAGATACGGAGCTTCAAGTCTATATCAAGAGCGTTGAAGTGTGTTGTGAACGGTCTTGCAGCTGCGCCGCCTGCGTTTGTTACGAGCAGGGGAGTCTCAACTTCCATGAAGTCTCTGTCTGCAAGGAAGTTTCTGATCTCCTTGATGACCTTGGATCTCTTCTCGAAAGTCTCCTTAACCTGGGGATTAACGATGAGGTCAAGATATCTCTGGCGGTAACGTACGTCAGTGTCCTTTAAGCCCTGATACTTGTTCGGGAGCGGATGGAGGCACTTGGCAAGGAGCTTGTAAGACTTGGTGAGGATGGATACCTCGCCCTTCTCTGTCATGTAAACCTCACCCTCAACGCCTACGAGGTCGCCGATATCGAGGTTCTGCCATGCCTTATAGTCTTCCTCAGGGAGGTTGTCGATCTTTGTGAAGATCTGGATCTTGCCCCTTCTGTCGTAAAGGTCACAGAAAGATACCTTACCCATGCCGCGCTTGCTCATAAGACGTCCTGCGACTCTTACTGTCTTGCCAGCGAAAGAATCGTAATCGCCCGTGATCTCGTTCGAGTGGTTCGTTACGTCGTATGTAAACTCTTCATAAGGATCCTTGCCTTCTGCCTGGAGGGCCTTAAGCTTCTCTATACGGAATCTGGTCTGTTCCTGGATCTCTTCTGCACTTAAAGGTTCTGTCTGAGGTACGAATTTCTTAGCCATAGTTACTCTCTGTTCTAGTTATAGTTTTCGCGATTTTGGTACAAGGATTACTTCTCGATCTTGATGATCTTGTACTTGATGATGCCGGAAGGTGTGGAGACGGAAACTGTCTTGCCTTTCTTCTGGTTGGAGATAGCTCTTCCTACAGGAGAGTTCTCTGAGATTCTCTTCTTCTTGAAGTCGATCTCGGACTCACCAACGAGCTTGTACTTGTATTCCTGCTTTGTAGCGGTGTTCTGGAGGGTTACTGTGGAACCCAGAGAAACCTTATCTGTGGAAAGGTTGGAATCGTCAACAACTTCAACAGCCTTGAGGATAGCTTCGAGCTCTTCGATACGTGTCTCGTTCTCAGCCTGCTCGGCTCTCGCTTCATCGTACTCGGAGTTCTCTGAAAGGTCGCCCTGTGCCTTAGCATCTTCGATACGTGCGGCGATCTCGCTTCTCTTCTTGGTCTTACGCTCGGAAAGCTCGTTCTGCAGTTCGTCGTAACCTTCCTTGGTAATCTGCTTCTTGATGATTTCGTCAGCCATGTTCTGTCTCCTTTTGTTTGGATATCGTTTATTCTTGTTTGTTTTCGAATTCTCGAAAAATTATCTCGCCGTTCTGTCGTTTTCCTTCTGGATAACGTCGTGTGCGCCGCCCTCGATGATTGATGTGGAGGAAACGACTACGAGGCGTGCCTTCTGCTGGAACTCTTCGATGGAAGAGGAGCCGCATGAGCACATTGTTGCCTTAACCTTTGCAAGGGATACGTCCAGGCCGTCCTTGAGGTTGCCTGCGTAAGGAACGTAAGAGTCAACGCCTTCCTCGAACGCCATCTTGCCGCCCTTGCCGCCGTCGTCGTAACGCTGCCAGTTGCGCGCACGGTTGGAGCCTTCGCCCCAATACTCTTTAACATATGTGCCGCCTACAAGAAGCTTTCTCGTAGGTGATTCGTCGAATCTTGCGAAATAACGTCCGAGCATCATGAAATCAGCGCCCATAGCGAGAGCCAATGCCATGTGATAGTCGTGAACGATACCGCCGTCGGAGCACAGAGGAATGTAATAACCTGTCTCCTTGAAATACTCGTCACGAGCCTTTGCTACAGCGAGTACAGCGGAAGCCTGGCCGCAGCCGATACCCTTCTGCTCACGTGTGATGCAGATGGAACCGCCGCCGATACCGATTTTGATGAAGTCTGCGCCGCAGTCAGCTAAGAATCTGAAGCCCTCAGCGTCTACTACGTTGCCTGCACCGATGATGGCGTCAGGATAATTCTCCTTGCACCACTTGAGTGCTCTTTCCTGCCATACGGAGAAACCGTCGGAGGAGTCGAGGCAGAGAACATCAGCGCCTGCTTCCAAGAGGGCAGGGATACGCTCCTGATAGTCTCTTGTATTGATTCCGGCACCAACGATGAGCTTCTTCTCAGAGTCTAAGAGCTCATACGGATTTGCCTTGTGGAATTCGTAGTCCTTACGGAAAACGAGACCAACGAGTCTGCCTTCGCTGTTTACGATAGGGAGCTGGTTGATCTTGTTGTCCCAGATGATGTCGTTAGCTTCCTTAAGGGATGTGCCCTCAGGTGCTGTAACAAGCTTCTCGATAGGAGTCATGAACTCTTTGACCTTGGTATCGAGTGAAAGTCTGCTTACACGGTAATCACGTGTTGTAACGAGGCCCAGGAGCTTGCCTTCAGCAGTACCGTCTTCTGTAACAGCTGCTGTGCCGTGGCCTGTTCTCTCGTGGAGCTCGATAACCTTCTCAAGAGTATCTTCAGGAGAGAGGTTGGAGTCGGACTCAACGATGCCTGCCTTGTACTTCTTTACGCGGCGGATCATCGCGCACTGTGACTCGATGGACTGTGACTGGAAGATGAAGGACAGACCGCCGCATCTAGCGAGCGCGATTGCCATACCGTCGTCCGAAACAGCCTGCATGACTGCAGATACCATAGGGATGTTGATCTTAAGGCGTGACTCTTCCTGGCCCTTCTTGAACTTAGCGATAGGTGCGGACAGGTCTACCTGATCAGGTGTGTTCTTCTCTGTTGTGAGATTGGGTACCAAAAGGTACTCAGAAAATGTTCTTGACTCTTCTTCGAAAATCTTTGCCATATGTCTCCTTATTCCTCCTTGCCCTCGTCTGTTACTTCTGCTGTAGCTGTTGCTGCGTCGATGACGGGCTCAGCCGTTACAGGAGTAACTGCGGGTTCTAATTTAGTCTGCTTTGTATCTTGACGAGAGGGCGTAGCAGAAGCGTTCGGAGGAGCGATAACGTCAGCGGGAACCGCATCAGCATCATCAAATCTTGCACCGCACTTGAAGCAGAAAGCGTTCGAAAGGTTATTCTCCGTACCGCAGACTGCACACTTCTTGAGTCCTCTCTCTCGGAGGATCTTAACATTGAGGTCTTCAATCTCGATATAAAGGTTGGAGATGGATTCGCATCTGGCGTTGATATCCTTTGTCATATCAACGTTAACATCCTTGTACTGTCCATAATACAGATGGCCGATCTCATCGTAATACTTGCGTATTGTATTTTTCTTCTCATCGATCATCTTCTGGAAGTTGGAAATATTCTTTCCCTTTTGATCCTGGAAAATGGGCATATTAAGTTCCTCCTTAAAAGATTTAAAGAAGATTATACAACAAAATGGACGGGATTGTCATTATATATAATATTTTAAGGAAAACTTGATGTTTGAGGGCCTATTTTGGGTGTTTTGACAAGTTTTGGCGGATGCAGCGAAAATGCAGACGGGAGTCATTGACGGAAAAGTGTACGAATTCAAAATAGCTATCGACGAAAATGTAGACAGTTTGAGGTCATTTCTGTCTTCATTTTCGTCGATTCGAGCTTAGTAGATAGTTTTGTAGACGTTTTGGAGCGGTTTCTGCCTACTTTTTTGTCGACATGAAAGATCTGAGTGGAAGTAAAGTCCCCAGCGCGAAAATGAAGCCTCCACGCTCGAAAACAACCCCACCAGAAAAGCTTTACAACAAAAAGACGCCCCGCAAAAGCGGAGCGCCTTGAAATTCATAGGTTTTGACCGGAACAGGATCAGATCTTCTGCGGCTTGATCTTCCAGATGCCGGAAGCGTACTCCTTGATCGTACGGTCGGAGGAGAACTTGCCGGAGTTGCAGATGTTGACCCAGCACTTTCTTGCCCATTCGAGGTTGTCCTGGTAGTCCTTGTAGAGGCGGTCGCGCTGCTTTCTGTAGTCGTCGAAGTCGCCGAGAACGTAGTAAGGATCGCCGGGCTGCCAGTTGGAGCCGTAGATGAGGCCGTTGAAGAGGTCGTTGAACATGCCTGTGCCTTCGTCGTTGAAGGAGCCGTCAACAAGGCGGTCTAAGCACTTCTTGAGGCCGGGGATGTTCTCATACTGCCACTTCGGGTTGTAGTAAGCCTTTGTTGCAGCCATATCCTGTGAGCGGCAGCCGAAGATGTAGATGTTGTCGTCGCCGACGCACTCTGCGATCTCAACGTTAGCGCCGTCGAGAGTACCGAGTGTTACGGCACCGTTCATCATAAACTTCATGTTGCCTGTACCGGATGCTTCGAGGCCTGCTGTGGAGATCTGCTCGGAAACGTCTGCTGCGGGGAACATCTTTTCGCCGACTGAAACGTTATAGTTCTCAACAAATACGACCTTCAGACGGTTCTTCATAGCCGGATCGGAATCGATGAGCTTTGCGATCTCGTTGATGAACTTGATGATTGCCTTTGCTCTGAAGTAGCCCGGAGCTGCCTTTGCAGCGAAGAGGATCGTTACCGGAGGCATGTCGAGCTTCGGATTCTCCTTGAGTCTGTCGTAGAGGTTCAGAGCGTAGAGGGCGTTGAGAAGCTGTCTCTTGTATTCGTGGAGACGCTTGATCTGTACGTCGAAGCAGCTGTTGGGGTTCAGTTTGATGCCCTTTGTCTTTTCGAGATATTCGGAAAGGTGCTTCTTGTTAGCCTTCTTGATGGCGATGAACTTCTTCATTACCTTGTCATCGTCCTTGTACTTCTCGAGATCCTTGAGAAGATCGAGGTTTGTAACCCACTTGTCGCTGCCGAGGAGGTCAGTGATGAGGTTAGCGAGCTCAGGATCGCAGGAACGGAGCCATCTACGGGGAGTTACGCCGTTTGTCTTGTTGGAGAACTTCTCGGGATAGATGTTGTACCAATCCTTGAGTGTCTCGTTCTTGAGGATGTCTGTGTGGAGGGCAGCAACGCCGTTTACGGAGTGTGAGCCGTAGATAGCTATCCAAGCCATGTGGATCTTGCCGTCGCCAAGAGGGGACATACGGTCGATGAGCTCGGAATAGAGGCCTGCTTCGTACATCTGTGCACGGAACTGGTTGTTGATGCCTTCGATGATCTCGAAAATTCTGGGGAAGAGGAAACGGAAGATGGAGATATCCCACTTCTCAAGTGCCTCTGCCATGATCGTGTGGTTGGTGTATGCGAATGTGTCCTTAACGATCTCCCATGCCTCTGTCCACTCGATGCCGTTCTCGTCAACGAGGAGTCTCATGAGCTCAGGGATAGCGACTACAGGGTGTGTATCGTTGAGCTGGATCGTGTTGTACTTGGCGAAATCGTGGAGATCATCGCCGTGCACCTTCTTGTATCTGAAGATGATGTCCTGCAAGGAAGCAGATACGAAAAAGTACTGCTGTCTTACACGGAGGACCTTTCCGTCGTAGGAAGTGTCGTTCGGATAGAGGACTCTCCAGATGTCCTGAACGCGGTTTCTCTCGATGACGGCATCGTCGAATCTCTGTGAATTGAAGAGGTTGAAGTTGAACTCCTGTGCGGGCTCAGCCTTCCAGAGTCTCAAGAGGTTGACGTTTTTTGTGCCGTAACCGGTGATAGGAAGGTCGCAGGGAATAGCCCAGACGTCGATGTCTGAGTAGTGGACCTTAACCTTGCGGTCGTATCTGGGGAGAATGAAAGGATATCCGTGCTCCATCCAGGAGTCAGGATACTCATTCTGGAAACCGTTCTCGATTGCCTGTCTGAAGAGGCCGTAACGGTAAAGGATGCCGTAGCCTGTAACAGGAAGGTTGAGCGTTGCGCATGAATCGAGGAAGCATGCTGCGAGACGTCCGAGACCGCCGTTACCCAATGCGGGGTCTGTTTCCTGCTCGAGAATATCTGTGATGTCGAGGCCGAAAGAAGCGAGCGCGTCCTTTGCCTGATCGTAAATACCCAGGTTTACGAGATTGTTGAGCATTGAGCGGCCTTCGAGGAATTCGGCTGAGAAGTAGTGAGCCTGACGGCCCTGGTTGTACTTGTGTCTCGTTGCCATCCAGTTCTCTGCGATGATCTCAACGATGCTCTTTGAGAGCGCTGTCCAGTAATCGCGGGGTGTTGCCTGCTCAAGGCTTAAGCCCGTTTCAGCCCTGACGTGGGCCTGCATCATCTGTTCAAGCGCTTTTGCTGTAACTGTTGCCATTGTCCAAGTCTTCGATGCCTCTCTTACCCCAAAGACATCTACTTACCTCCAAAATAATTACGTTTGATTATAACTTTATCGTGGGGTGCGCGCAATTTTTTAAAACAAGTTCGATGTTTTAGCCAAAAAGGTCTCGAAAACCAGTATTCACGCGTGTTTTTTTGACAACGGGAACCTCCGAAAACGAACAAAAATCACCGAAATTTACTGATTTTTAACAGAAGATTTGAACTTCGTATGATTATTGCGTGAATCTGCCCTAAAGGGCTCCTCCGCATTTGTATTTTTGCTTACGGTATATTAAACTTCTACTGATTATGAATATAGCAATCTGTTACGTTTTAGCCGTTGTGGCCGGAGTGCTTGCAGGCGCGCTCTGTACATATCTGTTCGGGGTCATACCCGAGAAATGGCTCCAGGATTACGGTGTAACCCCTGAAGACCCTAAATACAGGCCGTCCAAGCGAATGAGACCTTTCCCGGAAGGCCTTATTGCCGCTGTGTTCTGCGTTGCAAGCTACTGCATCGCTATTTTCTTCTGCCGCGCGGATTATATAGACAATTTCAGACCCATGCATCTTGCGGTCATTTTCCTTGTGATCCCGGCACTTGTGCTGGTTATGATGGCTGATAAGCTCAACAGGATCATTCCCGACCAGTTCACGATGTATATCGGTGCATGCGGCGTTCTGGCGGTGCTTGCTGATATTTTCGAGGGCTCCGTATGGTTCAGCCCTGATGCAAAGTGGTGGATGATACTTCTCAACAAGGTCATCGCATCCCTTATCGGCGCAGGCTTTATCTGGCTTCTCGGCTCGCTGTCGATCACTTTCCTCGGCCGTGAAGGCATGGGAATGGGCGATGTCTGGCTCCTTCTTGCAACGGGCCTCATCACAGGAACCTACGGATTTATCGTACTTATTTATGTTGCTATATTTGCGGCTCTGTTCTTCGCTATCCCGATGCTCGTAAGGAAGCTCAAGAGGATCAGCAATGAGAAGAAGAGGATCAAGAATGCAGCAGATCCACGTGAGGAAAAGCTCAAGATCCAGAGGGAGAAGGCGAAGATCCACTTCGCGGAAGACCCTGATTATCTGGCATTCGGACCGTTCCTCGCCCTGGGCTGCGCCGTATTTACCATCATGGAGCCGTTCTTCTTCGAGAAGATGTTCATGACAATGAAGCTGTTTGGAGTTTATTTCTGATGGATTTCTTAAAGTCCGTGGGAAATCACATAGTCAACGCGTTCAGATTCCCAAAGCCTTATAACTGGGGATATCCCGTATTCTTTGGTTCTGTCGGCATGGGGCTGGCGCTTTTGCTCTTAAAGTTAATGTTCTCGGGCGCTTTCGAGTTCTCATCGACGTCTCTGATCGGCTGTGCTGTGATAGTCATCGTCATCGTGATGTTTGCATTCGTCGCGCCTTCGGTCCTTCTGGCCGAGAAAGGCAGACTCTGCATCACCGGACGCTTTACCGGCGTCGGCGCGCTCATACTGTCGTTCCTGTCAGGTGCGCCGGTTTTCCTCTTGAAATCGTCAATTCATAACGTAACCGCTGCCCTCTGGCTCAAATTCGGCGGATCGGTCGTATTCCCGGCCGTTTTCTACCACGTTGAAGGCGTGTCCGGCCAGACTCTGGCACTGGAGATCCTGATCGACACGGTGATCCCCGCATTCGGATTCTCGCTCTTTTTCCTGGGCGCCGTATGGCAGGGATTCTCTGAGAACAACAGGAAATGGGCATATTTCTTCATTCCGATCTTCTTTGCGGCATTCTCGTTCGATTTCCTGGATATTTTCGCGGTCCTCATAATAGGCTGGTGGCTCTGCATCGTAAGAAACCACACCGAGAACATCTACGGACCGATCCTGACGCTTTTGGGCGCACGCATCACGGGAATCCTCATCGAGAACGTCGTTTATGAGGTCGACCTCACGACTATAAGAGTCTACAGCGATATTCCGAGCACATTCTATTTCGCGTCGATCCCTGCGATCGTCGTTGCTGTAATACTCATGGCATTCTTCAGAAAGACACTGGGCGAATTCCATTTCGCGTACAGCGCAGACATATACGGCGATCCCAAAAAGATCGAAGCAGCAGAGGGCGCAAGGTCAGAAAGTGTACTGTCGGGCTTCAACCTGACGTTCGTTTTGGGCATTCTGATCCTCGCGGCATTCTGGATTTTGCTGTGGAAGGGTGTACGATTATAAGGGTTCGAAAAAAAAGGGATAGCAATTACTTTGGGAAAGTAACAGGGGAATAATATGGGAGATAGTAAAGTAAAAATGGAAGAAAAATCCAAGAACAAACCTTTAAGCGATGTTGAAAGATATGAGAGGGACAGAGCATCCGTCATGTCGATGCTCAAGTTCATCCTTATTGTGGCGATCCTTGTCGGCCTGGCTTACGTCAGCAAGATCGTGGTCGTCATTCTGGTCCCGTTCCTTATCGGATTCCTGCTCTCGAAGACATCAGTATTGATCGCAAAGCCTATTGCGAATGCCTTCGACAAGAACTCGACGAAGATCAAGCCGGGCAAGAAAAAATCCACTCATACCAAAACATCGATAACCGTCTATGTAATCTTGAACATCATTGTATTCATACTTATCGTGCTTGCTTTGATCGGCCTTATCTACCAGGCAAACAGCCTTTTGGTAACACTCGGTGAGCTCACCAGGACGATCAAGCCTGCAGAGATGGTTAATACTCAGATCCTTGACCGCTTAAGCTCCGACAACGGCGGTTTCCTTACGCCTGACATGATCGAATCTCTCAAAGAGAGCGTAACCAACATGGGCCAGACGATCGTAAGCAAGGCTCCTTCGTTCATCAACGACACATTCTCCGCAGTCGGCAGACTCGTCGGAAACCTTCCTTACGCGGTATTCTTCATAATCAGTATCGTGTTGAGCGGATTCTACTTCATCAACGACGGTCCCACCGTCATGAAGTTCTTCGTTAAGAACACACCTAATAAGAAATTCCGCAACAGAGTATTCACGCTCCTCAACGAGCTCTCCGTCACGGTCTTCCGCGTGCTCGGCGGCTACCTCGTGCTGTTCATCATCACGGCAATTGAATCTTTGATCGTATTCTGGTGCGCAGGCCTTCACGAATACGCGATCGTGCTCTCGCTCATCACCGCGCTCATCGACTTCCTGCCTGTCTTAGGCGTCAGCGCAACAATGGTCCCGATGATGATCTATCAGGTCGCAAACGGCCAGTACATCTCCGCGGCAATCCTGCTCGCAGGACTCATTATCATGTCCATCATCCGCAGATTCTTAGAACCCGCGGTCCTCGGAAAGTCCTTAAAGATGCACCCCCTCATCACGCTCATCGCAATGGCGGCAGGCGTATATATCTGGGGCGCTGCAGGCTTTTTGCTCGGACCTGTTCTTGCGATCATCATCATTCAGGTGATCAAGGTTTTCGAGATCGACAAGATGGTAGGAAAATATTTCTCCGGCATACTCGACCGCTTCATGAAGGACAAGAACGTAAAAGAGAAGACCACAGAAGAATAAACAGCAGCGATCACAGGATTTTGCTTCGCGCTTCCCGTGACATATTGGCGACATATCGAAGGGTTATGATGATCCCATCAGGAGGATGGAGCAATGTCTTTTAGATTGTTGATCGTTGAAGATTCACCGGAACTTTTGGAAGCCGCATCCGATTTCTTCCGCGAGGAAGGCGCCGGCCTCTGGGACGTCGTGACCGCATCAGACGGCGATGACGCCCTTGCGCTTGTCCGTTCCGGCAGCTTCGACCTCATGATCTTAGACATAATGCTTCCGGGGGCCTCCGGATTTGACATCTGCAAGGCAGCTCGCCAGAAGAGCGACTGCCCGATCATCTTCGTAACCGCCCTCGGCTCCGAGAACAACATCTTAAAGGGATATGAGACCGGCTGCGACGACTATGTTGTAAAGCCCTTCTCGCTCCGCCACCTCTACGCCAAAAGCCTCGCTCTTCTCAAGCGCGCGAAGAAGAACGTTGACAGCGATGTGCTTCAGTGCGGCGCAATATCCCTTAACAGGAAAACGATGCTTGTCACTGTCTCCGGCCGCGAGATCCCGATCAACGCCAAAGAGTATTTCCTTCTTGTCTACCTGCTCGAAAACAAGGGCTCCGTGCTCACCCGCCACTCCATCCTGGAGCACGTGTGGGGCGACGACCTTGACGTCAGCGACAGGGTAGTGGACAACACGATAAGAAGGCTCCGCGAGAGCTTAGGAACCGCTTCCGGCCAGATCAAGACAGCGATAGGCAGGGGTTACCGCATCACGGAGGAATAACACCATGGAAGTGCGCAAAGGAACCATCAAGAAACCGAAGTTTATCCCCTCATATGTCGTAAGTGTTGTCATCATGCTGGTCGTGTTGTTTGTACTGGCGTTTTTGCTGTTGCTGCCGGAAGTAGCGTTATATAGTACTGAGGCGCAGTCTTGGGGCTCGGAATATGAGAATGATCTTGAAAATTGTTTTTTCGATCTCATGGACAAGGAAGAGATCACGGCTGAGGATCTGATCAAAGTCAAGGCTGCAGCGATATGCTACTACACGGAGACAGGATCGAAATGCAAGATCAAGATAGAAGGTTACGGCGAATTTGATTCAAGTAAAACGGCCGTATTGGACTATTCTTATTGGACTGACAATAACGATATGAACACCCATCGCACAGTGGCCTTAATGCTTGCAGAAAATAAATATCTGGAATATTTCTATACACCTGAAGTGATGGAATACTATGTGCCGGCTTATAATGGCGAAGAATACTATCCCAAGGGTCTGGAATTGCAGTTTTCCTGCACTGAATTCTATGCTGATCTAGAGAAAGGCCTGTTCATTCCTGTCGAGGTCGACATATGTAAAGATACAGGCTACACGAATTTCCTGCCCACCGGTATAAAAATCCATATTGAACCGGATAATACCGAAGGATATACACTTTATCATTCCACAAATCATCATACGGAGTTTGAAAAAAACACAACACAAAGCGTCAATGCCGGCAGCATTTCAGGATGCGATGGTCCGGTTACAGATGAAGAATGTGACGGCTTTTATCGTGAACTCGTAAGCGGTAAGGGATTGCGTTATGAAATCATTGGTCAGAGTCCGGTATATATTCCTTTTACTACTGCCTACAAAAAAGAGCTCACGATCGCAGCGGTTGTCGTTATCTGGCTCGCGTTCGCATTCGCTTTCATCCCTGCGACGATCAGTTACAACATCAAGAAGAGAAGATTCGAGATATTCGAATACAGGCGCAAGATGATCGACGCGATGGCGCACGACCTCAAGACGCCGATGGCCGCGCTCGCCGCATATTCCGAGAACCTGTCCAACAACATCGCGACGGACAAGAAGGAATACTATGCCGGCAAGATCGAAGAAAAAGTCGCCCAGATGAATAAGATGGTCAACGACATCCTGTCGTTCTCCAAATCCGAGAGCTCCTCAATCGTCATAAACAAGATCGAACTGGACGTCGCTTCCGTTATCTCCGGCATTCTCGCCGACAACGAGCACGCCATAGCCGAGCGCTCCCTGACGGTCAATTACGACAAGAAGAGCGTCGTGATCAAGACTGACAAAAAGCTTTTCGAGCAGGCCGTCTCGAACCTCATCAGCAACGCCGTCCTCTACAGCAAGGAAGGCACCGCGATCGATATTGCCTGCGACGGTGATCTCCTTACGATCACCAATGTCTCCGCCGAGAAACTCGAGGACGTCAAGAGCCTCAAACAGGCCTTCGCAAAAGGGAGCCTGTCACGCGGCAGCAAAGGCACCGGCTTAGGCCTCGCGATTGCCGACAACAACCTCGCGATGCTGAAATACAAGCTCGATGTCCGGAGCGAGGGCGATAAGTTCATTGCAACGGTGAAGATGTGAGGATGATTGATTTTTGCAGCGGTTAAGATGTGAGGGAATGGGGACCTTGCATCTGATGAAGATAAGAGTTGCCTCCGTCTGTGAGGCAACTCTTCTTTATTGGGTTTGCGAGGTGTGCTTAGAGTACAGCTTATCCTGCTTGGCAGACACTGCTGATCGAGGCTGTCATTATTCACAAA
>CACZGS010000020.1 GCA_902780785.1 Oscillospiraceae bacterium | reverse complement strand
GTACCACCCAGATTTGAACTGGGGATCAGGGTTTTGCAGACCCATGCCTTACCACTTGGCTATGGTACCATTGGTGACCCGTACGAGAGTTGAACTCGTTACTCCGCCGTGAAAGGGCGACGTCTTAGCCGGTTGACCAACGGGCCTTTTATGGTAGCGGCAGTGGGATTCGAACCTACGACCTGCCGGGTATGAACCGGACGCTCTGGCCAACTGAGCTATGCCGCCATAAAAGTTGCTTTGAAATTATAACCACGCATGGTTTCAAAGTCAATAGAAATAAGAAGAAAAGGGATTATAGTTTTTACTTATTTCGGAAGATACGCCTTATGCCGGCATTCTTTCCCTTCGAAAAGCAGTTATTGATTGCGCGAGCGTTTCCGCATATGAGGAAAGATTATCGATTTTGCTGAAGCTTCCCCGTTGGAAGAGCAGTTATTAATCCATGTGAGCGTTTCCGCAGCCGCGAAGCGCGAGGACCTAGCGAACATGGTTAATAACTGCGATTATTCATTTTCCACTCCTGCCACTCCAGTTCCACCCTGTGGCGTTCTGTCAGGTAGATCATGTTCGAGAGGTTGGTTGCTTTCTTAAATGCCCTGTTTTCGAATACTTTGGCAAGTGTCATCCATCCTGCGATAAGTGCGATCACGACGAAGCAGAGGATCATTAAGATCAGATAGACGTAATTGTAATCGTTGAATCCGAAGGTATGGACGCCGTCCAGAGAAGGTGTCGTAATGTATTCGGCGGAATCATTGAAAAAACTTAAGAAAATCATACCGGCAATAAAGAAAACGCCAATGGTAATGAGCGCTCCGATAAAGCGCTTTTTGCTGAACCTGAAGAGGAACGGGATCTTCTCGAACTGCTCGTTGAAAAGAAAAGTAAAGTTATTGTCATTCTCCATAGATCAATTATCCCCCAAACCTGACTTCCGCTCTTTCCATGTCACCAGCATTTTATGATGTTCATCAAGTAAGACCATCCCCGCAAGTCTTGACGCTTTCTTATATGCGGTGCTCTCATAATGTTTGCATACTATCAGCCAGATCAATGCCAATGCAAAGACCAAAATGCAGAAGAACATAAATATCATGTAGTCTGCATCAGTAAGGCCCCCGGGTGCCATTATCAGGTCACCGTTATAGGCTTCGACAGCCTTCGAGAGGAAGAACGCCCCTGAAGCAGCCGAGATTGCCATTACGATAACAGATATCACGAATCCTGCTTTGGTGCATCTGAAAATGCCGGGGATCAGCCTGAGCTCCTCATAATACAAAAATTCAAATGTGTTCTCATCAGTTCTCATATATGAATAATAGCAGATGCGTTATTGGGATTCGAGTAAAAACTTAGTAAAGAAAAAGGGTTGCCTCATTGAGACAACCCTTGGAAAGTTAATTCTAAAGTTGATTAAGAATTACTTGAGCTCGAGCTCAGCGCCGCAACCATCAAGCTTCTTCATGAGGTCATCAGCCTCATCCTTAGAAACGTTCTCCTTGAGGGCAACAGGTGCCTTCTCAACGAGTTCCTTAGCTTCCTTAAGACCCATACCAAGAACATCCTTAACTGCCTTGATAACGCCCATCTTGGAATCGCCGAAGCTCTTGAGCATAACTGTGAACTCTGTCTGCTCAGCAGCTGCTGCACCAGCGCCTGCGCCAGCACCAGTGGATACTGCTACTGCTGCTGCGGATACGCCGAATTCCTCTTCAATAGCCTTCTCAAGATCGAAAAGCTCGATAACTGAGAGACCCTTAATTTCTTCAAGAATGCTTGTAACTTTCTCACTAGCCATTTTAAGTTTCCTCCTATGAAAATTTAGCTAATTACTCTGCGGGTGTTTCCGCGGGTGCTTCTGCTTCTGCTGCGGGAGCTTCTGCTTCAGCCTTTACTTCTTCTGCTGCGGGTGCTGCAACGGGTGCTGCTTCACCGCCTTCTTCCTGCTTCTTCTCTGCAACAGCCTTTACGAGCATAGCAAGCTTCGTGAAAGGGAAGAGCAAAGAATATGCAACCTGTGTCTGGAGTGTTGTCGGATCCGGTACCTGAGACAAAGCCATAACTTCATCGAGTGAAGCAACCTTGCCGTCAATGATTCCGCCCTTGATCTCCATAGGCTCGATGTCCTTGCTGTACTTAGCAAGAATCTTTGCAGGAGCGATAATGTCATCAGAGTAACCTACTGCTGTAGGTCCCTTGAATACATCATCAAGTCCTTCAAAACCGAGCTCTGCGAAAACGCGTCTAAGAACAGTGTTCTTGATTACTTCGAACTTAACGCCGTTCTTACGGAGCTCTGAACGCATCTCTGTGTCCTGAGCAACAGTAAGTCCGCGGGTAGCTACGAATACATATGTAGTAGCGCCCTTGAGCTCTGAAGTAAGTTCTTCAACACGCTGCTGCTTAGCTGCCAGAATCTTTTCACTGGGCATATTGGTTTTTCCTCCTTGTTATATTTTCATTAAAAACCCCCCTGGGTCACCTGACAGGGAAACCAAGGGGGACGAATTAATCCTACTAGAATTAAGTGTTCCTTCCTCGGCCGGCCGCCCGTTAAACGGACATTTCAGAGATCTTATTGCAAAGGTCCCACCTGCTGTCTTTGGCAGGAAAGGTATTTAATTGTTAAGTAATGGGAATCAGGAGAACTTTGTAGCGTTAACCTTGATTCCGGGGCCCATTGTAGCTGCGAGTGAGCAGCTCTTGATGTACTGGCCCTTAGCTGCTGCCGGCTTAGCCTTGATGATAGCTTCCATCAATGCCTTAACGTTCTCTTCGATCTTCTCGGGACCGAAAGAAACCTTGCCGACGGGGCAGTGAATGATGTTGGACTTGTCGAGTCTGTACTCGATCTTACCGGCCTTAACTTCGTTAACAGCCTTTGTAACGTCCATTGTAACTGTGCCTGCCTTAGGGTTAGGCATTAATCCCTTAGGACCCAAAACCTTACCTAATCTACCAAGCTTACCCATCATGTCAGGTGTAGCAATGATAACATCGAAATCGAACCAGTTCTCTTTCTGGATCTTGTCGATCATATCGTCATCACCAACGAACTCAGCGCCTGCTTCCTTAGCCTCATCAGCCTTAGGGCCCTTAGCGAGTACCAAAACTCTCTTTGTACGGCCTGTACCGTGAGGAAGAACTACAGCACCTCTGACCTGCTGGTCAGCGTGTCTGGAGTCAACACCGAGTCTTACATGAAGCTCTACAGTCTCATCGAACTTAGCCTTACCTGTCTCGCAGACAAGCTTAGCTGCCTCAGAAGGATCATAGAGTGTGGACTTGTCAACGAGCTTTACGAGCTCTGCATATCTCTTGCCTGTTTTCATGCTCTATTCTCCTTTCCTTAGTCTTTCTTTACAACGATACCCATGGAACGTGCTGTGCCTGCAACCATTCTAGCGCATGCTTCTACATCAGCAGCGTTAACGTCGGGCATCTTGATCTCAGCGATCTTCAAGCAGTCTTCCCATGTAACTGTTGCAACCTTCTCTGTGTTAGGTCTACCCGAAGCCTTCTCGATCTTAGCGGTCTTCTTAAGAAGTACCGGTACCGGCGGAGTCTTCGTGATGAACGTGAAGGAACGGTCTGCATATACTGTAATGATTACAGGAATGATAAGACCTGCGTCCTTAGCTGTTCTCTCGTTGAACTCTTTGACGAAGCCTGCGATATTAATACCGTGCTGTCCAAGAGCTGGTCCGACCGGCGGCGCGGGTGTTGCTTTGCCTGCAGGTATCTGAAGTTTTACATAACCTGTGACTTTCTTAGCCATACTGGCCACCTCCCAATTAAAATTTTTATTATCAGAGACCTAACGGTCTTTAATAAACGTTAATTAAACTTTTCTTACCTTAATGAAGTCGAGCGTTACAGGTGTCTCACGGCCGAACATTGATACCGTAACAGTAACCTGCTGCTTCTCTTCATTGATGTCCTTAACGATAGCCTTGCTATCCTTGAAGGGTCCGTCTGTGATGATGATAAGATCGCCGATGCGATAATCAACTTCAACAGTAGAAGGAATGATGAGACCCATCTTGACCAAGTCTTCTTCCGTCATCGGAGTAGGCTTGTTCGGGTCAGGTGCTACGAAGCCCGTAACACCGTTGGTATTACGGATCTTGTACCAGAGATCCTTATCAACCTTATCATTGTTGCCGTAAACGAGCTTCAAGAAGATATAGTTGGGGAATCTCAGCTTCTCAACTTCCTTACGCTTGCCGTTCTTAGTCTCAACAACTACGTCCGTCGGCAAATAGACCTCCTGGATAATGTTCTCCATATCCTGGGCCTTAGCATAATTCTCTATGGAAGTCTTAACTTTCTTCTCATATCCGCCGAAGGTATGAATTATATACCACTTGGCTTCATTATTATCCGGCATTTATTTACTCCTAAATCAAGCTCAGCCTTCTGCTGAAGACTCAGTCTCTGTTGCGCTCTCAGATGCCTCAGTAGCAGCTGTTGTCTCTACCGGGATCTCGGTTGTTGTTGCTGTTGTCTCAACGATATCGTAGAAACCAATCTTATCGAGGATCCAGCGGCCGCCGTTACCGATAAGTGTGAGGTAAACAGCGAAGAATACGATTACGAGCAAAACGACTGCTGCGGTCTTAGCGAGCTTCTCGCCTGTAGGCCACGTAACGCGCTTTAACTCTGCAAATACATCAGAGATCTTCTTGCCAAGGCGCTTGAAAAAATTACCTTTATTATCAGCCATCTTACGTACCTTTTAAGAATTACTTGGATTCCCTGTGAATTGTGTGCTTACGGCAGAAGGGGCAATACTTCTTGAGCTCTAATCTCTCTGTATTGTTCTTCTTGTTCTTGTATGTCTGATAGTTTCTCTGCTTGCACTCTGTGCATGCGAGAGTAAGCTTATCGCGAGCTCCGGCCTTTGCCATGGTACAAATACCTCCAAACGTAGTGTTTCAGGGCTTTTCAGGGTCCCCGAGCGCTAATTTCCGCGCAACTAAAAACAAGACCTGAACGGTCTAGCGCGAAGATTGTATCACAGACACGGGGATAAAGTCAACGAAAATATTGAATTTTAGCGCAGTTTGGCGCAATCCGTGCGCCTTAACCTCTGCGCGATCTTAACTCAGTCTCGACATCGTCCAATGTGATGCCTCTGTCAGCCATGAGAACCAAAAGATGATATTCGAGATCGGCGATCTCCTGGATCGTTGCTTTTCTGTCTCTCTGGGAAGCTGCGATAACTACCTCAACAGCCTCTTCTCCGAGCTTTTTGGAGATCTTATCCGTACCCTTTTCGAAAAGGTAATTAGTATAAGAACCCTCTACGGGATGTTCCTTACGGTCCAATATAACGCTGTAAAGCTCTCTCAAAATATCCATCTGTTATTCCTCCTCGTTGCGGGTTATGTCCCAATTACTGAGTTCTGTATAAAAACATGTCCTGTTTCCTGTATGGCAGGCAGCTCCGGTCTGGTCGATCTTGTAAAGGAGCGTGTCCTTGTCGCAGTCGATATAGGCTTCGATCACCTTCTGGACGTGGCCTGAAGTCTCGCCCTTCTTCCAGAGAGTGTCTCTAGACCTTGAATAATAGTACATGTAGCCGGTCTCACAGGTAAGGCAGAAGGCTTCCTCGTTCATGTAAGCCATCATGAGGACTTCATTATTCTCATGATCCTGTGTGATGGCAGGTACAAGGCCGTCGGAATTCTTCTTCATCTTAGCCCACATCTCATGGGGATCAAATCTCATATCGCTCATAAAACTCTCCTTACGGGGATTCCTTCGCCTTCAAGATAATCCTTGAGGTCTGAGATCTTGATCTCGCCGAAGTGGAAAAGGCTTGCAGCGAGTACCGCGTCAGCCTTGCCGATGTTGACAGCATCAGCAAAATCCTTCATTGAGCCTGCTCCGCCTGAAGCGATGACAGGCACTCCGACATTCTCGGAGATCATTGAAGTTATCTTATTATCGTAACCGGACTTTGTTCCGTCCTTATCCATAGATGTTAAGAGGATCTCGCCTGCACCAAGGGATACGGCCCTCTTCGCCCACTCGAGAGCGTCGATGCCGGTAGGCTTTGTGCCGCCTGCGATGACTACTTCGTAGCCTGAAGGGAATCCTTCCTCCCTTGCCTTAACATCGATCGCGCAAACGATGCACTGCGAACCGAACATGTCAGAAGCTTCCTTGATAAAGTCAGGATTCTTAACTGCTGCAGAGTTAAGGGATACCTTATCAGCTCCTGCATTAAGAAGTTCTCTTATATCTTCAACTGTCCTGATTCCGCCTCCGATAGTAAACGGAATAAAGACCTCATTGGCAACTCTTCTTGCCATCTCAACGGTCGTGCCTCTTGATTCGATGGTAGCCGTGATGTCAAGGAAAACGAGCTCGTCGGCGCCTGACTGGTTATATGTCTTTGCGCACTCGACCGGATCGCCTGCATCTCTTAATGATACGAAGTTGACGCCCTTGACGACTCTGCCGTCTTTAACGTCCAGACATGGGATTATACGTTTTGTAAGCATTTAGCCAGGTCCACCTTTCCTTCGTATATTGCTTTGCCGATGATGACTCCGGCACATCCGGAAGTCTTTATGAGTTCGACGTCCTCATTTGAACCGATTCCGCCTGATGCGATAACGTTAAGGCCTGTTGCCTCGACCAGTTCCCTGGTAGCAGCAACTGCAGGACCCGTAAGCATTCCGTCTCTTGCGATATCGGTGAATACTACTGTCGTTGCGCCGATCTCCTTGCACTTAAGCGCGAAATCAACCGCCTTAAGCTCGGAATCTGCTGTCCAGCCGTCTACGGAAACGAAGCCGTCATGCGCATCGATGCCAATGGCGACCTTGTCGCCGAATCTCTCTATTGCTTTTCTCGTAAACTCAGGATCCTTAACTGCCGCCGTACCTAAGACTGCTCTTGATACGCCGTATTCCTCGATCCACTTTGCGAGAGTATCCATATTGCGGATGCCGCCGCCCGTATCTACCTTAAGACCGGTCTTAATGGAGATCTCTTTGATGATCTCGTGATTTTCCGGCGTACCGCTTTTCGCTGCATCCAGATCAACAACATGGATCCATGTGGCACCTGCTTCCTTGAACATGAAAGCCTGGTCCAGAGGTGAATCGTTATAGATGGTTACGTCGTCGTATCTGCCCTGCTTGAGCCTTACGCATTTGCCGCCGATAAGATCGATTGCGGGTAATATGATCATGCTTTTGTCTCCGCTACGAATTTTCTAAGGATGTTGAGGCCTGCCTCGCCGCTCTTCTCGGGATGGAACTGCATTCCGAAGATGTTGCCGCACTCGAAAGATGCACAATACTTTATGCCGTATTCGGTCTGTGCCGCAATGTCATTTGCGTTGTCCGGCTGGCAGTAGTATGAGTGGACGAAGTAAACGTAGTCGCCTTCGGTAAGGAGTCTTCCCTTTACGTCGATAAGCTGGTTCCAGCCCATCTGGGGAACCTTAAGTCCCGTGTCGGGGAATCTTCTTACAAAACCGGGAATGATACCCAATCCTGATACGACGCCTTTAGTCTCTCTTCTCTCGAGACTGTTCTCCTCAGAGCCTTCGAGCATGAGCTGCATGCCGAGGCAGATGCCGAGGAAGGGCTTGCCGGAATTGGCGATGTCTATAAGAGGCATGACCAGATCACGTGATATCAGCTCGTCCATTGCGGGAGCAAAGCTGCCTACACCGGGAAGGATAACTCCCGATGCGTCATAAAGGTCGGAAGCATCAGAAGTTATGATACAGTCACTGTCGATATGCTTTAAAGCTTTCTCGACAGAGCCCAGGTTGCCCATTCCGTAATCTACTATTGCAATCAAAGGATCAGATTTCCTTTCCTGTTATACGTGAGTAGCACTCACGGTACTTTTCAGCTGTTTTGTCGATGATCTCCTGAGGGAGGTGCGGAGCAGGATATGTCTTATCCCAGTCGAGTGTCTCGAGCCACTCTCTTAAGAACTGCTTGTCGAAGCTCTTCTGTGCGTGGCCGGGCTCATACTCTGCTGCATCCCAGAATCTTGAAGAGTCAGGAGTGAACATCTCGTCGCATACTGTGAGGACACCGTCGATCTTACCGAACTCGAACTTTGTATCTGCAAGGATGAGACCCTTTGTAAGAGCGAACTCGGATACCTTCTTGTAGAGAGCAAGAGATGCGTCTCTTAATGCGGAAGCGTCAGCCTCGCCGATAAGGTCAACAAGCTGCTCATATGTGATGTTGATGTCGTGGCCCTCGTCAGCCTTGGTTGAAGGTGTGAACAAAGGCTCAGGGAGCTTATCGCCCTGGAGCATTCCCTCAGGCATCTTGATGCCGCCGACTGTACCGGACTTCTTGTATTCTTTAAGAGCAGAACCTTCAAGGTAGCCTCTTACGATGCACTCTGCAGGAAGCATCTGAGCCTTTTTAACGAGCATGGATCTTCCCTGGAGCTCTTCCTTATATTTGTCGAATCCCATAGGATACTTTGAAACATCTGTAGTGATGACGTGATTCGGAATGATGTCCTTTGTGAAATCAAACCAGAACTCAGAGATAGAAGAGAGAACTCTTCCCTTGTCAGGGATCAGCTCGTCGAAGATAACGTCGAAAGCTGAGATCCTGTCAGTAACGACCAGAAGGAGAGAATCTCCGAGATCGTAGATGTTTCTTACCTTGCCCTTTGAGAGCATCGGCTGATCGATAAAATCAGTATCCTTAATAAGCATTTATGTATCCTCCAAAAATTATAATGCGCCTTTGGTTGAGATGATCTGGCCTTCGAATCTCGGGTCAGTCTCCGTAGCTTCTCTCAAAGCTCTTGCTAAAGCCTTGAACATTGCCTCTGCCTTGTGGTGATCGTTAGCACCGTAAGGGCATGCGATGTGCAGTGTGATTCCGGCATTGAAAGCAAAGCTTCTGAAGAACTCTTCGAAAAGCTGTGTATCCATCGTTCCGCAGAAGTCGTCCTCGAACTTGCAGTCAAATACAAGATAAGCCCTGCCTGAGATATCGAGTGAGCATGTGCCCAGAGCCTCATCCATCGGGATGGAAGCTGAGCCGTAACGTCTGATGCCGATCTTGTCGCCCAAAGCTTCCTTCAAAGCCTGGCCGAGCACGATACCGACATCCTCTACCGAGTGATGAGCATCAACCTGAAGGTCGCCCTTGCAGGAGATATTCATGTCGATTCCGGAGTGCTTAGAAAGAGCAGTGAGCATGTGGTCGAAGAAACCGATACCTGTATCGATATTGTTCTCGCCCTTACCGTCAAGGTTAATGGAAACCTTGATGTCAGTCTCTTTTGTCTGTCTTGCGATCTCAGCTGTTCTCGGCATTTTTGACCTCCTCTTTGATGGCATCAATGAGAACTCTCATCTCTTCGTCAGTACCTATCGTTATTCTCAGATATTCGTTAAGCACGGGCTTATTGAAATATCTTACAAGTATACCTTTATTGCGGAGATTTTGATACAGTGTTCCGCAATCCATGGGAGGCTTTGCATATACGAAGTTTGCTGATGAGGGCGGCATAGTAAAGCCGATCTCTGTAAGCTCTTTTGCGGCCCATGATCTTGTGGCAATGATCTTATTTCTGGTCTCGTTGTAGTAATCAACGTCAAGAAGCGCTGCCTCTGCAACCTTCTGAGCCAGACGGTCAACGGGATAGGAGTTGAATGAATCCCTTGCCCTCTTAAGGCCTTCGATGAGTTCCTCCGAACCTACAGCATAACCGAGTCTGATTCCCGCAAGCGAGAATGCCTTGGACAATGTCCTTATGACGCAGATGTTGTTGTACTTGCCGATCAGCGATACTGCCGACTCGTAGTTCTCTTCGAATGCTACATAAGCTTCGTCTACGATAACGACTGAATCGGGATTTGCTTTTGCGATCTTCTCAACGTCTGAAACCGCGATAGCTCTTGATGTGGGTGCGTTGGGGTTCGCGAAAACGATACCGCAGTTGGGCACTCCGATGTAATCGTCAGGATCAAGACGGAAGTCTTCCTTCAAAGCGATCGTCTGTCTTCTGATATCGTAGAATTCGGAGAATACCGGATAGAAGCTGTAGCTGTAATCGGGCATCAGGACAGGGAGTCCCGTAAGTGCCTTCTTTTCGAAGAATGTCTGGAAAGCTATGGCAAGGACTTCATCGGATCCGTTGCCGCAGAAGATATTCTTCTCGCTTACGCCGTCGAACTTGGCGGCTGCCTGCATAACGATAGTTGAATTTGTATCAGGATAGAGCCTTAAGTCAGCAAGGTTGAAACTATCCAGAGCTTCCTTGACCTTGGGTGAAGGCGGATAAGGGTTCTCATTTGTGTTGAGCTTTATCACCTTCTGACCCGGCTTCGGCTGCTCGCCTGCGACGTAAGGCTCTATGTCATTGATTAATTTGTTCCAATATTTACTCAATTTATCAGTCCTCGAATCTGGCTCTGACGGCAGCTGCGTGACAACCTAATCCCTCGCTGTCGGCAAATGCTGCTACGTCTTTATATACATCCTTGAGCATCGCCTCGTTGTAGTTGATGACGCTCATCTTCTTATAGAAATCACCTGTGTTGAGAGGTGAGAAGAACCTTGCTGTTCCTGATGTCGGAAGCGTGTGGTTCGGTCCTGCGAAATAATCTCCCAGAGGCTCGGGTGAATAGTTTCCTAAGAACATTGCACCGCAGTTGTTGATCCTGTTGGAGAGCAGCTCGGGATTCTCAACACAGAGTTCCAAGTGCTCGGGCGCGATCTCTTCGGAGAAATCGATCGCAGTATCAAGGCTGTCGCATACGATGATCGCGCAGTAATCCTCCATTGATTTTGCGAGGATCTCTTTCCTCTCAGCCATCTCGGAACGCTTGTCAGCAAGCTCCAATACCTTCTCTGCGAGTTCTCTTGAATCCGTAAGAACGATCGCGGATGCCATCTTGTCATGTTCTGCCTGTGAGAGCATGTCTGCCGCAACGAAGTCAGGATTTGCAGTCTTATCTGCAATGATCAGGATCTCTGAAGGGCCTGCGAACATGTCGATGTCGACCTGTCCGTAAACAAGACGCTTAGCTGTATTGACGTAGATGTTGCCCGGGCCGCAGATCTTATCTACTCTCGGAACTGTCTCCGTACCGTAAGCCATGGCAGCGATAGCCTGTGAGCCGCCCATCCTGTAGATCTCAGTTGCGCCTGCGATGGAAGCTGCCGCGAGGATGACCGGTGCGATCGTTCCGTCTTTTCTCGGAGGTGTCGCGAAAACGATCCTCTCAACGCCTGCAACAGATGCAGGGATAACGTCCATCAGTACTGTTGACGGAAGAGGTGCCGTACCGCCAGGTACATAAACGCCCGCGATGGAGATGGGTCTTACTCTGACACCGACCTTGGCGCCCTTGCCGGCATCCATCATGAAGCCGTGTTCCTTCTGCTCCTCGTGGAATCTTCTGATGTTGGAAGCGGCCTTCTTCATTACAGTGAGAAGCTCGGGATCAAGACTTGCGATCGCATCATCTATCTCCTTCTGTGTAACCTTTAATTGGTCAGCAGTAAGCTTTACCTTGTCGAACTTCTCGGTGTAAGCCAAAAGCGCTTCGTCACCATTCTCTCTGATGTTATCGATTACGTCCTGGACAACCGTGATGACGGGCTTTAAGTCCATCTTGCCTCTAACACCAAGGCTCTGTACCGTTGCCTTCAGGTTCTCTTTTGTACCTTCTATTAATTTGCAGCGCATGTTTTATCCCCCTTTACGCTTCTTCCTGTTCTTCTGCCAGGATCTTCTTCATCTTTGCGATCATCGGTTTGATCTCGTCTTCCTTCATTTTCATCGAGACTCTGTTTACCACGAGTCTCGCGCTGATATGGGCGACGGTCTCAAGTACATCAAGGCCGTTCTCATAAAGCGTTCTTCCGGATTCAACGATATCAACGATTACTTCCGCAAGACCCGTAAGAGGAGCGAGTTCTACAGAACCGTTGAGCTTAATGATCTCAACGCTCTCACCCTTAACGCCCTCGAAATAACTTCTGGTGATATTCGGATACTTGGTGCCGACCCTCTTATTCGGGATCTCATCAAGCTTATCCTTAAGCTCCGCAGGACCTGCAACGCACATTCTGCACTTGCCGAGGCCAAGATCCAAGACCTCATAAAGCTGTCTTCCCTCTTCGAGCAAAGTGTCCTTGCCTACAACGCCGATATCGGCTGCGCCGTATTCGACATAAGTAGGAACATCAGAAGGCTTCGAAAGGATAAATCTCAAGCCTGCGTCCTTATCTTCAAGAATGAGTTTTCTGGACTTGTCTCTTGCTGCGGATACGTCGTATCCTGCCTTTTCCATAAGATCTAAAGTCTGGTCGGCAAGCCTGCCTTTAGGTAAAGCAATAGTAAGCATCAGGCATTACCTCCGTTCATATACATAACTGTTTCTATTCCCTTTTCCTTCGCGTAGTTTTCGAGCGCTTCCTCATCCATACCTGTCGTATCGATGATCGCTGCAGTGCCTTCAGCTCTTAAAGCTTCAGCCGTAACAGTTGCAGCTTCGAAGTCGCCTCCGACTATGACTGCGGCGCCCTTTGCGGGAGCGTACTTTTCCTGTCTCATGAGAGCCGTGATGGAAAGTGTAAGTGAGATGGAGAAGCCTACAGCTTCGATCTCCTTGCCGAAAGACTTGGCAACGTCATCATATCTGCCGCCTGCAAGGATCGGGAAACCGACCTCATATGTGTAGCCCTTAAATACCATGCCGGTATAGTAGTCGCTGCTCTCGATAAGGCCAAGGTCAACTGAGACATACTTAAGGAAACCGTATCTTTCCATGATATCTAAGATCTCCTTAAGGTTGCTCAGAGCTTCCTTTGCGCCTTCATCAGTGATCCTGGGTGCGATCTGATCGATCGTGTCATATGTTCCGCCGGACTCTGTCAGCATCTGCAAAGTCTCTTTGTCTTCCTTGCTGATGTCGAGCTTTTCGAGTGTGACTGTATCTCTGTTTGCGATAGCTGTCTTGATCTTTGCCTGCTCTTCCTCACCGATGCCGAACTGCTTCATAAGTCCCTTATAGAACTTGACCTGGCCGATCGATACCTGAAGATCGGTGATCCCGATCTCAAGAGCTGACTTGATCGCGATAGCAAGAACTTCAGCGTCTGACTTAGCGCCGCTTGCGCCCAAAAGCTCGATACCGCCCTGTGTAAATCCGGAGAGCTTGCCGCCGCCCTGTTTTCCAGCTCTGTACATATTCTCGATATAAGAATAACGTGCGGGAAGAGTCTCATTTCTTCCTGCGCAGAATCTTACAGTGGGGATCGTTCCGTCGTAACGGTTGCAAAGAAGGCTTCCCTTGCTGTCTGTAAACTTAAAAAGGCTCTCTTCAGGAACGAATTCTTTATATACATCGAAATACTCGACTCCGGGAGTCTCGATCTCTTCATAGCCGTTTAACAGGAAGAGATTGCGGAGCTTCGATTCGAGCTCTCTTTTGAATCCGCATATGCCCGGAAACTGGTCATTAAAGCCGTCCGGTGTGTAGTACTTATTTCCCATATAGTTTCTCCAATTCTATTATGCTCATATTTTACTTGTGTGACTTGGCAAGGGCAAATGACGATAGCGTGTCAAATTACCCATTTCTTTAGTCGACTAAAGGATTATAATTGTGCATAAAACATATGTCAAGCATTTTCTTTACCCGAATAAAGAGTGCCTTATTTAATAATCTTTTTTGACTGTTTTATGCTGAAACTTACTTATGGTATTTCTCGCCCTTGGAGATCTTGAAGCCACGATAGAGCTGTTCGGCGAGAACAAGTCTCGTCATTAGATGGGTGAGAGTTATGTTGCCGAAGCATATCCTTCTGTCAGCACGGGCGCGGACTTCAGGGCTGATGCCGTTGCTTCCGCCGATTATTATCTTCAATGTGCCGCCGCCCTTCTCGATATCGGACGTAAGGTATTGTGAGAGCTTTTCGGATGTGACATTCTCGCCGCCTAAGTCCATGGCCCAGACCACTTCGCCGGGCTTGATATGTGACAGGATAAGCTCGCCTTCGCGCTTCAATGCTTCGGCAGTCGGAACGGAATCCGGACAGTCAGAGACTTCGATGAAGTCCAATGTCGCAAATCTGGACAATCTCTTCTTATACTCATCGATACCGTCTTTGAGCCATTTATCTTTAAGCTTTCCGGGGCATACAACGATTATCTTCATAAGACGTAGCCCTCGGTCGGACAATCTTTTTTCGCGATCCTGACTTCATAGTCGATGCCTTCGACAAAGCCCCTGTCGCTCAAGGAATTGATGAATGTCTCTTTGGCAAGCGCCGGTGTATTGTTATGGGGCGATAAGTGTCCCAGGATAAACTTCTTCGTTCCGTTATTTATGAAATATTCGGCAGTCTCAGCCGACTCTGGATTGCTGATGTGACCGTGTCCGCCGGAGATCCTCTTCTTAAGAGGCCACGGATAAGGTCCGTGCTCGAGCATATACGGATCGTAGTTGGATTCGAGAAGGATGACGTCGCACGCCCTCGCAAAACCCTTCATGCCGTCATTAACTCTTCCGAGGTCCGTCATTACTGCAAAAGAAGTGCCTGAATCAGGATTTACAACGCGGTAGCAAACTGAGCCCGGAACATCGTGAGGCGTCGGGAAAGCCCTTACTTCAGGACCGTCTTCCAATGTTACGATGTCGTTTTCCTCGATCTCGAAAACAGGTGAATTAAGGCCGTCCAATACAGCCAGGGTTGCCCTGGTTCCGTAGATCGGCGTGTGATATTTCCTTGAGAAGACCGCAACTCCGCCAATGTGGTCAGTGTGCCTGTGCGTAAGGAAGATCGCGCTTATGTCGTCAGGATAGACACCGCTCTCCACAAGAGCTTTGGTCATCATCTTGCAGGACATTCCGCAATCAACAAGTATATACGTGCCACGGGATTTTATAAGTGTGGAGTTGCCGCTGCTGGAGGAATAAAGAGGGACGATTCTGTCAGGTCCCGTCATGCTTCGGTATCCTCTTCGCCATACTCGGGCGTATGGTTAACACGGCTGATCGTAGCGCCGAGAGTTGTTAACTTCTGTACGATATGCTCGTATCCTCTGTCGATCCTCTGTGCGTTCATGATGTATGTGGTGCCGGAAGCTTCCAAAGCAGCGCATACCAGTGCGGCGCCTGCTCTGAGGTCTGTTGCCTCAACTGTTGCTCCCCTGAATGAAGTCTTGCCGTTGACCCATGCGATGCGCTCGTAAACATTGATGTTGGCGCCCATTTTCGCGAGCTCAGGAACATACTGGAATCTGTTCTGCCATACATTCTCATGCATGCGGCTCTGGCCGTCTGCGGAACAGAGAAGTACAACAGTCTGAGGCTGCAGGTCAGTCGGGAATCCCGGATAAGGTGAAGTCTTAACGCTTGTCGGATAGACTTCCTCATTGTAGTCGGGTCTGTATACCCTGATCGATTCGTCGCCTTCTTCGATCACATATCCCATTTCACGCATCTTTGCGGACAAAGGTTCCATATGCGTAGGGATGAGATTATGAATGGTGACGTCACCGTCCGTAACTGCTGCCGCGATCATGTATGTGCCTGCTTCGATCTGGTCAGGAATGATGGAATACGTAAAGTTGCCGGGGAGAACCGGAACGCCTGTGATCTTGATGGTGTCGGTACCTGCGCCCTTGATCCTCGCACCCATTGAGTTCAGGAAGTTTGCAACATCAACGATGTGCGGCTCTTTGGCTGCATTGATTATCTCTGTCTGGCCCTGTGCTTTACATGCTGCGAGCATCGCGTTGATCGTCGCGCCAACGCTTACGATATCAAGATAGATCCTCGCACCGTGTAAAGGTTCTGCCTCAAGATTAACGATACCGCTGTTGATATCTGAAGGTCTTGCGCCCTTTGCACCCATGAGCTGGAAAGCCTTGAGATGCAGGTCGATAGGACGCTGGCCGAAGTTGCATCCGCCGGGAAGCCTTATCGATGCCTTGCCGCATCTGCCCAAAAGGGCTCCCATAAGATAATAAGAGGCACGGATCCTCGATACGAGCGGTCCTGATGCCTTATATGTATTTATAGTAGTGGGGTCGATCTTATATGTGTGGTTATCGATCGCATCAACTTTTGCGCCGAGGGATCTTAAGAGGTCAAACATAACATGAACGTCCAGAATATCCGGTACGTTCTCCAATGTGCAGACACCGTCTACCATAATGGAAGCAGCTATGACGCCAAGAGCGGCATTCTTACTGCCGCTGATGTCAATATCGCCTTTGAGCGGAACTCCGCCCTTTATCTCATAAGCGTAGGATTTTCCTACACTTGTCTCTGTTTGCTCCATCAATACTCCATCAACTCACTTGTGCGGATCGGACTCGTCAAGGATCTTCTTTAATGACGACTTTACCGCACCATCACTCTTATCCGACACAGGATTTGTTCGCTCATCCGTGTCTTTCGAAACAGCACGCTTACTATTATACCTTTTCTGAGCGTCAATTGGGTGAATTACGCGTTTTTCGCGAGATTCACGATTTATTTGCGATACTGTCTTCCTTTGTTCGGCACTTATCTGAACAACAGGCTGTGTCAAGAGTTTTCTCGCCTCTTCTTTTGCCTGCAGTCTTGCTTCTTCTCTGGCAAGTGCCTCAGGATCTATTACCGGCTGTACCGGAGGCATCTCATTTGCGACCGGAGCGGTCTCAGACTGAGGTACCGGATGGATCTGAACAACAGGCTGCACGATGGGTTCGGGCTGAACCTGCGGCACCTGTTCATATGTGGCTTCGACGGCCTGCATTGCAGGAACTTCAGGGATTATCTTTTCCAACGGAACCGTCAGCTGCTCAGCCATGGGCGGCAAAACACTGTTGTCCGGGATCGTCGTCTCCCTTGCGCTCTCGCTCTCAAGACCGGTTACCGGTCCGTCGGCCTCATCCTCAAAGTCCTCCACATATAAAAGTTCTTCCTTAAGTTCTTCAAATCTGCTGTCTCCGAAGGATGAGAGGAGCTTTGCGAGGGCCTTGTCCCTTGCTGCAACTTCAGGCTCGGGTATTATCTCATACTCGTCGACAACACTTACCAGATCAGTGTACCCAAGAGATCTTACAGCCTCACACTCCTGAAGTCCCAGGAAATATGCGGCAGCTCTGTGGAGAGGTTTATCTGAGATGATGCCTGCCTTGGCATCGCTGTATGCACCGTCGAAAACAGTCTTTCCCGTAGGAAGGCTCAAGATAAAGGTAGCGCCCTGTCCGTATGTCGAAGTTACGCTTATTACGCCGTCATGCATGTCGGCGATCTCTTTTGCAATGGCAAGACCTATTCCTGATCCGCCTACCTCGCGGTTGCCTGAATTATCAACTCTGTAGAAACGCTCGAAAAGATGCTCGATATCCTTAGCGGGGATTCCTCTTCCGTTGTCGTCGACCTGTACTGCGACGCGGTCATCGATAACCGAAATGCTTATATGTACCTGGTTAGGCACGGTCTTTCCTTCGAAATTGATATATTTGATCGCATTCGTAAGAAGATTGACTATCGTTCTTACGATGAGCTTCGAATTACCGTAAAGAAGCGGATATACTCCGTCTTCGGGAAGCGTGAAAATAACATTTGCCGCACCCGGATAATCCTGGATATTTGCATATGCTGCAGATACCGCATCCCTGATATCGAATATCTCCATTCGGCTCGTATGTGAGCACTGTGACAATACGAGGAAGTCATTGACGATATCCTGCATTCTTACAGTATTTTCCTCAATTCTTCCGCTCCATGTGATGAGCTCATCCATGGTCGGGCCGTTGCCGTCCTGACATGCTCTTCTTATAGAGAATACCGAACTCTTTATGGAAGTAAGAGGTGTCTTAAGTTCGTGTGAAACATTTGCCGCAAGGTCCTTCTGACGTCTCTCGTCATCCTTGATCTGGGTAATGTCATCAACGATAACAATAGTAAGCTCATCGTTGCCGAAGAACTTCGAATCCGGCTGCGCAGGTCTTCTTATGATCTTGATCTCATAGATCCTGCGGTTGTTTATATAGTTGACTCTTATGAGGTTAACCCCGTTTTCGAGACTTAATATGTAATTGGATTTAAGCTGGTTGCCGTTATCGAAAGTCTCAAGGAAATTATTAAGGGTCTTGGGAAGCCCGCCCTTCAGGAAATCCGGGAGCCTGAAGATCGTCTCATTGCAGAACAAAGCTCCCTTTGAATCGTAAACGGCAATACCCAAGCCGACCGTATCAAGTACGGCCTTCTGTATTATCTTGTCGCGCTCCAGATTCTCCATGTCTCCGGACACTTTTGACTGCAGCGTCGTATTACCGATGAGATAACCCAAAAGGATACCGATGAGCAGCAAAATAAGACCGAGGACCACGATAACAACCGGGTTCTGGAATGCCTGTTCTAATGCTGAGAAAGATAATAGTTTACTCAAAACAAATCCAAATTATTGATCCAAATCGTTGGGGAAGAAATAGCCGAAGCCTCTTCTTGTAAGGATATATTTGAAATTCTTCTGATCAGGTTCGATCTTCTGACGTGTACGCTTGATCGTTACGTCGACCGTTCTCTCGTCGCCTAAGAAATCGAACTTCCAAACCTGCTTGAGCAACTCTGATCTGGAACATACTCTGCCCATGTTCTGCTCAAGATACTGCAATAACTGGAACTCTCTGTTTGTGAGATCGCAGGACTCATCGTGCTTAAATGCCTGCATGACATCGCCGTCAATGATGAGCTCGCCTCCGCAATACTCATGTCTGTTGCCCTCTGCACCGTGTGACTTGTTGCTGTATTCGGTACGTCTGATCATGGCTCTGAGCTTCTCGACCAGGATCATCGGTTCATAGGGCTTGCTTACATAGTCATCCGCGCCGGCACGAAGAGCCTCAACCTGATACTGAGACAGATCTCCCTTACCGGTAAGGAACAATACGGGTGTCTTATAACCCTGATCTCTATAGTCCTTGATGAACTGCATTCCGGAATATCCGGGCATCATCCAGTCGAGGATGATGACATCCGGGCGCTCCAGGTCAGCAAGCTCAAATCCCTTCTTGCCGTCAGTAGCGGTAATTACGTTGAATTCAAATGATTTGAGCATGTCAGCCGTGGAGTCAACGACAGCTCTATCATCATCAATGATCAGGATTTTTGCCATATTCACACCTCACATTAGGACTTGGAAATTCAATATATACATTTGTATTTTACCAATAATCGATTTTATGTAAATTGTAATATTACATTTTTTTATCGGTTTTTTTACGGCAGCGAAATACTTAAAAACAGGCAAAAGAAAAGTCCCTCCGCGTTTGTTCGCGAAGGGACTTATATAATCCGGCAGCAATCTATCTTCCCGGGCCGTTGCCAGCCGAGTATTGTCGACGCCAGTGAGCTTAACTTCTGTGTTCGGAATGGGAACAGGTGTGGCCTCACCGCAATAACCACCGGAATGGTTGAGAGTCTTATACCCTCAGGACTGCAAAGAAAACTAACTTCAAGTAAAGAAGTAACGAATTGTGAAGAATCCTCTCAAGAATGTATCTTGGAAAAAAGACTTGAAATTACATAACCTTGTGTGGTCAAGTCTTCGGTCATTAGTA
>CACZGS010000019.1 GCA_902780785.1 Oscillospiraceae bacterium | reverse complement strand
TTCAGCAGTAGCATTTGCTTCAACCGTTACTTCTCCGTCGCCTGTTACTTCAAGATCGAAACCATCAATAGCTGCGCCGGTCTTGTTCTCGGTTACTGTATACGTACCGGGTACGAGATCTTCGAGAGTCTTTGATTCTCCGGCCTTGAGCTTAAAGCCCTCACTATAGTTGCCGGGACCAGTTACTGTGAACTCATATTCAATTTCATTTGCAGCATCAGGAGCACCGGTACCAAGTGCCTTGGCAACCGTCAGCTTACCCTTCTGCTGTGTGTATGTGTTTGTAATTGTAGTTTCAGCTACTTTATTTGATGCTACAGTAACTTCTCCGCCACCTGTTATCTCAATATCGTAACCTTCAATTGCTATGCCATCCAAGACCTCGAATACAGTATAAGTTCCGGGCTTGAGACCGTTGATGGTCTTCGAACCTGCACCTTCGATCGGGTATGTCTCGTTGAAGTTATCAGGTCCTGTAACCTTGAAATAATAGGTCTTAGTAGAAGCTGCCTCAGGAGCATTTGCACCAAGAGCCTTAGTGATCTTCAATGATCCGGGCTGCTCTGTGTATGTATTTGTAATCGTTGTTTCAGCAATAGTCTTTGCAGCGACTGTTACCGTACCGCCGCCTGTAACTTCAAGATCGTAGTCAGCGATTGCTGCGCCGTTCTCGACCTCTGTTACTGTGTATGATCCGGGTACGAGGTTTTCAATAGTCCTTGAGCCTTCACCTTCGATCTCGTACGTCTTGTTGAAGTTATCAGGTCCTGTGACTATGAATGAGTATGTCTTGTTTTTCGCAGAATCAGGAGCATTGTCACCAAGCACCTTATTGATCGTCAAGGAACCAAGCTGCTGTTTATATGTATTAGTAACTGTTGTTGTTGCCTCAGCCTTTGCAGCAACAGCTACCTCTCCGTCACCTGTTACTTCAAGATCGTAACCGTCGATTGCTGCAGCAGTCTTGTTCTCAGTTACTGTGTATGTACCTGGAACGAGATCTTCGAGAGTCTTAGAATCTCCTGCCTTGAGCTTAAAGCTGTCGCTGTAGTTATTAGGACCTGTAACCGTGAACTCATATTCTGTGGCGTCTGCACCATTAGGAGCACCGGCGCCGAGAGCCTTGGTGATCTTCAATGATCCGGTCTGCAATGTATAAGTATTTGTAATTGTTGTCGCAGCTTCAGCCTTACCAACAACCGTTACTTCTCCGCCGCCTGTTACTTCGAGGTCATAACCTTCGATCTTTGCATCGTTAGTGTCCTCTGTAACGGTGTATTTACCGGGCTTGAGACCAGTTATAATAACTGAATCTGCGCCGGTTACCGTTCTCATCTCGCTGTAATCGTCAGGTCCGTTAATTATGAAGTTATAAGCCTTTGTTCCGGCTTCTTCCGGATATCCTTCACCAAGAGCCTTGGTGATCTTCAAAGAACCGAGATCAAGAGTGAACTTGTTTTCGAGCTTTGCTTCGGCATTTTCATCTTTGACAACGTCAGCATTATCGCTTGTTTTACTGTCATTCTTATTGAACGTATAACCGTCTACAGAGACAGAATCCGTATCTTCTTCTACTGCGTAAGCACCAACAGGAAGCTTCTCAAAAGTCTTGGAAGATCCTGCTGCTACCGTGAAGAAGTATGCCTCATCTTCAAATGTCTTCCCGTCTGCCTGCAAGTACTGACCATCACTGTTCTTTACGGAGAACTTGAAAGATCCGGATACTGTATTGTTATAGTTGTCTATTGCACTCTTTTCGACTGTAAGCGAACCGATATCCTTGGTGTACCTGTTGTTCAGGCCTGCGGTTGCAGTCTGGTCCTTATAGATCATAGCATCATCAGATGTCTGGCTGCTATCTACGAATGTATAACCGTCAACATTGACAGCATTTTTATTCTCGGTAACAGTGTATACACCTACAGGGAGATCTTTGAATACCTTAGTCTCGCTTGTGGCAATGGTAAAGAATATCTCTGTATCACCAAAGGTCTTCTCGTCGGCCTGCAGATACTGATGGGATTCGTTCTTAACAGAGAACTGGAATGAACCTGAAACGGTATCATTGTTGTCATCCAATGCAGTCTTCTTAACTGCAAGTTTTCCGACATCCTTTGTGAACTTGTTGATGAGTTCTGCATCAACATTTCTTCCCTTTGCTACAGTCTTTACGTCAAATGTTGTACTGTCATTTTCTCTGAATGTATATCCTGCAATAAAGATAGAATCCTTATCCTCAGTAACTGTGTATTCACCTACAGGCAGGTCTTCAAATACTGCTGTAGAGCCTGCAGCTACGGTAAAGAAGAATTCGTCAGTATCGAAAGACTTCTTGTCGGACTGCAGATACTCACCCTTACTGTTCATTACAGAGAAATTGAAATATCCTGTAACGTTTTCATTATTGTTGTCTGTTGCAGTCTTCTTGACTGTGAGGCTGCCGACGTCCTGAATGTACCTGTTGGTTAATGTTACTGTTGAATCGGCAGTAGATGTTTTTGATACAACACCGTTTCCTGTTACAGTACTGCCGGTTGATGTATATGTATATCCGGGAACAGAGAGCGCATCTGTTTTCTCTGAGATAGTGTATGTGCCTACAGGAAGGTCCGTAAATGTCTTTGAAGATCCTGCTGCTACAGTAAAGAAATATTCTGTATCAGTAAAAGTCTCTTCATCAGACTGCAGGAACTTGCCGGCGCTGTTCTTTACTGAGAACAGGAAGCTGCCTTCAACGTCCTTATCGTTATTATCCTTAGCAACCTTTGCAACTGTAAGAGTACCAAGATCCTGAATGAACTTGTTGACCAACTGAGCATCGGATGTCTCACCCTTGGTTACAGTAGCTTCATAAGAAGTCGTGCTTCCCGTTGATGTAAATGTATATCCTTCAACAGAGATAGAAGATGTCTTCTCTGTAACCGTATATTTGCCTACAGGAAGGTTTTCGAAATCTGTGTGAGAACCTGCTTCTACAGTGAAAAATACTTCTGTAGTATCAAAAGACGTCTTATCTGCCTGCAGGAACTGCCCCTTGCTGTTCCTAACTGAGAACTCGAATGTTCCTGATACATTAGTATCGTGATTATCCTGAGCAGTCTTGTTTACTCTAAGTGTTCCGACATCCTGAGTGAAATCATTTTCCAGTTTTACGTTAGTATTACCGTTCTTTGTTACTATACCGAGAACCGAGTATTTACTAGCGTCCATATTAAATGTATAACCGGTAACGCTTATGCTTTCAGTATCCTCAGTAATCATGTAATTATCTGCAGGCAGATTCTCGAAGGTTAAGGTCTGGCCTGTGCTGATAGTAAAGTAATGTTTTTTATTCCCGAATGTGCCGTCAGCCTGCAGGAAGCCTCTCATCGGAGTACCGATAGTGAACTTGAATGTTCCTTCAACAGCATTGCCGTTGTTATCCTTTGCAGTCTTCGTAACTTCCAAATTACCGAGATCCTGCGTGAACTTGTTTTCGAGTTTAAACTCGACTGTTGATTTCTTGGTTACATCAGCAGTTCCGTAAGTCTTACTGCTGACTTTCTCAAAGGTATAACCATAAACAAACAAATCGGTGTTTTCTGTGATCGTATATAAACCGACAGGAATATTCTCGAAAGTCTGCTCTTCGTTGGTACCGATAGTGAAGTAATATTCCGTTGCATCAAATGTCTGCTTATCAGCCTGTAAGTACTGATCATCGCTGTTCTTAACGGTGAATTCATAATAGTAGTTAATATTATTATTATTATTATCTACTGCAGTCTTAAGAACTTTGAGATTTCCCAAAGGTGTATAAGAGTCTGTATAAGCTACTGTTGTAGGGTTATCAGAATCAGTGCTTACAGAATCAAGGACAGCAGTATCGTTATCATGCTGCGTCTCTCCGCCGTCAACCTTATAGCATACTTCTTCAAGCTTATAGCCATCCAAAGAATACAAAGTCTCTGTGACTGTATATTTCGTCTCTGAATCAGGGAGAGTAAGAGGTGTTGTGAGTTCATAAACGCCGGAGTCATTCTTAGTGAAGTCTCTGCCGAGTTTATATTCAACAGTGAAGTCTGCACCATCAGTTACCGTGAATGTTAATCCTTGGCGATCTTCTTCAGTAACATCACCTTTGATCGTCTTGGTGAGCGTCATGTATCCGGGAACCTTAACCCTGTTGAAGAAAGCACCGAGATCGAATCTTGCGTTTACAACATCGACCCATTCGCGATCGGGCTCGGCACCCCATTTTCCATTCTTATCGTACTGAATGAGACTACTCTCATTCTCACCGATCATGGTGACAGACTGGACCCTGAACTTGATCTCCGTTCTGTCCGGTCCCTTTCTTTCTACAAATGCCCTTAAACGGATATTAATATAGCCTGCAGAATTCTTGACTCCGTCAAGTGACTTGGACGGATCTTCAGTGATCCTGAAATAGAAATCCTTAGGTGTTTCTGTTACATAATGAGGATCTGAGCTGTCATCAGCTGTGAAAGTAAGCGTCGGGAAATCAACGTAACTTGTATCCTTTATCTTTACTGTAGATCTTTCTCCTACAGGAGTATTAAAAGTCTCATCTGTGTACTCCTGCCAGAAGAACTGATAATCGCCTGCATCAAAATCAACAGAATTGTCGACATATGTACTGATATTATCCTTGTCAGCATATTTTGTAGCAAAGCCCTTACGAGCAACAAAGTGCATCTGGCCTTCGCCCTCTGTCTGCTGTTCCTCACTGTTGCCGCCATAAATGTAGTGATATTCGCACTTATTCTCTACATTACCGTTTACAACGAGCCAACCTGCGCAGGGGTTTCCGTCAAGTGTAACCTTAACATCTTTATGAGCCTTATCACCGGCAAGGCAAAGGAAAGTACCTGCGTTACTCGAGATAGTTATATTTTTGGATCCGGTAATATTCCAGATAAGCTTCTGAGCGATTTCCTTATCTACATAAGCGTTATGTGTAGACTGGTTTCCGCTGTATGTAGTAACAGAGGAATAATAATCGTAATCATGAATACCCTCAGACGGAGCAGATGCATATAAAGGAGAATCCGGTGCATAAACACTGACCTTACCAAGAGTTATCGGTTCGGTTTTTGCGGATGTGAAAACAATTACGGTGCTTGACCTCTTATTGATATCGAGATGGTGACCGTTAGGCTCACTTGCCCAGTAGCTTAAAAGAGTAGCAAACTTAGGATCATCTAAGTTGATGTAAACAACTTTGTTCTCATACCTTTCATCATTGATGTTGATAGTGGTTACTGCGCCATTAACAGAAACGAGACTATCATCAGTTGAATCCAAAACATAATCATGGTCTCCTGTACGTATTACCATCTCTTCCGATTCATCACGTGCATGATCGATAACAGTGTCTATGCTTTCCTGGATCTCATGTCTCTTAAGATATGAATAATTGAAGTGAGTTGTAGTCGCTACATCGTCCTGGAACCTGAAGCTGTCCCTCGGATTCATAGTATCCGACATGGTGATGCGCATGTTCTCAACGTATACCTGACCGGTTGAAGTTCTTACATGACCGAACTTAAGAGTGCCAAAATCACCAGTGCTGGTGATCTCACCTATAATGAACTGAGCTGTCTTGGCATTTGTCAGGTCGACATCCGTTGTGGTGTCGATAGTACGCGCATAACTGAAAGTCGCAAAAGTCGTTTCCATATGCTGACTCTGTGTTATTGACTGTGATACGATACCATAGTCAACAGCGCGCCCCATTATCGTCGCATAGTTGACGAGGTTAGCAGAATCATATTTGGTCTCTGCCGCATTAACCACGTTCTTTTTCGCATCAGGATAAAAGGCTATAGAGCCTAATACTACTGCGCCTGCCACTACCGCTGAAGTAACTCTTTTAATAAAACTACGCATAATACACCTATTTTCATATTGTTTTAGCCTCTGTAAGTTTATGAACAACTTGTAAATAAAGCAATAGAAAAAGCCACATATCATATAAATTTGAACAGAATTAAACATAATTGTAATGAAAAAGGCTGTCATGGAGTGTTTTCGCACCTTTGACAGCCTTTTTAGTTAAATAAATATGCGTAGTTAATTAATTGTTGAAGAGACCGAAAAGTATCAACAGAACGACGATTGCAATGATGATCGCAATGGCAACCTTGAGAGGTGATACAGGAGCCTCGCCCTTGATCTGACCTGTCTGTCCGTTGATAACGATGTTGTAGAGTTTCTCCTTGAACTTGAAGTTAGCGATCCAGATAGGAGCAAGAACGTACTTATAAGTAACCTTTGAATAAGCTGTATTAAAGGTAACTTTTGATACGCTGTCAGCATGGTGCTTCTTCTTCTCCATGCTGCCGATCTCGCTCTGAAGCTTAACCTTGATCTGGCCCTTGGCGATCTCCCATCCTTCATCAAGACCTACTGTATAGCGCTCAGCTAGGAATCCTGCAATGAACTCAGGAGAATACTTGCGGAGCTTACTGAAATCGAATGTGGACGCAGCCTTGATGAAGCGGTTATTTGTCTTCTTGCTGGCATATACGGTCTCATCATCGATAAAGCGCTCGTAGATTCCACGGTATGTCTTGTAAGTAGTATGGCGGTTACCGTCCTTATCCGTACTGTCGAAGCCGAGCTTTACCTCATAAGGAGATGTTGTCTGTGAATCGTAAGTCCAGTAAGGGAGATATACACCGCTGAAGTTCTTTGCCTCGCAGCTCTTCTTTGCATCATTAGGTGCAAAGAGCTTGCCCTTCATCCAGCTCTTGAAGAGCTGTGCTGCCTTTTCCTTTGTGATCTCGAAAGGAACAACGCCGCCGGGTGCTACAACGTCTTCGTCGTTGTCTACGGGCATTACCTGTGTGGATCCGCAGTAAGGGCAGCACTGTGCCGTGTCTGCTTCGTCCATGATGGTCTCTGCACCGCAGTTCTTACAAACAAGTGATTTCTTAGCTTTGCCCCAGTCAAGGCTCTCACGGTTTTTTGCAGAAGAGAAATCAAGCTCTTCAACATCCTGTCCGTTGTCCTCAGGCTTAGGAAGCTGTCTTGAATATCCGCAGAAGGGACAACTCATGGAGAGAGTCTCAGGATCGTAAACAACAGTCGCTCCGCAGTTCGGACACTTCTTGTCAGTTACGTCTTCGGTAAATCCCTCAGTAATAACCTCAACCTGTTCTTCAGTGTTTCCTAAGTTCTCAGCCATAAGTGCTACCTCTTTATCTTAGTTTTATCAGAATTCTCTTCTTCTGCCCTTCGGATTCTCAGGAGCCTCAGTCTCTGCTTCATTGAAGTTTCTCTTAGGCTTGTCATTTCTTCCTGCGAAGCCGCCTCTTCTCTCACGGTTAGGTCTGCCCTCTCTTCTTCTGGGCTCTTCCTCTACATAGCCTTCCGGCTTAGGGAGGCAGTCACGGATGGAGAGGTTAAGTCTGCCCTGTGAATCGATCTCGATGAGCTTAACGTGAACCTTGTCACCTTCCTTAAGAACATCTTCTACCTTCTCTACTCTGTTCCAAGCCATCTTGGAGATGTGTACGAGGCCTTCCTTACCGGGGAGGAACTCAACGAAAGCACCGAAGTCCATAAGTCTTGTAACGACACCGTCGTACTCTGTTCCAACCTCAGGATCGGAAACGATACCATTGATGATCATCTTTGCCTTCTCAGCCTTTTCGAGATCAGGTGTGGAGATATAGACCATACCGTCGTCATTGATGTTGATCTGAGCACCTGTGTCAGCGATGATCTTGTTGATGACCTTTCCGCCGGAACCGATGACTTCTCTGATCTTATCAACAGGTACCTGCATGGAGATGATCCTGGGAGCCCACTTGTTGAGCTCTGCACGGGGTGCAGGGATGCAAGGGAGAATGATGTCGTTGATGATCTGGAGTCTTCCCTTGTGTGTCATCTCGAAAGCAGCCTTGATGATGTCTAATGTAAGACCTTCAACCTTGATATCTACCTGGATGGATGTGATACCTTCTGTAGTACCTGCAACCTTGAAGTCCATATCGCCGAAGAAGTCCTCGATGCCCTGGATATCCATGAATACGAGGAAGTTGTCGTCGTTGTCAGGATCTGTGATAAGTCCTGAAGAGATACCTGCAACAGGTCTCTTGATCGGAACGCCTGCGTCCATGAGTGAGAGTGTGGAAGCGCATACAGAACCCTGTGATGTGGAACCGTTACTCATTGTGATCTCAGATACTGTTCTGATGGAGTAAGGGAACTCTTCCTCTGAAGGAAGTACAGGAATGAGTGATCTCTCAGCGAGTGCGCCGTGACCGATCTCACGTCTTCCGGGTGATCTGGAAGGCTTAGCCTCACCTGTGGAGTAACCCGGGAAATTATAGTGGTGAATGTATCTCTTATATGTCTGCTCATCAAGTCCCTCAAGCTTCTGTGCTTCGTCAAGAGGAGCAAGAGTGCAGATGTTCATTACCTGCGTCTGGCCTCTCTGGAAGAAAGAAGAACCGTGAACTCTGGGAAGTACGCCTACAGCGCAGGACAGAGGTCTGATCTCATCAAGAGCTCTGCCGTCAACTCTGACATGCTCTCTGAAGAGGTAATCTCTTACGACCTTCTTCTCGAGCTTGTAGATAGCATCAGGTGCCCACTTTGAAAGGCCCTCTTCCTTCTCTTCGAGCATAGCTGCAACTTCTTCCTGAAGTACTGCAACGTTTGCATCTCTTACTTCCTTATCCTTGGAAAGAACTGCCTGACGCATTCTGTCCCAGCCATATTCCTTAACAGCTTCGAAGATCTCTTCCGGAACGTCAGCTGACTCGTAAGTGAATTTCTCCTTACCGATCTCAGCTACGATGCTGTTGATGAACTCGCAGATCTTCTTGATCTCTTCGTGACCTTCTGCGATAGCATTGAGCATTACGTCATCAGGTACTTCGTTAGCGCCTGCCTCAACCATGCAGATCTTTGTAAGTGTACCTGCAAGAGTAACGTACATGTCGGAAACTTCACGCTGCTCAAGTGTAGGGTTGATGATCGTCTTGCCGTCGATGAGACCTAATACAACGCCGCCGACAGGTCCCTTCCACGGGATATCGGAAATAGCGATTGCGATTGATGTACCGAGCATAGCTGTGATCTCGGGAGAGCAATCAGGGTCAACAGACATAACGAGGTTGTTGACGCAAACGTCATTTCTCAGATCCTTAGGGAACAAAGGTCTGATAGGACGGTCGATAACACGGGAAACGAGAATAGCCTTCTCGCCGGGTCTTCCCTCTCTCTTGAGGAAGCCTCCCGGAATCTTGCCTACTGCATACATCTTTTCCTCGTAGTCTACTGAGAGCGGGAAGAAATCAATTCCCTCACGAGGAGTAGCGCTTGCTGTAACGGTGGAAAGCACTGATGTCTCACCATACTTAATGAGAACGGAACCGTTTGCAAACTGCGCGATCTTACCGGTCTCGACTACCAACGGTCTGCCGGCGATTTCAGTTCTGAAAATCTTTTCCATTTCGAACTCCTTTATGAAATATATAAATTTTTGTAAAGGAGGTAGTTCGTAGATTCACGGTCCGAGCAAAATAAAAGGCTCGATGTTCGGGCAGTCAATCTACACACTACACTCCTTCTCGAACCTTTTAATTATATACTAAATGCGCGATAAGACAAATAATAAAAAGCTAGATCTTCTTTATTGCCTCACATACCGCCTCAGCAAGGCCCTTGTGTCCTGCCGGGTCAAGATGCAGTCCGTCCTCTAAGGAAGGCTTAATATACTGCTTGGCATCCATAAAGGCGCATCCGTGCTTGTCAGCCACTCTCTTGTAGTACTCGGCAAGCATTCTGGACTTATCGATCGAGACCTCATTAAATGAACCGCTGAAAGGTCCCGCAAGGACATCTGTGCTGATCTCCGGCGGAGATACGATAAGGATCTTCGGAACATAACCCTGCTTAAGATCCATGACCTTCTCGGCCCTTTGGACGATCTCGTTAAGGCCTGCCGCGATCTCATCAAGCGAGGCATTGTAAACGGTCTTCATGTCGTTGGTTCCGAGCATGATGACAAGATAGTCAACGGGCCTGTGTGTGCACAAGATTCCCTTGATGTAATCGACGCCGTTCTTCCAATCGTCGTTTGGGTCATCGAAAACAGTAGTCCTGCCGTTTAACCCCTCCTCAATGACCTTGAAGCCGTCACCCAAAAGGTTCTGCAAAAGGCAGGGCCACCTTACTGATTCGGGAAGCCTGTCGCCGTTTACGGGATTATGTCCGTATGTATTTGAATCGCCGAAGCAAACTACTGATTTCATGTTCATTCCTTTACTGTCTTTAAGTCATCGAGCCATACGTTCCTGGAAGCGTCAGAAGGCATTCTCCAGTCGCCTCTCGGAGACAGGGATACCGTACCGACCTTAGGACCGTCAGGTACGCAGGAGCGTTTGAACTGCTGTGTGAAGAAACGTCTTAAGAATGTCTCTTCCCACTTATAGATCGTCTCTGCATCGTAGCTTCCATCGAAAGCGATGAGAGCCATACGGTAGATCTTGGAAGGAGTAAATCCGAATCTGATCATGTAGTAGAGGAAGAAATCGTGGAGCTCGTAAGGTCCTACCGTTTCTTCAGTCTTCTGTGAGATCTTGCCGTCATCCGTAGGCGGCAGCAGCTCAGGAGATACGGGCGTAGCAACGATATCTGCCAATGCCTCAGAGAGCGATGCATTTACGGATGCCGTGCGCTGCGATTCATAAGATACGAGATATCTTACGAGAGTCTTGGGGATCGAGCAGTTAACGCCGTACATGGACATGTGGTCGCCGTTATATGTAGCCCAGCCCAGAGCGAGCTCGGAGAGGTCGCCCGTACCAACGACAAGACCGCCCTCCTGGTTTGCAATATCCATGAGGATCTGCGTACGCTCTCTTGCCTGGGAATTCTCGTATGTGATGTCATGAACCTTCTCGTCATGACCGATATCCTTAAAGTGCTGGATGACCGCATCGGAGATGGATATCGTTCTCAATGTGCATCCGTACTGCTCAGCAATATTAACGGAGTTGTTCTTCGTTCTAGCCGTCGTTCCGAAGCCCGGCATCGTAACGCCGATAATATTCTTTCTGTCGATCCCGAGCTTATCGAAAGCATGTATCGTGACGATAAGAGCGAGCGTGGAATCAAGACCGCCGGAAAGGCCTATTACAGCCTTCTTGCAGCCGATGGCATTAAGCCTTGTATAAAGGCCTGCAGCCTGCATGTTGAGGATGTCCTCGCACCTTGCTTCAAGATCGCCCTTGCTCTCAGGAACGAACGGAGTCTTGCTGATCTTTCTCTCAGGAATAATGTCAGCAAATTCAGCATCAAATTCGATGAGGTCAATACCGTCATTGCCGGATATATCGCTTGTGAAGGTATTGGCTCTTCTTCTGTCAGCGTCAATGCGCTCCAAGTCGATATCCGCATAGATGATCGCGTCGTCATCGTTATCGTTTGAAAATCTCTTGCTCTCGCTTAAGATCTTGCCGTTCTCCGCGATAAGATTGTGTCCTGCGAAAACAAGGTCCTGCGTGGATTCGCCGAATCCCGCGTCGCAATAAACATAAGCTGCCATTAATTTAGCGCTCTGCATCTTTACAAGGTCTCTCCTGTACTTTGCCTTGCCGATGATCTCGTCAGAGCAGGACAGATTGAAGATGACCTGTGCGCCGTTTCTTACGTAATCAACAGACGGGCTGTAAGGAACCCAGAGGTCCTCGCAGATCTCTACTGCAAAAGCCAGATCGTCGCACTTGAAAACTGCCTTGCCGAAGCAGATATCATCTTCAGTCATGATGACACCGTCTTCATAGAAAGGCGTGAAATGTCTCATCTCATAGAATTCCGAATAGTTAGGAACATTCTGCTTTGGAACGATACCGATGATATCGCCCTGGTGGATAACGGCTGCAACGTTAAATAGCTTGCCGCCGAATTCATAAGGAAGGCCGACGATGATCACGGAATTCAGGTCGCCTGTCTGTTCGGCAAGATCGAAAAGGCCGAGCTTTGCCTTGTCCAGAAGTGCTTTCTGCCCGAAAAGATCCCCGCAGGTATAACCCGTAAGACCGAGCTCCGGGAAAACGATGACCGCAGTATCCCTGGCTGCCGCTTTCCTTGCAAAACTTATCGTCTGCGCAATATTGTAATCAACATCACCGACTTTGATCTTCGGGCTTGCCGCCGCTACTCTGATAAAACCGTCAAGCATGGTAAATACCTCCCGGAATGTCCTATTCTGTAGATTATAACACCTTTAATAAGCAATAAAAAAGCGGTCCCCGTATGGAGACCGCTTCTCTTACATAATCCGTTGAAAGATTACTTTCTGATGCCGAGCTTTGCGATAAGTGTTCTGTAACGCTCGATATCAATTGCTGCAAGGTAGTCAAGGATGTTTCTTCTCTTACCAACCATCATGAGAAGGCCTCTTCTGCTGTGGTGGTCGCCCTTGTGAGTCTTGAGGTGTTCTGTGAGGTGATTGATCCTGTAAGTAAGAAGTGCAACCTGAACCTCAGGAGAACCTGTATCGCCCTCAGAAAGAGCATATTCCTTGATGATAGCCTGCTTGTCGAAAGATGCTGACATAAATCTTTCCTCCTTTAGAATATATACGCCAAAATCGAAGGTAAGGGTCGGAGTCTTCCGCAAAACTGCGATTAAGGCAACTTGGTGATAATACCATCTGCTTCGGGTTTTGTAAAGCAAAAAATGTCCAAATCCCTTGCAAACATTGGAATTATATAAAAGCGGCTGCCTTTTATCAAGACAGCCGCCATATTTTCGATCTGTTATATCAGTATCAGTGGAAGATGCTGAAGTTTCTGATGATAGGAGCGATTGTGTTTGCAACTGTGGACATGAGCTTGATGAAGATGTCCAAAGCAACGCCTACAACGTCCTTACGTGTGTCACCGATAGTGTCACCCGTAACAGCAGCCTTGTGCGCAGGAGAACCCTTTGCGTGGCCTTCGAGCATACCCTGCTCGATGTACTTCTTAGCGTTGTCGAATGCACCGCCGGAGTTACCCATGAAGATAGCTCTCGGGATAGCAACGATAGTAGCACCAACGAGGATACCACCTACGAACTCAACACCTAAAATGAAGCCGCCTACGATAGGAATGAGGAGCGCGAGAACTGAAGGAAGAACCATTCTGTGGATAGCTTCCTTAGCAGCCATGGCGATCATCATGTTGTAGTCAGGCTTAGCCTTGCCGTCGAGAACTTCCTGAGTCATCTGCTTGTCGCCGACGTCAGCCATGATCTTAGCTGCATCGATCGTGTTGTCTGTGAGGATAGCGCAGAAGTATTCAACGAGAGCGCCGCCCAAGATACCGCCGGCAACTACGAAGAATGAAGCGAAGTTAAGCTGGAGAGGCTCACCGATCGTTGTGTAGTTACCAACGTAAGCCATGATGAGGGAAACTGTAGCGAATGCTGCAGAACCGATAGCGAAGCCCTTACCGATAGCTGCTGTTGTGTTACCAACTGCGTCGAGCTTATCTGTGATCTTACGAACGTCAGGTGCGAGGTGGCAAGCTTCTGCAAGTCCGCCTGCGTTGTCAGCGATAGGACCGAAAGCATCGATGGAAACTGTAGCACCAACGAATGCGAGCATACCGAGAGCGGAGATTGCGATACCGTAGGAACCGCAGATAACACCGGAAACGATCAAAGCGATGATGATTACGAGTACAGGGAGAAGAACTGATCTTGAACCTACAGCGTCACCCTTTGTAACAACGAAAGCCTCACCCTCTGTGCACATCTCAGCGATCTTCTGTGTAGGCTTGTGATCTGTGGATGTGTAGTACTCTGTGATGATACCGATAGCAATACCGGCAACGATACCCATTACGGAAGAGATCCAGGGAGAAGCCCAGCCGAACTTGAAGCCGTAAGTAGCGAGGTCATTTGCAGAAACGCCTGTACCATTGAAGATGAAGTAAGAAGCAACGCCGCCGAAAACGATCGTGCAGCCTGCAGAGATCCATGTGGAGAGGTCGAGCTCTCTTGACGGATTGTCGCCCATCTTCTTGATGTTAGCGAGGCCAAGACCGATAAGGCAGCCTACGAGACCGCAGCCTGCGAGGATCGTCGGGAAAAGAACTGTTGCATTGAATGTAGCGTCAGAAACTGTCTCGCCGTGTGTCTGGTAAAGAGTAACAGCGATCATGATGGAAGCGGACATTGTAGCAACGAATGACTCGAGAAGGTCAGAGCAGTTGCCGGCGATATCGTTAACGTTATCACCGATGAAGTCTGCGATAGTGTTAGGGATTCTGGAGTCGTCCTCAGGGAGGTCATGTCTGAGCTTACCGAGGATATCAGAAGAAATGTCTGCAGCCTTTGTGTAGTTACCGCCTGCTACACGGTTGAACATAGCAACGATGGAGCAGCCGAGAGAATATGTTGAGATTCTCATGATGTAAGGGTTGCATGTAAGAGTCTTAATAACAAGACCAGAGCTTTCAGCGTCATGCTGTACGCCGCCGAAGCAAAGGAGAACTGCGAGGAAGCCCAACATACCGAAGCCCTGAACTGCAAGGCCGGAAATGGAACCGCCGCAAAGAGCTACTTTAACAGTCTCACCGATTGAAAGGCTCTCTTTTGCCTTGTTCGAAGTACGAACGTTAGCATATGTAGCGCTCTGCATACCGAGAACGCATACGATGGAACTCATCAAGGCACCCATGAGGAATGTGATACCGCTGGTCTTCTCAACACAGAGTGTAAAGATAACAGCAACAACAGCAACCACGATGGCGATGCTCTTGAACTCCGTCTTAAGGAATGTCTGCGCGCCGGAACGGATGATTCCTGATAACTCGATCATCTCAGGTGTTCCCTCGGGCATCTTCTTAATACGGAAGTAGTTGAACGCAACGTAGATGAGCGCAAGTGCTACTACGCCGAGTACGATTAACCAGGAAGATGTTAATAAAGACATATACCGGGCCCCTCTCTTTTAAGAATTTTGATATAGATTTTGTGAAGCATTTGGGCATAATAAACCCTACCTCAGTGTAAACCGAAACGATTATACATATAAACCGATACTTTGACAATCAAAAAAACTCGGGTTTTACCATATAAAATAAAGATTGTTGTTGAATATTTTTGGAATTATTCGTTGATGAGCGAATCGACAAAAAGGTCGGGGTCAAAATCAGCCAGATCCTCTACGCTCTCGCCCAATCCAGCGAGCACAATAGGCTTTCCGGACTGGTATGCAACAGCGATCGCAACACCGCCCTTTGCACTTCCGTCGAGCTTTGTGATTCCGACATAATCAAGGCCTGTTACCTCACCGAAACCCTCTGCCTGGATAACGGCATTCTGGCCTGTCGTAGCGTCGATGATGAGCAGCGACTTAATGGCAGCATCAGGAGCCTCACGCTCGATGACGCGTCTGATCTTCGCGAGCTCTTCCATGAGATTCTTCTTATTGTGGAGACGTCCTGCAGTATCTACCAGGAGCACGTCAGTGCCTCTGGCCTGTGCCGCGTGGATGGCATCGAAAACGACAGATGCGGGATCTGCTCCCTCCTGCTCCTGAGCGATGACGGCCGTACCGGTCCTCTCACCCCAGGTCTTGAGCTGGCCTACTGCAGCTGCACGGAAAGTATCGCAGGCAGCCATAAGGACCTTCTTGCCTTCCTTCTTGTATCTTGCAGCGAGCTTGCCCGATGTGGTCGTCTTGCCTGTTCCGTTAACGCCGATCATGAGGATGATGTTGAGCTTGCCCGGAACAATCTCGACCTTCTGAGGCTCACCCAGGATCTCGAGCATTCTCTCCTTAACGGATGCGAGAACAGCTTCCTTGCTGTCGTCACCGGTCTTTCTGATATTCTGCTTGACCCTGTCCATGATGTCGTCGGAAGCCTGAACGCCGCAGTCGGCCCTTATCAGGAGTTCTTCCAGTTCATCCAGCATGTCCTCATCGAAATGACCGCTTGATGCGGCAAGCTTTGTGAAGCTTCCTGCAAAGAAACTTCTTGTCTTTTCGAGTCCTCTTTTAAACAGATCAGCTAATCCCATTATTTAAGCTCCATTGACAAGATCTTGGAAACTCCGCGCTCAGCCATCGTGACACCGTACATCTGGTCGCATGCTTCCATCGTACCCTTACGGTGCGTAACAAGGATGAACTGGGACTTGGAAGAGTGTCTCCTTACGAAGTCCGTAAATCTCGTGATATTAACGTCGTCCAATGCCGCCTCGACCTCGTCTAAGATGACGAACGGAGAAGGCTTAAGTTCCTGAATAGCGAACAGGAGTCCGATTGCCGTAAGGCAGCGCTCACCACCCGATAAGAGCGAGAGATTCTGGAGTTTCTTTCCCGGGGGCTGGGCCTTGATGTCGATAGCGCACTCAAGTACATCCTCCGAATCGTTTCCGAGAATGATCTCAGCAGTACCGCCGCCGAAAAGGTCCGTGAAGACCTGTCCGAAGTTCTTGTTGATCGTATCGAAATGCTCGGTAAATTCGGCTCTCATCTTTGTGAGGAGGTCATCTATTACCTTCTCCAGGTCCTTCTTCGCGGCTTCGATGTCATCCCTCTGCTTGGTCATGAAATCGAGTCTCTCGGAAAGCTCGGAGAATTCCTGCAGTGCACCCAGGTTAACAGGGCCCAGTGCCTTAATAGCATTCTTCAATGTCTGGATCCTCTTGGTCTGTTCACCTATCTTGGTAACAGGCTCTACGGAATCCTTAATGTTGTCATATGTCGTCTCGTAATCTTCCCAGAGCCTGTTCTTGTTCTGGTCGATCTCGAAAATGATCTTATCGTACTTGGATACGTGTGCATTGAGCTTTGCCTGAAGATCGTTCACCTCATCGCTGCTTGCCTTAAGCCTGTCACCGAAGGATGAGAGGTCACCGGAAAGCGCAGTCCTCTTCTCGAAGAGCACCTTGATCTCGTCTTCCAATACCTTCTGCTGCTTGGCATTCTCGTCGAGCTTGGCATCGAGATCGTTGATCTCCTTTGTGATGCTGTTGACAGTATCCTTGGCTTCCTTGATCTGGGAATCGAACTTGTCTCTTCCCTGCTTTGCCTCTTCGATCTGCTTCTTGATGTGGCCTGCGAGGTCTAAGATACCGCTTCTTTCAGTGAGCTTGCGCTCTGCAAGGGAAGCTGCTTCCCTGACCTTGGCAACGATCTGCTCGAGCTTAACTGCCTGCTCTTCAGAGAGCTTCTGCTGCTCTTCGATCTCCTCCTGGAAATCAGAGAGCTCGCCGTTGATCTCTCTTTCGATACGGGTAAGCTCCTCCATATCCTCTTCAAGTCTCAACTTGGACTTGGATACCGTCTGCATGTTCTCATCGAAGTTTGCGAGGGTCTCCTCAGTCTCTTCAAGTCTCGTTTTGGTATTGTTGTATTCGCCTTCAGCCTTAACTTCCTCTAACTGATAGAACTTGAGCTGTTCGCCGAGCTGTGCGAGCTCACGCTTGATCGTTCCGATATCATCGTCAACTTCCTGACGCTGGTCTTCGGAATCAGCGAGCTTGGCTTCGAGTTCTGCAACGACTTTGGTGAGTGCTTCGATCTCAGCCTTTCTTCCGATAACGCCCGTTCCTGCGCCGGTCTTCTTAAGTGAACCGCCCGTAAGTGAACCGCCCGGGTTAACGGAATCTCCCTCTAAGGTCATTACCTTATAAGCACGGCCTGTCTTGGATGCGATTATTCTTGCGGCATCGAGATCGTTTGCAACGATGATCCTGCCCAAAAGATTTGCGACGATGTCTTCCAGGTCACGGCTGCTTCTTACAAGATCAGATGCCACGCCGATATATCCGTTCACGCTCTTTGCCTTCCTGAGATCATCCTCGTCCACATATCTGGCCTTGATGTTCTCGATAGGAAGGAACGTAACTCGTCCGAGCCTGTTTTCCTTAAGGTAACTGATAAGCTCAGCTGCATCAGCCTCGCTCTTGGTTACGATGTTGTTGAGCGAATTGCCCAGAGCCGTCTCAATGGCTGTCTCATACTTGCTGTCAGTATTGATAAGGTCACCCAAGACACCTACCATGAGCCTCTTGACTGATCTGTTAATGTCAGCAGCATCCAGAAGGCGCTTTACGGATTCCTGATAACCTTCCTTACGCCTCTCGATATCCTTTAACGTCTGAAGCTTTGACTCTTCAGCGGAAAGCTTCTTGTTGTTTACTTCGAAGAATTGATTAAGTTCGACCTGACGGCCCCTTAACTCCTCAAGCTTCTTATTGCGGACTTCGATGTCCTTTGTGACATCGCCCTTTATCTTCTTAATCTCGTCTAAGGCTTTCTCTTCTTCCTTGAGCTTCGTGCTGAGTTCAGCCTTGCCGCTCTCAGATTGAGATCTTGCCTCCTGCATGTCCCTGATCTTATCGTCTAAAGCAGAGATTCCGGCCTGGCACTCGGTAAGCTTTTTCCTGGTCTCGAAAAGCTCCTCTGTCTTGGCCTTTACCTTGGAATCGGCCTTGCCTGCTTCTTTCCTGCTGGCTTCGTATTCTTCGAACTTTGCGAGACGCTCCTCGTCGAGCTCCTCGCTTAAGAGCTTGGCATCGTTAGCGGCCTTTAAGAGGCTGTCAGCCTTGGTCTTCTTCTCATTCAACTCATTTGTGAGCTTCTCAACGGTCTCATCCGTAGACTCCATGTCAGACTTGAGTTCTTCGATCCTCTGGTTAGTCTGGTTGAGTCTCTCAATAGAGACCTTCTTATCTGTCTGGGTCTCATGCTCGAACTCTGTGAGGTCAGACAATTCCTGTCTCTTATCCTCGATCTCGTTCTCTAAGGCCTCAGTCTTGGTGATTATCTCCTGGTGGCTCTTACGGAGGTTCAGGTATTCGTCTTCACGCTCCCTGATCTCCTTTTCGAGCTGCTCCTTAAGACCTGCGGAATCGCCCATCTCCCTGTTGGCTTCAGTGATCTTGTGAACTAAAAGGGACGTCTCGAGCTTCTTGAGTTCTTCGTAATTCTCATTGAACTTACGCGCTTTGCCGGCCTGTTCTTCGAGAGGTCCCTTGCGCTCTTCAAGTTCACCTAAGATGTCATTGATACGGACGAGATTCTGCTCTGTGCTCGTAAGCTTTCTCTGAGCCTCGTCCTTTCTGACACGGTACTTAACGATACCGGATGCTTCCTCGATGACCCTACGCCTGTCCTCAGACTTCGTGGAGAGGATGTCATCTACTCGGCCCTGTCCTACCAGTGAATAGCCGTCACGGCCCAAGCCCGTATCAAGGAAAAGGACCGTAATGTCCTTCAAACGGCAGTTGACCTTGTTGATCTGGTACTCAGACTCGCCTGAACGGTAAAGTCTTCTGGTGATGCAGATCTCAGGGAAACCGTAGTCTATATAGCCGTCGGAATTATCGAAAGTAATGGAAACTTCGGCATAATTCATGGAACGTCTTGCGGATGTACCGTTGAAGATGACGTCTTCCATCTTGCCGCCACGGAGCTGCTTGACGCTCTGTTCGCCCAAAACCCAGCGGACAGCATCACTGATATTGGATTTACCCGAGCCGTTAGGACCAACCACGGCCGTAAGACCGCGGTCAAAGTCAATACACGTATAGTCGGGGAAAGATTTGAACCCCTGAAGCTCTAATTTCTTAAGATACATCCTATAGTCAGTTCCGTCTTAGTTCCAAATTATTAACCTAAGCATTATAACTCATACAGAGCCTTTTTGTAGGACAATCTGTATCAGCAGCCCTCCGGGTAAAGGCGCATATACTCCTTCAAGCCCTTCTCGGCACCTTTCTGCTCGGCATCTTTCTTGCTGTGTCCCGTAGCCGAAGCCAGGAGCACGTCATCGGAATAAACACTGACGTCGAATTCTTTCATATGGGCAGGGCCGCGCTCTCCGGTCACTTCGAATCTGATCTTGTGCTGGAAGCCTCTGGTCTGCGCGAGTTCAAGCAGCCTGCTCTTGTAATCCAGGAAGATCTCGCCGTTAACGGCCTTCTGTACCGTTTCGGTAAGATTTTTCAAGATACATTTCTTCGCCTGTTCAAATCCGCCGTCGAAATATACCGCCGCGATGACCGACTCAAAGCAGTCAGCCAGCGTCGAATCCTTATCGTTGCCGCCGCTCTGCGCCTCGCCCTTGCCAAGGAGCAGATAATCGCCCAAATGGAGCTTTCTGGCTACTTCGGCAAAAGACTTCTCGCAAACGGAGACACTTCTCATCTTGGAGAGATATCCTTCATCAGCCTGAGGCTTTAACTCATAGATCATCTGGCCGACAACAACGTCGAGCACCGCGTCACCTATGAACTCAAGTCTCTGGTTGGACTCCCAATGACCTCTTCCCGTCTCGAAAACGTAGGTCGTGTGTGTAAAAGCCGTCTCAAGGAGCGACTTGTTTACAAAGGTATAACCCAAATCCTGTTCTAATCTTGAATAGTCTGTCATAATCATGTTTACAATAAACGGCTGAATGCATTAGTGTGCACCCAGCCGTCTAAACTTTTGAAGTTAATTCAGAGATTTAAATCTCCGGTATATTAGCCCTCTGTAAGGCTCTGAATATACTCGACTGCATCCTTGACGGTAACAACCTTCTCAGCTACGTCATCAGGGATCTCGATATCGAACTCCTGCTCCATAGCCATAACAAGCTCAACCATGTCAAGAGAATCAGCGTTAAGATCATCTACGAAAGAGGAATCCTCTGTGATTGTATCCTCATCTACACCGAGCTGATCAACGATCATCTGCTTAATCGAGTTGAAAAGTTCTTCATTTGACATAAATTAGTACCTCCGTACGATTCTTTCGAAAATCTACAAGTTGTTTTTAATGTAAGACACGACTTTTGTCAATAGGTTATTTTGACTATCGAAGTTCTTTGACATTTACCCCTTCAGGTATTGCTTACCCTTAATAAGATAGTCAACGCCTGAAACAATAGTCATAATAACACATATTCCGAAAAGTATATCGCCAATTATCGTGACCGCGTTTAACCCGATCGGATAACCATTAAAACCTAAGCCGAAGATCTTAAGGAGCAAAGGCTCAAACATAAGGTAGATGAGTGCGATCATCTGGATAACGGTCTTGACCTTGCCGATCATTTTTGCCGCAATTACCTCGCCCTTTGCCGCAGCGATCATACGAAGACCGGATACTGCGAACTCTCTTAAGATGATAATCATTACCGCCCAGGCGGAAACTCTTCCCAGACCTATGAACGCCAGCATGATGCTTATGACAAGGATCTTATCTGCAAGGGAATCCAGGAACTTGCCCAGATCCGTGATGAGATTGTACTTTCTGGCGATCTTACCGTCGGCACAGTCAGTAAGTGAGGCAAGGATGAATACACCTGCCGCTACTATCATGCCGTTGGAATTGATGAAGTTGTTCCAGCCTTCAGGCTCCCAGCCGAAAATATTGATCGGCAACATAAAAAGGAGCGTGACCGGCACAAGAACGATCCTCAAGATAGATAACTTGTTTGGAAGATTCATGACCTATAGCTCCTTAATAATTAATTATGAAGTCTTCAAAGACAACACACTAATAATACACAGAAATCCCTGTCCGTCAAATCGTAACGGCGGTCATGTCATATTCATCTGAACAATCGACAATTTTTGCATCCACAAAGTCACCAATGTGGAGTTCTTCTTCCTGTGAAGCGATATATATGACAGGATCGACCTCAGGAGACTCGCCGTAACTCCTGCCTACATAGAAGATTCCGTCATCGGATACCGAGCAGATATTGACCTTTGTAACGGTTCCCAGACGCTTCTTTGATTGCTCGCCGGAGATCTGCTTCTGGAGCTCATAGATCTCGTCATATCTTCTCTGCTTGGTCTCTTCATCGATCTGATCCGGCATGTCGTAAGCTTTTGTTCCCTCTTCAGGCGAGAAGATAAAGCATCCAAGTCTGTCGAACTTCCACTTCTTAAGATTATCCTTAAGCTCCTGGAAATCTTCTTCAGTCTCACCAGGGAAACCTACCATAACAGTAGTTCTTATGATGCAGTCAGGCATAGCCTTACGGATCATCTCAAGTCTGGAAGTAATAAGCTCAGCAGTATCCCTTCTGTACATAGCCTTAAGGATCTTGTTGCAGCCGTGCTGGATCGGGATATCAAGATAGTGGGCAACCTTAGGATTTTTAGCCATCTCCTCAATAAGATCAGGCGTAATTCCGTCCATATATCCGTACATAACACGGATAAGCTCGATGCCGTCTATCTCAGAGAGCTTCTGCAAAAGCTTTGTAAGGCATCTCTCCTTATATAGCTCGATACCATAGTTAGTCGTATCCTGGGCAGCAAGCACAATTTCCTTTACGCCTCTCGAAGCAATGATCTTTGCTTCTTCGATAATATCTTCCATCGGACGGGATACGAATGTTCCCCTGATAAGAGGTATAGCGCAGAATGCACATCTGTGAAGACATCCCTCGCCGATCTTTATCCATGCATAGGCTTCGGTAGAAAGCTCCCTTTCCTTAATAAGATGCTTATAACCGCCCACACCGGTCGTGAGGTTGATCTTCTCTGACTCAACATCGAACTCTGAAGAGAGCTTTGCAACGACATCAACGATATCGCCGTAGTGAGCCGTGCCGAGAACGGCATCTACCTCAGGGAGTTCCTTTAAGATATCTTCCGGATATCTCTGCGAAAGACATCCTGATACGATTATCTTCTTAACATTTCCATTAGGAACTTTGAAATCAGCTACCTCGAGGATCGCATCGATCGCTTCCTTCTTGGCTGACTCAATAAAACCGCATGTATTGATCACAACGATGTCTGATTCGGGAACATCGTTGATAACATCATATCCGGCCTGCTTAAGCTGGGTGGACATGTTCTCACAGTCAATAAGGTTCTTGGAACAACCGAGAGCCAGAAGCGTGATCTTTATATCTTTATTGGCAAATTCATTTTTCATAACAACGAATATAACAAAAATCGGGTAAAAGAAAAAGGCTCATATGATCTGTCGATCACAAGAGCCTTTTAAAATCACTGTTCGAGATAAAGTCTGAACGCTTTCCGCGCGGTCTCCATGGAGTAACCTCTGAGCGCGGCGATCTTCAAGAACTCGTCTTCCCTGTCAAAACTGTCTTCATCAGGGCTTCCGAAATTCGCTTCGTAAAGACTTTTGCATGTATCCACATCGCTGTCCAATTCGTCGACAACAATGTCAGCATATTCAGGATCAATGCCGGCTTCAAGCAAACGTTGATACATGAACTGTTTGCTCTCCTGCTTCTTGCCGGAACGGACCGCTAAAACCTTACGCGAAGCACGCAGATCGTCAATATAGCCGGACTCGATCAAGAGCTTTACCGCCTCAACGGCGACAGCTTCCGAATAGCCCCTCTGCATAAGATAAAGTCTTATCTTACCTGAAGAGTATATGCCCGTACCGATATGCCTGATCGCGCAGGTTACGGCTTCCTTGGTCCTATTAGAGTCAGACATCGATACCTAAGATATCGTCGTCATCAGATTCTTCTTCGGGTGTAGCTTCTGCTGCAGCGCCTGCTGCGAAATCGTCATCATCTGCAGGCATGTAGGATTCTCTGATCTTCTCCTCGATCTCGTCCTTAACATCAGGATGGTCGATAAGGTACTGCTTGGCAGCATCTCTGCCCTGAGCGATCTTGGCGCCATTGTATGCGAACCAGGATCCGCTCTTATCGATGATGTTATTCTCAACACCCAGGTCGATAATGCAGCCTTCTGAAGAAACGCCCTTACCGTACATGATATCGAACTCAGCTTCCTTGAACGGAGGAGCTACCTTATTCTTAACCACCTTAACTCTTGTGTGGCTTCCGACTACGTCTGTACCGTTACGGAGTGTCTCAACCTTACGTACATCAAGTCTTACTGAAGCATAGAACTTGAGAGCACGGCCGCCCGGTGTGGTCTCAGGGTTACCGAACATAACGCCGACCTTCTCACGGAGCTGGTTGATAAAGATACAGATCGTATTTGACTTGGAAACGACAGGTGCGAGCTTTCTCAAAGCCTGGCTCATGAGACGCGCCTGAAGACCAACGTGGGAATCACCCATCTCGCCTTCGATCTCTGCTCTCGGAACGAGTGCTGCTACAGAGTCGATAACTACTACATCGATGCAGCCGCTTCTTACGAGCGTCTCGCAGATCTCTAAGGCCTGCTCACCTGTATCAGGCTGTGACAAAAGGAGGTTATCAACATCAACACCGATGTTGCCTGCATAAACAGGATCCAATGCGTGCTCTGCATCGATGAATGCGCATGTACCGCCCATCTTCTGTGCTTCTGCAACACAGTGGAGAGCAACTGTTGTCTTACCTGAAGATTCAGGTCCATAGATCTCAATGATCCTTCCTCTGGGAAGTCCGCCGATACCGAGTGCGATATCAAGTGTCAGAGCACCTGTAGGAATGGTATCGATCTCTACCTGAGCCTTATCGCCCAAACGCATGACGGCACCCTGGCCAAACTGCTTCTCGATCTGTGCCATAGCGGCATCAAGGGCTTTCCTTCTCTCATCCTTATCCTGTACCTGGGCTACTGAGCCCTTACCGGCATTTTTACTCTTAGCCATATTAATCCTCCTGAAGAATTGAACATTTGTTCTCATTTATGAGTTAATTCTATTGTTATGATACACTTTTGTCAACAAAATTTACCTTACAAATTCGAACAAAACCAAACAAGTCCCGTTAATCGGACACTTGATTTGAAAAAGCCTTAAAGCATAAGGTTTTCGAGGTTTCAAAACAGGTAAAAACAGGCCCCCAAAACATAAAAACCGACAAGAACCGACAAAAGCCTGCAAAAAACGTCTTCAAACCGACATAAAAGCCGACAAAAAATCTTGCTTCAGGGGCACTTCACCGCCCTTATCAATAACCCTTAGTCTTATCGATCAGATTATCAAGAGGAAGACCTTCCGCATAATTAATCAGATTCTTACAGAACATATCCACATTTACGCTGAGCGTATGTTCAAGAGTGAGATTGCCTGCCACATGGGGCGTTATCAGAAGGTTCTTCGTATTCCAGAGCTTGCTGTCAGAAGGAAGCGGCTCAGTCTTGAACACGTCAAGAGCGGCTCCTCCGAGCTTTCCGCTGTTAAGACTGCCACAAAGGGCATCCTCATCGATTGCGGAACCTCTGCCCACGTTGACCACATATGCGCCTTCAGGAAGCAAAGCGATGCGATCACGGTTCAGGATATCCCTTGTCTCCGGAGTATCGGGAAGGCTCATAACGAGAAGATCGGCAGAAGGAAGCAATGAATCCAGTTCCGATACTTTCTTCACAGAATCGAATGCAGGGTCAGAACAATTGCCGCTTCTGGATACGCCGGTAATGCTCTCAGGTTCAAAGGCCTTTGCCCTTCTTGCAAAACAGCAACCGATATCACCTGTTCCGAGAACAAGTATCCTGCAGTCCTTAAGAGACTTCTGGGGCCGGGGACTTGTCCAGTTGCCTTTCAAAGACTCGCTGTAGGAATAGTCAAGCTTACGCATCATCATGAGAGTTACCGCAATGATGTGCTCGGCTATGGTAACGCCGTATGCGCCTGAGGAATTGGTAACAAGGCAGTCCTCATTTGCAAAGAAACCGGGTTTTAAGAGAAAGTCCACGCCTGCCGAAGGCGCTGCAAACCATTTGAGGTTCTTATTCGTCTTTGCATTTTTCACGCCAAAGCCGTAGATGATATCGCAGTCCTGCCAGTCAGAAGGGATGTCATCTTCCGACTCGGCAAAAAGAAGGCTGCCGCCTGCCTTGGCAGCTGCCTTTCTGATCTGTTCTTTATGTGTATCTTTCAATAACCTGTTGATTACTACTATCTTCATATAGTCTTTACGGCCGTGCCTTTCGGAATGTTCTGGTAGATCCAGTATGCAACGTCTTTTCGGAGTCTTATGCAGCCTGCGGATACATGCTGGCCGAGTCTTCCGTCCTGGATCGTGCCGTTGTAGTTATAAGTGACACTGTGGAAATAGTAAGGTCCGTTCCACTGAGTTGCGTGATAGCAGAGTGAACCGTGGGAATAGAAATGCGTAAGTTTCTTCGTGACCTTGTAAGTTCCTCTTGGTGTAGAATGGCCCTTCTTGCCGCAGGACATCGGATATATCTTATAGAGCTTCCAATTTCCTACGCTGCCTTTGAAGATCATGATATAGCAGTTGTCGATATCCGCGATGATGTAGTAATCAGTCTCGCTTCTGAACAGCTGCTCGTTTATGCAGCGGACGTGCTTTGCGGCATTTTTATATTTCCAGCCGAGATTGCCCTTCTTATCGAGATCGTAATAGTCATCACCGATGCAAGTCATACCGTCAAGGTGATCGATGTAATTGCTTATAAGGATCTTCTTTATACGGATGTTGTAAGAAGCGCAGAGCTGTACGAATTCATTTGAAGAAACGAATTCCCTGAACACCAAGTATCTGCTGGTACCGTTTCCGAGCTTCTTTACGACTGCCGCTTTGCCCTTGGAATCGGCATATCTGCCGTAGCAGCCTGTGTAAAGGTCTTCCGCGAACTGTTCGTCGGATGTGTGAAGCGCCCTGTACTCGGGCGAGAAATAGAAATGATAAAGGACGTTATAAGCTTCCGTGATACCGCCCTTAAGGCTCCTTGCGAGCTTTTCCTTCTCAGCAGGATCACAGGTGTCACGGCGTGTAACTATAGAATAGAGTCTTCCGACGAACTGGTAATACTTGGGATCGACTTCCTCATCTTCCACGGTATTGGCTTCACCGATCGTATCAGCTGCCACGTGCGTTGAGGGAAAGCCGTCAAAAAGACAGAATACCGATGTAAAGGCAATCACAAAGCATATTAATCTGATAAGGCAGGTCTTTAACATCGGCGTCTCTCATTCAAAGAATTATAGAGACATAATATCAGTATTCTTATGAATTACTCAAGACCGTATCAGGCCCTCTTTTTACGGCGGCTGTTATAGACCGCAAGATATACGATGAGGATCACAGAAAGGACTGCCGTTGCCGCGGAGAAGATCAAAAGGCCTGGATTATATTTGCCTGTTACGAGCAAGCCCGCAACTGATGCGGTAAGAAGCACTGCCATCGTAATAAGAAGGATCAGAATTACTTTCCATCCGTTCTTTTTCTTAAGCGGAACAGCTTCGACCTTCTCGTTATTGCTGAGTTTTACCATCTCATTGATATCGTCTATGTCTTTCTCAGTCTTGACCGAATCAAGCGCGTAGACGATTGCTGTTATTACTCCTACGTAGATAAACGCCATCCAGTAATTTGACGGATAGAACCATCCGACGATAAAGCCGAAGGCTATGACCACAACGGAGACGACGGCATACTTTATCAGGTAACTTACGATCATGGCAAAGGAGGTCTTCTCGTCAAAGAGGTAATTAAATACAGAGAGTACAAATGCCAGTCCGAAGATCTCGAAAACAAGCTTTATCTCATCCGTAAGACCTACACCCGTGATCGAGAAAGTGAATATCACGAGTATCATGAGAGCCGCGAAAATACATGTATCTTTAAGTATCTTTCTCATAGCAGCTTTCTCCTGAAGATCTTCTTGATATCCTTTAGATATTTTCTTGAGACGATGAGCTTCTCGCCGTTATCCAGCACGGCTTCCAGATGACTGTTCTTCATCTGCATGATCTCTCTTAAATGGGAAACGTTCATAAAGCAGGTCCTGGATATCCTGACAAGATCAGTATCAACTATTGCCTGATCAATATCGGTCATGTTGCCGTCAAAGCGGTAAATGTCCTTCTTCGAATAGAGGAATATCTTGCGCTCGACGTTCTCGATGTAATAGA
>CACZGS010000018.1 GCA_902780785.1 Oscillospiraceae bacterium | reverse complement strand
TTTTTGAATCTTGCGTCGAAAAACGGTGTTGCTCTGTGGAATACAAAGGGAGAAAACGGATGCATAAGTGCTTCAGCCAGACTATCCGATATGAAGCTCGTTATATCTCTTGCGGCAAAGAGCGGAAATGAAATATCAGTATGCACCGAACACGGTCTGCCGGCAATTGCACGGCGATACAAAAGCAGAACAGGACTGCTCGCAGGGCTGGTGCTCGGCAGTGTATTCTGCGTTTTCATGTCAGGTTATATATGGAATATAGACGTCAACTGTCCAATACGGCTCAGTGAGTATGAAATTCGTAACGAACTGCGTGAGCTCGGCCTTTTTGAGGGTGCACGCTACGACTACGACACTGTCAGCCGTATTGAAAGGAACATGCTTATACGTGACGGTCGCATCAGCTGGCTGAGCATTAATGTAGACGGTACTAATGCTGTAGTTGAGATTAGTCCGAAAACGGAGATCGATTCCGTTTCAAAAAAAGACAAAACAAAAACGGTCAGCAATCTTCTTGCGGCTGCGGACGGAAAGATAGTCAAGCTAAGCGTCAGAAGCGGTCAAGCGGTCGTTCAGGCCGGCGAGGGCGTGCGACAGGGTCAGCTGCTTGTCAGTGGGATAAATGCACTAACAGACGGCAGCAGCGAGCTCAGTGACAGCGACGCGGAAGTAATTGCAGAAACATCACACTGCATGAATTTCTTTCTTCCGAAAAGCAGCACAGGGCAGTCGGCAGGAAGGTTGATTTCCGAAAAAACAAGCGCAAGCATTTTCGGACTGACTGTACCGCTTTCGCTTTCAACTGCGCCGCCAGGAGATTGTTTTTACAGCAGAACATATCAGAAGCTGCAGCTGCTCGGCTTCCCCCTGCCTGTTTATGTCACACATGAACGGTATTATGAAAAAAACAGCTCCGACCTTGCTGCAGATGCAGCAAAAGCCGGAGAAATCCTCAAAAAGAGAGCAGCAATATACAGATTTTTTCTCGAAGGACAGAAATTCACAACTGTTGAGAGTGAAAGCGAAGAATTCCGTGAAACAGATGACGGATATACTTTAACGGTAACCTATCAGACCACGGAAAATATTGCAAAAAAATCAGTTATTGAAATACGCTCTGAGTAAACAATCTCAGTCTCTTTCGAGGTCAAAATCGGGAATATATTCTTCCTTTGCAGAACCGAGCTGCTGTGCAAAGCCGTCAAGCTCAAGCTGCTCAAGGTGCGACAGAAGCTTATCGTATTCCCTCGCAGTTATGCGCCTGTTAATTTCGGGATAATCTGCAGCATTCGCAACGGGTGTATACTGACCCATAAGACTGACGAGAATTCTGTCACCGAAGTTCTCGCTGAGATAATTCAGGACATCAATAGAATTGCGGGTATTCTGCGGCAGAATGAGGTGACGAACTATCGTTCCGCGCAGCATCATGCCGTCATCGTTGAAAACAGGTTTTCCGGTCTGACGAACCATCTCATGGAGGGCAGCATCGGCATATTCAAAATAGTCCCCTGCCTTGCTGTATTTTCCGGAAAGTTCAGAACGGATATATTTCATATCAGGCAGATAGATATCAACTATTCCGTCCAGGCGGCGTATAGTTTCTGCTCTTTCATAGCCGCCGGTATTATATACCACGGGTATTGAAGGACGATACAGAGAAAAAGCTTCGATTATGCTGTCAATATAAGGCGTAGGGCTGACAAGGTTGATATTATGAACTCCGGATTCTTCAAGCCTGCGAAAGGCATCCGCAAGAGACGATGGATTCATCTGCTTTCCGGTAATATTTCTGCTGATTTCATAATTCTGACAGAAAACACACCTTAATGTACAACCTGAAAAGAAAATAGTACCTGAACCGCGTGTTCCGCTGATGCAAGGCTCCTCCCACATATGCGGAGCAATGCGGCAGACGCGCGGCAGACTTTCCGCCCCGCAAAAGCCTGAACCGGATTGTTCATCACGCCTCGCCGAGCACTGTCTCGGGCAAAGAGTACATTTTTCTATCACATAGCTCATTCAAATTACCCCGTTCGAAATTGAAATATGGTAAATATGCGGAAAACGGCAGTACATCAAATGTACCGCCGTACCGCCAAAGCTTTTCGGTAATGATATCTGAGAAAAAACTAATAATCACTCATCTCTGCAGGCATTGAGCAGTGCTTCAAGCTTATCTGCAGCATTGTCTGTGCCGAGAACTTTATTAAGCTCCTGAACCCTGTCAAGGTCAGCTCCCTTAACGTCACGCATTGCAGAAATAAAACCGCGCACAGCACAGAATGAGCAAGCGCTTTCAAAGCTGACTCCATGCAGATTGCCTGCATTTGCAAATGCTATGCCTGACATAGCAGAGGCTTCGGCAAGCTTTTCTCTTGCCACAGGATCACCTGAGCCATTTTCGTAGGCTGAAGGCAGATACTGCATAACCAGGGCAATCGCCTTAATAGCAAAACCGTCTGTATATGTGGTTGCTCTGTCGGAAAAATAGCTTTCGAGAGCATGAGAAAGAATCATTGCAGCACACGATGCAGTTTCTGTCTGCGAAGAATTCATGGAAAAATCCGCATCAATTACAGCGACATCCGGCATAATGAAATAATCGGCGATCTGGTACTTATCTTCCCCGTCGTTTACAACAGCAAAGGGTGACATTTCGCAACCGCTGCCCGAGTTTGTCGGAATCGCAACAAGAAGTATCTTTTTCTGCATCTGAGGGAAAACTGTGTCGCGGGATGTGATATCCCCGAAGCTTTCGGAAAGCCTGGCAATATCAGCTTCCGGGCAGGCGTAAAGCACACGGATAAGCTTTGACGCACTTATTACACCCTTGCCGCCGACTGCAACTATAGCATCAGGCTCAAAAAGGGACGCAGCCTTAGCACCATCCTTTACAGCAGAAAGATCGACTTTATTTCCGAGTGCAAAGTAGCATGAATGCATTATTCCAAGCGCAGACAGCTTCTTCTCAACGGCATTGACTGCAAAATTTTTGTACAGTCCGGTATCCGTTACGATAAGTACTCTCTTACAGCCGTATTCTGTTTTAAGCTCATCAAGAGCAAGGAACATGCAACCCTTTTTAAAATATACTTTCTGAGGTGTTCTTAACCAGTACATATGACCTCCAGGAAAAACATCGTCATCCTGCCCCGACAAAGCAGCCGGAGCAGGATATCGGATAATTATTTTACAAGCTCAGCAGGGATGTTGTCGCCGTAATATGCCTGCAGGAACATATATCTGATCTCTGCAAAGAGCGGATATCTCGGGTTAGCACCTGTGCACTGATCGTTGAACGCATTCTCTACCATTTCATCGAGAGAAGCAAGGAAGTCCTCTTCCTTTACACCGTAATCGGCAATTGTCTTCTTGATGCCGCAGACATCCTTGAGCTGTTCGATCTTCTGGATAAAGAGCTCGAGTGTCTCGTTGTCATCCTTGCCGCAAACGCCGCAGAAGTGTGCGCATTCGCAGTATCTTTCGAGTGTGTGCGGGAATGCATACTGAGAGAAGGTACCCATCTTCGGCGGAACAGGCTCAGCATTGAAGCGCATTACATATGACAGCAGCAGTGCATTCGCTATTCCGTGAGGAATGTGGTGATAAGCGCCGAGCTTATGTGCCATAGAATGACAAACACCGAGGAATGCATTTGCAAATGCCATACCTGCCATTGTTGAAGCATCTGCCATTTTTTCACGAGCAATAGGATCGTTTGCGCCATTTTCATAAGCAGAAGGCAGATATGTGAATATTGTCTTCATAGCCTGAAGAGCAAGACCATCTGTATACGGAGTAGCCATGATGGACGCATATGCTTCGAGAGCATGAACAAGAGCGTCGATACCTGAAGCGCTTGTCAGACCCTTGGGCTGGTTCATCATGTTATCTGCATCGATGATAGCCATATTCGGGAGAAGCTGATAGTCAGCAAGCGGATATTTGATATGTGTCTTTTCGTCTGTAATAACGGCGAAGGGAGTAACCTCTGAACCTGTACCTGAAGAAGTCGGGATAGCGATGAAATAAGCCTTCTCGCCCATCTTCGGGAATGTGTAGATTCTCTTTCTGATATCCATGAAGCACATAGCCATGTCCATGAAATCAGCTTCGGGATGCTCATAGAGAACCCACATGATCTTACCGGCATCCATTGCAGAACCGCCGCCGAGAGCGATAATGCAGTCCGGCTCGAACAGCGACATAGCCTTTGCGCCTTCCTTTGCAGAAGCAAGGGTCGGGTCGGGCTGTACGTCGTAGAAGCATGTATGCTGAATTCCCATTTCGTCGAGTTTATCCTCGATGGGCTTTACATAACCATTCTTATAGAGGAATGAGTCTGTTACGATGAATGCCTTTTTTTTGCCCATTACTGTGCCAAGCTCGTCAAGAGCAACAGGCATGCAGCCCTTCTTGAAGTAAACCTTCTCAGGAGTGCGGAACCAGAGCATATTTTCTCTGCGCTCAGCAACCTGCTTGATGTTAAGAAGATGCTTTACGCCGACATTTTCAGATACGGAGTTGCCGCCCCATGAGCCGCAGCCGAGGGTAAGTGAAGGAGTCATAGCAAAGTTATAAAGGTCGCCGATACCGCCGTGTGAGGACGGAGTATTGATAAGTATACGGCAGGTCTTCATAGCATTATAGTGCTTTTCGATCTTCTCTGTCTGTGCCGGATGGATATAGAGAGAAGATGTATGGCCGTAGCCGCCGTCTGCAACAAGCTGTGCAGCCTTCTGGAGAGCCTCGTCGAATGTTTCTGCCTTGTACATTGCAAGAACCGGAGAAAGCTTTTCATGTGCGAATTCTTCGCTGATATCAACGGACTCAACCTCACCGATGAGAATCTTTGTTGACTCGGGAACCTCAACGCCGGCAAGTGCTGCGATGGTATGAGCCTTCTGACCAACGATCTTTGCATTGAGTGCGCCGTTGATAATGATAGTCTTTCTGACCTTTTCAAGTTCGTCGTCCTTCAGGAAGTAGCAGCCTCTTGCAGCAAACTCATTCTTTACCTCATCATAAATATCTGAAAGAACAGTTACGCTCTGCTCTGATGCGCAGATCATACCGTTATCAAATGTCTTGGAGTGAATGATGGAGCTTACAGCAACTCGGATATCGGCAGTGCTGTCAATTATAACAGGAGTATTGCCGGCACCAACGCCGAGTGCGGGCTTGCCTGAGGAATATGCAGCCTTAACCATGCCGGGACCGCCTGTTGCGAGTATAGTATCAGCATTTCTCATAAGCTCATTGGTAAGCTCAAGAGACGGAACATCAATCCAGCCGATGATGTTCTCCGGTGCACCTGCAGCAACTGCAGCGTCAAGAACGATCTTTGCAGCAGCAATAGTTGACTTCTTAGCACGCGGATGGGGACTGATGATAATACCGTTTCTGGTCTTCAGGCAGATAAGAGCCTTGAAGATAGCAGTAGAAGTCGGGTTGGTTGTCGGGATAACTGCACCGATAACACCGATAGGCTCTGCAACTTTCTTCAGACCGAACGCGCTGTCATATTCAATAACGCCGCAGGTCTTTGTATCCTTATATTTATTGTAGATATATTCGCTTGCATAATGATTCTTGATAACCTTATCCTCAGCAACACCCATTCCTGTTTCTTCAACAGCCATCTTTGCCAGCGGAATACGTGCCTGATTGGCAGCAATAGCAGCAGCTTTGAATATCTTATCGACCTGCTCCTGTGTATAGGTAGAGAAAACCTTCTGTGCCTCCCTGACCTGAGCAAGTTTAGCGTTGAAGCTGTCAAGATCTTCAACAAGACCTGCTGTTTTAACTTCGACTTCGTTTACATTAGCCATAGTCGTTGTTCCTCCGTATCGTTTCATTTTTTCTCAGATAGTAACCATTACCGATGATTACATTTATATTATAATAATTTGTTAAAAACTTGTCAATAATATTTTTCGGCTTTTCTCTCTAAAATTGAAGTGTGAATATATCCTCGCACAGCACCTTGTAGGATATTATCAATAACTTCAAGAATTATCATCTTTTTTGGATAAAAATACATCAAAAATACATGTCCGGTGTATAAAATGCCGTATTAAAGCCATATTTCATCCGAAACATTGTAGGAATAAACAAAAATCAGATATTATTATCTTGATTTTTAAAAAATCAGACGCCCGAAATTCGAGCGCCTGACTTGTAGCCTAAGCTTAGTTCATCTTATTGCCTCTTTCAACATAAGAGGTATGCAGATACTTATGAGCCTTCTCCTTACCGGGAGCCTCAAAGAACTCGTCATAAACCATCTTACAAACGGGGCTTTCGTCACTGCATCTGAATGCGCTGGTCTTATCCTGATCATAGAGTGCCTTACTGCGCAGAGCCTTATAGTCAACATAATTTCTTACGCTGTCGCTCTGGAGAGGCTGACCGCCGCCGTTGATACAACCGCCGGGACACGCCATAATCTCTACCATCTGATAATCTGCCTCGCCCTTCTTGATCTTCTCAAGAATCTTTCTTGCATTGCCAAGACCGGATGTTACAGCAACCTTTACAGGAATACCTGCTACTTCGTAAGTTACCTCACGGATAGCTTCAGGTCCTCTTACCTCTTCGAAGTCGATCTTCTTGAAGTCGCCGTCGAGAGTTCTTGCTGCTGTTCTGAGAGCAGCTTCGAGAACGCCGCCTGTTGCGCCGAAGATAACGCCGCCGCCGGATGCCTTATCGAACGGGAGATCATAATCCTCGTCCTGAAGATCAGCAAAATCGATATGAGCTCGCTTTATCATTCTTGCAAGCTCTCTTGTTGTGAGTGCTACATCAACATCGTCATAATCGCCATCGCCTGAGCGGAGCTGAGGACGAGTGCACTCGAACTTCTTAGCAGTACAGGGAATTACGCTGACAACGAACATCTTGTTCGGGTCAATTCCTGTCTTCTGTGCATAGTAACCCTTGAGAACTGCGCCGAACATAGCCTGCGGAGATTTGCAGGTTGAAAGGTTCGGGATGAAGTCAGGGTAATAATGCTCTACAAACTTAACCCAACCGGGGCAGCAGGATGTAAACATCGGGAGAGTACCGCCGGTGGTTATTCTCTGGATAAGCTCGTTCGCCTCTTCCATGATGGTGAGGTCAGCAGTGAAATCCATGTTATAAGCCTTTACGCCCTCGCCGAGACGACGGATAGCAGCAGGCATCTTGCCCTCTACATTTGTGCCGATCGGGAGATCAAAGCTCTCGCCGAGAGTAGCCTTGATGGAAGGAGCTGTAAAGAACATAACAACCTTCTCGGGATCGTTGATAGCGTCCCATACTCGGTCCTCGTCGCTCTTTTCTGTAAGTGCGCCGACAGGACAGCTTACGATACACTGACCGCAGCCTACACACGGAGAATCATTAAGGCTCTTATCAAACGGGCTGCCGACATGTACCTGGTAGCCTCTTCTGATAGCGCCGATAACAGAAACGGTCTGAACGTTCTTACATGCAGCAACGCAGCGCATGCAGTTTACGCACTTGTTGTTGTTACGAACGATATAGGGTGACTGCTCGTCTATCTCGTAGATAGCGTCCTCGGATGTGAATCTGTCCTCATCACAGCCATACTCAAGAGCAAGCTTCTGGAGCTCACAGTTGTTGCTGCGTACGCAGGAAAGACACTTTTTCTGGTGAGTAGAAAGGAGCAGCTCGATGGTAGTCTTTCTTGACTTTATGACAGCAGGAGTATTTGTGAAAACCTGCATGCCTTCCTCTACAGGATAAACACAGGCAGCGAGGAGACCTCTCATCGGTCTGTCATTCTTATCCTTAGCTTCTACCATACATACACGGCATGCACCGATGCAGTTGATATCCTTGAGGTAGCACAAAGTCGGGATCTCGATGTTAGCAGCCTTTGCAGCCTGGAGAATTGTATAGCCCTTCGGTACTTCAACAGGGATATTATTTATTTTCAGATTAACTGTTTCCATGAATTATCCCCTCCTTATTTCGTTATGATAGCGCCGAACTTACAGTTGCTCATGCAGACGCCGCACTTGATACACTTTGTGGAATCAATAACGTGAGGCTGCTTGACTGTTCCGGTAATAGCCTTAACAGGGCAGTTTCTTGCGCAAAGAGTACAGCCCTTACATTTATCAGCAATAATCTCATATCTGATGAGGGACTTACATACGCCCGCAGGACATGTCTTATCCTGGATATGAGCAACATACTCGTCCTTGAAGAACTTCATTGTAGAAAGAATCGGGTTCGGAGCTGTCTGACCGAGAGCACAGAGAGAAGACTTCTGCATGTGCTTAGCAAGCTCATCGATCTTCTCAAGATCCTCCATCTCGCCCTGACCCTTTGTGATCTTGTCGAGTGCTGCTTTTGCTGCGGAATAGCCTGCCTGCTCAGGCTCTTTATCGATGCCGCTCGTTGTGTTCACGATGCGTCCGAAGCCGCGCTCTACCATCTTCGGGAGAAAGTGGTAGCAGATCATGGCGGGAGCGATCGTATTAACGTTGAAACTTACTTCGTAGTCATCTGCAGGCGTATTGTAGTAGTCGGTCCTGTATGCGATCTGGAAGCCTGCGTTGTTCAAAACGATATCGACGTCGACACCCAGAGCGTCGATCTTTTCGAGCATCTTAAGAACTGAGGAAATATCATTAAGATCAGCTGCGACCGAGTGGCAATCAATGCCCTTGGCCTTCAATTCTTCTTCGAGTGAAGCGGTGTGGGAAATGTCCCTGCTGTGAAGGATCAGATTACATCCCTGCTCTGCCATCTTCAGCGCGGCAAGCCTTCCGATGCCTCTTGCGGCACCCGTTACCAAAACCCATCTGCCTTTAAGATCCAGCATATCAGCACCTCTTTTCAGTCTTAGTCGGTGCTTCCATTGTAACAATGGGCGGCTTTATAAATATTCAATTTATCATTGATTTTTGTTAATGTTTTGAGGTCAATCCGACATTAAAATACCCGCACCTTTTGGCACGGGTATCAGCAGTTACAGATTCAATTTCTCTTTCCTGTACGGGTTATCGTCCGTCGCATCGAAGCCCGGCAGCAGGTACTTGTCCGGCATGTATTCGTGCACGTCCAGATCAAGGAAATAATTGCAGAACACGATCGCACAGTAAGTGATCTTCGTGTTGCCTTCCTGACCTTCAGGGATCATGGCATAAACGAAGCCCTGGTAATCGTCGGAATCCATCGCGACAAGGTCATATCCTTCAGGCTCGCCGGTGACCGTGTAGATGCCCTTGTAATCGTCGATGCCGATCGCCTGAAGCCTTGCGATCTCCGCATCGTATCTGTCACCATAGTCGAGCGTCATGTAGACAATGTACTGGCCGTCCCAGGGGTTGTAATAAGTGAGCTGATATTCGGTAACGTCTGCTTCGATCTTTTCCGGCATGACATCGAAAAGCGGATTTGTGCCCATCCTGTATTCGCTGTCCTTGTCATCTTCATTATGAATGTACTTATTAAATTCCGAAGCATCCGTGCTGACTTCGATCTTTGCGCTGGTAAACATTGCGTACACCGCCGTAAACATAACCACCGCCGCAAGCACATAATGCGTGACTATTGCCATCAGCACGATGGTGATTACCTTTACTGCCTTTACGGCCTTCCTGTGCTTTGAGAACCTCTGCAGAAGTCCCGTTACGTAGAGCGTTAATATGCACATGACTACAAAGCCTAAGAATGTAGCAAATATCGCTCCCGAACGCCTTAAATCCGGTTCATATGCCAGTGTCTGAAGTACAATTGCAACGACCGTTAACCCTACTCCTATTATCGACAATACCTGTACAAGCCTTAAGAGCTTGCTCTTCTCGCCCGTTGCATAGGTCGCCATCTTGTCGGCAACCTCTCTCGTTTCCTGATCCATCATCTCGCTTTTCCTTTCCCCGTCTATGATCTCCCTTACATCGACATCATAGAAATCGGCTATCTCGACCAGCAATGAGATATCGGGCAGGTTGGTACCGGTCTCCCATCTGGAGACAGACCTGTTGCTCACGTTGAACTGCTTTGCCAGCTGTTCCTGCGTAAGTCCCTTCTCATTACGTAAGGTCTTGAGAAATTGTCCTGTTTTCTTCTGATCCAAGGTTTGGGCCCTCCTTTCGACCGGTGTCAGGATACGATGTCCGCGGGGAAAATGACACGACACAAAGCGGGAATTGCCGATTTTTCGCATATTTGGACACGGTATGTCTATCAGGTATTATACTATTGTCAGGATTTCAGGTGCAGTTCAGGTTGCCCCTATAAACTGTTCGAAAAGGAGGTGTATCCATGCGTATACTCATAGCCGAAGACGAAGTAGCTACAGCAAAAGCCTTAAAACTATTGTTAGAAAAAGCCAAATACTCCGTTGACATAGTACACAACGGCAACGATGCATGGTCTTATATCTCCTCAGACACATATGAAGTCATCGTGTTAGATATCATGATGCCCGCCATGACAGGCCTCGAAGTCCTCTCCCTTATCCGCAAAAACCACATTACCACCCCCGTTCTTATGCTCACTGCAAAAGCAGAGATCGAAGACCGAGTTGCCGGACTCGAGGCCGGTGCCGATGACTACCTCCCCAAGCCCTTCGCCACGAGCGAACTGATCGCCCGCATCAAGGCACTCGGCAGAAGGAGCGAGAACTATTCCGATTCCCTCCAGAAGGTGGGCAACCTCACGCTCGACGGCAACCGCTATGAGATGAAGGCTGGCGACAACAGCGTCAAGCTCACAAATAAGGAATACCAGCTCATTGAGCTCTTCGTACTGCATCCCGGATTCGTTTTCTCCACAGAGCACCTGATGGACAAGATCTGGGGCTTTGAATCAGATTCCGACATCGACGTTGTCTGGACCCATATCGGCTTCGTCCGCAAGAAGCTCCGCTCGATCGGCGCCAACGTCGAGATAAAGACCATCCGCGGCTCCGGATACTCTCTGGAGGTGGAAGAATGCTGAAAAAACTCCGCTGGCGTTTCATACTCGCAGCCATGGGTGCATTTTTCGCGGTTATCGTACTGATAGCCTTCCTTGTTAACTTCTTCACATATGCAGTAATTACCAACCGCGTCGACCAGTCCATCGAGATGATCGTTTCTTCGGACTTCCGCTCACCCCGCGACATGATGCCCGAGCCCCGTGGCGGAGGCAATCCTTTCGAAGGCCGCCCGGACATGGAAGCCAGCTACATGATGCGTTTCTTCATTGTCCGTGTCGAAGAATCCGGCGACGCAACATATATCTCGACTGATTTCGTCGCATCGATCGATGCCGACACCGCCGTCGAATACGCCAACAAGGCCCTTCCTAAAAGATCGGACGAAGGCTATATCGACAATTACCGCTATGCAAAGATCGATAATTCCGGCGAGACTGTGCTGATCTTCCTCAACGCCAGCCGCGAGCTCCAGTTCGCAAGGACGCTTTGTCTCCTCACCATTGAGATCTCCCTTGCAAGCCTCGTTCTCGTATTCATACTTGTAGTTATCTTCTCCAAGAAGGCAATACGCCCTATCGAAAATAACATCAAGCAGCAAAAGCAGTTCATCACTGACGCAAGCCACGAACTCAAGACTCCTCTCACGTCCATCTCCACAAGCCTCGACGTTATTACTGCCGAGCACGGCGAAGACGAATGGACCGACAATATCAAGAAACAGACCGGCCGCATGACCAAGCTCGTCAGCGAACTCGTCACCCTCTCCAGGCTCGATGAAGACATCCCGCTTCCTAATAAAGAGCGCTTCTCACTTAGCAATGCAGCATGGGAGACCGTCGACATCTACCAGTCGCAGGCAAAAGGCCGCGGCAAGAAGATGACCATCGACATCGCCGAGAACGTTGAGATCTTCGGCGACAAGTCCGCCGTCCAGCAGATGCTCTCCGTCCTCCTCGACAACGCCGTCCGCTATTCAAACGACGAAGGCGAGATTCGCTTCTCCGTTTATACCAAGAAAAACAAGGCGCGTATCGAAGTCTACAACACATGCGACTACGACACCCCGCCTGACGTCAACCGCTTATTCGACCGCTTCTACCGTCCCGACGGCTCCAGAAGCTCTGAGACCGGCGGCACCGGTGTCGGCCTCGCCATCGCCCAGGCCGTTGCCGAATCCCACGGCGGCACGATCAAGGCCATCTGCCCCGACGGCAAAAGCATGACGATAAAGGTCACGATCTGAGCGGTTTAACATTGTTACATTGATTATTTGAAGAGCCCCGGAGCGCTTAGCTTTGGGGCTTTTTCGCGGGTGTCATACGAAAATAGGATTTTTGAAGATTTTGTCGGTAGGTTTTGGCTTTCAGAAGGCTCTTTTCTCGCTGACCTACAGACGTTTTTAAGGTTTTAGTCGGTTTTGTCGGTAGGTTTTGGTTTCCAGTGAGGCTTTTTTCTCGCTGACCTACAGACGTTTTTGAAGCTTTCACCGTTTTTGTCTGTAGGTTTTGTTTTTTAGAGGGCGTTTTTCTCGAAAACCTACAGACAAAAATAAGATTTTCTTCGAATTTGTCTGTCGCCACATTTTAATGAGGAATGATTTAGTCCGTCGCCCCATAAAACCCCAATAAAAAACGGCCCTGAAGCGAACCTCAGGGCCGGTAAAAACATGAGTGTAAACAGATCAGTCGTCGATCGTCTTGTCTGTTGCTCGTGCGTAGATGTCTTCGACTTCCTTGCCGGGTGCCTTTGTAATAAGAGTTACTACAACTGCAACGATGAGACCGATGATGAAGCCGGGAACGATCTCATAGATGCCTGTGTCATTGATGATTGCGGGCTTGATCGTGCTTGTGAAGAGCAGGAGCCATGCGATGTCTGTAACGGCGCCGGCGATGATGCCTGCAACTGCGCCCTTGTAGTTAAAGCGCTTCCAGAACAGTGAGAGGATAACGACAGGTCCGAAGGATGCACCGAAGAGACCCCATGCGTTCTCAACCATGTTCATGATGTCTGCAGCCCATGACTTTTCGTTGTCGAGACCGATGCGTGCGATGAAGAATGCAACGACAGCAACGATCAAAACGACGATACGGCCAAGCCAGAGCATTTCCTTGTCGGAAGCCTTGTCCTTGCGGATAAGGGGCTTATAGATGTCGCTTGTGAATGCTGAAGAAGCAACGAGGAGCTGGGAGTCAGCCGTAGACATTGCTGCAGCGATGATAGCCGAGAGCAGGATGCCTGCGATGAAGCCCGGGAAGATGTCGCAAACAACTTCGATGAAGACCCTCTTACGTCCGTCAGGAAGGAGGAACTCAGCAAGGGACTGGCCGTTGTTCATGATGTAAGTTCTTCCGAGATATGCGATGACTGCAGCTGCACCGAGAGTAAGGATTACCCAGATGATTGCAACTGTAGCGGACTTCTTGATCTGGGAAGGCTTCTCGATGGACATGAAACGAACGAGGATGTGAGGCATACCGAAATAACCTAAGCCCCAGCCCAAACCTGTTACGATCTCCTGCCAGGGAGCTGCGAAAGGATCAGTACCGAATGCAGTTACGCCATCGTTGAAAGCACCGTAATAAACAGCGTCGAAGTGACCTACGGCGTTCATAACGATCGGCACTGCGAGAAGTGCGATGAGCATCATGAGGCCCTGGAAGAAGTCTGTCCAGCAAACGGCCTTATAACCGCCTAAGAATGTGTAGATGAGGATCAATACTGCGAAGATGATCATAGCGAGGTGCTGGTGATCAGCGAACCAAGGCAGTACTGCTGCGAAAACTGTTGTACCTGCAACGAATGCAGATGCAACATAAACTGTAAAGCTGATGAGGAAGATGATAGCGCATACAACCTTCAAAACAGAGCTCTTACTTGCGAATCTGTTTGTGAGGTACTGCGGAAGTGTGATGGAGTCACCGGAAGCTTTGGAGAAACGGCGGAGCCTTGTAGCTACAAAGATCCAGTTGGCAGCTGTTCCTAATGCCAAACCGATTCCGATCCAAACCTGTCCCATACCGAACGCGAAAAGCGAACCGGGGAAACCCATCAAAAGCCAGCCGCTCATGTCCGATGCCTGCGCACTCATCGCAGTAACAAAAGGACCCATGTGACGACCGCCCAAGAAATACTCTTTCTCGTCACCGCCCTTACTCTTGAAGAAGAAATAGATTCCGATAGCAAGGACAACCACGAAATAGAGTATGAAAGCAATAATCTTGTCCATAACATACTCCTTTGGGGATTGATAACTCCCGTATTATAACAGAAAAATCTTTTATTGCATTAAAGAGAACGCGCCCCGATTTAAGAAACATTTAAGAATTATCCAAGGAATATCTCAAGATTTACCTCGCCCCGCACGTTAGAGTATAGTCAGAAAATCCGAAAAGGCGGTCATTCAAGATGACAAAGACAAATAACAATTACGGAAGATTCCTCCTGCTCTGGGCAGGCGAATTCATATCATCAATAGGCGGAGGTCTTACAAGCTTCGGCCTGGGACTTTATATCTTCCAGAAGACGGGAAGCGCAGCAGACATGGCATTTCTCACGCTCCTGGGATTCCTTCCGGCATTGATCCTCAGAGTGCCCGCGGGCGTTCTTGCAGACCGTTATGACAGACGTCTTCTCATGATGATCGGCGACGGCCTTTCAGGTCTCGGCGTTCTCTTCATCCTCATCTGCATGCTTCAGGGCGAAGCCGCACTCTGGCAGATATATCTCGGCACCACGGTAAGCTCGGTTTTCTCGGCACTTCTGGAACCATCATATACAGCAACGATCACAGACCTTCTTACCAAGGAACAGTACTCAAAGGCTAACGGCCTTGTATCGATGGCAGGTTCTTCCAGATACATCTTCTCGCCTATCATCGCAGGATTCATCCTTGCAGTAAGCGACATCAAGCTGATCCTCATCATCGACATCTGCACATTCTTCCTTACAGTCGTTGCCGCAGCCGTTGTAAGAGCAGGAATCAAGACAAGCGTTAAGAGAGAACCTGAGCCGTTCTTCAAGAGCATGAAGGAAGGCTGGGCAGCAGTAACCGCGACAAAGGGACTCATCGTTCTGGTCGTCGTTTCTTCCCTGATCTGCCTCTTCATGGGAGTGTTCCAGGTATTGGGCGAGCCTTTCGTGCTCTCATTCTCTGACTCGAAGACATTGGGAATCGTTGAGACGGCAGCTGCTTCAGGCATGCTCGTTACGAGCATCCTCTTAGGTATCAGAGGCATCAAGAAGCACTTCGTAAGGGCACTCTGGATGGGCCTTGCGGTATCAGGTGTCGGAATGGCGATGTTCGCAGTATTCAAGAATCCCGTGATCATCTGCGCATTCGGATTCCTTTTCTTCGCAGCTCTGCCTTTTGCAAACAACAGCCTGGACTTCCTCGTAAGGACCAACATTCCCGATGAGCTTCAGGGCCGCGCATGGGGCTTTCTCGGATTCATCTCACAGCTCGGATATGTCGTTGCTTATTCACTTAGCGGCGTTACCGCAGATGCTATCGGCAAGGTCACGGGAAAGGGCGTCGGAGCAGGTTCTTCGATAACGATAATCGGTGCGGGGATCTGCCTCGTGATCGTCGCGATATCCATGTCCGGTATTAAGAAGATCAGAGAGCTCGAGAAGTCCGGACTTGAGTCTCCCGCTTCCGGCAGCGAAGACACTGCGGCCACTCCAGTCAACACGGCTAACGCATAAGAACAGCACACAAGAACAACCAAAATATGGCTTTTAAGGGTGGAATATCGGATATATTTCACCCTTTATCTTAAATAAATGAAATCATGCGCCCTGCCCGCTGTGATAAAATTAGGGTACGTTAACGGAGGGCACCTGATGGATCTTTTTAAGGTTTTTATTTGTGAAGACGAGAGTATCGTGCGCGAAGGACTTCGCGACATGATCCCGTGGGAGAAGTACGGCTTCGAGTTTGTCGGCGACGCGCCCGACGGCGAGATGGCCCTGCCCATGATCCGCAAGCTCAAGCCCGATGTCCTCATCACCGATATCACAATGCCGTTCATGGACGGCCTTTCACTGAGCAAGACTGTCACTAAGGAATTGCCGAATATAAAGATCATAGTCATCTCAGGTTACAGCGATTTCGAGTACGCGCGAAAAGCAATCGAGATCGGTGTTGAGCAGTATCTATTAAAGCCCGTCACCAAGACTGACATGATCAATGCCCTCGAAGGCGTTCGTAAGAAGATCACCGAAGAGAACGAACAGAAGGACTACGTAAAGCTCTACGAGCAGGAGTTCAAGAAGTTCGAGAGATTAACGCACAGGGTATTTTTCGAGAAGCTCGTAGAAGGATCCATGTCAGTTCAGGAGATCTATGAGGAAGCAGATAAGCTCCATCTCAATCTTTCCGCCGACGCATATAACATTGTCATCTTCTCTATAAGGGACCTTGACCAGTCGACATATTCGGACAACGCATCGGGCGTTACGGAGAGCCTTTTGAACCAGTTCATGCAGTATCCGGATTACATCATCTTCAGATGCAATCTCTTCTCGTATGCCGTTCTCATCAAGGGCGACGACGAGAGCGTCAAGCGCATGGAAGACAAATGCGTCAAGATGATCAGGCAGCACTGCGAAGAGACCCCGTCGCAACTCGACTGGCACGTTGCGGTCGGCGCTCCCACCAACAGACTCAGCGGACTTTCTTCTTGCTATCAGGATGCCAACAGAGCGTTTGCTTACAGACACATCTTCCCTAACCAGCATATCTTCACGTCAGAGCAGTTAAAGACTGAACAGTTCGTCGCAAACGACAGCGAGATACACCAGATCGACGCAGGCAAGTTCGATCCGATGATCATAAGATATTTCGTGCAGACTGGTACGGGTGCAGAGGTTGAGACATTTGCGGACGACTATCTCAAGAGCGTTGAAGCGAGTGTCAATTCTATCCTGTTCCGTTACTATCTTTTGGTCAGCATCAGGGTCAATGTCGAGCTCGCGCTGAAGGAAGCAAATGTCGATTCGGAGCAGATCGCATCAAGCCTTCCGACGTTCGATACGAACATCCAGGCAGATGAAGTTAAGGGTTATCTCATCGACGCGCTTACGATCGCTATCAAGATGAGGGATGCCGAGGCGCAGAAGCGCGGAAACGACATCATCAACAATGCCGTCGATTACATCAATGAACATTATGCAGACGAGGATATCTCACTCGATTCCGTTGCAGAGGAGATCAATATCAGCGCGAACTACTTGAGCGCCGTCTTCTCCAACAAGGTCGGATTATCCTTCGTCGAATATATCACCAAGAAGAGAATGGCCAAGGCAAAGATCCTCCTGCGCAACACGAGCAAGAAGAGTGGCGAGATCGCGAACGAGATCGGTTACAAGGATCCCCGCTATTTCTCATTCGTATTCAAGAAGAATCAGGGATGCACGCCGAGCCAGTACCGCAACGGGGAAGTTCCTGAAGAATGAAGCGTCCGCCCGACAGGTTGAACAAGAACACGGTACAGGGAAAGATGTACCGTCTTATGCTTCAGATGTTTATCCCTATCGCGGTCATTCTCGTGAGCATTTTCGTAATGCTCTTAACGCGTAACCTCATGTACGCTTCGGTATCGGGAAACATCGTCAAAGTATCCGACTTTAACTTAGACTTCAAGAAGCAGGTCGACGAGCAGATGTATTTCTACGTAACCGGATACAGCGATGAGATGCCGTGGGACGATGTAAACCAGGCTCAGGCTCTCGCTGAAGACCTTCTGAAAAACACTTCAAATCCCGAAGGACGCAAGACGATCAACAACGTCCTATCGCTCTGCGACAAGCTCTCGGGTTACATGGAAAGTATTGAGCAGACCACAAGCTACGATGACCGCATGGAGCAGCTCAAGAAAAACATCTACGTCAGTACGCAGCTCATCGAAGACTACATGTATTCGTACCTCTACTACGAAGCCGGCGAGATGGCGAGCATTCAGAAGCAGATCGACTTCTTGCTCTCGATCGAGATCGTGTTCGTCGTTCTCGTCATGATCGTCGTTATACCTCTCGTCTTGAGCCGTGCCGTCAAGCTCTCGAAAAGCATCACCGATCCTATCGTCGCAATGAACGACCGTGTAGAACAGATCGGCAGCGGCGACTTGAGCCCGCAGACACCGGTAGAGACTGACGACGAGAGCCTTGCGCTTCTCTCGACAGGTATCGAAGACATGGCGGCAAGACTTGATAAGCAGATCGAACTTAACCGCCAGGAGCAGATCAAGCTCCGTGACATCGAGCTCTCGCTTATCCAGGCGCAGATCAATCCCCACTTCCTGTATAACACTCTGGACGCGATCGTCTGGCTCATCGAGATCGGCAAGAACGATCAGGCCGAGCAGATGGTAACGAGCTTGTCGTCTTATTTCCGTTCATTCTTGAGCGACGGCCGTGACATCGTCACGATCGCTGAAGAAAAGCAGCATATCCAGAGCTACCTTGAGATCCAGCAGGTCCGCTACAGGGATATCATGGAATATGAGATCAACATCGATCCTTCTATCGAAGGCACGAAGATACCTAAGATGACTTTGCAGCCCCTGGTCGAGAATGCGATCTACCATGGCCTTAAGCCCAAGCGCGGCAAAGGCAAGATCATCGTCACGGGCACCCGCGAAGATGACAGGATAATCCTCAAGGTGCTTGATACCGGTCTCGGTATGAGCGATGAGGAATTAGAGAGCTTGAAGACAAGAGTTCTCAATGAAGATACGACGAGCTTCGGACTTACTTCAGCATACAAGAGACTGAAGCTCCTCTACGGCGAAGACTGCAAGTTCGATATCAGGAGTGTGCCTCAGGAAGGTACATCCATCAGTATCGAGATGCCGGGAAAGGCGGACATAGATAATGAAACGATTCTGTAGTATTTTTCTCACTTTTGCCCTGCTCTTTTCCATGACCGGATGCTTAGGCATCAGGCCGACCGAGCCTTCCGACAAACCTTATGTGATCGGGTTTTCGCAGGTTGGATCCGAATCAGACTGGCGTGTTGCAAACACCAAATCCGTGACCGCGGCTTTTGCTTCCGATACCGGCTATGAGCTGATAATGGAGAACGCGAGACAGGAGCAGGAAAACCAGTTCGCAGCCGTCCGCCGCTTCATCCTGGAAGGCGTTGACTTCATAATCATCGCACCCACGGTCGAGGAAGGCTGGGATACGATCCTTCAGGAGATCCGCGACGCGAAGATTCCTGTCATCATCGTGGACAGATCCGTTGCAGTAGATGACGACAACCTCTTCCTTACCAACATCGGTTCTGACTTCCTCCGCCAGGGCAACCTCGCAGTCGAATGGCTCGAAGGCGAGATCCCTGCAGACAAGACCGCAAAGATCCTTCACCTTCAGGGCACCATCGGTGCAACAGCACAGATCCTGAGAACCAAGGCTTTGGAAGACGCAGCTGCAAAGCATTCCAACTGGGAGATCACAAGCCAGCTCTACGGCGATTTCACGGAAGCAAAAGCATATGAGGTAATGACTGAATACCTTAAGACAAATAAAGATATCGATGTGCTCTATTCAGAAAACGACAACATGACATTCGGCGCGATGAGAGCACTCGATGAGGCAGGCATATCCTACGGCAACGGCGGTCAGGTGAAGATCATTACTTTCGACGCCACAAGGGAAGCTCTCCAGTACTGTCACGACGGCAAGATCAATCTCTGCGTCGAATGTAATCCGATGTTCGGACCGCAGATCAAACAGCTTATCGAGAAATACAGAAACGGCGAGGAGATCCCCAAGCACGTATACGTCGACGAGACAGCATATACAACGCAGAATATCACTCAGGATTTCGTTGATTCGAGAGAGTACTGATCAGCCTTTTACAGCCGTAGGTATAACGAACAGCTTCGGTGTGCTTCCTTCTGCAAGCGCGGACACTGTTTTCGCGAGTTTCCTGCAGAGAAGATCATTATCGTAACCCATGGATAAGATGGAATCATTCGAAGAATAATAGCCGTTGTCAAAACATGCGACAGTAATATCTTCAGGAACCTTTATTCCGCTCTTGTTAAGCAGGCTTACAAGATGGTGCGCGATCATGCCGTTCTGGCAGATCACCGCATCGCAGCCCGCGAGTGTATTCCCGATAAATGAAGACAGGATCTTATCCTTGCCGGAGATGATCTCCTTCTCTTCTTTGTGCGAGATCAAAAGGCACCTGCCCTCGTCAAATGTTTTGACCGCGCCGATATAACCTTTATATTCATCCATGCCGGCGGATGAGTCGGAACAGAAGATGCATGCGATCTTGCTCCTGCCGCTGTCCTTAAGCTTATCGGTAAGGATCTTTCCCGCTTCCCTGTAATCAGGCGTGATGTGTACAACGCCGTAAGGGCCTGCGGATGAATTCAGATATATAACCGGAATGCGCAATGCGAGAGCATCTTCAATGAGCCTGTCATTTGCGTTGGGGATAAGGTCTCTTACGGGTTCGATAATAATGGCGGCGACTTTCTCGCTGACCGCACGCGCGATCAACGCCGCTTCTTCCTTACTGCTGCCCAATGTGGAAAATGCTTTAAGGACATATTTGGATGAAGCAAGCTCGGATCTTAAACCCGATACGAGCGCGGGGCTTAAATATCTGTCGCAGTCTTCTGTTATGAGGAATACTGTTTTATTCTTCTTTGATTCTTCCACGATATAAGATCCGGAACCGTTCCTCTTATCGATAAGGCCTGCCTTCTGAAGGATATCGAGCGCGGCGCGGACCGTCTGTCTGCTGCAGGAATTCTGTTCAGCCAGAGACTGTTCGGAAGGCAGCTTCATCTTTCCCTCCGACCTCATCTTCTTGAGCTCTAATTCGAGCTTATTCGCGATGACTACATACTTCTCAGCCATGGCCTGAACCCCTTGTATTTCTTAGTAAAATTATAGGGTTTGGCCTATGTGCAAAGATACGATAAATATTTGAGGTGTTATTTCAAACCTCCGAAAAAGTAAGGAATCTTATCCTCTTCAAAAATGCCGAAATAATGATTTTCGGGTAAAAAAATTTGATTGTTAAAAATGACAACGGGATCCTCCGGACCTCCTTCAGACGCTCATCGTAAAATATCCGACACTGCCGCATAAGATTTTCGACATCAGGGCGCGAAAAAGTCATCTCACGGCAAACCTGTACGTTTTGGCGGCGCAAAATCCAAAATCTGTATTTAGGCAGATTTACCATTCTTAAATGACCACACGAGATTCGTTGCGGGAATACGGGCTTCGGGTGTTTATTTGGGGCAGAGTACATCGGGTAAGTAAACGGCCCGAGAAATAACCTCAAAATGTAAAAGGAGAATTACTATGAAGAAATTTGTAAAGATGTTAGTTTCTTCCGCTCTCGTTGCAGCTATGGCATTCGGCGTTTGCGCTTGTAACGGCGGCTCAACACCTACGACAGCAGCACCTGCTCCTACAGATGCACCTGCTACAGAGGCACCTGCTACAGAAGCACCTAAGACTGACGGTCTCATCAAGGTTGGTATCATCAATAACGATCCTAACGAGTCCGGTTACCGTACAGCTAACGACAGAGACATGAAGGCAACATTTACTGCAGAGAACGGTTATGAGGCTTCTTTCTTCTATTCACTTAAGAATGAAGAGCAGATCGCAGCAGCTCAGAAGTTCATCCAGGACGAAGTTGACTATCTCTTGATCTCAGCAGCTGGTACATCAGGTTGGGACGGAGTTCTTGAGCAGGCTCAGAAGGCTGGCATCAAGGTTATCCTCTTCGACAGAACGATCGACGCAGACGAGAGCCTCTATGAAGCTTCCATCGTTTCCGACATGGCTAAGGAAGGCCAGCAGGCAGTTGAGTGGCTCGCTTCCCAGGGTCTTTCTGAATACAAGATCATCCACATCCAGGGCGTTATGGGTTCATCCGCTCAGATCGGCCGTTCCGGCGCTCTCGATGATAAGGTTAAGGCAGAGTCCAACTGGTCAATCGTTAAGCAGCAGACAGCAGAGTGGTCTGAAGAGACAGCTCAGCAGATCGTTCAGGCTGTTATCGACTCCGGCGAGAAGTTCAACGTAATCTATGCAGAGAACGACAACATGGCTAAGGGTGCTGCAGCAGCTCTCGACAAGGCTAACATTTCTCACGGCGTAGGCAAGGACGTTATCATCATCGGTTTCGACTGCAACACATGGGCACTTGAAGAGCTCCTCGCAGGCAACTGGAACTATGACGGTCAGTGCAATCCTTTCCAGGCTTCCTACATCGACGACATCATCAAGAATGGCGTTAAGACAAAGGTAGTTATCATGGAAGAGAAGGGCTTCGACGCTAAGACAATCACAGCTGATGACGTAAAGAATTACGGTATCTGATAACAACTCTAACTCTCCAAAAATAAGAGTATTTAGCTGACACAGAGTGTGCGATGCGATGCAATCCCATCGCATCGCACATTTCTTATTAAGACGTAACACAGGAAACAACACAGGAGGACGAAGGTATGACAACGGATGGCGCTATTTTGGAAATGCGCGGGATATGTAAGTTTTTCCCGGGCGTGCGCGCTCTTGAGAACGTTGATTTCACATTGAGAGAAGGCGAAATCCATGCTCTGATGGGCGAGAACGGTGCCGGAAAGTCAACACTTATTAAGGTGCTGACCGGCGTATATCCAAAAGACGGAGGCGAAGTCTGGCTCGCAGGCAAGCCCGTGCACATCAAGTCACCCCAGGACGCACAGAATAAAGGTATCGCAACGGTTTACCAGGAGATCACACTCTGCCCTAACCTCACGGTTGCAGAGAATATGTATATCGGCCGTACAAAGGGCCCCCTCACAAATTGGGTAAAGATCAATCATGATGCAAACAGGCTTCTGGACGAATTGGGAATTCCGGTAAGCGCTACCGAACAGCTCGGCAACTGCTCCATCGCTATCCAGCAGATGGTAGCGATCGCTCGTGCCGTAGATATGGACTGTAAGGTTCTTATCTTAGACGAACCTACATCCTCATTGGACGAACAGGAAGTTCAAAAACTCTTCAACCTGATGCGCGATCTCAAGGCAAAAGGCGTAGGAATAATCTTCGTAACCCACTTCCTCGAGCAGGTATATGAAGTATGCGACCGCATTACCGTTCTGCGTGACGGTAAGCTCGTCGGCGAATACATAATCGAAGACCTGCCGAGAGTACAGCTCGTATCCAAGATGCTCGGCAAGGATTTCGATGACATGGCCGATATCAAGAACGGAAGCGAGGCAGAAAACATAGACCTTAACGGCACCCCCGTTTACCAGGCAATAAACCTTACCGGAACGACCGGCATAAAGCCGTTCGACTTTGAGATCCATCAAGGCGAAGTCAACGGCTTTACCGGCCTTCTGGGATCCGGCAGATCCGAGAGCGTCCGCGCCATCTTCGGTGCTGACAGGGTCGTAGGCGGAAAGGTGTTTGTCGACGGCAAGCCCGTAAAGATCAGAAAGCCTCTTGATGCCATGAGATACGGCATCTCCTATCTCCCTGAGGACAGAAAGCTCGACGGTATCGTAGGCGACCTCTCAGTAAGGGATAACATCATCCTGGCCCTCCAGGTTATGAAGGGATTCTTCAAGCCTTTCTCAAAGGCACAGGCAGAGAAATTCGCTGATGAATACATCAAGCTCCTTAATATCAAGACTGCTTCACAGGACACTCCGATAAAGTCACTGTCAGGCGGCAACCAGCAGAAAGTTATCCTCGCAAGATGGCTTCTTGCTAACCCCCAATATCTTATTCTCGACGAACCTACAAGAGGTATCGATGTCGGAACAAAAGTCGAGATACAGAAACTCGTATTGAAACTTGCTGCGGAAGGAAAGAGCGTTACATTCATTTCTTCCGAAATAGACGAGATGATCCGTACGTGCTCGCGCCTTGTAGTCATGCGTGACGGCAAGGTCGTCGGTGAGCTCAAGGGAGACGATCTCAACCAGAATAAGATCATGGCAACGATTGCCGGAGGTGAATCCTAATGACATCAAACGTTCCTACATTTAAACCCAGGCTTACCGGCAAGGAAGTCGCAGAGAAGATATTCCGCAACCAGCTCTTCTTCCCTATCGCTGCCCTTTTCCTCCTGGTAATATTCAACCTTATTACCGATCCGGGCTTCTTCAAGGTAACTTTAGAGCCCAACAGCGCAGGTAATCTTGTATTGTCAGGCAACCTGATCACGATGATCGACTACGCTTCCGAGCTCGTAATCCTTGCTATCGGAATGACGCTCGTTACTTCAGCATCAGGCGGTCAGGATATTTCCGTCGGTGCCACGATCGCTATCGCAGGATCCACAGTCTTAAGGATCGTTAAGACACAGTCCCCTAATATCTCAAACGGAAAATTCGCAGGCATGATCATCGCATCATTCCTCCTGTGCGTTCTCGTTTCTGCTCTTTTCGGAGCATTCAACGGCGCGCTCGTAGCATTCTTCAAGATCCAGCCGATGGTAGCGACCCTGATCCTCTTTACGGCAGGCCGTTCGATCGCAGCATGGATCAACAACAACGACAATATTTCCATCAACGATAAGCGCTTCAGCTATTTCGGAAACTTCATTCCCGGAATCGCCGTTCCTACACCGGTATTCATTACCATCCTTTGTCTGATAGTAATTGCCATCGTATTGAAGGTCACCAACTTAAGACTCTATTCCCAGGCAGTAGGTATCAACGCTTCATCTTCAAGACTTAACGGTATCAACCCTAAGATGATCAAGCTCCTCACATTCGTTATCTTAGGCGTATGCGTTGCAGTCTGCGGATTCATCAAGGTATCCAGAACTTCATCCATCACATATTCAGTCATCGCAAACAACATCGAAATGGATGCGATCCTGGCAGTTGCTCTCGGCGGCAACAACTTAGGCGGCGGTAAGTTCAATCTTACGTCTTCCGTAATCGGCGCCTATGTTATCCAGTTCCTTACAACGACGCTCTACAAGTTCAAGGAGATCGACTCCAGCTCTATCTCTGCTTACAAGGCAGCTGTAGTTATCCTTCTCATAATCATCTCTTCACCTTTCGTACGCAAGTTTTTCGAAGACCGTAAGAACAGGAGAGAAGCAGCAAAGGCTGAAGCTTTAGCAGGAAAGGAGAGTGCCTGATATGTCAGTAAACTCTAACGCTCTGGAACGCAGACTCAAGAAGCGCGCTTCCTTAACAGATACAAATCTTCTTCTGATCATCACGATCATCGTATTCATCGTAATGTACTTGTGCGCTGTCGTATTCCTCAAGAAGGGATTCACGAAGCCGCAGATGTTCTTCAATATACTTAACGAGAACGCATCCCTCCTCGTATTGTCATGCGGCATGACGCTCGTCATGATCACAGGCGGAATCGACATCTCCGTAGGTCAGGTAACATGTCTCGTATGCATGGCCTGCGCCGTTCACCTCCAGAAGGTAAATGACGGCGTCATCAACGGCAGCGTATTCACATCGCTCCTTATCGCTATCGCGATCGGCCTCGCATTCGGCATCGTTCAGGGCTTCCTCGTAGCTTACATGGAATTCCAGCCGTTCATAGTTACACTCGCCGGTCTCTTTTTCGCGAAAGGCATGACGACCATTGTCTGCAGCGACCGTGTCCCCGTTACTTATGAACCCTTCGTCAAGCTCGCAAGAACCGAAGTCACAATTCCTTTCTTAGGTTCAGTCAACAAAAAAGGCATCTACATTCCGGCATACGTTGAGATCGGCGTTATCGTTGCGATCGTCGTAGTGATCCTCCTCTTCTGTCTGCTCAAGTGGACAAAGCTCGGACGTAATTTCTACGCAGTCGGCGGCAACAACCAGAGCGCAAACATGCTCGGTATCAACGTTAAGCTCACAAAGTTCTTAGCTCACGTTCTCTGCGGTCTCTGCGCAGGAATCGGCGGCTACCTCTTCTTCCTCCACGCATGCTCAGGTTCACCTCTGCATGCACAGGGCGCCGAGATGAACGCAATCGCTTCATCCATCATCGGCGGCACGCTGCTCTCAGGCGGTGTAGGAAATATCGTCGGCACGCTCTTCGGAGTTCTGTCACTTTCGACGATCAAGAATATCGTTACATCATTAGGTCTTGAAGACGCTTGGTGGACAAACATTACGGTAGGCGTAATGCTTTGTATCTTCCTCCTTGTTCAGAGTGTTATACTTGCACGTAAGAACAAAAACAAGAAGTAATTCTTTTAAGGAGGCTCCACCGTGGATTTCAAAACTACAGCACTGGGAATCGAACTTGGTTCCACACGTATCAAAGCAGTACTTATCGACAAGGATCATCTGCCTATAGCATCCGGTGACTTCGAATGGGAGAACCAATTCGTTGACGGCGTCTGGACTTATTCTTCAGACATGATCCATAAGGGCATCCAGGCCTGCTATGCAGCTCTCAAGGCTGATGTTCAGGCCAAGTTCGGCGTAACTCTCACTGAGGTCGGCGGTATCGGTATCTCTGCAATGATGCACGGTTACCTTCCCTTCGATAAGGACGGCAAGCAGCTCGCAGAATTCCGCACATGGCGTAACACCATAACCGGCGAAGCAGCAGAGAAGCTCACTGAAGCATTGGGCTTCAACATTCCTCAGCGCTGGAGCATCGCTCACTACTATCAGGCGGTATTAAACAACGAATCTCACGTTGGCGACATCGATTACCTGACAACACTCGCAGGCTACATTCACTGGCGCTTAACAGGCCTTAAGGTCATGGGCGTCGGCGAAGCATCCGGCATGTTCCCTATCGACAGCACGACCAACGATTACAACCAGGAAATGGTAGCAAAGTTCAACGCTCTTACAGGCGGCGACCTCCTCTCCATCCTTCCTAAAGTTCTTGTTGCAGGCGATGACGCAGGCACACTCACAGAAGACGGCGCAAAGTTCTTGGACCCTGCCGGCGACCTTAAGGCAGGCATCCCGATCGCTCCTTGTGAAGGTGACGCTGGCACAGGCATGGTCGCTACAAATTCCGTCCGCGTTTACACAGGCAACGTAAGTGCCGGTACATCCGACTTTGCAATGGTAGTCGTAGATCACGATCTCGGCGTTCACCGTGAGATCGACATGGTAACAACACCTGCCGGCGCTCCGGTCGCAATGGTTCACTGCAACAACTGCACATCAGACATCAATGCGTGGGTAAATCTTTTCGATCAGTTCGCAGAATTATTCGGCGTCGAGATCTCGAAAAACGACCTCTACACAAAGCTCTTCCAGGTTGCTCTTAAGGGCGATCCGGACTGTGGCGGGCTCCTGTCTTATAACTACTTCTCAGGCGAAGGCGTAACGGATCTTGACGAAGGCCGCCCGCTCTTTGCAAGAACACCCAACTGTTCATTTACCCTCGCAAACTTCATGAGAACACACCTCCTCTCCGCTCTTGCAACACTCAAGATCGGCATGGATATCCTTCAGGATACAGAGAACGTCCGTATTGATAAGCTCTACGGCCACGGCGGTTTCTTCAAGACTCCCGAAGTCGGCCAGAAGATGCTTAGCGCTGCCGTTAACGCACCCGTTTCCGTTATGGAGACTGCAGGCGAAGGCGGACCTTACGGTATGGCTCTTCTCGTTTCCTACATGATCAACAAGGAAGACGGCGAGACTCTTCCTGATTATCTCGACAATAAAGTTTTCGCAGGTGCCAAGAGCGTAAGCGTAATGGCAGACGATACCGACGTTAAGGGCTTTGCTGATTTCCTCGCTAAATACAAGGCAGCACTTCCCATGGAAAAGATCGCAACGGAGGTAATCTGAAGATGTTAGAAGAACTTAAGGCAAAAGTCCTCGAAGCTAACCTCCTCCTCCCCAAGCACGGTCTCGTTACCTTCACATGGGGCAACGTATCAGGCATCGACCGCGAATCCGGTCTCGTTGTTATCAAGCCCTCCGGCGTCGAATACGACGTCATGAAAGCTGAAGATATGGTCGTCGTAGACCTGGACGGCAAAGTCGTTGAAGGCAAATGGAAGCCTTCCTCAGACACACCCACACACGTTGTCCTCTACAAGGCCTTCCCCAACATCGGCGGCGTTGTCCACACACACTCCCGCTGGGCAGTCACTTTCGCCCAGGCAGGCATGGCGATCCCCGCAATGGGCACAACACAGGGCGATTATTTCTACGGTGACATCCCTTGCACACGTCCCATGACCGATGAAGAGATCAAGGGCGAGTACGAGAAAGAGACAGGCAACGTAATCGTCGAGACATTTAAGGACAAAGACCCGGACGCTATCCCCGCAGTAAACGTCTTCTCACACGGACCGTTCACATGGGGAACAGATCCTTTCAACGCAGTACATAATGCAGTCGTAATGGAAGAAGTCGCATTCATGGATTATCACGCAATGACTCTTAATCCCATGGCTGGCAGAATGCAGCAGACTCTGCTCGACAAGCATTACCTGCGCAAGCACGGTGCCAACGCCTACTACGGCCAGGGCTGACAGGCACACCCATAACTTACGTAAACGATTTCATATTGTTTGCTTCTTGTTCGAGTAGGAACCCGTTGTACTTAGTGCAGCGGGTTCTTACTTTGGGGACTTCCTGTCCGCAGCCCTGAATGAATTACCTGAAGTGAGTATCGATAAGCCTGTCTAATGTTCTGATATCAAGCGGTGTATCTTCAGACTCAAATGTATAAAACAGCCTGTCTCCCAGAATAATGCCGGCCTCGCTGTATAAGTTGCATCGTTCTACCATGTCTTCTTTATAATCTTCGTCATCCATCTTTCCGCAATGTTCAAGGTAAAGTATTTTTCGATCGCTCATCCTAAGGATCGTAAAGTCGGGATGGATAATCTCGTTGCCGATAAGGAGCGGACATTCATATCTGTATGGAACACTTCTTTCTCTTAATCTGTCTGCAACAAGGATCTCAGACTTTGACCGCACCCGCTCACCTTTCATCGTATA
>CACZGS010000017.1 GCA_902780785.1 Oscillospiraceae bacterium | reverse complement strand
CTTAGCGCCGGACTTCTCCATCTTCTTTACGAGCTCTTCAGCATACTTTGTAGGGTGGAGCTCAAGGAATGCCTGACCGAAGCAAGCGGAGAATGTAGGAGTAGGCTCAGTGATTCCACGCTCTGTACCAGCAAGCTTAGCTGTGAAGCCTGAGAGGAAGTAGTACTTTGTCTGCTCAGGTGTGAGGATGGAAACAGGAGGGAGTACGCCGAAAGCGTCAGCTGAAAGGAAGATTACGTTCTCAGCTGCAGGACCTGCAGAGATCTTGTTAACGTTCTTAGCGATCTTCTCGATGTGGTCGATAGGATAAGAAACACGTGTGTTCTCTGTAACGGACTTATCAGCGAAGTCGATCTTGCCGTCGTCAGCTACTGTAACGTTCTCAAGAAGAGCATTTCTCTTGATTGCGTTGTAGATGTCAGGCTCGTTCTCCTTAGAGAGGTTGATAACCTTAGCATAGCAGCCGCCCTCGAAATTGAAGACGCCGTTGTCGTCCCAACCGTGCTCGTCGTCACCGATGAGGAGTCTCTTAGGATCTGTGGAAAGTGTTGTCTTACCTGTACCGGAAAGACCGAAGAAGATTGCTGTGTGCTTACCTTCCATGTCTGTGTTAGCAGAGCAGTGCATTGAAGCGATGCCCTTGAGAGGGAGGTAGTAGTTCATCATGGAGAACATACCCTTCTTCATCTCACCGCCGTACCATGTGTTGATGATAACCTGCTCACGGGATGTGATGTTGAAAGCAGCGCATGTCTCAGAGTTGAGTCCGAGCTCTGCATAGTTCTCGATCTTAGCCTTGGAAGCGTTGTAGATAACGAAGTCAGGTTCGAAAGAAGCGAGCTCCTCGTCAGAAGGAACGATGAACATGTTCTTTACGAAGTGAGCCTGCCAAGCAACCTCAACGATGAAACGGATAGCCATTCTTGTATCCTTGTTTGCACCGCAGAAAGCGTCAACTACGAAAAGTCTCTTGTTGGAGAGCTCTTTCTGAGCGATATCCTTAACAACAGCCCATGTAGCTTCTGTCATAGGGTGGTTGTCGTTCTTGTACTCGTCTGTTGTCCACCAAACTGTGTCCTTGGAATTCTCATCCATAACGATGTACTTATCTTTAGGGGAACGACCAGTAAAGATACCTGTCATAACGTTAACGGTATCGAGCTCGGTAACCTTACCTACCTCATAACCTGTAAGACCTTCCTTTGTCTCTTCCTGGAAAAGGAGTTCATAAGAAGGGTTGTAGACAATCTCGGTAGTACCGGTGATGCCGTACTTTGTCAAATCAATGTTTGCCATAATCGGTAACCTCTTTCCTTAAAATTTAACAACGTAATTATATTACTTTTAACTTGAATTGGTGTTGAAAAATTTTGTGTTTTTCCGTCAGTTTTGTTTGAGAATTGTCGATATTTGTCGAAAAACAATCCTAACCGGGTAGAATGATTTTCACTTTAATTTGCTATACTATTTTTATTAATTTGGGGGTGATCTTTATGTCAAAAGCTCGAAAACCTGTCAACAAGAAAAAGGTCCTTGTGATAGTTCTCATCTGCCTGGCAGCTTTTATTGTGCTGAACTTCATAGGCGCCGCAATAGGCACTTCAGCCTCCATCACTCACCCCAAGCGCGAATCCTACGAGAACCGTAAAGACTATAATACATCAGAAAACCTGTGGGGCGGATTCGAATCCTATGATAAGGAAGATTATTTAGTTAAGGGCATGGACGGCTACGAGCTTAACGTAACTTCGGTATCTTCTGCTGAGACACGAGGCACCGGCAAATATGTGATCATCTCCCATGGCCATAAGAGCAATAAATTCGGTGTCGTTAAGTTCGTTGATCCTTATATTGAGCTTGGCTTTACCTGCATAATCTATGATCTAAGAGCCCACGGCGCCAATGCCAAGGCGATCTGTTCCATGGGCGGATATGAGTCTATTGACCTTAATTACCTTATCGAAGACACCTTCACGAGATTCGGAGATGTCGACATTCTGGGCCTCCAGGGCGAATCCATGGGGTCTCTGGCATCGATCAATGTCCTCAGATACACAGACAAGGTTGATTTTATCGTTGCCGACTGCGGCTTTAAGAGCCTTAAGTACATGGTCCACGACATGTATAACGACATGCACTTAAATCCGTTCGGCTATTGTGCCGACTTCGGCTTCAAAGTCTTTTACGGTATTGATGACGGAGAGATCAATGCTATCGAAGCCATGAAGAACAAGGGTGTTCCGATCCTCTTTGTACATGGCGAAGATGACAATTGGATCGACGTCGACAACAGCCGCGACATGTATGAGGAAGCTCAGAAATATGCTCATTCCGAGCTCTGGATAGTTCCGGGTGCCGAACATGCGCAAGCCCGTGACAGAGCAGGAAAGGACGCTTACCGCGATCACATCTTTAACTTCCTTGAGGCAGCAGGTGTTGTTGTCTATGAGGATACCGCGGCCGCGTGATTTTCGAGAACTTCGCAAAAAGCCAATAAAAAAGCTGTCCGGCGGATCGGACAGCTTAATTTTTGGTGGGGCTGGTGGGACTTGAACCCACACGATTTATGGTCGGCAGATTTTGAGTCTGCTGCGTCTGCCATTCCGCCACAACCCCGTAGCGAAGTAATTATATTAAAGTGCCTATTCTTTGTCAATTTCAAAGCCCGCAATCTGCTATAATCTTCTCTGGAAGATAAATAGGAGAATGCGATGCAGGTCCATTTCGAGAAAGTAGAATCAAAAGATCAGGAGCAGGCCGTCATAAAAGCGGTCGAGATTACTGATGAGATCTCTGGCGCAATCGAGCTCTTAGAGGGCGACGCGAAAGGCTTTGCAGTAAGTAAGGACGGGAAGACCTACATAATTAAGGCGTCGAACGTCTACTATATCGAATCCGTCGACAAGAAGACTTTTGTGTACACAAAGCAGGGCTGCTATGACTGTAAATACAGGCTTTATGAGCTCGAAGTCATGCTCGGTGGCTATTTCATGCGTTGCTCCAAGTCCATGATTATCAACCTCAAGAAGGTACGTAATGTTAAATCCCAGATCTCAGGAAGGATCGACGCGACTCTGCTCAATGACGAAGTCGTTGTTATCTCCAGAGGATATGTAAAGGAAGTTAAGAGGAGGCTCGGAATAGGATGAACAAGTTTAAGCTCTGGCTCGAACAGACTATGATGATCTCTTTCGCGATCCTCGTCGGAATAATAATAGAAGGCCTTGGTTATACGGTCTTTGGCGGTGATCCTTTATATGAATTCAAGATGGACTGGCTCCAGATGGTTTCGATCGTTCTGACGGGCGCAGTATGCTCGCTGCCGACTGTGATCTGGCTTATGGATACTGATATGCCTAAGAATAAGTATATCGTCCGTATAGTGCTTCACTGCATCGGGCTTTATGCGATCGTAAGCCTTTTCGGGCTCGTGTTCAAATGGTACACGAAGATTGACGGATTCATATTCATGAGCATTATCTACTTTGCTGTTTATATTTTCGTATGGGTCGTATCACTCTGGTTCCACAAGCGCGACGACAACAAGATCAATAAGGCCTTAGACGACATCAGGGACGAAGAGTAAGGCTTTTTCCGCAACTTAGTAACACCTTTTTGCAACTTGGTAGAAGTGCTATTTTCATGCGGCTTCCGATAGGGTAACTTGGCCTTGTCAGGAGGAATTAGACATGAAAATCATCGAAGTTAAAGATCTAACAAAAAAGTACAGAGAGCATACCGCGGTAGACGGTATCTCATTCGAAGTTGAGGAAGGCGAGCTTTTCGCTTTCTTAGGGGAGAACGGAGCAGGCAAATCAACAACGATCAATATGCTCACGACAGTGCTCGAAAAGACTTCCGGCAAGGCTATCATCGCAGGCCACGAACTGGGAAAAGAGGACGACGAGATCAGGAAAGTAAACGGCATCGTTTTCCAGAATTCAGTCTTGGATAAGAAGCTCAGCGTTAAAGACAACCTGCTCACAAGAGGTTCATACTACGGCCTGTCCAAGAAGGAAGTCCTCAAGAGATTGGAGCCATTCGCAGAGAGATTCGAGATGAAGGATATCTGGGACAGGAAATACGAGAAACTCTCGGGCGGCCAGAGAAGAAGGGTAGACATCATGAGGGCGCTCATCAACAATCCGAAGATCCTGTTCCTTGATGAGCCGACGACGGGACTTGATCCCAAATCCAGAAAGCTCGTGTGGGACTACATCAATTACCTTCGCAAAGAGTACAAGATGACGATCTTCCTTACGACCCACTACATGGAAGAGACCAGGGACGCCGACCACGTTGTAATCCTTGATAAGGGACACATTGTATCTAAGGGTACACCCGCCGAACTTAAGTCAAAGTACGCACACTCAAAGCTCGTCTGGTACACGCCGTTAAGCGACAGGGCAGAGGCGATAATCACGAAGATCAGCGGCAAGTTCGCTTACGATGCAGACCACTACAACATTGAGACGGATCAGAATCTGACGGAATTTATTTTCGAACACAGGGAAGAGATAAGAGATTACGAATACATCAAGGGAACAATGGATGATGTTTTCCTCAATCTCACAGGAAAGGAGCTCGCTTAACATGAAGGACTTTTTAGGATTTACAAGAAGAAACTTACTCATATATTTCAAGGACGTTCTGGCGATCATATTCTCGCTTCTTACATCGATCATCGTGTTCGTACTTTACCTTTTGTTCCTTAAGGGAACATTCGTTGAAGCTTTGAACGGTACTATGAGAGGCCTCGAAAACATAGTAAACGGCGCTGACATCGACATGTTCGTTAACGGCATCCTGCTCTCCGGAATCCTTGGCTCAGCACTTATCACGATCCCTTACACATGCCTTCAGACGATCGTTAAGGATAAAGAGGCAGGCGTCGATGCGGATATCTGCTCCACTCCTTTGAAGAGATGGAAGATCATCCTCTCATATTTCACAGCTTCTTCGATCTGCGCATTCGTTATGACAAGCATCATTCTTACGATCGGTTTGGTCGTGCTGAACGCTATGGGCGACACTCATATGACGGCAGCAAGCATCGCTGCAGCATACGGAATCGTGCTCCTGGGGTCTGTTTCTTCAACGGCACTCTTCATGGTAGTAATGCTCCTGTTCAAGAATTCTTCAACAAGCACGGCATTCTTCGGAATCCTTACGGCAGCTGCAGGCTTCGTGATCGGCGCTTACATCCCGCTCTCACAGTTCTCTGACGGTGTACAGTCTTTCTGCAATCTGTTCCCGGCAAGCCACATCACTTCCATGATCAGGAACGTGCTCTTAAGCGGTGTTGCTGACAGCATCAATAATGACATCAACGGCCTGGACGGCGGCGCTTTCATCAGCAGCATCAAGGATACTTTCAGCTTCAATGCTCATACATTCGGAACATCTTTTACAGTTCAGAGCTCTGTAATCTACATCGCGGTTATCGCGCTCGTCTGCATCGCCCTCATGACTTTTGCTTATAACAAGACTTACAGGAGAAGATAAGTATTCTGAACCGCCAATAGACGTACGTCTGAAAACATCGAAAGTGTATAATCATTTACTGTAGCGGTAAGGATTATGCACTTCGGTGCTTTTTATGAATGATATAATGAGTTGAGCAGTTTTCGCGGGGATGACAGATGGATAAGATACTCACGACAATATTTGCAGTCACTATAGCTTTCGGATTGGGAGCTTTATGTCTTATCACCGGTTTTGTACTGGTTATTATCTGCTGCTGCATTAAGATCGATAACAGAGAGATCAAAAAGTCCCTTAAATACTCTATGCTGATAATAGTACTTATAGGTTTGCTGCTCTGTATAATTCCTGCAGGATACCTGGGGCTCAGCGAAATGGAAATAACTGACTATCTGTATTATCTGATCGCTGAAGAACGTTATTATATTGATCCTCAAAGCGAAGACTATTCTATTTATTACAAAGGTGTCAGATACGAATATAGTCAATACTTAGATAATACAGGCGAGTTTCACCCGGAGGAAATTAAGCTGGCGGTCGTGGAAGATGACTATGTCACTGTGTTTTCCGAGCGTGTTGCTGCAGACGGCACGGTTCTGCTTTTGGAGGATGGTTCAGGTGTTCTTGTTCCGGAAGACAAAGACGAAGCTCTGCTTGAATACTATATCAACAACTGTGAGCTGAATTTGAGTGTCAGAGCGGAAGACGGATATAATTATTTTAATGTCAATTGTAATGATCCCGCTTATTATGCGAAAGAATTATTGAATTATTCCGGATCGGAGTATGTTTTTGTCCCCTATGACAACAATAATGAAAGCTATTTGTTGTTTTTTTACAGCAATACTGACGGATTGCAATTCAACTACGGCATGCTGGTCTTTGTTTGTGACGGAAAACTGGCACTTGATCAAGGCAACGATGATACCGGTTTTAAGTGTACAATTCTCCCTGATGAACTGTCAGATAAGCTTCTTCCGATGCTCAGGGAGGCTGTCAGTTAAATATGCTTTTTGTCTATATACTTATCGCAATTTTAGTAATATTCCTTATCGGCCTCATCATCTTTTCCTGGCGCAATGCTGCGGCATCTGTTAAGCCGAAGCTGATACCTGCTGAGCGTGAGATCAACGGCAATAAGAAGCGCGGTCTGTGGCTCGATTACGATTCATACGACAAGCAGGATTACACGGTCGAAGGCAAGGACGGATATATCCTACACACGACCTTTGTCAGCACGGAAAAGACCAGAGGTACCGGCAAATACGTGATCATCTGCCACGGACATACATCAAGCCGCAATGGTGCCGTTAAGTATGTAAACTGCTATATAAAGCTCGGTTTCTCATGCATCACTTACGATGCAAGAACGCATGGTGAGAATAAGCCTGACAAGTGTACTTTGGGCTATGTCGAATCCGAAGATCTCAAGCATGTCATAGACGATACGCGTTCACGCTATAGTGACCTCAAAGTGCTCGGCCTGCAGGGTGAATCGATGGGCAGCTCAACGGCGCTGCATGTATTAAGGTTCGATCCGAAGATCGACTTTATCGTTTCCGACTGCTGCTTTATCGGCACTTATGAGGAAGTCAGGGATTGCTATAAAAACATCCATCTCCAGTGCCTTATGCCTTTTGTGTGGCTGGCAGGGAAGATCATTTATAAAGTGGATATCAAGAAGACTAATGCACTCAGGTGCCTTGCCGGCCACAAGACGCCGATCCTCTTTATACACGGTTCGGGCGACACCTTTGTAAAGCCTTATAATGCTCAGGTCCTGCACGATGAAGCCAAGAAGAACGGCGCTTACACAGAGCTCATTTATGTTGAGGGTGCAGGCCATGCGATGAGCCGACAGATAGCGGGTTTTGAGGCGTACACGGGCTACATTGAGAACTTCCTGAACAACATTGGTATTGTCTGATATAATGACGATGTGGGGCCGGTTGATGCCGGATGGAATTGTTTAGGGGAAGCTTTTCGCGGTTATCGTCAAATGATCAGGAAGTTCATTTTGTTGGGTTTATCTCTCGCGTTAATTGCAGCACTGACAGGCTGCAAAGATCCTTCAAATGCCGAGACAAGCACGAGCGAGACAATGACTGCTGTTACGGAAGAGCGTCCCAGAGAGATCATATTCGATGAGTCTTCCGGATTCTCGCTTGAGACTAACGGCGAGGGTTTTACCAACGAAGAACTCATTTCGATGTCCAGAAAGAGATATATTGCTTATACAGGTTACGTACCTGATTACGTTGAAGTGATCAAGGAAGACGGCAGCACTGTTTATGTCGGTTTTTATTATTCGAACTACTACGGATCGATCGATAGAAGTTATGCTGATGAGATATACCGCGTTGACAGACAGACCGGTGTCGGCTACGACAAGAACAATTACCGGATCGATCTGACCGGTTATATCTGATCTTTCACGTTGGAGAACTCGAAAAAACTTAGCCTTCAACCCTCTTAATTATCAAAGAAATTTTCGAACACATCTGCCCGAAATGCCCAATTTCTGCACCTTTTGTGCCTAATTTTCGCGTTGTTCAGAAAAGGTACCATTGTTAAAGTGGACTTAACGTCCGGTAGGGGAATCCGGACGCTTAGGAAAATTGATAGGATGGTACTTATTATGAAAAAGACTATTTTGACAGTGATGTCCGTGGCACTTGTCGCGGCCTTCACAGCAGGTTGTGCCAGTAATCTGCCGGGTATGCCCGGCACCGCAAAAGATTCCGAATCTGTTCCGGCTGTGGACAATAACGCGCAGATTGAAGTTCCTGCGATAACAGATGGTGATCAGTCTCCGGTTGCTTCAGAAGACACTTATCCCACGGGATCTGATAATAAAATCGAAGCACCTACCAACAGCAATGGTTACAGGGACGAGGATCTACTTGCCTGGGCTTCGAAATACTATGAATTCGCCAGCGGTCAGAAGGCGCCGAACGTTGAGATAGACCACGTTGACGGAGATCTGGTTCACATCCACATTTTCGAGAGTATCGATCCGGCCAAGGAAGGTGAATCCGATCCCGGTCACAGAACAACATTAGAGTGGTATATCGTAAGCCGTAAGACGGGTCTCGGCAAGAACTTCGCCGGTGAAGACGTCGATCTTACTTCGATGTATAAGAGAACAACGGGAAACGAGGAGGCGGCAGGATAACAGGAAAATAAGTCACAATTTATAAAAAGCATAGATCACAAAAGAAAGAGGGTGTCTCAAGATTGAGGCACCCTGTTTTGTATTCAGATCTTACCTAACACATCCTCAAAATCAGTGGCTTTGCCTGACTGAAGGAGTAGCTTGGCTCTAGCCATCGATGAACTCTTGCGCTTGTCGTAAGGGATCTTTTTATAGTCGATATTGCCGCCTAACTGGGTTTTCAGTGATTTGATCTTGCTCTCGAGTTCGTCGTTTTTAGCCAGTAGATCAGCTCTCTTTTTCGAAGCCATGTCCAGGGCTACTTCATATGCTTCGTTGTCCTCTTTGGCTTTTTTCCTGGAAACGGCAACACCTATGAAAAGTATCGCGATACCTATCACATAAGCTAAGACTGTAACAAGCAGTGAAAACTTCGAGTAACGGCTCGTGAGGAAGATGATGGATAAAGCCAGGATCATGCAGCATACCGTTGCTGCGAAAATGATCCACGGCCAGAAATATCTGAACATGGAACGGCGCCTGACAGTGATCTTGGCAGGCTTGCTCATCGCCTCATTGTTGTCCTTGATCTGACGTTCACATGACTCTAATTGAGCCAGATCTTTTTGAAATTTGTCTGCTAAAGCAATACTTTCTTCTAATGTCATTTCCTTACCCCCCTTTAATATGATAAATTTATACTATCACAAAAATTCATGAGCATTTGTTATGGAATAGGGAGGTGTTTTCATGAATAAAGTCAGAACGGTTGCGGCAGTAATTCTACTGTCTCTTTTGCTGACACTTACAGCCTGCGGAAATGATGAGGCAAAGATCATTGTCGGTACTTGGAAGCAGAATCCCGGTGACGCTAAGTCTTTCATGGGAGTTGAACCCGTCAGTCACTATTACACATTTAACAGTGACGGAACTTACAAGGAGAGCGGTTATGAGAACTTCTCCGGCAAGACTTACGATATCAACAGGACCGGTAAGTATACTCTCGATACTAAGGAACGCCTTTTGAAGTTCTATCCTGATGACGGATGGCATAATCCGACATTCGGTGATCAGGAATTTGCGTACTCATACACACTCACTAACGATTATCTTTCTTTTACTACAGGTTTGGGAACTGAGAATTACACAAAGCAGAAGTGAGGCCGTTACTTTTTAAGGGGGGATAGTAAGTGGCAAATCTTAAGAGTTATTCATGTCCTACGTGCGGGAGCTTCCTGGAAGTCGACAGAGACCAGGATGTGTTCGACTGTCCTTTCTGCGGCAGTCATTTTGACGCGGTCTCTTTCCACGGTACGGATCTGTACGAGCAGGCCAGGGTTTGTCTCAAAAACAAGGATTATAAGCAGGCGCGCGAAAAGTATGCGTTCCTCTTAAAGCATAAGCCTGATGATTTTGAATTGCTTTACGGTTATGCCTGTGCCGTGGGCGAGGTGTCATCACTTGATGCGTTCAGTGATCCGGCCAAGTACAGCAGTAAGCTTTTATTGCTGTTTACTAATGACGAGTCATATACCAAGGGACCTGCTGCACCTTATTTTGCTAAGCTTGCTGAGCTCTTTACCATTTCGAGCAATTATAACGAGATGAAGTCAAGGCAGATGAAGCTCCTGAGGGAATCCGAAGCGGGATTAAAAAGTCTCGAAGAAGAGAAGAGCGGCGACGGCTGCGGTTCTGCTTTTTATGTATTGGCACATTACATTTTTGGAGCCATGCTTATTGGTGCGCTCGATATTTGGTCGAACGTTGTAGTGTGTACCATATATCTCTTCATGCCAATGGTCGTACTGTTTGTCATTGGTATCAAGAATTCTTCGAAGGAAGGGAAGGCCGAACTCAGTAAGCAGGAAAGACGCAAGCCTTTTCATGATATGAGGACTGAAGCCAAAAGCCTTACGCCCAAGCTCGAAGAACTTAAAGAGGCTCATAAACAGGCCTATAAAGATATTCCTGAACTGAAGCGTAAGGCCGGAACATATGAACCTTCACCCGCCAAGGCAAAGGGAACAGTGAAGAATGCTTTTCCTGCGGTTATCTCGAAAACTCAGGATGATAAAGGCACCGATGATGTGCCCGAGACGATCTTTTGTGTTAACTGCGGAGCGACTCTTGCGTTGGATAACGAGCGCAAGCTGTTTGTATGCGAACATTGCGGCGTATCTTACGATTACGCTCTGTTTATCGGTGAGCCGATGACAAAAGCGAATACCGATCTAAGGAACAGGGAATTCGACCTTGCCGATAAGAGATTTGCCAAGATCCTTGAATCAGCTCCCAGTGACTTTGAGGCCCACAGAGGCAGGATCCTTTGTGCCTGCAAGTGGATAGGCTTTACGGAAGCTAAGCTCGATCACGGTTTTAGTGATGTTGATTGGGAGGCTCTCGATAAAGCTATAAATGAGGCCATTGATCATTCGGTCACGCAAAACAAACTGTATTTTACTGAGCTTAAGAATTTGCTTGAGACCGCAAGATCTTACGGCGAGGTCTGCAATAAGCTTAAAGATGACAGCCTTCCGGCGCAGGACCTGAAAGCGTATTCCGATTCAAAGGAATCGCTCATTCAAAAATATAATGAGATCTACCACAGATTTGCGGACAGGGACAGGAAGTTCAGGACAGTCATATCTTATTCATCGAACGAGAATCCCAAGACCATGGTAGACTTCAGAAACCGTATCATGGGCAACGGTAACTGGCTTTCGATCTTGAAGATCAAACCTTACGGACTTCTCGGGGATAGTCATTATATGGTCGTCAGAAGCGATATTGAAGAAGCAATTGCCAATTCTAACGGCCAATACAGGGATTATTTCAAGCTTTGGAAAGAGTTCCTTGATATCCTTATTCCGTATTCAAAATTCATTATATCTTTCAAAAGGCTAAAGAAAATTGATGAAGAAAACAGGGCCAAAGATATATCATATAAGTATTCGATCAAGGGTGAAGAACTTGAATCGCAGATCAGATTGTATTCTCTTAAGGGCGAAGAGCTCAAGAAAAAAATGGATGAGAAACATAAAGAACTTATCCGGCTGGACAAGGAATTGTTCCCGGAATGTTCTGATGATGAGGGAAACGTAATTGGCTAAGATAAAGAGTTATTCGTGTCCTACGTGCGGAAGCTTCCTGGAAGTTAACAGAGACCAGGATGTGTTCGACTGTCCTTTTTGCGGCAGTCATTTTGATGCGGTCTCTTTCCATGGTCAGGAGCTTTATGAGCAGGCGAGAACGCTGCTCGTAAATAAGAATTACAGTCTGGCACGCGAGAAGTATGAATATCTCTTAAAGCATAAGCCTGATGATTTTGAATTACTTTACGGGTATGCGTGTGCCGTTGGAGAAGTTCCTTCGCTAGTTGATCTCTTATTGCCGGGTGAATACAGTGTCACACTCGAGTCGATGTTCAACAACGATCCGAGATATAAGCAGGAGCCCTCTGCACCTTATTTTGCAAAGATCTCCGAGCTTTTTGAGATGTCGCGAAAACTTGACGAGAAGAAAAGGCGACTTGAATACCTTCAGGAGGAGGCTGCCAAAGCTAATACGGGCCTTAAAGAGCCTCCGCCTTTTAAGATGCCCAAAAGTGCACTCGCGTTTTTGTTATGTCTTTTCTGGTTTATAACATGGGCGACCTTAATGAGCATTTTGATAAGTAAAGTTGATACTTACATTTATTCCGAACTGCTCATGCTGGCTTTATGGTTTGACCTTCCGGTTGTCTTTGCCATCATCCTGGGGATAAGAAAAGGCATCTTGTCAGCGAAAGAAAAGAAGGCTCGTAAAGAGGAGGCTGCAAAAGAGGAAGCTGCCGGACCCGTTGTTATTCCGAAGACTGAAGAAGAACTGCTTGCTGAAGAGATCTATGATCTTAATGAGGAATACTGGCGGGAATATGAGCGTCTTCCTGAGCTCAGACGCCGTGCAGGCGGTGAATTTACGGCACCTGCCATGAATATAGAGCCTGAGAAGAAAGTTGTTCCTTCTATCATTTCGAAGAACTCATTTCTCATTAAGGATGAACCTTTTGTTGATACTGAGGAAGCAAAGGAGATCTTAAAGTCTGCCATATGTGCCAAGTGCGGTGCGGAACTTGCTCTGGATAATGATCGCAAGCTGTTTGTATGTAACCATTGCGGCGTGACATACAATTACTCTCTCTTTATCGGTGATCCTTTAACCAAGGCCAACACCGATCTTAAGAACAGTGAATTCAAGCTTGCTGACAAGCGTTATGCAGGGATCCTTAAGGAAACCCCCGGTGATTTCGTTGCGAACAGGGGCAGGGTCCTTTGCGCATGTAAGTTTAGAGGTTTTACGGAGGCCAAGCTCGATACCGCTTTCAAAGATGTGGATTGGGAGGCCGTTGATAACGTACTGGATTTTGCCATTCAGAATTCTAATGTAATGACTGAAGAGTATTTTACAGAGCTTAAGGAGCTTCTTGGTACTGCAAGAACATATTGTGAGAAATGCGAGAAGATCAAGGTGCTCAAGAAAGAGGCTTTCATCAGACCGGAGCTGAGTGTATATTCCGAGCAAAAGGATGAGCTTTATGACACTTATTACGACATAATGAGTTATTTTTCTGTAAGAGACAGAAAACTTATTGTTGCCGTAAATAATCCCGAACGTGTTTCGAGTGATGTTCTTTATTTAAGAACACGTATGTTAAAGATCGGATCCTGGAACTCTATAAGTTCGATCGTTCCGGGCGATGAGCATAACGATAAGCTTAATGATGCATTCATGTTTGCCATGGAGGCAGTAAAGCAGACTGAATTCCCTTACAAGGAATATTTCGAGCTCTGCAGACAGTACTTCCTGTTCGTTAGAGACCATTCTCAGGAGGACGAAGTCTTTAAGCAGAGACAAAAAGAACTTGTCAACGCTGATAAAAGGTTGTTCCCGGGGAAAAACAAAAACTGATTTGATAACGTAATAATTGTTTACGAAATGTTTGTGGCTATTTACCAGTTTGTGACTGATATTTTTAAATCTCCGAAATGAAAAACATCATATTGGCTCTTTAATGGCACTAGCCTGGTGCCTCTACCTGATCTAATTCAGGCTACTTTTATCTTGATTATCTGTTCTCCTGTCTTGATGGGAATTGCTCTTGCTTCACCCAACTTCATCATCTGATATGCAGCATTTACGTCTGCGTTAATGAAGATCCCGCTGTTACTCTTGAATAGACCGCGTTTCACTCTTCGTGCCTTATCGTAATATTCTCTCGTGGGCTTTTCTCCATCAAGATAACTCGTGCCGCTCGTGTAGCTCTCGCTCACGGTTTTTACCTCTATGCCTTCAAGTTTTGCTTTGTACACAATCATGTCAGTAAGGGTCTTATATGGTATGGATACAAAGTTCTGGTTTGTTATGTTTCCCATGTGTACTTCCTGTTTCCATCCGTGATTGGATCCAATCACTATGAGTCCGACTCCTGACGAGACAGCCATGTCTACGATCTTCCTGCTTGCTTTGTGCATGTAGTCTTTTATCTTGCGGTTCCTTTTTGCCGTAAGGTTACTCAGTCTTTTAGTCCTGTTCTTTCCGTTATATACTTTCGCCTCCTTTTGCATGTGTGCTCTTGCCTTGTTGTAGTACTGGTTTATCGATTTCAGCGGTTTCCCGTTGATTAGCACAGGCCTGTCTTCAGAATCCCATGCGGCTGCTATGAGATTATTTACTCCCAAGTCTATCCCCATGACCTTTGTTCCGCATATCTGCTTTTCTTCTTTCTCATACATAAGACTGATAAGTATGGAGTCCGTAAAAACCTTTATCCGTATCTGCCTCAAGTTTCTGTGTCTTGCACGAATGTGTATGCCACTGAGGAACTTGGGCATGGTAACATTACCATTCTCATCCACCTTGAAGTTCTGACTGGTTATTACAAGAGAACCTCTTCCTGTTTTCGGGTCCAGATATCCCGGTACATGCGGATGTTGCTTAAACTTCTTCGGATCTTTCACGTATTCAGCTGTCGCCCTGTAGAACGACTTCCACTCTCTGCATTTCTCCTGTATGCATATCTGGCTGCATGTCGCATACGGAACTTCTTTATATACTTCTGTTCCTTTCAGATACCAGCTGAGGAAATATGCATCGGCTATGTATCCGTTATCAGCATTGATATAACGTAACCGCTTGACTTCAGAGCGGCCCAAATTGTATTCCGCGATGCCAATGTTTACCGACCGGATAAGATCATCTTCCCATTCTTCTAGTGCCTTACCGTTCTTTATCTTAGTGTGGATGCGGTAGCACTGCTTTATCAGGTAGTTAACGCTGTTGGAAAGGTTCTTCACTTTATAGCAGTAACTGTCTATCTCATGAAGAAGCTTCATATTGTTATGTTTCTTTATTCTGTGTTCTTCCGAGAGTATCATGTTACAAACCCCTTATCTCTATGTGCCGAATGAAAGCGGCGGTCTTGCCAAACATTCTTTTGAAGTTTCATTAAGAGTCTTTTTATCCGACATGCATTTCAGATACTGAGCCAATACACTCAAGTTCTTTCTAGTGCCTGACGTGATAGAACAGGAACTCGGGATAAATGACTTCTTGCAATCACGACAAAAGAAACGCTGTACACCATCTTTAAGCTTTCCGTTCCAAACTACATGAGAACCTTCACAATAGATACATGCATTACCATCGGCATACGTGTTTCGACTAGGAAGTCCTTTAAATTGTCATCGCGTACATTTACATTGTTTGAAAGGGGCGTTTAAAACACAATTTGATCAGTGAAGGATAATTTCTTATATGCAGCAATGATTTCATTCAATTCTGAAATCTTTCGGGCTCCCCAAACAACAAACAAATGTTCTGTGCATATGATAGAACTAGATCGATTATTTGTCAACTATGAAGTATAAAAGAGCCATATTTGTTATAATGCAAATAATCGGGCTAATTTGCCGATAGTTTGGTGCTTGGTTTTAGGGTTTGATTGGGAGGTTTACTATGAGAAAGGGTGTAAAGGCATTATCTGTCTTATTGCTTTTCTGTGTTCTTTTAGGCTTCGCGGGCTGTGGCGACAAGCAAAAGCTCGTCGGCAAGTGGAAGCAGTCCAGTTACAATTCCGGCTATTCGAAGCTCAAAGACTTATATGGTGAGCTCGAATTTGCAAATAACGGCACTTATAAGCGTGTCAGCAGCAACGAGCATATAGGTTTCTCAGGCGAAGCAACCGCAGAATCAGGTTCCTTCAAGCTCGATGAGAAAAACGGCCAGCTCATGTTATATCCCAATGACGGTACATACGGGTCAACGTGCCTGATTTATTCCTATTCGGTCTCATCCGAACAGCTGACGATAAGGACCTTGGACGGAAGCGACATAGTTTATTTCAAAAGATAAAAACAAAGGGCGGGACTTCAAGTCTCGCCCTTATCATTAAGTTTTGCTTTCTTAGCTTTCTTCGCCGAGAAGATCGCTCCGTAGAGTAATATCAACAATGGTATCGATACGATCAAGGCCGCAACAACGAACCCGAAGTAACTCAGATGTATGACCAGATATAGAAGTCCGATGCCGAAGATAGTTGCGTAAAACTCCGGCATAAACAGGATATTGGACTGCGTAGCCAGTGTGTATATCAACGCGAAAACCAGGTAAAGAACAATAGGGCCGAAGACAATGACCAGGAAAGGCCAGTAATAGCTCATAAAGGTCTTGCGTTTGTTCTTGTCTTTAGCCCTTTTTGCCATGGCGTCCTCCGATCAAAATTTCTTTTAAGTTCATATTACTGATAAACCTTTTTGCGGTCAAATTCTATGATCGACTATAATTCCTGCCCCTAAAAAAGCCCAACAATTATATAAAACAGCCTTTTTATATAATTGTTGCTCGTAAAAAAGGGCCTGTATTATAGAAAACCAGCGATGACGTGAGATTTTTGGTATTATTAATTATAGAGAGATTTTGCGGTTCTTTAAGGCGAATGGGGGATTTATCAGATGCCTAATCTCAGAAGTTATTCGTGTCCGGAGTGCGGAAGTTTTCTTGAGGTCGACAGAAATAAAGATACGTTCGATTGTCCTTTCTGCGGCAAGCATTTTGACGCGCTGGATTTCCACGGGAAGGAACTTTTCGAGCAGGCGAATAAATATCTTGAAGGCCGGCAGTATGAGCTGGCTAAGAAGAAGTTCGAATATCTGCTGTCACAGGATCCGGAGAATTTTGATTTCCTTTGGGGATATGCCTGTGCTGTCGGCGGTCTTTCTGATCTTAAGCCTTCAGGCATCAGTCAGAATTACAGTGTCAAACTGATTGAACTGCTTAAAAATGACGAGAGATATAAGAATTGCGACGGCGCGGAGTATTTCGCGAAGTTTGCAGAGCATTGTTCCATATGTAATGAGTACTGCAGTCTTACACACGAGAAGATAGGCCTTGAGAACGCCGCCAGGGAAGGGATCAAAAAGATCGACGGCAGCGTAAAGATCGGATGCGGTACTTGCTTTGGATATCTGGTGATACATTTCATTTTTGTTTATGCCCTCAATATCATGTATTCAGCGGGAACAAACAGCCGCCTTGATTCTGTGCCTTATCATCTTTATGTATATGGTCTGCCGATCCTGGTGTGCGTGCTGATCTTGTGGATCCAGTCAATCTTAAACAAGAAGTCAGAGCCTAAGCTTGAGGCGCGTAAAGCACCTTTCTATCAGATGCAGAATAAAGCCAGGGCGAATAAGATCCAGATCGATGATCTTACCGAGAGATATGAGAATATCGCCAAAGACCTGCCCACTCTGAAGCCGAAGGAATTCAGAAGGGAAGCACCTATAAGTAAGCCTGCGCCTGCACTTGTTAAGGAGAAGGCAAAGCCGAGCGATGTTACGGCAGATAAAGACAAGCCTGTATTATGCAAGAAGTGCGGCGGCGTTCTTGTTCATGACAGCGCGAAAAAGCTCTATAGATGTAACTTCTGCGGTGTGTCCTACGACTATGACATGTTCGTCGGCGACAGATACACAAAGGCAAAGTCTATGCTGAACAACAATGAGTTCGACAATGCCTATAAATGGTATGGTGAGATATTGAAGGATACGCCAGACGACTTCGAAGCCAACTGCGGACGCATTCTTGCGGCTCTTAACCTGAGATCGTTCCTGGAGTTTAAGATCGACCGTAAATATGACAAGGTTAACTGGCAGAATGTCGTAAATGCTGCGGCTGAAGCATTGGTGAACGCTCCGGAAAAATATAATGCGTATTTCTCAATGCTCAATTCTCTCGTTGTTTTGGCCAATGAGTATCATGAAGCCCGTGCCGGATTACAGAATGGCGATACTGATCCTGCACTCCTGGCCCAAAAAGTGAAGATACCGCGTGAGTTTGATGCACAGTATCCGCTTTTCATTGCTGAAGATAAGAGTCTTCGTATTGCAATGAATTCGAAGAAGGCACCCGGAGTCAAGTCCGTTAAGAAGACTTCCGCTCATAAGAAGATCAAGGACTTCAAGGATATATATGAAGCCGATACATATTACAAGAGTATACTTCATTTTAATCAATCTGATGCCGAGGCGCACAGGGGAAGGATCCTGTGTGCAGGCGGCTGGACTTCTGTCGACGATATCAAGCTTGCGGAGAGCTTTCATAAGAACCGTAAGGATGTACTGGCTTACCTGGCTGCCGAAGCCAAGAAGCGTACGGAAGATCCGTATAGTGAATATTTCAATCTGATCGGACAGATGGTCGATCTTTGCGACAGTTATGCTCAGATGAAGTCTGAGATAAGCATCACCAAAGAACTAGAGGAGAGAATTGCTCAGGAAGTGAAGCTTAGTTCTGAAGCTGACCGCAGGATTTCTCCAGAGCTTTCCGAACTTGAGGCCAAGACCGGCAGATTAACGGCACAATGCGCTGAAATAGAGCAGAACTACAATGACATCAAGGAGACTGTGAAGGAACTTGACGGCATATTGTTCTGAAATTGCCCAAGAATCTTTCTTGCTTTTCGAGGGCATTAAATATAGAATTCATTACAGCAAAACTTTAAACGGTCCGGCGAGGCCGTAAGTGGCTGTAAAATTCAATATAATTGCATTTACGGATTCCTTCTTTAGCCGGACGGTGGCGCATAGCCACATATGTAGCTTTAGGAAGGAGTTTTTTTATGGTCTTAATCCCCGGTCATGAACTGATGGACGAAGCGGCTATGTCAAGAGCGCTCATAAGGATCTCACACGAGATCGTCGAGCACAACGACGGCCTTGAGAATGTAGCCATCATCGGTATCCAGAAGAGAGGCGTGCCTCTTGCAACAAGGATCAGAAAACTTTTGGAGGAGATCGAAGGCGTAAAAGTGCCGATGGGCATCCTGGACATTACCTTCTACAGAGATGACCTCTCGATGCTCTCGGCTCACCCGGTCGTAAACGGCACGGACATTCCCTTTGATGTAAATGACAAAAAGATAATCTTAGTTGACGATGTTCTCTTTACAGGCAGGACAACAAGAGCTGCCATAGAGAACATTTTTGATATGGGAAGGCCTGCAAACATCCAGCTCGCGATCCTTATCGACAGAGGTCACAGACAGCTGCCGTTCAGAGCTGACTATGTAGGCAAGAACGTTCCTACGGCCATCACGGAGCACATCGATGTCGAAGTGAAGGAAGTCGACGGCCAGGACAGAGTAATACTGCTTAAGGAGGAGGAAGGATAATGGGACTTAAGAGTAAAGATCTCCTCGGTATGAAGCAACTTACCGCTGATGAGATCATGGAGATCCTTGACACAGCGAAAACAATGAAGCTCGTAATATCGTCTGCCAACAAGAAGACATCACACCTTCAGGGCAAGTCGGTAGTAACGCTCTTCTACGAGAATTCCACAAGAACGAGGCTCTCTTTCGAGCTCGCTTCCAAGTACATGGGTTCGGCTTCGGCTAACATCTCAACTTCAGGAAGCTCCGTAAACAAGGGCGAATCGCTCCTTGATACCGCAAGAACCATCGACATGATGGGTACGGATATCATCATCATGAGACATAACCAGTCCGGCGCGCCTCATTTCATCGCTCCTTACCTTAAGGCTTCAGTCGTTAACGCAGGCGACGGCATGAACGAGCACCCGACACAGGCCTTGCTCGACATGCTTACGATGTATGAGAGATTCGATACTTTCGAGGGCAAGAACATCGCTATCTGCGGCGATATCTATCACTCAAGAGTAGTAAGATCCAACGCGATCGGCTTAAAGAAACTCGGCGCAAACGTCTCAGTCTACGGCCCCAAGACAATGATGCCCGTAGGGATCGAGAACATGGGCGTAAGGATCGCTGACTCTGTTGCAGACTGCATCAAGGACGCTGACGCTGTAATGGGCCTTCGAGTACAGCTCGAGCGACAGCAGAAGTCACTGTTCCCCTCGATCGCAGAGTACGCAAAATTCTATGCAATCACACCTGAGATGCTGGCACTTGCCAAGCCCGACGCATTCTTAATGCACCCCGGCCCTTGCAACCACGGTGTTGAACTTCCGACAGCAGTCTACGACTGCGACCAGTCGGTAATAAATGAACAGGTAACAAACGGTGTAGCAGTCAGAATGGCTGTTCTATACCTGCTCATGGCAAGGAGGAACCAGCTGTGAAATTAATCTTAAAGAACGCTAAGAAATACAACGAAGACAAGACAACAACAATTTATATCGCTGACGGCAAGTTCGCAGCTGAATTTGCTGAAGCAGAAGCTGACAGAGTTATCGACCTTAAGGGCGCATGTGTTACACCCGGCCTCGTCGATATGCACTGCCACTTAAGAGAACCCGGCGGCGAGTACAAGGAAACGATCAAGACAGGTACTGCTTCAGCAGCTAAGGGCGGCTACACATCTATCTGCCCGATGCCTAACACAAATCCTGTTGCAGACAATGCGGCCGTCATCAGCGGCATCATGAAGAAGGCTAAGGAAGCTGACAACTGCAGAGTTTATCCGATCGGCGCAGCTACAAAGGGCATCGACGGCGAATTGATCTCTGAGATGGGCCTTATGAAGGAAGCAGGAATCGTCGCAGTATCTGACGACGGACACCCGATCAAGAATGCAGGAATCATGAGAAAGGTAATGGAGTACGCTTCAGACTTCAATCTTCCGGTCCTCAATCACTGCGAAGACAAGAGCCTCTCAGAGGGCGCAATGAACGAAGGCGTTATCTCAACGACTATCGGAATCAGGGGAATCCCCACGGCAGCTGAGGATATCATGATCGCAAGAGACATAATCCTTTCTGAATATCTGGATATCCCGGTACATATCTGCCACGTCTCCACAAAGGGCGGCGTACGCATGATCAGAGACGCCAAGGCAAGGGGAGTAAAGGTCACATGCGAGACATGCCCTCACTACTTCACCCTTACAGATGACTGCTGCGAGACATATGACACGAACTTCAAGATGCATCCGCCGCTCAGGACTAAGGATCACCTTGAGGCGATCATAGAAGGAATCAAGGACGGAACGATCGACGCGATCGCCACAGACAACGCTCCTCATCATGCTGACGAGAAAGTGTGTGAGTTTTCTGTCGCTTTGAATGGTATATTAGGGTTTGAGACTGCCTTCGCTTTGGGGTACACTTATCTTGTTAAGACAGGTGAGATCTCAATGGAAAGACTCATTGACCTTATGTGCTACGGCCCGTCCAATATCCTTAAGCTTGGAAGAGGCGGCATGAACATAGGTGACGATGCGGATCTCGCAGTCTTCGACCTTGAGAATGAGTTCACATTCGACAAGGAAAAGATGCTTTCGAAGTCCAGGAACACTCCTTACGACGGCTGGAAGCTCTACGGCGACACATTATTAACTGTAATGGGAGGAAAAGTCACTTATGAGAAACTTTGCTGATACGCTGGTAAGAAAGATCGATGAAGTAAACAATCCTACGGTTATTGGTCTTGACCCCAAGCTCGATTATATTCCCGATCACATCAAGCACTATGCTGAGCAGCTTTTCCCTGAGGAAGCTACAAAGGCTACGGCAAAGGCTATCTGGCTCTTCAACAAAGAGATCATCGACCATACATACGACATCGTTCCGGCGTTAAAGCTCCAGTTCGCTTACTATGAGATGTACGGCGTTGACGCTATCAAGACAATGCTCCTTACAGCAAGATATGCACAGAGGAAGGGCATGATCGTTATCGCGGACTCCAAGCGTAATGACATCGGCTCCACAGCTACAGCTTATGCTGAGGGCATCATCGGAAAGACAGACATCCTCCTTGGCGAGACCATGGAGATGAGCGGCTTTGACGCCTCCACAGTTAACTGCTATCTCGGAATCGACGGCGTTAAGCCCTTCATCGATGTAGCAGAAAGAGACGGCAAGGGTATCTTCTGCTTAGTCAGAACCTCCAATCCTTCAGCAGGCGACTTCCAGGATCTTGAATTAGGCGACGGAAGAAAGCTCTATGAAGCAGTTGCCGACAAGGTAGCTGAGTGGGGCGAGCCCATGATCGGTGAGGAAGGTTTCTCCTCCGTTGGCGCAGTTATCGGAGCTACATGGCCTGAGCAGGCAGTAGACCTCAGAAAGAGAATGCCTAACGCATTCATGCTGATCCCCGGCTACGGCGCACAGGGCGCAGGCGCTGATGATGCAGTAGCAAGCTTTACAGCATATGGAAAGGGCGGTATCGTCAATGCTTCAAGATCCATCATGACTGCTTGGCAGAAGAGAAAGGATTTCTTCAAGCCGGAAGATTTCGGCAAGGCAGCAAGATTTGAAGCAGAAGACATGAAGGAAAAGCTCAACGCAGCTTTGATGAACCGTAAGTACGTATAATTTAATGGCAACACGTAAAGAATATAGAATCAAATTAATCTCAAAAGAATTATTGAACGCTGACACTTGCTATCTCGGATTTGACTGCCCTGAGATAGCAAGTTCTTGTATTCCCGGACAGTTTGTAAATATCTCCGCAGGGACGATGTTCCTGAAGCGCCCCTTCGGCATTGCATCTGTCGACCGCGAGAAGGGCACCTTTAACATCGGCGTTAAGGTCGTAGGCAAGGGCACCGAGCAGATCAAATCATTTGAAGTCGGTACAGAAGTCGAATGCCTTGGCCCTCTGGGCAACGGATTTGATTTCGAGGGCTTCGAAAACATAATCCTTACAGGAGGTGGTACCGGCGTTTTTCCGATCAACTTCGCATACGAAGAACTGGTCAGATCAGGCAAGAACGTCACTGTCTGCGAAGGCTTCAGATGCAAGGATCAGGTTATCCTCAATAAGGACGGATATATCCTTACGACTGACGCAGGCGATACAGGAATCAAGGGTACTGTAATTGCAGGACTTGATACTATCTCGATTGCTGATCCCGCGAAGACGCTCGTTTGCTGCGTCGGACCGATCCCCATGATGAAGGCAGTTGCAGCTTGGGCGGAAGAGCGCGGAATGAAGTGCTTCGTCTCAATGGAACAGAGAATGGCATGCGGCGCAGGCATCTGCCTTTGCTGCACTGTTAAGGTCAAGGACGACGGTCCTGACGGATTTAAGAACGTCAGATGCTGCAAGGAAGGTCCTGTTTTCGACAGCAGGGAGGTGGCATGGACATGAGCAAGATCACTGTAAATGCCGGCAAGGAGGGAGTCTGCGCATGAATAAGATCAATGTCAGTGTTGGCTCTGTAAACCTCAAGAGCCCTGTTATCCTTGCTTCCGGCACATGTAACTTCGGCCGCGAGCTCTCTGAATACTATGACCTCAATATCCTTGGCGGTATATCAAGTAAGGGTCTTACGATCAAGCCCAGAAACGGCAATCCCGGCGTAAGAGTCGCTGAGTGCGCTTCCGGAATGCTTAATTCCGTAGGCCTTCAGAACCCGGGCGTGCATTATTTCATCGAGAACGATCTTGACTTTATGAAGGAGTCCGGCGCTGCGGTCATCGTTAACGTCGCAGGACATTCTTTCGAAGACTATATCGATATGGTAACTACATTAGATCCTCATAAGGATAAGATCGACGCTCTTGAGATCAACCTCTCATGCCCGAACGTTAAGGCCGGATGCATGACGATCGGTTCAGATCCTGAAGCGATAAAGGCAATCACTGCAAAGCTCAGGAGCCTTACGGATCTGCCTTTGTGGATCAAGCTCACACCTAATGTTACTGACATCAAGGCTACGGCTTTGGCAGCACAGGAGGGCGGAGCTGACGCAGTAGTCCTCATCAATACACTGATGGGTATGAGGATCGACATAAGGACCAGAAGACCTGTTCTCACAAACAATACAGGCGGTTATTCCGGTCCTGCGGTAAAGCCCGTTGCGATCAGAATGGTCGCTGAGTGCGCGCCGATCCTTAATATCCCGATCGTAGGATGCGGCGGCATTCAGGATTACAAGGACGTCGTAGAGTTCATGATCGCGGGTGCTTCCGCGGTCGAGATCGGAACGGCATGCCTCGTTCACCCGGCGCTTCCGGTACAGATCACTGAAGATCTTGAGAAGTACTGTGAAGAGAATGGATTGGAGTTAAAAGACCTTACAGGCACGCTCCAGCGATGGTAAAAAGACTTAAAGATCTGCACTGCAGCACCATACGCTGTGGTGCAGATTTCAAAATAAGACATAGGAGATAGAGATATGGAAAACACAATAATCGAAGCGCTTTTCGCGACCAAGGCAATAAGGGTAGCACCTGAGAACCAGCCTTTCTGGTATACATCAGGTAGACTCGGACCATTCTTCATCAATACTCACTTCCTTCTTGAGAATGAGGCAGCTGCAGGCGAAGTCTTGAAGAGAATCGAGAAGGCAATAGCTGATTCTAAGCTCACGGCTCCCGAAGAGATCTTCGACATGATGCTTGCTTACTACAACAAGGGCGGCACGTTTAAGATGGTTTCCGACAAGCTCGCTGAGGCCGCTAAGGGATTGGACTTCGATTACATCTCAGGCGGCGAGAGAAGAGACTATTTCTTCTCCATGATGCCCGCATATTTGCTCGGCAAGCCCCATCTCACGATCTACAAGGACATGACATCAGTATATTCCGAAGCGATCGACGGACCTGCAGTAGATTCTTCTGAAGTAGATCTCAAGGGCAAGAAAGCGCTCCATATCGCTGACCTCATCACTGAGGCTTCCTCTTATGAGAGAGCATGGATCCCTGTAATCAGAGGCCTGGGTTCAGAGATCTGCGACACCGTTGCAGTCGTCGACAGATGCCAGGGCGGCAGAGACGTGCTCAAGAATCTTGGTGTAGAGCTCCATGCACTTACAGGAATCGACGAAAAGCTTTTTGATGAAGCTACATCTAATGGTATTATTAATGAAACACAGAAGGCTATGATCCTCCATTTCCTTGAATCACCTTCTGAATATATGACAGCTTTCTTAAAGGCTAATCCGGACTTCATCGCCCAGGAGATCGCAAAGGGCGGCAAGAACAAGGAACGCGCCGAGCTCGCCATAGAGAAAGGATATACAAACGCATGAAAGATCCCTATTCCGGACTGTACGAAGTAACAGAGATACATAACTTAAGAGACGTTATCAAGAAGAGACTTCATGAATTCCCGCAGAACCCTGTTTTCCTGGTCAAGGAAAAGAAGGGCGGCGAGTATATCCCAATCTCAACCGAGAAGTACGATCACGACATCGATTCGCTCGGCACATATTTCATGAGCACCGTCAAGAAAGGTGCCCGTATTGCGATCTTTGCCGAGACAAGATACGAATGGTACACAACATATCTCGCAACAACTAACGGTACAGGCTGCATCGTTCCTTTGGACAAAGAGCTCCCTGTAGACGACGTTCTCAACATGCTCACAAGAGCCGAAGTTGAGATCCTCGTTTTCTCAAAATCCAAGCTCGACATTGTAAAGCAGGTCTACGGCAAGGTCGATACGATCAAGTACTGGATCTGCACAGAGCAGCTTGATGACGAGAGATTCCTTTACTATCAGGACTGCCTCAAGGCCGGCGAAGAGAAGCTGGCCGCAGGTGATAAGACCTTCACTGAGGCTACCATCGATCCTGAAGAAATGACTATTTTGCTCTTCACATCAGGCACGACAGCTAAGTCCAAGGCCGTTATGCTCTGCCAGAAGAACATCTGCAAGAACCTCATGTCCATGTTCTCGATGCTCTACATTGACAGAAATGACGTATGGCTCTCAGTTCTTCCTCTGCATCACACATATGAATGCACATGCGGCTTCTTAGGCCAGGTATATCGCGGCACGACAGTCGGTATCTGCGAAGGTCTCCGCTACATCGCACAGAACCTCCAGGAAGTAAGACCTACATGTATCCTCATGGTTCCTGTAATGCTCGAACTCTTCTATAAGAAGATCCAGAAGGGCCTCAAGGAAGATCCCAAGAAGGCCAAGAAGCTCCAGACAGGTATGAAGCTTGCTAACGCTCTTCATCTTCCGGTCAGTATGCGTCGCAAGCTCTTCAAGCCAATCCACGATATCTTCGGCGGCAGAATGAGACTCATCATCTTAGGCGGCGCTCCGGTTAATCCTGAGATCCTCACATTCTTCCAGACCATGGGCTTCAAGTGCGTTCAGGGCTACGGCCTTACAGAGTGCGCACCTATCCTTGCTCTGAACCGCGATAAGTTCTTCAAGAACCACGCAGCAGGCCTGCCTTTGCCCGGTTGCGACGTTAAGATCCTTGATCCTGACGAGAACGGCATCGGCGAGTTCATTTCCAAGGGCGACAACAACTTCATGGGTTACTACAACGATCCTGAGAATACCGCGATCGCTCTCGATAAGGACGGCTACTATCACACAGGCGACTTGGGATATATCGATGAGGACGGATTCTGCATCATTACGGGCCGAAAGAAGAACGTCATTATCGCGAAGAACGGTAAGAACGTATTCCCTGAAGAAATCGAATATCTGTTGTCTCTGTCTCCTTACGTCGCTGAGTCCGTTGTATCCGGCGTTAACGATGAAGTTAAGGACGACATCGTCGTAACAGCTACGATCTTCCCGGATATCGAAGAGATCAAGGGTAAGCTCGGCATCGAAGGTGATCCTTCCGAGGAGCAGATCATGTCGATCCTGAAGGACGTCGTATCTGCCACCAACGAGAAGCTCGAAAGCTACAAGAAGATCAAGAACACCGTCCTTCGTATGACAGAGTTCGAAAAGAACACGTCGAAGAAGATCAAGAGATATTAATACTGTTTTTGAGTTCATGGCCGTCTCGCGAGGGGCGGCCTTTTTTATTGGGGGTTGGCTTATCTAAGCTAAAACTCCGGGCAAAACTCCAGGCGCCGCCCGGAGTTCCGCCTGGAAAATGACTGATTTTAGCCCTGAGTTCGGGCAAAACATCAGGCGCCGCCCGGAATTCCGCCTGGAAAATGACTGATTTTAGCCCTAAGTTCAGGCAAAACATCAGGCGCCGCCTGGAATTCCGCCTGAAGTTTATATAAGTCAGGCTATTTCCTAGCCTTAGCCTAGCTTTTAGCCGAGATTACAGCGGTTTTTTGACCATATTCCAGGCTGTTTCCTAGGCCTTAGCCTAGTTTTTAGCCGAGATTTCAGCAGTTTTGGCCCATATTCCAGGCTATTTTCTAGGCTTGAGCCTAGCTTTTAGCCGTGTTTTTAGCGGTTTTAGACCAAATCCTAGGCTATTTCCTAGGCTTGAGCCTAACTTTTAGCCGTGATTTCTGCGGATTTTGGCCCATATTCCAGGCTATTTCCTAGGCTTAAGCCTAACTTTTAGCCGAGAGAAAAGTCTCTTATTCTTAACGGACCGCAAAATGCGATATAATTACTTTTATTTAATTAGAATAGAGGGATTAATATGTTTAATGACGCAGATTGCCTCAGGATATTAGAGCAGGCAATGTCAACGACGGCGGATTTCGCCGAAGTGTTCCAGGAAGTGACCGAGTCCAAGTCGGTGAGCCTTCTGAACGGTCAGGTTATTAGGGCTGCGACGGGGTTTGATTCCGGTACGGGTATAAGGCTTCTGGCAGGAACCAATTCAGTTTATGTTTATTCGAGCGACAACGACTTGGATGTTCTCCTTAACCTTGCGAAAGAGGCCGCACAGGCGATCAAGGGCAATGACAAGGGCCGGATCGCGGCGCTCCAGGAGCTTTGCAAGACCACAAGATCTCAGGTTGTCATCGATCCGATGAGTACGCCGAAGTCTGATATGGTTGATTTCTTAAGGAAGTCATCGGATTTTGCGCTCAGCTACGATCCGCTTATCACACAGGTGGCAGGTTCCATTGCGGCTTCACAGAGGACAGCAAGAGTCATCAACACCAATGGCGTTAACAAGGAGGATACGACAAAGCGTATCAGGCTCTCGGTTGAGACTATTGCTACCAAGGACAACGAGAAGCAGAGTGGCAGAGTCGCTCCGGGAACGATGAGAGGATATGAGTTCATCAATGAGTATCCCTTGATCGACAAGACCAGAGAGTGCTGTGATACTGCGATCAGAATGGTTAATGCCGGATATGCGCCTTCTGCGAAGATGCCGGTCATCTTAGGCAACGGCTTTGGCGGCGTTATCTTCCATGAGGCATGCGGACATGCACTGGAAGCAACGGCTGTAGGTATCAAGATGTCTTATTTCACGGACATGCTCGGTCAGCAGATCGCTTCACCGGTAGTCAGTGCAAGAGACAATGCGAAGATCGACGGCGAGTGGGGCTCTTATGAGACAGACGATGAAGGCAATACGTCTTCAGACCTCTTGCTCATTGAGAACGGTATTCTTAAGAACTACATGATCGACGAGCTTGGTGCACGCCGTATGAACTCAAAGCCGACAGGCTGTTCACGCAGACAGAACTATTCTTATGCTCCGACATCTAGAATGAGCAACACCTATATCTGCAACGGCGAGTCAGATCCTAAGGACATTATCGCCAATACCGAATACGGCCTTTATGCCACACAGATGGGCGGCGGCTCGGTCGATACGTCCACAGGCGACTTTAATTTCGCAGTAAACGAAGGATTCATGGTCAGAAACGGTAAGATCGCTGAGCCTGTAAGAGGCGCGACGCTTATCGGCAAGGGCCAGGAGATACTCAAGAATATTGATATGGTCGGTAATGATTTGAAGCTCTCGGCCGGCATGTGCGGATCCGTTTCGGGCGGCATTCCGGTAACGGTTGGCCAGCCCACTATAAGGGTGTCATCAATACTTGTAGGCGGAAGAGAGGCGTAAACCATGGATATCAAAGCAGCAGAAAAGTTTATGGAAAAGCTCGTTAAGGCGGGCATGGAATACGGCTTTGAGGAGTGCGAGGCTTCTTTCGCGCAGGATTCGTCGATGAGCATCGACATCCTTAAGGGTGAAGTATCAAGCTATGAGAACAGCGTCACGAGCACGCTCTCTTTTAGAGGCCTCAAGAACGGCCAGATGGGATATTGCTCGACGAACATTCTCAATGACGAGTCTATCGATTTCCTTTTGAAGTCGGCGATGGAGAACTGCGAAGTGCTGAACGATGAGGATCCCCAGTTCATTTATTGTGATGAGAATAATAAGGATCTGTATTTCTCACAGACTACGGAAGCATTTGCAAAGAACACTTATAAGAAGTTCGAAGAATTGGGACTTGGCTTGGAGAAGGCTATCCTTGCGCTGGACGAGAGGATCGATGCGGTAGATATTCTTTCGATCAATTGCGGAACGGGACCTTTCCTCATTATCAACTCGAAAGGACTCCATTCTTACAGGGATACTGACGGAATCTCGCTTGTTGCATCCGGCAGGGCAATCGATGCAGACGGCAGCGTGAAGAGCGGCGGCCATTACTGGATCGGCAAGGATATCGATGATTTCGACCAGGAGAAGTTCCTTAAGAAGTTCAAGGAGAACCTGATAGGCAAGATGGGCGCCAAGTCCGTTAAGGCCGGCTCATATAAGACGATCCTCAGAAATGAGGCTTTCCAGCAGTTCTTCATGGTGTTCTTCGGCAATTTCCTTGCAACAACAATGCAGAGAGGACTCTCACTTTTAGCAGACAAGGAAGGCACAGTAATCGCATCTGAGGCCCTTACGGTCAAGGAATGCCCTATGCTCGACAAGGCCCTTACAAAGATACCTTTCGACGACGAGGGCGTTCTGACTACAGAGAAGGCTATAATCGACAAGGGCACATTTGCTACGGCTCTTTATGACCTCAAGTCCGCTTATAAGGCAGGCAGACAGTCCACGGGCAACGGATTCAGGGCGGGAAGCGCTGTTTCCGAGATGCCTACGAATCTTGTGGTTGAGGCCGGAGAGAAGAGTCTGGAAGGCCTTATGGAAGAAGTCGGTGAGGGAATAATGCTTACAGATCTGTCCGGACTTCACGCAGGAGTTAACGCCATCTCGGGCGATTTCTCGCTGCTTTGCGAAGGATATCTCATAGAAGGCGGCAAAAAGGGAAGACCTGTGGAACAAATTACTGTTGCAGGAAACTTCTATGATGTAATAAAATCAATCAAGTCTGTAGGCAATGATATAATTAACCTGCCTTCGGGCGAGGCTGAGTTCTTTACTCCCTCAGTCTATGTAGGTGAACTCGCTATCTCAGGCGACGAAGATGAGAATTAAACAGAGTATTCAATAGGAAAGAAGGACATAAAAATGAGCACAGTTGACACAATTGCACTTCATGGCGGCTAC
>CACZGS010000016.1 GCA_902780785.1 Oscillospiraceae bacterium | reverse complement strand
CTTTTGGAGCAGATCGGCGCAGATAAGATCGTCGTATCTCCTCTCGCCACAGGCTTCGGCCAGGTAAGATGCGCGCACGGAATACTTCCTGTTCCGGCACCCGCTACGGCAAGCATTATAGAAGGTATTCCTACATACAGCGGTGATGTCGAAGGCGAGCTCCTGACACCTACGGGCGCTGCGCTTCTTAAGCATTTCGCGGACAGCTTCGGAACAAGACCTGTCATGGCAATAGAGAAGACCGGTTACGGCATGGGCAGGAAGGATTTTGCAAAGGCAAACATGCTCCGCACATTTATAGGCGAAGCTGATAATGAGAGCGATAAAGTCGTTGAGATGAAGTTCAACGTTGATGACATGACCGGAGAAGAGATCGGTTATGCGACAGGCGTTCTGATGGACAACGGCGCACTGGATGTTTTTACGACATCCGTTTACATGAAGAAGAACCGTCCGGGTATCCTTTTCACGGTGCTCGTAAAGCTTGAAGATAAAGAGAAGTTTGCAAAGCTTATTTTCGAGAACACCACAACGATCGGGATCAGATATAACGAGATGGAGAGATTCAAGCTCAAAAGGCGCGAAGAGAAGGTCATGACCAAATTCGGCGAAGTCTCCTTCAAGGTGTCGGAGGGCTTCGGCGTCACGAAGACCAAGTCCGAATACGACGACGTCAAAGGTATCGCGGACAAGGAATAACTATTTGGGGAAATAGGAAATGAAGAGTTCAACAATAAGGAAGATAGCCTGCGCACTGGCGCTGGCAAATCTGATTTCCGTTACGGCCGTAACGGGCTGCAATAACAAAGCTGCAATAGATCCTTCGGGCACACCTGAAGTTACTGAGGAGCCCGCAAAGAGCGTGAACGGGATATTCGCCACGATCGGTAAGGATTACTACATTCCTTTCCAGAACCCGGAGCACAGCTACTGCACGATAAATGAAGGATACGCAGCGCCGTTAAGAGAGCAGGGGATAGGCGGCTGCTACAGCTATGCTGCCGTTACTTCGATGCAGTCAAATTACCTTATGAAAAACGGGGAGCTGATCGACATCAATCCTCTCGATATCATCAACCGCATCTATGAAGCTCCCGAAAAGGATAAGAACGGACAGCCGCAGTACCCTAAAGAGAAGTTCTACCTCGACACAGTCTCGCCGTTAGATCTCGGAGGCGATGCTTTGCGCGTCACAGGTGCTCTCTGCGCAGATCCCCTGAATGGTTACCTTATATCGGAAACAGCTGTTCTTGGCGCTTATAATGCAACTGTTAAGGGTACTCCCACGATAACCATAGACGATGTCAAAGCGGCTATCAAGAATCACGGCGCGATCTGTCTTGGTATCAACTACAAAAAAGACTGCAAGATCGTAAATGGTTTTTATACGCAGAATCATCCGGACAATGTGGAAGACATGGATCACATTGCAACGATAGTCGGATGGGATGACGATTTCCCGGCTGATTGCTTCACGATCCCTGCATCACAGAACGGCGCATGGCTTGTCCAGAACTCCTTCGGACCTTTCTGGGGCAATGCAGGATACTACTGGGTCTCCTACGACACACCGCTCCCGAACCTTATAAGTTACAGCGTTACCAAAGAATATTCCTCCGCCATTTCCTACGGCAAGTTCCCTGCGGGAACGATCATCTCAACAGATGTTGTAGCTATGCTGGAAGGCGGGAAGGATCCCGAGACTATCACGCTGGAAGACATATCTGACAGTAATGACTTGACCATTGCCACTGTTTTCGAGAAGAAAGGCAATGTCGCAGCGATCGGCATTTGGACGACAGTTCCGGACCAGCCTTATACGATCGAGATATTAGACGGCGAATTCGGCAAAGTTCTTGCGAGCACCAGCGGAACCTTCGATACCTGGGGATATCACACGGTAAAGCTTGATACACCCGTATCAGTCAAAAAGTTCACTGTAGTCTTGAAGATCGCAGGCGAGTATTTCTTCGAAGGCGGCCCGTCAGATTCGATCAGGGTATCATCTGCCATACGTAAGACCACTGCCCATTATGAGGCAAAGACCAAGCCCGGCAGATCCTTTGTTAAGATCGGTGAAGAGTGGGTCGACGTAACTGATCCGACGCTCATTTCGCGCCTTGGAAAAGACGAGATGGGCGATAAATTCAAGGCTGCGGGAACGATCGGCGACCCGTGCATAACGGTGCTGTACAAGTAAGAGTAAAAACAGATCATCATGTAATACTGGTGATACATCTTTCTCGTATGATGTGGATGTAACCAAGGAGGCATTTTATGTCATACAGGATTTTGATAGTTGAAGATACAGTAGATCTTTTGGAGGCCATAAGCGTTTTCTATCGCGAGGAAGGCGCAGGACTCTGGGAGATCGTTACTTCATCGAATGGTGATGATGCGATCAGCAAGGTCAACTCTGACGAATTCGATCTTATGATCCTCGATATAATGCTTCCGGGTGCGTCAGGCTTTGATATCTGCAGGGCAGCGCGCAAAAAGGGTGACTGTCCGATCATATTCCTGACGGCTTTGGGCGCCGAGAACGAGATAATCAAAGGGTATGAGACAGGCTGCGACGATTATATGGTAAAGCCTTTCTCGATCCGCCATCTCTACGCGAAGAGCCTTGCCCTTCTAAAGCGCGCTAAGGGCATGAACAGCGCAGAGGTATTGTCCTGCGGTGCCATATCACTCAACAAAACTACGATGACCGTCACCGTGAGTGGCAAGGAAGCTGAGATCAATTCGAAGGAGTATTTTCTTCTTCTTTTCCTGCTCGAAAACAAGAACGCGACGTTATCACGCGAACGCATCCTGAACAGGGTATGGGGAGATAATCTTGATGTCAACGACAGGATTGTCGACATTACGATAAGCAGGCTCAGAAGTGCTTTGGGCGAAGCTTCCGGACAGATACGCACGGTGATCGGCAGAGGTTATAAGATCACGGAGGCATAACATGGCAACCCGTAAAAAAGAGATAAAGAAACCCAGTTTTATAATCACATACGCAGTCTGCTTGTTGGTTTCACTAATAATCGTCGGAGGTTTCGGCGCGGCTATCGGTGTGAGCCAGTATTACCTTTTTTATGAACGGGCCTGGGGCAATATGGTGTGTCTTGATGCTGATCTGACGACTGAAATATGTAACTTTCTCAGTACGGATAAGGAAGATATGACAAGAGAGAAAATAGTATGGCTCAAGTGGGTCATTCTTAATCATTATTCCGAGACCGGTCGATGTGCGGAAGTCTATTACTACAACGAACTTATTGCCGATGCCGGATCCACGCTCATATTGAACTACACAGATTTCTCGGCAAAGGATATCAGGAATTACACGTTAGAGATAGCTGATGAGAAATACCTTGAGTACTTTAATACACCTGAAGTAAACAGCTATTGCAATTTCGGCGGCACCAACACGGACCTGCTTTACCTCGAAGGATTAAAAACACAACCTGTAATATATTTCTATTGCGATGAGTTTTATGCGGATCTTGAGAACTGCACGTTCATACCTGTTGCAGTATCTGTAACGTCATTTGATTCTGACCCAGTTACTGATATGAGAATGAGGATAATGCCTGATCCGGAAGATATTGAAGGAATGACTTTATTCAAAGGCGATAATGCTGCTTCTGAAGGCGGTTACTATGCCATGGGCACGAAGATCGGCTATGAAGAAAGACCTGATGAAAGTGAATTTGCCATAAACTATGATTACTCGTCTTCCTATGACAGGAGCGAAAGGTATTACAAGATAACACCTCCTTCATATAGAACTTTCACTGAGGCTCATGGTTACGACATAATAAACGGAATAGTCGTCCTCTTCCTTGGTGCCCTGATCATCGCTCTGGTCCCTGCAACCATCAGATATAACATAAACAAACGCAACTACGAGATCTTTGAATACAGGCGTCAGACAACCAATGCGATGGCGCATGATCTCAAGACACCGATAGCATCCATCGTTGCTTATACCGAGATCCTCGAAAACAATATCGATCAGGCCAACCGCGAACACTATCTGGCAAAGATCAGCGAGAAAGCAACGCAGATGAACAGTATCGTGAACAGCATCCTGATGTTTTCGCGCTCTGAGAATACGGCCGTGCCTGTAAATAAGAGCGATGTAAAGCCCGGTGATATCATCAGGAATATCATCGGTGAGAATGAGCATCAGATAAGCATGAAGGGCCTTAATGTGCTGTTCGACGGGGATAGCGCACCTGAGCTTAATACGGATCCCGAACTCTTCCGCCAGGCTGTGGGAAATCTGATAAACAATGCAGTTCTGTATTCAAAAGAGAGTACTGATATCACTATCAGATTTGATCAGAACAAGCTTACGATCACGAACGTGATGGCAGAACCGATAGAGGACATAAGCAAGCTTAAAGAGCCTTTTGTAAAGGGCAGTTCATCAAGGCAGAACAGCGGAACGGGGTTAGGTCTTGCGATCGCAGAGAATGATTTTGCGATGCTCGGATACAAGCTCAATATCAAGACAGAAAATGACCTGTTTATCTGCACTGTGGATCTGAAATGATCAGAGCAAAAACAATCGATCTAAGCAGGATCCCGGGGTGCGTACTCCGGGATCTTTACTGATATAATCTGTAGTAGTGGTTTGCGCAATAAGGCATATCTGATCGAGGTAGACCGGGACGTATGAGTACTAAAGAGATCAACATAAAAACAGTGATCGCTGTCTTATTACTGATAGTTGATGTTCTTGCTATTTGCGGGTTTGTTTATCTCCGCATAGATAATGAGCTGGCTCATATCGGAGCATTAATTGAGACACCCGATAATATGCAGCTGACGTTAAACAAGGACATAACCGGGACGTTCCGCGATAAGACAGTCACGGTGCCTGCGGGAACGGTTGTTAAGCCTGAAGATATTGCACACGGAAATGTATATTTCAGTGATTCGGATAAGAATTCATTTCGCGCTTCATACGATGATTTTAAAGAAAAGGATCAGCTTGAAAAACTAAAGCAAGAGGCTTTGCAGAAATATAATGATGACCGCGAAAGGATCATTAACCAGAATCTGGGTCCCGGAATTGCCGCGATACTTTGCGGCCTGTTAATAGGCTCGCTTATTACTTTTTTCCTGGTAAAGATGGAATGGTATGGTTTGCTGTACGTTCTGGATATATTGTTTATAATTGTGCTTTATTTTGTGCTGAGTCTCGTATTGTGTCACTGAGTTGATGAGAGGAAATCTTAATGAGTTATATATCTGAATTAAGAAAACTGGTAGGTCACAGGCCGATAATGTCTGCAGCAGTAGTCTGCATTCTCTATGATAAGGACAAAGGTCTCTTATTCGAGAAGAGGACCGACACCGGTGAGTGGTGCGTGCCGGGAGGCGCTCTGGAACTTGGAGAAGAGCCTGAAGCAGGCCTTTACAGGGAAGTAAAGGAAGAGACAAATCTCGATATTGAAGAGCCTGAATTCTTTACGGTAAAAGCAAATGTCCATCTTGTCTATCCCAACCACGATGAAGTTTATTATACGGATCTGGTGTATATCGTTACGAAGTACAGCGGCGAGCTGTTCCATGACGAGGAAAGTGTTGACTTAAGGTGGTTTGGTATCGATGAGCTTCCCGATAATATCATGCCGACTCAGACCGGATATCTGGAGGAATTTATCAGGCGTATTAAGACTTAAGAAACAAGGCCGCCTTCCATACAGAAGACAGCCTGTTTTTCTATTCCGGTTATCCTGATATTATTTCTTTGTAAATTCCATATCGTCGATTACGATCTTGGTGATATTTTCCGTATCGGCAAGACGGTTGAAGAATGCGGTAAGACCATGATCTGATTCGCAAATATAGCCGACGTTTTCGGTATCAGCAGAGTAGACCAGATACTCAGTACCGTCCTTGTAAACGATCTTTATAGTCGGCCTGGGCCATGTGAATCCCTCGCGCAAAGATGCCTTCGTACTGCCTCTGACATCCCACTCCATTGCAATAGGCGAGATCTTTATAGTGCCGCCCTCGGTGCTCGTAAATTCAAGCTCATTGAGCTTATCTGCAATAGGGATGTTGAAGGTCTTCTTTTCCTTTACCACTTCTGATTCGGGCACGCCTTCAGGGCGGTTATCGTTGTGTTCATCGAAGTATTTCCACATCTCATTTCGGGTCATCTTAAGTTCGGTGAGCTCGAGCGTCAGATGATCTGTCACCGGCGGATAGAAATCCGGTCCGAAAACATGGTTCAGATCCTGCATATACTCACTGCAGTAGAGCTTGGTCTTGGTGGAACGTTCCATATCCACCCAGATCTTTCCGCTGCCTTCCTTGAACCCGAAAATGAAGTTCTGATCGTCATTAATGAAAGCCCCTTTGGACTCGTTCTCGAGCTGGCTGTAGATAAGGCAGTCAACGCCCGCTTCTCTCTCGATCGTATAGGCAACCACGAGGCCTCTCTCGTCTCTTACGACACCTTCTACTGTGACCGTGTACTCGCCGACTTTGCAGACAACGGGCGTAGTTACCATTTTATCTCCGAGAAGACGTGCAACGTCCTTGGGATCCGATTCGACATATTCGATCTTAGGATAGATAATCGTATAAACACTGTCGTTGCCGTTCTTATCTTTCTTGCCTTCTTCGACAAAGGACTCGACGTGGCTCTCGACATTCTTCTTTCCTTCGTTGCCCCAGAGCCTGTCGAAGAGTTCGCCACCTGTTGCCGCATTAACCACAAAAGGAGTTGCCACTACGACTGCAGCTGCTGCCGCAGCGATCTTTATTCCCAATTTACTTATCTTCGTTCCGTTTTCTTTTCTCATTATGGATTCCTTCCCCGCGAGATACTCGTCCGAGAAAACGTGATCTGCCACACCATCTGTGATGTGGTCGAATTCTTCTATGCTGATATCGCGAATGAAATTGTCTTTGTATAAATTCCTGTCCATAAGTAATCTCCTGTTTTATGGATTTCCCCTCTGGTCCTGAGGTTCTCCGGCTTTAAGTCTGCTCGATGGCCTGGCGCATCATCTTCTTGGCCCGTTCATAGCGTTTTCGTACATTTGCCTCTGTGATGCCCAGCCTGTCGGCTGTTTCCTGTACCGAATAATCTCTTACGACAAGGCATTCGACGACATCGTAGTATTTCTCAGGAAGAGAATTCATAAGGGGAGTGCACTCTGCCCCTGTATCGTTTTTGTATTCCGGCTCCACAGCCTGATCACCGCAGACTGCTTCGAGATTTTCCGTGAAGCTGACGATCCTGTTCTCGCTTTTTCTCTTGTTGTAGATGTTGATCGAAGTGTTCTTGATCGTTGCCAGAATGTATCTCTTGCAGTCGTCCGAATCTGCTTTTCTGAAGAAGACCTTATGCCTTATGAGCTGCAGGAAAGCGTCCTGTACGGCGTCTTCTGCGAGCTTTTCGTCATGCAGTATTGCCAGAGCCACACGGAACATCTTCTGTTCGTACAGTTCATAGCAGTCTTCAATGAATGCATGCTGTTTTGACGGTAATGCCATTTATCTGTTTCCTTGTCTATTCCTATGGAAGGCCGCCCATCAGCTTTGTTTTGGGACCCCATGTCCGGCCTTCTACCCTATATAACAATTCGAAAACCGAATCTGTGACAAAATGCGGATAAAAAAGTTTTTCGAGTTATTTATATAGTATTTTGCCTTTTTATATTAGGCATAGATGCAAGAAATGTATACGTTTCAGGGATTTTGAAAAAATTTTTCACAAACCCATTGACATAGTAGGTAATAGCGTTTATCATATGCGAAAATCAATCGAGAGAGGAGGACGGAAGTTATGTACGACCGTAAGTTCTATTTCCAGTCATTAGTTCGCAGTAACTTCCGTTGTGGACGAATGTGTTGTTCTTGTTCAAACAGCCGCTGTTCCGACAGCACAACTATAACTATTTGAATTAAGAAAGGAATAACACAATTATGTCTAACTATAAATTTGAAACTCTCCAGCTCCACGTAGGCCAGGAACAACCCGATCCCGCATCCGATGCACGTGCAGTGCCGATCTACGCAACAACTTCTTACGTTTTCCGTAACTCAGCTCATGCAGAAGCACGTTTCGGACTTGCAGACGCAGGCAATATCTACGGCAGACTCACAAACTCCACACAGGGCGTTTTCGAAGACAGAATCGCAGCTCTTGAAGGCGGCGTTGCAGGTCTCGCAGTTGCATCCGGCGCGGCAGCAATCACATATGTAATCGAAGCTCTCGCAGTTAAGGGTGAGCACATCGTAGCTCAGAAGACGATCTACGGCGGTTCCGAGAACCTTCTCGCACACACACTTCCCCTTTATGGTATCGAGACAACATTTGTCAACATCCATGATCTGGACGAAGTAAAGGCTGCAATCAGACCTAATACAAAGGCTCTCTACATTGAGACACTCGGCAACCCTTCATCTGACATCCCGGATATCGAAGCACTTGCTAAGATCGCTCACGAGGCAGGCATCCCGCTCGTTATCGACAACACATTCGGTACACCTTACCTCATCAGACCTATCGAGTACGGTGCAGATATCGTAGTTCACTCTGCTACAAAGTTCATCGGCGGCCACGGCACAACATTGGGCGGCGTTATCGTTGATTCCGGCAACTTCGACTGGGCAGCTTCCGGCAAGTATCCCTGGATCTCTGAACCCAACCCCAGCTATCACGGCGTTAAGTTCACAGATGCAGCAGGCAAGGCAGCATTCGCAGTTTATATCAGAGCTATCCTCTTAAGAGATACAGGTTCTTCCATCTCACCTTTCGCAGCATTCCTGCTCCTCCAGGGCACAGAGACTCTGTCCTTGAGACTTGAGCGTCACATCGAGAATACAAAGAAGGTATTGGACTTCCTCACAAATCATCCGAAGGTAGAGAAGGTCTTCCATCCTTCACTTGCAGATCATCCGGATCACGAAGTATATCAGAAGTACTTCCCTAACGGCGGCGGCTCCATATTCACATTCAACGTAAAGGGCGGCAAGAAGGAAGCATTCGACTTCATCGACCACCTCGAACTGTTCTCACTCCTTGCTAACGTTGCTGACGTTAAGAGCCTTGTTATCCACCCGGCAAGCACAACACACTCACAGCTTTCCGAGGAAGAGCTCAACGACGTAGGCATCTATCAGAACACGATCCGTCTCTCTATCGGTACAGAGCACATCGATGACATCATTGCCGACCTCGAAAAGGGCTTCGCTGCCATCTGAACACCACACAATTAAATTGATATAATCTTATTTAGCATCCGCTACAGGAGGAGAATCACCATGACTAAAATCTATACATCCGCAGATCAACTTATCGGCAAGACACCTTTGCTCGAACTCACACATCTTGAGAAGGCTTTAGGCCTTGAAGCAAAAGTCGTTGCAAAGCTTGAATATTTCAATCCCGCAGGCAGCGTTAAGGACCGTGTAGCAAAGGCGATCATCGAGGACGCAGAAGCTACCGGCAGACTTAAGGAAGGCAGCGTAATCATCGAGCCGACAAGCGGTAATACAGGAATCGGACTCGCTTCCGTAGCGGCAGCTAAGGGTTACAGACTTATCATCACAATGCCTGAGACGATGAGCGTTGAGAGAAGACAGCTCATCAAGGCTTACGGTGCAGAGCTCGTTCTCACCGAAGGCTCAAAGGGCATGAAGGGTGCAATCGCAAAGGCTGAGGAACTCCAGAAGGAGATCCCTGACAGCATCATCGCAGGCCAGTTCGTTAACCCCGCAAATCCGAAGGCTCACAAAGAGACTACAGGTCCTGAAATCTGGGAAGACACAGACGGCGAAGTTGATATCTTCGTTGCAGGCGTAGGCACAGGCGGAACAGTAACAGGTGTAGGTGAATTCTTAAAGTCACAGAAGGCATCTGTAAAGGTCGTAGCAGTCGAACCTGCTGATTCTCCCGTTCTGAGTAAGGGCACTGCCGGTGCGCACAAGATCCAGGGTATCGGCGCAGGCTTCGTACCTGACGTTCTCAATACCGGCGTTTACGATGAGGTATTCCCCGTAACTAACGACGATGCATTCGCAACAGGCAAGCTCCTCGGTAAGAGCGAAGGCGTACTCGTAGGCATCTCATCCGGTGCAGCGCTTTTCGCAGCTATCGAGCTCGCTAAGCGTCCCGAGAACAAGGGCAAGACGATCGTAGCATTGCTCCCTGACACAGGTGACAGATATCTCTCAACACCTTTATTCCAGGATTAATTTAAATAGAATATATGCCATAAAAATCAAGCGTCCGTTCTCTGCAGAAGAGGGCGGACGCTTTGTTATTGCGTGTTATAATCCTTGTGGGGACGTTTTCGCAAATTTTCAAAAAAATATTTCCCGACCTGCGAACATTCTTCATCTGTTATGTGTCTATAGGGTAGATGCGGACAAAGGAGGCAAAGTCAGATGACTGACAAAGAACTCGAAAAGATCTACAACGAAGCCTATCGCGCGGTGTATTGGACTGCCATGTCACTTCTTAAGAATGAAGCTGACGCAGAAGACATCGTACAGGATACCTTTGTAACCCTGATCGAATCCTATGACACATTAAACGACAAGGATAAGGTTATTCCATGGCTTAAGAAGATCGCTGCCAACAAGTGTCTTAACCGTCTCACAAGGACGAAGACAGACACTGTGGAAGACGAGTTCTTTGACGATGTTGAAGCGATCGCAGAGGATTTCCTTCCTGATTCGATCGTCGAATCGGAAGAAGCGAGAAAGATCGTCATGGATATCATTAACAACAAACTGTCTGATGATATCAGAAGAACACTTATCCTGTTCTACTTTGATGACATGAGCACCAAAGAGATCGCTGAAGCGCTTGACGTTCCGGAAGGAACAGTACGCCGCCGTCTGAATTTTGCCAGAAACAAAATCAAGAAGGAGGTCGAGAAGTATGAAGAAGAAAAAGACACGAAGCTGTTCGGTATGGCTATACCGTTCCTGACAAAACTTTTCGTAAAAGAATCAGAGCAGGTGGCAATAAAGCCCATGCCTGCTTCATTAGCTAATCTGTCCGCATCAACAGAAGCTTCCGGCAAGGGAGTAAATATTAAAGCTTCGACAGAAGCAATCAAGAAAGGGACAGATATTATGAAAACTAAAATCTTAATTGGTAGCATCGCAGCTGTAGTTGCAGTAGGCGCAACGATCGGAATAATTTTGGGTATCGTATCCAAGAGCAAGAAAAATAGACGTGTTGATCCTGAAGAAACCAGGTACAGTGAGCAGGATACATCGCGTGATTATGCAGATGATCCGGTTTGGACAGAGACATCAGATACGGAGTCAGAGACAACAGAGACATCCCAGCAGATCACTGAAGATTCTTTCTATATGTGCATGGATGGAATGTCTGTAGATGAGTGTGTTGAAAACATCTGGAAGACGGGCAAAGTACATGACGGCATGACCAAGGAAGAGTATTTCAAGAACATGATCGCGCCTGAAGATAATCCGCCTTTCACCACTGAAAACAGTTTTTCCTGGACATTCCAAGGGGGAGATTTCTATTTCGGTTCGATCCAGGTGTTCTCCGGGTTCAGTTGCCCTACCGTATTTGAAGGCGGCGATTACTCAACGGTTAAGCTGCAGCTGCACTATTATGGAGAAGATGCAGAATTTGCAGACAAGCTGGTTGATAAGCTTATAGAGAAGTATATTTCTGAAGGATTTACGCTTGAGGATGACAATCAGGGCGCCGACGGGGACAGACTGGTCCATATTGGAGGATCTGATCACAGCGTTTCAATAGTAAGAAGCGGTTCCCTCATAGCTCTTGAAATCCCGCTTGTTAGAAAATGAGAACATATTCCATAGAATTCAAGCGTCCGCTCTCTTTATGAGGGCGGATGTTTTATTTTCGCGCACCCCGAACACTGCAAAAATACTTACATTTTTCAACTGAATAAGACAGCACTCACCAAATCCGTTCGTCTATAATGCAGTTATAATCCTATGAAAATTAGTCAGGAGGTGCTGCTATGAGCATTGATGTAAGCAAGATGCCGAAGATCGGTTTTGGCCTTATGAGGTTGCCGGAAACTGACGGAGTCATTGATCTCGACAAAGTCTGCAAAATGGTAGATGCGTATCTCGATGCCGGGTTCACTTATTTCGATACCGCATATGTTTATCACGGCGGCAACTCCGAGAAGATTGTCAAGGAAGCGATCGTTAAGCGCTATCCGAGAGATTCTTTCACGCTCGCGACAAAGCTTCCGGCATGGAACATCCACTCTCTTGAAGACAGGGATAAGTTGTTCCAGGAACAGCTCGACAGATGCGGTGTGGACTACTTTGATTTCTACCTTCTCCACAGCATTGAAGACGGCAACAACTACGATACATATGTTAAGTACGACTGCTTCAACTGGGGCATTCAGAAGAGAGAAGAAGGCAAGATCAAGCACTTCGGTTTCTCGTTCCACGGCACGCCCGGACTGCTTGTTGAGATCCTCGACAAGCACCCTGAGGTCGAGTTTGTCCAGATCCAGCTGAACTATGCTGACTGGGACAATCCGCTCGTACATTCAGGTGAGCTTTATAAGATCTTATCCGAGAGAAATATTCCGATCATCGTCATGGAACCCTGCAAGGGCGGCAAGCTCGCAAACCATGATGACGAGTGCACTGAGATCTTAAAGAGCGTGCGTCCCGATAAGTCCGTCGCTTCATGGGCATTCCGTTTTGTCGGAAGCCTTCCCGGCGTTACCACGATCCTGAGCGGCATGACCACGCAGGAACAGATGGAAGACAACATGAATACCTTTAAGGATTTCGAGCCGCTCACAGATGAAGAGCGCGCTGCGATCGACAAGGTCCTTGAAGTAATGTTCCGTGTTGAGCAGGTAGGATGTACAGCATGCAGATACTGTGTTGACGGATGCCCCATGAGCATCAGCATTCCCGACATCATCAGTGCGATCAACACCAAGCGCAAGTTCCCGGGCGACATGAGACCTAACTTCTTCTATAACGGTCTGGTCGCAAGAGACGGCAACGGCAAGGCTTCAGACTGCATCGAGTGCGGCCAGTGCGAAGGCGTTTGCCCGCAGCACCTGCCGATCATTACGATCCTTAAGGAAGGCGTCGAAAAGTTCGAATCCCAGGGCTGATCAGGTACCTGCCAAAAACTTCTTTACGGCAGCTGTGAATTCTTCAGGCTTGTCGTGCTGAACGGTGTGATTTGCGTCTTCTATCAGGAGATAATCCGCGCCGATCGAAGATGCATATTCAGCCATAACTTTATATGAACAATTCCAGTCATCAGTGCCCGATATGAAATATACGGGCACTTTATAATTGGTCTGCGTTCTGATATCGACAACCATGCAGGTGAAGATGAGGTTTGCTGACAGTGTCTGCATTCTCTCCGCATCAGCTTCGACCAGGAACCACTTGATGTCCTCCGATGCCAGATAAGGTGACTTAAGACCGGCAAGGATGATCGGCGTTGAGTCTATCGGTTTGTGGTATGTAGCTGCGTAGGAGTTTGCTTCGTTGAGGCTCTCATATGACATTTCTTCGAGATAAGTATCGTATGCTTTGCGCATATATGTCGTGTCCTCGCCTGAGGCTTCTGCTATCGCAAGCGCATCAGCGAATGAGGATTCAAGCGATGCCTGTGCATTAACGAACTGGCCAACGCCGATATATGCGGCGACTTTTTCAGGATGGTCATAAGCAAATCTTGCTCCGAGTATGGTGCCGTATGAATGGCCCATGACGATTATCTTTTCGCATCCGAACCTGTCGCAAAGATAGTCGGCCATTGCGTTTACGTCTTCTAATGCCTGATCGAACGTCACGGTCTCATTTTTGTCTTTGGGATTCGCGAAATACGTTCTTCCGCAGCCCCTCTGTTCCCAGCATACGAATGTATAGTCATCGATAAGTTCGTTGGAATATGTGTAGGTTACGTATGAATCAGGAGCCATGGGTCCGCCGTGAAGGAAGAGGATCACGGGATTGGTCCTGTCCTTGCCGCGGATCGATACGAACTGCTTCTGGCCGTTGATCTCAACATAGGTCTGCTCTTCGATTCCATTGAACGGATCGATCGGGCAGGAGAACCAGGTGATGTTCCTTGCAGCAATGAAATAAATGGAGATGCCGATCACGATGAACACAGGGATCGCGACCATGACCTGAATGATACCGAGAGCGATCTTAACGCCCTTCCTGCGGTTAGACTTTATGCCTGCATTCTTTCTGTGCTGCATATGGATCCCGATGTGCCCGATGCCCATTATGACTGAAGCTCCGATCAGGAAGATATTGGATGCGTAGATACCCAGAAGGAAGAATGCGATTACGGGAAGGGAAGCGCCCGCGACAGGGAATCCTGCAATCGGTGAATACATGTCGGCAAGTGTTTTCGCGCTCTTGAAATACCTTATCCAGTAGATCTCATAGAGCACCATAGCCGCGAATGAGAGTATGAGCCAGCCGAGCCACAAAGAGCCCGGGCGGACATTGGTGTCCTTGAAGATAAGTGCCATAACGCAAAGCAGCACTTCGCCGGTGCGCTCTAAGACCAGAAGGAACTTGCTTTCCTTCTTTGCTTCTTCCTCATATCCGGAGGGCTGGTTCCTGGCCCAGATGCCGTTGGGGATGAAGAGCATGGCGAGATAAATAAGGCCGACATATGAAAAGCCGAAATTGATCATAAAAGGTCTCCCGTGATTATTCCGAGGCCTATTATAGCAGTTTTCGAAAACCTTGAAAAAATATAGCAAAACGGGCATTTTCGGGGTTAACAAATACTAATTGCCGTGCTAAAATTTCGGACGGGGACAAGAATCCCCAATCCCATTGACAAAAGTGAGGTGAATACGGTGGACGCTGGTGACAGTTGCGACAAACGAGGGAAACGTGGCCGAAATATCCTTTGTTCCTTAAAGCGCCAGGCGATGACCGTATCGGACCTTAAGGACTAAATGATATATCGTCTCCTCTGTTTGCCGAAGCAAAGCAGAGGTTTTTTGTTCCCGTCGTTTGTTTACTTTGTAGGAGGAACAAATGGCAGAGAAGGAAATAAGAAGAGATTATCAGGACGAGATAATCTCGCTGATGAGGGGTAACGATTCCCCAAGGGTAATTCATTACAAGTTAGAAGATTATCACGCAAGTGACATTGCGCAGATATTGGAGGAGCTCTCCGACCAGGAGAGGAAGAAGCTCTTCAGGGTCTGCGGCAAGACTTTGCTTGCGGAGGCTTTCGAGTGTCTGGAAGAAGAGCAGGTAAGCACTTATCTCAATGAGATGGACATAAGGCGTGCTGCTGCGGTTGTTGCCGAACTCGAGACGGATACCGCTGCGAATGTTTTGCGTGAGCTCGAGAAAGAGAGACGCGGCCTGATCATCGACGCTCTCGATACCGAGGTCAGGAAAGAGATCAGCATCATCGCATCCTACGATGAGGATGAGATCGGTTCCAAGATGACCGCGAACTTCATCACGATCGGCCTGAACCTCACGGTCAAGCAGGCGATGACAGAGCTCGTAACCCAGGCAGAAGAGAATGACAACATCTCGACACTCTTCGTTGAGGACGATGACGGACTGTTCTACGGAGCTCTCACGTTAAAAGACCTCATTACGGCAAGGAGCACGACGGACTTAAACACACTGATAGTTACATCGTTCCCTTACGTATACGCTAATGAGAAGATCGACGATTGTATCGAGAAGCTCAAGGATTATTCGGAGGACTTGATCCCGGTACTTGATGAAGATAACAAGATCTTAGGCGTTATCACATCGCAGAGTATCGTAGAAGTTGTCGATGATGAGCTCGGTGAAGACTACGTTAAGTTCGCCGGACTTATTGCAGAAGAAGACCTTAAGGAACCTTTGGGTCAGAGTATCAGGAAGAGAATGCCATGGCTTCTTATCCTTTTGTGCCTCGGCATGATCGTATCAACTCTGGTAGGCGCTTTCGAAGCAGTTATCGCACAGCTTACGATCATCATGGCATTCCAGTCACTGATCCTCGACATGGCAGGTAACGTCGGTACGCAGTCGCTCGCTGTCACGATCAGAGTGCTTACGGACGAGAACCTTACTGCCGCACAGAAGTTCAAGCTCGTATTCAAGGAATCCAAGGTAGGTCTCTCAGTAGGTCTAATCCTTGGTATCGCATCGGTAATTCTTATCGGTGTCTACCTTATGGTCATCAAGCATAAGGAACCCATATTTGCTTTCGCGGTAAGCGGATGCATCGGCGTATCCTTGCTCGTATCGATGATATTCTCGTCCATCATCGGCACATTGATCCCGCTGTTCTTCAAGAGGATCAATATCGACCCGGCTGTAGCATCAGGACCCCTGATCACTACGGTCAACGACCTTATCGCCGTAGGCTGCTACTACGGTATGAGTTGGCTCTTGCTGATCAACGTGATGCAGCTCCATGCGATGTGATGTAACAATGTTAAAAGAGGAGAAATAATATGGAACATGTAACATTTAACCCCAAGGGTGTCTGCTCTATCCAGATAGATTTCGATATCGAAGACGGAAAGCTCTATAACGTAAAGTATGTCGGAGGCTGCAACGGCAACCTTAAGGCTATCGGAAGACTTGTCGAAGGCAAGGATGCTAAGGAAGTTGCCGACATCTTAAGAGGCAACACCTGCGGAATGAAGGGAACATCCTGCGCCGACCAGCTCGCGAAGGCCATCGACCAGTACGCAGGATAAGATCTGAACATAAAAATGCAGACATGAATAAAGCCCGCCGAATCATTTCCGGCGGGCCTTATTCGTATATGTAAACTTATTCCTTGTACGCTGTATATGTCTTGACGTTAAGCACTGTCTCACCGTCGATCTGGAGTGCGACAGGACGGTCGAATGTTACCTTGATCCTGTGGCCGGTCTTAACCTCGACGTTCTTCTTGTGATCAACATGCTTGCCCTTGAAGATAGAAGGGAAGATGGCAAGCGTGGGGATCTTGCCGCTGCCGTGGAAGATAAGGAGCGAGAGGAGTCTGTTCTTGGAAAGTCTGTCCTGATCAGGTGTGGCGATCATGCCGCCGCCATAGTAACGTCCGTTCATAGAAGGCGCGAGCCATACTTTCTTATATGAGTAATGCTGTCCGTCGACTTCGATCTCTGCATTTGTGGGCTTATAGTGGAAGAGAAGCCCCTTGATGGCGATGCCTGCATAGTTGATATTCTTGTTGCCGGCAGCTCTCTGCTGGTCGCCGACTTCGCAGCAGTAACCGTCAATGCCGTAACCGATGCCGTTAAGGAAACGCATCTTCATGCCGTTTACTTCAACAAACGGCAGGTCCTTCAGGTACTGTTCGATCCTGATCGGGTTGTCACCGGGCTTTTTGCCGATGTCGTTCCAGAAGTCGTTGCCGCTTCCCGTAGGATAGTAATAGAGCGGGATATTATACTTTAAGCCTTCAGTATCGTTGATGAAGTGGTTCAATGTGCCGTCACCGCCGCAGATGATGACCTCGTCTTCCCTGAAGCTCAGGTCAGCGAAAAAGCTGCTCCAGTCCTTGATCTTGGTGATGTCCTTGTAAACTGCCTTTTTGCCGCGAAGGAAAACCTTGAGCTCATCTGCTTTTTCCTTACCTCTTCCGTTTCCGGATGCCATGTTAAACAGTACGTAAGTTGACATTTTGTTCCTCCTCCTGATTATTCTCGACAAATGACAACATAAGATCTCTTGCGTAATCTCCGATATCGTTGCAGCGTGTGGTCCTGACCTGTTCTTCTGTCAGCACGTCTAACACCTCGAAATAGATATCGGTCCCGTGAAGCGGGAAATTCTTGGGCATCTTCTCTGCTCCCTTCATGCCGCAGATGACGACGGGGACATTTGCTTTCTGAGCGATCTTGAAGATTCCGTTGTGGAAAGGAAGAAGACCTTCGCCGAAATTCCTCGTTCCCTCAGGATAAACGGCGATCGATACCTGATCGTCCTTTATGAGGTTTGCGGCCATCTCGATGGTCTTCATTGCGTTTCTGGGATTCTCACGGTCGATGGGAAGAAAGCAGCAGCGTCTTATGATCCTGCCCCAGCAGGGTACGTGAAAGTTCTTTTCCTTGGAGATGAATGCAAGATCAAAATCCCTCAAAAGATACCATGTGGTGATCGGATCCAACTTGGAACGGTGATTGCATACAAGAAGGAATCTGCGGTTCAGAGGGATCTTCTCCATGCCTCTTGTGTGAAAATGAACACGGCCGACAAAGATAAGGTGCCAGGTCGAACTGACCAGAAGCCACCTGTAAAAGCTGCTGTGTTTGTCGTAAAGCTTCTTAGTATTCACGAAGCATGAGCATATGAAAAGGAATGCCCAGTACGACAAAAAAAGCGCTACGAGAATAACGGCCAACCAAAGTAAATATTTCATTCGAGACCCTACCTGATAAAGTAAATATATCAGAAGAAATTATAATTTGATAATCAAATTTTTGCTCGTTTGTTCGTTAGTTTGTCCAAAATGAAAGAATACATAAATTGCGAATGACATGTGCAAATAGCAAGATTGGTATATTGATAATGTCAAAATAACAGATTTTACCTCATATTTTTAGGGCTCACGTCAAAAGTGAACGCTTGTTAATTTGACCATTCTTGCGGTAGAATTATCAGTACGAGCAACAAACAATATGAAGGCTTTTTCGCGGAGGTAACATGAAAAAAGGTTTTATCAAAGTAGTCGCTTGTGCTCTCGCAGGATTATTCCTCCTGAGCGGATGTGACTCACTTCCCAACGGATCCAACGGTCCGGTTGAAGTTCCGACAACCATTAAGGCGGACTTCACACAGAAGGAGAAGAAGGGTAACTGGATCAAATACGGTGATTGCAAAGTTACTCTTAAGGACGGAACTGCAGTTATCACAAACCGTTCTGCAAGCAATACGGGTATTGCAATTCCTTGTGAAAACTACAGAGGCAATACGGTAAAAGCTTATGTAAAGGCTTCATCCGAGAACGATTCAATGACACTCTCATTGAAGTATGAGTTCTACGGAAACGTATCTTATGTAAACATCGCAGCAGGCCAGGCTGACGAGGCAGGCATTACGGAGATCACGGGCACGATCCAGATCCCTGACAATGCACAGAATGCCATGGTATATCTCGAAGCATCCGATGTAAGGGATATCACCGTTTCCGCAATGGAAGTCAGCATCGAAGGCGAATTCAATAATCTTACGGGAACACCGATCGAATCACTTCAGGATCCCACCAAGACAGCTTCGCTTTCCGCAGCTTATGCAGATTACTTCAAGTTCGGCGTTGCATCTCCTGCAACAGTCATGACGAACAAGAACGATTCTTTCAGACAGCTCCTTAAGACACAGTTCAATTCAGTTACACCTGAGAACGAGCTTAAGCCTGATTCCGTTCTTGACGCTGCTAAGTGCAAGGCTGATCCTGCAAAGTACAATGAGGCACCGGCTATTCATTTCGATGCAGCAAAGCCTATCTTGGACTACTGCAAGAAGAATAACATCCCTATGAGAGGTCATACTCTCGTTTGGTATTCACAGACACCTTCATGGTTCTTCTATGAGAACTACGATGTCAACGGCCAGCTCGCCAGCAGAGAGCTCATGCTCAAGAGAATGGAGAGCTATATCGACCAGGTTATGAACTGGTGCGAGAAGAACTATCCCGGCGTTATCTACGCTTGGGACGTAGTCAATGAAGCTGCCGCAGATGATGGGGGAATGAGAGACTGCTACTGGAAGCAGGTAATAGGAGACGACTACGTAGAGAAGGCATTCGAGTTCGCAAGAAAGCATGCTCCTTCCGGAGTACAGCTCTTCTACAACGACTACAACGAGTATCAGACATCCAAGCAGGAAGACATCCTTGCCATGCTTAAGCCTATCGCAGCAGCAGGCAACATCGACGGTATGGGCATGCAGAGCCACATCAGCTCCGGCCTCAATATCGACAACTATATTGCAGCTGCAAAGAGATATGCTGATGAGCTCGGCGTAGTCATCCACATCACAGAGCTCGACGTAACAGCACCTAAGTCACTTAACCCTATGTACGACCAGGGTGTTTACCTGAAGAAGTTCTTTGAAGCTATCATCGCTGCTGACAAGGCAGGCGTTCCGATCGAGTGCGTAACGGTATGGGGTCTTACAGACGACATGAGCTGGAAGTCTTCCACAAAGCCGTTGCTCTTCTACGGCAACCTCTCACCTAAGCCGGCATATGAAGGCGTTATGTGCGCCATCAACGGCGGTGAAGTAGCTAAGCCTGATGACTATCAGGAGCCTAAGACAGACTCAACACCTTTCGTTGAGGATTACGAGGATCAGAAGAAGGTCGGCGGACCGAGATACAGCTCAGTACAGAAGATCGTTGAGGGCGGTTACGAGAGTGATTACTGCCTCATGAACTCCGAAGGCTACGCTGAGTACGACGGTTATTCCATCGACGTTACGAACTATGTAGGCCACACGATCAAGGTAACATTCGCCATCAAGTCCAAGGCACCCACATGTAAGTGCACAGCAGACATCGACGGCACATGGCCTACGATCGCTGAAGTTCAGACCGGTACGGACGAGTGGGTATTGGGTGAAGGTCAGTACACTATCGAAGAAGGCACACCGAGCCTTACGATCTATTTCGAGAGTGTCGACATGAATCCTTTCTATCTCGATAACGTAAAGATCGAAGTTGTTGATTAATATCCGATATTAATAAAGACACACAGGGAAAGAGGGTGCTCAGGCACCCTCTTTTCTTATTGCTCTTCTGATTCCTATAAAGATAATATCTGCTATCGTTATTATCGCGAAAATGCAGACAGGTATATTGACTATGTATGCGTTATCCGCCCATCTGGGCTGTATATCAACGAATCCGGTACAGAGGAAGGCTGCCATGGCAGAGGCAAACCAGGAGATCATGAAAACTAATACATTGCTTATTATTTCAGAGACATACGGAACGATCGTTTTGCCGGAGGTTTTTTTAACAAATCCTTTTCTGAGGAGCAGGAACCAGACAGAAAGAGATCCAAGAGTTCCCAGGATCCTTCCGATCCAGAACAACCCAATATTTATCTGACATACTCCGTATGACATCGGTCCGGGGTTTTCATAAACACCAACTGGCGTCATGCCCTGATAACTGATAACTGTTGATAATGCAAAAACAAGAATAACAGTCAGCCTCAATCCGACGATATATACTTCGGGCTTTTTTTCATTCCCGGCAGTTTCATTACTCACAATAGATTTCCCCCAAACCAAAACATGTCCTTCACAGGTCTATCCTAAGACAAAGTCATTATAACATTGAACGATCCGGCCGCCTTTGATGTTTACCATCCCATGTCCAAGGCATCAATTCGGCATATTTTCCGTGTCTTTTTCGCTTTTTCTATTCCAAAATCACAAAATTCTTTTACAGTATAGGCAGGGATACAGGAATCAAGATTTTGGAGGGGATATCTATGCTTAAAAGGAAAATATTATCATCACTGTTGGCGGTAAGCCTCCTTACGCCAATGCTGATGTCGTGTGCTAAAAAAGGCAATAATCTCACAGTCAGCGAAAAAGACCCGTGGTACGACTCCGTAAGGTTTACATTAAAGACGGATCAAAAGCCTTCCGAGATGCTCGACAGCAGCATCGTAAGCTACAGCAACGGCAAGGTCTACCATCTGTACAGCCTTACGAACCTTGCTGATTATGATAACTACAGAAGGACGATGCTCACTACCTATGACGATAAAGGCAACGAACTGAGTACGATCAAGGTCAAAAACCCGGCAAACTATGCAATAGACAGGCTCATATCGGTAAAGCCCGATACCGGAGGAAAGAATCTTGAGGCCGTTGTGGAGGTCTTTTCCACGGGAAGCTTCGATACTGCGGTAGTCATTATCGATACTGAAAGCGGAACCTGCAGCTCTCCCGTATTTTTGCAAAGAAAAAACGGCGAAGCTCTGTCGGTATCAGCAGGCGGCATGGATGAATATGGCGTATCGGATGTGTTTGTTGCAGGTGATTATTATATTCCTGTAATCTACGCCGGCGGGGATATAACGGAGCTTGGTGCCCATGCATTTACGTTTAAAGGCCCGGAATACAAGGCCGAGCTGGATTTTTCAGGCATCCCGACTGTGAACATGATAGAAGGCTTCTCATATGATTCAAGAAATAAGACTGTACTTGCGGCAGGTCATACGAGAACCGACGGCAACGTGGTGATCACGTTTGATCCTGAGACGGGCAAGCGCATAAAGTATGAGAAATACAATGTGCAGAATAGTGAGGAAGTAAATCTTGCGGACTACAGCGCGGTAACTTCAGGCGAGCTCTGCAAGATCGACATGCTCGGAAATATCACGTCTTTTGACATGCAGTCACAGTCGGTTAAGACCGTTATCGACAACAACTGGTACACGCCGTATTTCTCAGATCTGAAGGTCCAGTCAAAGCTTATTTCCTGCGACAGTGAGAGGGCCGTTCTCGTATCGAGCAAAGAGCAGGCATATACATTGTTCTTCACGGGACTGGATGAGACAGTCACCATCCTTACGAAGGCGGAAAAGAATCCCAATGCAGGCAAGAAGGTGATAGAACTTGCTGCTCCTGTCGATAAGGCCATGTCCGAATATCTGTCGAATGCGATATATGAATTCAACAAGACAGACGACGAATATCTCATAAGGGTCTGGAGCAAGTATAAGACAGGCATCAAAGCCGGAAGGGACATGAGTCAGCTTAACGTCGATGACGAGAAGGTCTATACGATGATACAGGAGCTGAAAGGCTCTGAAGCGCCTGATCTTGCGATCGGCATCCAGAAATACTATGCGATGAGGGATGATATTTTCGAGGACCTCACAGGATATCTGGACCAGTCTGTAATGGACAAGCAGTTCCCCAACATGATCGAAGCTTCCAGGTTCGGAGGCAAGCAGTATTTCCTGCCCGTAACCATAGAAATCGAGGGTCTTGTAACGGATAAGAGCCTTGTGAAGGTCGGCGATGTCGGAATCACTTTCGAAGACTTCGATAAGCTGATCAAGGATAAGCTCGAAGGCTTCTCACCCTACGATTACCCGATGTCGAAAAGCAACTACAAAAAGGATTTTGTCCTCTCCTGCATCGATATCAAGTCGGCTGTTGAGGGCGGCAAAGTCAACTTCGGCACGGAGCAGTTCAAGGCAGCTGCAGAATACTCAAAGGATCACTTTGCAGAGGACGGCTTCACCAAGCCTGACGATTATGTCTGGTCAGATGAGGTAAAGCGTGTCCGTACCGGTTGCAGATATGACAAGATTGACAGCTTCTTATCATTCGTTCACGCATGCAAAGAGACAGAAGGCAGCTACACGATATTGGGAACACCTTCCGTCGATGCATCAGGACCAAGATTCAGAGCCATTGAGACAATATCCGTAACGGCTTCTTCTGACAGAAAGGAAGGCGCAAAGAAGTTCCTTAATTTCCTCTTTGACGGAGCGGGTTATACGGATTCGTCCATGGAGTTCCATAACATCGTCACCAACAGGGAGATAATGGCAAGGAACATGTCGATGATCACGAAGAAGAACAACAGCGCCCAGGATACGTTTGAGACTCTGGCCCAGTACATGACCGGTCTTTCAAACGATGCGAGGATCTACGGCTATAAGAAGGCTTCTGAAGACATGGAAAAGCAGTTCCTGGCAAGTCTTTCAAATCTTTCCAGATACTACTACGACGATCCGGTGATCACCACATTCCTTACGGAGGAGATCGCTCCATACTACGCAGGCGACCGTTCGATCGATGATGTCATAAAGATCCTGAACGACCGTACCTCCAAGTATGCCAACGAGATGTAAGCACTAAAAGACGGACAGATTTGCATTACCATTAATACTGCTTTATTCTTTCTATTAATGGAAATGAAGATCAACACAAAAGGAAAACTTTGGGTCGATATAGCCGCAAGTGCTGTATGGTGTCTGTTTGTGCTGATCGTAACGGGCTGCAGCTTCGCGCTCATGAACCCCGTAAGGATCATAATCCTGATCCTTGGATTTGCGGGCTTCTCATATCTCATCCTGAAGAATGAAGGTGCCGGAAAAGAGGCAAGGATAACTGCTGTCGTAACGATCCTTGCGATAGGTGTAAGGACCCTTTATGTCCTTTATACGGGCGCCGGTCAGAGGCAGCATGATGTCGCTGAATTTGATGCTTACTACGGATTAAACTATCACAGTGAATACATCGAATATCTGCTCGAGAATCACAGGCTCCTTAATGAAGACATAAGGGAACATTACCAGTTCTACCATCCGCCGCTTACGCATATCGCAAGCGCGGTATTCTTCGGCATCTACAGGAAGATCGCGCCCTCATATGCGCATAACTGGGATGCTCTGCAAAGCCTGTCTTTGTTCTATTCGCTTGTAACACTCGCTATTCTGAAGAAGTTTACGGGACTGTGGAACTTATCTCCCAAGGGCAAGACAGTTGCATATCTTACTGTCGCGCTCCTTCCGCAGTTCATTTATTTCGCAGGCGCTCTTAACAACGATCCGCTCGCAGTACTTTTTGCGGTCGCATCACTTTATCTCGCGCTCGTCTGGTATAACGATGAGAAGAAATCCTTCTTAAAACTGATGGGCATGAGCCTTTGCATCGGTCTCGGCATGATGGCAAAGCTCTCCGCCGGACTCATCGCGGTTCCGATCGCATTCATAATGATCAAGGCATTTTTTGAATCGAAAACAAAGCTCCGCATGTTCTTCGAATATGTTGCATTCCTTATTGTCTGCGCGCCTCTGGGCCTCTGGTATCAGGTAAGAAATTACATCCTCTGGAAGGTTCCGTTCACTTTTGTCGCAAGACCTGATGTAGTGGAGAATCCGCAGTTCCTCGTTGCCCCGATGCCTTTCTGGAACAGGTTCCTGGCATTCGGCGACGACGTTGATTACAACATTATCACCGAGACTTTGTACTCAGCCTGCTTCGATGACGAATATTACCGCGATTACATGCCGCTCGCGCTTATCGGATATTTCCTGCTGGCCGCATTTACTGTTCTGGTGATAACGATGGTACTGAACTTCATCTTCACGTGGATCAAAGAGCGCAGCATGATGAACCTCGTAATGACGATCCTTCTCGTATCGCAGCTCGCATCTTATGTGATCTTCTGCTTCGACTATCCTTATACATGCACGATGGCATTCAGATACATTGTTCCGACGATCGTTGCAGGCGCTTATTATTCGGGCAAATCCATGGACAAGGCGCCGCACCTCATGGGTCTCATAACAAAGGGCGCTGTCTATGCAGTTGCGATATTCTCATTTATCCTGTACTGCCTGGCGTGGCTTTTGGACTTCAGGACCGCGTAAGCTTTTCGAGCGCTCAGCCTATCGAAGCACCCGTCAGGGCCCAGTATGTATTTCCTTCTTCCTCGTATGTTCCGAAAACACCGGTAACCGTTATTTCCGCGCCTTCCTGAGGGTAATCGGAAGGATATGCCTTGTCACCGTCAAGGATGAATTCTATGCCCTGCTGACAGCATGCCGCAGCATCTGATACGAAGCATGCGAAATGATACTTATCCATAGCCTCATCGTAAAAGACAGTAAAGAGTCCGGACACCTTTATAGTCCTGCCCATATATAATTCGGGAAAGCACATCATGTTATAGACTTCTGCATAGAGCAAGTCAGAACCGAGCTTTGTAAGATCGTAGTCGATGCCGTTCTCACCGGACGGTTCCGCGGGATCTGAAGCCGGCGCAGGATGTACAGTCTCTGAAGATGAAGACGATGATTCTGTTCCGTCTTCTTTTGCCATCTGTGATTCAATGACATCCCTGACGCCTGTAGTCTCAGCGGTCACCCTTGTCTTCGGACCGTCACCGCCGTTACAGCCGGCAATAAGGCCGGCCATTGCAAGGCATAGAATGAAGCTTGTTATCTTACGCATTTTATTTCCTTTTATCCTCTTTAAACGACGAACATCTGCAAGCGATTATATCACTCACAGATGTCCGCAGTGCCTATGAAAGGGTATTAATATGGCTTATTTCAAAGCTTCCTTAAGAACGGAAAGATTGGATTCCATGATCGACATATATGTCGTACCGTTCTTAATGTCGCTTGATGAGACTGACTGCATTGAATCGAGAGTCAGTATCTTCTGGTCTTTTGAAGCTGTGTTCTGGGAGATGGTCTCTGCGATCCTCTTATCTTTTCCTTCGATCGTAAAGATGGCAGGGAGGGCTAATTCGTCTACCTTCTTTGCAAGGAAAGTGATCGTCTCAAAGCTTGCTTCGGATTCTGCGGAGCATCCGACGAATGCCGCATAGTATGTGAGGCCGTAATCGTCAACCATATATCTGAAAGGGAAGCGGTCGCCGAAGAGGATCGTCTTGTTGGATGCCGCATCTACAACTGCCTTGTAATCCGCGTCGAGAGACTTAAGAGATTCGATGTAGGAATCAGCATTCTTCTTATATGCTTCGGCATTTCCGGCATCGATCTTCTGCAAAGCCTCCGAAATGCTCTTTACCAGGACCTGTGCGTTCCTTAATGAGAGCCATACATGCTCATCGTATTCGACTTCGCCTTCTTCGTGATGATGCTCATGATCTTCGTGATCGTGATCTTCGTCATGGTCATCGTGGTCATGCTCTTCTTCGTCTTCGCCCTGCATGCCTTCAACGAGTTCTTCTTCCTTAACGGCATCACCCAACTCATCCATGAGGTTGATAACGACCATGTCCTTGTTGACTGCTTCTTTGAGCGCGTCTTCGACCCACTCGTCAGACTCGCCGCCGACATAAATGAAGAGGTCACAGGATGAGATCTTCATTATGTCAGCTGCAGTCGGTTGGAAACTATGGAGATCCACTCCGTTATCAAGAAGCATCGTGACGTCTGCGCCTGATGCTTTATCGCCCAATACGTTCATTACCCAGTCGTATTCAGGAAAGATCGTGGTTACGATCTGGAGTTTGCCATTTCCTTTTGCGCCTGCCGAATTGCACGCGGTAAGAGAACCGAGCGCGAGGAAAGCTGCGACAACTGCTGATAAAAACTTTTTCACTTTAATGAATAACCGCCCAAAGACGGTTTACCCCCTGACTAATAATTGAACTTTCTTATACCCGCTCGAAAACGCGAATATGAGAATCGTTCTCAATTGTAGTCAGGAGGTGATACTTTGTCAATAGATTTGAGAATAATTCTCAAATTAAGTTTTTATCACAGATCCATCTTGATGAAATCGTCAACGGAATAGGTCTTTGAAAGGTCATCGGGGAGGACCATGAATCCTGCCGAACCGAAGTCCTTAGCGGCCTTTAAGACCTCATCCTTGTTAGAGCATGTGCCTTCGGACTGGAACTTGTTATTCCACTTTGTAGCGCCCCATGATTCGGTAACGGAAATGATGTTTATATATTTATATCCTGTGCCGTCCTTATAGATAAATGTCTCATACATGATCTCGCCTGCGCCGTCTCTCAATGAAGCGATCCAGCCGTCGGGAAGCTTATAGTCCTTCTCGAGCGTTCTGGGATCCACATCAATATTGCCGTTACTGATGACAGTTCCGTCAGAGTTAACATCGGATAAGACTTTTCCTGAGTTATCTATGACATAGAACTTGGGCGGCAGCTTATTGAGCTTGAGCACACAGCAAGGATATGTGAATGCCTGTGTGACTATATCGCCCGGAGCAGGTGAAGTCTCTTCAACAGTGATCCAAAGCTCACCATCCTGGAGACCGATATCGATGATCTTTATACCGTAGCCGCCGGTGTTCTTTTCGCCTGCGCAGATAATAATGAAATAAGGAGCATTAGGCTCGTCCAAGGTATCAACATAATATCCGCGTTCCTTGATCATAAGAGGAGATGAGTACTGATACGACAACTCAAATTCATATTCTCCTGCCAAGCCTTTATCAGGTAACTCTCCATTATAGTCTTCCTTTATGGATCTGTAGTATCCGGCCTCTGATTCTGATGTTTCTTCTGTGGTCTCAACAGGCACCGATATGCTGTTGTCGCTTGTGGCGGAAGTCTCTTCCGCTGCATCTCCTGATGCGGCCTTATCCCCGTTTGTTACTTTACAGCCTGTGACAAAGCCTGCAATAAGCGCAAAAGCCGTTGTTGCGCACAGAACTATCTTTATCCCCTTGTTCATTTTCGAGTTCCTCCCTTGAACTTCTATGCCATATATACAGATAAGATAAACAAATTGTTGCAGATATAAACCAACCACAATACTATGTTTTTAAAATGATATAATAAACAGCATAAAGGGAATTAGGAGGAGAACGGACATGCCGCATGTAGTAATCAAATGCTTCCCCGGAAGAACCGAAGAACAGAAGACAAAGTGTGCCGAAGAGGTCACAAAGGCCATAGCGGAGACTATGGGATGCAACGAGTCCAGCGTATCCGTAGACATAAAAGAGATCACTCAGGACGACTGGAAAGAACAGGTATGGGATAAGGAGATACTCCCTCTGGAGAACCTTTACAAAAAGCCCGGATATACGTGCTGATCCGCTTTAAGGAGGCTTCATATGGATTTTCGAAAAGTTGTAGAAGACCGCTACTCATGCAAGAGTTACGACGGCCGTAAGGTTGAACAGGCAATATTGGACAGGATACTCGAAGCAGGAAGACTTGCACCTACCGCAAAGAATCTTCAAGAGCACCATATCTATGTCCTCCGGTCCGACGAGGCTCTGGAGAAGGTCGATATGGTAACCCCCTGCAGATATAATGCCGGCACATGCCTTCTTGTAGCTTTCGATAAGGATAATGTCTATACATATCCGGGCTCACAGAGACAGTCCGGAGTAGAGGATGCGACGATCGTTGCCACACACCTCATGCTCGCAGCAGCAAACGAAGGTGTCGACAGCTGCTGGCTTAACTGCATCGACATTGCAAAAGCACATGAGTTATTCGGCCTGCCGGACAATGAAGAAGTGCTCATGATCTTAGATCTCGGATACGCCACGGAAGGCACGGGTCCTCTCGGAAACCACGGCAGCAGAAAGCCTCTGACAGAGACCGTTACTTACCTGTGACCTTTACTTCCAGTGCTTTATACAGGAGCTTCTTGAACCTGTTAAAGCCCTTGGAGATCTCAGCCATATCAACATAACAGACCCTGATCAACGCCTCGGCTTCCTGGGGCGTTATCTTATCTGCGGCAAATGCAGCCTTCTCGGCGATCAGCCTTGCTCTTCTGGGCAGACCGTATTTGAATAAGCGGCTCATAAAGCTGAAGTAGTGATAGCCCGCGATGGCCTTCTCGTTAGGGTCTTTTTTCGCGAACTGAAGACGCCAGTAAACGACCCAGCCGATAAGCAGGAGATCGATCACGAAAGCGATCAAGGAGATCGTAAGAAGGACAGTGCCTACAGCTTTGACCAGCCTGCTCTCGCCGATCTCGAAATAGAGAATGCCGTCAGGACCCATATAGACATCAGTGTTGTCAGGGAAATCATCTCCGATTACCGTAAGTTTTTGGACGTCTTCACCTTCCGGAGTGCTTGAAGAAGATGTCGTAATACGGATATCGGGCTGTGTTGGCTCTGCCGGAGTCGGAGTTGCACCCTGTTCAGTCTCAGATGTAGTCTCCTCCGGTGTGGTCTCAGGCGTGGTCTCGGTAGTTGCATCAGTTTCTGATTCGGATGTGGTTGCCGAAGTCTCGGTCGTCTCAGTAGTCTCTGTGGTCGTAGGTTCCGTGTAATCGGGGTTATAGATCGACGTATATCCGCGTGCGAACTGTGCCTGATTGATCTCAGGATATTCAGCTGCAACACCGTTGATGTCGAAATCTCCTGCCTCCACATAGGCGCCCGGTGTCGAATCGCCCATGATCCAGCCGTATTCCGGCACGAAGAATTCGAACCACGCATGAGCCTGCGTCGAATAGATGTAATTCTCGGAATTGGCATAAGCCATTGAATCGACATAACCGCGGACGTATCTTGCGGGAACGCCTATCATTCTTAAGAGTATGACTGTCGTGGCTGCATAATGCACGCAGATTCCTGTCTGGGCATCACTGATGAACCATGCTACAAAGTCAACTCCGTTCGGAGGGTAATCCGTATTCTTGTTGTAAGGATGAAGCTGGCTTACGTAAGTAGTGACCCTTCTGACTTTCTCTGCGTCGGACATCGTTACATAGCCGTGATATACGTCCAGGTACCAGTCGGGAAGATCGCCGCTGCTTATGATCGCCATCTCGGTCGCCTTCGGAACTTTGAGGTTGGTGCCGTATACGTAATCCTCGATATATTCGTCCGTATAGATGTTTCCGGTCTTTACCGGCACAGGACAGTAAGGATAGACGGTAGCGCCGTCCTTTGTGGTGTTATAAGGATTTACCGTCTGATACTTTTTATTTCCCACCACATAGAAGTCGGTATAGTAAGGAACGATATCCACCCACTTGTTATTCAAAGGTTCTATCTGCACCTTAAAAGGCGCTTCGACGGGATCGGGTTCATAGCCGTCCTTATAGACCTTCGTTTTGATCTTTGTGCTCCTGAGCATGTTGTCTTTATATTCGTCGAGCGACTCGATCTTCAGATAAAGGGCAGTGGAAGAGTAAACGTCATATGTGCCCTGGTAATCGGTATTGCGGATCCTCCTTATCTTCATGACCGCTTCCTCTTTAGGATCGAAAGGACCGACATTTTTAAGGTTGGTAGATGCCGGCATGAACGAGAAAAGGAAGCTGTTGTCTTTGCCGAGATTAGGATTGTTGATGCCGTTGATCGCAATATCGAACTTCTCGCTCAAAGAACCTGATATTTCTTCCGCCTTTTCTCTTGCCGAGTTGAGGAAGTCAGTTGCAAGTTCGTATTTGTCATATTTTTCCTCAGGGAATATGACTCCGACGATAATGGTGAATAAAAGCACGGGAATGGCCAGTATCAGGAGCATTTTTCCTGTAGCGTTAGCCTCTTTGTTGCGCATGGAATGTGCAAGGACAAGAAGCAGAACGCCTGTTGCCGCGATAATGCAGGCCGAAGGCTTCGGCACCATTGTTGTGTTCTCGGACGCCATTACAAAGACAGGCGCGAAGAACAGCAGCGTACACGGAATATTTTTTCGCCTGATAAGTGCATGTGTCGTAAAGCAGACCGCAATGATGTTATACGCATTAAGGAATCCTTCAATATAAACTCCGTCAGAAGATGACCCGCCGTCGAAGATATCGGGCAGGAAGAAGAACGCATAATGCTGAAGGGTATAGAACATCGCGTTTGCGCCGGTCTTTATATTGAAGATATCGAAATAGAAAGCAGCGGCCATAAGCACTGGAGTACCGATGAGAGCTGCTGCCGTCAGCCACTTCTTATTCTGATAGAAGATCACTGCATATACTGTTGAGGCTATGGCAGAAACAAGAAGGACTGACCAGATCCCGAACCCGAATTCATAAGCCGTCGTGAACATGGAAGTAAATCCGGTGCACAAAAGCGTGGCAATGATCGCAGACATTACCGCGATGGTAGTGTTTGCATAATAGTTCTCATTAACCATTATGTATTCTTTGGTGCGTCCCTTTGAACGCAACTTATTCCGGTCTTTATTCCTTGTCTTGGGCTGCTTCTTAATCGGCATCGGAGACCTCCTCAAGAACCTCTTCCTCATCAGGTTCTTCCGTGGATCTCTTATCTTCCGATGCTTCTTCGGGGATCCTCATGTGAAGGATCGTGTGAAGAGCTCTCTCGAGATCGATATTGGATTCGATGCTGAATGCGACCTCTCTGCTGTCAGGAGGTATTACTCTAATAATGTGTGCCACTTCGTGATCAATGAAGAACTTCGAAGTGAAGAGGATCTGCCCTAAATGGAGGTCCAACTCATCCCTGTCATCAGTCATCTTCAGGATGACTCTGGAATAACCGCCGTATTCCTCCAGCGGTTCTTTAACAAGGTACTTATCCTTCTTGGCAGACATTTTCCAGTGTATCGTCTTTACGGGATCGCCAAGCTGGTAATCCCTGATGTCGTAGATCTCTGAATTGGGCTTGCTGGATTTTCGAAGATTTTTAGCCTTGAAACCATACATGTCAGGCATATAGCCGGGCATTTCAGGCGACGGCTTTACAAGCAGTTCGATGTCTTTATTTATATTCTGATCGAAGTGGAAAAAGCCCAGAAGGTCATATACTTTAAGCTTCGAGAGCTTATACGAATAAGCGCCGCAGTGATTTGTCTCAAGAGGGATCTTAGTGACGCCGTTGTCGCATATAACGATGACTTTTTTCTCCTGCGTACCTGCCATATGATCCGTTGTGATCATCTTGACCTTATAGAATGAGAAAGCGGAAGCGATGCCTTCGATCGACAGTTTAATAAATGCCGGCTTGCCTTTAACGGTAACCGCCGGATTAACGACACTGAATTTAACGGTCAGTGAAGCGGCTATGGTTACGATAAGAGCGAAGACCGGGATCGCCAGAAGCGCGATGAGAATATACCACGACAGCCACATCTTATAGAACAGGAAGAAGATGAAGGCTGCGATCAGTGATATTGAATATAAGAACCAGGTCTTCAGCATAAGCCGATCAGATCTTGGGAGAAAGAGTGTCCTTAAGGATCTCTTGTGCGATATCGTTAGTCCTTACGCCGTTGATCTCCGCTTCGGGCGTGAGCATCAGTCTGTGCGCAATGACAGGAAGGAAAACCTTCTGTACATCCGAAGGAACGACATAATTTCTTCCGTTCAGATAAGCGCAGGCCTTAGCCATAGATGTGAGAGCCAGCGTGGCGCGCGGACTTCCTCCTCTTATGAGGTTCTTGTGTCCTCTGGTCTTATTGATCAGGGTGACTATATAGTCGGTAACGTTATCGTGTACAAAGATATTATTTACTTCAGCCTGCATCTGTAAGATAGCGTTCACATTGCATACCGTCTGAACGCTGTCCATCGGATTAACGCCGTTCTTACGGCTCTCGAGCATGGCCTTTTCATCCTTGGCTGAAGGATAACCGATCGAAAGTCTGATCATGAATCTGTCGATCTGTGAGTCCGGCAGCAGTGAAGTACCGGATGCGCCCGTAGGGTTCTGTGTGGCGATAACGGTAAAAGGCTTAGGAAGCATATATGTATTGCCGTCGACAGTGACATTGCCTTCTTCCATTGCTTCAAGGAGCGCTGACTGCGTACGTGTCGAAGCACGGTTCAGCTCGTCTGCCAGGAAGAGATTGTGGAAGATCGAACCGGGCTGGTATTTCATGGTATTTGTATTCTTATCATATAAAGAGAAACCCGTGATATCGGAAGGCAGTACGTCAGGTGTGAACTGGACTCTTCCGTAATTAAGTCCCATCGTCTTGGAGAACGCGACCGCCATCGTGGTCTTGCCCACGCCGGGCACGTCTTCCATGAGAATGTGGCCGCCCGCCAGAATGGCTGTCAGCGCCTGCGCAATGATGTAATCCTTACCGCAGATTACCTTCTTAACTTCACGAATGATATTTTCTGTTGTGGTACCCATTCTTCAATCCCCCAAGATTTATGCATTATTAAGTATACAGTATGAGCAAACTATCACATCTTTAAAATGAAAGAATTTTGTAACAGGTATTGATACAGCAGGGCTTGTGGTCGCGGTTGCGAAGGTGTGAACGTCGTTGTGCCCTTTTTCTTCAAAAACAGGCGTAAAAAGGGCACAAAACGGGCATTTTATGCCCTTTTTTATAGCAAAATCTTCAAAAAAGGGCACAAATACAAATTTGAGACTGGTCTCAATCTTTCGAAAAAACGAGACTTTTCACTAGTCAGGGTCATATAATTTGTTCACCAAAAAGAAGGAGGCAATTTATATGATCTTTGATTTCAAAACTGCTTTAGACATGAGACATGGATTGCTTTCTAAAGGTATAGAGGATATAGAGAAGAAGATACAGGTTCTTCCAGAAGGCCGAATCAACACTAAGAACCGGAATGGCAATTTTTACTATTATTTGTCTGGAACGAATAACCCTGATAAATATTTAGGACCTGATGAAATTGAACTTATTGAACAGCTAGTTCAAAAGGACTACCTGAATAAGGTGTTAAAAGAAGCGAAAAAAGAACAAACAGCTATCTCTAAAATGATTAAAATCTACCCTGACAGTGTCCCGGAAGATGTCTATGAGA
>CACZGS010000015.1 GCA_902780785.1 Oscillospiraceae bacterium | reverse complement strand
AGGAAATCATCCCTGCTTGAAGGATCGAGCATTGCCGTCGCTTCGTCAAGGATCAGGATATCCGGCTTCATTGCAAGCGCACCCGCTATCGCAAGCTTCTGCTTCTGGCCGCCGGACAAAGCCATTGTCTCTTTATGTCTGAACTCATAAAGTCCGACATCTTTAAGCGCCTGGTCGACGCGTTCTCTTAATTCGGGATTGGGGATACCGAGATTTTCCGGGCCGAAAGCCACATCTTCTTCGATCATGGTTCCGACTATCTGGTTATCGGGATTCTGGAATACGCAGCAGCAGTGCTCCCTTATCTCCCAGAACAGGTCATCATCTGCCGTGTCCTTTCCGAAGATGACTACTTTGCCGCTGTCAGGAACTTCCAGAATGTCTATTATCTTTGCAAGTGTGGATTTACCGGAACCGTTGCTTCCTAATATTGCCGTATAAGAACCTTTGGGGATGGAAACGGAAATACCGTCAAGAGCAAGCCTTGGCGCTTTCCCCGAAGTCTCATCATCCATGTCGTATGAGAAACTTACGTCTTTTATCTCGATGCTGTTCTCGTTTTCCGGCAACTTAATTCTCCATGGAATAGTTTTGTAGCAACATTTTAAAGACAACGGGGAAAGATGTAAACCTTTCCCCGTGACTGATTGACAATTTAATTTATAGGTTTTGTTTGTGTAATATTACACGAACTCCAAGATAGCCATCTCAGCGCCGTCACCACGTCTTGCGCCCAAACGGATGATTCTTGTGTAACCACCGTTTCTGCCTGCGTACTTAGGTGCGATCTCATCAAAGATCTTGTTAACGGGATTGATGATGTTACCCTCTGCATCGTGGCTCTTGTTAACCCACTTGATCATTGCTTTTCTAGCTGCGAGACGGGAAGCGTTATCAACCTGAACTGTCTTTGTCTTAACTTCACGGTCAACTACTTCGTACTTCTTGCCGCCCTTAGATGTCTTTGTCTTTAAGACCTTCTTGCCCTTACCGTCAAGCTTAGCAGCGGAAACAGTGATTTCCTTTGTTGTGTAGTTATCCTGCTCCTTAACTGCGGAAGATACGAGCTTCTCTACGATAGCGCTGATATCCTTGGCACGGGCAACTGTTGTCTCAAGCTTACCGTTTATAATCAATGTTGTGACCTGGTTCTTCAGAATTGCAGCACGCTGATCTGAAGCACGGCCGAATTTTCTGTTAGGCATTTATATATCCTCCAATAACCTTAATCTTCTGCTTCTCTCAAGTGCAGACCCATGTCTTCAAGCTTCTCGATGATCTCTTCGAGGGACTTCTTACCAAGGTTTCTAACCTTGATCATCTCGTCCATGGAACGAGCAACGAGATCACCAACTGTGTTGATCTGTGCTCTCTTGAGACAGTTGTATGTACGTACTGAGAAATCCATATCCTCAATTACACCGGAAAGCTTTGAATCATGCTCGCCGCTCTCTTCGATGTTCTTGAAGCTCGGAGCTGAATCCGTATCAGCGAGAGCTGTGAAGAACTTGAGGTGCTCGATAAGGCAGTTAGCTGCTGAAGAGAGAGCCTCATCAACATCGATCGTGCCGTCTGTCCAAACCTCGAGTGTAAGGCTGTCATAGTCTGTTCTTGCGCCTACACGTGTGTTCTCAACCTTGTAGTTAGCCTTCTTAACAGGTGTGAAGATGGAATCGATCGGGATTACACCGATAACCTGCTTAGCGGGCTTATTCTGCTCTGCTGTGTTGTATCCTCTGCCCTTGCTGAGTGTGAATTCCATGAATACGTCGTCACTGCCGTTGAGGTGAGCGATAACGTGCTCAGGATTCATGATCTCTACTTCGGGTCCGTGAACGATGTCACCAGCTGTGAGCTCGCCGGTTCTGCCCTTAGCGACGCTGATGCTTACGATGTTGGACTCGTTGTGGAGCTTTGCACGGATACCCTTGATATTAAGGATAACTTCCGTCATATCCTCGATAATACCCGGAACAGTGGAGAACTCATGCTTAATCTTTTCGATCTTGATAGATGTTACTGCCGCGCCGGAAAGTGAAGAAAGGAGTACTCTGCGGAGTGAGTTTCCGAGAGTAATACCGAATCCACGCTCGAGCGGGGCGATGGTATATTTGCCGTAGGACTTATCCTCGTTGGTCTCAACGCACTTAACGGTCGGCTGGCTGATTTCCATCATGTTTGTTCCTCCTAGATTATTTCAAAATCTTGCGATCCGGATGTTATTACTTAGAATACAACTCGACGATTGCAACTTCGTTTACAGGTACTTCGATCTGATCTCTTGTAGGCATTGCAAGGATCTTGCCGCAGAGCTTATCGTTGTCTGCTTCAACCCATGCAGGTGTAGCCCTTGAGCCTGTTACTTCGATGATGTCCTTGAATCTCTGAGAAGACTTAACGCCTTCCTTGATCTCAATTGCATCGCCAACCTTAACTGCAAAAGAAGGGATATTAACGATCTTGCCGTTAACCTTAACTCCTCTGTGGCTTACGATCTGTCTTGCTTCGTCTCTTGTACGAGCAAAACCCATTCTGAATAAAACGTTGTCAAGTCTTGTCTCAAGAAGGATCATGAGGTTTTCACCGGTTGTACCATACTTGAGCTTCTGAGCCTTCTCATAGTAATTTCTGAAAGGCTTCTCGAGAACGCCGTAAATAAACTTTGCCTTCTGCTTTTCCTTAAGCTGCATACCATACTCGCTTATCTTGCGGGGTCTGGATGCGCCGTGCTTTTTAGATTCTTTCTTCTCTACTCCCAAGAAAGCAGGCTCAATACCGAGGGCTCTGCACTTCTTAAGGACAGGTGTCATATCTCTAGCCATTGCTATATTCCTCTTTTCTATACTAAGTATTCTGCCAAGCGAAGATTAAACTCTTCTTCTCTTAGGAGGGCGGCAACCATTGTGAGGTACCGGTGTTACGTCCTTGATCATTGTGACTCTGAGGCCTGCTGTCTCAAGGGCTCTTACTGCGGACTCACGTCCGGATCCGGGTCCCTTAACATAAACATCAACAGTCTTCATGCCATGATCGCTTGCTGCCTTAGCAGCCTTCTCGGAAGCAACCTGAGCTGCATAGCTCGTGCCCTTACGTGAACCCTTGGCGTCCATACCTGCAGAAGCCCAGGAAATTGTATTTCCCTGCTTGTCGGTAATTGTAATGATTGTATTGTTGAATGTAGCATGAATATGAGCCTGACCGTCTACGACGTTCTTACGCTCACTTCTTCTGGGTCTTAAGCTTTTCTTCTGTGCCATTTTGACTCACCTCACCTTACTTCTTCTTACCAGCAACTGTATGCTTAGGGCCCTTACGGGTACGAGCATTAGTCTTTGTGCGCTGGCCTCTTACAGGGAGTCCCAGTCTGTGGCGACGTCCACGAAGGCAACCGATATCAGAAAGTCTCTTGATGTTAGACTGTACTTCTCTCTTAAGGTCACCCTCTACCTTGTAATTGTTCTCGATCTGGTCACGGATCTTCGCAACCTCGTCCTCTGACAAATCCTTGACACGTGTATCGGGATTGATGCCTGTCTTGGCAATAATCTCGTCTGCACTTGTTCTTCCGATTCCGTAAATGTACGTAAGAGCGATTTCAATTCTCTTATCGTTAGGTAAATCTACGCCGGCTATACGAGCCATTTAAAGTACCTCCGTATTGGATAAAGTGGTATTAATCTCTATTAGACACACGTAAGTCAAGGAACTCCGGGTTAGGGAGCAGCCGCCCTCTCGGTAACGGTGAGTAAATATGATTACTTCTTTTTATTTAATAAATACTTGTGCGGGAAGGAGCTTTTATCCCGCGGCCTTCGCTATCACTTCGTGCAGGGCTAATTCCGCACATACGAAAGCCCGTCAAATGTCTTAACCCTGTCTCTGCTTGTGCTTAGGGTCGGAACAAATGACCATTACTTTGCCGTTTCTGCGAATGATCTTGCACTTTTCGCACATCGGCTTTACTGACGGTCGTACTTTCATATTAGTACCTCCTGTTGCTGTTATTTTTCCACAACAAATACAGGCGCCTTTTGAGCGCATGCTGAACTATTATAGCAGAATCTATTTGGTTTTCAACTGAAAATTTTAAAGCACCCCGAAAAAATTCAGGGTGCCTGAAATCAGCTGATAATAGGCTTAAGCCTTGGGTTTCTTCTCGCCTCTCCAGGTAATTCTGCCTCTGGAAAGATCGTATGGCGAGATCTCCATTGTTACTTTGTCGCCCGGAAGAATCTTGATGTAATTCTGTCTAAGCTTTCCTGACAAATGAGCAAGAACAATGTGTCCGCTGTCGAGCTTTACCTTGAACATTGCATTGGGCAATGCTTCATCAACTACTCCCAGTACTTCAATAACATCTTCCTTCGCCATTAAAAACCCTCCTCATAGTCATAGGTTGTCAAATACGGACCCTCATCCGTAATTAAAATCGTATTTTCATAGTGGCTGGCAGGCTTGCCGTCCTGTGTGACAATCGTCCACCTGTCATCTAAGATCTCGATCTCACGTGTACCCAATGTTATCATCGGTTCGATGCAGATTGCCATACCCTTTTTGAGTTTATAGCCGTGACCCGGTCTTCCGTAGTTGGGAACATCAGGATCCTGGTGCATCGTTGTTCCGATTCCGTGGCCCGTAAGTTCTCTTACAACTCCGTAACCGAAGCCTTCGCAGTATTCCTGGATCGCATGACCGATATCACCTGTCCTCATGCCGGCCTTGGCATATTCAAGACCGATCCAGAAGGACTTCTCGGTACGCTCCACAAGATCTTTTACCTCAGGTGCGACCTCGCCGACCATGTATGTTCTGCATGCATCTGATTGATAACCGTTGAGAACAGCGCCGACATCTACCGAAATAATGTCGCCTTCTTCAAGGATCCTGGTCTTTCTGGGAATTCCGTGAACGACTTCATCATTAACGGAAGCGCAGATCGTGCCCGGGAACGGGGGCTGGCCGTAATTGAGGAATGAAGGGATAGCGTCATAACTTCTGATGATGTCATAGCAGAGTTTGTCCACATCGTGTGTTGATACGCCGGGCTTGATGAAATCTCTGCATGCCTTGAAAACGTGCTGCAGGATCTTTCCTGCGGCCTTCATCTTTTCGAATTCTTCGTTGGTAAGGATCTCTACCATTTATATACCTAATTTCTAATTAAAGTCCGAGGTTCTTAAGTCCTGCTTCAATGGATTCGATGCAGGTCTTGGAGTCTACATTATTGTTGCCCTCAACGATGATTCCTCTCTCGTTGTAGAAGTCGATAAGGGGCTGTGTGTTTACTCTGTATGTCTCAAGTCTCTTTGCAACTGTCTCCGGATTATCGTCAGATCTCTGGATGACCTTGCCGCCGCACACATCGCAAACGCCCTCTGCCTTTGTGGGCATGTACTTAACGTTGAAGCTTGCTCCGCACTTCTCGCAGACACGTCTTGTTGTAACTCTGTCCATGATGATCTCGTCATCGCATTTTACATAGACAACTGCGTCGATCTTGGAGCCCTTGGCTGCGAGCATCTTGTCGAGTGCTTCAGCCTGAGCGATATTTCTCGGGAAACCGTCAAGGATATAACCCTTCTCACAGTCGGGATTGTTAAGACGGTCCTCAACCATTCTGATCGTTACGTCATCAGGAACCAGAGCTCCCTTGTCGATATAAGACTTAGCCTCGATTCCGAGTGGAGTGTTCTCCTTGATGTTATATCTGAACAGATCGCCTGTGGAGATATGAGCGAGGGAATAATTCTCTCTTAAAACTGTTGCTGATGTTCCCTTTCCGGAACCGGGTGCACCTAAAATGATCAGATTCATAAAATTGCCTCCCTTACTTTTTGTTGTAGTTCTTGCTGCGCTTCTTATCCTTGCCTGCCTGCTTGAGCTTATCCTCTTCAAGCTTGAGAGCATTGTCGAGCAACGTCTTGATCTCGATTGCTCCGCCTGCTACGAGGACAAGGCCGATTCCGCAGAAAGCAATGCTCGAAAGGCCGGGGATGAAGCTTAAGATGAGCGGGATGATGCATACGAGAATGAGGTATGCACAGCCTGCGCTGTTGAGGTTGCTATATACGGACATCATGTACATGGATGTCGGTTTGCCGGGCTTGATTCCCTGGATATAACCGCCGTTCTGCTTGATCTGGTTGGAGATATCGTAGGGATTGAACTGCATCAACGCGAAAACATATGCGAAGAATACAAGGAAGATTACGAAGAAAGGAATGAACATTATGCTCGTAGGGAAGTTCCTTGCGCCGGAGAACCATACATTGTCGGAGCCGGGAGCGATCATCGTAAGGATCGTGGGAACGAAGAGGCATACTGTCATTGAGTAGATAACGGGTGTGATTCCTGCCTGAGCGACCTTGAGCGGGATGACCTGGTTCTGCATTCCGTACTGCTTCATGCCGACTGTTCTCTTAGAGAAGATGATCCTGAGCTTCTTCTCACCCATGTTGATGAGGAGAGCAAGGATGAGCATGCCGATCGCAAGAAGGATTCCCATGATCATGTAAACGAGTGCCCAGACGATTCCCATGTCAATAGCGTTGAAGTAAGGCATCAACAGATCGTGGGGAATGTTGTGGACAATGCCTGTAAGGATGATGAGCGTAAGACCGTTGCCGAGACCCTTTGTGTTAAGGAGCTCAACGCACCAGCCGCAGAAAGCGCTGCCGACAGCAACAGTAACGCCGCAGATTACGATAGCTACCCAGAAATTGAAGTTAGGGAAAACCGTATCCTTCATTCCGAGGCAATAAAGAGCAGCGAAGACAGCTGAACCGATGAGGGAAGCGATCCTCGTATATTTTTGGATGAGCTTTGTTCCTGCGTCGCCTGCCTGAGCGAGATCTCTGAGCTTCGGAACTGCGAGCGTTACGATCTGCATGATGATGGAAGCTACGAGGAACGGGAAAATACCAAGGCTGATGATGGAGCCGTTTGTAAGAGCTCCGCATGAGAGGATGTCGATTACGGTGCCGATACTGCCCCAATCGTCGATCTTTGCTGTGGCTGCAGCATGACTAAGGCCGGGGATCGGGATGATAGTAAGAAGACAAAGGATGGAAATGATCAGGAAGCTAAAGAGTATCTTTTTCTTTATCTCCGGGTTCTTCCAGCTCTCGCGTAATGTATCTTCCATTAATGGGCATTCTCCTTGGTATAAAAATAAAGCGTATGTATTATAGCGCATATCTGCGCTTATTTCACTAAATAATTATTTTAATAATATAGGAGAAAAAATCAGCCTCCGACATAGAGTCTTCTGACTCTTTTGCCAACATCACAGGTGATCTCGTAATTGATCGTGCCCAATGCATCTGCCAGTTCGTCAGCTGATCTTGCGCTTCCGAATACAGTGACTTTATCGCCTACCTTGGGCCTTGTCTCAAGATCCGTCGTATCGACCATGCACATATCCATGCAGATATTTCCGATGATCGGGCACTTCTTCCCGCCTATTACAAGCTCGAATCCGTTGGAGAGCCTTCTGGAAAGACCGTCAGCATAACCGATGCCGACAGTGGTGACTTCCGTGGGACGTGATGCTTCGAAATGTCTGCCGTAGCTTACGGTGGTTCCTGCGGGAACCGTCTTAACGTGGATGACCTTGGCATACCAGTTCATAACGGGCTTAAGGTCGATATCAGTAACGGGCTTGGGGCATCCGGGCGGCATGAGGCCGTAGAGGATTATGCCTGCTCTGACGAGATCCAAATGCATTTCAGGGAATCTTAAGATACCTGCGCTGTTGCAGATATGTCTCTTAGCAAACTTTATGCCCCTGCTCTCGAGTTCGGAGATCTGGTTCATGAACAGCCCGAACTGCTTTCTCGTATATTCGTCGTCATCGGTATCAGCTACGGCGAAATGAGAGAAAACGCCGTAAGGCTCAATGCCCGGAAGCGTGCAGGATCTGACGATCTCTTCTGTCTCGGAGCCGTCTGTCTTAAAGCCGATCCTTCCCATTCCGGTGTCGAGCTTTATGTGGATCTTGCAAGTCTTGCCCTGCGAAAGAGCTTCATCGGACAACGCCTTGGCTTTCTCATATGAATAAACGGACTGCTCCACGTCGTACTTGACCGCATCCTTGAACCTGACGGGATCGGTAAAACCTAAAGTCAACATGGGAACGTCGATTCCGTGCTTTCTGAGCTCAACAGCCTCATCGATCGTGGCAAGGCAGAGTCCTGCTGCGCCTGAATCGATAAGCGTCTTTGCGATCTCGATAGCGCCGTGGCCGTATGCGTCGGCTTTTACGACAGCGAGGATCCCCGCGCCGCCCTTTGTCGCCTTCTTGATCTCTTCGAAATTATGCTTCAATGCATCGAGATCGATCTCAACGCATGAACGGTCGTAATTGCTGCTAAAGTTCTCGGTCATCACTCGTGCCCCCATCCGGCATCCATATAAGCGCCGGGCAAATAAACTGTAAGATCTGCCGGTAGCATTGCTCTGGTTCCGACTTCATTAGCTGCCGCTTCACCAGCCTTCGAGTGGATATAAACAGCAGAGCATGCTGCCTTGTAAGGCTCCATTCCCTGCGCAAGGAATCCCGTAAGAAGGCCTGCCAATACATCACCCGAGCCGCCCTTTGCAAGTCCGCTGTTGGGAGCATCGTTGACATAGAGATTTCCGTCAGGTGTTGCTATAAGAGTCTTAGCGCTCTTAAGAACGACCACGCAGTTATTGTCCTTGGCAAATCCCAAAGCAAGTTCCTCAGCCTTTTCGATGACTTCGGACTTAGGGAGCCTTAATAGCCTTGCGAACTCTCCGATGTGAGGAGTAATGACTGCAGGAACTTTCCTTGCCTTAAGGCATTCTGCGATCCTTGCCCATGCATCGGGCTTGGAAATAAGGGCACCCGCGTCGAGCACCGCATTGTCAGCGTTTTCGAGGAAACGGCAGATAAGAGCTTCAAGATCCTTCTGATCCTCAGGGATACCGGAGCCGATAAGGACAGCGGAAGAACTCTTGCAGAGCTCCTTTGCTTTTCTTAAAAGGTCAGCCGTCTCACCGGGCCTTAACGACAGGAGCGCGCAGGGTTCTGTGACTCTAACTGCATCAAGTGTCTTATCTTCGGAGAATACCCTGACAAGGCCCGCGCCGGATCTTAAAGCGGCGCCCGTTGCCATTACGGCAGCGCCTGACATATATTCCGAACCTGCGCAGATAAGCGCGGTTCCGAAAGTGTTCTTATGTCCGTCATCAGGTCTTTGAGGTTCAAATCCCGATATCAGTTCTTTGCTAAGGTAAACAGTATCAGCCATTTTTCTCCACGTCTCTGTTGGGCTCCAAGTCTTCGTTGCGGATGCTCCTGATCGAGCTGATGTCGAACGGAGTCTCCTGATATACGTAGTAGTTGAGCCAGTTTGTATACATTAATGTTGCGGAAGATCTCCATCTGAGAAGGGGTCCCTTGTCCGGATCGTCGTCGATGTAGTAGTTCTTCGGAACATCCACATCGCTCAGACCTGCAGCCATGTCTCTCTTGTACTCCCTGTCCAGTGTGTCCCTGTCGTACTCGGAGTGGCCGGTAATGAAGAACTGTCTTCCGTGAAGGTCGGATATCGCATAGATACCGCATTCTTCGGACTCGGAAAGGATCCTTAAGTCGGACCTCTTCTCGACGTCCTCACGTCTTACTTCCGTATAACGTGAATGGGGTACATAGAAGATATCGTCAAAGCCCCTGAAGAGCTTTACGGGTCTTGACCATGTCATGGAGTGCTCGAAAACGCCGAACACCTTCTTGTCCAGAACGATCTTCGGAATGCCGTAATGGTAATAAAGACCTGCGAAAGCGCCCCAGCAGAGATGAAGCGTCGAATAGACATGTGTCTTGCTCCATTCCATTATCTCGACTAATTCGGGCCAGTAATCGACCTCTTCAAAAGGAAGCTTCTCAATGGGAGCGCCCGTTATTATCATGCCGTCGAAGAATTCCTCCTTTACCTCGGAGAAAGTCTTGTAGAACTTGATGAGGTGCTCAGCCGGAGTATGCTTCGAATGGTGTGTCTCTGTAAAGATGAGCTCGACATCGACCTGGATCGGTGAATTGGACAGAGCTCTTAAGAGCTGTGTCTCCGTCGTGGATTTGTCGGGCATGAGATTGAGGATAAGGATCCTGATAGGTCTTATATCCTGGGACAGGGCCCTGTTCTCCTCCATAACGAATATTCTTTCCTGTTCAAGGATATGCCTTGCCGGAAGATTGTCTGCTATTCTGATAGGCATTGTCTGCCTCCTTATCTATTTCGCGGATTAAGATCCGATGAATTCATTCAGGATGGATTCAGCCGGAACCTGTTCGGGACTGATGACCGGGATCTTTCCCAGATGTCCCATCAGTTTATTTGCCTTTACAAGTGCCGCAGAGAGGTCCGCAAAGGGTTTGCCCGAAGGTGACTTCTCCATGAATACGGAAGGTTCGATAGAGCCCTTAAGAGCCTTATCCAAAGCTTCGCTGATATCTCCCATTGCCATGGGCGCGACTATCAGGCTCTCATAAGCCAGGAACGAATTAACGTGATAGTCGGCACTTGTAAGATATTCTTCGTAATATTTCTCTTCGGACTTCTGGATCATCGGCCAGTAATCGATCGTCGCCAGTGCGTGTGCGCTTCTGTGACGGTAGTCCCTGATTATTCTTCTTAAAAGTCTTATCTCGTTGCTGTCCATCAGTTTGGAATCACAGTAGACATTGCCGTAGGGCATGATGAATACCTTGGAGCACTTATCGGGGGGGCATTCTCCCGAGATCTTCGGAGATAATCCGTGAAGACCTTCTACGACAAGAACGCCGTCATCACCAAGAGAGATCGCACTGGAAGGGTCTCCTTCCATCTGCTGTCTTACGTTGAAATCGAAGAACGGAGGAATGACCGTCTTTCCGTCAAGGAGATCCTTGATATCCTTCTGGATCCTCTCGACATCCAGCGCATCTATTGTCTCAAAGTCAGGCCTGCCGTCTTTGTCGCACTTTACTTCCTTGATGTTGTAGTAATCGTCAAGGGATAAGTGAACGGCCTTTCTGCCTCTCTTATTGATCGTGTTGGAAAGCCTTAAGGTGAACGTTGTCTTGCCGGATGATGTGGGACCCGAGACGAATATCGCTCTCTTGTTTGTATCAGAACAGATCTCGTCACAGATGGAATCTATCCTTCCGACAAAGCTCTTCTCGGATTCTGCGATGAAGCGCGGAAGCCTGACGGCACCGAGGGATTCCTCGAGCTCTTCAACTGTTATGTCTATTCTGTCTCTAAGCTCCGCCATATAGCCTCCTTAAAGCTCATTATTTTCTCTGAGGGAAAAACCTCTTGATGATAAGCATATTTACGACCCAGTCCCAAGCTAACTGTACAAGCTTTACAGCCAGGAAGATGAGGCTCGGGATCACGATAAATGCCAATGCGAAAAGCAATACCGTGCAGACAACGTGTACGCCGCCGGCGAGAACGCCTACGACCGTTGAGAAAGAGCCGACCGATGCCGCAAATTTCTCCGTATATTTCTCAAGTGTTAAGTTGAGGTAACTGATCAAGTAATCCTGAAGATCGTCTACTCTTACGTTAAGCCTCGGAAGAAGCAAACTGACGGTATAGCTGATGATCAGATAAGCCTTGAAAAGCTTTACTAATAAAATCATTATCTTGCCCCACCAGGGCATTCGGTAATATCTGAAGCAGATCAGAGGATTTGCAAGAAAGAGCAGTACGAATACGGCAATGTGGATAGGTCCGATGTTGCCTAATCCCAAAAGACCTCTCTCGAGAATATATTTGTAGAGGATTATGGCATCAACGAAAAGGCCGTACAGAATGAACAAACCGAAATGTTTACGGTTCTCGTAATCCGTATCGCTCCATAATCTGCCTAATAACAATCCTTCAAGATAATCCAAAATCCAAAAACTCCTTAGTTCTTTACATTCCCGAACTCGAGATCCGGGCATACTAATGAATTTTATCACATCTGAGCAAATGAGACTATATAAATAATAAAAAGCAGGCCCCCATGCCTGCCCGCCAAATATCCTGTTTCACCTTATCCGCTTTATCTAAGTAAGAAACTGCAACCCGTTGTCTGCTCGATCAGTGTCTTAAGGTTTTTCCATTTCTTCGGGAAATGCTGTTCCGCGCCTGCCACGAGCTTTGTCTTGTCATCGAATTCGACCTTGATGCTCCACTCACCCGGCACCACAGTCTTGTCGCCGAACTCATCGGTCATTCCCATCTCATAGCCCTTCATCCACTCAAGCATTCCGGATTCCGGGAGTTTCTCTTTGATAAGCTTCATCTTATCGTCGCTGATTGATCTGGTGAAATTATTGTTCCACATGTAATTGTCACGCCAGGAGATCACTTTGCGACCAAAATCATACTTCACCGCATAACCCTCGTTTGCAAAGGTCCTTATCTCGACCTCTAAAACCGCTATGGATCCGTATGCTTTGTTGTAGTCCATTATTGCTCCTTACTCAACCGCTATTCCGAAAATGCTTCCGGACGTTGTTCCTACGACAAGCATACCTTCATATATGATCGGAGAAGCTTCGATACTTACGCCTGAGGAAGTCTGATCCTGCTGTCCCAGATTTCTCTTGGTCTGTATGTATGTAATTCTCTTTCCGTCCTCTGCGTTGATCATATGGATCTGTCCTATTGAGTCGCAGATGATGATGTATGCGTGCCCCTCCTGATCGTAGAAATCAACAGGTGAGCTGTATGAATAGATGTTCATATTATATTCCCATACTCTGGTACCCAAGTCCTTGTCATATGCAACAAGTTTATTGCCGCTTGCAAGGCCGCTTGTCATACTAAATGAGAATATTACGAGATTGGAGATCTTTCCCTTGCCCATAACGGGGTTGCCGAAGCATCCGCCGCTCTGGTCGTTGTCTGAGGACTCGCCGTTGAATGTATAGCAGGGCTCTGAATTCTGCCATACGATCTTACCCGTAAGTCCGTTGACCTTATAGATATATGCAGCACCGGTCTTCTCACCGATTCCGCTCTGGTTATCGACCTCTGTTCCGATGTAGACATAAGGAACACCGTTCTCCTCATTTACCATCGGTGTTACGTCTGAATCGTCGCCTACGACTACGGTCCATACCATCTTCATGGTATTGAGATCGAGACAGCACAGATTCTGCGTGTTGTCCATAAAGTAGCCGTAGTTGCCGTATACTGCGATAGAACTCTCTACGCCCATATGTGAACTGACGTTATCGTTGAACATATACTTGTAGCCCGTAACTACAGGATTCATGCCGACAGTTCCTGCAGCGGCATTGTAATTCGTATTAAGGTCGAACGTATAGATATAGCCGTTCTCGCAAGGCCAGATAAGCGTATCCGTTGCGCCGTCGATGATAGGTGATGAGTCGAAGGCATTCCAATTGGATCTGTATGCGCCGTCATCAGAACCGTCATACATATAGAGCAATGAACCGTCGAGGAGCGAATATACGTAAAGACCGAAATTCGTTCCGCCGTTGTTATCTGTCTGGCCTACATAGATGATGGGATAGCCTCTCGGATCGAGGGCAGGTGTTCCCTTGATGGATGCGCCTACATTGATGGGTTCTCTTGTCTTCTCACCGTTCAGGATGTTGAAGAAGTAGATCTTACCGTCGAGTGCCGCGATGATAACTTCTCTTAATACCTGCTGGTTCTTTGCAAAATCAGTCAGGTTCATGTGAGCGCGTGTTTCCAGAGGCCACTCTGCAACCAGCGGCTGGCCCGTCCACCTTACGCCTGACCATTCGAAGTTCTGGGTCGAAGCAAGCTTCTTGCCTATGCCCCTGAATTCCCATCTCTGTGTCAGGGCGCCTCTGTAGATGTTCGTATAACCGTAGGATGCGCAGTTTCTGAAGTTATTTCCCCTGTATGTGAAAATACCGGGAATCGATCCGTAGAATACCGGATCAGTCATGAAGATAGGCTTCTCTCTTACGTATTCGCCTTCAACGAACTGTCTGTTCTTCATTACAGTCTCGTTGATGCCTCTTGCGGCAGGATTAGCCTTGGAATCTATCTGAAGTTCTTTGTTGATCTTAATATCAGCAAGACCCGGATAAAGGATCGGGTTCTGGTAAGGCTCGATGGGAGGGATCGGTGTAGGAGTCGGAGATGCGATCGAGATGTAACCTGACTGGTCAGTATTCTCGATATTTGCCAGCGTCTCTTTTGTGGTTGCCTTCTTAAAGTAGACAGCAGCAAGAACGCCCGTAAGGCAGACGAACAGCAACGTGATCACGACCACAAGATTCATTGTACCTTCATTAGGATCTCTCGATGGTCTGTAATAACTGTTATCGGGCTCGATGTACTGGTCACCGCGGTTCATAATACCCCTCGCATTGTTCCTTCCTGAAAAAGTTAACGCTTATTGTAACACGGCTGTAATTTAATCTCAAACTTTGAGCGTCAAACAACCCTTACAACCTTTATAAAATAAGGCTTTTTTGACATTTGCTCACAAACTGTTGGCGAATTCCGCTATCTTATCGAGGCGGTGTCTCATACCCGATTTGCCTATCGGAGGATCCATCATGGCACCAAGCTCGGCAAGCGATGCGCCGGGGTTTTCCATGTGTGCTTTTGCGGCTTCACGAAGCTCGGGAGCAAGCTTACTCGCAAGTCCGGACGCCATTACTTTGGCGATAAGTTCGTTCCTCGAAGCCGCTGCCTCAGCCTGCCTTTTTGAGTTGCCCTCATCGCAGTTGACAGTCCTCGTGACCTTGCTGTTAACGTCCTTCCGGGCTCTGACATTCTCAAATTCCATCATCGCCGAAGGGCTTCCGATATAGCTTAAGAAGTCGGAGACGTCGTCCCCGTTTTTGAAATATAAAGAATATGAATCTTTTCTTTGTGACCTGACATGCTTTATCGACAGGACATCCAATGCTGCCGATATAAGTGTCGCGTTCTCTGCTTCCTTTACCACGAACTCTATCCTGTAGCCGTTATTCGGATCGGAACAGTATCCGCATCCCCAGAAAGCGCCTCTTAAGAATCTCCTTGCGTCCTCAACGGACAGATCCCCGTTCGCAAACCCGGAAAGGAGATCTTCGCACCTCTCCCAGAGATTGGATGAATATATATTTTTTAAAATAATCTTACCTTTGGAATAAGAGCATTCTATGTTCTCGGCCTCGAAAAGCTTTACGGTCAGCTCCGCGAGCCTTTCAGGTATCCTTATGACCTTTGCAGAGCCCTTTACGCTGCTCTGGCTTAAGAACAGGCCGCATAATGCAGTCTGCCTCTGGACAGGCTTTTTCACGGCATTTGTCGCCGTCTCAAGCTTAACTTTGACAGAAAAACTGTCGTCCATCAGTCCTCTTCCGCCTTCTTCGTGTATCTGTGGGGCTCTTTATCGATATCCCTGTGGGAGATAATGCACTTGATGCCTCTCTCGGCCAGCATTTTCGCGATGGTCTCTGAGCAATATACGGATCTGTGTCTTCCGCCGGTACAGCCGATTCCGATGTGGACGCTTCCCTTGCCTTCTTTCTCATAGTAAGGGATAACGAATCTGAGAAGCTCGGACGTCATGTAATTGAATTCTGCTGTCTCGCTGAAGCCTTCAAGATATGTGGCGATCGCTTCATCCTTACCCGTGAGATTCCTCATCTGGGGGAAATAGAACGGGTTAGGCAGGAATCTTACGTCGAATACGTAATCGCAGTCTACGGGAAGGCCGTACTTGAATCCGAACGATTCGACCACGACAAGGATGCTCTGGCTGTCTGCGCTCTTTATGATCTCTCCGATCGCATTGCAGAGCTCGGAATCGGTCATGAAAGAGGTATCTACTACAACTGTAGCGATCTCTCTTATGTTCTCGAGCATCTTCCTCTCTTCCGCGAGAGCCTCTGTAAGAGAACCCTTCTTTGTGGCAAGAGGGTGCTTTCTTCTTGTCTGCTGGTATCTGCTGATGAGCACCTGGTCAGACGCCTCAAGGAATATGACCTTATAAGGGCAGCCTACCTCTTCATCGATGAGCGCGAGCGCCTCATCAAAGCCGTCCAGATATTCCTGGGATCTGATGTCGACAACGAATGCAAGCTTCGGTGTCGAGAATCCCTCGCCGTTCCTGCCCCTGAAGAAGCTCTTTACAAGGTCCGGCAAAACATAGGGCGGGACATTATCCATGCAGAAATATCCGCAGTCTTCCAAATACCTGACAGCGGCACTCTTTCCCGCACCGCTCATTCCCGTCAGAAATAACAGTTCCATCTTTAGCCTCCGAAGTTACCTACCAGTCTCACTTCTTTCTCAAGCCTTACGCCTGAGTTCTCGAATACTTTTTCCACCACATAATCTATAAGTCTGATGATATCGGAAGCCTTTGCAGTGCCTCCGTTATTTACTATAAAACCGGCATGTTTGGGCGATACCTGTGCTCCGGAATCGTCCAGTGCAAAGCCCTTAAGGCCTGCATCTTCGATGAGTCTGGCCGCAAAATACCCTTCAGGTCTCTTAAATGTGGAACCTGCGGAAGGAACATCCAAAGGCTGGCTTAAAGTCCTTCTGCTCCTTAAGTCATCGACCTTTGCGGTTATCTCATCCTTATTGCCTTTTGAAAGGATTGCTTCAAAGCCTAAGATAACGGCAGTCTTTCCTTCGGAATTCAGCTTTTCAAAAAGACTCGTTCTGTAGCCGAAATCACAATCACTGCCGTCTATAATCCGGATGGCTTGCCCATCCCAATAAGTTACTTTTGAAATGAAATCTTTTGTCTCTCCGCCGTAAGCTCCGGCATTCATGAAGACAGCGCCGCCGCATGAACCGGGAATGCCGCATGCAAACTCTGCGCCGGTAAGTGACAGTTCCGTACAGCAGTTTCCGAATCTTGCATAAGAAAGACCTGCACCTGCTGTTATCTTTACCCTGCCGTCTTCCAATTCTTCGGAAGATAATTCACTCATGTTTTTGCCGATCCTTATAACGAGACCGTCAAAACCTTCATCGGAGATAAGGCAGTTGGAACCGTTGCCAAGGACGAATACGTCCCAGTTCATCTCTCCTGCCAGTCTGAATAACCGTGCTACTTCATCACCTGTCGCCGGCTCAGCGAAAAACTTTGCCGGGCCGCCGCATCTGAATGTTGAATATCCCGCAAGCGGGACGTTTTCCAATATGGTGATATCAGCCATCCAGAGACTTTCCGGGGAATACTCTGGATACGAGATCCTGAGCAGCGTTATAACCCATCTTCTTGACTCTGTAGTTGATGGCTGCAGCCTCAACGATGATCGCGAGGTTACGTCCGGGTCCTACAGGAATGGTAACTGAAGGAACCTTGATGCCGAGGATGTCGGTTGTCTCTTCGGTAAGACCTAATCTGTCGTAAGTCTTCTTCTCGTCCCAGAGCTCCAAGTTGATTACGAAGTCGATGTTCTCCTGCTGCTTAACGGCGGATACACCGTAGAGCTCCTTAACGTCTAAGATACCGATACCGCGGATCTCGATAAGGTGCTTGATTACGTCTGGAGCGCGTCCCAGAAGCGTTGTCTCTGATACTTTGCGGATCTCGATCTGATCGTCTGCGATAAGTCTGTGACCTCTCTTAACGATCTCCAATGCAGTTTCCGATTTACCAACGCCGGACTCACCTAAGATGAGGATACCTTCACCGTTTACCTCGACAAGAACGCCGTGCATGGATACACGGGGAGCAAGCTCCATCTTGAGGTATTTAACGAGCTCTGAAGAGAAATCGGATGTGGCCTGTGATGTCCTTAATACCGGAGTCTGATACTTTCTTGCAGCATCTAAGATCTCCTTATGGACCTTATGGTCACGGGTAACGATAAGCGCAGGGATATTCTTTTCGAAGAGCGCGGAAACAGACTTGGCCCTCTCTTCCGGAGAGAGGTTATCCAAGTATGCATGCTCCATGTTACCGATCATCTGGATTCGGTCGGGACCGAAGTGATCGTAATATCCCGCGAGCTGCAAGCCGGGTCTTGTGACGTCGGCTACGCAGATCCTTCTGGATTCAATATCGCCCGAATCGTAAACAACCTCTAAGTTATAGGCTTTTACGATCTCTGATAAAAAGACGCTCGAAAAAGGCATTTTCCCCATTACCTCCGATTAATATCTTATGATCAGAATGATATCTCAACCTGATGTGTCTTGCCGTCTGTTGCAACAGGAAGGAGTGTGCCCTCTACTGCAGCGCCGTCAAGAGATACCTTTATGCCGTCCTGTGCACGGATAAAGCCCTCAGGCTTTGTGATATGGATATCGTATGTTGTTCCGCAGACGGAGACCTTAACGTCAAGCTTTCTGTCGGTCTGTCTGAGGATAGGCTCTACTCTTAAGCCTTCGCTTGTAAACTCAACGCCGAAGCACTGGAAGAGTGAGAGCAGGAGCCATGTGGAAGTACCGGAGAGCGTAGGTCCGATATTCTCGCCTGTCTGGCTGTTGTTGTACTGTGTGCACCATCTGGGGTTGCCGCATGTAACGAAAGGTGACTTCATCGTGTTGAACGGTAAGATCTTGTCGATGATCCAGTAAGCCGTATCAGCGAGTCTGGAAGCAAGAGCCTCGTCCTTAACTGTCTTTGCGGCACCGAGCATAGCAGAGCATGCCATCATGTTGGCGTGCTTGAATACGCCGCCGTTCTCACGGTCGCCCGGATAGTAGAGCGCTACGTCGATCTTCGGAGCGATCCTCGGATAATCGACTGTAGAGCAGAGTCTGAAGCCGTAAGGTGTCTTCAGATATTTATCGAGTGAATCGAGCATCGTGTTGATCTCTTCCTCAGATGCAACGCCTGCCAGGAGTGACCATGAGAAGCTGTTGAGGAAGTATGTGCCGGGGTGACCCTCTTCTACTGCGAGTCCGTCGCCCTTTGCACCGAGATAAGAGATGTCGGTCCTGTCTTTTCTGTTGAACAGTACTCTGCAGTAGAAGTCATCCTTCCAGCAGTACTGTCTGAGGTTAGCTGCGAGCTTGTCGGAAAGCTGCTTCATGTCGTCTGCAGCAGAGTCGCCGATCTTTCTGAACATTGTCTCTGCAGCATCAAGAGCAACCTTAAGCAGGAAGCCGTTCATTACGGATTCGGAGAACTCTGAATCGTAAGGAACTTCGCCGTAAGCCTTGCCAGCTGCAGCGATCTGCTCCTTATATTCAGCTACCTTATCCTTACCGGAGATACAGTCGGGATCGACTCTCAGGCAGTCGTTCCAGTCAGCACGGTCGATAAGCGGGATGCCGTGCTTGCCGAGAGAGATCCTGCCGCTGTACATAAGGATAGCCTTGATCGTATCCTTGAGCTTTCTCTTAACGCCGGCGTCAGTCTTCTTCTCCTTTGTGCCTGCCATTACGAACTCCTCTTCGAGGAATGCATAATCGTCAGTAAGGCCAAGATATCTGTCTAATGCCTGTAAGAGCCAGAGGCCGTCATCAGACCACCAGCCGGGTTCTTTACCGATCCAGTAGAAGTTGTGGTTTGTGTAACCGTCTTCGTAAACGTTCTCGATCCATCCTGCGAGCATCTTCTTTACGAATTCAGTATTGCCCATGCCTGCGAAATAGTACATGGAAGCGAAGATGTCCTGTATCTCTCTGAAGCCGATCTCACGGTAACCCTTCTGTGTCCAGTCAAGTGATCTGGATACGAATGTCTGATAGAAGACCTGGAAAGGAAGGTTGTTGTTTACGTAAGCTTCGAAGTCCTGATCCTCGTGCTCTATCTTCATGTAGTTAGCGTACTTGCCTGTGAAGTCGATAACGTCCTGAAGGTCCTTGGCAAGGTTTGCAGGATCCTTGATGTAGTTTGCGACTGCCTCTGCTTCTTCAGCAGGTGTCTTGTCTACTACGAAATTCTCGTTTACGCAGTCGGAAGAAAGGCATGTGATGTTATCAACACGTACTGTGCCGTTTGCCTTGACTGTGAAAGGTGTGGAAGTTGCAAAGAATCCCGGTCCCTTTCTGGACGGTCTTGATGCCAGAGGGAAAATGAACTCAGGATTTGAGAGGCTTCCTGAACCTACGAAATCAGCATATCTTACGCTGTACTGGTCGGGGAAGAAATCGCCGTCGTCAGCATGTACTACTGTCTCGTTGAATCTGATATCGCCCTTTGTCCACTTGGGGTTAGGGTCAGCGGATACCGCACGGATATCGTTGTTCTCATCGAAGAATACCTGTGACTCAGCTACTACTGTCGTGAAGATGACGTCCTCGGAAAGAGCGTGTGTCTGCTTTGTACCGAACATACCGGTGCAGACGACTCTCAAATTCTTATCCTCGGATGTTGTGTTCTCGATATCAATGAGCTGTGCCTCGCAAGCTACGGGAAGGCCCTGTCTCTGGGGAACGATGAAGATCGTTCTCTTGATCTTGAGGCCGCACTCCAATTCATAGCTGATGATGGTCCTGTTCTGTGAGTGTGTCGTACGGATCGTCTTAAGGCCTTCTGCCATTGCATCGCCGGACCAGAAGATCTTCTTGCCGTTCTCAACGAGATAGAACTGTCTGTTTGCAGGGAAACCGTTCTCTTCAGGGAGATAGTCCCATCTTGTAGCGAGAACCTGTGTGTCTGCATGTGATCTGAATGAACCGCCGCCTAAGCTGTCTACTGTGCTCTTAGGTGTTGACTGCAACGGGAAGTCGAAGTCGATACGGTTACCGATGAGCATGTTTGTATAGTAGTGAGGTCCGGGTGAAGGTGTGGAAGGATCGAAAGTGAGCTCGCCGTTTGTTGCAAGCTTTCCGCCCCATGCATCAGTGCCCTTGATGAGCTCTGCGCATCTTTCGAGAACTGCCTCGCCGAGCTTTGCTTCAGCAAGGTTTCCGTCCTTCTCGGTGAAGGCTCTGAAATCGTCTCCGTTCCTTACGATAAGGATGCTGTATCCTTCGTTGATCAAGCTTGTGAACTGCTCGAAAATAACGTCATCAGAAGCTAAGATGTTTACTGCCATACTGTCGAACTTAAGACCGGAAATACCGATAACGACAGGATTTTTACCAAAACGAACATACTGGGCTGAGACGCCTCCTGCAACGATCGTATCACCGAACTTATCCAAAAGAAGCTCTTTTGCGGGAAGTCTTTCTCCTCTTGCCTTTTCACCAATGTAACCCATGCGGATCCTCCGTGAGAAATAAAATGTTTTTTGTTTCTATTTTCAGCAAGGAACCCCACGGTCAAATAACCACGGGGTCTTGCTTAATCTGACATAGATTTACCGACTTAAATATCGATATTAGCCAAGCACTACCTCGACCTTATGTGTCTTGCCGTCGCCTGCTACAGGAACGATGCATCCGTCAACTGCTGCGCCGTCAACTGTGAGTGACTTAACGCCCTTGTTAACGTGATCAGGATTCTTGATCGTGATCTCATATGTATCGCCTCTGAACTGACGTGTAGCTGTGAATCCGTCCCAAGCTGCAGGGATGGAAGGATCGACTCTGAGGCCATCGAACTCAGGCTTAACGCCGAGGATGTACTGGGAGATAGCAACCATGTTCCAAGCTGCCGTACCTGTGAGCCAGGAGTTCTTGCCCTGACCGAAGTTCTTTGCATCCTTACCGCCGATCATCTGACCGTAAACATAAGGTTCTGTCTTATGGATGTCGGATGTCTCTTCTGTGAATGCAGGAGCGATCTTTGAATAGTACTCGAAAGCCTTGTCTCCTCTGCCGGCATAAGCCTCAGCGCAGATGATCCATGCGTTGTTGTGTGTGAAGATACCTGCGTTCTCCTTGTATCCGCCCGGATATGTGGAGATCTCACCATACTGGATGTAGTACTTGGTGTATGCGGGGTTGTTGAGAACAAGACCGAACTCGCAGTTGAGGTACTTGTCGATGGAGTTCAACGTCTTGATGTCAGCGCCGACATCCTTACCGATCTCGGACATGACTGCGAAACCCTGGGGTTCGATGAAGATCTTACCCTCTTCGCATTCCTTGGAGCCCATCTTTTCGCCGTTTGCGTCATAAGCTCTGATGAACCAGTCGCCGTCGAATGCGGATTCCATTGTATTCTTCTTCATCTTGTCGATCTCAGCCTGAGCCTTTGCTGCCTCATCAGCCTTGCCCAAGTGCTCAAGAATACCGACATAAGCGGGACCTGTGTATGTGAAGAGAGCTGCAACGAATGCGGACTCTGCAACCTTGGAATAGCCGCCCTCTGCCTTGAACTTGGGGTTGGTGTATGTCTGGAAAGACTCACCGGGTGTGTCAGAGAAGCATGAGAGGTTGATACAGTCATTCCAGTCTGCACGCATTGCGAGAGGGAGTCCGTGAGGTCCTAAGTTGTTAACGATGTGATAGAAGGAAACATCGAGGTGCTCGAGCATTGTGTGCTTTCCGTCCGGATCGTCATCGAAAGGAACGTTAGCATCAAGGATGCCCCAGTCGCCTGTTTCCTTGATATAAGCTGCAACAGAAAGGATCATCCAGAGCGGGTCATCGGAAAAGTCGCCGCCGATATCTGCATTACCCTTCTTTGTGAGAGGCTGGTACTGGTGATAGCATCCGCCGTCAGAAAGCTGTGTGGAAGCGATGTCGATGAGTCTTTCTCTTGCACGCTCAGGGATCTGGTGTACAAATCCTAAGATATCCTGGTTGGAATCTCTGAAGCCCATGCCTCTGCCGATTCCGGATTCGAAGTAGGAAGCAGAACGTGAAAGGTTGAATGTAACCATGCACTGATACTGGTTCCAGATGTTTACCATACGGTTGACCTTGTCATCAGGTGTGTCAACCTTGAAGATGGAGAGGAGGTTATTCCATGTTGTCTTGAGTTCTTCAAGGCCTGCAGCAACCTTCTCAGGTGTGTTGTACTTGTCGATCATGGCATAAGCCTTCTCCTTGTTGAGGACCCATGTCTCTCTTGTAAGGAGGTTAGCGGGCTTCTCTGCTGCGAACTTCTTGTCCTGAGGGTTCTCAGCATAGCCTAAGATGTAGATCAATGTCTTGGATTCGCCGGGTGCCAAAGTAACCTTCTTATAATGAGAAGCTACAGGTGACCAGCCGTCTGCGAAAGAGTTAGCGGGCTTGTCTGCCTTAACTGTCTCCGGGTTGTCCCAGCCGTTATAGATGCTTCCGAGGAATGAGTCGCGGTCTGTATCATAGCCGTCGATCTCGTCGTTTACTGTGTAGAATGCGTAGTGATTACGTCTGTCTCTGTACTCTGTTACGTGATAGATCGTTGAACCTTCGATCTCAACACGGCCTGTGGAGAAGTTTCTCTGGAAGTTTGTGCAGTCATCCTGTGCATCCCAGAGGCACCACTCAGCGATTGAGAAAATTGAGAAGCTCTTAGCTTCTGTGCCTTCGTTTGTAAGTACTACCTGCTGAACTTCACCGTCGTAGTTCTGGGGAACGAAGAAAGTTACTTCAGCCTTGAGGCCGTTCTTCTTACCCTTGATGATGGTGTAGCCCATACCGTGGCGGCACTCATACTCATCGAGTTCGGTCTTAACCGGAGACCAGCCGGGATTCCAGATCGTGCCGTTGTCATTGATATAGAAATAACGGCCGCCCATATCCAAAGGTACGTTGTTGTAACGGTAACGTGTGATTCTTCTGAGTCTCGCGTCCATGTAGAAGCTGTAGCCGCCTGCAGTGTTGGAGATCAGTGAGAAAAATCCCTGATTGCCGAGATAGTTGATCCAGGGATAAGGTGTTCTTGGAGTGTTAATGACGTATTCTTTTCTTGAGTCATCAAAATGCCCGAATTTCATGTTTGTTTGCCTCCGCATTTTTATTAATAAAGACCTAACCATTTTACACTATCCTCAAAGCGTTTTAAACAAAGCAAATATAAACATTCTATGTCTTATGTCATATTTTTGTGGAAGATTTTCAACCCTCTGTTTTGCTTGGTTTTGGGGTGCTGCAACAAAAAAGACGGCACCTCAGCGGCACCGTCTTCAGAACTTACAATATAAAGTCAGTTTACTCTATGAGCCCGTCCTCTTTGAGCTGCTTTTCGAACGCCTTCTTGGCTTCGTCTTTGGTCTTGAATGCCCCTTCGGCATAGGTTCCGACAACAGCCTTGTAAGTCTGGTTGAAGTCGTCCTCACCGACGATCACGTAGGACGCATCAGCATTCTTGGCAGCATTCAGGAGAACCGGATAAGGGTTCTGGCCGCCGAGCCATTCGTAAGCGAACTTGTCGTCAGATGCAGCTGCGGTAATGAGCTTGATGTTGTTGACGAACTCACCGTTGCCGAGCATGTCCTTCTGGTTATCCTCGTTGATGCAGATGGCTCTGATGATGTCACCTGATGTGGCCTTCTTGTCGCAGTACTTGGATGCCATTACCCATGTGCCGCCGCTGTAGTAATTGACAGGAGCGGTCGTGAGGCCCCAGTCACCGGAAGTGGGATTTACTGTTGTGCCCTCGCCCGGATTTAAGGCCAGCTGGTATTTTGCGAACTGCAGGGAACCCCAGTAAGAGACCACGGTCCTGTCGGACATCTTTGACGTCCAGGACTTTGACCACTGCTCTGCCTTGAATGTCAGGTTCTCGGAATAAAGTGTTTTCGCGTACTCGAAAAAGTCCTCGATCTTGGGATCGTACTGGATCCTTCCGTCCATGATCCACTTGCCGTCTTTGGTGCTTACATAGGGCTCGAAGATCTCGGTGAAGCCGCCGATGAGCTTGACCTTACCGCCAGATGCGGAATCGACTTTTCTCGCGGATTCCATGACCTTGTCCCATGTTGCGAAAGACGCTGCGAGCTCGTTCGGATCAGATGTTCCGAGGTACTGCTCTGCAACGGATCTCTCATAGAAAACGCCGCACGGGGTAGCCTTCCAGGACAGGCCCTTGATGACGTTGTTGTCGTCACTTGCGAACCTCAATGTGTAGCCGAACATGTTCTTGCACTCGGCATAATCGATGCCGAGATCGTTGATGGCGATCGTGTTGTCGGAAGCTAAATACTTTCTGGCATAAGCGGCATCACAGGTAAAAATGTCAGGCGCGTTGTTGCCGTCAGAGAGAACGGCGTCGAGCTTTTCCTGATATGCGTTATTGTTGTTTGATACCTCGACCAGATCGTAGTCATCGGAAGTGATGCCGACATACTTTTCGACAAGTCCGATGAACTCGGAATTGTGCGCATAGATGGTGATCTTGCCGTCGTCCTTATCGGTGACTTCAGCAACAGTCAGCTCCTTGAAGCCTTCCAGATCCGGCGGTACATCCGTCGGCGTCGGCGCAGAGGTAGCGCTCGTGGCGGTTGTCTCGGAACTTGAATCTGTAGCACTCGGATCAGTACTTGAATTGCAGGAAGCAACGGCTCCTGCCGCTATAACCGATGTAAGCAACAAAGCGATCAGCTTGTTTCTTTTCATCCCCATATCCTCTCTTAATATTTTTTGATTTTTACTGTGAAGCATTTTATAACACAATGCACGGAACTTCAATCTCGTTCCGTGCATATGTTCAATGGTTTTATTCTGTTTTACGCTGTCCGTTTATGCGGTATAGAGTGATGCTCCGTAACGGTTAAGGAAGCCCGCATAAGCGTTCATGTCGATGACTGCGCTGTAGACCTTATCGCCTGCTACGCCGTAGAGTGTTGCAAATGAGTTCTTTGCAGCGTCTGCAGTTGCAGGGCCGGGCGCGAGATAGATAGCGTCGAATTCGTCTGCTTCAGGTGTTTTGACAGCAGCTGTTGTTGCCGTTGTCTCCTGTGAGTCACCTACGATCTCAGTCTCCGCAGGCTTGGGCTGGATCTTAAGAGAGTTTGCAAGACCTGCTCTCAAAGCACTCTCAAGGCCCTTAGGATCCTTGCATACGGAATTGAAAGTGATGTACTGGCCGGAGATCATGTCAAAGCTTGCAAAGTCAATGACCGTATTCTTCTCAGCCTCGCCGCCGGATACCTCATAGACCATGAGGACAGAAAGTGCGCGGCCGTTTGTCGTGTACTGGAAGTCAACGATAACGTTGAAAGGAGCTTCGATGGAACCCTTGAGGTCGTACTCTGCCTGAGCCTTGGAATATACCCTGCTGTAAGCGCCGGCAGCCTCTTTGTAGAAGCCGTCAACGATCAGGTTGATAGACTTCATTACGTTCTCATTTGCAGCCTTTGTTACGACAAATCTGTTTCCTTCGAACTTGGCAAGAAGGATCTCGGTTCCTTCTGCATAGGAGCTCTCTGAGAACTCTTCGCTTGATACCGTGAATGTATCGTTAAGAGCGATATCCGTGTAGTTCGAGAAATCAACACGCTGCGGGAGCGGTGTCGGAGAAGGCGTAGCGGAAACAGTAGGAATTACCTCCGTGGTCTCCTCTGTTACTGTGGTCTCGGTAACCTCGACCGTTGTTTCCTTCGGTGCTTCTGTGGTTGCTTCCGTCTCAACTTCGGTTACAAAAGCATTGCCGAGATCGGATATTCCCTCGCCCAATTTGTCGGTATTGATCGAGCAGGCAGCAAGGAATGTTGTTGCCATGCCTGCTGAGAGCAACAGAGCAACGAGCTTATTTCCTTCGATTCTCATCATTTTTTCTTACCTCCAAACCTTATTCAGATCTTATATGGTTGATTGGTTAATATCGTTTCCGCGCGGTGAAGACCTCATATATCCATTATATCGTATTTTGCTCTTATTAAGGCAAAATGATGCTGCTCCTGCTGACTGCCACTGAGAAGACCAGGCCCTGTGCCGAAGACGATCTTCTGATGAGGATGGTGCCTTCCTGGCTTCCGAGGAGTGCCAGAGCGGTTGCCTGGTCGTTCTTCTTCTCCGGCGAAAAGGTCATCTCCATGGGGATCTTCGTTTTCGAGATCTTCTCGGACTCAAAGGATACGACCTCCGACCCCAACTCTTCGGCAATGCCTGTCACGATCTCGCTCTCTCTTGCGGAATATGCGGCAGCGATCTTAGCTACTGCCAGAGGGTTCAGCAGATGGTTAATGAGCGACTTCTTAATAGCCGGACGGCAATAACCGGGATCGGTCTTGGTCTTGATCTCCAGGCCGAGACTCAAGATCTTCGGAACAAGAATCAGATTGTTCTTATCCTCTTCATCACCCAGATATGTGCATGTTATAAAGACCGCAGACTCGGAAATGCCCCGCTTTGCAGCCTTGTACTGCTTGATGAAATCCTCCCTAAGATCGTAGGGATATGTGTGGAGCGTATATGTCATCGGATCGATGACCGGGTCTTCAAAAACGATCGGCAGATCCGTATAGATGTCGACCTTCTCGCCCGCCCTGATCTTCGCATTTATCCTGTTAAAGACCTCTTCATCGTTAACGGTCATATCGTATCTTGCAACGAGATTTGTCAGGTCGCTCGTGATCCCCGCCTTGCCTTCAAAGCTCGAAAAGCAGAACGAACCGAGTGCCTTTACTATTGCGGCATAGACATCATCGCAGCCCTTGTCGTAAGGCTTGTTGCCGCGTCTTAAAATGGCGGCATATCTGCCTTCGGGTGATACCGCGATCACAGGCAGGCCGCGGGTCTTGTCAGATGCGGTCTCCTCCATCGCCTTGATGGCTGCCTCCAAAGGCAGGATCATGACGACGGCGCAGTTGATCTCGCCATGTGACACGACAAAGCTTCCGGTCATGAGCTCAGTGCCGGAAACATATCTGCCTCCGATATCGTCTATTAACTTCTTTCCGGTCTCCAGCGCTTTGGGAGATTTACCGTAACAGATGATATACATACGTAGTCCGCCTTTTATCAGGATTTCTGATATAACATTACCACTCTTATTGGTGTTTTTATTGCTACAATTAGTGAAATTAGTGTGGAGGAAATATTCATGAAGATAGTGATTCTTGACGGCTCGGCCGCAAACCCGGGCGACATTACCTGGGGTGCTCTGGAAGACATAGGCGAAGTCGTTGCCTACGACACGACTTCAAAAGACCAGCTCATTGAGAGAATGAAGGGCGCCGAAGCGGCGATCACGAACAAAGCAGTCTTTGACAGGGAAGCATTCGAGAAACTCCCTGATCTCAAATATATCGGCGTTCTCGCGACCGGCTACAACGTAGTCGACTTGGAGGCCGCAAGAGAGCACGGCGTCGTAGTCACGAATGTCCCTGAATATGCGACTTTCGCGACCGCCCAGATGACCATGGCACTCCTTCTGGAGCTCACTAATCTCGTAGGTATTCATACGGCTTCCGTAATGGACGGCGAATGGTGCAAATGCCCTCAATTCTGCTATTTCAAGTCTCCCCTGACTGAGCTCGCCGGCAAGACAATTCACATAATCGGCCTCGGCAAGATCGGTCAGAGAGTAGCGCAGATAGCATCAGCATTCGGCATGTATGTAACGGCTACGCCTCATAAGAAGTCCCTGATCGGCACCCTGGTCGATATCAACGGCTGCACCGTCAGATGCCTGGAGTTTGAAGAAGGTATCAGGAATGCCGATGTCGTTTCCCTCCACTGCCCTCTGACAGATGAGACAAGAGAGATAATCAACGCAAAATCCCTGGCTCTTTTCAAGCCCGGAGCCATTCTCCTTAACGTTGCAAGAGGTCCTGTCATTAACGAGGCAGATGTCCGCAAAGCATTGGACAGCGGACTTTTGGGAGGCTTCGGCTGCGACGTCGTAAGCGTCGAACCCATGCGTGCCGATAATCCTCTGCTTGGTGCTCCCAACTGCGTCATCACACCCCACATCGCCTGGACACCTGTCGAGACCAGGATCCGCCTGATCGACATGGCGGCTCAGAACCTCAGAGCGTTCCTGGACGGCAAGCCGATAAATCAGGTAAATTAAAGCCTCTAAAACCCGATATTCCAAAGATTCCAGAAAAAAGTCCGCTCCGGTCGGAACTGTTTCTGGAATTTTTCTTTTCCGGAATTTTCCCGGAGTTCGCGACGTTGCCGAACAAGAGGGGCAGCCACCCTCAAAATCCACTGCAAAATACACGCAGTGCGTGACAAAAATCGTGAAAAACAGATGGTTAACTCAAAGACTCACTGCAAATTACACTGCATAGCATGTATTTTGCAGTGATTTTTCGAGAGCAGGTATCGGACCTTTCGAAAACCAAACCCATCAAAAAATTCCCTATAACACGCCGAGGGCTTCCCGTTAAATCGGAAAGCCCTCGACATGGAATAAGGGATAGATTAAGAAAATTGTCGTAATTAATTATTCGGACACAGATTCGTAAATATGTATCCAGCCAAATTTTAACAAGCGGAGTGTCTTTGGTCAAATCATTTTTTATATCATTTTCTTGATGTTTTCAGTTGAATTGCAAAACCGGCTGCGCAAAATGCCACAAGTACCAGCACTCTTATCAACGTATAGCTCATCGCAATGTCTTCACCAAGTACTCTCTGCTCTAAGATCCCGGTGTATTCTCCTGATGACACGGCAGACCATATAACGGGCGCGAGCACCGCGGATATTACCTTTGCGCCGACATAAGAAGTGAAAAGACTGATCGTCCATTTCTGGGCATAGTAGACGATTATACCGATAATGGCACCGACTACCAGACCGACACCATAGGTTACAAGGAACCTCAAACCCGTGTTCTGTATCTTCGCGAACAGGAAGCTGAAATCGTCGTAGAACCAGAAGGCGCAGACGATCGTCGTTATGGTGATCAGGGCCTTCATGTAGAGCGTGAAGGCGAGGATCGCAAGGCCGAGCGTAAAGATGAGAAGAACGACCGTTTTGCCGACCATATTCCAGGACATTCCCATATTGTTCGTCATGCTGATAAGGAGTCTTCCGAGGATAAATCCTGCCACTCCTCCGGCAATGCCGAGGCTTAATCTGAACAGCTTGTAGCCTTCAAAACACATGAGTGTTCCGGCCAGAACAGCTATCACAGTGACTACAATATTAGTCAATTCCCAATATCTCCTTTACTTCGTCCGCCTTGTTGCAGCTGCAGAGCTTTACCTTGATCTGTGCAGATCCCGGAAGCCCCTTGATGTAAAAAGGCATCACGCTTCTAAATTCCCTGACCGCCACGTCTTCGGGAAGATACTTGAGTCTTCCTTCGAGTTCGCGGATCAGCATGAGCTTGCGGTCTTCGACAGAAGGCATGTCAGGGATCTCTTTTCCCGACAGCCCGGCCGTAACCTGCTCAAAGATCCAGGGGTTTCCTCTTGCTGCCCTGCCGATCATGATACCGTCACATCCGGTATCTTCCATGATCTTTCGGGCGGACTCAACGTCCGTTATGTCACCGTTCGCAAAGAACGGAATGTCATAGCCCCTTACGGCTTCACGCATTACGGCAATTGCCTCATTTGAGCTCTCGCCGTGATACATCTGGATCCTTGTCCTTCCGTGAACACAGATCATATCACATCCTGCGTCTGCCAGGGCCTTCGCAAATTCCGGTTTCCCCTTGTCTTCGGAATTGTATCCGATTCTGGTTTTAACAGTCACGGGAACATTGAGGCAAAGCTCAGCTATTTTTTTCTTGCATGCCGAGACGATCGCGGCAGCCCTTTTGGGGTCTTCCATCAGGGCACTTCCAGACCCTGTCTTGACGACTTTGGGGACCGGACAGCCCATGTTTATGTCGATAATTGAGACTTCCTGAAGGACAGGTGTCGACATTATGGTCTCTATTGCGGCTTCGAAGTCTTCCGGCTCGCTTCCGAAGAGCTGGATCGCCGTGATGCCCTCCTCGGAAGGCGCGATCCTCATGTAGCGGAGGCTCTTGTCTATGCCGTTATAACGGATCGACCTGGCGCTTACGAGCTCGGTCGGGCTGTAGGCCGCGCCCATCTCATTACATATGATCCTGAACGGCAGGCTCGAAAAGCCCGCCATGGGCGAGAGACATACCGGGTTCTCTATATTTATGTTGCCGATCTTGACCGATTTCATTAAAACTCCAAAATTTCAAATTTACCGATAATTGATTTTATACTTTTTCTTGCTTGAAATAATAACAATTCAGGGACAAAATATTATCTGTCAAAAGAGGTGCATTATTTATGGATGATTGTCTTGTATATTTTTTCACCGGATTCCTGGACAGCGGTAAGACTTCCGTTATCTGTTCCTGGATCGGCGGCGAGAACTTCAAAAACCGCAAGGTCGTTGTTATCAACACCGAAGAAGGTGAAGAGGAATATAAGCAGGAGAACTACGAGGGCGCTGACCCTGTGGTCATCAACTGCGATACTGACGATGTCGACAAGAACATGACTTTCGATATCGAGAAGAAGTACAAACCGGGTGTCGTATTCATCGAATGGAACGGCTCGGTATCCCCTGCCGAATTTTTCGAAAAGGTCGACGTACCGGAGCGCTGGGCATTGGCAGCAGCTGTCGTAGTCATCGACGCTTCCACATACGGCAATTATTTCAAGAACATGCAGACACTGTTCGCCGACTACTTCAGATACGGCGACACAGTCATATTCAACAGGGTTGACGAAGAGAACGACAATCTTCCTAAGCTCAGAGGCTCAGTCAAGGCCGTTAACCCCGGCATGAGCATCAACTTCCTTGGTGAGGATAACAAGATCATCAGGATCGAAGACCACCTTCCCTTTGACCTCAGCCAGAATCCGTGCAATATCGCGGCAGAAGACTTCGGTCTGTTCTACACGGATGCCATGGACAACATGAACCGTTACAACGGCAAGAGGATCAGCCTTATCGGCCAGGCCGTCATTTTACGTGAGTTCCAGGGAAGGGCTTTCGTGCTTCAGAGACAGGCATATACATGCTGCGCCGCAGACATCCAGATGATGGGCGTTCTCTGCTTCTACGAATTCAAGTCCAATTTCCCTGCCGGCCAGTGGCTTAAGGTAACGGGCCAGGTAAGATATTTCGAGGACGATGACGGACAGGGCGGCAAGATCAACGTGCCTTGCCTTACCGTTGAGGATTACGCGGTAACGAGCAAGCCCGACAACGAAGTTATTTATTTCAATTGACGATAGAAAAGAGGCATTTTTAATGACAAAAGTAGACATCTTCTCAGGATTTCTGGGAGCAGGCAAGACAACACTGATCAAGAAGCTCATTTCTGACGGGTACAACGGCCAGAAGCTCGTGCTCATCGAGAACGAGTTCGGTCAGATCGGTATCGACGGCGGTTTCCTTAAGGAGTCCGGCATCAACATCACCGAGATGAATTCCGGTTGTATCTGCTGCAGCCTTGTCGGTGACTTCGGCACTGCATTGAAGGATGTAATCGAACAGTTCGCACCTGACAGGATCCTGATCGAACCCTCAGGCGTAGGCAAGCTCTCAGACGTAGTTGCTGCCGTTAAGCGCGTTGAAGGAACAGAGATCTGCGGAACAGTAACAGTTATCGACGCTTCCAAGTGCAGGATCTATTTAAAGAACTTCAAGGAGTTCTATGAGAACCAGATCAAGTACGCAGGAACGATCATCTTAAGCCGTACAGGCAACATCGCACAGGATAAGCTCGATCAGGCTATCGCTCTCATCCGTGAGATCAACGATCACTCACAGATCATCACGACACCTTGGGATGACCTCTCCGGAGTTCAGATCCTCAAGGCTATCGAAGAGCCTCTTACTGCTGCAGACATGGCAGCAGCACTCCTCGAAGCTGAGCAGCACGAATTAGAGCACGCTCACCATCACCACGAGCACGGTGAGGACTGCGAGTGTGAAGAGTGCAAGCATCACCACCATCACGATCACGACGAAGATGATGACGATGACGACGAGCATGAGCACCATCATCACGACCATGACCACGATGAGCATGAACACCATCACCACCATCATGATCATCATGCAGACGAAGTCTTCGATTCCATCGGATTCGAGACATCAAAGAAGTTCACAAAATCTCAGATCGAAGATGCCCTCAAGGCATTGGATGATACAGAAAAGTACGGCATGATCCTCCGTTCAAAGGGTATCGTTGCCGGAGAAGACGGATCATGGATCCACTTCGACTTCGTACCTGAAGAGGTCGAGGTCAGAACAGGCTCTTCGGACGTAACAGGCAAGATCGTCGTTATCGGTTCCGGAGTTAAGAAGGACGCAGTCAAAGAGTTATTCGGGATTTAATGCTTATGAGTAAAAGAGGATTGAAGATCATCGTAGTAGGCGCCGGCAAAGTCGGTGATACGCTTGTAAACAGACTCGCTGAAGAAGGACACGACCTTGTCATCATCGATAAGAATGTCAACCGACTTACCGAGCTTGCAAACCTGTGCGACTGCATGGGCATCATCGGTAATGGTGCGAGCCACGGAGTACTTGAGGAAGCAGGTGTCGCATCTGCCGACCTCTTCATTTCAGTTACTGAATCTGACGAGCTTAACCTCCTCTGCTGCACGATCGCCAAGCAGTTCAACAAGAACCTTGCTACGATCGCGCGTGTAAGGAACCCTGACTACGGTAAGGAGATACCTTACTTAAGGTCCAAGTTAAGTCTCGAAATGATCATCAATCCGGAGTACGAGGCAGCCGTTGAAGCGGCACGTATCCTCTATCTCCCTGCAGCTCTTTCGATCAACTCTTTCGCGCACGGAAGCGCGGAGATCGTTAAGATCAAGATCCCTGAAGGCAACGTCCTTGACGGCAAGACTGTTGCTTATCTGGGTAGCAATATCACAAACAACATCCTTATCGTCGGCGTCGAAAGAGGCGATGAGGTAACTATCCCTAACGGTGCTTTCGAGCTTTCTGCAGGCGACATAATCTCATTCGTTGCCACAAGAAAGGAATGCTATTCGTTCCTTAAATCAATCGGCTTCAAGACAAACTCCGTAAGGAGCACGATCATGATCGGCGGCGGTAAATCCGCATTCTATCTTGCCGACCAGCTCATCAAGACCGGTATCGACGTTAAGATCATCGAGAAGGATGCCAAGCGCTGCGATGAACTGAGCGAGCTCCTTCCGAAGGCCACCATCATCAACGGTGACGGTATCAACGAAGCACTCCTCGAAGAGACAGGCATCAGGGATGTCGATTCCGTTGTCGCAATGACAGGCATCGACGAAGAGAACATCATGCTCGCTCTGTTCGCAAGACAGATCTCCAAGGGCATCAAGTCCGTAACGAAGATCAACAAGATAAGCTTTACTGACGTTATCAACCGTCTGGACTTAGGAAGCGTTATCTATCCCAAGCAGATCACTGCAGAGGCCATCATCACATACGCACGTGCCAAGCAGGCATCCATCGGAAGCAACGTCGAAGTCATGTATCATCTTTTCGATGAGAGAGCAGAAGCTATCGAATTCAAGGTAATGGAGAAATCCAGTGCCACAGGCAGACCACTCAAGGAAATGAAGCTCAAGCCCAATACGCTCCTTGCATTTATCAACCGCTCCGGCAAGATCATCATCCCTTCAGGTAATGACTCGATCGAAGTCGGTGACAGCGTAATGATCGTTTCAAAGAATAAAGGCTTTACCGCTTTGACGGATATCTTAAGATGAACATAAAGATGCTCATTTACATCCTGGGCAAGGTCCTTCTCATCGAAGGCACCCTTATGGTCTTGCCCATCGTCTGCGGTATCTGCTACGGCGAATGGCCTTTCCTCGTTTATTACGTGGCATGCGCTGCTGCATATGTAATCACAGGTTATCTGATCTCAATGAAGAAGCCGAAGAACATGACCGTCTTTATCAAGGACGGTTGTGTTGCAACCGCGCTCTCCTGGGTAGTCCTGAGTATCGCGGGATGCATCCCGTTCATGCTCACAAAAGAGATCCCTTCTTTCACAGATGCAATGTTCGAGACAGCCTCCGGCTTCTCCACAACCGGTGCGAGCATCTTAACTAACGTTGAAGCCATGTCCCACACTTCTCTCATGTGGCGTTCACTGACACACTGGATCGGCGGCATGGGCGTACTCGTATTCCTTCTTGCAGTCGTTCCGATGACGGGCGGTTCCAACATGAACTTAATGCGTGCAGAGAGCCCCGGCCCTACAGTCGGCAAGATCGTTCCTAAAGTAAGATCCACTGCAAAGATGCTCTACCTCATCTATCTGGCAATGACAGTAACTGAGATAGTTGTTCTTGCCATCTGCGGAATGCCTTTGTTCGACAGTATCTGCTCCGCTTTCGGTACTGCAGGTACGGGCGGCTTCGGCGTAAGGAACGACAGCTTCGCATCCTATGCTCCGCACATTCAGGTAATAGTTGCAGTATTCATGATCATGTTCGGCATGAACTTCAACTTCTATTACTATTTCACGACCAAGCAGGTAAACAAGGCATTCAAGATGAGCGAGATCAAGGTCTATCTCGCCGTCATCGCAATAGTTACTGCAATAATCACATTCTCTGTCTGGGGTCAGTACAGTAATTTCGGCGAGTCCCTGAGGCACTCCTTCTTCCAGGTAGCGACCATAATCACTACTACGGGTTTTGCCACAACAGACTTTGACTTATGGCCTTCTGTGGCGAAGTTCCTTCTCTTAAGTCTCATGATCTTAGGTGCCTGCGCAAGTTCAACCGGCGGCGGCATCAAGGTCGCAAGATTCCAGATCATGTTCAAGTCGGTAAAGAGAGAGATCCAGTCTTATATTCATCCTAAGACAGTTAAGAAGATCCACGTTGACGGCAAGACTGTAGACAGCGATGTCATCCATTCAGTCGCACTCTACTTCTTCATCTACCTCCTGATCTTCGTAGGCTCAATGTTCATCGTAGCTTTTGAAGGCCACGATCTCGTTACGATCTTCTCTTCAGTAGCGGCAACATTCAATAACATCGGACCGGGTCTTTCACTTGTAGGTCCTACTCAGAACTACAGTTTCTTCTCGAATGTCTCGAAATGGGTATTCATCTTCGACATGATCGCAGGAAGACTGGAGCTCATGCCGCTCATCGTATTCCTTACACCTACGACTTATAAGGGAATAATAAAAAAGCCCCGCAAGGTGCAGAGCTGATTCAAAACTAGATTAAATAAACAAGATCAGATCTCATACGGCTTGGGATCTGTTTTTGTATACCTGATTATCTCTTCCATCCTGGGACGGTCAAGATATGCGACGAGCGAGAAAGCCTTTCCTGACTTGCCTGCACGCGCGGTACGTCCGATCCTGTGAAGATAGAGTTCGTTCTCCTTCGGAATGTCGTAGTTGAAAATAGCTTCGATATCATCAACGTCGATGCCTCTTGCAACAACGTCTGTCGCAACGAGCACGTCGAACTTATCCGCCCTGTACTGGTCCATGACTTTATTTCTTGTTCCCTGGCCGATGTCTCCGTGAAGGACCTTCGCTGATACGCCTGCGTGTGTAAGCATCTCACCTACCTTGGAAGTCGTGGACTTTGTGTTGCAGAAGACGATCGTTTTCCTCAAGTCTTCCTTTGCCATGATCCTGATGATCGCCTGGAGCTTATCCTTTTCGGGGCACTCGACGATAAACTGGTCAATATCGGGATGGTCTTCAGCCTTGGGCATGACGTCGATCTCGGCGGCGTCCTGCATGAACTCCCATGTGATGTTCTGGATCTCTCTGGGCATCGTCGCGGAGAACAAAGCGATCTGCTTATCCTTCGGAGTCAGTGCCATTACTTTTCTAATATCATTAATAAAGCCCATCTTGAGCATCTCGTCAGCTTCGTCCAGAACGAGCGTATAGATCTGTGAGATATCGACAAGTCTTCTGCCGACCATATCAATAAGACGGCCGGGAGTAGCTACGACGACCTGGGGATTCTTCTGTATCCTCTCAGTCTGAAGGCGCATGCTCTGGCCTCCGATAAGGGAAGTTACCCTGAAGCCCTTGATGTATTTTGCAAGACCCTTAAGCTCAGTCGTGATCTGAAGGGCCAGTTCTCTTGTTGGGCAGAGGATCAAGGCCTGGATGAACTTTGAATCCATGTTGAGGTACTCTAAGATCGGGATGCCGAACGCGAACGTCTTACCTGTTCCGGTAGGCGCTTTGGCAATGACACTGATGTTGTCCATCATGAGAGGAATGGCCTTCTGCTGAATGGTCGTGGGTCTCTTTACGCCCATCTTCTTCAGAGAGTCCATTACCTCGGGTGACAGGTCCAGATCTGCAAATGTTATCTCTTCACTCATAATTCCACTCATTTCTATATATCCCGCCAACTATATCACAGATATACTCATAATGGTATTATTGCTTAAGTAATATAAAAAACCTATTAAAGGAGTTCCTTTTATGGCAAAACGCGTATTTCTCATAGTTTTGGACAGCTTCGGGGTCGGCGGCGCACCTGATGCCGCAAAATTCGGAGACGAAGGCAGCAACACTCTGGCCGCAGTTCTCTCATATTCCAATGATGCTTTTCCAAACCTCGCGAAAATGGGTCTCCTCGCAATAGACGGCGAAGACGATCCCAGGATCGCTGCATATAAAAACGCACAGGACTTCATCCCCTCACCAATCGGCTCTTACGCAAGGGTACGTGAGGTATCAGCCGGCAAGGATTCCACGATCGGTCACTGGGAAATAGCAGGTATCATATCCGACAAGGCCCAGCCCACCTATCCCGACGGCTTCCCTGAAGATGTTATGAGAGCTCTCGAAAAGGCTACCGGCAAGGAATTTCTCTGCAATAAGCCTTACAGCGGCACCGATGTCATCCGCGACTTCGGCGAAGAGCATATGAAGACCGGCAAGCTCATCATCTATACATCAGCTGACAGCGTCCTTCAGATCGCAGCTCACGAAGAGGTAGTCCCTCTTGAAGAACTCTACGCTGTCTGCAAAAAAGCACGTGAGGTAATGTGCGGAGATCATGCAGTCGGCAGAGTCATCGCAAGACCCTTCGTCGGCGAACCCGGCAATTTTACAAGGACAGCTAACCGCCACGATTTCTCCCTGGCAGCTCCTTCATCCACAATGCTCGACCTCTTGAAGAGCGAAGGCTATGACGTGATATCCATCGGAAAGATCTATGACCTTTTCGCAGGAAGAGGCCTTACGGAATCCAATCCCACAAAGGGCAACACAGACGGCATCAACAAGACGATAGAGATAATGGACCGTGACTTTAACGGCTTGTGCTTTACAAATCTCGTCGACTTCGACATGAAGTACGGCCACAGGAACAATATCGAAGGCTACAATACCGCCATGCATGAGTTCGACGATGCATTGGGCACGATCTTGGAAAAGCTCGGAGAAGATGACCTTCTCATCTTAACGGCTGACCACGGCTGCGATCCGTCGACACCTTCCACCGACCATTCAAGAGAATGCATCCCGCTCCTTATCTACGGCGCAGGATACAGAACACCCTGCAATATGGGCGAACTCACAGGATTCAACAATATCGCAGGCATCGTTCTCACAAGCCTGATGGCAAGAAGCTATGAGCATGACTTCGCTCCTGCAGCAAATACGAACAAGCCCGATCCTGATAACATCATGAGCTACGTCGACCTTACAAACCTTAAGACAGTAGCTACAACAGATGACATCAAAGATCTCATCGAGAGGGCAGCTTCCCTTAAGACGGCATCCGTCTGCATCCCGCCCTGCTATGTAAAGGACGCCGTACGTTTCTCAAACGGCAGAGTCGCAGTATGCACGGTCATCGGCTTCCCTAACGGCTATTCAACGACAGGTTCCAAGGTATATGAAGCAAAGGAGGCCTGCGACAACGGCGCTTCCGAGATCGACATGGTGATCAACATCGGCTTCGTTAAGGCCGGCAGATATGACGAAGTATATGAAGAAATAAAGCTTATCGCCGAAGCAGTCCATTCAAAGGGTGCCATCCTTAAGGTGATCATTGAGACATGTGATCTTACTGAAGAAGAAAAGATCCGCCTCTGCAGGATCGTAAGCGATGCAAAGGCCGATTTCATCAAGACATCCACGGGCTTCGGAAGTGCCGGAGCAAAAGTCGAAGATATCGTTCTCATGAAGAACAACGTGGATCCTGAGGTCAGGATCAAGGCCGCAGGCGGCATCAGGACTGAGGAAGCTGCAAAGGAAATGATCGCTAACGGCGCCGACAGGATCGGAGCATCCAGACTCGGAAACTGAACACAAACAAATTTTTGTTCGTTTTTGGCTAAAAAGTGATTTTAGTCCCATTATTCGAACTTAACCCGTGATATAGTACCTCCAAGAAAGAACATTTGAACTTTTTTGGAGGAATTACTTATGTCACCACTCGATATGCTTATCTTCTTTTTCTTTATCCTCGTAACTATCAAGGCAGCTACTTCATGCATCGATTACTGGAAGGATGTCGATGATGAGATCAGGGAAGCTTCTGCTCCTGCCAAGGCTCCTGTAAGAGCATCTCTTTCCAGAACAGTAAGGACAGGCGTTCCCTCTTCTGTCCGTGTAACTCCCATTAAGCGTGTGAACAAGCCGGCAGTCATCACTGCACGTGCATATGATAATCAAGTCTATCTTAAGGATAAGGGTGCCGCATAACCGACCAAAGACAGCATACCCAGATCCGTTTATTTTCTCAGTAAAGGGAATAATCCGGCCTTGCTTTACCCAAACCGTTCTTCCGTATACCACACTCAAAAGCAAGGCCGGGATATCTCCCGGCCCTTACCATTTAAATCACATTGAATCTGAGATCAGAACGATACCTTGTTCTTTCCTTCTCTCTTTGACTTATTGAGCTTTCTTTCAGCTCTTGAGAGCAGGTCAGACAGGTCAGGCTCTGAATTATCGAACATTGCAAGACCTGCGGAGATGGTAACTTTCTCTCTCTTGCCATCAAGAATGACAGGCTCTCCGGCAATATTTTCAACGAGCTTTTTAGCCATGCCGACTGCTGCGATCTTCTCTATATCAAGGAGTACGATCGCGAACTCGTCACCGCCTGTGCGGAAGCATGTATCTTCAGTCCTGACATTAGCCATGCACTGTTCTGCAATGCTCCTGAGGACGATATCGCCGTTCTGCTGGCCATACAGGTCGTTTACGTGAGTCATGTCATCGACGTCGATAACGAGGAGCGCGAATGTGCTTCCGTCAGATCTCTTCTCATAGAGGCTCGCATACTTTTCGAGAGTCTCATAGAAATAACGTCTGTTATAAAGGCCGCTCAGATCGTCTACTCTGGCAAGGAGTTCCATCTTGTGATAGGAACGCTCGAGTTCGAGCTCCAGCATCTTCATCTCGGTGATGTCCCTGCTGATGCCCCATGTTCCGACGATCTCGTTGTTCTTGTCGTACAACGGGTATTTGCATGCGCTGTAGTACTTGATCGTATCTTCATCGAGCGGGAGTGCTTCCTCATAATTGAGGACAGGCTTACCGGTTCTCATGATCTCCAGCTCAAGCTCTCTTGCCTTGTCTGCGAATTCTGCCGGGAAGAAATCCCTGTCGGTCTTTCCGATGAGCGCGTTCGGATCGTCCTGACCGAACTGCTTTGCGTGCATGGCATTATTCCAAATGAATCTTGAATCTTTATCTTTGAAATAAATGGTATCCTTTCCGTCTCTTCTGATCGTGTCAATTACGAGTTTGTCGTTGATCTGCATGTCTTTCCAAAAGTTCGAATTTACCATTTACTTCTCCCATAAAAAGTCAAACAGTTTCACCTGTTTGCTGTATTTTTCTATTTGCTCAACATGAGATCAGGATTAAATGTTTCTCTGTTCTCAAGCATTA
>CACZGS010000014.1 GCA_902780785.1 Oscillospiraceae bacterium | reverse complement strand
TAATGCTTGAGAACAGAGAAACATTTAATCCTGATCTCATGTTGAGCAAATAGAAAAATACAGCAAACAGGTGAAACTGTTTGACTTTTTATGGGAGAACAAAATGAAGGTAACAGTAATAAACGCAACAGAGAAAAAAGGCGTCACATACCGCCTTAAAGAATGCTTCTTAGCGCCTTTAAGAGACAAGGCTGAGATAACGGAATTCTATCTTCCCAAAGACGGTCCGGGATTCTGCATCGGATGCACACAGTGCTTTTTGACAAAGCAGGATCTCTGCAAGGACGCTGCGAAGGTCCAGCCTATTGAGAAGGCTCTGCTCGAAGCAGATCTCCTGGTCTTCGCCTCCCCTGCTTATGTATTCCACACGACCGGCGCAATGAAGGCATTGCTCGATCATTTCGGATACAGATGGATGCCGCACCGCCCTGCCAAAGAGATGTTCGGCAAGCGCGCCGTCATCATCACCCAGTGCCTCGGTGCCGGCGGAAAGTCCACCGCCAAAGATATAAAGGACAGCCTCTCCTGGTGGGGTGTGAGCTACATCAAGACATACACATTTAAGCTCATGAGCGAGATCAACTGGGACAAGATCCCGGAAAAGAAACGAGCTGAGATGTGTTCTGTCCTCACTAAGGCTGCTGAGAAGTTCGCGAAGATCGACTACAGCAAAAAGGCCGGCACAAATCTTATCGTCAAAGCCAAGTTCATGGCCGTCCGCATGCTTCAGACAGGCCTCGGCAAAAAGAATCCTGAATACACTGACTTTAATTACTGGAAAGCAAACGGCTGGCTCGGCAAGGTCAGGCCGTGGAAGTGAAACTGATATAACCAAGAGTTGTGTTTCCACAACTCTCATCTGACGATGATAGTTGTGCCAAACAGACATCATTTCCCCATTCCAACGCACTGTCCGAAATCATACTGTCAAAAGCAGATAAGACCTGCTGAATGAAGTAGACTTCATCAAAGTTATATTTGTCATACATTCATTTTTCAATATAATTTCACAGCACTGCATGTGTTTTGCAGTGGGTTTGGGGATGAAACTATGGGTTACCCGAAATAGTAACCCTTCATCTTCGACAGCAGCATGCTGACGAAGTATGTGACAACATATGAGATAACCAGCGTCAGAAAGAAATTCAAGATAATACTCATGCCCGTCAGACTTAGAAAATACTGGCTCAGCACTACTACCGGGAAATGAACGATATAGAACCTGTAGGATATCTTTGAAAATCTCTCCGGCAGTTTGCCCGTAAAATCCAGATGGTCGTGACCTATGCAGATCAGGGCAGGCAAGCCGCTGATGAGACTTGAATAGTTGCAGATGTTATTGATGAGCTTGGGGCCGCCTGCAAAGATGAACAGAACGGCGTTGGCAATAGTTGCGACAACAAATACCGCAACAAATTCCCACTTAAAAGAAATGAGTTTTTTAACAAAATCTTTTTTGCTGAAGAAATAATATCCGAGAAGGAATGCGCAAAGGTAAGTGATCAGAGGCTTCCCCAGAGGTTTATAATCGAATGCCGCCGCACCTGCTACGGCAAGAACGATGCCTGTGATCAGCATTACGGTCTTGTTCTGGGGAAGCAGCCTGATGACAAGACATGCAATAAGCGAGATCAGGATAAGCGCTAACAGGAACCAAAGATGGCCAAGAGCAAAGCCGCCGTCATAGCCTGACAGATCCGTGAACCTGGAATAGAAGATAACGTAATGCTGTATGAAATTGCCCTGATAATGGTTGTGCGTAAGGTCAGCGATATAACTTAAGATCGGTGTGTTGATTATGAGACCGATCAGAAGCGGGATGCCGAGGCGCTTGAAGCGTTCGCCGATGAACTTGCCGTAGCCTCTTTTCGAGAGAGAGTAAGAAGCTGATACGCCTGCAAGAAGGAACATAAGAGGCATGAACCAGGGGCTTATAAGAACGACGATGAATGCAAGGGGCTTTAGGTCTTTGAAGAAGATGTAGTTCTTCTCGCCCCAAGTGTTATAGGCCATGCAGGCGTGATAGATGACCAACAGCGAAATAGTGATCCATCTTAGGTTATCAATATAATGTACGCGCTCTGATTTCATGGCCGCTCCCCATACTCAATGGGTATATTTTAACAGACAAAAAGACAAAATAAGAATCATTTTCGCGCGTTCATAAGTACAACGCTCATCGAATAATTTTTAACGTTTATCGTTAAATTGTTGTTGACAAAGATTAATTTGCAGAGTATAGTTAAGCCATCTTCGAAGGTGATAGATTAACATTTAAGGAGTATGGATTTATGAATGAAGAAAACGTAAAGCTCGCTAAGATCAAGAAGAGCTGCCGCATCGGAAAGAAAGTATCCACTGTGCTATTTGTCGTATTACTGGTCGGAGCTGTCTGCATGCTGATATACGGTATCAAGGTATTTGCTGACGGAAAGAAGTTTGATGATCAGATCACGAGCGCGCAGGCTGCCGGAATAATCTCCACATCCGATGAGTTCGGAAGCGCATCTGCCGTAAATATCAATCTGGGCTCACTCCCCTCGACATTACACTCGGACATTCCGGCCGTACAAGCTGCTTTGGACGATCATCCTTACAGCATCGTATACGGCTCATATATAACGTTTGCCGGAGTCGTCATGATCATAATCTCAGTAATGCTGTTACTGGTAAGATCTGTTTTCGCATTGGTCGAAAAAGAAGCCACCCCCTTCACGGCAAAGGTTAAAAAGAGAGTTACAATTATACTCGCAGTTATCAGCGCTCTCTTCCTGTTCACTGCAGGCTCAGGCCTTGCATTGATCGGCGCACTAGTAACATGGGCTGTCAACGCGATCCTCGACTATGGCATTTCCTTGCAGAAACAATACGACGAGACACTGTAAGGAGGGAAAATATGGGACAGATAATACTTAGATTAGACAGAGTAATGGCAGACCGTAAGATCTCGCTCAACGAATTATCGGAAAAGGTCGGCGTATCGAACGTCAACTTATCCAAGATGAAGAACGGAAAGATATCAGCAATCCGTTTCTCGACATTAGAAGCCATCTGTGATGCGCTTGACTGCCAGCCGGGCGACATCCTTGAATATAAAAAGGATTGATAGGAATAGGAAAAGGGATGAATGAAAATGGCCTTCTCGGAATGAGGAGGCCGTTATATTTTTCAAGTCAGATCGTATGTTCCATAACCTGTTTCACTTATCTTCGACTGCAGTGATATAAAATCAGATAAGTTCTTCGTTTTAGCTCTAAAACCGGTTTTCTTAAATACAATTCTTGTAGGCCGGACAGGAGTAAAGAATTCAAAATACGGCGGATCCGCAGAGCAATCTCTTTCTGCCACACACGTATCAGAGTTATATCGCTGATTAATACATTCACTGAAAACAATGCACTTTCCATCAGCGAAAGTTATTCCTTTCTTATCAATGCTTTTAATGTTCGAAAACTCTTCTTCTAAATAGTCCATATAATCAGTCAACCCTCACTGCTACGTGCGCCAGGTCTTTCTTCCCTATCAGTTTATCGCCATCAAAAGTCAGCTCGACGATATAGGGCCTCCAACCGACTATCTTAAGGAAATCTTCAAGACCAAAGGAGTTGTCATAGTAATTCAGGATCGTCGAGAGCGCGGTGCCGTGAGTACCTATGACGACTGTCTTTCCGGCATATTTCGCAAGAACATCATGAAGTGCTTCAATGTTCCTTTTCTGCACGGATGCAAGACTTTCGCCGCCTTCTTCCGCACAAGAGAAATCAGCCCATCTTCTCTCAAGCCAGCCGTCGTCCCATGTACCGACTTGCCTCTCGCGAAAACGCTCATCAGTTTTGATCGGCATTCCGAAGTAATCCGCTGTTGTTTGAATAGTATCCATGCTTCTCTTGAACGGACTGCTGAGAAAGGCATCGATGTGGTAGCCTTTTAAGGTATCAACAACGACTTCCCTGCTCTTTAAGCCGTCCTCTGTAAGAGGCCTGATCCTGTCATCCTCGCCGTAATTGGCTTGGGCGTGACGGACAAAAATAACAGTCGTAAACATTTCCATTTCCCCACCTTATGTTTATACAAATGCGATTCGCATTATTAGGATTCGATAGTGTACTCAATAATATTACTGACTCTCTTATATTCCCCATCAACATATGCGGTAAGATATATTCTGAATTTTCCTGTGCTGCCATGACACCATTGCCAACGGGGTTCAAGTACTAATTCATTTTCCGCAAAACGTTTAAGAACACATTTTCCGTCGAGCTCGATTTTCCAAGTAAGTGCTTTAAAACCTTCCTGTTCATCTCTGGTAATTGAATAATCGTCTTCCAATGTCAGGTGGAAAAAATCCTCCAGCGGTTTTTCGGGATATCCTTCCGGATAACCTTTTTGGCGGAGTTCCATCTTCTCCAATTCTTCTTCCAATTCTTGTTGAGATTTTTCATTATAATAATGTTCATGCTCAATTACAGTGTAATCAGGAAGTTGCGGGGTATTATTAATCCAAGCCCATGCTGCTATCAGGAAAACAATGATTATTATTTCAATGCTGCTAATAATAATGCCGGCTAAACCAATACCATAACCCTTTTTCCCTGATCTTTGAGTGTCTATAACACCCGCAATCGAAAGAACCAGTCCGGCAATAGGAAAGATTATAGTCAAAAAGAATAATACGTAATAATTCACCAGGTAAAATGCACCATCATAAATCAGCCAAGCCGCAAATGAATGCGCGGCTTGAATCGAAGCGACAAAACCAAAGAGTGAAAACAAGCTAAGGCGTTTATTGTCAGCACTCATATAAGTTTCTCCCAAACCATCTCGTTCATCCCAATTCAAAAGTCATCGGCTCGAGATCTGCTGCGAAGCAGTTCTTTCTTGGTTTGATGGTGACCTTTTTAGAACTCAGCCGGATCTCGCCGTAAGCATCCAGACTATTTGTTTCAGGAAGGTCGTGTTCAAAGATCACATCTCCGTTTAAGTTGAATACTCTTAACAGCGGATAGAAGTGTCCGTTATTAAGATACCTCAGATAGATGACAGCTTTGTTTTTTGAAGATGATTTCTCCTTGAAGACCATAGTCATCTTCTCGCCTTCAGTTACCGCTATGCTGACACACTCGTGAATACGATCAACATTGAATTCATCAGTTGCAAATGTATTCAAGACTTGTTCAAGAAGTTCAATAACCTTATCTATGCTGTCATGAGTTTCCAGACTGTCAAAGAGTTCCTGACTGATCTCGACATCATAATAGCGGTACCAGGGAAAGTAAGGTTTTCCGTCTCTTGCCGACAAGTGGATCCCGCCTTCAACTTTACAGGTGGTAAGATTGATGTAAAGATGATCATAATCGCCTAACTCAAAACCGTTCTCGCGGAGCTTCATTACGATCCTTGATGCAACACAGCACAACTCAAAGTTGTTAAAACTATCCGGCAAAGGATTGCCCGGTATATTCTCGATCTTGCTCCTGTAAATACGGATATCCTTAATCACTTTCATAGGATTTACCTGTTGCTCTTTCTGCACCTGAAGAAGATGAAGTCAGGCTGATGGATGACGCCGCCGAACTTATCAGGATGCTTCTTTAAGATCTCATCAGGAACTGTCGATTCCTGACACTCTTCAATTATAAAGCCTGCGCCTGCGATGCAGTTGATCAGCGTGGAGAACTTTCTGTGATAGACCTCGTAATCTTCCACGACCCACTTGAAATGACGAACGCCTTCGATGCCATAGTTATGGAGGTTTGCGTAAAGTCTTACCTTGTCTTCGGTTCTTGTATATCTGTCGTATACGCCGTCGTATGCTGTCGAGATCGGATGGGACATCGAGAAAACAAGATATCCGCCGTCGTTGATGAGCACATAGATATCCTTCATGAGCTTGCCGAAGTCCTCTGAATAATCGAATGCAAGAGAACTTGTGATGATGTCGAATTTCTCATCGAGCTGCGCGATGTCTTCGAATGCCAGCCGCCTGTAAGTGATGTTCTCTGCAGCGTTATTTTCCTTTGCGAATCCGAGCATCTTCTCGGAGATGTCCGTACCAAGAACTGATGCCGCGCCTGCCTTGGAATACTGGATCGCGTGTTGGCCCATGCCGCAGCCGATATCAAGGACTTTCTTACCTTTCATATCAGGAAGCATCGCAGTGATGATCGGAGTCTCGATCACTTCGTTGAAGTTGATCTCATCACTTCGAAGCCCCTTGAAGCTGTCGAAGAATACCTCGTTGTCGTAGATGTTCTGTTGTGCCATATTATCCCCCTTTTGGTTTTCAGATCTGCTTTAATATATCTTCGTAACTTACTGCTCTTATCACGCGGAAATTCTTCTCGATCTCGCGCGTCCAGAGATCTATCTCTCCTTCTATCTCAGATACTTCAGGAAGAATAAATCCCCATATCGTACAACCGGTCTTTTTGAGCTCCGGAAGAAAGTAATTGAAGCCCCATTCGACATCTTCCTTAACGTCTTCAAAACCATTTCTGGCATCAACTATGAAGACACTGTCTTTGTGTTCGCGCAGAAGTTCCAATGAAGCTTTCACAGGATCTCTGTATTCGTCGAAATGCGCTTCCTTCTTCCACACATGGAAGACCACATTGTCTTTCTCTACATAATCAGTTTTTGCAAAATCACTTTCAAACATATAAACCCCTTATAATTCCAACTTCATGAATACGTCGGCATAAACGTTGTCGTTGAATCTTTCCGTGTTCCTGAATCCGCACTTCTCGTAAAGCCTTAAGGCTTCTTTGTACTTTGACATTGAATCAAGGACCATGCTCTTGAATCCTAATGCTTTTGCTTCGTCGATCGCAGCCTTTATCAGGCGGCTTCCCAAATGTTGTCCCCTGTAAGACTTATCAAGATATAAGGCTTTGAGCTCAACAGTATACGCGTCGATCTTTTTTAATGCAACAGTCCCGATGACTTTTTCGCCGTCGGTAAGACAATAGAACGCTTCAAATGCGTTTTCGATGTCTTCATAAAAATAATGACGGCCGGAAGGTTCGAACTTCTTGCCGAGTTCTTCAAAACATCTGTCTGTAAAATCGAAAACGCGCTGCTTATATGAAGCATCGTAAGAAACTAATTTAATATCCATTGGGTCACTCATTTCTTCTTGGGTGCAGGGAGCTCAGGATACATTGCGTCGAACAATTCTCTTAAGAACTCCTTATTCTCTACTTCATCCACCATGATCATTTCTTTCGCGCCCTCGTATGGGAGCTCCAGATCCGCATCGGGCATGAGCTTTAATGAAGACTTCGTCTGCTTAACAAGGAAACGGTCGTCGTAGATGCCGCCTATGACTTTGCCCCTATAGTAGATAATATATTCGCCCATCATGGCACGGGAAGTTATGTCATCAAGGAGTGAGAGCTGCTCCAAGATAAAATCCAGATATTCTTTGCTTGATGCCATAAAAACTCCTTAATCCAGACCGAAAGATCCTAAGAAAAACTGCGCTGCCTTCTTTGCAAATGTACCGAAGGACTTCGGCCACTGGCCGTCGATCTTACCTGTCTGTCCGTTGATAACGATGGTATATAACTTGTTATCGTAGAAGAACGAGTTGATCCATACAGGAACTATCAGATATTTATACTTAAGATCAAAATAATCGGTTGCCATATCAACATCCTTAAGATATTTGGTCTCGTTCTGTTTATGCACCTGGTTCTTCATATAGAAATTCAATTCACTGCCCAGGCTGTTCCAGGCTTCGGTAAGACCGATCGAATAGTGCTCGCAAGGGAACCCGGCGAGTGCATCAGGAGTATACGGCTTTGCTTCACTTGTTCTATAGTCGTTAATTACATTTAAAAGGAGCTTGTCGGAAGCTAACTGCTTACTTGCAACGACCGGGAAATCATCGATCTGGTGCTGGAATTTTCCGCACTTGAAAAGCGTCCTGCTGTTCTCCGTAATATGGCCCGTGAAACGGTTCACGGTAAGAACATCAAAAGTAAACAACGGCACGTAAATACCGTAGAACTTATTAAGCTGCGCATCCTGTGCAAGGAGTTCAGGCGCGAGGAATCTGTCCTTGATCCAGTCCTTAAAGATATAAAGAGCGCGCTTCTCAGTGATCTTGAAAGGAATTATCCCGTTAGGAGCCATGATGTCCTGAGCAGGGTCAGCTGCCTCCACAGTCGTGGAACCGCAGAACGGGCAAAGACCGGATAACTGCAGTTTATTCTGGATAGTCTCGGCACCACACTGCTTACAGGTAACGACCTTCGCTTCCATTCCCCAATCGTGGCTCGCAGTGTTCTGGGCAGTCAGGAAATCAAGTTCATTAACGGGGATCTTCGATACCAGTTCCGGAATGGTCTCCTTGTGGCCGCATGACTGACAGAGCAGGTTGTTAAAGCCCGGCTGGAAGATCATGGTGCCGCCGCATGAAGGACACTTCTTCGTCTGTTCCATAAGCAAATCCCCCTAAGAGTCCCTATACTTTATCTCTTGCCTGTATCAATAAATCTGATCAGGTCCTCAACATTATCGAATTCATCGTAATCGCCCATGATGCCTTCGCGGTGATAGATGATACCGTTCTTCTCATTCTCCTCAAGGCGGTCGAGCAGCTTTTCGACACCGAACCTTCTTGCATATTCGGTGAAGCCCAATGCCTTTATCTTCTCAGCGAAAAGCCCCTTCCTGCAACCGGTCTCACTGCAGGTCCAGCACGCAGGAATATCCTTTGCAAGACAGCATTTTCTGTTCTCGCAGAAATCAGCATCTTTACACCAGGAAAGATCCTTGAATCCGTCTAATCTGCAGCCCTTGCACTCAACATTCTCGGAGCAAAGGCAACAGGCCAGGCCGCATCTGGCAATTCCTAATTCACGCTTCATACTTTTCTCCTTCTGTTTATGACATCATGCAATACAATTATATTCCATTTGCGAAAAAAATTTTCTTTTCAGCTGCAACATTTCCCTATCGACATCTGTATATAGAGTAACAACGCTTTTTTAAAATGACGGTCAAACGCCATACAGCGTTGCAAAAGGAGGATGTAAATATGAACAGAAAGGTAATCGCAGCAATACTAACCGGAACAATGGTATTGTCAGCAACAGCTTGCTCAGCAGGCCCAAGTGCAGCAGAAACAACTATGGTGTATCACGATGCCTCACCTACTGATGCAGCAAATGACGGCATTTATTATGAGACCACGGTAGGTTACGAAGATGAGGCCGAAAGAACAGTCGCAAACCAGGATTTCAACACAGAAGAATACAACACGATAAAAGAGAACAGTTTTATCGATGTTCTTCAGAACCCCCTTTCGACTTTTGCAGCAGATGTTGATACAGGCACATACTGCAATCTCAGACGAATGATCAACAACGGCTACAATCTCAGTAATATCGCATCAGCTATCAGGACTGAAGAGATGGTCAATTATTTCGATTACAAAGTCGACAGCAAAGACGATGTCTTCAGCGTTCAGTATTCGATCGGCGAGTGTCCGTGGAACAAGGACAACAAGCTTCTGATAATGACAATGCAGGCAAACAGTGAGACCAACATTACAAGCGAAGGCAGTAATTTCGTATTCCTGGTCGATTCATCCGGTTCAATGTATTCCGATGATAAGCTCCCGCTCGTAAAGGAAAGTTTCAAGCTCCTCGCAGGCAACCTCGGTCACAATGACAAGGTATCGATCGTAACTTATTCCGGAAGCTCCGAAACACTTTTGGAAGGATCCAACGATTACAATAAGATCTGCAAGGCATTGGATAAGATCGATGCAGGCGGCGGCACAAACGGTTCAGGCGGAATCGATGCAGCATATAAGTGCGCTGAAAAGAATTTCATCAAGGGCGGCAACAACAGAGTCATCATCGCTTCTGACGGCGACATGAACCTCGGTATTACAAGCCAGAGCGGCCTCGTAGACCTTATCAAGCAGAAGAAGGAAACTGGTGTATTCCTTACAGTATTAGGCTACGGCCAGGGCAACTACAGCGATGCAAACATGGAATCCATAGCTGACGCAGGCAACGGCAACTACTTCTATATCGATTCCATCGATGAGGCAGAAAGAGTCCTCTGCGCAAAGCTCATGCAGACAACAGTAACAGTAGCAAAGGATGTTAAGTTCCAGGTTGAATTCAATCCTCAGGAAGTAACAGCTTACAGACAGATCGGCTACGAGAACAGACAGATGGCAGCAAGCGATTTCAACGACGATAAGAAGGACGGCGGCGAGATCGGTGCAGGCGCTCAGGTAACAGTATGCTATGAACTTAAGATGAGAGATCCGGGTTCTAATGCAGACGAAGATCTCAAGTATCAGGACAAGGTTCTTTCCGATAAGGCAAAGAGCGGCGAAGTCTGCACGGTATCTGTAAGATATAAGGCTCCGAACGAAGACGAGAGCAAGCTCATCCAGTATCCTCTCGTTGATAACGGCATCAGCAATCAGGATGATTACAATTTCATCTGCGGCGTTATCGAGACATCACTCGTATTAAGGAACAGCGAATACAAGGGTACTGCAACATACGATTCAGCTTATGAACTCGCAAAGTCCGGCAGCATTAACAACAAGTACAGAGAAGAATTCTGCAAGCTCATTAAGAAACTTAAATAAAGATTGAGTTCTTCCACTCCTATTAACAAAGGCCCTTCAGGTTATGCCTGAAGGGCCTTTGGATTGTCATTATTTTCGCGTTATCAGTAATACCAGATGAGATACTGGATTACCACCTGACCGATAATTCCGAGGAAGAACGTAACGATGTTTATTCCCGCGGAGATCAGTATGCACCACCATCTCCACTCATCGACCTTACGCCATCCGATCAGGATGTAGATTATGGTAAGGATCAGATGCAAAGCGATACCGCCGAGGAAAATATATAACGATGTAAAATCAAATCCGCCGGTCGCCGTCTCAGGATTGATTACCGCAAGCAGATACCAGTTAAGCGACATCAGTATCGTTGAGATAATAAACTGAAAGATAAAATATGGCCACTTGTTCATAGTTGCTTTCCCCCTTCCAATGCACTATACGGTTTATTGTAGCATAATGGGGAAAGCAGGCAATTTGTTTTTTACGGCATCTTCATCAGCAGGTGATCACCAGATGTTCATTCGCGATGTCGTTATAGACTTTGCAGTCTCTTCCGGAAACAGCGAAAACATGTACAATGCCGGCAAGCGCAGCATCATCCGTAAATGTGCTTATAACATCCGGAGAACTCTCTAATCTCGCAGGCTCAAAATGAATAGTCTTAGGATTATTAAATACCGCAGTATAAAGTATCTCTGCTTCAACGAGATCCTGGAAGATATGGCTTCCGTATGAGAGTTCCGGATTATATCCGGCTCTTGATTCTTCTGTCTCGCATATGATCTCGAAAGCACTGATATCCGCAAATGAAGTCGGCACGCCAAGTTCGGGAGATGTGGTTCCGACTCTGCCCGGAACTATGAGCATCATGTGCTTACCCTGATCTCTGAAATGCCAGTTGAGCTTTCCTATCAGCCTTGCAACAGCAGGCTTGTCATTATAAGGCATGTTGTAGTATTTGACGGGATCGACATAGACGACGATATCAAGTTCAGAAGCTTTGGACATTCCCATAGAAGAGCCCTTGTTCTCGAGCAGGATGTTTTCTTCCTTTATACCTTCGGGAATGACAGTACCGGAAGATGTCTTCTGAACCTGCAGCGGACGGCACTGCAGAAGGTCGATCGAATAATCGCCGTTATCGGAAATGTTGATCGTAAATTCGGTATCGACAGGATAATCGTATTCATCCTGGATGCATCTTAACATCCTCTTCATCTGCTCCATCAATTGCTTATTCGCAACAAGTCCTTTGCAGGAGATGAACTTGATCTGTCTGGGTCTTCCCATCTCCCTGAGCCTTGATTCGGCATCGTAATCGTGTTCTAACAAAACGTTCTCAAGATATCTCGGGATATCACCTTCGAGTTTATCATAAGTGAGCTTCTCCAGTGTATGCGAAGTCATGTTGATGACCTCTGCTTTTCCCTGCGAGAACTTATGCTTGTCAGCTGAAGAAGAATAAGAAGATTTCTCAGGCATATCGAGATTTACGATCCTGGGATATGAACCTTCGGTCCTGTCTACCGCGGATGTTCCGAGACCCATGACGAGTCTTAACATTCCCGCTGTAGGATCGGAATCTTTCATCACTCTGTAAGGGCTGTATGAATAACCTACACCGGCAGCACACGGCATATAGTAAGAACCATAGTAGGATCCTGATACACGCTGGATTAGAAGTGCCATCTGCTCGTCACGTTTATCCAGTCCTCTTCTCTTTCTGTAGTCCAGAGCAGACAGGCTCATGGAACTTGCATAAACAGTCTTTATCGCATTCTCAAACTCTTCCAGACGCTCTTCAGGAGTTCCCCTGTTAACGCAGAATACTGATTCGTATTTACCGGCGAACGCATTGCCAAAGCCGTCCTCTAAGATACTGCTCGATCTTATGATGTAAGGATCCTGGCCGTAGTATTTTATGATGCGTATGAACTGCTCGCGCATCGCAGGAGCGAACTCGCCTTCCATTATCTTTTTCGCGAATTCCTCAGCGAGAGTAAAATAACCTTCTTCAGTTCTTTGCTTAATGCGAAGATCCCAAAGGCCGTTATCAACGATATATGTATAGTAGAGATCCGAACCTACATAGAATGAATCGTGCGGTTCGAGATAATCCGCGATGTCGGGCTCCCTGTTCCTGATGATGGATCTTGCAAGGAGCATGCCGCACGCTTTGCCTCCGATCATGCCGGTTCCGATCATGTGATCGCGCACTGCGAAATAATCTTCCGGATTAAAATTCCGCTTGACCATCTCACGCATCTTCTCATCTCTGGTCATCATGATGTTGCACATCCTGCTGCACTCTTCGGTGATGTCTGCTTCACTCTCGTGAAGGATCTTCGTGCGGTTGAAGAATCTGTCCCACGAATCGGAGAACTGCTCTTCAGAAGATCTCTGCGCAAGACCTAATGTCTGATAGAATCTGCTGGACTTTACACCGTCAAGGATCGGCTGGAACTTACCACTGTCAGGTTCGTATGTATGAGGCAGGAACATCGTGTCGGAATTCCTGTTCCAGACCTTCTCGGGACGCACGTAGATATTTCTGTTATCAGAATATACATCGATAAAAAGCTGTGTTGTATTAAGTATCTTATTGATCGCATCAACCGAGTGTTTGCCTCTTATAATCGGGAAGAAAGCAACCGTATCGAGGATAAAAAGGAACGGGCATGTGACCTTGAAAAAGTTGCCCATCATGAGGTCTGTTGCCCACGCGGTCTGAAGTTCCGACAAGCAGTCGAAAACATAGAAAGCATCAAAACCTTCCTTCTCTATAACGTTATGGATATCGACAGTGAAAGTCTCGAATCTGTGAGACAAGGGGATCGTGACAGTCTTTATCTCAGGCCTGTCTTCGACGAGCGGTTCATGACTTGCGAACCTGAAATAGATGATATTTCTCTTATCCTTAATCGCCTGCTCGACATAAGGCTCCATGAACAGTTTGAATTGGGACAGATCAGACACACGCCAGACGACGTTATCGCCAAGCCTGATATTATCGAATGCAGTATCCATCTCCGGGATGCCGCTTAAGACCCTGTCAAATGCTGCCATGGTATTCTCCTTTTATTCAGTATAAATGCAAAAGAAGATACAACGGCATACTTTCTCGGCATAGCAATAATGCGGTTTCGGAATATAAAAAGAAAAGGCAGTCTTACGACTGCCCTTCATCATCTTTCTTCTGTTCAGCATCCTTTGCAAGTTTCTTATGGATGTTATCGATATCTTCCATCGCTCCGCCGCCATGGTCATCAGGATCTCTGAATCCACCCTGCTCCACGACCCTTAAGAATGCATCGACAACATCTTCGGCAAGCTGCGTTCCTCTCGCATTAGCGATGATCGATACAACCTTCTCGAAATTCATTCTTTCCCTGTAAGGACGTTTTGAATACATCGCGTCGAATGCATCGGCAACACCGATTATTTGCGCAACTCGTGGTATCTCATCACCCTTAAGTCCCTGCGGATAACCCTTTCCGTCAGGTCTCTCGTGATGTGATTCCGCACCGACGGAGAGTTCCGGCATGATACTGATATCCTTCAATACGTTATATCCGAGCGTGGTATGCGACTGGATCTTGTGATACTCATCGACAGTCAGTTTTCCCTGCTTATTAAGAACTTCGGAAGGAATACCGATCTTGCCGATATCGTGGAGAAGTGCGATGTTGTAATACTTCTCTACAGTCTCTTCGTTATATCCCAATTCGCGCGCAAGAAGCGCTGTATACTCGGCAACTCTCGTGGAGTGACCATTCGTATATTTGTCCTTCATATCGATCATCTTTGCGAATGCTTCAACGATCTCTCTGATGAGGGTCTTGTTCTCTTCCTGTTTCTTTACGAGCGCATCGGTCTTTCTCTTAACATATAAGTGAACGAGGATAGCAAGAAGGAAATAGACCGCCAGTATCAATATCAGCCAGAACCACAGATACTCACTGAAACCTCTTGCCTTGACTATCTCGATCCTGTACTCATTGCTCTCTTTGCCCATTGAATCAGATATCGTCATCCTGAAGGTATAGTTGCCACCCTTAAGGTTCGTATAGTCGATCGGCTTAAGGTCACTCTTGGTAGTGGACGACTTGCTCGAATCAAAACCCATGAGGTAGTATTCGACCTTCGGATTCATGAGAGTGTATGAGCAGATATAAGGATATACAGTGATCTTCTTCGTGCCCTTAGGAACAGTGATCACGCCGTTTTCAGGATAGATCTTTACACCGTCAGCATCGACATAAGGAACACTCATCTTGATGTTGGTGACACGCTCGAACTGCTTCTCGATATTTACCTTCGTAACGCCTGTGGTACCTGCGATATAGAGCACTCCGGAATCGGTTACATAGCTGTAGGAATTCGAATTAGCGATATTCGGAATACCGTTATCGATACCGTAGAAAACGGGATTGATATCTTCATTTCTTAACAGCTCTTCTGCCTTTACGACATAGATTCCGTTACCGCTCAGGATCCATGCCTCACCCTGCGAATTCTCATATATATCGAAGTTGTTTGAGAACGGGAAATTCTTGATGGTATGAACTTCATATTCAGGCGTCATGTACGCGATCGAATTGCTGGTTACCAGCCAGTAATTATCAGAAGATTTAGCCTTCTTGATCCTCATTATGACATCTGACATAAGGCCGTCATCAGTAGTGATGTGCTTTACTCCGGAACTGTTTATCACATAGATTCCGCCGCCGTCGGTACCGGCTAGAATATCACCTGCCGGGCCTTCTGCGACAGTCAGTATCTCGGTATTATTTATGCCCGATTCACTGCCGTATATCTTCTCTATCCTGTCATCTCTTATAACGGCAACGCCGCCGGTGCATGCAGCAAGATAAGAACCGTCACTGCATTCGTATACGGCTCTGATCCTTTTCGAAGGCATGCCGTCAGCTTCTCTGAAGCATATGACATTCCCGCTTTCAGGGTCATATCTGACAAGGCCGTATTTCTCATCAAATGTGGAGATCCAGATCCTGTCCTTACTGTCTTTTATTATCGATCTGGTCCTCGAATCCTTAAGCATCGTAACGAGGTTCAGATCACCCAGATGATCGCCTGAAGCACTCTCTGCACTGTTGATGTTGATCCTCTCGATAAGTCCTTCGTTATTCAAAGCCATAAAGCCGGAATCCGTTCCGACGAAGAGCATTCCTTGGTAAAAGCATGTGGAGTTAACAACAGCTTCTTCAAGTTCATATTGATCGAAAACATCGGTGAACTGATTAGGAACCAGCTTCATTACGCCCTGCTTGGAAGATGCGAACCACAGATTGCCCTGATAATCAGAAGTAACGGATTCTATGTTCTTGGTCATGGGGACACTTTCAAGCTTCTTCAGTTTTCCGTTTATGAATACGCAGATACCGTCGTTGGTACATACCCACAGCTTTCCGTTTATGATATTGATCGAATTGATATAGGACATCGGCGCTACGCTGATCCTCTTATCCTTCGGGAATCCGTCCTTGAGGTTGCCGTACCAGATATGGTTAGTGTCATCTCCAAGATACAGATATCCCGGATTCTCAGGGTCAGTTAAGAGCGCATGCACATTATCGACACCAAGTGTTTTGCCTGTCTCGTAGAAATCCAGGACTTTGCCGCCCTGCAAAGTGAATACATTATTCTTTGTCGTTAACGCGTATGTGATGCCGTCTATTCCGGTCTGCAAACGTCTTACATATTCTTCGTTTATCCTGGGATCGTCGATGCGCGAGAGGTTGCCTTCTGTATCACAGATGGCCATGCCTGTGGCAGTACCTATATAGATGTTGCCGTCAGGATCTTCCGCAAAGGATTTGACCAGCGCCGAAGGGATACCGTCCTGCTTGCCGTACATCTTAATGTTGCCGTATCTGTCCATTACGGCAGCGCCGTTGTCATTGGTACCGATCCAGAGGTTTTCCCTGCTGTCGACAAAGAGGCTTACGACGCTCGCGATACCTGTTGTCGATCTGAATCGCTCGAAAGTGGATCCGTCATATCTGATAAGACCGCCGTAACTGCCGATCCATAAGAATCCGTCTGATGTCTCGGCGATAGCGTTTGCTTCCGAAGTCGGAAGACCTGTCTTGTTGTCATAAAGGAAAGCTGCCATGCCTTCATACGTGCCTGTAGGGTCAGCAACGAACCTGTTATCTGCACTTATGTCTGACGGGATCTGCGAAAAAACGACCGCAACCACCAGAACCGCCGAGACAGCGATCTTTATCAGGTTGCTCATTATTTTTCTCTTAACCATCATAAAATAATTTTAACACTCTATAGATTTCTTTTAATGTTTCAAAGTGAATTAACTGTTAATAATTAAATAATAAGGGGCCTCGGGCCATTTGGACCGACTTCGTTGATTTTGTGATTCTCGGAAAATTTATATCGTTATTCGATAAAAAGTCATTGACTTTCAATATTTCGCATGATATTCTTCAGGCATAAGAAAGATCTAACGTCTTAAGGAGGTCAAAGATATGGATAAGGTTGCAAAGACAATATTGATCGTATGCATCGTTTTTTCAGTACTATTTGTTATCGGCTGTGCTTTTCTGAGTTTAGACAATATGGTCCGGAGCTCGACATGGGACGTAAGCTATTCCGATGATCAGGCGAACACAGTATCTTACGGCGGCTCTTCGGGCGGATCTTCCGGTAAGTCCTACGGCGCCTCCGGCGGAGGTTCTTCTGTTTCATTAACTTCATGGAAAGAAGAGTGTGCAGCTGTTGCTTTAAAGCCTGAGATCGAATCCTGCTTTGAGATCCATGGCGAGAAAACAATCAACTATCACACCAAGAGGATAGCCGCAGAATCTTATGCCTATGACAGCCTCGACCAGCTTTGTGCTGCCATGCCTTCTGACTGGAGACAGGCGATAAAAGATGCTGTACAGCGCGGTGACAGTTTCTCATCTACCGACCTCGACGGTAACTACGTCACGTTTTATACGATTGACAAAAACCTGCCGTGTGTATCACCGAGAGATCTGAAAAGCCCTGCAGCAAGAGCTCTCGCGGAAAGCGTCGGAACAAAATATTATCAGATAATCGAATATGACAACGGCCAGTACAGATTCGGATTCTGGTACGAATACGGCTGATCCTCATTACAGATCACTAAGAAAAGCGGCTGTCTCATTAAGAGACAGCCGCTTATTGTTTTCGCTGTTTTGGAAAAGATCACTCCATATCGGCAAGTGCTCTTTTGCACTCTTCGATGATGAATGTCTTCTCTGTAAGATCCATCTTGCGGTCAGAAGATGCTTTCCTGCTGATGCTCCTGATACCGTCGGCATCACCATGAACAAAGCAGTCATTGATCCTGTTCATCTGTGCCATTATGTTCTGCTTAAGAAGCGTGAAATAGTTATCTTCCTGCTTGATGACAGTCTCTTTTTTCTTCTCGAAATGACGTCTCCACTTATCGACGTTGCTGTCGCGGAAAGTAGTATCGCCCGCGTAGATACCAAACTCCAGCAAACGGTCCCATGACTCGACCGGAGTGTTTGCCGATTCTCTCTTCATCCTTCTGAGCTTGGATTTGATAAGTGACGTTCCCTTCATGTAGACAGCATATTTATCGAACTTTGAAGGATCGTCGAAGAACAGATATGTCCATATTCCTTCGAGGATAAATTTCCTGTCTTTATGCGCGGAAGCATATTTCTTCGCATACTTGATAAACTCGACGAAGACCTCGCTCCTGTCGGCAAAAACGTCGCGCTCTTTTATGGAAATATAGTATTTTGCACCGGGCCCTGCGAAGAAGGAATAGAGCATTTCGCTCATCATCTCAAGATCTGCCATAGTATAGTGATCCTTAACGCAGACCAGATCATCAAGTGATATCTTCTCAATGTCAGAGCCTTCATATTCACGCGTGAGAACGGATTTGCCGGAGCCCGAATAACCAATGACAAAGCACAGATTAATGTCACCTTCATCGAATGCTTTCTTATTGTAGTAGAGGTCAGGCTCCGATATGAAGAACGTCTCGTTCATAGGAATGGGAGATTCGAATTTGAACCTGTAAGCCAATGAGATAAACATATCGGAAACGTTGCATCCGAAGATCTTTACGGAGTAATAATCGGAATATCTTCTCTGCTTTCTCGTAAGCTTCAGATACTTCATGAGCGACTCTATAAGTTCTTCTCTGGAACTTACATCATCGCTTATAAGAGCTATGTCCTTTTGCTTTTCGAGCTCTTCAAGATTCAACTTGTCATCAGTCAGCAGCTCTCTCATCTTTTACCAGCTCCATGAAGATGTCCACATCGTCACGTTTGAACTCCTTAAAACCGCACTTCTCGTAGACATGAACAGCGCGCGGATTATCCGCATATACGCTTAGGAATATCCTGTTAAGTCCAAGTTCATTAAATCCGTATTCGACAGACCTCATCAGCGCTTCTTTGCCGTAACCTTTATTCTGCATCTTAGTCGTAATCACGATACCCCATTCGGCTGCATCGAAGGTGCGGTTGAAGAACTCGATATTTCCGATGAATTCACTGGTATCCTTCTCGAGCATAGAGAACATCGTCGCATCGTTATCCATCTTATCCTTGATGTAGTCGATCTCGTCTTTCTCGCTTAACGGCTCTCTTCTGTCGCCTATAAACCTGGCGACATTCTCGATGTCATTGACCATCTCAAGATATTCCGGCACGAGATCAAATGACGGTCTTACATATATAATGTTCTCTGATTCAAATACGGCATCCATAGCGCTAAAACACCTTTCAACATCCGGCAGACCCGGTCACTTCTTCTCTGTCTTAGGCTCTTTTTTCAAGAGTTTGCTTAACGCTTCAATACAACAATTCGGATTAAGGCTGCTTACCATGATCGCATTGTTGGGACGGATGGGCTTAAGGATGTAGCCTACGATAACATTGGTGAAGATCTGTGTTACCAATGAAGCAATAGCTGCTCCGTAGATTCCCAGGAATGGGATCAAGGTTACGTTTAAGACGACATTTGCACCGGCTCCGAAAAGGTTTATGACCCACAGATATTTCTGCTTGTTATATGCAAGGATCCAGATATTACGTACTGAGCCTAAATAAGAGAACGTCGTGTACCAGACAACAATCTGAAGGGCTCCGATCGACTCGTAATACTGCTCTCCATAGGTAAGGAGAACGATCGGCTTTGCGAATACCGTCATGACGATACTCTGCAGAAGTGAAAGGTAAATGATGAATGAATAAAGCATCTTAAGACGCTTCTTAAACAATTCTTCATCAGTCTTCTGGACTTCAAAGATCCACGGTCTGAATGAATCGATGATCGCGGCAAAGAAGAATCCCGTAGCGCCGGCAAGGATCGTCGCGGTCGAATAAAGCGCTGTCGCCGAGCTGTCGATGAGGCCCTTGAGCATTATCTTATCGGTCTCGGCAAATATCATTACCATCATCGAAGACAGGATGTAATGCTTGCCCTTATTGATCATTTCCTTGCCCAATTTAAGCGAGATGGAAAGTTTCTGCGTCTTCTTAAAGTGGTAGATGATATACATGCCGACAGAGCACAGTAAATATTCCAGTGCTGAAGTAACAGCGAACCAGTAAACGCTCTTGGAAGTTGCGAGGATATAGATCTTGTATCCTAAAACTGCGAAATGGACTATAAGGCTTATGACTGATGAATACTTGGCCATCAGCTTTGCCTGATACCAATAAGACATAAGGTCAGTAGCTTCGAAGATCAGCTTTATTCCGTAAAGGGCGCAGATGATCACTGTCTCAGTCTCACCCGGGTTAGCTACATATGCGAATGCGGTAACACCGGCGATGCAGGCAAAGGCTGATACGAGATTTAGGAAAACACCTGTTCCCATGGCTTTTCCCTCACGCTCGGGATTTTGGACGATCTCCTGGACCATAATGTTTCCGAATCCCAATCTCATCAGCGGAACAACAAATGATACTACCGCCATTGCATATGTGATATCACCGAATGATGACTTGCCCAAAAATCTTGCCGTGAGCATGTTAAGAACAAATCCGAGTATGGACTGTACTAATTTACAGCCTATGATCCACGATGCGTTCCTTGCTACTTTACTAGTCATTACCTATGCCTCTGTATATTTCGTGAAACCAGATTTTACCATAACGGATTTACCCATTTGCGGCAAACAGCCATAAATACTCGGCAAACTTATCATCTGCTGAAAAGGTTTTCGCTCTTTCTTCAAGGTCAGAAAGCTTAAAAGGCCCGGTCTCATATATGCTTATTATCTTTTGTTCGATATCATCGATATTGTCTTCGACGACAACGCCCGTCTTATCGTCAATGATCTCAGGGCTTCCGCCTGTCTTAAACGTCATAACCGGCGTTCCGCAGGCGATAGATTCCATGTTAACCGTCGGATAGTTCTCTTCCCTCGTAGGATTGAAGTACAGGTCAGCGCTGCTATAGATCTCTGCCAGTTCCTTTTGGTTCGAAGTCCTGTGAATGGAGATGATGTTATCCGGCAGGATCTTGTCATCTTCGTCATTGGTGCCTACAAGAACGATCTTAAACCTGTCGTCCAAACGCTTTGCAAGTTCGATAAAAACATCTATACCCTTGCGCTTCTCCCAGACCGACGCAAGACCTAATATGATAAATTTACCGTCCAGATCATGCTTCGCGCGGAAATCGCTCTCTGTGGGCTTAAAAACGCCAAGATCTATTCCGTTGTTGATTACCTTAACGGGATAATCCTTAAGGTAGGATTCCTTAACGAGATCAGAGAGCCAGACAGATGGAGTGACGATCGTCATGTCTTTGACGCCCGTAAACCACTTTTTCTTCAGTTCCCACATCTTCTTTGTACGGTCAACATTTGATGCCGGATAAGCATGTATCTGAGGGCAGTCGCAACACCCCGTCCTCCACTTGTCACACCCCGCAAGTGTAAAGTAAACGCATTTTCCCGTAAATGACCAGCAATCGTGAAGCGTCCAGACGACCTTTATGTTGTTCTTCTTGATGAACTTAAAGAGCATCGGGACATTTATGAAGCGGTCGTGAAGATTATGCAGATGGATGATATCAGGACCGAACTTCTTTACCTTGCGCAGGAAGTTCCATGTTGAAATAATCGACAGGCATCCGTTGTAGCCTGTATATTTGCTGAACTTCTTATGGAGATTATGAGTTATCTTGTTTCCAATATAGATGGTATTGGCATCAGCGGGCTTATTCCTGCGCGCGTAAAAACAGCAGACGGCCTCGTGGCCTTCCGATCTTGCAAGATCTGCGATCCGGAGCATGATGTGACCCGTGCTTCCGAAATTGACTGTGTTGATCTCTAAGATTCTCATTTTCGCGCTTTTCCTTAACTCAAATCCTTAAGTTCATTCTTTCCAGTTGATCTTCGGCGCGTGGCAGCGGCGCTGATCTTCAGGCGGGAGCTGCATGTAATCGCCGAACAGTACCCTTAAGCATTCATCGGTCGCAGGCGCCTTGAACTCGGCATCCTCGAACTGAACCATTCTCGGAGGGAAGAGTGACTCCCTGTGGAACACTTCCTTCATTCCGTCGCCCCATACAAGGCATGCAACATATTCTGATGTGTCGAAATCATATTTCTTCGCATGCTTCTCTGTCCTTCCCGTAAGATAGTGCTTAACGGGAAATACTTTATAGAAAGCCTTCATGAGGCCTAACTGCATTCTCTTTTTCTTCGATCTTTTCGAATAATCCACAATAGTAGCTGCTACCTGCATGCCCCAGCAAAAACGCATGTATTCGACTCTTCTCTTGATCTGACTCTGCTTTGCAGGAAGTCCGTCCAAAGGGAATATGTCGATGTTAACGCCGAACGTCTCACCGAAGTCTGCATTCTCGTGAACTTCAGTCCTCGTATCGTAGACTTTAGCAAACGGAAGAAGATATTTGTTGTCCTTGCGCCATGTCCAGACAGAGAGGTTTTCCCCTTTAAATATTTCGAGAAACTTCTCATAGTCGGGCCTCGGCATTGCGATGTCGATGTCATCGTCCCACGGGATATAGCCCTTATGCCTTAACGCGCCGAGATATGTACCGTAGAAGATAAAGTAACGAAGGTTATTATCGTCACAGAATTTCGCAACGGTCTTCAGTATGTCTAGCATCATCTTTTTTGCTTCAGGAATATCTATTTCTCTCATCCTGTCAGTTCCTCCCGCCCTTGTTCAGGATATCTATCGAAGTATCTACGACCATATCGGGCGTAGCATCGTCATACGCTTTGCTGACGATGTCAAAATCAACTCGGCTTTCGCAGTTGGCATACATCCATTCGCGGATCTTATCAGCCTCTTCCTCTGCCTTGTCCTGGCGCACGAAAAGCACCAGCGGATACTTCTTGAGAAGCCCGTATGACAGCTCTTCCTCGGAGAAATAGAAATACACTATCGGGTAGCCTGATGCAACACTCTCGAAGATCTTGCTCGATACGATCTCTTTGTCTCTGTTTGCGAGGATTATCTGGATATTTGCGGAAGCATAATATCTGTCTGCTTCCGTCTTGCCGACTTTGCCGTAGAACTTAATAGCCTTCGGATCAGCCGCCTGAGCCTTCTCGACGTCCTCGACTCCGTTGCCTCTTGCGAAGATATGAAGGCTTACGTCATGATCTGTCTCACCTATCTTCGAAAAAGCCGTGAGCATTGCCTGCGGCGGTCTCATCTGATGGTTGATCTCACCCTGGTAGATCGCATTTATCTTCGTGGGTTCTCTTAATGCAAGAGGCTCGACAGCAGGTCTTTTTACGACCAGCGGATGCTCTACTCTTAAAGTGTTGTCTCTCTTATATTTCTCGAAATAAGGCTTCCAGTTATCGATGTAATAGATCATCGAAGAACAGTCGAACATCTTCTTCTCATAGTTCTCCGCATATCTTCTCTTAAGCTTGTGGGTCCATGTGAAGCGGAAGAAATCCCTGTTATCACTGTATCTGTCGTAAAGGAGCGGGAACAGCGGGATGTTATATTTGCTGCAGAACAGATAACCGGCCTTTACGCCTTCAACAGGCATGCAGCACGGAACTACGCAGTCTATCTTAAGTCCGCTTGCGCGAAGGTCTTCAAGCCTTTTGTAAAAGCCTTTCACTAGGCCCTCTTCCATTCCGCTTCTCGTAAAGAGCTTTACCAATGCCCAGTAGATCTTGTTTAAGATGATCCTTCCCTTGCCGTATAAAGAATGCTCGTTCAGTTCGCGTCTCATCTGGAGATCCTTGAGTCTCTTGCTGGTCGCACGGTATATCTTCTGTCCTTCGTACTCAACAAAGCTCTCATTGCCGTCGGGGCTCTCGCTGAGCATGTAAACATTGTGTCCCTTGTCTACAAAGCACTTTGCGATCTGATATATGCAGTTTCCTGTCGCAGAAAAGTTAGGATAATAACTTCCGGCGATCAAAACAATATTGTAGGCCATTTACTTCTTCTCCCCCTCGGACAGCAAACGCTCATAAAAGTCCGTCAGACTGTTGCCTGAACCTGCCTTTGAATAAGGGCTGTCTCTTAATATCCTGTTCGCGTTTCCGCGGTCTGTCTGCTTATCGATTGCATTGATGACAGCTGTCGCCCATGTATCAATGTCATCGTCAAGCTGCAGGAAAGTCACGTCTCCCGTTATGTTCACTTCAGGCGGGAAATTGGATGAGATCACACACGGGAGTCCTGATGCTTCCGCCTCAATGCATGCAAGACCGAATCCTTCGCCTTTGCTGGGCAGGAAGAATACATCCATTCCCTGGTAAAGGGATCTTAGATCGTCTCTGCTGCCAAGCGTGCGGATCCTGTCCGTAAGCCCCTTTTCCTCAATGCAGCTCTTAAGCTGTCCTTCCAAAGGACCGCTTCCGATCCACCAGTATTCGATGTCAGGTCTTCTCTTGAGGACCTCTTCCATTACGTTTACCGCAAAGACCGGATTCTTTGCCTCGGCAACTCTTCCGACAGTACCGACAACGTATTTTTTGCTTACGTTCTCATCGGCACGGACCTTTGCGCGCGTATCCTCATCGAAAATATAATCATCAGTGTCTATGATGTTCGGAATGACGGTAAATTCCTTATCGCCGAACATCGCTTTACCGGCTACGGAAGAACATGCCGTAAAATGCGTTGCCTTCTTTAACAGAAGCGGCAGAAGGAGCCTGTTGATCTTCTCCTTGATGCCTGTCTCGCCTAAGTTTATCGCATGTGAATGAAGGATCCTTACGGGAACTTTTTTCTTCGCATACTTCATTATCGGCAGGGACTTTAAGATGATATTGTCATGAATGATATCGTAATCGTGTTCGGCGATGACCTTCTTGGCAAGCTTGATATGCTTTACCGGATGTTCGAGCAAAGGTCCTAAGAAAAAGACCTCCGAACCGTTAGATCTAACTTCATCTATGTATGGTGATTCGACATAAGACAGGGTAACGATATCGATCTTCACCTTCTTGTGATCGACATTGCGGAAATAATTCATCACGAAGTTCGTAACGCCGCTTGAAACGCGGAGATTCGGAACCATCATGAGAACTTTTATCTGCCTGTCTTCCATATATCCCGTATCTTCCCTTTACACCTTTTCGAAAAATGTATCAGGTCTGTCAGGATTAAAGATCTCGTTGCAGGTCATTACCGTTACGAGGTCTTCAGTATCAGACAGATTGATTATGTTGTGTGTCCAGCCGGGTATCATGTGAACCGCTTCGATCTTATCTCCGGACACGTCGAACTCGACCGTCTCACCGGTATTGATATTTCTCTCCTGGATCAAAGCGTGTCCCTTAACAACGATGAAGAGTTCCCACTTTGAATTATGCCAGTGCTGGCCCTTTGTAATGCCGGGCTTGCTTATGTTGATCGATACCTGGCCGCAGTCTTCTGTATGAACGAGTTCGGTAAATGAACCCCTGTCATCGACATTCATCTTCAGAGCATACTTGAACTTGTCTGCGGGAAGATAAGAAAGATAAAGGCTGTAGAGTTTCTTGGCAAAAGATCCGTCAGGCATCTTGGGCATCATGAGTGTCTTGGGCTGGTTCTTAAACTGCTCTAAGAGATCAACGATCTCGCCAAGAGTAACCTTGTGTGTTACGGGAACAAAGCAGAATCTGCCGTCTTCTTTGGCAACGGTCTCAACACCGTCAAATTCGCAGTGCTGTTCCTTGCCTTCCAAAAGATCGAACATGCCTTCTACAAGGTCGTCGATATAAAGGAGTTCAAGTTCTGTTGAACGGTCGTTAACCGTGAATTCCTCATCATTTGCAACGGCCCAGCAGAATGTGGATACCGCGGAATTGTACTTGGGTCTTGAATGACCCATGAGATTAGGGAAACGGTATACTGCGACCTTTGCGCCGGTCTCTTCACCGTAGAAGAAGAAAAGGTCCTCGCCAGCCTTCTTGCTGCGGCCGTATTCAGAATCGCCAAAGCGTCCGGAAAGTGTTGCCTGAATTGAAGAACTCAGCATTATGGTTGCTTTGTTATTGTGTGCTTTAAGGCAGTCCAAAAGCTCACTTGCAAAACCGAAGTTGCCCTTCATGAATTCTTCGGGATCCTTAGGACGGTTTACACCTGCAAGGTTAAATACAAAGTCACAGTCTCTGCAGTAATTATCGAGATCTGCAGGGGTTGAATCTATATCGTATTCATAGATCTCATCTATCTGAATAGCAGGCCTTGTCTTGTTCTTGCCGTCCCTGATGTTCTTAAGGTTGTTGACAAGAGCAGTTCCGACCATGCCCTTTGCGCCTGTTACGAGGATCTTCATGAATCCTTCCTCCAGACCATCTTATTAACTACGCCGACATAAGACTGGATGATCTTAACCACCTTGTCGGATACGTTCTCATCTGTGTAATCGGGTACCGGGATTCCGTTGTCACCGTTTGCAACCATCTCTACGGCCGTATCAACAGCCTGGAGAAGTCCTGTGGTGTCGATTCCTGAAAGTATGAAGCAGCCCTTGTCGAGCGCCTCAGGACGCTCTGTGGAGGTTCTGATGCATACTGCAGGGAACGGGTTACCAACGGATGTGAAGAAGCTGCTCTCCTCAGGTAACGTTCCGCTGTCTGATACTACTGCGAAAGCGTTCATCTGCAGGCAGTTATAATCGTGGAATCCCAAAGGCTCGTGCTGAATCACTCTCTTATCAAGTTCAAAGCCTGAAGCCTCAAGTCTCTTTCTTGAACGGGGATGGCATGAATAGAGGATAGGCATATCGTACTTCTCAGCCATCTTATTGATTGCGGTAAAGAGTGACAAGAAGTTCTTCTCGGTATCGATATTCTCTTCTCTGTGAGCTGAAAGGAGAATGTACTTGCCCTTCTCAAGACCGAGCTTGGCATGTACGTCAGATGCCTTGATCTTATCCAAGTTCATGCGGAGGACTTCAGCCATCGGAGAACCGGTTACGTATGTTCTCTCCTTAGGAAGTCCGCAGTCAGCAAGATATCTTCTTGCGTGCTCGCTGTATGCGAGGTTAACGTCGGAAATGATGTCTACGATACGGCGGTTTGTCTCCTCAGGGAGGCATTCATCCTTACATCTGTTTCCTGCTTCCATGTGGAAGATCGGGATATGAAGTCTCTTTGCACCGATAACGGATAAGCAGGAATTCGTATCGCCCAGAACGAGTACTGCATCCGGCTTAAGATCGGCCATAGCCTTATAGCTTGCGGCGATGATGTTGCCCATTGTCTCGCCTAAGTCATTTCCTACTGCATCGAGATAGAGCTCGGGATCTTCAAGCTCCAAGTCCTTGAAAAATACACCGTTTAAGTTGTAGTCGTAATTCTGGCCCGTATGAACAAGAAGAGTATCGAAATACTTTCTGCACTTCTTGATAACAGCTGCCAGACGGATGATCTCCGGGCGTGTGCCCACGATGATCATCAGCTTGATCTTTCCGTTATTTTTCCAGCTTGCATTACCCATAAAACTTCTCCAATCCGTTATATAGATCTTTATCTATCTTTCTTTACCGCCGAACCGTCTTCTATGTCTGCGTCATCTTCAACCATAGCGCCTGTCGATATTGATACCGTGGAACCTATCCTTACGCGCTTGCCTACATGCGTTAATGCCCTTACCACTGAATTGGCATAGATAAGGCAGAAATCTTCAATTACGGAATCGTGATGCGCTTCAACGCCTGAATTCAATATGCAGCCGTTGCCTATCTTCGCATTGTTCTGGACAACCGCATTATTTAAGATCACGCATCCTTTTCCAATCTCCGCAAAAGGACTTATGTATGCTGAAGGATCGATCAGGTTCGGGAAATCATATCCTATGCTCTCTGCATCCTTATAGATCTTCTCGCGGAGTTTGTTGTTGCCGATAGCAACAAGCAAAAGCTTATATTCTGAAATGAACTTCTCAAGTTCTGTTGTCCTGCCGATAACGGGAACGCCGTTTACGAGAGTTCCGATCTCCGGTCCGTCATCGATGAAGGCGCAATCGTATTCCTGAATTGCATGTTCCAATACGACTCGTCCAAAACCGCCGGCACCGACTAACAGAAGCTTATCTCTCATACACTTCCCCTGCGATCAAACGTGGCTGATTCCGTTCAGTTCCTCTTGAACATAATCTGTTGTTAAGATCTTCTTTACTACACCATCGACATCAAGTCTTATCGTGTTGTGGGATGTGTAGCTCTCTTCTGCCTGTGTCTCGACCTTGCCCTGTACAAAGAACTTGTCGTAGTTAAGGTCTCTGTTGTCGGCAGCAACACGGAAGTACTTGCCCATGTCTTCGGATCTGAGTCTCTCTTCACGTGTCATGAGAGTCTCATAGAGCTTCTCGCCGTGACGTGTACCGATGACATTCGTGCCTGTATCGCCGAAGAGCTGCTGAACGCCCTTTGCGAGATCACCGATCGTGGAGGCATCAGCCTTCTGGATGAAGAGATCTCCGGGGTTAGCGTTATTGAATGCGAATCTTACGAGATCTACAGCCTCATCAAGGTTCATGAGGAAACGTGTCATCTCGGGATTTGTGATCGTGATAGGATTGCCGCTCTTGATCTGGTCGATGAAGAGAGGGATTACGGAACCTCTTGAGCACATAACGTTGCCGTAACGTGTGCAGCAGATGACCGTACCGCCGCGCTCAGCAGCAACACGGGCATTGGCATAGATAACGTGCTCCATCATGGCCTTTGAGATACCCATTGCATTGATCGGGTAAGCAGCCTTATCTGTTGAAAGGCAGACGATCCTCTTAACGCCTGCATCGATCGCAGCGTGAAGGACGTTGTCTGTACCCTCTACGTTTGTCTTTACGGCCTGCATGGGGAAGAATTCGCAGGAAGGGACCTGCTTCAATGCTGCAGCGTGGAAAATGTAATCGACACCGGGCATTGCATCCGCAACGGATCTCGGGTCTCTTACGTCGCCGATATAGAACTTTACCTTTCCTGCATAGTCAGGATGCTTAGCCTGCAGTTCATGCCTCATGTCATCCTGCTTCTTCTCGTCTCTTGAGAAGATACGGATCTGACCGATATCAGTCTCCAGGAAATGCTTTAAAACCGTGGAACCGAAGGAACCCGTTCCACCCGTGATCATCAATGTTGCACCGTTAAATTCAGACACAGCTTATCTTCCTTTACTTTATAATTTTTAAAATAATATTATATAACAAAACGGGCATTTTACAAAAACGCCCGTTCTACTATTCTTTCCAATACGCCTTGAACGAGTGGTGAGTCACCCTCTTCTCCTCAGGCGGAAGCTGCATGTAGTCGTGATAAAGGCTCTTGAGGTAAGCTTCCCAGCCTACCGGAGCGCTGAACGTATCACCTTCAAATTCAATATCAATAACATCTGCAAAAGCCTCTTTGGGAAGGATCTCACGCTCCCTGTACTGACCCATGACGCATCCTGCAAGCTTGGAATCCTCAAATGAATACTTGCCGCACAGACGTCCGATCCCATCGAAATACATCTTTCTCGTCATTTTGGAGTAGACCATCTTGATGTTCTTGGCAATCTTCTTAGGACTCTTCGGAGAATAAAAGAAGAACTGGCAGTAATTGCCGAAGTGGTCGTTATGATGGACCTTGCGGAGGATTTTTTTCGCGCACTCCATCGTATCTCCCAATGCCTCGAAGGGAAAGACATCCACAAATACTCCCATGCCTTCAGTATTTCTTATGAGCTGTTCTTTCAGAACGGTAGCCGTATCCACGACCTTCGCATAAGGATTTCTATATTCTTTGTTATTCTTATATGTTATGAGCCTGTATCTGCCGTCAGAAGGGAACTCCTTAAGAAAAGTCTCATAATCATCCCTAAGCAAGCCGATATCGATGTCATCATCCCACGGGATAAAGCCCTTGTGCCTTACGGCTCCGAGCAAAGATCCTCCGCAAAGGAAATACTTGAGACCCTTTGCATCGCAAAAGTCCCTTATGGCCCTTAAAATATCGAGCTCGGTTCTCTTAAGTTCCTCTGTGGTCAATTCTCTCAAAGACATGACTTCCCTCCGGCTGCTGACATTCTTTCCGCAGCCGAAGACATTATATCATTTATAAGGGCCGATTCAGGTCAAATATATGGCAACAGCCGGTATCATGAATTCATTTTTTCCACTATTGACAACGGTTTTACCGTCATCTCGGCCCAGGCAGGTATAAGACCGCTCTTAACTGCGTTCCTTACCGATCTTACGTTAGACCATGCTGTGCAGTAGAACGGCACCTTTCCGCGCTTTACAATCTCCAGAGCAAGCTTGGAAGTCAGCGCTGATGCAATTCCTTTGCGCCTGTATTGAGGCAATACGTCCACGCCTATCTGCCACATCTCCTCAGCATCAGCAGAGCATCCTGCAAGACCTATCAGCTTTCCGCCATCATACGCGCCGACTGCAAGCACATCCAGGTGCTTCCTGTCAGCACAAAGTGCATTAGGCCATTCGTCACAATATAAGTCGTCGAACTGGCCCTTCTCCAAAATGCGGAGCTCATATTCGCAAGGGCGTTCAGTCAGCATGTTGAGGTCAGGCAGATAGTATTCGGCCATGAAGCACACCGTAAGGCCCAACGGTTCTATCCGTTCGTTAAGCCACCTTATGTTAGGTGTCTCAAAACAGTGGTAGAACTCAAACTTCGAGATATATTCCTTCACTATCTCAAAGGTCTCTTCCGTACAGGCTGCAACAACATTATTTCCATATGAGATAAAGTTGCAGCCGATGGGAAGTTTATAGTATTTCTTAGCGTTTGTTCCAAGCTTTAAGGGTACGATCTTATTCTCATTTGAAAGCAGATCTTCAGCCGTGCATCCGATGTCTTCTGCCGACTGTTCCAAAGCTGTCTTAAGAACATCTTTATTCGTCATTTTTTAATCCTGATATGTTATTGTCTGGTTCCTGACGCGAACTCATTCATGTTGAAATCAATGACTTCACGCAAAGGCTGGATCAGGGCACCCTCGTATCTGACGTTCCACTGGACATCCCTGCACATCCTGCCGTCTTTTACACCATCAATATGATCACCGCTCTTTATCGGATTCTCACGTGCGAACATGTAAGACAGAACGTTATATGCGTGATTTACAACCCAGTTGGGATCCATTCCGTGGAAATGATACTGCAGATCAGGCATGAACAATGTGCCCATTCCGACCGTATCGACGATCATGTCATCAGTGCCCTGGATATTAAAGAATCTGACATTTACCGCATAGTAAATGAATTTGTCTTCCTTTGCGACATTGCAGTTGACCAGCTCGTCTCTGGTGTACATCTTTTTCGAGGTCTCGAAAACAACAGCCTTGCATGTCGGATAGATCTCCAAAAGAGCATCAACATAATCTGTGAGCATCTCGGCGCGCTCAAGATAATGGAGGCCTGCAGCCATCATATCATTCGCGAATACCTGATACTTGCACGAAGCGAGGATCTCTTCAGCTTCAGGGCAGTTCCATGTCTGGGATATATCCATCTCATTCATTACGGGCTTCTCGATCTCGCATGCCTTTGTAAGCATCAGCATGGGAGGCATATTCTTATTCTCTTCCTCGTAATGAACGTTGTATCTCTTTGCCATGAAGCCTGCACTCGTATCGTCACAGGAGAAGCAGTCAACATCGCCCAGATGCTTGTTCAAGACGCTTACCATAAAGTCCTTGTCAGGCATCTCACAGGGTTCTTCCATAAGCAGATGGATAATGAAGACCGCACCTGCAGGAACGGGTTTCTGTTCAAGATCCTGGTTAAATACTTTCTGTTCGTTATTATCGTTATCAGCCATGAAAATAATCCTCCAATTACCAAACTTCGATCGTCTGATTGAAGACCTCCACACCGTCCTTACCGGAAACAATAGTGATCTTGCTCGGCACTACACTCCTGCCTTTATATTCAGGCTTGCAGTTAAATGATTTAGCCTTACCCTGCTTAACAAGATCAACAAGGATGTCGTCATATCCTTCCTTGATCCTGTTTATGCCAACCGGCACATATAAGATGTTGCGGGGATCATCAGTGCCTCCGAATACCGGCGACATGATATACATCCTCTCAAGATTACCTTTTCTGCACTCTTCCTGAGCCTTGGCAACCGAATCGATCTCCTCAAAGCTTACAGCCTTTTTCTTCTTAAATGCGTCAAACAATCCCATTCCGTTTCTCCTCTCTGTTTATATTTTTATTACTCTTTCATTGCCCAAAAGCCTGCCTGCAGATAGGAAGTCCACAATACGTCAACTGACTTGAAACCTGCTTCGCGCAGCAATTTTATATGCTCTTCAATCGTGATCGGGAATACCTCGACACCTCTTCTGTTTATATGCATCTTTACGATGTCAGGATCCTTAAGATTATCCGACAGGAAATTCTCCCATCTCTTCAGCGCGACTTTATCACTTGTTTCCGTCGTCATCCTGATATTTTCGAAAGTAACGAATACGCCTTTGTCCTTCAGCGCGCGAAAACAATTTGCTACAGCTTGCCTGCGTTCATCAGGCTTAAGATAGTGATGGCTCTGAACAGCAGTAACAACATCAAACTCTGAATCAAAAGTCATCATCTGCGACGGAACGGTAAACGTCCTGATATCACGTCCGGCAAGCTTGTTTTTGGCAATCTCAAGCATCTGTTCAGACGGGTCGCATAAAGTGAATCTGACATCATCCCTGCTCTCGAAGACCCTGCATGCAAGAGTGCCCGTTCCGCATCCTGTATCAAGCCATTCGATATCCTTAATTCCTATGGCTTTTACAAGATCTATTATCTGGTTATGGTATTCAAGGTAATACGGCAGCGTTGAGACGATGTTCTTATCGTATATACCGGAATTGTATGCTGATTTATTGTCGTTCATTTTTCTGATATCTGATTAATCCCTTTTTATTCTTCTTCCTTGTATACAAACAGCAAAAGCATTGTTACGAGCACACATATCATCGCCGCTATTACAAAGTACATACCCGGACCGGTTGAAGCCTCAGTTATTCCTAAAGCCTCCATTGATGAAAAAGACGGGTCAAGTTTCTGCAGTGTTTCCAGCGGAGTGTTCATATCAACGGGAGTGTTCAGCATAAAGAGCAATCCCCAGACTGAGCACGCTACGTTTAAAAGCGACGCTATAATGTAACCAGGCTTCTGCTTTATGAATAAGACGGAGACAATGATCGCGGCCGCCGTAATGAGGATCGCAATGCCGCTGAAAGTCTTGATAAGTGATATAGCACTCTCGCCCGACACTTCGACACCGTTTGAGATTCCGTCACAGCTTACGAAATAGAACGGGATCAAAGTGGATATACCTGAAAGAACCGCCGACAAGATCAAAAATAGTTTTCTGGTATTCATACGTTCTTTGCGCCTCCTATTAATTTATTCCCCTCGATTGCCTGCAATCTAAATCCATATTATCAGATAGCACGTTTATACGACAGATGCTTTTCGCGTCACAAAGAACACCGGCGCAAATAAAAAATACAAAACAGGCTCTTGACACAAGCAGTAATTCGTACCATACTATAAATGGTACAAATGACCATAACGGAGGAAGACATGAAAAAGAAGCCCTACATCTCAAAGGAAGAGAAGGAATTCCTGGAACAGTATGACGTTACCAAGTTCGAGCGCCCTTCTGTGACAGCGGATATCGTTATCTTTACATTGGATTCTTCCGATGAACTCAACATTCTTCTGATCAAGCGCGGCGGTTTCCCTTACAAGGATTGCTGGGCGATCCCGGGCGGCTTTCTTGAGGCAGGCAAAGAGTCAATAGACGAAGCTGCTGCAAGAGAACTTAAGACTGAGACAAACATTGATAATGTTTATCTCAAGCAGCTCTATACTTTCGGCGATCCGGGAAGAGATCCCAGAACCACTGTATTGTCAGTAGCTTATACCGCACTTGTTCCGAAGCACAAACTTAACATAAAAGCCGGTGATGACGCCAAAGAGGCTAAACTATTTACGATCAAGTATGACGTTAACGGCATCATCTTCACAAATGGGAATAAGGTAATTACCGAGAGTGATCTCGCGTTTGACCACGCCGAGATCATAAAGATGGCCATCACCAGATTAAGGAATAGGATAGAGTACGAAGATGATGCCTTTAACCTCTTAAAAGACAAGAACGAATTCACCATCTCAGAGTTGAAAAGGATCCACGAGACAATAAAGAACAAGTCTTTGGATCTTCCGAATTTCCGCAAATCATTCTTAAGAGATTATGTCGCAACAGGCAAAGTAATCGACCTCAACAAGACACTAATATCAAAGGGGAAACCGGCACGGCTCTATAAATATATAGACAGGTGACGATATGAAACGCATAGGGATAGGAATAATATTGGCGGCACTTTTGCTGATGTTGTCCGCATGCACGGACAAGGAGGAGTATGTAAACGTCGATCATAAGACCTTCCCTGATGAAATTTTATATAAAGCTGCCAGAGGAAAGGATACTGATCACGATACAAAACTAAGCAAATCGGAAATAGAGAGCGCTACTAAGATCGTAATCGACGGAGCGCAGGATTATACGGGATTAGAAGTATTTACAAACCTTGAGATTATAACTATCAGAGATGCGAAGAAAATGAAATATGACTTCAGACATTTTACTAATCTCCGTGCGATCTGCATCGATGGAACATGGTCGTCGAACTGTATCGATCTCAGCGGTAACGCTAATCTTCAGGAGATCAAGATCAAGTGCAGAAACCTTGAAGAACTGATACTCCCGGAGGACGCTCCTCTTAAGTATTTTTCATGCACAGGATCGCAGTTGAACGGCATAGATCTTAACAGCTATAAAGGACTGAAAATGGTTTCTATCGAGAATAATGATCTGCTGACGGAATTGGACCTTAGCGATCTTCCGGAACTGACTGATCTTAAATGCATTTCAAATGAAAAACTGAACAGCATGAGCATAAGCGGCTGTCCCAAACTTAAGAACCTTGGCTGTTCATCCAACGCCCTGTCTGAGCTGAATATTTCCGGTTGCGAAAGTATAGAGAAGTTCAAGTGTTTTTCGAACAGTCTGAGCAAATTGGATCTCAGTACTTTCACGGAGCTTGCAGTATTAGAGTGCGAAGACAACGAGCTCACAGAAATAGATATCAGGAACTGTCCCAAATTACTCGATCTGACAGGCAGGATCGAAGCAAAAGACTGGACAACAGGCAGCATGGCATACAGGGAAAATAATCTTCTCATGATAAGCTTTGACCGTGACACCAAGTTAATTACCAAATAAAAAGACACTAAAGCAACCAGGAGAATATATGGAAAACAGAATTAATATCGATCCACAGTACGAGATGAAGGCTTCAGCCTTTATGAAGAGTGCAATTACAGGAATTATCTGCGCAGGATTTCCTATCGCAAGCATAATCGCTATATGCATAGGTTCACGCAATCACAAAGCAATCGTTGATTACGTTGCTTCCGGCGGAATGCATACTCCGAAGATCAAGACAAGCGCCGCACTTTGCAAAGGTGCGATGTATGGAGGCATAGGAATGACCATCTTTTATACGGTCTATTTCGTCTTCTGGTTCCTGGTGATCTGTGCAGCCGCTTTTTCAACTCTGCCGAACCAGAACTGACAGATAACAGGTCTTATTTCTCAAACACCAATAGCTTGCCACGCTCAAGACCATCGAAAGTTATGCCGCCCTTATTCTGGTAATAAGGGCTGTATACTTTCTCGAAATGTATTCCCTGAAGATCCTTCTCGATGTATTTAAAACCGTATCCGGTTATCTCATCTATTAGTTTCTTATAAGTGTACTTGCACTTCTTTTTATCCTTATCTCTGAAATTCGACAAATGGAAAGGAAGAACTGCAAGAACACCGCCGTCTTTAAGCGTTCTTTTCGCTTCCTCTATCATCACAAAACGGTGAAGTCCGTTATATGTTTTCTCTTCCCCGTGAAACATATCCGCATAGATAACCATATCAAAGAATCCGTCCTCAAAATCATGACGGTAATCTTCTCTTCCCTCAACCGGAATAATGCATCCGATCTTCTCATCTTTTGTTCTGGAGCTTACGTAATCCAGGCACTGCTTATTGATATCCACGGCATATACTTTGCATTTTTGCTTAAATGCATGTGCGGCCGCAAAAGAATAATTGCCGGCGCCGCATCCGTAATCAAGGATCACCGGATCGCTCACGTTGACTATCGAGGAAAAGATATTCGCGCCTTCCTCTTTCTCCCATTTATTTACATCATCGAAAATACTCATAGTCAGTTTACCTGATCAATGTGTTCTCTGGCTAGAGCACACCTCATAAGCCGTGTACTCATGATCGAATTCATAACCGAATTTCCTGGACAATTGGACTGAATTCATATCGTGCGCATCCCAGCTCGGATAAAGCCCTTCATCAAGACAAGCAAGGATCAATGCAGCACATACAGCACTTGCAAGACCTTTGCGGCGTTCAGATGGAATAGTATCCACTTCGATCTCTATTCCCTCTTTGTATCTTGTATAAGAAGATGCACCTGATACGAACTCTCCGTCTTTAAGGATCATCATTCCGCGTCCCAGCTCAAGATACCTTTCCTTGCTTCCAAATACGGATACAAAATCGAATGTAACCGGATCCTGCAGACACAGGTCATATAGATCGGAATCTATCTTTTTAAGTTCATATCCTTCGGGCAGTCCGGCAACCATTTCTTCCAGATGTTTCCTGTCGAAAACAGTATCTTTCCTGATGGCATAGCGTGTGAATTTACGTGCATCGGAGAAGCATTCTTCGATAAGCTCAGACCATCTTTCATCCTGAGGGATCATGACCACAAAACCGTCAGGTTTATTCATCACCAGTTCCCTGTCCGGTTCTCCTGCCACAAAGGCAAAAACTCCGACGAATGCCATTGCAGATCTCGGGTTTTCAGTATCAGTAACATATACCGTACCCATGACTTTCTGAAGGCATGAATATATAAGGGTTATTTCCCAGCCTTCAAAAAGCTGTTCAACCTTTGATGTGTCTTCTAATTCATAGATCATAAATTTGTCCCCATTACATTAAGAATGCTGTTACCGCAAAGCAGCAGGCTTCTATTGCCGCAAGCGGTGTCATCACATATTTTTCTTTCTTGCTTGGAGATATTATATTCATGATCGTGTTTACAGCAAAGAAGCCTGCGAAAACAAAGCAGATGATCTTTATCACTTTACCTGCAAACCACATATTCATAAGGCCACCGCCCTGAAGAAGCATCGCTGCTCCAAAGAGCTGAAGGATTATGGATGAAGCTGCAAATATCCTGTACATTGGCGGCAACACTTTATGTCTTCCGCCCATCGTAAACTCTCCCAACGGAAGTCCTATTATCAGAAGAACTTCCATTATTGCTACTGCCAGGAGCAATACTGCACCTATTATTGAACAAACAGTTGAAATCATATTATTACCCCTCTATCTTCTCAGGATCGACACCTTCATTGAGAATGAAGGCATCAGCTGCATTGTTAATCATCTGCATCATCTCTTTCTCGGTTCCCTTAAGAACTCCCGTCGCAAGCATTGTTGCGATGCCGTGTGAATAGATGATCGTATTCCTTACAAAGCGGATCGTCTGCTCTTCATTAAGTCCTGTCTGATCGGCGATCATTGCGATCATCTCTTTATTCTTCGCTCTGCCGATATCCTTAAGGTTATAAGGCTTGCCCATGGGACTCTCGCCAAGATAAAGGAACTTAAAAAGATTCGGTTCTCTAAGCGCCATCTTCACATAGGATCTGCCCAGGAATTCAAAGCTCTCAAGTTTATTCTCGTAACTCGATGCAGCCTTCTTCGCAGCATAAGCCATCGCATATTCCGAGAGCGCCAGCCTTAATCCTTCCATGTTCTCGAAATGCCATACGATAGGCTGAGTCGAGCATCCAATCTCTGCTGCAAGTGTCTTAACATTTACTGATGCATATCCGTCTCTGATGAGCATCTTCAGTGCCGCATCGAGAATAACTTCTCTTGATATCGTTGTTTTACGTGCCATAAGAACCACTTTCCATAAACAAAATTATATAATTGCGTTTATATTATAACGCAGAACTTCAACTGTCAATATCCCGGGCACAAAAACAATTTATAGAGGATTGTCTATTTATAATCCCTTGCCCAATATCAATTCCAACGGCTGTTCAAATCCCGGATAGGTAATATTCAGGCTGCCGCAGTCAGTATATCCGAGCTTCCTGTAGAAATGCTGCGCTTCCTCATCTTCCCGTGTAGAGGTAAGCACCATGCCGTAACCAAGCCTCTTCATGTCATCTTCCCAATATTTCATAAGGCTCCGGCCGTATCCGCTTTTCTGTCTTTCCTTTCTGATATAAAGCATTGTGCAGAAAGGCGTGTTGTCCCAGAACAGATTATATCTGAGTATTCCTGCAGGCTCATTGTCTTCTAGAAGCACATAGCCTTGTTTGTCGCGCACCTTCTTTTCGAATTCTTCATCAGACAGATGCTTATCCAGTTCAAACCAGAACTTCTTATCTTCTTTTGTCACATATCTGATCGTAATCATTTGCTATTCCTGTCAATTCTATTATCTGCTGAGCTTAAACCAAAGAACCGTTACTGCTCCGTCAACTTCTTCCCCCACGATATCAAAGCCAAAACGCTTAGTATAAAACCTGATATTTCGTTCATTATCTTTCGGCGTTACGAGTGTAAGTTCATTCCAGTCCGGATGTTCACTCATAAAATGATTCAGCAATTCCGTTCCTATTCCACGTCCCTGTGCTTCCTTTACTACTGCAAGGCAGCCGATATAGTACTTTCCAGGCTCTTCCACTTTACAGGAGACAACTCCGACAGCCTTGTCCTGATCGTATGCAATGGTCTTAGGATAATCCCTTATCGACTGTTCCATTTCCTCCCTGGACTTGCCATACGCCTGACATTGTCCGTAACGGACGAAATCATCGTAGAACGCAGAGTTATATATTTCTATTAGAACATCTGCATCACTTATTTCCGCATTCTTATAGACCAACACATTAACCTCTCATAATCCGGAATATCATTTATTCATCGTCTGCAATAAACCACTGATCCATGGCAGGTCCTGCATCTTCATTCGGGCGTACCCTGAATCCAAATTTCTCGTAGAAAGGTTCTTTGCCTTTTGCGGAATTCAAAGTCAGTTTCACTTTATACCCGGGCTTCATATCCTTCTTAAGCCTGTTGATACAAGCCTCAACGAGCTTTCTTCCGATGCCCTGTCCCTGATATTCAGGATCGACTATAACATCTGACAGGAAAGCTATATAACCGCCATCCCAAAGGAGCCTTACGACGCCAATTGCTTTATCATCATCTCTTACACACTGAACCATGTATGCGTTGTCGATGCACGCCTGTGCCTCTTCAAGCGGGAACTGTACCCAGCCCACCATTTTCCTCAGATTCATGTATTCTTCCGCTGTAATTTGATCAACGTATCTAATCATCTTCTGTTTGCCTCTCATTGATATTACGCTTCATTAACCAGCTTTCCCGTAATGTGTTCAGGTATCAGCTCCAGACACAGCGCTCTGGGGAGTGCGTGTTCGAGTTCATGCCGGATATATTCTTCGTCGTCCGTAAATTTGCGACAGAGATTCTCGCCGATCAATCTGGCTTTTTCATTATCAGTAACGGGCTTTATCCTGCCAAATACAACGACTGATGTTATGTTCAGTGCCCATTCTCCTTCTTTTCGAAAACCCTCATCCATAACACAGAAACTGACCTTGTCACACTTCGTGATCGCATCGATCTTATGGCCTTCCTTGGCACCGTGAAAATACAGTTTGCCGTCTTCTTCGCAGTACCAGTGATCGAGCGGAATGCCGTACGGATATCCGTCATCACCGATCATCGAAAGAACGCCGCGAGGCTGTTCCTTCAATACACGGATGCATTCTTCTTCACTCACCTGCTGCTTAAAACGTCTCATTCCTCTGAACATAGGGAACCATCCTCTGATTATTTTTCTAATCTTACCATTCAGTTCAATGGAAATATATGTTTCAGTTTTGCAGCGGGATATCACACAGAATAAAAAAGCCCGAAGCAAAAGCTTAATTTACGGGCATAAAAAGGCAAAAATCAATTAAAATGCCCGGAGCGCTTGGCCTCGGGCATCTGTCTTTAACTTGATCAGTTATTTACCGGTGTTGTAGCTCCCATTTCCTCGTTCTCGACAAAGACGAGTTTATCGCCTTCGATCGCAAGTGTGCCGTAAGTCTTTCCATCTTTACCGAAAGGTGTTCTGCAGACGGCAACAACATCTTCTGCCGCACCTAAGATCTTGTAATCGAATGTCGAGCGTTCATCAAGAATGTATCCCTTACCGTTCTGCACGTCATATACCACGATGGCGCTCGATACTACTCCGCTTCCCTGTAAAACGGTAACGCACAGATCAGGGTAGCCGTCTTTATTTACGTCACTTTCGAAGACCTTTTCCACCACTCTTCCCGTCTCAGGGGTATTTGAACTGATATATTCGGCAAGGGGCTGATACAATGTGCTTTCTGTGATTTCAGTAGTGGTTGCTTCAGTCTTTAGGACTTCAGCAATCTCGGAAACAACACTCTGTTCAGGCAGAGTCTTTGAGCCGCATTTGGGCTCGGAGATCTTGCATTCACCTGTTCCGCCGCCATGGGCTTCCCAATATCCGTCTATCTTAAACGTGCCGCTGTAAAGGTCATCCGAGCTGTCCTTGACCGTATATGAACCTTTAGCGACGAATGTAATCTTATAATAACTGTCTGTCGATTCATCCTGAGCATCGATCTTATCGACCGTTACACCGGGTTCAAGTCCGTATTTTGTATAGACTTCATGGTAGACACCCATGTTGATCAGACCTTTGATGTTGGTTTCCATTTGCGGAGTAAGTTCCACTTTCTTTTTATCCGCGCAGCCGAAAACCGATATTGCCAAAGCCATTATTACCGCCAGACACGCAATCTTCTTTCCCATGGTCATCTATCCTCTCTTGCCCGATTATTTCCCTGTCTGTTTTTATCAGGATACTATATTTACAGAATAAGAAAGGAAAATGTTGCATGGAGTGGTATACCCCACCGCGAAAACATAGTAAGTGTGCGCGGGCAAAAAAATGCCCGAAGCATTTGCTCCGGGCATTTGTGGTTTTATCTTTTCGCGATTAAGCTAAAGGATTAAGCCTTGTGCTTGATTGCAGCCTGTGCAGCAGCAAGACGTGCGATCGGTACACGGAAAGGTGAGCAGGATACGTAGTCGAGGCCGATCTCATCGCAGAACTCTACGGATGTCGGGTCGCCGCCGTGCTCGCCGCAGATACCGATGTGGAGGTCAGGACGAACTGCCTTACCGTTCTCGATAGCCATCTTCATGAGCTTACCTACGCCGTTCTGGTCGAGACGAGCGAACGGATCGGACTCGAAGATCTTGGACTCATAGTAAGCTGTGAGGAACTTGCCTGCGTCGTCTCTGGAGAAACCGAATGTCATCTGTGTGAGGTCGTTTGTACCGAAGCAGAAGAACTCAGCTTCCTTAGCGATCTCGTCAGCTGTAAGAGCAGCACGAGGGATCTCGATCATTGTACCAACCTTGTAGTTCATGTTGACGCCTGCTGCCTTGATCTCTTCGTCAGCAACTGCAACTACGACCTTCTTAACGTTAATGAGCTCCTTGATCTCGCAAACGAGAGGGATCATGATCTCAGGTGTTACGTTCCAGTCGGGATGCTTAGCATTAACGTTGATAGCAGCGCGGATAACTGCTCTTGTCTGCATCTTAGCGATCTCAGGATATGTAACTGCGAGACGGCATCCTCTGTGACCCATCATAGGGTTGAACTCGTGGAGAGAAGAGATAAGTGTCTTGATGTCCTCAACAGACTTGCCCTTCTTGTCAGCGAGAGCCTTGATGTCAGCTTCTTCTGTAGGAACGAATTCGTGAAGCGGCGGGTCAAGGAATCTGATCGTAACAGGATGTCCCTCGAGTGCCTCATAGAGAGCTTCGAAGTCGGACTGCTGCATAGGGAGGATAACCTCGAGTGCAGCCTCACGCTCCTCAACTGTGTCGGAGCAGATCATTTCGCGGAATGCATCGATTCTGCCTTCACCGAAGAACATGTGCTCTGTACGGCAGAGACCGATACCTTCAGCACCGAGCTCACGAGCCTTCTTAGCATCGTTAGGTGTATCAGCGTTTGTACGTACTTCGAGTCTCTTGAACTCGTCAGCCCACTTCATGATGCGGCCGAAATAACCGTTGTTAGGATCTGCGTCTACCTGAGCGATAGCACCGTCATAGATCTTACCTGTAGAACCGTCAAGGGAGATGATGTCGCCTTCCTTGAATGTCTTGCCTGCGAGAGTGAACTTCTTGTTAGCTTCGTCCATAGCGATGTCGCCGCATCCGGATACGCAGCACTCACCCATACCACGTGCAACAACTGCAGCGTGTGATGTCATACCGCCACGTACTGTAAGGATACCCTCAGCAGCCTTCATACCTGTGATATCTTCAGGAGATGTCTCGAGTCTTACGAGGACTACCTTCTCTCCTCTGTCGTGCCAAGCTACTGCATCGTCAGCTGTGAATACGATCTTACCGCAAGCAGCTCCCGGAGAAGCGCCAAGGCCCTTGCCGATTGCCTCTGCAGCCTTAAGAGCGGCGGGATCGAACTGAGGGTGAAGGAGTGTATCGAGGTTACGAG
>CACZGS010000013.1 GCA_902780785.1 Oscillospiraceae bacterium | reverse complement strand
GGGTTCGGCTGTTCGCCGATTAAAGTGGTACGCGAGCTGGGTTCAGAACGTCGTGAGACAGTTCGGTCTCTATCTATCGTGGGCGTAGGAAATTTGAGGGGCGCTGTCCTTAGTACGAGAGGACCGGGATGGACAAACCTCTGGTGTACCAGTTGTTCTGCCAAGAGCACAGCTGGGTAGCTATGTTTGGATTGGATAAACGCTGAAAGCATCTAAGTGTGAAACCAACCCCGAGATGAGATTTCCCTCTTTTGATAAGGTCACTGGAAGACTACCAGTTGATAGGCCGGGTGTGTAAGTGGTGAGAGCCATTCAGCTTACCGGTACTAATGACCGAAGACTTGATACTAATGACCGAAGACTTGACCACACAAGGTTATGTAATTTCAAGTCTTTTTTCCAAGATACATTCTTGAGAGGATTCTTCACAATTCGTTACTTCTTAACTTGAAGTTAGTTTTCTTTGCAGTCCTGAGGGTATAAGACTCTCAACCATTCCGGTGGTTATTGCGGTGAGGTCACACCTGTTCCCATTCCGAACACAGAAGTTAAGCTCACTGGCGTCGACAATACTCGGCTGGCAACGGCCCGGGAAGATAGATTGCTGCCGGATTAAATTCCTCGATAGCTCAGTCGGTAGAGCGTTCGGCTGTTAACCGAAATGTCACAGGTTCAAGTCCTGTTCGGGGAGCCAAAGCACCAGTCATTTGACTGGTGCTTTTTTATTGCCTTGATATAGGTATTCCTTTTTAATAGAATTGATTTAACAGACTTGATTTGTTTTCGATCATTTAAAAGGAGGTACACTATGGGCTTATTTTCGAGTTTATTTGGCGAGAAGGGTAAGGAAGCTGACAGCGTTTTAGATAAGATGAAGCAGCTGGCAGATGATCTTGATGGTGTTAAATACGCCGATGAGGATGAGAAGAGGATCATGAACGGTCAGCCCGCAGCTTCCGATAACAGTGCGTCCTTCAGTGCCACTTTTACTGAAGAGGAAGGTCCTTCCGGTGATTCATGGGGTCCTAAGATGCCTGCTGAACCGAATCAGTTTAATTCCGGACTTTCATATCAGGATTATTTTTCGAAGGTTTTCGGCGAAGCTTTCCCTGATTATCAGGTCAACAGAGAAGAGCATAAGCTTGGCAAGGCAACCATCTATACATTTTATCTTGCAGGTGTGAAGAAGCTTGTTGTTGAAGTCACATCATGCAGTGTATACCGTTATAAGGTCGCAAAGGACTGCAGAGCTGAGGGTGTACCGTATCTCCGTTATTACTATGATTACGACGGATGGTGGAATACTGCATCTTACGTTACAAGGCGTACAGCTAGAGTCCTCGGACAATAAGCAGTTTTGATTTTTGAAATAAACAATAATGCCGGGATCTTCATGATCCCGGCTTGTTTATTTCCTTGAAAGGTTTTATTTCCTTAAGTTAAGTTTTAGTTAAGGTTTGGCGCTTTTGAGGTTAAGGTTCGATATATAGAATGATAAACGTAAGGGATAGGAACCGGCCGGTTTCATTCGGAACAGAGAATAATAGGAATAGCAAATATAGGAAGTGAGGTCGCAAATATGTGGACAAGGAAAAGTGTAAAGCAGAAGGGTAAGAAAGCCTTCTTCGGTAGTTTTTGGAAGTGCGTACTGGTAGCGATTATTTTATGCATTGCAGTAGGAACGGCAAGCACAGGAGCCAGCTATGTGTATTCGATACCTTCATCGTTCTCGAACATGGTAGGCAGCAGATCATCTGACGAAGACAGATCAAATAATTCTTCCATTACTTATACAGATGATGACGGTACATCCCATCAGGTAACTTTCGATCTTGATCTGTCAGATCCGGCAAGCGTTGATCGTGATTTGGTTAATTTCCTGATCGGCATGATGGTCATAGGAACCGTGGTCTATATAATAATCATGGCATTCTCACTGGCATTCAAATACCTGTTGATGAAGCCGTTTGAATACGGATGCAGGAAGTTCTTCAGAAAGAATCTTGATGAGCCCGCAAAGCTTTCAAACATCGTATATGTTTTCGATTCACACTATAAGAACATCGTAAAGACAGCATTCCTTACAGACCTTTTCATCTGGCTCTGGAGCTTGCTCTTCATCATTCCGGGAATCATCAAGGCATATCAGTACAGATTGGTTCCTTACATCATGAGCGAGAATCCTGACATGAGCTTCAGGGATGCACAGGCTGAGAGCGCAAGACTCATGAGCGGCAACAAGTGGAAGTCATTCGTATTGGATCTTTCATTCATCGGTTGGGACATCCTCTCACTCTTCACATGGGGAATCCTTGATATCTTCTTCGTAGGACCTTACAAGGCTTCTACAGATGCAGCTCTCTATGAGTCAATCAAGTACGGCATCGATGCAAAATAACATTGGGATTAGGAATAGGATATAATAATGTCAGCCGGAGGAGAGCAATCTCCTCCGGTCGGCTTTGAAAACGGAGATTTTTTATGGATTACAAAGTATTGATCGCAGATGATGAGAAGGAGATAAGAAATCTCTTAAGACTCTATCTTGAGAACGACGGCTTCCAGGTTTCTGATGTTGCTTCCGGAGAGGAAGTTGCAGGTGCCATGGATAAGTTTAAGCCGGATATCGTACTGCTCGACGTCATGATGCCCGGTAAAGACGGCATCCATGTTCTTAAGGATATCCGTGAAGTAAGCAATGTGCCCGTAATGATCATATCCGCAAGGACAGCTGATGCAGAGAGGATCTTAGGACTTAATGTCGGCGCTGACGATTATATCTGCAAGCCTTTCAATCCTTTGGAAGTAGTTGCCAGAGTCAAGTCAAACCTCAGAAGATTCTATTCTCTGGGCAGCGGCGAAGGAAAGACAGAGAAGCTTACGATAGGTGATCTTGAGCTCGATACAGAGAAATGCCTCCTCTTAAAAGCCGGAAAGTCTATGGAACTCACTTCTGTTGAATATAAGATTATGGAGCTTCTTATGAAGCATCCCGGAAAAGTCTTCACCAAGCAGCAGATCTATGAATATGCGTGGGGAGAGGACTATTTCGTAGCCGATAATAATATAATGGTTGCGATAAGCAAATTAAGGACCAAGCTTGACGAGGATCCTTCACGATATATTAAGACGCTTCGCGGATTGGGATACAGGCTGGAGGCCTGATTTACTATAAAACGGGCAGTGTAACATTGTTACAAAGGGGTATTTAATGGCGAAAAAGCAGAAAAGCAGCGAAAAAGAGCTCAAAGGCTTTTTGCTCAGCAGATTTTTCTTTGTTCTCGCCATCGTAAGCGTGGTCGAGCTGATCGCAGTCGGTCTGACGAACGCTTATCTGATCCCTGCGCTCGTTACAATTACTCACTATGACAAGATAATCAAGATCGATGGTGCAGAAGGCCTGTTCATGATCGTGTTCGTTCTGGTCGCAACATGGCTGGTGAACCGTATTTTCCCGGCTCTTAATGCATCACCTGCAGCAGTTAATGCTTTCCTGGAAAATGTTTTGAAGAACCGCGGATTCGTCGGCGGAACGGAGCAGGAAGTTACGGAGACGATCCATCAGTTGAGCGAGAATCCGTGGGCTGCATTTCATTTGATCGGTTCAGTATTCCTGGTTACATTGATCCTTCTTCTGCCTTACATAATAGGCGGCATCATATTCTCAATTTCCGTAGCGCGTGAGATCAGAAGGATTGAACGCGAGAAAGAGGAAGAACACCGCAAGGAAGAAGAGCGACGCTATCTCATGATCTCCAATATCGTTCACGACTTAAAGACTCCTATGACAACCGTTTACGGTTATGCAAAGGCCTTAAATGACGGCATAGTACCTGAAGATAAGAAGCAGGAATACTTAGAAGCGATAATGGCAAAGACGACCAGGACAAATGAGGTCGTCGCACTTCTTTTAGATTACGTTAAGCTCGACAGCGAAGGATTCGTGATCAAGAAGAGCAAGATAGATATCTGCGAACTTGTCCGTTCATGCTGCGCATTCTGCTATACGGATGTTGAGTCAGCAGGTGATGAGCTCGATATCAACATTCCGGAGAAGGCTTTATTTATTTCAGCTGACAGCGTCCAGCTCTCACGTGTCATAACAAATCTTATTACCAACGCAATACGTCATAACCCTTCAGGCACGAAGATCGGCGTGACCATTAAATGCGAAAATTTCGCGACTGCAGAAGATGTAAGGGTCTTTGTCGCAGATACGGGTGATGAGATACCTGAAGAACTCTCAGAGCATATTTTCGAGCCGTTCGTAACAGGTGATGAATCAAGAGCATCAGGTTCCGGAACGGGCCTTGGACTGCCCTTGTCAGTTAAGATATGCGAGATGCACGAATTCAGGTTAAGACTCGTCCAGAACCCTGAGATCAAGCGTTATCACTTAGGTGATGAGTACAAGAAGACTTTCGTGATCTCGATGTGATAAGGAGTCCTGATGCGCAAACAGTCATTGATAAGAGCAACCGCTGTATTTATGCTTCTCGCGATCGTATTTGCGGCCTGCGGATGCTCTGTCAAAACCAAAAGGCAGCTCATGCAATATGCAAGAGATAAGTATGGTGACGCGACATTGGTCGGAGCCCACCAGAAGCTTAAAGGCAATGATTCTGTTGTGACCGTTACTATGCAGGATAAGGATACCGGCATAGAATACACGGTAACTTCTGAAATGGTTCCCGTAACAGTCGACGGCGGCAATATGGGGTATACAGAGCATACTTCCTCAAATTTTGAACAACTCTATTACGATTATCTTATCGCGCAGGCAAAAGACGAACTTGATGCGCTCGCAGATAAGTACAGCCTTACCTATGAATTCCAGCAGGGTATGTTGGAACTTAAGTTTAATGACCGTGAAGCAAGCGGTAAAGCTAAGGAAGCTTCCGAAGGATTCGAAAAAGTTCTTGGTGAGTACGACGTAAAAAACTTGCGTCCGAATATCTATTATTGCTCTGTTGGTGATACCATTAATGTAGGCTATTACGATGCGGAAACACGTGAGTACAGCATGTCGAATGACTACAGCGTTATCGATTATGTTCTGACGAACTACGACAGCGAAGCTGTTTATCTTGATTCGATGACAGCTTACATCAACCAGTTTTTGTCTAATCAGGAAGTGAAAGGCTTTTTCCGGGGACAAAGCAGCGATCCGATGGGTACTGCGTATTACTTCAAAGATAAGAACGGTGATATCTTTGTAGCTATAGATATGGAGGAATTCGGTGCCAATTCAAGCGGCATCAGACTCTTCCGCGACACTGCTTCCGGCATGGAAGAGATAGATTATTGATCTTAAGGAGAATAACATGCGTTACGACTGTCTGATAATCGATGACGAGAAAGAACTCTGCAATAATACGGCCGAATATTTCAACATGTTTGACGTTAAGACTGCAGCGGTTTATTCGAGCGCCGAAGCAGAAGCTTTCCTGAAGGATAATGAGACAGCACTTGTTCTTCTGGATATCAACTTGTCAGACGGAAGCGGCTTTGAACTCTGCAAGAAGATCCGTCAGACGCTTAACATTCCTATCCTTTTTATCTCTGCGAGGAACACCGACGATGACAAGATAATCGCGCTTAATATCGGAGGTGACGATTATATCGAGAAGCCTTATTCTCTTGGTGTTCTGCTCGCAAAAGTTAAGGTCGTTCTAAAGCGTTTTGCAAATGCGGAAAATGACAGTTCCAAGAAGGCTGATTTTGACGACGGATACTTAAAACTTGATACTGTAAACAAGGCTGTTTTTGTTAACGGTGAAGAGAAGAAGATCACTTCGATCGAGTGGAAACTTCTTGAATATCTTATCAACAACAAGAACAGATTGGTTACGAAGTCTGAGATCTTCGACAACGTCTGGAACGACAGGTTTACAACCGACGGAACACTCAATGTTCACATCAGAAAGATAAGGGAAGCGATCGAGAAAGATGCGCAGGATCCGAAGTATATCGTGACTGTATGGAAGGAAGGCTACAAGTTCGTAGCACCAGAATGATATGAGAAAAGCGCCGTTTATCCTGTTACTGGTATTCACCTTTATCGCCGAAGCTTTGGCGTGTTATTTCACTGTCACGAAGATGAAGGATCTGAAGACTGATCCTGTTAAGGTAAACGAGTGCCTGTATTCCATCTCGGAGAATTATGGAGATTCTTCCAAGTACAATACACAGCTTGACTATGCCATTATCGGTAACGACGGAGAACTGATATATAAGACCAGGGAAGGCCTTTCAGAATCGGTCAATGAGGCAATAAAAACAAGAGGTCTCATATTGGATCTTAATGTAGACGGAAAGCCAATGGGAAAGGTTATTTTCGACTACAACATGGATGATCAGCTGACTGATGTAAAGAACAAGATAATATTGCTGTTCGTAATCATCGGTGTGCTCCAGATAGTGATCCTTGTCATCTGGTATATCTACATCAGAAGAAACATCATCACACCTTTTAAAAACCTCAATTCCTTTGCAGCGAGAGTTGCTGAAGGCAATCTCGACATGCCTCTTAAGATGGACAAAGGACATGTTTTCGGTGCGTTTACGGAGAGCTTTGATCTCATGAGATCAGAGCTTAAGAAAGCGCGCATCGCAGAGAAAAAAGCGAGCGACGACAAGAAGGAAATGGTCGCAAAATTATCGCACGACATCAAGACTCCGGTAGCCTCCATCAAGTCTACTTCTGAAATCGGAATGGCGATCACAAAAGAAGAGCGCACAAAGGAGATGTTCGATGTCATCAATGCGAAGACAGACCAGATCAAATCCCTTGTCGACAATCTTTTTACATCAAGCGTTCAGGATATAACAGAGATCGATGTTAATCCCGGAATGCAGCCGTCTGACGTTATTTCAGGGCTTATCAGGAACTCTGATTATCTTAACCGCGCAGGCGCTTTCAGCATTCCCGAATGTAACGTATTCATCGATAAATTAAGGCTCCAGCAGGTGTTCGATAATATATTCATGAATTCGTATAAATACGCGGATACAGCTATTAGCATTAATTCCGAGCTCACAGGTGATTATCTTGTTATAAGAGTCGCTGACGAAGGCCCGGGCGTTAAGGAAGAAGAGCTCCCTCTGCTTAAAGAAAAGTTCAGAAGAGGCAGCAACGCCAGCGATAAGGACGGCGCAGGTCTCGGCCTTTATCTTACCGATTACTTCATGGAAAAGATGGACGGTCAGTTGGGTCTTAAGAACCTGGATAAAGGTTTTGAAGTGTCAGTGTATATTAGAGTTGTTTAATAATTGATTTTAGAATTATTTAAGAATTCCTTAAAGGCATTTAAGGGTTAAAAGAATATCCTTTGTGCTATAAGGAGGTCGAAAGACATGAATACGATTATTGAAACCAAGAAACTTTGCAAGACTTTTTCCAACGGCGGCGTGCAGCAGCATGTCCTCAAAAATATCGATCTTGAGATCTACGAAGGCGATTTCACGATCATCATGGGTGCTTCAGGCGCAGGCAAATCCACACTTCTTTATTCTCTTTCCGGAATGGATAAGCCGACATTAGGTTCGGTTAAGTTTGACGGAACAGAGATTACCAAGATGAATACGGATGAGCTCGCGGTCTTCAGAAGAAGCAACTGCGGATTCGTTTTCCAGCAGGTATATCTCGTAGATTCGATGAGCGTTTTGGATAACATCATGGCAGCAGGGCTTCTCATTTATAAGGATAAGAAGGTCCTCGCAAAGAAGGCCGGCGAGCTTCTCAAGGCAGTTAATATCGACGAGACTCTCTGGGGCAAGTTCCCTACACAGATCTCAGGCGGTGAGGCGCAGAGAGTAGGTATTGCAAGATCATTGATCAATGATCCGAAGCTTGTTTTCGCTGACGAGCCTACAGGTGCTTTGAACTCACAGACAGGTAAGGCTGTTCTTGATACACTTACAAAGTTCAACGAGAAGGGCCAGTCTATCGTAATGGTCACTCATGATATCAACAGTGCAAGAAGAGGCAACCGTATCCTTTATGTTAAGGACGGTGAGATCGCAGGCGAGTGCCTCCTCGGAAAGTATGTAACAGGTGATAAAGAGCGTCATCAGAAGCTTAGTGATTTCCTGGCTAAGATGGGGTGGTAATCATGGACAAGATATTATTGCTTACCAAATCGAACCTCAGGAAAAACAGAGGTACGTCAGTTGGATTGTTCCTTCTGATGTTTATCGCAACAATGCTGATCGGCGTGTCATTGATGATTTTTTTCGATGCGCTCCCGATTGCAAGGTCCGAAGCTGAACGTCTTAATGCCGGCGACGGATACATAATGGTCAGAAACGGTATCAGTGATATCACTGATGAGAAGATCGAAGAGCTGATCAAGGATGATACCGACAGCTATTATGTTTATAAGAATCTCCAGTTCGGAGCAGTCCCGCTTCCGTTCGGTTCCGGTGATGTATCTATCGACATCGCGCTTTGCGACAGCAGTGCATTTAACAGACAGATGGATAAGATGGAAGTTATCCTGGAAGATACATCTGTTACGGGTGATTATATCTATCTGCCTTATCAGTTCTATTCCGGAGGCGGGATCAAGTTGAATGATAAATTCGAGTTTTCCGTTGAAGGTGTTACGTACAGCTTTACCGTAAAGGGCTTTACTGCATTGACATATGGCGGATGCAATAATGCTGCTTTGTTCTCCTTTGTAGTTGATGACGATACCTATAACGAGATCCTGGAAAGAAACGGCGAGACTGCAGAAGGCCTCATTATCGTTTACGATCTGAAGGACGGTGTCAGCAACGGCGAATTCAGGATCAAGAACAGAAATGAATTGCTTAAGATCAATCCGACTGCGATTACAACAGGATACGATATTGATACTGTTATAAGTTCAAGAACATTTATCGGCCTTATCCTCGCTGTATCATTTCTCGTTATCACTTCGCTGGTTGTTGCAGCAGTGGCAATGATGCTCGCGAACTGCATTTCTAACTACATAAAAGAGAACATGAAGACATTAGGCGCTCTTAAGGCAATCGGATATACGGGAAAAGACATCAAGGGATCACTTGTTTTCTGGTTCTTTATCCTTTCCGTTCTGGGAAGTGCCGCAGGTATCGTAACAGCATATCTGATAATGCCTGTTTTCGCTGATATCGTAGTAGGTCAGATGGGTTTCCCTTATCAGGTCTCATTCAATCTTCCTGCTACAGTGATCCCGGTTGTGTTCATTATCGTATTTGCCTTGATCGTTACGGCTGCATGCGCTTCAAAGGTATCGAAGATCCATCCGATCGTGGCATTGAGAGAAGGCATCGAATCACACAATTTCAGAAAGAATCATATTGCTCTTGATAAGACATCATTAAGCCTTAACTTAAGCTTTGCCATGAAGACATGCATCGGCAACATGAAGCAGAATGTTATCACATTCTTCGTAACCGGATTCATGATCTTCACATGCGTGATCTCACTTCTCATGTATGAGAACTTCAGCCGTCATCCGAAGCTTGAGATCCTCATGACCGAGATGTGTTCAGGTGTTGTAACGTTTGACAATGAGACTGCTGATGAGGGTCTTGAATATCTCGAATCCAGATCTGACATCAAGAACATCAGAAAGATCATCAACATGAACTTCTACTACGAAGACAGGGAAAGTCTTTTCACTTACATTGTTGATGATATGTCGAAAATGAACAACCACGATCTGTGCTACAAAGGAAGACTGCCCAAGTACGATAATGAAGTTGCCGTAAGCGGAGCATTTGCAAAAGAATACGGATTTGATGTCGGCGATGAGATCAAGCTTACCTTTGGTGAGAATTCATACAATTACCTGATAACAGGTTATATTCAGACAACAAATAACAACGGCCGCGAAGCGATCTTCACTTTCGATGCAGCAGAACGTATCGTAAATATGGATCACATTGCTGCATGGTACTGGTTCGATCTTAAGGAAGAATCCGGAGACAGCAAGGAAAACAAGGCTGCAACCGATAAGGTCCTTGATGAATGCAAAGACAAGTATGACGAGCATATCGTAAATACAATGAACTTCTATGAGATCCTTGAAGGCAGCATGACTACATTCAAGAGTATCTCGGCAATGATGCTCATCGTTATGTGTACGATATCCGTAGTGGTCATTGCGCTGATCCTTTTCCTTCTCATCAAGTCGCTTGTTTACCACAAGCGTAAGGAGTACGGAATCTTCAAGGCATTAGGATACACATCAGGAAGCCTCATGCTCCAGACAGCGTTAAGCTTCATGCCTGCGGTAATCGCATCCGTGATCGCTTTCTCTATCGGATCTTACTATCTGGCAAATCCTTACATGTCGACATTCATGCACATGTTCGGACTGGTTAAATGCAACTTTGCGATCCCTGTTCCGGGTGTTGCGATCATAGCTGTATCGTTTGCCGTAGTATCATTCGTTCTCGCTCTCCTTCTGACAGGAAGGATCAAGAAGATCGAAGCATACAACATGCTCGTAGCAGAATAAGACAGGCAGTAGGGAATAGATTGAGTTTGTAAAAAGGAGCCGTCCTTCGTGGGCGGCTCCTGAATTTATTTATGTTAGAATCAGTAAAGCCGAATGTTAATTTGCGTTGCTTGTGTTCTATCCGCTACAAAGCTATAACCGGAGCATAAGCAATGGAGGTTTTGCAGTATGCTCAACGATAACATCAAGAACTTAAGAAAACAAAAAGGTTATACGCAGGAGACCCTTGCGCAGTCATTAAATATTGTCAGACAGACTGTCTCAAAATGGGAAAAGGGTTATTCCGTTCCTGATGCCGACATGCTCGAGAAACTGTCGGATGTTCTGGAAGTGCCGGTAAGTGATCTTCTGGGCAAGCCCTCAGAAGCTCCTGAGCAGGTCTCAGAGCTCGAGAGGATATCTTCCCAGCTTGCGATACTTAATGAGCAGATGGCGCGCGAGATGGCCAGACGTAAGCGCAACCGTAAGATTACGATAATTATTGCCTCAGTCATCTTAGGTCTGCTATTTATCTTTGCCGCTTTTATTCTGATCTCACATCCTGTCTCCAGCAGTATTATGTCAGGTGATGCATCCAACGTCAGAGTATTGGAACGCCAATCTTCTTTATATTCACAGGAAGAAATAGAAAGTGCGATCGAAGTTATCAAGCGTGATTTCGAGAATGACTGGAACGGATGCACTCTTAATACCATCTACTATGCAGGCGATGAAGTCTGTGCTGATGAGACGCGTGACAGAGGCGTTAAGACCATAGTGCTGATATCGGATTTTACTACCGGCAATTATGATTTCGGCAGTCTAAATACAAATTACACATATACTAAATGGAACTGGATCCTGATCGAGAATGAGCACGGCTGCTGGGAACATATTGACCACGGTTATGGCTGATAGTACTCGTTTACAAGACTTCTGTAACCTAATTCTTTCAAGTCTTCGTATCTGACGTTGAAGCGCGCTTTTGTGTGCTTTCCACTTATCAGGAATCTTAATAATTCCTGCGCGTATAGATCGATCTCGTGAAGGCTTCTTGTAGTCGTGATAACAGGGAAGAACCAGAGGCTCCATGTGAGGTCGGAATCCTCATTTACTTCAAGAAGTTTGTGATTAAAGATGCGGATGAAAGCGGCCGCTGCCTTTGTGCCGTCCAGGCCTTCTCTGTGATACCAGCGGTCAAGCGCTCTGGCCTTTCTTCTCATCTTCTGTTTGAGCTTTGTAACTGAAGCGGGCGCGATATCGATATCGCCGTTCTTTACCTGTACACCTAAGAATGTGAATCCGTCTTCAGGCGACGCGAAGACTTCCTTATCCGGATTGACCGTGAGGCCCTTATTCTTAAGGTGTTCCAGGATTGTGTTTTTATATGTTGTTAATTCATTTTCGCTGTGCGCGAAAACAATGATGTCATCTGAATATCTCGCATATAAAACGCCCTGTTCCTTGAAGTGTTCATCGAGTTCTTTCAGGTAGAGATTTGCATAGAATGAAGCGATCGGCGTGCCCGCCATAATGCCCTTTTGTTCGGTAATGATGTCTTCTCCGGATCTGACTCTTTCTTCCTGTAAGAGTGTTTTCATTAAGGCGAGAAGTTTATCGTCATCGGTGATCGTGTTATCCAGCGCTTCGCAGATCCTGCCGACAGGGATCGAATTGAAATAATCGCTCACGTCGATCTTGTAAGAATACATGCTTCTTATGTCTTTGGCACGGCAGATCGCCATGATCGCATCCTTCGCGCACACACCGGGACGGAAGGAATAGAGATTGTTCGTATAGATGTGATCGTATTTTCGAAGCGTCAGATAAGTTAAGAGCTTCAGAATCATGTTGAAGTTATAAGGGTACTTATAGACCGTGCGCTTTTTCTGCGAACTCATCTTGCTGATGACGGACTTCGCGGGGATTGGAAGATCCGTAAGTGTCCTGATCTGCTGCTCATATTGCATATACGCTTCGCTGTCGATGAACTCACGCAGCTCTTTCTTAAAGCGCTTAGAACATCTAAGCCCCGCCTTGTATGCGTAGAATCTTTCCCAGCTGCTCTTCTCGAAAAGCTTATCGGTCAGTGACATTAAGATTTCCTTGCCCGTTTTTTGGGATAATTGTACCACTAGGGGAGAGGTTGTATCACTATAGGCGGGTTGACGTGTGTATTTAAGGTTCTCGGAGCTGCTTCTATCTCAAACGCCTTAAAAAATGCGAAAAAAGATAGAAAATCGCAGATTTCTGTCTTTTTTGCTTAAAAATTTGGGATTTGAGATAGTGACGAGACCTCATTAGAGAATTGAGACTAGTCTCAATCTTTCTAAAACCAGTCTCAACTTGCTCTGAATCTATATCTTTGACATATTGGGGAATTTATAATTATCGAAAATTGAAATCGGAGGAAGTTGGCTATGGCTAAATCAGTCAGACTAACACTAGTGGATCGATACGATTTAATAGAAAAAACAATAGAATCAGTAGAGCGGAAACTGAAATTATTACCGGCAGGAAGGTTAAATATCAAGCACCAGAATGATAAATCTTACTATTACTATGTAAAGGCAAATTCAAAAGAAAATTACCTCTCTTCGAAAGACGCCGCGCTCATCAGCCAGCTCCTCCAGAAGCGCTATCTTAAAGAGGTCTTGAAAGCCGCTAAGAATGAATTGGCGGCGCTCTCGAAAATGCTGAGCCTGTATCCGGATGATCTGCCGGAAGAACTGTACGAGAAGCTGCCGGAGGAGCTGAGGATGGGCGTTGAACCTGTCATACTCGGCAACGAGCAGGATGCTCGTGAATGGATGGCGGAACCATTTGTCGGCAAACCGTTCAAGGATGATGCTCCCGTGTACAAGACGATTAAAGGTGAGCGCGTCAGATCGAAGTCGGAGGTGATGATCGCCGACAGGATGTTCTTCAGGGGAGTGCCTTATAAGTATGAGTGCCCGATCATGATTGACGGACAGGTGATCCATCCGGATTTTTCAATAAAGAGAATGAGCGATAACAAGCTCATCTATCATGAACATTGCGGGAGGATGGATGATCCGGAATACGTTAATGACCTGGTGGAAAGAGTCAATTTGTATAACCAGGCCGGGATCATGCAAGGGGACAGGCTGACGTTCTCTTTTGAGACGGCGGATAAGCCGTTGGATAATAGAGTTATTGACCGATTGATCGACGAGTTCTTTAAGTGATTGCAGCGCTTGAAGCGAAGCGTTCTATAAGTAATGATGCCCGTGATCTGTAAGCATTGTGCGGTCAGTTGATGCCTGTGCAGGCTCGAAAAACCGTCCCTTTGTACCACTTACTCCCATCCTTGTACCGCTTGCGCCTCGAATCGTTGAGCGTCGCAAACCATCCCGATAGAATGACCTCAAAACCAAGGAGGTACAAGAAAATGACAGACATTACAAACACAAACATCAAGGCAAAGAGCGGGTCGCTCAGCACAGATTACAGAGAGCTTAAGACAGAGGCCATGAAGCTTCAGAAGAAGGGACTGCCTTTCATGCTGACATCGGTCGTCATCTGGACAGCTATTACGATTGTAAGAACGCTTCCCGTGGACATCATGACTAAGAACCTTTACACGTTCTACTGCACATCATTCCTGATGCCGGGCGCTGTGATCTTCTCACTTATCACCGGTGCAAAGATATTCTTTAAGTTTCAGAATCCTTTCAACAAATTGGGATTGCTCAACACAATGAATCAGATGCTGTATCTGCTTATCGTCATGTGGTCATTCTCACAGAAGCCGGAAGCGATGCTGATGCTTTTCGCGATGGTATTCGGAGCGCACCTGCTGCCGTTCTCATGGCTCTATGAGAGCAAGACATATTTTGTTACATCGATAGTTACGACTCTCGGCGCGATGATCATATCGATCTTTGCTCCCGAGATCTATGTTGGCCTCTTTATGATCGTCTGCCAGATCGTTATGTCTGTGCTGCTGATGATAGAATGCAGGAAACTTGACCGTGCGCAAATGTCAAAGGATGAATTATAATGATTCTAAATCTGGGGAAATAGGAGTCATGGATGCAGGTCACGATCAAGAAAGACATCGAATCAGGTACAGCAGTCGAGATACACTGCCATGAAGTGACAGCCGAGACTGAGCGTCTCGAACGGTACATCAGACGATTTGACGAGCGTATTATGGGTGCTGCCAATGGGCAGACCCATAATATTGCTCTCGAGCAGATCCTTTACATCGAAGCAGTTGATAAGAAGACTTTCCTTTATACTCCAAACAACGTATATGAAACAGATAAGAAACTCTATGAACTTGAGACTGTTTTGGATGAGAAGACATTTTTCAGGTGCTCGAAATCAGTGATCGTAAACCTCAATAAGATCACCAGACTTAAGCCTGAGGTCACGCGCAATATCCTTGCGACACTTACGAACGGGGAAGTGGTCGTGATCTCAAGAAGAAATGTTAAGCAGCTGAAGGCATTGATCGGATTGGATTGATAATATGGAAGACATAAAGAAATTACTGGTTTATTTCAGAAATGCGCTGGCGTTCTCATATTCGTGGCTCGTGCTATGCAGCGCTCTAGTGGGTATCCTATACGCAGGTCTTGATTTTAGGGTAGCTGTTGGCTATTCAATTAAATGTGAAACTCTTTTAAAGCTTCTGGCACTCTGCGCATGGGGTTCGGCATGTTTTGTTTTCGCGTTCTTCTCGAAAATAATGAGGAAGAGAGGATTCGTATTAGACTTAACGGTATTCTTTGTCCTGTTCATACCCGTTGAGATCCTGATGTTCTACTGGATGGATATCTTTACCGGCAACGGAACGGCAGCCCTGTGGACGATACTTGGCATATTTGTCCTAATTTGCTATATAACCTGTATCCTGATTGATGTGTTCATCATGAGAAAGCGCTCGAAAGTCTATACTGACAAGCTTAATGAATACAATTCGCGAAAACAGGCCGGCTAAAGAAATAGCAAGATAGGTATATCTTTTAGCAATAAAAGTTTTACAAATACGCTTATTAAATGTTACTATCAAAGATACGAACTATTTTATAAGTGAACAAGAGGTGCCTATGAAAAAGAACGAGCGTAAAGACCTTGTTACCAACATCTACACGGCAGATCCTTCCGCACATGTTTTCAACGGTAAGATCTATATCTATCCTTCACATGACGAAGATCTGGACATCCCTGAGGATGACGACGGCGAGCAGTATGTAATGAAGGATTATCACATCCTTTCTATGGACAGCCTTGACAGCGAGTGCGTCGACAACGGCGTAGCTATCAGCGAAGATGATATCCCGTGGGTATCAAGACAGCTCTGGGCACCTGATGCTGTCTATACAAACGGCAAGTACTATCTTGTTTTCCCTGCAAAGGACAAGGACGACATCTTCAGGATCGGCGTTGCTGAGTCCGATTCACCTGTAGGTCCCTTCAAGCCTCAGGAGAATTACATTCAGGGAAGCTACAGCATTGACCCTGCAGTCCTCTTAGACGATGACGGCAAGATCTGGTGCTATAACGGCGGTCTCTGGGGCGGCCAGCTCGAAATGTGGCAGTCCGGCTCATTCAATCCCAATGAGCACCGTCCTGAAGGCGACGAGAAGGCTTTAGGACCCTTGGTCGCTGAGTTCACACCTGACATGACAGCTTATAAGGCTGCTCCCAAGATGATCACTATCCTCGACGAGAACGGTGAACCCATCAAGGCTAAGGATGAGGACAGAAGATACTTCGAAGATCCGTGGATGCACAAGTTCAACGGCAAGTATTATTTCTCATACTCAACAGGTACAACACACTACCTCTGCTATGCTGAAGGCACATCACCCGAAGGTCCCTTCACATACAAGGGAAGGATCATGGAGCCTGTTATCGGCTGGACAACACATCACTCCATCGTTAACATCGACGGCGAGTGGTATCTCTTCTATCACGATGCTAAGAGATCCGGCGGCTGCTCACACAAGAGAAGCGTCAAGTTCACAAAGCTCAACATCGCAGAAGACGGCACGATCGAGACGATCCATCCTTACGATCACGAAGGCTGATAAGTAATCTAAAAAACACAAGGGCATCTCTTACGAGGTGCCCTTTTTGTTTGCAAAATATAAGCAGAAAGAGAAATCATTAAATCCTATAAAATTATAGGATGTACAAGATCGTACACGGATCGGCTGCCTGCGAAGCCTATAATGATTCGTGCCGGACCCGCCACAGGCGCATAAGCGTTCTCTTTCTGCTAAACGATATTATACTCGTGGGATTGTGCAAATCAAATTAAACCGGTCTGAATAGGAATGGTCAGATCAGGGGTTAGGTTCTGCCTGAGGTTCGGGTTCATTAGCCGGAGGAGTACTTGTGCTGCCGCCACCGGAACCGGAGCCGCCTTCGGAGCTGCCACCGCCTTCTGAGCCACCGCTACCTTCGCTTCCGCCGCCACCTTCAGTGCCGCCGCTACCTTCGCTTCCGCCGCCACCTTCAGTGCCGCCGCTTTCTGTACCGCCACCTTCGCTGCCGCCGGAACCGCCTTCTCCTGATCCGCCCTCACCGGAACCACCTTCTCCTGAACCGCCTTCTCCGCTGCCGCCTTCACCTGTTGTTTCATCAACGGGCGCAGTAGTCGGAGTGGGTGTTGCTTTCTTGGCAACAGGCCAATAGACCGGAGTCTGCGGTTTTGGTGTGGAAGTGTTTGTCGGAACGGGTGTTGCCGTAGGTTCGGGTGTTGGAGTATCCGTGGGAACAGGAGTCGGTGTAGCCGTTGCTTCAGGTGTTGTTTCTGCTGCAGTCGTGACCTCTTCCTTGGTTGTCGGAACTTCATATCCTGTTCCTGTATTCTCGTTAGTTTTCCTGCGGTCGCAGAAGAAAGCAAAGCAGAAGATACCTATAATGCCTGCAATGGCAATGGCGCCTACTGCTATGCTCAGCGTTAACTTGCCGCTCGGGATCCTGTTAGCGGGCAGGGAAGACATGTTCTCTTCGTCCTGATCGTCAATAAAAGGCATGCCGAATCCGGCGATATTAGGATCTTCATCGGTATCGTATTTATACGGTTCTTCATCATCCGTGGAGGCAGATCTTACCGAATCAAGTTCATCTGCCTGTGATTCGTGATAGCCGTAATAGTCTGAATCATCTGTCTCGTGATCGTATCCCTGCGGAGCGCTGTTGTACTCCGGCATATTCTCGTATTGGACATTCTGGTTCTGAGGTTCCTGTACGGGCTGTTCCGGATTAAACTCTGCTGTGATCTGCTCGTTCTCAACTTGTGAATAATCAACTTCAGGAACTGTCTCGTAACCGTATCCTTCGTTGAAGGTACCCTTTGCATATCTGTCCTGGCGTGTCTCGTTTCCGTAATAAGCGCCAATGGTCTCAGGCACCGAGCCGTCACCGAAACTGAAGACAGCTGATTCCTTGACCTCATATTCGCCTGCTACTGATGCATCTCCGTATTCGAAGTCGTCAGAGCCGCCGCCCTGAGTATCAAAATCAGAGGAACCGGGATATACAAACCCCTTTCCGCCTTTGTTTACTGAATTATCTGCGTTGTTAAACTCAGGCGCAGCGTTTATTGAATCCGCATTGCCCGGTCTCTGGTTATTCGAATCTGCATTCCTATTTATGTCATTATCCCGGAAGGCGCCCATCTGTGTCACCCTTTCGACTAAGTGATTCTTTCTCTTTTCGCGTTTGGTTTTGTATAATAAACGCGGACAGTTTCTTAGTCTTACAATTTTAAGTATAAATATTTGCATAAAAAAGAAAGTGTTATTATCGTGACGATTTATTGGCCGAATTATTACAAAAGCTTCACATGCAAGGCCGGAAACTGCCTTCATACATGCTGCGCCGGCTGGGTCATCGGAATTGATGAGGAATCGCTTAAGCGTTTCAGCGGCGATCCGGAGGTCTCAAGCAAGATCTCTGACGGATGTTTTGTCATGAGAGAAGACGGAAGATGCCCTTACTTAAGGGACGACAATCTCTGCGAGATGATCATAAAGCACGGCGAGGATTATCTTTGCGACATCTGCAAAGAGCACCCCAGATTCTATAACTCTTTTGATGACCATATCGAAGCAGGCATCGGACTTGTCTGCGAAGAGGCATGCAGGCTTGTTCTGGAAGCAGATTCGCCTTTTGAGCTTGTATCTGATGAGGGCTCGAAAATGGAACTCCCGGATTATGTGAAAGCTGTTTTCGATGCATCAAAGCCAATTACAGAAAGGCTTTCAGATATAAGCGGCGGCAGAAGGGCAAATTCCAAGCTCCGTGCAGAGATCTTCGACGAGATGGAAGTAATGGATCCTAAGTGGAGCAAGCTCTTGGAGAAGATCATTAACGATCCTGTAGCAGAAGAAGACGCCGATAAAGTGATCTCGGATAATGAGAAGGCATTTGCAAATTTCGCAGCTTATCTGCTGTATCGCTACAAGGGTGCGGGCAGGTTCGCGGCGGAAGCTTCATATCTCCTGGCTGACCTTGTCGTAAAGGGATGCGGTCTTGCTGATGTAGCCAGAGTCTTCTCTTGTGAGGTCGAATATTCTGACATCAACATCGATGAGGCTTTGGAGACGTTCGGATAAGGGCAAAATGAGGTAAAAATCTCCCGTGTAACAATGTTACACTCAATAAATATAAGCTTTTCGGAGGATAATATGACAGCTGATTACAACAGTATGGAATGGACAGCCAATCCTGCTTTTAAGGGCGGAGAAGGCACATTTTACAACAAGGCTTTTACTGACGGCATCAATAAGATGATGCACGGCAAGCTCGAACCCGGTTCTTCGATCGGATATCACAAGCATGAAGGAAACTGCGAGATGATATTCATCGTAGAAGGCGAGGGCAAGGTCCTTTACGATGACACGGAAGAGCCGGTTAAGCCCGGCACCGTTCATTATTGTCCTGAGGGACATTCTCATTCGCTTATTAACAACGGAAGCGAAGATCTGGTTTTTTACGCAGTGGTACCCAAACAGTAAGGGAATAAGGGAGGGATAGATATGCCACATTCATCAGGCGGTGGTTCGCATGGAGGCGGATCGCACGGAGGTTCACACGGCGGCTCAAGCGGCCCGCACATTTCGACGCATTACTTTGCAGGTGCAAGTCGTTACAGGAAACACCATATAAGTACCGGCAGGGACGAGTATATTTATGCTTCGTCCAAGCCGCAGAAAGCAGGCCTAGGGTCTGTCATCTTCATGTCCATTTTCTCTGCCATCTTTTTGGGCGGCACGGGCATGGCTGTTCTCGGTAATCTGCCCGGAAAACTGAAGACACACTATCTTGATACACCCGCCGTTCATGATTCCATAGATGTCATCGCGGATGATGATGCACTGACCGGGACTCTTTGCGAGTATCAGGAGCTTACCGGTATCTGTCCTGTTATCTATACGACCTATCATGAGGAGTGGAAGAGCGATTACGAAGATCTGGAGTCGTATTCCTATTACATGTACACGTCCAATTTCAAGGATGAGGCTCATTTCGTTATCGTATACAGCATTCCGGTGTCTGATCTTGAATTCATGCAGGAAGACCCTGATTATGTTCCTCATTTCAAGTGGGAAGCGACCCAGGGCAATGATACGGATCCGATCATCACTGAGAATTATTTCCTGAAATTTGCTGACAAAGTTCAGGATGGTCTTGAGAGTGGTGAAGATACCGGAGTGGCTTTTGACGAAGCCTTCAAGTTTGCATACAAAAAGGCTGAGAATACGCTTAAGCCGGGTACTCGCGGCTGGTTTGCGAGTGTAATGGGAGCTTTTTTTCCGCTCGTGATCATTGCAGGATTTTTGGGATTGATGCTTTTCCTCAGCATAAGGTCTTACAGGAGAGATAAGGATGTTGAGTATGATGAAGTTCCTCTGGATGTCGAACCGCAGCAGCCTTCTACGGGAAACTACCATTCCAAATATGTCAGCTATGATCTGTCAAAAGGCGGCCCTGTTCCGAAGGGTGCAAAGATCCTTACTCTGGCAATTACGATCCCGTTCGCCGTAATAGGTATATCTTTGATCGGTGCAGGTATCGGAATGGTCTCTAACGCGGACCGTTCCACAGGTATTTTCATGATATTATTCGGCATCTTCTGGACCGCTATAATTGCGGTCACGATAATAAAGATGATCGTAGCTTTTGCGAAGGCAAAGAAGAATACGGAAGATACGCCTTCTGCTGTATCCAAGCCTGTTGATACAACGTCTCAGCCGCAGCCTGTTCCCGCGCAGGAGCAGCCGCAGTTCGATCCGCAGTATTTCAGTAATCCTCAGAGCAATATCGAGAATGACGATGAAGATTATAAGCGGATGAAGAAGCAGGGATTCGAGTGATCCAGATCAAACAAAACGGACTGTTCCAAAGCAATCCGTTTATTTTTTGCAGATGAGTTTTATAAGCTTGCCCGATATCCACGATAAGGCAAACACGAACGGCGTAAGAAGCACCATCGTCCAGATGAAGATCAGGATGGTTATCTTAGGCCAGGTGATGAGGAACGACAATTCGATAGTATTCTTGAAGAACATGCCGCTTAAGAGCCAGTAGAATACGGAATTCTTTCCGATGAACGGCAGCACGTATCTGCTCTTGTATCTCATGTTGTCCATCAGGAGCAGGAAAGCACACACGAATATGGGTTCGAAGATCACGTCAGCCATGCAGCAGTGATAAAGGATCGAATCGCCGAAGAACGTGTTTACGATGAACCTCAGATAGAACATGTTTCCGATGATGAGAACCGACAGTATTATCACGAGATAGCTCGGGAACTTGTCTGCAAATCCGCGAACCTTTTTGTATGTGTTGTATTTTGCGAAAAGCATACCGATCGCAAAGAGAGGGAACCATGCAAGCAGGAACACTATGGTGCTGACAATAAATGACGGAATGCTCTCGTAGGATTCCTCGTGCAGGAATCTTCCGAGTAAAAGAGCTGCAGTAAACGGCACCGCATTATAAATCAGGAGGTCGATTATTGCATTCTTCTTCCACTTGCGCTCAATGAGCCTTATCAGGGGCAGTACAAGGAGCAAAAGAACATAGAGTTTTATGAACCATGAGAAGGTTACATATAAGATGTCAGATGAGTGTAAAAGTGCAAAGAGATTGACGAAGATATACTTCGGTTCGAACTTGCCGGCATAGATCAGGTAGCCGATCGCGATGATCATGACCAGCCAGTAGGGAATGAGTGTCTTGGCGAGCCTTTTGAGGATATATGTCTTATCTGTGGATTCCTTGCTTATGTATGACTTGTAAAGTCCGTAACCGGAACAGAACAGGAACATTGCAAGGCATATCTTGCCTGAAGCGCCGATTACGTAAGATGCGCCTTCCGTACCGGGAATTATCGCTGACCATCCAGACAGATATTCAACACCGAAGAGGTGGTGCCACATCAAAAGGAGCAAAGCGATCGCTTTGAGGTGAAGGGTTTTCTCGGATGTGATATCCGTGCTTGCGATTGTTGCCTTCTTGCCCATGTTAACTGTTCTCGTAAAGTCTGAAAGTGTCTGCGTATCTTAAGTTCGGTTTGATATAGACAGGCTTGGCATGACCTGTCGCGAGCATGATCTCGTTGACCATTATGTACGTGGTTCCGGTGTCGATCCAGACATATGCCAGGGTCCTGTCGTACTGGTCATATCTGCCTTCGTCATATTCAAGATAGACGGTCTTAACGTCAGCCAGAAGCTCTTTTAAGAACTTCGAAGCATCCCTGCCTTCTTCGGTATTCTTGCTCTCGTCCTCAAGCACGGATTCTGGAGCGTTGATGCCTGTAAGGCGGACTCTTAACCTTTTGTTGTCAGGGTCATGGACTATGATCGTATCGCCGTCTACGACTCTCTCGAGTTCACAGGGGACGAGTACTTCGGGATCGACCTGAAGCGTGACGCCGAAGGGGAGACCCGTGCCGCCGACGTCGTTCTCCGAGTATACGGAAGCAATGGTGTCGGAGGTCTCTTTGTAGACTGTCTGCTGGACCTGCGGCTCAAAGCACCCCGTAAGGGATACCGCGGCAAGTGTAAAGCATAGTGCAACGGTAGGAATTAGACGCGGAAAATGCCCCGGAAATGAGGTTTTCGCGCGCTTCGAAAAGTTGTGACCGTCAGTCTTTATTACATTTTTCATGGAAGTATTTTAATCCATAATTTTTACTGTGCAAAGTCAGGACAAACTATGTTAGAATTCTGTCTAGTAATTTTTCTTATATATTTAAGGGGGCGTAAGAATATGCCAAAGAGAGACGACATCAACAAGATCCTCATCATCGGTTCAGGTCCTATCATCATCGGTCAGGCTTGCGAGTTCGACTATTCCGGAACCCAGGCTTGTAAGGCTTTGAGAAAGCTCGGTTATGAGATCGTTCTGGTCAATTCCAATCCTGCGACCATCATGACAGACCCTGATGTAGCTGACAGAACCTACATCGAACCGCTCAACGTTAAGAGACTTGAGCAGATCATTGCAAAAGAGCGTCCTGATGCGCTTCTTCCTAACTTAGGCGGACAGTCAGGCCTTAACCTCTGTTCCGAGCTTGCCAAGGCAGGAATCCTCGAAAAGTACGGCGTACAGGTAATCGGCGTTCAGGTCGATGCCATCGAGAGAGGTGAGGACAGAATCGAATTCAAGGAGACAATGACTTCCTTGGGAATCGAGATGCCCAGATCCCACGAAGCATATTCAGTTGACGAAGCCGTTAAGATCGCAGAAGATCTCGGCTACCCTGTAGTTATCAGACCTGCTTACACAATGGGCGGCGCAGGCGGCGGCCTCGTTTACAACATCGATGAACTCAAGACAGTCGTTGAGAGAGGTCTTGCAGCCTCCATGATCCACCAGGTACTCGTAGAAGAGTCCATCAGCGGATGGGAAGAACTCGAGCTCGAAGTTGTAAGAGACGCTAAGAACAACGTAATCACAGTCTGCTTCATCGAGAATATCGACCCTATCGGCGTTCACACAGGTGACTCTTTCTGCTCCGCGCCGATGCTCACTATCTCACAGGATGTTCAGGATATCCTTCAGGATTATTCATACAGGATCGTTAAGGCCATCGAAGTTATCGGCGGCTGCAACTGCCAGTTCGCTCATGATCCCAAGACAGGAAGGATCGTTGTAATCGAGATCAACCCGAGAACATCAAGATCTTCCGCGCTTGCTTCAAAGGCAACTGGTTTCCCGATCGCATTGGTATCCGCAATGCTCGCTTGCGGTCTCACACTTGATGAGATTCCCTGCGGCAAGTACGGCACACTCGATAAGTACTATCCGGACGGCGACTATGTCGTAATCAAGTTCGCAAGATGGGCATTCGAGAAGTTCCACGGCGCACAGGACAAGCTCGGTACACAGATGAGAGCCGTAGGCGAAGTCATGAGCATCGGTAAGACATATAAGGAAGCTTTCCAGAAGGCTATCAGATCTTTGGAGAAGGACAGATACGGTCTTGGTTTTGCAAAGGATTTCAACAAGCTTACCAAGGAAGAGCTTATGTTAAAGCTCACACAGCCTTCTTCCGAGCGTCAGTTCATCATGTATGAGGCACTTCGAAAAGGCGCCACAGTCGATGAACTCTATGAGCTCACAAAGATCAAGCACTGGTTCATCGAACAGATGAAGGAACTCGTTGAGGAAGAGGAAGCACTCCTTAAGGGTGCAGGCAGGATCCCCGATGAGCCCGTTCTCCGCCAGGCTAAGCTCGACGGCTTCTCCGATAAATATCTCTCACAGCTCCTTAGCGTTTCCGAAGATCTTATCCGCCGTGCACGTTATGAATACGGCATCAAGGAAGCTTGGGAAGGCGTTCACGTATCAGGCACACAGGATGCAGCTTATTACTATTCCACATATCACCTCGCTGAGGATAAGTCACCTTCTTCCAACAACAAGAAGATCATGATCTTAGGCGGCGGTCCTAACAGGATCGGTCAGGGAATTGAGTTCGACTACTGCTGCGTTCACGCTGCATTGGCTCTCAAGAAGCTCGGCTTCGAGTCTATCATCGTTAACTGCAACCCTGAGACAGTTTCAACAGACTACGATACTTCCGACAAGCTCTATTTCGAGCCTTTGACACTGGAAGACGTTCTCGCAATCCACGAGAAGGAAAAGCCGATCGGCGTTATCGCTCAGTTCGGCGGACAGACACCTCTGAACCTTGCAGCTTCTCTTAAGGCTAACGGCGTAAACATCCTGGGTACAACACCTGAGACTATCGACCTCGCTGAGGACAGAGACCACTTCCGTGCAATGATGAACCGCCTCGGCATCCCGATGCCTGAAGCAGGCATGGCTGTCAATGCTGATGAAGCTATCTCCATCGCAAACAAGATCGGCTACCCTGTAATGGTACGTCCTTCCTACGTTCTCGGCGGAAGAGGAATGGAAGTCGTTCATGACGACGAGATGATGAGAGTCTACATGAATGCAGCTGTCGGCGTTACACCTGACAGACCGATCCTCATCGACCGTTTCCTGCACCACGCAACAGAGTGCGAGGCAGATGCTATCTCTGACGGCACAAACTGCTACGTTCCTGCAGTCATGGAGCACATCGAGCTTGCAGGAATCCACTCCGGCGACTCCGCATGCATCCTTCCTTCAAAGAATCTCTCACCTGAGATCGTTGAGACCATTAAGGAATATACAAGGAAGATCGCTGTTGAGATGCACGTTGTAGGTCTCATGAACATGCAGTATGCGATCGAAGACGGTGTAGTATTCGTGCTCGAGGCTAACCCCCGTGCATCCAGAACCGTACCGCTCGTATCCAAGGTTACAGGCACCAACATGGTCAAGATCGCTACGGACATCATGACGAGCAGCCTCACAGGCAGACCGTCACCCGTACCGGAACTCCACGACAAGGTAATCCCTCACTACGGAGTAAAGGAAGCAGTATTCCCGTTCAATATGTTCCAGGAAGTTGACCCTGTACTCGGACCTGAGATGAGATCCACAGGTGAGGTCTTGGGACTTGCCACACACTTCGGCGAAGCAAGCTTCAAGGCTCAGGAAGCAACAAAGACAGAGCTCCCGTTAGAAGGCAGCGTTCTCCTTTCTGTTTCCGATCTCGATAAGGTAGACCTCATCGAAGTAGCACAGATGTTCTCTGATCTCGGCTTCAAGATCTACGCTACAGGCGGCACATATGACATGATCAGCAATTCCGGAATCAAGGCTGAGAAGGTCAAGAAACTCTACGAGGGCAGACCTAACATCGGCGACATGATCCTCAACCGTGACATCGATCTTGTCATCAACACACCTGCAGGCAAGACATCCTCACACGATGACTCCTACATCCGTAAGGATGCGATCCGCCAGCATGTTCCTTACATCACGACAATGGCTGCCGCAAAGGCTTGCGCAGAAGGCATCAAGGCTGCCAAGGAGCGTCAGTTTGAGGTTAAGGCTCTCCAGGATTACCACGCAGACATCAAGTAATAGTTTTTAGTAAGTTATTTCTATAAATGGCCGGGCTTCGTGCCCGGTCATTTTTTGCTTTTTGCCACAGTTTTCACTAGATAAATCTTGCTATCCAACTCCGCAAGAAATGTATAGCAAATTTTGTAAAAATCGGGCTTTTCGAGAATACAGGAAAGTGCAAAGTGTCTGTGAATACTGGAAACACACTTTGAAAAGTTAGCAAAATACGATTAATACCCAAATCGCAAAAAGTGTCGAATTTGTTGATTACGCATAACTTTTTTTGAATAATATTTGCATTTTGGTAAATGCCTTTTATCTTTTAATCATTTAGTATGTTTCTTGTACTATTATGCGAATCGGGAGGTTCATATGTATTTTATAGGTATTGATCTCGGAACATCTGCAGTTAAGCTGCTTCTCATGAAGAGCGGGGGACAGATCATCAGAACAGTTTCTGAAAGCTATCCCGTTAACTTCCCGCAGACCGGATGGTCCGAACAGAATCCCGAAGATTGGTTCGACGGAACCATCAAGGGCTTATCCAAGCTCCTTGAGGGTATCGACGGCAATGAAGTTGCCGGCATCAGCTTTGGCGGCCAGATGCACGGACTTACTCTTCTTGACAGCGAAGGCCAGGTAATCAGACCTGCGATCCTTTGGAATGACGGCAGATCCCAGGTGGAGACAGATTATCTCAACAATGAGATCGGCAAGGCTAACCTTTCAAAGTATACAGGCAACATTGCTTTCGCAGGCTTTACAGCTCCTAAGGTAATGTGGGTACATAAGAATGAACCCGAGAATTTTGCTAAGATCGCAAAGATCTTGCTCCCTAAGGACTATCTTGCTTACAGACTTTCCGGCGTTTTCGCAACAGACGTATCTGACGCATCAGGCACGCTCTATTTCGATTGCGAGAACAGAAAGTGGTCTGAAGAAATGCTCAAGATCTTGGACATGAAGGCTGAGTGGCTTCCCGAAGTGTTCGAGAGTTATGAGGCGATCGGCAAGATCCTTCCCGAGATCGCAGAAAAGCTCGGAATCAATAAAGACTGCGTTATCGCGGCAGGCGCCGGAGATAATGCTGCAGCGGCCGTAGGTATGGGGATCATCGGCAATGGCGGATGCAATATCTCACTCGGTACTTCCGGAACGATATTCATCGCTTCGAGCACATTCAAGAATGATGAAGCTAATTCGCTTCACGCATTCGATCACGCAGATGGCGGATTCCACCTCATGGGATGCATGCTCTCAGCAGCTTCCTGCAACAAGTGGTGGATGGAAGAGATCATCGGCACAACAGATTATTCCAAGGAACAGGAAGGCCTTGAGGCTCTCGGAACCAACAAAGTATTCTTCCTGCCTTATCTCATGGGCGAGAGATCACCTCTCAACAACCCTGACTGCCGCGCTATGTTCGTAGGCATGTCAATGGATACCACCAGAAAAGACATGACACTCGCTGTCATGGAAGGCGTTGCATTCGCACTCAGAGATTCTTTCGAGTGCGCCAAGAAGATGGGCCTCGACATCAAGAGTTCCTCCATCTGCGGCGGCGGCGCTAAGTCCAAACTCTGGTGCACGATCGTATCCAACGTACTCGGTATCGAACTTACACAGACAGAGAACGACGAAGGTCCTGCAATGGGCGGCGCTCTCCTCGCAGCAGTTGCATGCGGTGAGTATGCTTCTGTTGAGGAAGCTTGCGCAGCTACAGTTTCCAAGCACGTATCCGTAGTTCCCACACCTGAGCTCGTTGCTAAGTATGACGAGAGATATAAAGAGTTTTCAAAAATCTATCCCGCAATGAAGGAGGCAGGTTTATGGTAATTTACGAGGCAACATCTTCCAATTTCAAAAAGTACGGAAGAATCGTTAAGAACATCGATTTCGCACCCGTTATCGAAGCTCTGGGCAAGATCGCTCTTCCCGCAGAAGGCGTAGCTTATGAGCCTACGGTTGCATCTCTTGAAGAGGCATCTGCAAAGGTCGATGTTACGAGACTTTTCGGCGGCGAGTTGAAGCTTGAGACAGGCTATTGCGCAGGTCACAACACTCTTCTTAACGCAGTTGAGTATCACAGATCTTCCGAGATCAACGTAGCTGCTACAGATTGCATCCTTCTCTTGGGTTCTCTGCAGGACGTAACTGACGATTTTAGTTATGACACATCCAAGATCGAAGCATTCCATATCCGTAAGGGCACAGCTGTTGAGCTCTATGCTACAACACTTCACTATGCACCCTGCGGCATCGAAAACGATGGCTTCATGGTTGGCGTAATCCTTCCTTACGGAACAAACTTCGACTTGGAAGAAGATCATATCGACTGCCTGGCTAACTCAGGCGACGAAGATAAGCTCCTTACAGCAAAGAATAAGTGGCTTATCGCTCATCCCGACGCTCCCGGTGAGAAGGGACATTTCCCCGGACTCATTGGTGCTAATATTGAAGTTAATGTAACTAAAAAACAGATGGAGGAAATCTAAAAATGTCAAAGAAATTATTTAACGCACCCGACGTTAAGCTCGCTATCGTAGCAGTATCCCGTGACTGCTTCCCGGAATCACTTTCCGTAAACAGAAGAAAGGCTCTTGTTAAGGCTTATACCGAGAAGTATGGTGCTGATGACATCTATGAGTGCCCTATCTGCATCGTAGAGTCTGAGATCCATATGCAGCAGGCTCTTGCAGACATCAAGGCTGCCGGCTGCAACGCTCTTTGCGTATACCTCGGAAACTTCGGACCTGAGATCTCTGAGACAATGCTCGCTCAGCAGTGGGGCGGTCCCGTTATGTTCTGCGCAGCTGCAGAAGAGTCACAGAATGACTTGGTTGGCGGCAGAGGCGACGCTTACTGCGGTATGCTCAATGCTTCCTACAACCTCAAGATCCGTGGCGTAAACGCTTACATCCCTGAGTATCCTGTCGGAAACGCAGAAGAGTGCGCTGACATGATCAAGGACTTCATTCCTGTAGCCAGAGCTCTCTATGCTATGAAGAATTTGAAGATCATTTCTTTTGGTCCGAGGCCGCAGAACTTCTTCGCATGCAACGCTCCCATCGAGCCTTTGTACAGAATGGGCGTTGAGATCGAAGAGAACTCTGAGCTCGACCTTTTCGAAGCTTTCAAGAATCATGAAGGCGACGAGAGAATCCCTGCTAAGGTTGCAGAGATGGAAGCAGAGCTTGGCGCAGGCAACAAGAAGCCTGAGATCCTCGAGAAGCTCGCTCAGTACGAGCTCACACTCCTTGACTGGGTTGAGGCTCACAAGGGTTCAAAGAAGTTCGTTGCAATCGCCGGTAAGTGCTGGCCTGCATTCCAGACACAGTTCAAGTTCGTTCCTTGCTATGTAAACAGCCGCTTGACAGGTATGGGTATCCCTGTATCCTGCGAAGTTGATATCTATGGCTGCCTCTCTGAGTACCTCGGATATGTTATCTCTGAAGATATCGTTACTCTCCTCGACATCAACAACTCCGTACCTCACGACATGTACGATGAGTCCATCGCTGGCAAGTTCGATTACAAGTTCACAGATACATTCATGGGCTTCCACTGCGGTAACACATGCTCCAAGAAGCTTGCTTTCTGCGAGATGAAGAACCAGATGATCATGGCTCGTGCTCTCCCTGTAGAGGTTACAAACGGTACTCTCGAGGGCGACATTGCTCCTGGCGACATCACATTCTACAGACTGCAGTCCACATCTGACGGTCAGATCAGAGCTTACGTTGCAGAGGGTGAGGTTCTCCCTGTTGCTACTAAGTCCTTCGGCGGCATCGGCGTTTTCGCTATCAAGGAAATGGGCAGATTCTACAGATACTTCCTTATCGAGAAGAACTTCCCTCACCACGGTGCAGTTGCATTCGGCCACTATGGAAAGGCTCTCTACAACCTCTTCACATATCTTGGCATTTGCCCTTGCGACATCGGCTATAACAAGCCCGCTGGCGACAGATATCCGAAGGAAAATCCTTTTAACGCTCCGTTCAACTGATATAGTTTGGATATATATGGTGGGGCTTGATCTATGGGTCAAGCCCTTCCGTATGTCTCAAGCTTGAAGAATAAAAATCATAAGAAAAGGGAAAACCTAAAATGAACAACAAAGAACTTCAAATCACAGCGACAAAGGTTCGCAAGGGAATAGTTGAAGCAGTTCACAGTGCAAAGTCCGGCCATCCGGGCGGATCACTTTCCGCTGCTGATATGTTCACTTATCTTTATTTTGAAGAAATGAACATTGATCCTAAGAATCCCAAGGATCCCAACAGAGACAGATTCGTTCTCTCCAAGGGTCACACGGCTCCGGGCCTTTATTCCACACTCGCAAACAGAGGATTCTTCCCTGTTGAAGACCTTAAGACACTCCGTAAGCTCGGTTCTTACCTCCAGGGACATCCCTGCATGACAGAGACTCCCGGCGTAGACATGAGCACAGGTTCTTTGGGCCAGGGCGTTTCCGCTGCAGTAGGTATGGCTCTCGCTGCAAAGCTCAACGGTGATTCCTACAGAGTTTATGCTCTTACAGGTGACGGTGAGATCCAGGAAGGCCAGATCTGGGAAGCATTCATGTTTGCAGGCGCTAAGGGTATCGACAACCTCACAGTAGTTATCGATAACAACGGACTTCAGATCGACGGTAAGATCGATGACGTTTGCTCACCTTATCCGATCGACAAGAAGCTCGAAGCATTCAACTTCAATACGATCTGCATCGACGGTCACGATTTCGACCAGATCAGAGATGCATTCGCAAAGGCTAAGGAATGCAAGGGCAAGCCTACGGCTATCATCATGAAGACAACCAAGGGCAAGGGCGTTTCCTACATGGAAAATCAGGCAGGCTGGCATGGCAAGGCTCCTTCTGACGAAGAGTACGAGCAGGCTATGAAAGAGCTTGATGAGCAGTTAGCAAAATATGAAGCAGAGGTATGATCATGGGAGATATAGTAAAAATCGCTACACGTGAGAGCTATGGTAACGCACTCGCAGAGCTCGGTAAAGTGAACCCCAACGTGGTAGTTCTTGATGCCGACCTCGCAGGCGCAACAAAGACTTCCACATTCAAGAAGGCATTCCCGGATCGTCATATCGACTGCGGAATTGCAGAAGCAAACATGACAGGTATCGCTGCAGGTCTTTCCACATGCGGCAAGATCCCGTTCATTTCATCTTTCGCTATGTTTGCAGCAGGCAGAAACTTTGAGCAGGTTAGAAACTCAATCGGTTATCCCCACCTCAACGTTAAGATCGGCGCTACACATGCCGGCATCACAGTAGGTGAGGACGGAGCTTCCCACCAGTGCTTAGAGGATATCGCTCTTATGAGAACTATCCCCGGCATGACAGTAATCGTTCCTTCTGATGACATCGAAGCTAAGGCTGCTGTTTTCGCTGCTGCTGAGACAGAGGGACCTTTCTACATGAGATTCGGCAGAGCTGCTGTACCGGTAATCAACGACAATCCTGACTACAAGTTCGAAGTAGGCAAGGCTGTTGTCCTCAAGGACGGCACAGACATGGTTATCTTCGCTTGCGGCGTTTGCGTAGCTGAGGCTCTTGGCGCAGCTGAAAAGTTAGCAGCTGACGGCATCAATGCAGCAGTCGTTAACATCCACACAATTAAGCCCATCGACAAGGATACGATCCTTGAGTTCGCTAAGAAGACTAACAGAGTATTCACAGTTGAAGAGCACTCCGTTATCGGCGGTATGGGCAGTGCAGTATGCGATGTTCTTGCTGAAGAGTATCCTGTAAAGGTTACAAAGATCGGCGTCTATGACAGATTCGGTAAGTCCGGCCCGGCTGGCGCCCTCATGAAGGAATTCCAGCTCGACGCAGAAGGAATCTACAACCAGATCAAGGCTAAGATCTGATCATTCGTATAACTCGAAGATCAAGGCGGTGTCTTTTAAAGGCACCGTCTTTTTTATGCTTTGAGGAGGCGAAAAAAGGGGCCGTCTCTTCGTTGAGACAGCCCCTATATTATTTATATAAATACTAATCAGATATTAATCTCTTCTGCCGTCGCCTTCTTTTTCAATGAAGGAGATCTCGGCGCCGAGCTTTTCGAATATCCTCTTAAGGAATAAGGAATAGAATGCTGCGATTATGGAGATTCCCATGAAGATCAAAAGGCTCATGGTGAGGGAAGGGAGCTGCCACAGAGCATATGCGAGGCCGGCTGTGATAACTATATACATGATGGTTACAGGTATGTTGGTTATTGAGAGCAGCAGTGAGTTCTTAAGGATCTGGATGAACGATTCTTCGAACCATGCAAGAAGCGGGAACGAATACAATGTGTTTGCCAGGATCACGAAAAGGAAGAAGTACGGGAAGTACTGTACCCATCTTGCCGTATCGGGCGGGAGCATCGTATTGCAGAGCACGATCTCAAGGATGAAGAATGCGGAAAGAGCAGCGTATAAGAGCTCTAATCCGGTTGCCTTAAGGAAGTTATCGCGGAATGCCCTGAAATAATCCTTAAAGATGGCGGGGTTATCGCCTGCGAGTATTGCGATCGTTATCCTGTAAAGCGCCGTTAAGGATGCGCCGATGGTGAAGACCGGTATACAGGTAATTAAAAATAATAAGTTAACTATAATCAGATTACATAAACCTGTAAGCAATCTGGTTGCCGTACTTTTAGGATTGAAAAATGAAGGACGTGATGCCGGAGCCTTCTTGGTATCTGCCATATCAATTTCCCCTTGTTCTCTATATAATAAACATACAAATACTACCACATAACCACGGAACTTGCGCACCAAAGGAGCGATTTGCACAATAGCGGCTTAAATGCCTTGGCAAAAATGCGACACGTTACACTCCTTTTTATGCAATTTATCTTCTATGAAAGCAAAAATTGTACAATTTACTCAAAAAAAGCAAGAATTGTATAACTGTGGTTAAATTGTAGCAAGAAATGTGGAGAAACATATTCCGTTTTTGACTAATATTTACAATGTAGAAGGGCCAAGAGGCCCCGAACAATTTCATTAAGGAGGAAACTTTATGAAAAAGGTTATTGCCAGTGTTCTTTCATTAGCAATGGTCGCTGCTCTCGCTACAGGTTGTACACCTAGCGGCGAAACAACAGCTACAACTAGTGGTGGATCCGATGGCCCGGCACCTACAGAAACAGGTGATCAGCCGACAGACACAACAGCAACAGAGAAGCGTACTATGACATTCGGTACAGGTTCTGAGAAGATCAATCTTTGGTCTTTCACAGACGAGATCCCGAAGATGGTCGGTCAGTATGTTAAGCAGAAGCCCGAGTTCGGTGACAAGTACACAGTTGAGTGTACAATCATCGCTACAGACGGTGGTGCTTATCAGACAGCTCTCGACAACGCACTCGTAGCTGGTGGTGACACAGCTCCTGATATGTATGCAGCAGAGGCAGCATTCATCCTCAAGTATTCACAGGGTGATATGGCTAAGTTCGCTTCTACTTACAAGGATCTCGGCATCGATGTAGACGCTAAGATCAAGGAAGCAGACATCGCTAAGTACACAATCGAAGTTGGTTCTCGCAACGGTGACCTCGTAGCTCTTGGTTATCAGGCTACAGGCTGCGCTATGATCTATAACGCAGAAGTTGCTAAGGACGCTTTCGGCACAGACAAGCCTGAAGATATCGAGAAGATCGTTGGTGCTGGTTCAGGCAACTGGGACAAGTTCTTCGAGGCAGCAGCTACTCTTAAGTCTAAGGGTTATGCAGCAGTTTCTGGTGCAGGCGACATTTGGAACGCTTGCGAGAAGTCCGCTGATAAGGCTTGGATCGTAGACGGTCAGCTCAACATCGACCCTAAGAGAGAGAAGTATCTTGATATCGCTAAGTCACTCAAGGACAACGGTTGGTCTAACGACACAAACGCTTGGTCTGAGGGTTGGTATGCTGATATGAAGGGCGAAGGCACACAGAAGGTATTCGCTTTCTTCGGACCTGCATGGCTCATCAACTACGTTATGATCGGTAACTCCGGCGGAAGCAAGGTTGGTGAAGGTACATTCGGTCAGTGGAGAGTTTGTGCTCCGCCGGTAGGCTTCTTCTGGGGCGGCACATGGGTTCTCGCTAACAAGGACACAAGCAAGAAGGAAGGCGTTGCAGAGCTCATCGAGTGGATCACTCTTGACTCTTCTGACACAGGTCTCCAGTATCTCTGGGCTAACGGCTCTGTAGACTGGGATAACGATCCTTCAACAGCAACAGCAAAGGATACAGTAGCTTCTGCTACAGTTATGGCTAAGTCCGATGGTAAGCTCGACTTCTGCGGCGGCCAGAACGTATTCCCTGCATTCATCGCTGGTAACAGCTATGCTTCTGCTAAGGCTATGACACAGTATGACGAGACCATCAATGGTTATTGGACAGATGCTGCTGCTCAGTATGCAGAAGGCAACGTAGATAGAGATGGCGCTATCGAGCAGTTCAAGACGAACGTTCAGGATAACCTCTCCTTCTAATAGGATCTAATTTCTAGATGCTGTGACGGCAGGGTAGATCAGGTATTTACCCTGCCGTTTTTTAAAACTTAGAGGAGGCTGTAATGAGAAACAAAAAACTTGTCAATTATGCAAAGTACGGATATATATTCTCTATTCCTTTTGTCGTTACTTTCTGCATATTTACACTTTATCCGGTCATCTATACATTCGTGCTCGGATTCACAGATTTAAAGGGTGCAGGCAACACAGAGTGGCACTGGCTCCCTTCCGTTGGTAAGAATCTTTTTGCCAACTTTATTGATGTATTAACATCTAAAACATTTGCTAAGGCATTTAAGAATACATGGATCATCTGGATCATGAACTTCATCCCTCAGATCGGATTCGCGCTCCTGTTCACCGCTTGGTTTACAGACAGAAGATCCAAGGTTAAGGGAACAGGCTTATTCAAGATCCTTTTCTACATGCCTAACATCATCACAGCAGCTTCAATGGCTATCTTGTTCCAGAAGCTGTTCGGTTACCCGGTAGGTGCTGTTAATCAGTTGTTCAACGCTGGTCAGCCTTACAACTTCTTAATCAATGAATGGCCTATCAAGCTCATCGTTGCATTCGTTCAGTTCTTCCAGTGGTATGGTCACACAATGGTAAACCTCACAGCAGGTGTTATCGGTATCAGCCCTGAGATCTTCGAAGCTGCAGAGATCGATGGTGCGAACAGAGTCCAGACATTCTTCAGGGTAACAATTCCTTGTATTCGCCAGATCATGTTGTTCGTTCTCGTAACTTCACTCATCGGCGGACTTAATATGTTCGATATTCCGCAGTTGTTGGTTGGCCCTAAGGCTGCTAACGGTGCGGCTCTCACAACTAATATGTATATTAGAAACCAGGCATTTGACGGTAGTTACCTCTATAACAGAGCTGCAGCTGCTTCTGTCATCTTGTTCCTTGTTATAGTTGTTCTTTCTGCAATCGTCTTCTATATCCTTAGAGATAAGGACGAAGCTAAGCTCAAGAAGCTTAGAAGACAGGAGCTCAGAGCAGCAAAGAAAGGTTTTTGAGGTGAATAGACATGGCTAACGAAGTTAAATTATCTTCTATCAAGAAGAACGAGACAGCTCTTAAAGTAGTTATCTACGTCGTCTCAATCTTTTTCTCGATCATGACGCTCTTCCCGTTCGTTATGTTGATCTGTAACTCTTACAAGAACACATACGAAGTTCAGGCGAGCACATTGTCGCTCTATTCTAAAGAGCCTTTAAAGAACCTTGCTAACAACTGGAAGCAGATCACAAGTAAGGATGCTTTCCACCCTGGCGTAGGTTTCAGAAACTCCTTTATCGTTGCGACATTAAGCACGATCCTTAACGTTTACTTCTCCTGCCTCACAGCATATGCTATCCAGGCATATGAGTGGAAGCTCAAGGAAGGCTTCAACGCTATGATCATGGCAGTCATGATGATCCCTGGTACAGTTACAATGATCGGTTTCTTCCAGATGGCATACAAGATCGGATTGGTTAATAAGCTTTCAGCTCTCATTATCCCTTCCATCGCTGCTCCTATGGTTGTATTCTTCATGCGTCAGTATCTGCAGGCTTCCCTCTCAATGGAGATCGTACAGTCTGCAAGAATCGATGGTGCAGGCGAGTTCAGAATCTTTAACCAGATCGTTGTTCCGCTCATGAAGCCTGCTATTGCTACACAGGCAATCTTCGCTTACGTAGGTAGCTGGAACAACCTCTTCTCACCTATGATCCTCCTTACTGACAAGAATAAGAAGACCCTCCCGGTCATGGTATCCTTGCTCAACGGTGATATCTATAAGAAGGAATACGGCGCTATCTACTTAGGACTCCTTATCACAGTCCTTCCTCTTATCGTCGTTTACGCTTTCCTTTCTAAGTACATCGTAGAAGGTGTAGCATTGGGCGGTGTCAAGTCATAAGACTTGCTTCTCAATACTACGTAGGTTTTAGTCTCGGCTAAACGATTACAAAAACAACACACTGCGTCTTTGGACATTGCCTCCCCAAAGACGCAGTTTTTTTATGTCTGTTTTTTCGAGAGCGCGAAAAGATGTACAGGCAAAAAATAAGGACCGGTACTCGAGGAGATGTACCGGCCCTTATCCGATAAAAGTGAAGGAGCACTTTTATTTCTTCTTTAACCGTCTCATCCTGTTCCTGAACTGTGAGGGTGAGCAACCGTATTGCTTTTTAAAGCAGCGGCTTAACGAAGTCAGGTTATTGAAACCGCAGGACATAGCGATGTCACTGATCTGGAGATCGGTGTCGGTGAGCTGCCTTTCGACTTCCTTAAGCTTTAATGTCGTCTGATAGTCGTTGAAAGTCATGCCGGTATATTCTTTGAAGAGTCTCGCGAAATGGAACTTCGAATAACCGACGTGAGTAGCTGCCTCGTCCATGGAAACGTTCTCGGAACTGTGCATAGCGAGCCATTCAGCAAGTGACTTGAACTTGATATAGACTTCGCGCTGCTTGTCGTTCTGGACGACCACGAGGCTGTCTGAATAATCCTTCTTCATGAGCATGCCGAATACATCCATGAGCTTGCTGAAGATGGACATTTCCTTAATTGTTGTCGAATAGAAGAAGTAGAGATCGTTGATCTCCATGAACCTCTCGAAGATAAGACTGTATACTTCCGGATGTGTCTCGGGAGTAATGAGGAGAGGTTCCTTTATTATCTTTTTGAATTCATCGAAATCGAAAAGTCCCTGCAGGAAATCGATGTTGAACAGATAGATGAATCTGATTCCCGATCTGGTTCCGGCGATCTTGTGAAGCATGTCCGGCGGTACCAGAAGGATCTCTTTCTCCTTAAGGATTATGGTTCTGTCATCGAAGATATAGGTATAGGATTTCTCGATCGGGATCGTGATCTCCAGACAACTGTGCTTGTGGACAGGGTAGTCCTCAGAACGGTTGTTATACCAGATGCGCATATTGGCGCCCGGAATAAAATCAACTTCTTCTACGTCATTACTGACGATCCTGCCGGCAAAACTGCCGATAGGCTGCTGATACTTACCGGGAACGGAGTTATCGTTAAACTGCATTGTAAATCCCCATCTATAAAAGTGACAGTTACAATTCTATATACTGATTTAGTCATTTTCAAGCCTGTATGGGTATAAAAATAGCAAAATCTGTAAAATATCAAGTGGAATGTGATACATATTCATTTTCGGATACTGTAAAATTTAAATATCACTTTTTACAGGGGAGAATACTGCTTATGGACAGACAAAAAGCAAAGCAAAGAGCTGAAGAATTAGTAAGTAAGATGACCATTGAAGAGGCCTGCTCGCAGCTCAGATACGATTCTCCTGCAATCGACCGCTTAGGCATTCCCGAGTACAATTGGTGGAACGAGACGCTGCACGGTGTTGCAAGAGCCGGAACAGCTACGAGCTTCCCCCAGGCAATCGGTCTTGGCGCTACTTTCGATACCGAACTCATGGGTGAAGTAGGCGAGGTGTGCGGCAATGAGGGCCGTGCTAAATATAACGAATACAAGGCTAACGGTGACCGTGACATCTATAAGGGACTCACATTCTGGTCACCTAACGTAAATCTCTTTCGTGATCCCAGGTGGGGAAGGGGACAGGAAACATACGGTGAGGATCCGGTCCTTATCTCAAAGCTCGCAATTCCATTTATCGAAGGACTTCAGGGCGACGGCGAATACATGAAGACTGCTGCCTGCGCAAAGCACTTCGTAGTCCACTCGGGACCTGAGGCAGTAAGACACCAGTTCAACGCCACCTGCAACGATAAGGATCTCTATGAGACTTACATGCCTGCTTTCGAGGCATGCGTAAAGGAAGCAAAGGTTGAGTCCGTAATGGGCGCTTATAACAGAACAAACGGCGAACCCTGCTGCGGACACTCATATCTGCAGGACGTTATCCGTGACAAGTGGAACTTCGAAGGACACATCGTTTCCGACTGCTGGGCCATAAGAGATTTCCACGAGCATCACAAGGTAACAAAGACCAATGAGGAGAGCGCCGCGCTCGCACTTAACAAGGGATGCGACCTTAACTGCGGCTGCACCTATATCCATCTTATGAGCGCTTATAAGCAGGGCCTCATTTCCGAAGATACTATCAGACAGGCTGCCGTAAGACTCTTTACCACAAGATTCATCTTAGGCATGTTCGATGAGACTGAATTTGACGGTCTCAATTATCTCGACGTCGAGACAAAGGACAATCTTAAGGTAGCTAAGCGCGCATCAGACGAGAGTATCGTTCTCCTTAAGAACGACGGAATCCTTCCTCTCGACAGCAACAAGGCACAGGTCATCTCCGTAATCGGCCCTAACGCTGATTCCAGAGCCTGCCTCATCGGTAACTACTATGGAACATCATCCGAATACATCACGGCCTTAGAGGGCATCAGGAACGCCGCAGGAGACAATGTCAGGATCCTCTATTCTGAAGGATGCGACATAAGCACTCCGAAGCCCGATGTTTTGTCACGTGAATACCACAGACTTGCTGAAGCAAAGGCAGTCATGAACAGATCCGATCTGGTCGTTCTCGTAATAGGTCTTAACGAGAATCTCGAAGGCGAGGAAGGTGACGAGGGCAACATGTATAAGTCCGGAGATAAGCCGGATCTCCTGTTCCCGAAGACACAGCGTAAGCTTATAGATCTCGTGATCGCATCCGGAAAGCCTTTCATTACCGTAGTAATGGCAGGTTCCGCAATGGATCTCAGTGTTCTCAATGATAAGTCATCCGCTATACTTCAGGCTTGGTATCCGGGTGCAAGAGGCGGCCAGTCAATAGGCGAGATCCTCTTCGGTAAGGTCAATCCTTCAGGTAAGCTCCCCATTACTTTCTACAAGGACACAAATGATCTTCCTGACTTCGAGGATTACTCGATGAAGGGCAGAACATACCGTTATCTCGAGACAGAGCCTCTCTATCCGTTCGGCTTCGGTCTCACATACGGAAAGATGGACATCACATCCGTTGATCACACAGGCGATAAGAGCAGCGGCATCACTGTAAAGGTTGCAGTCTCCAATACAGGTTCAGTCAAGACATCTGAAGTCATCCAGATCTACATGAAGGCTGAAGATCCCAACGAAGTATTGAATACAAGACTTGCGGGATTCGGCAGGATCACTTTGGAAGCAGGCGCTTCAGGCATTGCCGAGATCAATATCCCTGCTGAGAGGTTCAAAGTCGTTAACGATAAGGGCGAGAAGGTCGACCCTGAAGGCAGCGTTACTGTCTATGCAGGCTTCGGCCAGCCCGACAGCCTCACCGAAAGACTTACGGGCAAGAAGGCAGTCACTTTTACGGTATAACGCGAAAACCCAATAGATAAGCATGTTTGCGGACTGTGTAACATTGTTACACAGTCCGTTTTTGTTGCGTGAACAGAAAAAGAAAAGCACACATTGCATCTTTATTTATTATTTATATTTATATTTGACACTTTTTTGCCACAATCTTAAAATAAAAGATAGTGAAGATGTAAAAATGGCTTTTAGGAGGGCAAAAGAGCTTGGATTTATCGTACCCGTTATTTCAAATACCGTTTGTCGGTTATTACCTGATCTTTTTGGCTTTTTTGTTCGGAGCTGTTTTCGCAAGCTTTATCACATGCACGGCATGGCGCGTCGTCCGTCACGAAGACTGGATGCTGGGCCACAGCCACTGTGACACCTGCGGCCACGAGCTTTCCACGGCTGATCTTTTCCCGATCGTTTCATATATCGCGCTCAAAGGTAAATGCAGGTACTGCGGTTCCAAGGTTCCGCCAAGAGACCTGATCTTTGAGATCATTCTCGGCGTGCTGTTCGCTGCTACTCTCTGGCTCCACGGCGTTGTAGACGCTGCAGTCATTGCGGCTCTGGCACTCGAGATGCTGCTCCTCGGCCTTTCTCTGGCTGACTGGGATTCAGGCGTTATTCCTGACGGTTTCCTTGCAGCGATCCTTGTCGTATGGATCCTGTCAGCAGCTTTCAGGCCCGATGTCCAGAGGTTCGCTTTTGAAGGCATTATCGCGTCTTTGGCAGCAGGAATACTGATAGCGCTCGGCACGGCTATCACAGGCAAGATAATGAAGACAAAAGTCAGCTACGGCCCTGCAAAGCTTGCAATGTGCCTTTTGATATTCCTGGGCTTTAAGGGATCGGTCATCGCAATGGGCGTAGCGGTCGTGCTTGGTATTGTTTTCGCGCTCGTGTGCATAGCAAAGAAGAGAAAGATCTCACTAGCGCCTGCGATCTCCATTGGATTCGTGGCAGCGTTTTTGGTTAAAGATATTTTGTCTGTGATTGCCTGATAAACAGTTGGAGGAATTACATGGGTACTTATTTAGTTACAGGCGGATCAGGTTTCTTCGGTCAGATAATGTCACGTTATATGATCGGAAAGGGTCACACGCTTGTTAATATCGATCTTTGTGACAGCGAGTTCAAGGATGAGAAATTCATCTGCTTCAAGGGCGATATCAGAGATAAGGAACTTCTCGAGAAGATATTCTCATCCTACAAGTTTGATGCGGTTTTCCATTTTGCGGCTATGCTTGCTCATGAGCGCAAGATGATGAAAGAACTCTGGACCTCCAATGTCGACGGCACTCAGAACATACTCGATATGTGTATAAATCATGGCGTTGATAAGATCATATTTACATCGTCCAACTGTTTGTGGGGAAGGAATTTTGACTACCCTGTAACAGAGGAGGAAGAGCCTGCTCCGGTTGAGATCTACGGCAGATCCAAGCTCGAGGGCGAGAAGATCCTTATGTCTGCTCTGGACAAGGTGAATGCAATAATCTTCAGATGCCCCACCATCATGGATGAGGGCCGTCTGGGACTTCTTGCGATCCTTTATGAATTCGTTGATGACAATAAAAAGCTCTGGCTCGTAGGCAACGGCGAGAACCGTTACCAGTTCATCTATGCAAAGGACCTGGCGCGCGCATGTGAGCTTGCATTGGGTCATAACAAGAGTGATATCTTCAATATCGGATCAGATGACGTAAAGAGCTTTAACTATACATACCAGTATGTCGTTGATCATTCCACATCGAAGTCCAAGCTCGCGCATTTCCCACCGAGATTTGCCAAGTTCATGATGAAGGCATGCTATCACCTTGGAATCTCGCCTCTCGGCGTATATCAGTACAACATGATCTCTTCGACATTTATCTTCGATACGAGCAAGTTGAAGAGGGAATTGGGCTGGGAGCCTACTATGAAGAATGAAGACATGCTCCTCAGATCCTATGAGTTCTATCACAAGAACCGTGAAGAGATCCACAACAGAAAGGACGTATCCGCCCACAACAGGGAGGCTGATATGGGCTTTGCCATAAGGGTGTTGAAGTTCTTTTCCTGATCTTATATGAACAAGATAAAACCCAATAAAACCTGGATAATCTACGGAATAGTCTTTGCGGCTTTTATGTGCATTGGCATATTCGCAGGGCTCCATCACGAGGCATGGGCGGATGAGGCCCAGAGCTGGCTTATCGCGCGCGATAATGATCTGATCGGAATCTTCAAAGCAGTAAAGTACGAAGGCACGCTCCCCACATGGCACCTGATAAATAAGGCGTTCCAGTTGGCAGGACTTGATTATGATCACATATTCGTAATCCCGCTTATCTTCTCGGCCATAGGCGTCATTCTGTTGTTCTTAACTGACGCGCCGCTTCTTGCGAAGATAATGCTGCCGTTCTCGTTTTTTGTCGTTTATCAGAACAGCGTTGTAGCCAGACAGTATTCTCTTGTTTTCCCGGCTATGATGCTGATCGTGATCCTTTACAAGAAGCGTTTTGAGGTACCGGTAAGATATCATCTCGCATTGTTTTTATTGGCAATAACCAGTTCTTATGGTGTCGTGATAGCGTGCTCGTTCATGCTGTGGGATTTTATAGGAATGGTGAGGACAAGATTTAACGATCCGCTCTATAAAAAGACTATCATTCCTTTTTTCGCGACAGGATTAGTAATAGTAGTGATGTCTTATCTGTCACTGCCGCCGGATGATTGTTCGATGTCCTTGACGCAGTTCCCGTTTGCGAAAAATGCCGCTAACGCATTGCTGTTCAACATCGATAACGTATATATTCAATATGGTTTCCTGGCTTTTGTCCTGCTCTTGTTATGTTATTATTTCAGGCACAATCTGGTCAGGTTCCTTGTCATTTTCGCGCCCTTGATAATATTCATGAATATCGTTTATCAAAGAGAATGGCACATGACATATCTGTTTTGCCTTGTGGTTTCGCTGATGCTCATTTTCAGGGATGAAGCGAAAAATACAAAGCACAAGTCTGAGAAGGGATTGAATATCGCTGCCGACTGCATTGCAGTTGCACTTCTTGCCGTCCAGTGCGTAACAGGATTCTATTCAGTCTATTACGATTACAGATACTCATATTCTCCGTCAAAGGAGATCGCGGAATTCTTAACCCCGTATCACAAAGCCGGCGCGGTTATAGACAGATGGGGTTTCAGTTCAGTGTCTGTATCGCCGTATTTTGAAGACAATCTTTACAGTAATGATCCTTACGGAAAGACTTATTTTATTTGGAGTTATTCTGCTCCTAACGATGAATTGTCGGAAGAATACCCGGATATCGTTGTAACCGATGAATATATTGAAAGGTTTGGATCAGAATACGACATACATGTATACAACGCGCACATGATATTTAAACTGGAAGAAGTGGAGATGGAACCTTATATCGTTTATGTTAAGAAACAGATATAAAGTGTAATAAGTAATGAACAAACTCAAACCTACAAAGTTGTGGATAATCTATGGAATAGTCTTTGCGGCTTATCTTTGCATTGCCATATTTGCGGGAATCCATCACGAACCCTGGGCAGATGAGGCCCAGAGCTGGCTTATAGCACGCGACAACCATTCGCTGATCGGCATTTTCCGTGCCGTAAAGCTCGAAGGAACGCTGCCTACCTGGCACCTGATAAATAAAGCTTTCCAATTGGCTGGCCTTGATTACGATCACTTATTTGTGATCCCGCTCTTATTCTCAGCGATAGGCGTCCTTTTGCTCTTCCTTACTGATGCGCCGATCACGGTGAAAGTAACACTGCCGTTCACTTTTTTCGCTGTCTATCAGAATGCGGTCGTAGCAAGGCAGTATGCACTTGTTTTCCCGGCCATGATGCTGATCGTTATTCTTTACAAGAAGCGCTTTGAGGTTCCGGTCAGATATCATCTGGCATTGTTTTTCCTGGCATTGACCAGTTCATATGGCGTCATAGTAACGTGCTCGTTCATGCTTTGGGATTTCATTTGCATGGTTCGAAAGAAGTTCAAAGATCCGGTCTTCAATAAAACTTACATGCCTTTTTTCACGACCGGAATAGTGATCCTTGTGATGTCATATCTTTCCTTACCACCTGACGATTGTTCAATGGTATTGGAAAATATTCAGTTTGCGAAAAACGTTACTAACACTTTGCTTTATACCATAAACGACGATTTGCTCAGGTGGATCTTTTTGATCTTTATGTCAGGTGTGTTCATTTATTATTTCAGACACTGTTTGATCCGGGCGCTGGTCATATTTTCGCCCCTCGTCATCTTTATGAACGTCTTGTATCACAGGCAGTGGCATATGACATACCTGTTCTTCCTGTTGGTTTCGATGATGATCATATTCAGGGACGACTTCAAAAAGACGCCAAAACACATAGAGGACGTAGCAAATCTCCTGGCAAAAGGCATTGTCGGCATTTTGCTTGCCGTTCACGTTTTTTCAGGTTTCTATTCGATCTATTTTGATTATAAATATGCATATTCCGGTGCAAAAGAAACAGCCGAGTTTTTGAAGCCCTATGTTGAATCCGGCGCTACTTTGAACAGGGTAGGCTTTTATTCGATGGCGGTCTCGCCGTATTACGATCACAGCATTTTCGCGAACGACACCTGCGGCGTAACTTACTTTGTATGGAGTTATAACGTGCCGAACGGTGACCTGTCAGAAGAGTGGCCGGACGTGCTCGTTTCATACCGATACTATGACCGGTTTGATAATGCCGACTACGAAGTCCACAGATTTGACAGCAACATGACCTTTAAAATGGATACAGTCGAAGCGGTACCATACATTGTTTATGTTAAAAAGGGAATATAGCGGGATTTAGCGTTGGCTTGACGATGTTTGGCCGGCGGCGCCGGACGGCTGGCTCAGCGCTCCGCTCATAATGTTTGACTTATCGGCAGTCGTCCTATATAATATGCGAGTTTGAAATCCACGCGAAGAGAGGGGGGATAAAGATGTCTGAGATTAAAGTTAAGGAAGGCGAGTCCCTTGACAGTGCACTTCGCAGATTTAAGCGTTCTTGCGCAAAGTCAGGCGTTCTTGCAGAAGTTCGTAAGAGAGAACATTACGAGAAGCCTTCTGTAAAGAGAAAGAAGAAGTCTGAAGCAGCTCGTAAGAGAAAGCATTAATAAGACTTAAACGAGGCCACCTGAAAAGGTGGCCTTTTTGTTGTCCAAACGGGCAACCTCTTTTACTTTGTAAGTTCTTCTACAGCAGGTACCTGCTGATCTTCTCCTCAATAACCTTTGTATTTAGAGGGTGGTTTTCCGTCTCGAAAGTCAGTATCAGGCTTGATTCATCGAAATCCTTTGAGAGCGTGTACTTTTCGAACTTATTGGCATTCCGATTCACATAATCCTGATCTCCGAGCTTGCCCAAATGCTCCCAATAGAAAATCTTGCGCAGCCTCACGTTCAGACACTTGAAGTCCGGCGCCGCAAATATCACGCCATTATCGTATACCGGGAATTCGCAAAGGTACGGCACCTTATTCCTCAGCAGCGCATTCGCGATCAGTATCTCCGACTTCGACCTCACACGCTCACCATTGTCCGTATAGAAATCCGGATCAGTATCCTTGAACCCAAGCCTTGTATAAGGCTCGCTCAAAAACTGCCTGATGAACTCCTCATCGCTCAAAAACTCCGGCGTAACCAGCTCTTTCCTGGGCGCGCTGAGCTTCTCGTAAACCTGAACCGCCGCGTCCGGGTCGTAGTCTTTTATGAACTTTTCTATTGCCTTTTGCTGGCTTGTTAGCGCTTCGAGCAGCTTTTTATCGTAGTCCTTTTGCGCGAGCCGGACGGCGAGTGGGCGGTCTTTATGGGGAATGTACTTACCCATGTTTTCGCTAGGGTTGATCCTGTGATAGTACTGATACTTATTCCACTTGTTAATTATGCGCAAAGAGCCTTCTGGTGCATTCATGTTGCGTCTCTTAATAGCTTCTATACGTTTTTCGAGTGATTTATTAAGAAGAATCAGTTCCTCCAATACCGTGATTGATTTAAACATAGCATAGGCTCCTTTTAATTATGTGATGACAGACAAAAATGCGATTATTGAAGATTCTGTCTGTAGGTTTTTAGAAAAAATCGATGATTATTGAACGAACCTACATATAAAAATCCAAATATTATCGAAAATGTCTGTAGGTTTTGGGTTCAGGTACACTTTTAGGGCCAAAACCTACCGACAAATAAGCAGTTATTAATCAAAATGTCTGTAGGTCCGATTTTGACTAAGATCGATCGGATGTGAATAATCAAAATTTATAGGGTTCGAGCCCATACTTCAACCCTTTTCGCGCAGATTGAGACTGACAAACCAAAGATTGAGACTGGTCTCAACATCAAACCTCACGTTCCTTTGTAAACTTATGGCAATTCGGCTATAATAAAGTCAATAAAGATAAAGTTGAGACTAGTTTTATGTTATTGACCGGTAAGAACTGGCGCTTATCGGCATCCCAAAAAGTAGAGGATGCCGATACGCTCCTTAATGTTTTGCTTAAGAATCGCGGTATAACCGAAGGACAATCAGTAGAGCAGTTTTTGTCTGAGGATGACGGTATCTGGCACGATCCGTTCCTTTATAATGACATGCGGAAAGCTGTAAACATCATCAATGAGACGATGGACCGCCACGGTAAGATCCTTGTTTACGGCGATTACGATTGCGACGGCGTTACGGCTACTTCGATCCTGGTAAGGTATTTCAGGAGCCATCAAGTTAAGGTTTATTACATCGTTCCGCACAGGTCTGAGCACGGCTACGGGCTTACTGAGAAGATCATGGACAAGGTTATCGAGAAGAACCCGGATCTTGTCATTACGGTTGACTGCGGCGTTACCAATGTCGATACGGTGCAGGAGCTTAAGAACCGCGGTATCAAGGTTATCGTTACTGACCACCACAACGTTAAGGACGAACTGCCGCCGGCTGACTGTGTTATCTGCGCGAAAAGGCCTGACAACACTTATCCTTTCATCGATCTTTGCGGCGCGGGTGTAGCGCTCAAGCTCGTTGAGGCTTTGGGCAAGGACGGACGATACAAGGTCACGGGCAATATCTGGCGACAGGCTGTTGAGCTTGCGGGACTTGCGACGATCGCTGACCTGGTGTCCGTTACGAATGAGAACAGAACTATCATCAAGCGTGCTTTTAAGAGCATGAAGAATCCTTCCAATGTCGGCGTAGGCGTTATGAATGAGATGCTTTTGGCGCCCGGCAAGACTTTGGATGAGACATTTATCTCGTTTAATTTCGTGCCGAGGATCAATGCTGCGGGAAGGCTTTATGATTCGGCTGATGCTTTGAAGCTGTTCCTCGAAAACAACCCGACGGAAGCAAAGAATGCCGCGCAGGACCTTACGAGACAGAATGATGAGCGTAAGGAGATCGAGGCTAAGGTTTTCGATGAGGCAAGAGCGCAGTTGGAGAGCCCCACAAGGCCCGACAGATGGTCGCTCACAAACACCTGCGGTCCTATCGTTGTTTACGGCAAGGACTGGCACCAGGGCGTGCTGGGAATCGTTGCGGGCAAGCTGTCGCAGTTCTACGGAAGATCGGCGCTCGTATTTACGGATGATTCGACTGAGCCGGGGTGCGCTAAGGGTTCGGGAAGAGCCTTTGGTGACTTCGATCTTTATGAGTGTTTGGAGAGGATATCCGATAAGCTCGTTAATTTCGGAGGACATAAGAAGGCGGCAGGACTTCTCGTAAGGAAGACTGAGATGGGCGCGTTCATGGAAGCGCTCGAAGCTGAGTCTGCCAAGATCTATGAAGAGAAGGGACAGTCCGGTGAGGAATCGGAAGAGGATGCTATCAATGCGGAGTGCGAGATCGCGCCTAAGGGACTGGACTTCGATGCTTACTATGAGGTAAGCAAGCTGAGACCTTTCGGAATCGGCAATCCCAAGCCGGTATTCGTTACCAAGGGGCTTGTTATTTCGGGTATTGCGCAGATGAGCCAGGGTGCGCATATCAGGCTTGACCTGACTGATGCGGAAGGCAAGGTGAGCCTTTCTGCGGTCGGCTTTGGAATGGGTGATTATTTCAACATCCTGAGAGCGGGCGACAAGATCGATATCGCTTATACATTGAACGAATACTGCTACAGGGGCGAGACATCGCTGAGCCTGCACTTAGAGGACATAAGGCCTGAGAAGGCGCAAGGCTTCATGTGGCAGAAGGCGGATATTGCGGAAAAGCTTTATACGAGCGGACTTGCGATGGATCAGATCGCGAAAATGGCTCCCGGCGAAGATATCAGGGGCCAGATGAGACCGACATCGGAGCAGTATGGCGCTTGTTATAAGGCTATCGAGCGTTTCGGAGGCACGGCCATGTCGACGGTCGATCTTGACCTCCTTGCAAGATTGGTAACTAACAATTATGATGTATCGGTGACTCCGTTCCAGCTGAAGCGCTGCCTTGAGGTTTTCGCTGACTGCAGGCTGATACGCTTAAGAACGATAAAGCCCATGAGAGTGTGCTTTAACATCTTAAGGACGGGTGACAAAGTAAAACTCAGTGATTCTGAGGTTTATAGGAGAATACAAGGTGACTAAGGGCAAGAATGACAAAGAATTTAATGCCGTAACCGAAGAGGAAGTGCAGGCTGAGGCCGAACGCGCTTATCTTCAGGACGACAGTATAAAGCCCGAGATCCCTTCGGAACTGGAAGAGAAATTCCAGGAAATATTGAAGCTCTACGACGAGTACGCAAGAGCCGCAAATCTCGATGAGAAGGATATCGAAGAGGACAATGCCGAGATGGAGAAGGCATTTATCTTCGCATTCAAGGCGCACCGCAACCAGAAGCGTAAGACGGGCGAGCCCTATATTACGCACCCTGTCGCTGTTGCATTGATCCTTGCTGACCTTAAGGTTGACTCCGCTACGATCGAGGCAGCGCTCCTTCACGACACCATAGAAGATACGATCGTCGATGACGCTATGGTCACGGAGAAGTTCGGACCTGTCGTCTGCAGCCTCGTTGACGGCGTCACTAAGCTCAATCTGAGCCTTGATAATGTTGTTTATAATTCCAAAGTCGATATCCAGGCTTCCAATGTTCGAAAAATGTTCATCGCGCTGACTGACGACATCAGAGTCATCTTCATCAAGCTCGCTGACCGTCTGCACAACATGAGAACGTTGAAGTCCATGAGCCCCGAGAAGCAGATCGAAAAGGCTCAGGAGACGCTCGATATCTATGTTCCTTTCGCAGGCAGATTCGGTATCTATAAGATCAAGTGGGAGCTCGAAGACCTCTGCTTAAGATATCTGCATCCGGACGATTACTATGAGCTCGTAAAGCTCGTTAACGGCAACCGCGCGCAGAGAGAAGACTTCATGGAAGACGTTGTCTCCGAGATCCGCGGAAAGCTTGAGGAGAACGGCATCGTTCATTACGACATTGAAGGCCGTCCGAAGCACTTCTACAGCATTTACAAGAAGATGCACGAGAAGGGCAAGACGATCGATGAGATCTATGACCTTTTCGCGTGCCGTATTATTGTTGACGAAGTCATCGAGTGCTATCAGGTATTAGGTATTATCCACGAGATGTACCAGCACGTTCCGGGCCGTTTCAAGGACTATATCGCGATGCCTAAGGAGAACAAGTACCAGTCGATCCACACGACTGTCGTAAGCCACACGGGCACGCCTTTCGAAGTGCAGATAAGAACGTTCGCGATGCACCAGATCGCGGAGTTCGGTATCGCTGCACACTGGCATTACAAAGAAGCCGGCAATTCACAGGAATTCAAGGCTGACAGATACGACACGAAGATCAACGAGATGCGCCAGATCATCGATTCGCAGAACGAACTTACCGACTCAGGCGAGTTCATGGAAGCGTTCAAGATGAACATCGCTCCGGACGAGATCTTCGTTTACACGCCTAAGCACGAAGTCATCAAGCTCCCTAAGGGATCCTGTCCTATCGACTTTGCTTATGCGATCCACTCGGGCATCGGCAATCACATGCACGGCGCCAAGGTCAACGGCCGTATCGTGCCGTTGTCTTATGAGCTTAAGAACAGCGACATCGTTGAGATCCAGTCTTCCGCAAAGCTCGTTAAGGGCCCTTCACGCGACTGGGTTGCGATTGCGCGCACCGCTAACGCAAAGTCCAAGATCAATTCCTGGTTCAAGCGCGAAGCACGTGCCGACAACATCACGACAGGCCGTGAGCTTTTGACGAACGAGATCACGCGTAACGGCTTCGATCCCGCAAAGCTCCTTATGCACAAGTCAATTGAGATCATCTTGAAGCGCAACAACTTCCAGAATCTCGATGACATGTTCGCTGCATTGGGCTACGGTTCCATCAGCGTAAGCAAGGTCTTCTCACGTCTGCGTGACGATTACATCAGAAATATCAGTGAAGAGGAGCGCCGCGCTCTGGGCTACCGTGTAACCGCTGACGGCAACGTCGCATACAGCCCGAACGAGCTCCCGATCGAACTCGGCAAAGCTGACCAGACCCGTAATTCCAAGAGCTCGAAAACAAAGGCTCCGGAGACCTCCAAGCAGGTCGTCGATTACGATGTCGCAAAGATCAATGCATTAAGCGTCGATCCGCACCAGACAGGCGTCGACCTCCAGACCGCCGCATCAGGCAATGCAAAGCCTTCCAGAAGCGCGAGGACCGATGCCGCAAGAAGAGCTCACAGCAACGACGCTGTTGTGGTCAACGGCCTTGATACGATCGCAACACACATTTCGAAGTGCTGCCATCCTGTCTTCGGCGACGAGATCATCGGCTATGTCACTCAGGAAAAGGGCGTCGGCATCCACAAAGTTAACTGCAAGAACATTCTTAACATCATAAAGAACCGCGGCAACTCCGATAAGGACGAGCAGAAGTACCAGCGCCTCGTAGCCGTAAGGTGGCTCTCAAAGGCTAAGTTCTCCAGCTACGACGTCCAGCTCGTTGTAGTCGCAATGGACAGAAACGGCCTTCTCATCGATGTCCTCGATAAGATCAACGAAGAGAAGATCAACATCGTCAAGCTCAACACTGTTGTAGACGGCCCCGAAGCGCGCATCTTCGTTACGATCAACATCTCGGGAAGAGAGCAGCTCGACAGGACATGCGACAGGATTTTGCGCGTTAAGGACGTAGTTGACGTAATCAGAAACTGATAAATAAGCACCCGGCTGATTTAGCTTTTACGTACTAAAAATCTATTTTCCCGGATTAGTACGTAGTTTGTGCGCTGCAATTCGCGTTCTTTGCAACGATTTACGGACTGATTTATTGTTTTCGAAAACTAGTACGTAAATACAGCCTTCAGTGATGCCACATTCTGAAAAAATTACGGACTAAAAAAGCTATTCCGCATTTTAGTCCGTAAGTTATTAGTCGATAGTTTATTAGTCGGCAGATTAGTAAGCTGAATTACCTGTCCCCGTAGTAAGTGTCGTCGTCGCTGTACCCGCCGACATAACTGATGTTGAATATGATCATCGGGCGGCGGCCGGACTTGGAGTATACGAAGTTCTTGATCTGCTCTCTGAAGTTGCGCTTCTGAAGGAACGCTTCAACGCTGCCGGCTTTGTTGCTGGCCTGCTTTAAGAGATCGTCGACCTTGTCGGAAATGAGCTCGTAGAGGACATCCTGGTTCTCGTCTTCATCGAAGCAGCCGATGGAATTTACGGCAGGGGAGCAGGCGAGGTCGCCTGTCTCTTCATCGACCGTGATCGCGATAGCGAGGCAGCCGTCCTCAGAAAGGTGGATTCTGTCTGAGAGTACTCTGTCGTCAGCATCGACCGTGCCAGTGCCGTCGATCAGGACGGGCGCTGCGGGAACGTGGTCTGCGATCTTTGCTTCGTCGGAAGTGAGCTCCAATACGGCGCCGTTCTCGAGGATGCAGATGTTGTCTTCGTTCATGCCGAGGCTCTCAGCCATTTCCTTGTGGAGGCAGAGCATGCGGTATTCACCGTGAACGGGGATGAAGAACTGCGGCTTGATAAGGGTGTGGAGCATCATGAGCTCGTCCCTGTATGCGTGGCCGGAGACGTGAACGTCTGCCAGCGACTGGTAGATAACGTGCGCGCCCTTTTTGTAGAGCTCGTTGATGACTCTGTAGATAGGCTTCTCGTTGCCCGGGATAGGGTCAGCGGAGATGATAACCGTATCGCCCTTCGTGATGTCGACGGAACGGTGAGAAGAATAAGCCATACGTGTAAGAGCACTCATCGGCTCGGCCTGTGAGCCTGTCGTGAGCACTACGATCTTGTTGTCGGGATAGTTGTCGATCGCATCGATGTCGATCAGTGTGTCGGGCTTGATGTCGATGTAGCCCAACTGATTGGCGATGTTGAAAACCTGGACCATCGAGCGGCCGGAGAGACAGACGTGGCGGCCGTATTTCTCGGCTGCTGTTATGATCTGCTGCATTCTGTGAACGTGTGATGAGAACGTTGCGACGATGATTCGGCCTTCAGCCTTGCGGAAGAGGGACGAGAACGCTTCACCGACATGCTTTTCGGAGGGCGAGAAGCCGTCGATCTCGACGTTCGTGGATTCGCACATGAACATGAGAACGCCTTCCTTGCCGAGCTCACCCAGACGCTGAAGGTTGATGGTCTTGCCGTTGATCGGCGTGTAGTCGATCTTGAAGTCGCCGGAATGGACGATGCGGCCGACGGGCGTGTTGATGCAGAGCGCGTAGGAGTCTGCGATCGAGTGGTTGACTCTGATGAATTCGACGGAGAATGCGTTGCCGAAGCGGATGATGTCGCCGTTTTTACATGTCGAGAGCTTCAAGCCTTCCATCGGGACGTTCTTGTCCTGGAGCTTTAACTTGATGAGCTCGATAGCCATCGTGCCACCGAAGACAGGGCACTTGAACTCCCTTAAGAAATAGGGGAGTGCGCCGATGTGGTCCTCGTGACCATGCGTAATGACGATGCCCCTGAGCTTTTCGTGATTGCGCCTGATGTATGTGAAATCAGGGATGACGCAATCAACGCCCGGCATGTTTTCTTCAGGAAAGCTCATACCGCAGTCAACGATTATTATGTCGTTGTTGTATTCAAAAGCGGTCATGTTCTTGCCGATCTCGCCGATACCGCCTAAGGGAATGATCTTTACGGGATTCGTGTTCTTGTACTTAGGGTCTTTGTAACTGTGTCTTTTCGAATTGCTGCTCATAATTGTTCCTTCTATAAAAATACAAATACTTTCCGCTTGAGTTCGCGAAAAGCATTTGGAGATAGCTGTTTTACTTCACTACGGAAACGTTGCGGTAGCAGGTAGCGTGGTTACCTGTCTCACCGTCTTCTGCGTAGATGTCTATGATGTAGCCCTTAACTGCGCCGCCCTTGTCTTCAACGGTATAATAGCCGTCGCCGCCCAACGGGTCATTCTCAATGTAGATCTTTGTTCCCTTAGGGAAGATGGACCAGTCTGCTGCAACAGTACGGCCTTCAGTGCAGGTCGTTCCGGAAGCGGTGCTCTTGCTGTAAGAACCGTCCTTCATCTTCTGGGGTCCGTAGAAAGTGATCTTGCACTTTACGGATTCGCCTGCGGGCTTGGGTGCTGTCGTGTTGGTAGCCTTGGGCTTAGGTGTGTTTGTTGCCGTTGACTGCTTGGGTTTGGGTGTATTTGTAGGCTTCGGCTTGGATGTAGCTGTTGCCTTGGGTTTCTCGCCTGTTGTAAGAGACTTCTTTACATAGTTGCCGTTGGCGGTCTTGTACCAGCCGTTGGATGTCTCTGCAACTACGTCGACGGCGTCGCCGGAATAGATCTGCTTTACCTTGCCGTAATCAGTACCGGGGCCTTTTCTGACGTTTACTGTAGTCGTAGCGTAAACGGTCTTGTAGACTTCTGATTCGGTGATCTTTTCCTTTGTTGTCTCAGCAGTGGTTGTAGTTGTAGCCTCTGTGGTTGTGGTTGTCGTTGCCTTGGTAGTATCTTTTGACGTATCCGTAGTACTCTCAGATGCTGACCCGCTTGAAGAAGATGAAGCAGATGTCTCGGAAGATCCTTCAGATGCTGATGTTTCTGAGGATTCAGAGGATTCTGAAGAGGATGCGGCTGCACTCTCGGAAGAAGCGGAAGGATCTGAAGGATCGTAAGACTCCGGGTTATCGGGATCGTAGCCTTCAGGATATGAGACTACCGTGATCGTTACTTCGGTTGTCTCTGCTGCTTTTGCAGCTTCGGCGGAGCGGTCGATGGCGGAATCCACTGCAAATGTAGCCGTTGCACAGAGTGATACCACTATGCAGCAGTTAACGGCTGAGATGACCTTAGCGCGTGTAATATTATAGAATTCCTTTACTCCAACCAGTTTCAAAACGCGTTTGCTCCTCTTGTTTTCGATACCTTACGTGAAGGCATAATTACAACATTATTATATCATAACGATTATGTTGGCTATCCCGCGGCGAAAAAAGGGCATTTTTGTAAGTTTATTGCCGGATATGCCTATTTGCCCTTTACCGCAAAAGTGATTTTGAGTAAAGTGTTTTCCGAAATTTGTCAATGGATTGTCACATCTATGCAAGGTATGTAATTTTTTATCCGTCTATAATCTAAACACCAACACGGGAGATCAAAAGAGGGGGGTGAGAGCAATGTCGTTGGGACGCGTCCGGAAACCGGCCAGGAGAGCCAGCTATGGGACAACAGAGCACGATGTTGAGAAGAAGCGTGCAAAGATCCTGATAATATGTGCTCTGATCTTACTTCTCTGCGGCATACTTGATGTGGTCTTCCTTGTCGGAATACTTGATTTATAAGCCTTTTCGAAGCTGTCTCATCATGAGGCAGCTTTTTTTGGCACTTCGAAAAATTGCAAAAAACACCCCTCTCGTATATACTTACTCCCGTAATATTATTAATAATATAGGGAGCAGACTATGAGAGTTTCCGAACTTTTTTTGGCTACACAGAGAGAAATACCTGCAGATGCAGAGATTCCTTCACACAGACTGATGCTCAGAGCGGGACTTATCCGCAAGATGGCATCCGGCGTTTATTCCTTCATGCCTATGGGCTACCGCACCTACAGAAAGGTTGAGGCAGTCATCAGGGAAGAGATGGACAAGGCAGGAGCACAGGAGCTCATCATGCCGGCACTTCTTCCTGCTGAGGCATATCAGGGTTCAGGCAGATGGGAGAAGTTCGGCCCTGAGATGTTCAGACTTACTGACCGCGGCGGCAGATCTTTCTGCTTAGGCCCCACACACGAAGAGCCTTTCACAGAGGCTGTAAGAGATTCGATCAGATCTTACAAGCAGCTCCCCGTAACTCTTTATCAGATCCAGCACAAGTACAGAGACGAGAAGCGCCCGAGATTCGGCGTTATCCGTGCACGTGAGTTCGTCATGAAGGATGCTTATTCCTTCGACGTTGACGAGGCTGGTCTCGACATCTCCTACAAGAAGATGTATGACGCTTACCGTGCTATCTTCGACAGACTCGGCCTGGACTACACGATCGTTGATGCTGACTCAGGTGCAATGGGCGGTTCCGGTTCACAGGAGTTCATGGTAAAGAGCGAAGTCGGCGAAGACGCTATCTGCTTCTGCGACGAGTGCGGCTATGCAGCTAACGAAGAGAAGGCAGGCTGGACAAGAGGCGCTGCTGACACATCTGAAGAGCTCGCTATCGAGAAGATCCACACACCTGACGTAAAGACTATTGAAGAGCTCTGCGGTTACCTTAACTGCGGTGCTGACGCATTCGTTAAGACAATCCTTTATAACATTGACGGCAAGTTCGTTGCAGCAATGTGCAGAGGCGACAGAGATATCAACGAGACAAAGCTCGGCAACCTCTACGATGCAACAGAGATGGAGCTCGCAGCATTTGCCGATGTCGAGATGATCACAGGCGCAAAGGTAGGTTTTGCAGGCCCTGTAGGACTTAAGCAGAAGATCGACATCGTTGTTGACCCTGAAGTTACAGGCATGAAGAACTTCGTAGTCGGCGCATGCGAGACAGACTATCACTTCAAGAATGTTAATATCGGCAGAGATTTCGAAGCTGATAAGGTTGCTGATATCACTAATGCAAAGCTTGGCGACATCTGCCCTAAGTGCGGCAAGGGTAAGCTCGGCATGGCAAGAGGCGTTGAGGTCGGACACATCTTCAAGCTCGGCACAAAGTATTCCGATGCATTGGGCTGCATCTATCTTGATAACAACGGCAAGGAACACAGCATGGTAATGGGATGCTACGGCATCGGCGTTTCAAGAGTCCTTGCTGCCATCATCGAGCAGTATCACGATGACGACGGAATCATCTGGCCTTCCATCGTTGCTCCTTACAAGATCATCGTTGTTCCTACAAAGGCTAACGATGAAGAGCTCATGAGCGTTGCTAACAAGATCTACGATGATCTTACTGCAGCAGGTTGTGAAGTGCTCATTGACGATCGTAACGAGCGTCCCGGCGTTAAGTTCAAGGACGCAGACCTTCTCGGTATCCCGCTCAGGATCACTGTCGGAAGAAGAGCCGGCGAGGGCATCGTAGAAGTAAAGAGAAGAGATTCGTCAGAGACATCAGAGATCACGGTAGAAGAAGCTGTTAATCTTGCCAAGGAGATCTGATGATGGCCTTAAGGGTAATTGCTTCTTTGGTGCTTATTGCATCTATTACCCTTGGATCCGTTCCTGTTACGGGAAAGCAGGATATTTTCACGCCTGCATCATTTGACTCTTATGACGTAACATTAGTTGACGGTGAGACACTGGGAATGCGCCTTTCAAACGGGCGCATTCTTTTTAATTCCAGCGCGAACAGGAAGTATTATGTGACGCTCTCGAAAGCAAAGACCGGCAGGCAGGTAAAGACTTTTACCGTCAGCGGTGATTCATTTAATGTCGATGCCGGAAGCTTAATGGATGAGGACATTCTCTATTGTGTCACCATAGCTTACGAAGCTTTCGGAATGGAAGTCGACAGCGGTGACAATTATATCTTCAAGCGCGGCGAAAATATCTATTTCTGGAAGACCGGAAACTACGAATATAATCTTGAGACATGCAAGGAACTCTGGACTGACGAGCAGTCATTGAAGGAGTGCTTAGAGCCCCAGAATGACGTTGAATGCGACGATCCCGTTCTTATCGGTTATTCGGACCGCATATGTGAGGGCGCGAGAGATGACTGGGAGAAGGCCTTCCGCATCTATAAGTTCATTTCGAGCGAGATGGCATACGACAAGGAAGCAGCAGACACGGCTTCTGCAGGATACCAGGACAGCGCCGTCGATGTAATAAGGAGCGGAAAGGCTGTCTGCGAAGGCTTCTCGAATGCTTTTGCGGCGCTCTGCAGGGCGCAGGGAATACCGGCGGTCGTAGAGTTCGGCATAGGCTTTTCCGACTATAAGGAAATGACAACTAGAGAGCCTACCACGGGTGATCTTGCAGACCACGCGTGGGCGGCGGTTTATCTGGGCGGCAAGTGGCTCTTTCTGGATCCTACATATGACATGTCGAGATACTACTACGGACCCAAAGATGTAAGGGTTTACGAAGAGAGCACTAAATACTATCTTTTGCCGCTTGAATCATTTTCGAACGATCACAGGATATACGATGCCGACACAAGGCACGGTATTCCTACGGCAGGCTACTGCGGCAACGGTACGAACGGCACATGGTTCGAGATAACAAGAGACGGCGTCTGCCACATAAGCGGTACCGGTACCGTTAAGATGCCTTCGGGCGTAAACGGCTTCCATACTGTTGTTTTCGAGCCCGGTTCATATGTAACTGACATCGCGCAATACGGTTTCTGCGACTGCGATCTGCTGACTACGGTGATCCTTCCGGAATCCGTCACGTCGATCGCGGACAGTGCTTTTAACACATGTGAAGACCTGCAGTATGTCTATATTCCGGACAGCTGCACTTATATCGGCGTCAGTGCTTTTATAGGCTGCGACGAATTGAGTTATGTGAGGATCCCCGACACCTGTACCGATATCGGAAGGCGCGCGTTTGACGGGTGTCCGAGACTTTATATCAGCGTGCCTGACGGCTTTGCTGATCTTGCCGACGATTACGATACAAAGCCGATGTATATTGAAGAAAGATAAGGGTAGAGTTATGGCGTACATTGAATTCCGTGATGTTAAGAAAGTCTATAAGACCGGTTCGGTAAATGTAACCGCGTTGGACGGGGCAGACTTCTTTATCGAGAAGGGCGAGCTCTGCGTCATTGTCGGACAGTCAGGTGCCGGCAAGACAACGCTGCTCAATATCTTAGGCGGCATGGACAGGCTCACTTCAGGAAGGGTCTTCCTTGACGGCAACGAGATATCTAAGCTCAATTCCAACGAGCTCGCATTGTTCAGAAGAGAGAACGTCGGATTCGTTTTCCAGTTCTATAATCTCATTCCGAACCTTACAGCATACGAGAATGTCGAGATGGCAGCCCAGCTCGTAAAGGACCCCATCAGCTGCGATCTTCTCATGAATGAGGTCGGCCTTGCAGAGCGTAAGAACAACTTCCCGGCACAGCTCTCGGGCGGCGAGCAGCAGAGAGTCGCGATAGCAAGAGCGATCGCAAAGAACCCCAAACTGTTATTGTGCGACGAGCCTACGGGAGCTCTCGACTACCAGACAGGTAAAGCGATCTTAAAGCTCCTGCAGTCACTCAGCACCGAGAAGGGCATGACAGTAGTAATAATCACTCACAACTCCGCGCTTACCGCAATGGCTGACAGAGTCATAAAGGTTAAGAACGGAAAGATCACGAGCAATATCATCAACAAAGAACCCGTTAACGTTGACAAGATCGAATGGTAATGACCCCTTACGTTAAAACGATCCTGAGATCGATCAGAATGACACTGCCGAGATTCCTCGCGATATTCGCGATAATCGCTCTTGGCGTGGGATTTTTCTCTGGCCTCAAAGTAACGACGCCTTCGTTCGTCTATACAGCCGATGTCTACACCAAAGAATATGCGATGTTCGACTTCAAATTCCTGTCTACCATCGGCTTTGAACAGGATGATATAGATGAGATCGCCAGGCGCACGAACTGCATTGTCGAAGGCTCTTACACGGCTGATTGCGCTGCATTCCTCGGCGATACGGTGAGCGCTGATACTGTACGCTTCTTATCGATCACCCAGAACGTAAACAAGCTCAAGCTTGAGAGCGGCAGGCTGCCCGAGAAGCCCGATGAGGTCGTCATCGACGGTTACAAGGTCTCTTCTGCGCGCATCGGAGATAAGCTCGTCATCGCCGACGAGACGAGCGAGAGCGCACGCAAGATGTTCAAGTATAACGAGTACACGGTCGTCGGAACAGTAAGAACGCCCGTGTACATGAACTTCCAGAGAGGCACGTCCGATGAAGGCTCGGGCACTGTCTCATACTTTGTCTGCGCGCTTCCTGAGGCCTTTGATTCCGAGTATTACACCGAAGCATATCTTTATGCGGATACAGGACTTTATATCTATTCCGATGAATATCAGGAGTGGGCGGAAACAGCCGAAGACCAGTATGGCGATATCGTTGAAGACGTAATAAACAAGAGGTTCGACAAGCTCCTTAAGGACGAGTACCAGAAGCTCTACGACGGATTCGACGAATTCAACGAAGAGATCGGCGATGCATGGGACGAGATAACCGACGGCCGCAAGGAATTGGATGACGGCAAGAAGGAACTCGAAGACGCCCAGAAAGAGATCAACGATAACCGCAAGAAGTTGGAAGATGCCAAGAAGACTTTGGACGATTCGAAAAAGAAACTTAATGATGCGAATAAGAAACTTAATTCTGCAAAGGTCGAGATCAATGCCGGAAAGGTCCAGCTCGACAATGCAAAGAAACAGTTAGACAGCTATAAGGACCAGCTCGACGGTTACCAGAAACAGATAAATGACGGCAAGTCGCAATTGAGCGAAGCAAGGGCTAATGCGCCTTCGCAGATTGCAGCTCTTAATACTGCAATCACCACCTTAACAGGCCAGATAGCGGACATTGAGGCAGGAATCGCCAACAACCAGGAAAGGCTTGCCCAGGCGACCGATGAAGATGAGATAGCCGAGATCCAGGCTCAGATCGAGACACAGCAGAAGAACAAGAGTGCTCTCGAATCCAAACTTTCCGAGACTGAGCAGCAGCTTGCAGCCCTTGAAGCTATGGTCGCTTCAGGTTTTGATGCCCGGGAAGCCGAGCTCAATTCACAGCAGGAACAGTTAGACGCCCAGTATGCCTCGTATACCGAGAACTATCAAAAATACGAACTGCAGAAAGATGCTTACGATAAGGGCGTTAAGGAGTACAACAAAGGCAAGGAAGAGTACGATTCCGGTCTCAAGAAATATAACGACGGTCTTAAGAAGTACAAGGACGGCCTTAAGGAATTAGAGGACGCCCAGAAGAAAGTTGATGATGGATGGGTAGAGTATAACGACGGCGTTTTCGAGCTCTGGAAAGGCTATTCAGAATTCTCATATGCCGCCGAGACAACATTCAGATCAGAACTCGTCTATGGATACGTGCTGCTTGAAGCAGTAGACGCACCTGACGTATACACATTGGGCAGGGACAAGAACACCGGTTACGTTTGCTTTGACAATGACTCAAAGATAGTCGACGGCATCGCTGCGGTATTCCCGATATTCTTTTTCGCGATCGCCGCGCTCGTATGCTCGACAACGATGAGCAGAATGGTAAGCGACGAGCGTGGAATTATCGGCACGATGAGAGCTCTGGGATTCACCGACACAGCCATCGTCATGAAATACGCGATCTACGCAGGCTCCGCATCCCTTATCGGAGGCATCCTCGGATTCATGGGCGGCACGAAGCTCTTCCCGGCGGTAATCTGGGAAGTCTACGCGATGATGTACGGCTTTACCGAGCTCTCGTTTAAGAGCAGCGCCTTGCTGTTCGTGATCGCGATCGGCGTCGCGCTCCTCTGCACGGTCGGCGTATCCGTTGTAACCGCAATGTCCGCGCTGACAGGAATGCCCGCTGAGCTCATAAGACCTAAGGCACCGCTGCCGGGCAAGCGTATCCTGCTTGAGCGCATCGGCTTTATCTGGACCAGGATGAAGTTCCTCCACAAGGTTTCTGCGCGCAACGTCTTCCGCTTTAAGAAGAGAATGTGGATGATGATCGTCGGCATCGCCGGCTGCACGGCGCTCCTTCTTACGGCTTTCGGCCTTTACGATTCGATCTGCAACGTCGTAAACATCCAGTACGACGACATCATGAAATACGACCTCCAGGTAATGTTCGACGACAAGTACAGGCAGTACGAGATCGAGGATGCCGCCAAGGCCGCTGCTCAGAATGCCGGTGTAAACTGCGAATACGTTATCGTCAAAGATGACGTCGCCAAGAACAGCGGTTCCGGCTATGTCAGAGATCTCGAAATGTTCATCTCCGACGACCCCAACACGGGCAAGATCTTCGGCCTCACGGACGTTAAGACCGGTGAAGTGTTGAGCTGGCCCGATGACGGCGAAGTAGCGATCTCCGGCAAGCTCGCTGATAAGAATAACGTCAAGCCGGGCGACAGTGTAACATTGTTATACGGCGACGATGAGCACGAAGTAACGCTCAAAGTCGGCTCTGTCTTCACGAACTATACCTTCCACTACGTCGTTATGACGCCCGCCACATACAGGGAGGCATTCGGCAAACCCTACACGCCTGAGACGATCCTCTTCAAGACCGATACCAAGACTTCCGCCGACTCATACAAGGTCGCATCGTACCTGACGGACAACTACACCATCAAGACGTGGTCCTCCACAAACGATTCCAGAGAGAGCTTCGCCAAGACAATGGAGCGTATGAATTACATAATCGTTCTCGTCATCACATGCGCCGCCGCTCTGGCCTTCATCGTGCTGTTCAACCTCAACAACATCAACATCACCGAGCGTATAAGAGAGATCGCCACGCTTAAGGTCATGGGCTTCAACAAGCGCGAGACCGGCGCCTATGTAACCCGCGAGAATGTCATCCTCGTGCTCCTGGGCTTCATCGTCGGAATCCCTTTAGGCTTCCTTTTGCACCGCTACGTCATGGCGCAGATCGCCATGGACATGGTCACATACCAGGTGAGGATCGTGCCTCTGAGCTATTTCTACTCGCTCGCGTTCGTTCTGCTGTTCTCCACGATCGTAAACCTCATTATGCGCGCCAAGATCGAGAAGATCGACATGGCCGAGTCGCTGAAGAGCGCGGAGTAAGGGGTTCACTGATTAAACTTACGTACTAAAAATGTGTTTTCGAGAATTAGTACGTAAATTCCGCGACTTTAATAGCTTTCGCCTAATATAATTACGGACTAATAAAGCTTTTTCGAAAATTGGTACGTATTTTTTGCGTCGTTAATAGTTCACTGCCAAACGAAATTGCGTATTAAAAAGGGATTTTTGAAAATTAGTACGTAATTTCCGCGACTTTAATAGCTTTCTCCTAATAAAATTACGGACTAATAAAGCTTTTTCGAAAATTGGTACGTCAAGATGGGCGCATCAGATTGATTTGAGGTTCAAAAACGACGGACTAATCATTTAGTCTTCATTTTTAGTACGTAAACAAGAGTTCAAATATGGATTATCCACAAAGTAAAAAGGCTGCCCGCGTGGGACAGCCTTCGATCAGCGCATTTAATTAGAATTTACTCTTCGCTCTCGCCGTTCATCCAGCTCTGGTGATAGTTCCTGCGGCGGTATTCCTCAGGTGTAAGTCCCGTGGACTTCTTGAATACCTGGATGAAGTGGGACTGGGACGAGAACCCCAGGTAGTTTGCGATCGTCAATGAGGACTCGTCTAAGTGACGCAGCATGTTGCATGCGACGTTGATCTTCTGGTCTCTGATGTAGCGGCTCAAGGTGATGCCCATTTCCTGCTTGAAGAGCTTGGAGAGGTAGCTGGAGTTAAGAGACAGGGAATCAGCGATGGATTCGACTGTGAGGTTCTCCTGGATGTGGGATCTGATGTAGTCGATGGCGACGACGATGTGGCGCGAAACGACGCGGTTCTTGGAGAGGTCGCTCATCTTTCTGCAGTAGGAGCGGAGCATGTCGTTCTGGATGCTGTAGACTTCGTCGATGGAGCCTGCGGCATCGATGAGTTCGATGTAGATGTCGCTCAGGTTATATGCTACGGAGATCTCAAGGCCGGCCTCGATGCAGAAACGGCTGACGAGGGCGGTGAGGATGACCGTGTGGTATTTGACGTTGCGGATCTTGTCGGGACTTAAGACACCGAGAGTCTGGGTGGAGCCGATTGTCTTGAGGGCTTCGTCGAGGCGGTGAAGGTTGCCGCTTGCTACGAGCTCGTAGAAGCTGATCTCGTGGTTATAAGCGACCTGGCGGTTGCCGGATTCGCCTTCGTCCATAAGTCTTTTTGCAAGTTCTTTTTCGATATTCATAAGCGTTATCCTCATATTTCGTGTAAAAATGGGCTTAATATCAAATCTGTTATAAAAATTTTATATTTCTTTTTGAGTTGTGTAAAGCAGATTGGTTTGGTGGGTAGGAAAAAGAATTGTTACAAACTCGTAGAATAGGGGATTTGAGCGCAAAATCTTATTGAGTTCTTGCCCAAAAAGTAATAAAATTTTTAAGATAGCAAAAGTGGAGGTTTGTGCATTTATGACTGATGAACTTAAAGACATTATATATGCCGATTTGTTCAGATACACCGGTAATGCACGCCGTTATAAGAACATCTACGCATGCTATCTTGAAGAGCGCAGATCTTCCCCGGAATTCAGCTATATCAGCGTAATGAGACGTACGCGTTATTATGCTGACCAGATAAAGAAGTATGACGGAATCAGGAAGAAGCTCTATCAGCTCAAGTTCGGTGTAAGCAATTACAGACTCGACAGACTGAGCCGTAAATATCACTTCCAGATCCCTTATGACACTGATATCGGCAAGGGCTTCTATCTTGCACATTTCGGACGCGTCATCATTCACCCGAAGAGCGTTATCGGACATAACGTTAATGTTTCCACTGGCGTTGTCATCGGTACGCAGTTCAGAGGTAAGAGGAAGGGTTCTCCGCATATCGGCAATTATGTTTGGATCGGCGCAAATGCCGTTATCGTCGGCAACATCAGGATCGGCAACAACGTCCTTATCGCGCCCGGCGCATATGTCAACTTTGACGTACCGGACGGCTCGATCGTAATCGGTAACCCCGGCCTTATCAGAAGATCACCCGGTGCTACGCTCAATTACATCAACAATACTATCCTCTTCGACGAATACAATGTTCGTTCGGACGGAGTCAAGCAGTGGTAAGTCCTTCATTTTACATAAACAACAGAGAGCGCTTTGCCGCCGCGTTGCCGGACCGCACCGCGGCGTTACTTTTCTCAGGCGACGAGAAGCAGATGTCGCTTGATACCAACTACAGGTTTTTCGCGGACCGCAACTTCTTCTATCTTACAGGACTGGAGCTTCCGGGCTTTGTCTTATTGATCGAAAAGAACGACGGTCAGATCTCATCAAATATCTTCGCGCCCGCACACGATTCCATGAAGGAGCGCTGGCACGGCAAGCGTATGGATTTCGCGGCTATCTCGGCGATCTCAGGCATTCCGGAAGAGCATGTTTTCGACCTGGAGAAATACGAAGAGACAGAGTATGAGCTTATAAGGAACACGGAGATCAATATCTTCCTTGATAATTCGAGCGTAATGGCCAAGCCCAAGGAGCTTAGGAAACAGATCGAAAAGGACGGCCGCAAGGCTTTTGACCTTTCTGAGATCACGACGCCTTTGCGCATGGTTAAGCAGCCCCACGAGATCGAATCCATAAAGGCAGCCGCAAAGATCACGGAAGAAGCGATAGCTGAGATGAGAAAGCTCATAAAGCCGGGCGTTTCCGAGTATGAACTCTACTTAAAGCTCGAGTATGAGATGGCTAAGAGAAGCTCGATGGCATTTGCTTTTGAGACAATAGTCTCGTGCGGCAGGAATGCTTTCTATCTGCATCATTCGGATCCGGAGAAAGACGGTGACGGAATAGCTCAGGAAGGCTCCATCGTACAGATCGACTGCGGTGCGAGATTAAACGGTTACTGCGCCGATATCTCGAGAGTTTTCTTTGTCGGAAAGACCCGGGGCGATGACGATAACAGGATGCTTCTTTTGAGGCTTATCGAGGACTTGAGGAACGCCGCTTTCGGCTACATAGCACCCGGAAAAACCTTTGCCGGGCTTAATTCACAAATGTATGACATCGCAGGCAAATGGCTTGCAGGACAAGGCTTAATACCCGATAATTTTACAAATGAGGATGTAAAATGCTACTACTGGCACAATACGTCCCATTATCTCGGCTTGGACGTTCACGATGTCGGACCGAGAGACAAGGAATTTGAAGAAGGTAACTGCCTTGCTGTTGAGCCCGGTGTCTATATCCCTGAGTGGAATATCGGCTTCAGGATCGAGGATGACCTTCTTGTTACTAAAGATGGCTGTCAGCTCCTGAGCTCCGGGTGTGGCAGCCCGGAGGGAATAATTGTCGGATAACGGTTCTGGAGTCACCGCTGTTCTCGTCGCGGTCCTTATAGTGCTTATTATCATCCTCGTGGGAGGAGTTCTTTTCGCGATGTTCTTATCCTACACGGACAAGATCTTCAAGAAGCTCTTCACGAGACCCAGGCCGCTTCCCCAGGTTGACAGATCCCCCAAAAAGATCGACAGGAGCACCATCAACGGACGCGGTAAGAACTGGTTTTATACATTCCATAACGAGTGGCTGGGCGTAAGGACCAATACATTTGACGGATGCCGTCTGTCGGGCTATTACAGGCCTTCTTCGGACAGTACATGCCGCAACATGGTCATCCTTGTCCACGGCTACGACGAATCCCCCGCAGAGATGGCCGCATATGCTCGTCTGATGATGCGCAAGGTCCAGTGCCACTGCATCATGACACATATGAGAGCGCACGGCATGAGCGGCGGTAAGACCTTTACGTGGGGCCTTATGGAGAGCGTCGATCTCGATGCATGGTTCGAATTCACGAAAAGACGTCTGGGAAATAACTGCAGGATCTATCTTGTCGCAAGAGGAGCAGGCGCTACGGCATGCCTCCTCGCAGCGCAGCAGAAGGGCTTTGACGAATGCGTTTGCGGGATCATTGCTGACTCTCCGATGGCATCACTTACGAGCTTTCTGAAGGCCACGCTGCCGCAGACTACGAAGATCGATCCTGACTGGATAATCGGCCAGATCAGAAGAAATGCCCAGCACAAGTTCAAGTTCGACATCAACCGCTGTGACTGCGCTCTGCACGCAAGCGCGATCAAGGTGCCGGTATTGATATTCCAGGGCGGTGAAGACGACATTACTCCGCCTTCAGGCTCAAGAGAACTCTACGATAACTTAAGATCCAGAAAGCGCATGGTCATTGTTAACAACGCCAAGCACATGGAGTGCTACGAGAGATCTCAGGCCATGTACGAGCGCGAGGTCCAGAAGTTCATCGAGTCTTGTGTAGTGCGACTCGTAAAGATAGGACGCCTGTAAGACACATTTGTTTATTTTCTTAATATGAGAATCGCGAAAAAGGTGATATAACCTTGTAGTTTGTTCGCGAGGATACATATGAATGCCAAGAAACTGAGAAAAAACTCTATGACCGAAGGAAGTCTCTGGAATAAGATCCTGGGATTTGCTTTTCCTTTGGCAATGACGGGAATCCTGCAGCAGGCATTCAATGCGGCTGATATCGCTGTCGTAGGCAACTTCACGGGTGACCTGGGTGAAGCCTGCATGGCTGCCGTAGGCGCGAACACACCGATCATCAATTTCATTATCAACGGATTCCTCGGAATATCCCTCGGTACAAATGTCGTAATAGCAAATGCGGTAGGAAGCAAGGATGACGAGACTGTCCAGAAGGCAGTTCACACTTCCATGATCGTAGCCATAATAGGCGGCATTATCGTTGCTTTGTTAGGCGAGCTTATTGCCGAACCTCTCTTCAGACTGCAGAACATTTCCGAAGATGCATTCGACATGGCGCTGCTTTATTTCCGTATCTATATCGCGGGTACTCCCGTTATCCTTCTCTATAACTTCGAAGCCGCGATATTCAGGGGTATAGGCAACACCAGGATACCGTTTGTTGCGCTTGTTATATCAGGCGTTATCAATGTCGGACTGAATGTTTTCTTCGTAGTATTCATGGGCAGGACAGTTGACGGTGTTGCAACCGCGACGGTCATCTCGAACATGATCAGCGGAATCGTTCTTCTGCTCTTCTTAAGGAAGTCCAAAACAGCTGCTAAATTCGATGAGAAGAAGCTTAAGATAAGCGGACCGGTACTCGGAAAGATCCTTAAGATCGGCGTTCCCGCATGCCTTCAGTCATGCGTTTTCTCATCTGCAAACATCATCATCCAGTCTGCGATAAACAGCTTGGGAACGCTTGTTGCCGCTGCATCTTCCGCAGCATTCAACATCGAGATCTTCTCTTACTATGTGCTCAACAGCTTCGGTCAGGCATGCACGACTTTCACGGGCCAGAACTTCGGCGCGAAGAAGTTCGACAGATGCAAGAAGTCTTTAAAGCTCTGCCTTCTCGAAGGCATCGTAATAGAGGGCCTTATGGTCTCCTTCCTGCTGTTCTTCGGCAGGGACCTCATCTCTGTCTTTACGCCTAATCCCGAGCTCGTTGAGATCGGTTATATCAGAGTCATGTTCATCACCACGGCGCACCTCTTGTCGCTCTTCTACGATGTAATGAGCGGCTATATGAGAGGATACGGTATCTCGCTTTCACCCGCACTCGTCACGATGTGCTGCATCTGCGGTATAAGGATCATCTGGATCTATACTGTTTTCGAGCACTTCAGATCGTTCACGAGCATCATGGCGGTATATCCTTTGAGCCTCGGCGTAAATGCACTGGCGATCGGCATTTTGCTTCTTATCAAGCGCCCTGCGAAAAAGTACAGTGCGCAGGCCTGATTTTTTGGGCATTTTTATTATTGTAATCACCAAATCCGTATAGTATATTCTTGGCGACAAACGGAAATCGGGGAGCTTTAAAAGCTGAGAGGGATCAAACATCCGACCCGCTGAACCTGACGGATAATGCCGGCGTAGGGAACCTTATATATATTTTTCTTCCTCTTGTCAGTGGTTAACCTTTGGTTCAGGCGAATCGCCCCGGGTTCCTAGATGGAGGATTTTTTATGTCAAAACAATCACTTAACTCAAATCGTGAGTACATACTGCGCGTATCCACGGGTGGCGTATGTCTGGCACTCGCATTCGTACTCTCACAGCTCAAGCTCTTTGAGATGCCCATGGGCGGAACGGTAACACCGGCATCGACATTGCCTATCGTCGTTTACGGCGTTGCATTCGGACCTGTATGGGGCTTCATCATCGCTTTCATATTCAGCCTTTTGCAGCTCATCGGCGGATATCTCGTAACTCCTTTCCAGGTAATCCTCGACTACACAGTAGGTTACACTGCTTTGGGCTTTGCAGGATTTGCTGCGCTTAAGGCTGATTCAAGGGTAAAGATTCCCAGCGCGCTCAACAGATTCAGAGGCGCATCGCTCCTTAAGATCATTGCATTTACAATTGTTGCTTATATCGTAAGATGGCTCGGCTCTGTTGCTTCAGGTGTCATCTTCTTCTCCGATTATGCGGCAGGCGCAGGATACGACAATGCAGTTGTTTACTCCATGGTCTACAACGGATCGTTCCTTCTTGCTGACCTTGCCATCCTTGCAGTCGTACTCGTTATCTTCTATATGGTTATCCCTTCTTCAAAGGAAGATACAACGATCCCTTATGTTCAGAAGTTCACTGCTGAATTCATCGGCACATTCGTACTCGTATTCGTCGGCTGCGGCACTGCTATGGCAGTAGGATGTGACTCTGCTAACGGCTGCGGTTATATCCTTACGGCATTCGCTTTCGGTCTTGTAATCGTTGCAATGGCATATTCCATCGGTAATGTATCCGGATGCCACATCAATCCTGCTGTATCTCTTGCCATGCTGATCTCGAAAAAGATGACCGCTACTGAATTCTGGGGCTATGTCGTATTCCAGATCCTCGGTGCAGTTTCCGGTGCAGGCCTTCTCCAGTATCTTTTCTCGCAGGCAGGAAAGATCGATATGACAGGCGTTTCCGAAGTAGTTGACGACAAAGCAGAGATGGTTAAGTGGGGCCTCGGTGCAAACGGTCTTGCAGGCGTAAACGGCAACTTCGTTGCAGGCCTCATTGTTGAGATCGTTCTTACATTCATCTTTGTAATGGCTATCCTCGGCGTTACAGACGCTAAGTTCAAGCACGGTTCATTCGGCGGAGTCGTAATCGGACTTGCACTTGTTCTCGTACACATACTTGGCATCAGCCTCACAGGCACATCCGTTAACCCTGCACGTTCCATCGGACCTGCTATCTTTGCAGGCGGCTCAGCTCTTACAGACCTCTGGGTATTCATCGTAGGACCTATGGCCGGTGCAGCTCTTGCAGCAGTAGTTTATAAGGCTATTACAAAGGCAAAGGAAGAAAAGGTTGCTGCAGCTAAGTTGTCTGACAATGCAGACAAATAAAAAGAATCCAAATTGGGGATGAATTCCCCTTCCACGTTGCTTACCGGTCTGACCGCCCGAAAGGTCAGGCCGGTAAGTTTTTATTTGGACGTTTAAGGAAGATTAAGTTAGCATAAAAATATAAAATATCTGTTATAATTCTCTTTGGATGAGGGTATTTTACATGTGATGTTTTTTCGCATTTCTCATTCATCGTGAATCAGGGAACGTTTTCGGTATCGGTTAAGGCACAGGGTGAAGGCTATGAATTCAGAAAACGACAGATCGTCTTATGCGATAAAGAAGAATACTAAGCGCCAGGCGTGGGAGCTCGGCAAGGGCTCTGACATGGAAAAGGAGCTGATAAAGACCGGCAAGCTCGTGGTCTGCGACGGCGGGATCTACGAAGTATTTACCAGGGAAGCTACTGAGGGCAAGGGTCAGATCGCAAACGCGGGAGACTTTTTCAAAGTGGACGGCGAAGGCTATCCGTCACCCTGTGAGAGAAGCTGGTTCTTCGCAAACCACAAGCATGTTGAAGGCGACTGGTATGAACAGGTCGCAAAGCCTCTGAAGATATGGCGCAAGGACGATCCGGAGACTGAAGAGATCAGGTTCCTGATCGACAGCGGCGCGCTCAACATTCATTCCGAAGATCTTAACAAATATTATTCCGCATTCCTGTGGGGAACCATGGAGACGGCAGCATCCGATGCCGTGATCGTCTTATATTCCGTCGATAAGAATGAGGAAGGAAAGATAGAAGCGATAAGCTTTAATTTCGTAGAGTCGGATTATTTCAAGGAGAATTACAAGATAATCGAATCGTAAAGACTTGTAAGATCAGACAGAGCTTTTGTCCGGAACATATTCCGGCAACGTGATCTATAGGGGGTGAATCATGTTGAAGAGGATCAGTTGTATCTTATGTGCGGCTCTTTTAATGCTGTCAATGACAGGGTGCTTTTTCTTGAGGCGCAGTACTGCAAGCACTTCATTCGATGACGAGGAACTTAGAAAAACCGTTACCGAAGATCTTACGAACGAGATTTCCGTAACTGACTGGAACGGAAATGTTCCTGATGGCATGGAAGTAAAGTATGTCGTTGTAAAAGAGGTTTACAGGAACGACAGAAGCAGAGATACCGAGCTTTACGATTACGATAAAGCAGGGCGGGTAATCTATTATAAAAGTGACAGCAGCGCTTATACCGATGAATGGAAATTAGCTTATAACGGTGACGGTACTATAGCGCGAAGAGAATACAGATCGCTCAAAGCGCGCGGTTCCGCACCTGCCTGCCCGGACTATACAGCTGAATATGAATATAACGATAAAAAGCAGCTGGTCTCATTTTCGTATACTACCAATGGTCATTTGACATACAAATTTGAATATGAAAACGGTCATCTGGTCCATACGGATCTTTACGGCGGGAAGGATTATACCTATAGTACGGAATCTGAATATTTCGACTACTGTGTAGTGGTAAGTGATGACATCAATATCAGCAACGAACAGGATGATATAAGGATCTGCAAGCGCACTTATGCTGATGATACTTTCGAGAAGGTCCTTACGGAGCAGTATGAATATGATGAGAGGGTTACTCAGTTTGAGTACAACGGATCAGAGCTTACAGGCTCGTATTATATAGATCAATGGGGCCGCACGCATAAGTTTGATGCAAATGGCAACCTGTCCGCAGAGTTGGACAAAGACGGTTCTGTGCTCGAGAAATGGGAATATAACGAAAACGGTGACAGAGTATTGTACGAACGGTATGATAACGGCGTTCTTGTCTACAAAATAACAACATCCGTCTCATATAACGGAGCAGGCGACAAGCAGACCGAGACGAGTGATTTCTGGTATGTCATGGACGGAAAGGAAAAAACATTTACTGCCAAGACCACATACAGCTACAGGAATGGCTTGCTTGTATCTGAATTAGATGAGATAGACGGGGATTTTTCGAGTTTGAAAGTATACGCTTACAAGGCAATTCTTGTGCCTAAGGAATGAGGAAGAATAAGGGAGAATGATTATGAAAAAGAGTGTCAGAGGATGAGAGCGAAAATCCGGTCAGGGTTATCAGCAGTGATCAGTTTAAATCCGGTGATGAGGATTTTCAGGGTGCGTCAGGTTTATCCGGAAGCGTTTTTAACCAGATCTTCGAGCTTTCTTCAGATGTATTAGGCAAAGATCTGGACACGGCCGAGAAGATGATCGGTGAATACTTCGGAGTTGATCTTGTTGACAGAACAGGCAATATCATCACGACAACCATTAATGGTGTTGTTACTACAGAACACGTTTATGTTCAGATGCTGACCAAAGATACTGTCAGGTTTAACGGACTGGTTATCTTAACAGACAAGGAAACCGGACTAGTCAAAAGAGTTGAATTGGAATTAACCAATTCCGATTATATTCAGGTGCACATCGACGATACTCCGGAATTCAGAGATGAGATAAAAAAACTGAACCAGGATCTTATTATGGAACTTACGAAGGCTTATGGAGAAGCGTTCGAGACGGATACGCTGGTTTGGGATGAGGATTCGATATACTATTCGTATAACGTTTCCGCTAATTGTTTTGCATACGTCGAGATCCGCGATTTTACAGAACCCGGCGGCAACGATAATGATCTGGTGGCAACAACACTTATCTTTGCAGATTGCAAAGAACTTTTGGTAGGATAATCTTACTGACTTTCGAAATAACTGATTTAAGGAGAATACTTATGCAGGAACCTTCATACATGATAGCCATACCTAAGGATCAGAGTCTCATCGAGGATCCCAAGAATTTTATGGGAAATCTCACCTCATGTGAGTTTATTAAGATCAATGACATGAATATGGATGAAACCAGAGGACTCGTTATAGATCTAACTATCGGAGACAACGATTATGAGGTCGAGTTAAATCCCACCGGTGTGGAGATCCCTGATTTTGTCCGCCCTGAGCATGCTTTTACGGATGAAGAAGTCAGGATGCTTGATGAAGCTCAGGCCGGCCTTGCCATTTGCTTTAATTATGAGGGCGACAGCAATCAGTGTTTCCACGATCAGTTAAAGATCATGGATGTGCTTTTTCCTGAGCTCCTTGCCGTGCTTGACTGTCCTTCAGAAAAGCTCCTCTCGGGCAAGTGGGTAGCTTTGGCAGCTAAGTCATCCGTGCTTCCTGCGCCCAGATATCTTTTCACCGTTCAGGCAATATCTGACGGCGGCGATGAAGTTTGGCTTCACACGCACGGCCTCAAGCGCTGCGGATTATATGAACTCGAGATCTTAAATTCCAACAAGGAATTCTTCAATGACCACTATAAGATGATCGAAGCATTTGCATTGAGAATGCTCGAAAACGACGAGCCGATAGAACCAGGTGACGCCGTATTTATCGGACAGGCCGCAGGTAAGCAGCTTACGCTTACCGCAGTCGACTGGAAAGAAGCATTAGATCACTATCCGGATGTTACATTAGGCACTGAGGAAGACCGCGATGACGGCGTGCACAGTGAAGATACATGCGTTCTCATGATCTACAAGAACGAGAGAGCCGAAGAGCAGAAGATCTATACACCCGTCGATGATTTCAACCAGTTCCTCGGCCAGAATCCGATGTTCTATTTCTCGACTGAAGAGACAAAGCGTATGAGCGCGCTTGCAAGAGAACGCCTTCCTTACATGCTCAAGGCTTTCGGGAACAAGGAAAATACCGTCATCGCGAAGATCGGTCTTACCATCGACAAGGAGCACTGGAGCAATCCGGATAAGCCCGAGAAAGAACACATCTGGTTCGAGATCAAGGATATCAAGAACGATTCTGTTGTCGGTGAACTGACACAGGAGCCTTACTATGTCTCCGGCATGAAGCAGGGCGACACCGGAACATATCTGTTCTCCGATATTACCGACTGGCTGATCTTCACCAAAGAGAACCGCGTCTCACCTGATGACGCATATCTTTTAGCCTGAATGATTAGGAGATTGAATAATGCCGGTAGTTAAAGTTTCAATGCTTGAAGGGAAGACTCCCGAATATAAGAAGACCGTTCTGGATTCGATCCATGACGGCCTTGTTGAATCGATCGGGATCGAAGACTGGGACAGGTTCCAGCGCATTGAGGAATTCAAAAGAGAAGATTTCGAGAAGCCTGACTTTAAATCTGATGATTTCATGATCATCGAGATAAGCCTTTTCCCCGGCAGATCCAAAGAGCTTAAGTGTAAACTTATAGAGACGGTCGCAGGCAATCTGAAGGACAGATTGTCTGTGGACCCGTCCGACGTATTTATACTGATCACCGAACCGCCTCTTGAGAATTGGGGTATCGGCGGAAAACAAAAAGGATGAGGATGAGAACTTATGGATAATAAGTACACGGTATCCGGCGCAGCATGTTTTATAGCATTGCCTTTCTGGGGGTGGCTGTTCTATTCGCTTTACGATTACCTCGCACACGAGATAGGCAACCCTGCGAATTACCTTGTGAATCTGACAGGCATCATCGGAATTGCCGGTGTATTATTCCTCATCATTTACGGGATTGTAAACCTCGTAAAGGGCAGGAACTTAAAGCGCAAGACGAAGTCATCTTCGAAGAAATAATATTATCCTTCAAAAACCGAATCGCAGTATCTTACTGTCGCCATTGCATCCTTTGCATATGCGTCAGCACCGATCTGGTCTGCGTATTCAGGCGTCATTACGGCGCCGCCTACTACGATCTTGGTGTCAGGCTTTTTCTCACGCATGAGCTTAATAGTCTCTTCCATAGAAGCAACTGTTGTTGTCATGAGGGCGGAAAGGCCTACGACTCTTATGTTGTTCTCGATAGCGCAGTCGACGATAACTTCAGGCGGAACGTCCTTGCCTAAGTCGATTACGTCGTAGCCGTAGTTCTCAAGCATTACCTTTACGATATTCTTGCCGATGTCATGGATGTCGCCTTTTACGGTTGCCATGATGACCTGGCCTTTGGTATTTCTGGGCTTATCGGCCATGGCTTCCTTGACTACTGCGAAAGCTGCCTTTGCGGCATCTGCACTCATGAGAAGCTGGGGAAGGAATACAGTACCCTTCTCGAAGCCTTTGCCGACGCGGTCAAGCGAAGGAATGAGTTCGGCATCGATTATCTCGAGTGAATCTCTGCCTGAGTCAAGTGCTTCCTTCATTGCTTCGGCGGCTCTTCCGACGACGCCTCTTTCAATGGCTTCGCCTAATGTAAGGACAGCGCCGGATGAGGAAGCGGAACTCTTCGCGCTTGCGACAGTAGTAGAGCCTGCAACGTAATCCTTGAAAGCAGTGATGAATTCCTGAAGGTTAGGGTCGAGGTTCATCAATGCGTTAAATGATCTGTAGGATGCCATCATGGGACCGTTGCAGGGGTTGATGATCGCGCACGACAGGCCGTTCTGCATGGCCATCGTGAGAAAGTGCGAATTGACGAGTTCGCGGGCAGGGAGACCGAAAGAGATATTCGATACACCGAGGATAGAGTGACCGTCGAATTCGTCTCTTACACGTCTTACCGTATCAAGTGTGGCAATGGCGGAATTAGGATCTGATGAGACCGTCATTGCGAGACCGTCGATAACGATATCTTTTCTCGGAATACCGTATTTATCGGCTTCTTCATAGATGCGCTTTGCAATTTCTATTCTGCCGTCTGAAGTCTCAGGGATACCGCCTTCGTCCAGAGGAAGTGCGACCAGAACGCCGCCGTATTTTGCAACCAACGGCATGACTGCCTTGATGTTCTCTTCCTTGCCGTTAACGGAGTTGATCATGGGCTTGCCGTTGTAGATGCGCATGCCTCGCTCCAATGCTTCGATATTTGTCGTATCGATCTGCAAAGGAAGGTTAGTAACTGACTGGATCTTCAGTACGACGTCTTCCATCATGGAAGGCTCATCGATCTCAGGAAGACCTACGTTGACGTCAAGAATGTGGGCGCCGGCTTCTTCCTGCTTCAATGCTTCGGTCAGAAGATAATCGATATTGTTGTCGCGGAGAGCCTGTTGGAGCTTCTTCTTGCCTGTAGGGTTAATTCTCTCACCGATGATAACAGGCTTCTTGCCGATCTTAACGCAGTCTGCAAAGCTCGTAACGTAGGTATCGTTCTTAACCGTGGGCTCCGCGAACGGAAGCGCCTTGACGGCATTTATCATCTTGCTGATGTGATCGGGCGTGGTGCCGCAGCAGCCGCCCATAACGTGTACGCCAAGCTTTGCGATCTGTTCCATGACACTTGCGAAATCATCAGGATCGACGTCATAAACCGTCATGCCGTTTTCTGTTCTCGGAAGTCCAGCATTGGGGTTAACAACGATAGGAAGGGAGCAGCATTTAACAAGGCGCTCTGCGATAGGGAGCATCTGTGTAGGACCGAAGCCGCAGTTGATGCCGATAGCGTCGACATTAAGGCCTTCGAGCATTGCGACTGTGCCTTCGACACCGCCGCCCGTAAGGAGCTTACCTGTCTCGTCGTAGACCATCGTAACGATGATGGGCAGGTCGCATGCTTCTTTTGCGGCAACTACGGCAGCCTTTGCTTCGTATGAATCGCTCATCGTCTCGATAACGACAACGTCTCCGCCTGCCTCATAGCCTGCCTTTATTATCTCAGCGAAAACATCGACTGCATCATTGAACTTAAGATCGCCCATGGGCTCCAAGAGCTTTCCTGTAGGGCCTACGTCGATCGCAACATAAGCGTCATCTTCACGGCCTGCTTCTTTTCGAGCTTCCTGACAGATCTTAACTGCAGCGGTAACGATCTCGGTTACGTTATCGTATTTGAATCTGTTAGCGCCGAAAGTGTTTGTATTTACGATGTTTGAGCCGGCTTCGAAATAGCCCCTGTTAAGAGACTTGATGTCGTCAGGTCTTGTAAGATTCCATGTCTCGGGCAGTTCGCCGCCCTTAAGTCCCATCTTCTGAAGGATGGAGCCGGTGCCGCCGTCACAGAATAACCATTCTTTACCAAGTCTGTCTCTTAAGTTCATGTTTATTTGTCCTCTTTCGAATATGCGCAAGTGTCATGCTTGCTGCAACCGGAACACCCGGAACAGCCGACCTTGCTCTTATCTATGCCGATACCGATAAGTGCGGTAACGGACTTTGTGGGAACCATAAGGAGCGAATCCGTGAGTTCCACACCGATCTGTTTTGAAATATCAAGAAGCCTGAACCAGTCCTTCTGGTGGTCGAGCTTTAAGTCGCCGTAGCCCGGTGAGAATCTGGGGCGGAGGAAAAGGCCCTGCGCCTCGTATTCCTTCTCGAGCTTTGCGTTCTGGTCATCCAGGAATGCTTCTATAGCCGCTGCGCCTGCTGCCTGATAGATGGAAGCGTCTGCAGAAGAAGTAACGGAAGCCCTTCTTACGAGCATGTCGCAGGCAGGTCCGATCGTTGCAGCAAGAAGGATTGCTCCGCAGCAACCCTTAAGGTTCCTTGCGAGAGCCTCTGATGTAAGGACGATCTCTTCGGTATCGTTGTAGATAGTGATCTCGTTGCCTCTTACTCTTACGGGATACTCTTTGGTAACGATCCTGGGGTGCGACTGGGCGCTTACCATATCGATGGCCTTGTTGATCTTCGCCTGAACGTCAGGCGAGATCTCTGTCAATCCGCGGTAACCCATGTATCTCTGGACTTCTTTTACGGGAATGTCTACTCCTAAAGGCATTATCCGATGATCCCCTTAAGGTTATAGAGAATATCGGAAGCGACGTCAGGCTTGTTCATTGAATATACGTGAACGTGAGTGATGCCGTTAGCGATAAGGTCGATTATCTGTTCTGTGGCATAAATGATTCCTGCCTGGCGCATTGCGACTGGGTCGTCGCCGAAGTGGTCGACGATAGCCTTGAAACGCTCGGGAACGCTGGTGCCGGAGAGCTGGACCGACCTTGATAACTGCTTTGCGGTAGTGATAGGCATGATGCCCGGAACGATCGGAACATTGATGCCGACGTCCTTAACCCTGTAGAGGAAGTTGTAGAAGATGTTGTTGTCAAAGAACATCTGGGTAGTGAGGAAGTCGCAGCCTGCATCGACCTTCTCCTTAAGGAAGTGGATGTCATCAGACTTGTGAGCGCACTCGATGTGGCCTTCAGGATAGCAAGCACCGCCGATGCAGATGTCGGGATCTAAAGATCTGATCTCCCTTACGAGGTCTGAAGCGTGCTCGAAATCGTGGCAAACAACACCGTCCTTAGGAAGATCGCCTCTTAAAGCCATGACGTTATCGATGTTGTTCTCGCGAATCTGGTTTATCATGTTGGCCACGTGCTCTTTGGTGGAAGCAACGCAGGTGAGATGCGGCATTACGGGAACGCCGTGAAGATTCTTGATGTCGGATGCGACCTCGACCGTAAGCTTTGATGTCGAGCCNNNNGCGCCTGCAGCGGTCTTAACGTCATTAAGACCTGTCTCAGCCTTCGGAGGGAATACCTCGAAAGAGATCGTAGGGGTCTTATCTGCAAGTATTTTGTTAATCTTCATAATAAAATTCCTTGTTTGAGCATAGTTTTTAGATATAGAACAGTTGCCAATAAGTATACCTCAAAAGTGGGTTGAATATTATAATTTATGCGAACAATAAGAAAGCAATAGCGTTTTCGCTTTGTTTTAGGAGGTTTTAAGAATGAAGAAGATTCTTTCAATAATTCTTGCAGCTGCAACAACATTGGCTCTTGCAACAGGCTGCAGCAACACAAACGTTACGGTTCCTTCAGTAACTGTTCCTTCAGAGATCGAGTCGATCGTTTCCGAAGGCAAGGAGATCATCGATGACCTGAATGTCGCAATTCCTACTAAGGACCGTTCCGGCAATGACATCAAGGTTCCGGAGAAGGTCGAGAAGATCGTATCCATGGCACCTTCCACAACACAGTTCCTTATCGACTTAGGTCTTGCAGACAAGATCATCGGCATCGACACAAACTCTGCAACATATGCAGACAAGCTTAAGGCTGATGTTAAGCAGTTCGACATGATGAGCCCTGACAACGAGGCTATCGCAGCGCTTGCTCCCGATATCGTATTCACATCAGGCATGAGCTCTGTTGGCGGCACATCACCTTTCCAGTCTCTCATCGACAGCGGCATCTGTGTTGCAGACATTCCTTCACCTTCTTCCATCGAAGGCATCTGCGAAGATCTTGAGTTCATCGGCGCATGCGTAGGCAAGGGTATGGAAGCTCTCGCATATTCCAAGGCACTTACAGCATTCATAGCAGGCGTTGAAGAGATCGGCAAGAACATCCCTGCTGACCAGCAGAAGACAGTTCTCGTAATGATGAACGTTCCTTCCGCAGAGTATCCTACGATCTACACATTCGGTAAGGGCACATACATGAACGAGATGCTCGAAGCAATCGGCGCCAAGAATGCTTTCGGCGATAAGGAAGGCTGGCTCTCCATCTCTGTTGAGGATGCCATCGCAGCTAACCCTGACGTTATCCTTATGGACTGCAACTGGCTCCCTGATGCAGCAGACCAGGTAAAGGCTCTCTCAGGTTGGGAGAACGTAAATGCCATCAAGAACGGCGCAGTTTACGCAGTAAACGAGGACCTCTGCTCACGTCCTAACCAGCACGTTTCCGAGGCAACTCTTGAGTGGGCAAAGCTCATCTATGCTGATCAGTTCAGCAACTTCAAAGCAAATTTCGATGACACGGCAAATGAGATCCTTAATAAGGTTCTCGGATAATCTTTTCGAGCAATTATTATGACTAAGAAGGGCACAGGACTAAAGATAGCGGTATCGGCAGTCCTGTGCCTTTTTATATTGCTTCTTGCGATAAGGCAGGGAAGCGTATATATCTCGCTCAAAGACCTCTTCGGGATAATAGGAGGTCACATCAGCGGCAAGGGAACACCTGACGGCATTGAGCCCATGCTGGATTCTATATTCTGGACTATCAGAATGCCCAGAGCCCTTATGGCCTTTATGGTCGGAGGCGCTCTCTCCATAAGCGGCGCGTGCATGCAGGCATTGCTACAAAATCCTCTGGCATCTTCCTATACTTTGGGTGTATCTTCCGGTGCTTCGCTCGGTGCGGCGCTCGTAATAATCCTTGAGATATCGATTCCTGTCCTTGCAGGATTCATGCTTCCTTTCGCAGGCTTCGTATTCGGCCTCATAACAGTTGTAGGCGCACTTCTTCTGGCGTCCGCGATCGACAGGAGCGTATCTAACACGACAGTCGTCCTGATAGGTATGATCCTGTCGCTATTCGTAAACGGCATAATGAATCTTCTGTCCTCGCTCTATTCGGACAACGCAAAGCAGCTCCATCTCTGGATGATGGGCTCATTTTCCGCAAGGAGCTGGACCCACTGTGCGATAATGCTGCCCGTATGCATTGTAGGCCTTATCTGTCTTTTGCTTATGTCGCGAAAACTGGACATCATGAGCTTTGGCGACCTTCAGGCACAGGCAATGGGCGTGGATTCAAAGAAGACAAAGGTTATCTCGATCCTTATCTGCGCACTGCTGACCGGCGTATCCGTAGCCTTCACGGGCGTCATCGGATTTGTAGATCTTGCTGCTCCACACGTCGTACGTAAGATCTTCGGACCTTCACATAAGCTAGTTATCCCGATGTCATTCATCTACGGCGGCGCATTCATGGCGCTCTGCGATCTCATATCAAGAACACTTCTTTCACCGCGCGAGATTCCCGTCGGCGCAGTCACGGCTCTCATCGGCGCTCCGTTCTTCGCTTATGTTTTCTTCGCTTCAAGGAGGAAACGCTCATGAATATCACTTGTAAGAACATGAGTGCCGGCTACGGCAAGAATAAGATTCTTGAAGGCATTAATCTTGAGATTAAGCCCGGTGAAAAGGTCTTTATCGGAGGCGCTAACGGCTCAGGTAAGACGACGCTTTTGCGAGTTCTTTCCGGCCTTATTCCACATGAAGGAGAAGTCCTCATTGACGGCAAAGAAGTCTCTTCAATGAAGCGTAAAGACATCGCAAAACTTATAGCTCTCATGCCGCAGACAAATGAGATCTATTTCCCTTATACGGTTAATGAGACGGTGCTCTTAGGAACTTATGCAACGTCAGGCAATTCGCTCTTTGGTACTGATCCTAAAGCCGCTCAGTTCGCGGTCAAGTGCATGGAAGACTGCGGCATCCTTGAGTTTAAGGACAGACACTTAGATGAGCTCTCCGGCGGACAGCTCCAGAGAGTGCTTATGGCAAGGACTTTCGCGCAAAGATCACCGTTCCTTTTCCTCGACGAACCGGGCAATAATCTTGATATCAAATACAGGGCTGAACTCTGTGACAAACTCAACAGCTGGGCATCAGGCAAGACTGGCGATATCGACAACACTCTTGTTGCTGTTTTCCACGACTTGGAGCAGGCAAAGAGATGCTGCACAAGGGCTGTTATGCTTAAGGATGGTCGCATTATTTTTGATGGTGACATTGCCGATGCTTTGAAGCCTGAGATGCTCATTAACATCTACGATTTTGATGTGGCATCGTACTTAAGAGGCTGATTTTCGTATATAATTAAATTGTTTTAGTGGCTTTTATGGGGATAACCATAGATGTTTATGGGGGATATGGAGACAATGGCAAAAAGCTGTTATGAAGAGTGGATCATTAATAATCTGAACAAGATCAGTGGTTTCAAATATGAAGATGTTTCCAGGCTTGATGAATTTCCGTTGGAGATATCCCTTGAAGTTTTAAAGGTATTAGTCGGATTTGCCTGTGAATCTCAGAATGATGTGCCCATAATGCTTGGCAGAGCTAATATATGCAAAATAGACAAGTCATGGTTAGCACAGCATCTTATTGAAGTGGCCAAATCCTGTCTTGATCTCAATGATGAATGGGAATACAGAAGATTGTTTGAATTAGTTCTCGAAGCAGTTCCTGAACTTAAACAAGAAGTCGCAGATATAGGATTTAATTCTGCTGATGACGATATTAAAGAAGCCGCAGCGGATTATTTAGATCATTTGCCCAGATGAACAAAAACAGATTTGGAAAGAACTTTTTGCTGATAAGCATCATTGATGCCGTGATAGTTTCGCTGGCTTTTATTTCGATATGTATTTATCTGAACTATGATGCCTATTCAAATAACTTCTCTTATCAATGCAAAGAGAAGGCAACGTTTGGTTTTGATGTTTTTGATTCGGACGGGAACAGATACCCTGCAGGCTATGTTTTCGAGGTGGATTCTATATATTCTTCAGGTCGTTTGGCTTTGGAAATCCAGGCAGAGGATTTAACTCGGGCAGGACGTGAACAAGACGAGATAGCAGAGTTTTATGGACTTTCCCGCATAATAAAACCTACTGTCGATCTGAGTATTGAGGATGCAGAGAACAGTGCTGAATTAGCGCAGGTTTTCGAAAAGCTTAAGAATGATGCTAAGAATGATTTTTGGTTTAGCTGCTTGAAGAGTGTAGCAATCAGCCTGTTGGTTTGTGCAGTTTCATGTGCTTTGTTTTTGCCCATCAACGTTGCATTGAAAAACAAGCCTAAGGCGCAATATGCAGTATTAGTTGGTTTAAGTATTATCTGTGTAGCTTTTTCAATCGGAGCAATAATGTATTTAGGCAGAGCACTCTAAAAAATTGCGATATATTTAAGATGACGGCATATTAAAACAAATACGAGGATAAATGGAAATGAGGAAAGATGATATTCACAAAACTATTATGTTTAAAGGTGTTACCTATCAATGCCGTCTGATAAAACCATTAGGTGGATATTATATAGAGCCTGTTAAATGTGAAGGTGATGTCTTATATATTCCTAATCGTATAGATGACATTATTGTTAAGGGCATATACAGAGGAGATTTGCACACCTATTCGAATATAGTTTTAGAAGAAAACAATACTGAGTTTAAAACTGTTGATGGTGTCTTGTTTTTGCATGATGGTACTGCAACGATTCTATATCCTCCTCAAAAGAAAGACTTTGTATATGAGGTACCTAAAGGTGTAGAACGCATTTATGAGGAATCTTTAGTTAATCATTATTTTGAAAAAATCGTCTTTCCTGAAGGTGTGAAGGAGATAGAACAGTATTCTGTTTACGGATTCAACTTAAAGACAATTGTCTTTCCATCATCTCTTAATTGTATTCAGTGTTCAGCATTTAAAAATAATTGGGAAATAAAAGACGTTTTCTTTAACGGTAGTAAAGAAGAATGGGATAAAGTGGCTATTGGCTACGAAAATGACGATATCCTGTCTGCTAATATTTATTTTAATGATGATACGGATCTATGAAGAGTATGCAAACACAGTTCCACGCAGCAAATTCAGACTTGTTAAAGTTCATTCTTGAAATGATAAGCAAGAAGTACTATGTGTGCGGAATAAGGCTTTTCGATTTCGAAATAGTAAATATATCTGACGACTTGAATGAAAAAGCCGTCAATGAATTTGATATGGTTTTCGTATCGAAGAACGCTTTTACTAAAGCAGATACTTACGAAGATTTTGTTAAGGCGCAGGATAATAATCTGCAGTTATCCATAGGCAAGGAAAAAGACGGCAAGCTTTTTGAATCCAGCCTGTCGGTTACTGCAGTTGATGAGATCGATCCTGATTGGAAGAAGATCATCAATAAACTTAAGAGAAGCATGAATAGGGGAGCATGGGTTAAAAATCCAAAAACAGGTGCGAGAGAATACTACAAAAAACATATGTATACTGATAATGCGAAAAAGCTATACGAGAATGGAATTGCAATCTGTCCGATTGCCGATTGGAATGAATATGAACTGACCAATGAGACAGAAGGTTCTGAATAATTTGATTAACTTGGGGAGAGGTAATTGTAATGATAGCAGACGAGTTTAGAAAAGAGCTTATATCTGAATTGTCTAATGGTGGGTCAATAAAACTAGAAACACTACGAAAGTATAAGAAGTTGGGCATGGATCAAGATTCCATGTATAAGGTTCTTGAAGCATTAATGCTTGAAATGCGGAAGCAGGGCGATGAAAAATTAGAGGATGACGTAATGGATGCCGCGGATGTCGTTGTGGGATTCTGTAGTCCTCAATTGAAACTATTCCCTGAACAAGATTTGATTGAACTGCGAAATAGTTATATTACCGGCGAGGATGATATTAAAGATGTTTAAACGATGCTGCCATATATTATTGCTCCATTGCTTATAACTCAATAAGGAGACTGAATAATGGACGAGTTACTTGATTTATACAAACGATATGTAGACGAAGAATATACAATTGCAGATGTATCAAGAATACTTTCATATATTGCCGTCCCTCAGTTAAGTGAAGAATATATTAGGCAAGTTGAGAATCAAATTGAATGGATACGATTTATGTGTGAACAAGATAAGCAAAAAGAAAGAGTAATATCATTGCTAGATGAGATGATTGATAGGATTAAAACAGCAGAATAGCTTTGATGTATGTACTGTCACTTTTCAGGGTATTTAAAACAGTCTGATAGCTCATTCTCGTAGTAGGGCGCGCATTGGTCTTGGTTGCTATGTAATTCAGGGCAAGTTCAAGAACTGTCATATTGTTGTTTCTGTCTTTAGAGGTTTTGGTGATTAAACGCTTGTGATCAGCAGGGCGGACGTTTGGGCGAGAATTCTGAAGTCTTATAACGATGCGATGATTCATGTTTGGGCCGCCTTTCAAAGCTGTGTGAACGACTCTTATACGTTTCTCATGGATTAAATAAACACCTTCCCTCTGCCAATGATAAACAAATGACTGAATGCAGAATTGCGATTAAATCCATAGTTGACCATTGATTTAATCGCGGTTTTGCATTATTCTGTTTTCAAATAGGGAGGCAGATAAAAGTGTATATAAACCGGGATATAGAAAAAGTTCTGTTGGAAGCTTCAAAGTCTTTCCAAGTTATCACTCTTTACGGAAGCAGGCAGGTCGGTAAGACAACGACTGTTAATATGCTGTTCGGAAAAGAATTTGAGTTCGTAACCCTTGATGATGCCGAAGAACGGGAACTTGCCGAGACAAATCCGAGGGCGTTCCTCGAGTCACACCCATGGCCGCTCATAATAGATGAAGTTCAAAAGGCGGTCGGGCTTCTGAGCGAGATCAAGAAAATCGTTGATAAACAAAGGCTTGAATGGATGAGGAATAATGAATCCAGACGTCTTATGTTTATTTTGACAGGTTCGAATCAATTCGAACTTCAGGAAGGTATATCCGAGTCTCTCGCAGGCAGAACTGCAATTATAAACATGTCCGGGTTTACTCAGATTGAAAAGAGAGGGCTGCATGGTTCCCTTTTCGACGTCGATTTTGATCTTCTATTGAGCAAGCAGCACGATAATGACAATTACTATAGAAACACTCTGCAGATATATGAAGATATATTCCAAGGCGGTATGCCCGATATTATTACCGGAGAATCAGAAAGGGATATCTACTATAAATCGTATATCGATACATATATAGAGAAAGACGTAAGAAAACTCATTAGTGCTTCAAGCGAGATGCAGTTCCGTAGGTTTATAGCTCTACTTGCATTACGCACAGCTCAGGAGGTCGTGTACAGTGAGCTGTCCAATGCGATCGGTATCAATGTCGATACAGTCAAGCGATGGATCTCGATCCTTCAAACGTCGGGAATAATCTATCTGCTCGAGCCATACATGGCAAATGCATCCAAAAGGATAATAAAGGCACCCAAGCTATACTTCATGGACACCGGGCTTTGTGCATATCTTTGCAAATGGCCAAACGCCCAGATGCTCATGGATTGCGCTATGAGCGGAGCGTTCTTCGAGACATATGTTGTAAGTGAGATCATTAAGAGTTTTTATAATAACGGCATTGAACCGAGACAGTATATCTATTACTACAGAGATATCGACAAGAAAGAAGTTGATATCCTTCTTGTCAAAGATGGCGCATTGTATCCAGTGGAAATCAAAAAAAGTGTTAAGCCCAATAAGCCTTCCAAGAACTTCAATGTTCTCGAAAAATACAACATGCCGATCAAACGCGGGATGATAATTGATAATGCTGAGAAGATACATGCGTTAAATGATAACGCTTTTATCTTCCCGGTTTCATTGCTGGGAACATAGTTGCATACCAGAATTTGAAACAAGCCAGCTTTGTGCAATTTACAATCATTCCAGGCTCTTCGGGGCGCCTAAAATAGCAAATGTAATATTACAAATCTAAGATAGCCAATGATATTATCTTCTCAATAATTTATCCCGGAGGGGTTGGACATGGGTAAATCAAAGACAAAATCAAAGCCGAAGAAGTATAAGGATTTCAAATCGTTCCTTAAGGCAAAGGATATCAATTTCTCTTTAAAGACTTACTTTGTTGATGCTATGGGCGGTATGGCCCAGGGACTTTTTGCTTCGCTTCTTGTCGGAACAATTCTTTCTACATTGGCTCCTTATATTGATAAGATCGATTTGGAGTTCTTCCACAGACTTGCACACTTCCTGAAGGTTGTAGGATTTATCACAGGTGCAAATTCGCCTGTAACCGGTGCGGCTATTGCTGTTGGAATCGCTGTTGCACTTAAGGCGCCTATGCTTGTTACAGCTTGTGCTGCTTGTGTCGGTGCGTTCGCTAACTGCTATCCTGCTTATCATTTCGTATCTGCACCTGACGGAATCTTTGTTAAGACTGCAGGTCAGCCATACGCGGCAGGTCCTCTTGGAGTTTTCGTAGCTGTTATTGTCGCTGTTGAATTAGGTAAGATGGTCTCCAAGGAGACTAAGGTGGATATCCTTGTAACACCTATCGTTTCGTTGGGCTTCGGATATCTTGTAGCTTACTTTACATGTCCTGCGATCGGTGTCGCTATGAACTGGCTTGGTCAGTTCATCAATACCACAACACAGCTTCATCCGTTCATTATGGGTATCATCATTTCTGTTGTTGTAGGCATCATACTTACACTTCCTATCTCTTCTGCAGCTATTTGCGCAACGATCGGTATCGCAGGTATCGCAGGCGGAGCTGCTCTTGCAGGATGCTGCGCTCAGATGGTCGGCTTCGCTGTTGCATCTTACAGAGAGAATAAGTGGGGCGGACTTGTTTCACAGGGTCTCGGCACATCAATGCTCCAGATGCCTAACATCGTAACTCACCCTCAGATCTGGATCCCTGCAACTCTCGCTTCTGCGATCACAGGCCCTATGGCTACAATGATCTTCAAGCTCGAGTGCAACGGTGTTGCAGCAGGTATGGGTACATGCGGTCTCGTAGGTCCTATCGGATGCTTCTCGGCTATGTCAGCATCAGGCAATCTCAACTGGTATGCATGGCTCGGCATGTTCTGCATCTGCATTTTCACTCCTGCAGTGCTCTCTTTGCTCTTCAGCGAGATCATGAGAAAGCTCGGCTGGATCAAGGAAGGTTACATGAAGCTCCAAGGCTGATTTCCTGCATATTTGAGGCTGTTTTGGACTAAAATTGCTTTGAGAATCGAATTAGTGAATCGGTATATTTTCGCCCAAAGATTACCCAAAAGATAAGGGCAATTTGACACAGTTGGAATTTGAGGAAATCGAATATAATGCATACAAGGGAACTTGAATAGGAACCCTCGACATTTAAGTTAGTTTTAAATGTTTTTTGTTTCTCATAGGCGCGGCTTCCGGTTAGGGAGCCGCGTTTGCATTGTATGGAATTTTGCATTTTTATTCTTCTATGGTAAAAGTAGCGTAGAACAACTACTACCGAACTTATAGGTTTGTTATTAGCGCGAAAAGGAGACATCCTATGCCACCAGGAGGAAGAATGGGCGGCCCGATGGGCGGGCAGTACCTGACGGAAGAAGAGAAGAAGAACCAGCCAAAGGTAACGCCTGAATTATTGAAGCGCGTTTTCTCATATCTGAAGCCTTACACGAAGCAGCTGATCTTAGTCCTCATATGCATAATCGTTTCGTCGTTTTTCTCGCTCCTGCCGTCGATCCTGACGGGCAAGATATTAGATGAAGGCCTTCTTAAAAAGGACTTCAAAGCACTCGTTTTTTACATCGCACTGTCCCTTGCAGTAACGCTTGTTGCGAGTCTCATCGGCGTTGCCGAGACATACATAAATACGTGGATCGCACAGCACATTACGTTCGACATGAGGAATCAGATGTACTCGCATCTGCAGAAGATGAGCCAGAAGTTTTTCACGAGCAATAACCAGGGCGACATCATTACCAGAATGACGAGCGACATCGACGGCGTAAAGGCTGTCGTAACCAATACATTCAGCAGCATCCTGTCGAATTCCATAACGCTAATAATCGCCATGATCGCTATGTTTCAGAAGAACTGGATCTTAGCGCTCGTGGGCATCGTTATCGTGCCGATCTTTACCGTTCCGACGAGAAAAGCCGGCAAGCAGAGATGGAAGCTTACCAACGAATCACAGCAGGTAAATGATGAGGTCAACGGCATCTTGAATGAGACTTTGTCCGTAAGCGGCCAGCTCCTTGTAAAGCTCTTCGGCAAAGAGAAATATGAGTATGACAGATACGAGAAAGCCAACCGCAAGATGATCGGTCTTAACATCAAGGAGAGCATGGCAGGCCGCTGGTTCAGGGTCGTTCTTACGACCTTTACGAGCGTCGGCCCTATGCTGATCTACCTTGCAGGCGGCATCCTCATGATGAAGTACGATTCTGACCTTACGATCGGTGACATCACCGTGCTCGTCTCACTCCTCGGCAGGATGTACATGCCGGTCAACAGCCTCCTTAATATCCAGGTCGAGTGGATCAGGTCGATGGCTCTGTTCAAGCGTATCTTTGACTACTTTGACATACCTGTTGATATCAAGAATGCAGACGATGCGGTAACACCTGAGACGGTCACGGGAGATGTTGTTTTCGAGCACGTCGAATTCTCTTACGATGAGTCCAAGAAGATCCTGAAGGACATCAATTTCACGCTGAATGCAGGTAAGAGCATCGCTATCGTCGGACCTTCAGGCTCCGGCAAGAGCACCATCGTAAATCTCATTCCGAGACTCTACGATGTCGATGCGGGGTCAGTTACTTTCGACGGCATCGACGTACGCAAATTAGACCTGACTTTCTTAAGGAACCAGGTCGGCGTCGTATCGCAGGAGACTTATCTCTTCAACGGTACGATCAGGGAGAATCTTCTTTACGCCAAGCCTGATGCGACTGAAGAGGACATGATCGCGGCTCTCAAGAAAGCCAATATCTGGGACTTTGTCGAGAAGCAGGAAAAGGGCCTTGATACTGAAGTCGGCAACCGCGGCCTTAAGCTCTCGGGCGGCGAGAAACAGCGTATCTCGATCGCACGAATCATCCTCAAAGACCCTACGATATTTATCTTCGACGAGGCTACATCGGCGCTTGATTCGATCTCCGAGAAGAAGATCCAGGATGCGATCGATCCGATCATAAAGAGCAAGACGAGCATCCTTATCGCGCACAGGTTATCCACGATCCTTGCGGCCGATGAGATCCTGGTCGTTAAGGACGGCACGATCGCTGAGCGCGGCACCCACAAGGAGCTCCTGGGCAGGGAAGGCGTCTACAGGGAACTCTATGAAACACAGTTCTCAAAGGCTCTCATGGAGGAAGACACTGTGTCGGAACTCGAGAAATATATCTGGGGTGTCCAGCCCGGTGACGAACCGCACGAGGACGAGTAACCCACCGGCATCCCGAAACTATGCAAAATCCCTAAGGAAAATTTACCGAGAGCCCCCGATTCGTACAAATGACGAGGGGGCACTTTTATTTAAACCTCAAAAATATAGTATAATTTCTATTCGGGTAACCCCCAGAAAATGAGGATAGAAATATAAAATGACAAAACCATATTCAGTAACCGCTGAACAGATCGCACAAGAAATAGACACAGACCTGGTCAGAGGTCTTACTTCGGACGAGGCATCTTTAAGATATGCCAAGAACGGTCCTAACTCTTTAGGTGAAGAAAAGAAGACACCGCTCTGGAAGAGATTCCTGCAGCAGTTCGCAGACGCGATGGTAATAATCCTTATCGCTGCGGCAGCCCTCTCGGCATACATGGCCTTTAAGAGCGGCGGCGGATTCGAAGAGTGGATCGACGTTATCGTCATCCTTGCTATCGTAATCCTTAATGCATGCCTTGGCGTTTACCAGGAAGGTAAAGCTGACCAGGCTCTTGCAGCACTTAAGAAGATGAGCTCGCCCCAGACAAAGGTCATCCGTGACGGCAAGCTCCACATGGTTGATTCCGAGAATGTCGTAGTCGGTGACGTCATCGCTATCGACGCAGGCGACTCGATCTCGGCAGACATGAGACTTATCGAATCAAGCTCTCTGAAGGCTGAGGAAGCATCCCTTACAGGTGAGGCAGTAGCAGTCGAGAAAGACGCTTCTGTTGTCCTTCCTGAAGACTGCACACTCGGCGACCGCAAGAACATGCTCTACATGGGTACAGCAGTTACATACGGAAGAGCCAAGGGCGTTGTTGTTGCAACGGCAAGGGATACCGAGCTCGGTAAGATCGCTACAAAGCTTACGACAATGGAAGACGAGGAGACACCTCTCCAGAGGAGCTTAAATAAGCTCGGCAAGATCCTTGCTGTCGTCTGCATCTTCGTATGCATCATAGTTCTTCTTGTTGATATCTTCGTTCAGAAGCAGCCTTGGGAAGACGCTCTCATGACAGCCGTATCACTCGCTGTCGCAGCTATCCCTGAAGGTCTTGCTGCAGTCGTAACGATTGTCCTTTCGATCGGTATGACAAAGATGGCAGAGAACAACGCGATCGTAAAAAGACTCCTTGCAGTAGAGACTCTTGGCTGCGTAGACGTTATCTGCTCCGATAAGACAGGTACACTCACACAGAACCAGATGACCGTTAAGGTCCTCTATGACGGTGAGAAGAAATACAACGTTGAAGGCGGCGGATATGCTCCTGTCGGCAACATCGTCGACGAAGGCGGCAAGCCCGTCAAGATCGAAGGCGACCTCAGGGCACTTATCCTTTCTTCCGTTCTCTGCAATGACGCTTCTATCGTTAAAGAGAGCGAGAAGGATTATTCCTGCATCGGCGACCCTACAGAGGGCGCGCTCACGACTCTCGGCATGAAGGCAAGAATGCTCCGTGAGGAGACCATGCACACATATCCCAGAGAGACAGAGCTTCCTTTTGACTCTGACCGTAAGATGATGACCACATACCACTCCGGTATCGAAGAAGGCAAGTGGATCAGCTTCACAAAGGGCGCTCCGGACATCGTTATCTCACGCTGCTCTTCGATCCTCACACCCCGCGGTGTTGAGAAGATGACAGATGAGAAGCGCGCTGAGATCCGTGAGGTCAACCACAACTACGCTATCCAGGCTATCCGTGTCCTCGCTTTTGCTACCAAGGAGCACGGTGACGGTTCCAAGGCAACCTTCGCTGACGAAGAGAATATGACATTCTTAGGTCTCATCGGCATGATCGACCCTGCACGTAAGGAAGCAAAGGATGCTATTGCAGTATGTAAGGAAGCAGGCATTCGTGCCGTCATGATCACAGGCGACTTCAAGGATTCCGCAGTTGCCATTTCCGACAATCTCGAAATGCGCGACGAGAAGCACATGGATGCTTATTCCGGCGAGGAACTCGACAAGATGAGCGACGAAGACCTCCTCGAAGTTGTAGAAAAGACAAGCGTTTATGCCCGTGTATCTCCTGAGCACAAGGTCCGCATCGTCTCAGCTCTCAAGAACAATGACCACATCGCTTCAATGACAGGCGACGGCGTTAACGATGCCATGGCACTGAAGTCCGCAGATATCGGTGTCGCAATGGGCATCACAGGCACGGACGTTTCCAAGAACTCGGCTGACATGATCCTGATGGACGATAATTTCGCGACCATCGTAAAGGCAGTCGAGCAGGGCAGAACGATCTACTCGAACATCAGAAAGTTCGTAGGATTCCTCCTCTCATGCAACGTAGGCGAGATCCTCGTAATCTTCCTGCTCTCGCTCGTTCCGAAGACACTGGTACCCGGCATCGCAGCACCTTTGACCGCGATCCAGCTCCTGTGGCTCAACCTCATCACTGACTCGTTCCCGGCTCTCGCTCTTGGCCGCGAAAAGGCCGAGCCCGGCATCATGAAGGTCCCGCCGAGATCAAAGCACGAGCCCATCATCAACAAGTCCATGATGCGCCACATCGCAATGCAGTCCATCGGCTTGTTCGTAGCAGTAGCATCATCATTCATCGTTGCCCTCATGATGACGAACAACGGAAGCACTTTCTTCTTCTCCGGTGCTCTGGCTGAAATCGGAGTTAAGGGCGTACATCCGATCGACATCGCTCGTACGGTAGCTTTCGCAACACTGATCCTCGCTGAGCTCTTCAGAGCATTTGCCGCAAGATCCGAGAGCATCTCCGTATTCAAGCTCGGACTCTTCTCCAACAAGATGATGAACATCGCCGTAGGAATCTCACTCGTATTGCTCGTTGCAGTCATCTACATCCCGGGCGTTAATACGATCTTCAACAACGTGGCCTTGAATCCCATGGCATGGCTCATTATCCTGCCTCTGGCGATCGTTCCGTTTGCCGTAAGCGAGATATCCAAGCTCATAAAGGGCGCTAAGAAGTAAAAAGTGTGATTTTTGCCGGTTTTTCGGCGAAAAAAGGCAATAATTGCAGTTTGCATAAGTAAAAGTCATGTGTTATTATTCATAGGCTTAACTATTAAAGGGGGCATAGAACAGATGACAACTTTGAATATCGTTCTTACTGTTATAGATATAATCCTGGCAATTGCCATCATCATTCTCTTCCTCGTTCAGGAAGGTAATGACCAGGGTATCGGCGTAGTTGCAGGCGGTTCTTCCGACTCATACTACAACAAGGCTAAGGGCAGAACATTGGAAGAGCAGCTCAAGACATGGACAGTTATCTGCTGTGTTTTGTTCGCAATCGATTCTGTCGTTCTCTACCTTTCCATGGTAAAGGCTTGGTAAGAATCTTAAGAACATGAACTTCAAGGCCGTCTCTGATCGAGGCGGCCTTTTTATTTGCTAATTGTAGTAAGATATAGAAAATGAAAAGAGGAAATAAGAGATGGAAAGTAAAAAGAAAAGATCCGGCTTCGCTGAGAAGATGAGCGAGAGCCAACATAAGAGAAACAGAGTGATAAAGGCTAAGGAAGCCAGATATGATCTTCCTGAGACTTTGGCTGACCAGGCGCCGAGAGGTCCTTTGCAGGTTAAGAACCAGGTTATCGGTATCTTAAGACAGACCCCCACGGGCGCTGTCGTTATCCCCGATCCTTCGTTCAGGAGCACGGACTACGGCGCTATCGAGATCGATAAGAACCACTTGAACGGCGCGCCTTTCAACATGGTCGTCGTTTGCGAGGTCTTAAATCCCAACGGCGATAAGGGAGACTTAAGAGGTACAATTACTGAAGTCCTGGGCGACTACGGCAATAATGACGTAAGGATGATGACCGTCTTAAGGCAGTTCGGTCTCTCGCAGACGTTCCCTGAGAAGGTTCTCAAGGAAGTCGAGCCCCTGCCGGTAAATCCTGATCCGGAACTGATCATCAAGGAGATCGCAGGCGGCAGACGCGATAATAGAGACCTGCTTACGATCACTATCGACGGTGAGGACGCAAAGGACTTAGACGACGCTATCTCCATTGAGAAGCTTAAGAACGGCAATTTCAAGCTCTATGTACATATCGCTGACGTATCGAATTATGTAAGAGAAGGAACGATGCTCGATGCGGAAGCCTTTTCGAGAGCGACATCGGTATATCTTGTAGACAGGGTAATTCCGATGCTCCCGCCGAAGCTCAGCAACGGCCTTTGCAGCCTTAACCCCAACGTCGACAGACTTGCCATGACGGCTGAGATGCTTGTCGACAGGGAGGGCGGTATCTATGGCGGCGAGGTCTATGAGAGTGTCATTAAGTCAGACAGGCGAATGAGCTATAAGGAGTGCTACAGGATCCTCACAGATCCCCAGCCGGGCGATGAGGAAGAGTACGGCGAGATAATCCCGATGCTCATCACGATGAAGGAGCTTGCAGAGATATTGAAATCCATGCGTGAGAGAAGGGGCGCCATCGGCTTTGAGATGCCTGAGACTAAGGTCATCTTAAATGACGACGGCACGGTTAAGGACATCATGCCTTACCCCATCAACTTCACGAACGGCATAATCGAATCGTTCATGATCTGCGCGAACGAGTTCATCGCGAAGAAGTTCTTCGACCTTAAGTATCCGTTCGTTTACCGTGTGCATGAAGATCCGGATCCGATAAAGATCGCGAGATTCTCTAATATCGCAAGATATTTCGGCGCTTCGGGAAGGCTCTTCGGCAGGATCAAGCCGCTCGATGTCGTAAGGTTCATGGATACGATCGGCGATAAGACGGCGCTTCCCGTACTGGACGAGCTCCTGTTAAGGTCAATGGCTAAGGCGAGATATTGTTCGGACAATCTTGGCCATTTCGGTCTGGCATCGAAATACTATTGCCACTTCACGTCACCTATCAGACGTTATCCTGACCTTTATATCCACAGGATCATCAAGAGCTATCTCCACGGCGAGAATTCCAGAAGCCACTTCGCGGGACTTGTCGATAACGCTGCAGAGCACTCTTCAGACATGGAGAGGAATGCTGTTGATGCGGAGAGAGCATCTGACGATATCAAGATCTGCGAATATATGGCAGATAAGATCGGCGAGCATTACGACGGCGTCATCTCGTCCATCATTGAGTCCGGCGTATTCGTAAGGCTTGAGAGCACAGTCGAAGGATTTGTTCCTTTCAGGACTTTGAGAGACCACTATTTCTTCGATGACAGGACATACAGGGCGATCGGTGCTCACGGCGGCAAGATCTTATCTATCGGAATGCCTGTTACGATCGTGGTCGAAAAGGTCGACACCGAAGAGAACAAGATCGACTTCTCCTTCGAGTACGGATTCGAAGAAGAGAGAAACGACAGGGGTGGCGCAAGACCTCCCGTAAAGAAGGGAAGAAAGGGCAAGCCGAGCGCTTCAAAGGTAAGGAAAGGCGCTTCGAAGAGCAGGGCTCAGGCACCTGTAAGAAAGCCCTCCGGTACCGGCGGATTCGTCGGCAAGCCGAGGAAGGGAAGATCGGGCCGTGCAGGCGGCAGAGGCGGCAGGTATTAACGACCGTAATCACTGCTCTATGAAGTTGAGTTATCATATCTGACGCAATCAGCAAAATGGGGGGATCTCGCATGAGGAAAACAGTCTTTACAATATCATTGTTCTTAGGCTTGATAGTCGTTGTCCTGACCGGTTGTACGAGCAGTACACCGTTCGATAAGGCTACTGTAACTACCTATGCCGGAACATATGGGATCCTGGAACAGACTTCAAGTGCAGATGCCATTGCCGCTATCAATACTTTTAGCGGCAGAAGCACGCCTTCTTCCTACTATATTTCCAAGGATAAAAGTGATGCAAAGTATCTTTATGATTATTACGTGAATAAATACAACTGGTATCCAAAAGCTGATATCGAAGAATTATTGGTCGTGACCGCCAGAGAAGAGATCATCGGAGAAGCTGTTTATGACAGCCATGTCTATCTGCTGTATTTCGAGGATAAGGACAAAGCAAAAGCTTATTACGATGCAAATGCTGCCAATGTAAACAGCGACCGGAAGAATAAAACAGGTTATAAAAGCGGATATGCTTATTACATCACTTACAGCTTGTCTGCCAACAGAGCCGGCAATTGTGACTGGATGAGCGGGATCTATCTTAAAGGTAACAGCGTAATCATTATTGAAGGCTTCTCACCGATAGATGGAAGACCGACATTCACCGATTATATCTTCGGCAAACTCAATCTTGCAGACCCCATGACCTTGAAATAACTGCGAAGAGTATTCAGAGCTTGGTAAATGATCTGACAGAAGCGGACTTCAAGACTGTTTTAGTCAAGTTTATTGTCTTGACAATCGGCTTTTATATGATGTAGTATTACGCATTATGCAATGACGGAGACCCAGTAGTCGTGGTAAGTCGCCTATAGAGAGCTTTGTCCCCGGGCTGAAAGACAAGCGGAAAGAGGCCATTGACGAATAACAACTCTAACAGCATACCGGTATAAAGAGATTTCGCTTTATTTAGCGAAGTAAATCAGGTGGCACCGCGGACATGTTTTGTTCGTCCTGAACTTAAAGGAGATTTAAGTTCGGGGCGTTTTTTGTTTCCCCGAAGAAAGGATTGGAATATGGCAAACCAGTACAGAGACAGGATAATCAGCTCACTGTCCGAGAAGGACGTAGGTCAGGAACTCCGCGTATGCGGCTGGATCGAGAACATCAGAGACCACGGCGGCGTATCTTTCATCGATTTGAGAGATATGTACGGCACGCTTCAGGTCGTTATGCGTGACACATCACTTCTCGACGGACTTGTAAAGGAAGAGTGCATCTCCATTCAGGGTAAGATCGAGCACAGAGACGAAGAGACATATAACCCCAAGATCGCAACAGGTACGATCGAGCTTGAGGCTCACAAGGTTGACGTTCTCGGTAAGGTCTACAGCCAGCTTCCTTTCGAGATCATGACATCAAAGGAGATCAGAGAGGACGTAAGACTTAAGTACCGTTATCTTGACCTCAGAAACCAGAAAGTTAAAGACAACATCATCTTCAGATCCAACGTTATCGCATTCTTAAGACAGAAGATGACTGAGATGGGATTTTTGGAGATCCAGACTCCTATCCTTACAAGCTCTTCACCTGAGGGCGCAAGAGACTACATCGTTCCTTCAAGAAAGTGGAAGGGTAAGTTCTATGCGCTTCCGCAGGCACCTCAGCAGTTCAAGCAGCTCCTGATGGTTTCCGGATTCGATAAGTATTTCCAGATCGCTCCCTGCTTCAGAGATGAGGACGCAAGAGCAGACAGATCACCGGGAGAGTTCTATCAGTTAGACTTCGAGATGTCTTTCGCTACACAGGAAGACGTCTTCAGAGCAGGTGAGGAAGTCCTCACAGCTGCATTCGAGAAGTTCGCACCCGAAGGCGCACAGGTAACTGCAGCACCTTATCCGGTTATCTCCTACAAGCAGGCTATGGAGGAGTTCGGTTCAGATAAGCCCGACCTCAGAAACCCGCTTAGAATTAAGGACGTTACTGAGTTCTTCTCCAGATGCACATTCAAGGCTTTCCACGGAAAGACAGTACGTGCTATCAACGTTCATGCAAAGCTCTCAAAGGGTCAGCACGAGAAGATGCTCAAGTTCGCTCAGGATGACCTCGGAATGGGCGGCTTAGGCTACCTTGAAGTGCTCGAAGACATGAGCTACAAGGGACCTATCGACAAGTTCATTCCTGATGATATGAAGGCTGAACTTAAGGATCTTGCAGGCCTTCAGGCAGGCGATACGATCTTCTTCATCGCTGACAATGAGGCACGTGCAAACGAGTGCGCAGGCAAGATCAGAAACGAACTTGGCGCAAGACTCGACCTCATCGAGAAGAACGCTTTCAGATTCTGCTTCGTCAACGACTTCCCTATGTATGAATGGGATACAGAGACAAAGAAGTATATCTTCACTCACAATCCTTTCTCCATGCCTCAGGGCGGCCTTGAAGCACTCAATACAAAGAAGCCTGACGAGATCCTCGCTTACCAGTACGACATCGTATGCAACGGAATAGAGCTTTCTTCCGGCGCAGTCAGAAACCACGACTTGGACATCATGAAGAAGGCTTTTGAGATTGCAGGATATTCCGAAGAAGAACTCAAGACCAAGTTCGGCGCGCTCTACAGCGCATTCCAGTTCGGCGCTCCGCCGCACGCAGGAATGGCTCCGGGCGTTGACCGTATGATCATGATCCTTAGAGGCGAAGAGAACATCAGAGAAGTAATCGCATTCCCTATGAACGGCAATGCTCAGGATCTCCTCTGCGGCGCTCCGGGCGAAGTTACAGAGCAGCAGCTCCGTGAGACACACATCAAGATCAGACAGTAATGAAAGTCTATTTCCTTACATTAGGATGCAGAGTCAACCAATATGAGACAGATGCCGCAAGGCGTCTGTTTCTTGATAATGGGCACGAAAATGCAGACACTCCGGAAGAGGCTGATGTCTGCATCGTAAACACCTGTTCGGTAACGGGTGAAGCCGACAGAAAGTCATCCCAGATGTTAAGGAGAATGGCCAAGAACAACCCCAAAGCCGTAATCGTTGCAATGGGTTGCTCCACTGAGCTCAAGACTGGAGATGTTCCTGCCGATATCGTCATCGGCACAAGAGAGAAGAATACCGTCGTTGCAAAGGTCGAAGAATTTCTTGCTAACCGTAACGGCAGCGAACTGGAGCATAAGACCGGCCACGTAAGGCCTGAAGTCAGCAAGACTGACGTATATCACGATTTTGGCACCGTCCTGTCACCCGAAGGAACAAGGGCATTCATCAAGGTCGAAGACGGCTGCAACAACTTCTGTACCTACTGCATCATCCCTTTCGCAAGAGGAAGAGTAGTAAGCAGGGAAGAAGCTGCATGCGTCAAAGAGGCCGAATTCCTTGTTGAGAACGGCTTTAAGGAGATTATCGTATCCGGCATCCACCTTTGCTCTTACGGCAAGGATCAGGGCAAGGATATTTCAGCTCTTTTAGAGCTCCTGAAGAAGATTGACTCCATTGAAGGACTTGAGAGATTAAGGCTCGGTTCACTGGAGCCCAAGTCCATGACGCCTGAATTCATTGCCGGACTTAAGGAACTTAAGCACTTGTGCCCGCACTTCCATCTCTCGCTTCAGAGCGGATCCGACACCGTCCTCAAGCGCATGAACAGGAAGTACACCACAGAAGAATACGAAGACAGGGTAAAGGCTTTAAGAGCCGAATTCCCTGACATGTCGCTTACAACAGACATAATCACGGGCTTCCCGGAAGAGACCGAAGAAGAGTTCACAGAGACGGTCGAATATGCGGAAAAACTTAAGTTTGCGAAGATCCACGTTTTCCCGTACTCGGTAAGGGAAGGCACAAGGGCTGCTGACATGCCCCAGATCGATATGAGCATTCGAAAAGGAAGAGCCAAAAGACTCATCGAAGTCTCAAGCGTGCTCGAAGCAGAATTTGCAAAGTCCATGATTGGCAAGAAAGCCGAGATCCTCATCGAGAAGATCGAAGAAAAGGAAGGAAAGACCGTAGCTGAAGGCTATACGGCCAACTATATAAGGACATATGGCGAGCTCAAAACGCCTGATATTACTAAGGGTTCCATCGTAAAAGGTGTCATCACGGGCTCTGAAAAAGAGAACTGTTTTATTGAATTAGGCTGACCACTTTACAGTTCCCGGGAAAATATCAAAAAACTTTTTCAATCGAGCGATTTTTTACCATTTTGTTAAGAAATGTGTGTTAAATGTGAAATATAAATTTTATTTATAGTATAATTAATCAGATAGATAAATTTAAGTTTCTCAGAAAGAGAGGAAACTGCATGAAGATATTTACAAAGACACTTGCCACATTCTGTGCCATGGCTATGATCTTTGGTATGTTCTCTGCAACTGTATTTGCTGATGAGAATGAACCTCAGGCAGATCAGCCTGTTGCTGAAGAAGTGGCAGAAGAAGAGAAGCAGGATGAAGAGCCTGCAGCAGAAGCACCTGCATCTCCCGCAGCTGAAGAACCAGTAGCAGAAGCACCTGCATCTCCCGCAGCTGAAGAACCGGTAGCAGAGGAGCCTGAAGCAGACGCTGAGGCACCCGCACAGGATTCAGAGCAGCCTGTTGTTGAGGGGTCTGTCGAAGTTGCTGATGTAGAAGGCCAGGAAGCTGTTAACGAGGACGAGACAGAAACACTGTTTGCAAATGGCCGTATCTCACAGGATGATATTGATGCTAACGGCGGTAAGCTTCCTGAAACACCCGGATCATATTATCTTATTGAGGATGTCACTGTTACAGAAGGAGCGGTACTGAACGTCTCCAATTCAACAGTTAGTATCAACCTTGACGGATATTCGATCGCTTATACAGGCACCGAAAGTATGTATAAGGTAGGCGTGGTTACTTCAACAACTACTTATAGTTCAGGCATCACACTGATTATCTTTGATGATTCTGCTAACAAAGGTAAGATCTTTGCTGATTGGGACAACGGTTATACCGGCGGCGGATCTGTTGATAACTGGACCAATGGTAATAAAATCGGACCTGAGTCCAGTGAATCAGGAAGAGGCGGATGTATCCAGGTAGAATACAAAAATACCTTTATTCTTGACGATTGTGAGATCACAGGTTTTTATGCAGCAGAAGACGGCGGCGGTGTCTTCGTATCCAATGGTGCCCGTTTTGAGATGCATGGCGGAAAGATCACTGATTGTTCTGCTGCTAAAGGCGGCGGAGCTGTTGCCGTACATGCATCCAGTAATACGAATATCGCCAAGGGCGAATTTATAATGTACGGCGGTGAGATCAGCGGAAACACGGCTGATTTTGGCGGCGCTATAAGATGTAACAGAGCTAAACTTTATCTTTTCAGTGGTGTTATCACAAATAATACAGCCACAGGTTCCCAGGGCGGAGGCGCTATTCTTTCCAAGCAGGACAAAGGTGTTGCTCCCGAAATTAGGTTAAAGGGTGATATCAAGATCTATGGGAATACAAGCAGTGATTCCAAGAAGGCAAACCTGTATGTTGATTCTCATACCAATGTTTATCTGGGCGGAGATCTTGCCGCCGGTGCTAAGATCTGTATTAACGGCTCGAATACTACTGAGGTCGTCACTGACAATCATGATTATTCCTTGAGCAGCTTTGTTTGTGATAATCCTGATCTGAGTCCTTATACAACTAATGACGGAAATATCAAGTTCTCTGCTTCAATGCCTAAGGTAGCAGGTTATCAGCTGGTTATAGGCGGTGATATCAAGCTCAGAGCTTATTTGGATCTAGCGAAATATGCAAACCCCAAGACAAGCGTAAGTTATGAGTATTCATATACCAAGGGCTCCAAAACAGTAAACGTTGAGAAAAATGCAGCTTTCAGAGATCTTACGGCAAGCGGCAGCTACTACACTGTCGATATCCCGGTCGAGTCTGCATGCATTACATCACCGATCACTATTTCGATTAATTATTCAGCAGGTCAGGTAACAGGTGATACTGTAACGATCGAACAGTATGCTAAGAAGATCATTCACGGCGATTATACACAGAAGGCCAAGGATGTTGCATGGGCACTTCTTTACTTCGGATCATTCGCTATGATGCAGTTTAACATCAACATGGATCCTTCAATGTATCCTGATCTTGAGGAAACTGATGCAGTTATTAACGAGCCTAAGCCGACTGTATATACGATCGGAGAAGGTGCTCCTTATTCACCTGCGCAGGATCCTGATGGTGCTTTCTATGGCGCAAGTGTTGCCTTCCTTTCCAAGACAGAAGTCAACATGTACTTCAAGAAATCAGCCTTCACCGGCACAGCACCTGCTATGACTGTAACTTATTCAGGTGGTGCTACGGAGACGATCACGGCTACACTGAACGGCAACTATTATATGTATACGATCAAGGGCCCTACAGGTGACGGATTCGCTGCTACGTTATTTGATGTACCGTTCAGCTATGAAGTAGGTTCCGTATCAGGCGAGTATTCGATCGAGACTTACCTGAAGGTAGTTGAATACAAGTATCATGGACAAAGCCAGAATATTCTGTTATACCTTGTCGAGAGATACTATGATTTCGCAAAGAAGTGCCAGCAGTTATAAAGAAGGGGGATGCACATGGAGAAAACAAAATACGAAGAGTGCAAGATCGAAGTAATTGTTTTTGACGGCCAGGATGTAATCGTAACCAGTCCCGGTGACTGTGAATTTGAGACAGATCCACTTTAAAATCCGTTCAGCATTCGAAAAAGATGTACAAGGCCTCCTTGGGAACTTCCCGGGGAGGTCTTTTTCAGACATTTTTTTATTATTCTGGTGATAATTTTCATTTACAATATGAAAAATCACATTTCCTTGATATATAATAATAAAATTAAGTAGCATGTATATTTGCGCAAAAGTGAAATTCTGATAGGAGGACACTCAAGTGAAGAGATTTATTAAAGCTATTGCAGCCTTCTGTGCCATGGCAATGATCTTCGGCGTTTTCTCAGCTACTGTATTTGCTGATGAGAATGAACCTCAGGCAGAGCAGCCTGTTGCTGAAGAAGTTGCAGAAGAAGAGAAGCAGGATGAAGAAGCTGTCGCTGAAGAACCGGCAGTTGAAACACCGGCAGCAGATGACCCTGCAACTGAAGATCCGGCAGCAGAGGAGTCTGAAGCAGATGCTGAGGCACCTGCACAGGATTCAGAGCAGCCTGTAGTTGAGGAGACTCTCGAAGTTGCTGATGTAGAAGGTCAGGAAGCTGTTAATGAGGGCGAAGGAAATGAGGAAGTTCCTCAGCAGGCAATACCTCCGTTTGCCAATGGCCAGATCACACAGGATGATATTGATGCAAATGGCGGTAAGATGCCTGAGACAGCAGGTACTTATACACTTGCTGAAGATGTAGAAGTTCCTAATAGTGCTCATATAACGGCTGCAGGATCTAGTGTCATAATCAACCTTGCCGGAAATAAGATTACTTATACCGGTACAGAGAACCTTTATACCATTGGTTTTGTTGAAGACGTTAACATTGACGGTACGGATTGGGTTCTTGTTCATGGTGATATTTCCTTAACGATCAAGGATACTGTCGGCGAAGGTCTTATTACAGCTTCACAGAAAACCAAGGGCTCTGATGATCATTGGATAAGTATAAATACTGTAAATGGTGTTAATTATCCGAATCACGGAACAGAAGCCAATAAGAGAGGCGGGTGTATCCTTGTTCAGAACAGCTGTACTTTATATCTGGAAGGCGGAACTATAAGCGGTTTCCATTCCCAGAGTGACGGTGGTGCTGTTCATATTTCCAACGGCGGACATTGTGTTATGTCCGGCGGCAGGATTACAAACTGTCATTCAGACAGCGTTAAGCCTAATGATGATGGTGCAGGCGCTATTTCCTGCCACTGTACAAGCAAAGGTACTGAAGTAGGTCATACTTTATATAAGTCCTCTGAAGATGCTGATCCTGTTGAAACAACAATTTCTTTGAAGGGTTCACTTAAGATCACCGGAGGACAGATCGATAATTGTTCCGGCCGTCAGGGTGGTGCAGTCAGAGTCCTGAGAGCAGATCTTGAGATCACAGGCGGTACTATAGAGGACAATACAGCCGGTGCAAACGGCGGTGGTATTCTGTTTACAAAGGGTAACACAGGTACATTTAAGATCAGCGGCGACCCTGTAATTTCCGGAAACCACTGCAGTGATGCTAAAAAAGCTAATGTATGGCTCAGTGATAATGTCACGGTTACGCTTTCCGGTAATCTTTCCAGTGATGCTAAGATCGAGTTCGGTGGCGGCAATACTACAAAGAACTTCTTTAATACCAATGGCAAGAGCTATTCAATAGACAGCTTTATCAGCAATCATGATGGTTACAAAGCATATGTTTCCGGCAGCTACATTAAGCTGAAGCAGGTTATTATGCCTAAGGTTCTCGGTTATAATCTGTTGATCGGCGGAGAGATCGCGGTAAAGGTATCTCTGCAGCTTGGTGAATATAATACCAGCGATACGACTGTTAACTATTCGTATTCATATGATAAGAACGGAACTGTGAAGAATATTGAAAAGACATTGACGTTCTACCAGCTGACTAACGGTGGTGATCATTATTATTTCTATCTTCCCGTGGAGTCTGCCTGCATGACTTCAGAGATAACGGTTACGATCACTTACACAGATGGTGAGGCATCAGATACATCCAGTGTAGTTGAGTGTGCAAATTATATTATCAATCATGAGACTGACCAGAACTATACTGCTGAGGCTAAGGCAGTTGCAAAGTCGCTGATCTATTTCGGCTCCTGTGCACAGCTGCAGTTCAATATCAATACAGATAACATGCCTGCAAACGCCGTTCCTGCTGATAATTTCTACACATATACAGGTGCTTCTTATGCGCCTGCTCAGGATCCTGACAGTGCTTACTATGGTACAAGTGTGGCATTCCTTTCAATGACAACCGTTAACATGTACTTCAAGAAGTCAGCTTTTGAGGGCGATGCACCTGCCATGACTGTTACTTATGACGGTGGCGGAAGTCAGACGATTACTGCTACACCTAACGGTAACTATTATATGTACTCGATCATGGGACCTTCAGGCAATGGCTTTGCCGCAACGGAAGTTGATCTTGGTTTCACATATTCTGTAGGCAATGTAAACGGTACGTATTCTATCTTTACTTACCTGCAGGTAGTAAAGGATAAGTATGAGGGATCATCCAGCAATGTCTTGTTAAAACTGACTGAAGCATACTATGATTTCGCTATGAAGTGCTTGGATTACAAGAATTCTGTAGCATAAAGAGGGGGATACACATGGAGAAAACTAAATACGAAGAGTGCAAGATCGAAGTAATTGTTTTTGACGGACAGGATGTAATCGTAACCAGTCCCGGTGACTGTGATTTTGAGACAGATCCTCTTTCTGGAGTCGTTTGATAATCAAAACACACAAGACCTCCTTGGGAACTTCCCGGGGAGGTCTTTTCTTTGACAGGTCCTCCAAAAGTCCTAAAATGTCCATATATCAGACGTTTATCCAAACATTTTAATTAAATCTTAATTATTTTTGTTAGTATATGTGATAGAATGAAAACATCGAAGATTACTTCGTTTGGAGGTTTCTGTGGACAGCAACACAGCTAAATTCGATTTATCCGGTGATAGAACGGCTGATGTACACGCACTCATGTCGTATGTTTTGAGCGCGCTTAAGGAGAAGGGCTATAACCCCATCAATCAGCTTGTCGGATACTTTATTTCCGGCGATCCCACATATATCACCAACTACAAGGGAGCCAGAGGTCTCATCAAGAGGATTGACCGTGATGAGCTTTTGGAGGTAATCATCAACGATTATTGCTCCAGACTGTAAAAGGGTTTAAGATACCGGTAATAAGCGGTAGTGGCGGCTTATGCCGCCTTATTTTTTGTTTTCGAAAGGGGAACTTTAATGGGCAAAGCAGCCGGCAGGGTAATGGGAATAGACTTCGGTACAAGGCATATAGGCATTGCCGTATCTGATGAACTGAGAGTAATCGCCAAGGGCATTGAGACCGTCAACTGGAACGGAGAAGACCCGGAGTGGGCTTTGAACCGCATCTGCGAGATCATCAAGGAGATGGAAGTAAATGCCATCGTGCTCGGTATGCCTGCCAGGACTGACGGCACGAGGTCTGCCACACAGGATAAGGCAGAAGAATTCGGAGCTGAGCTCGCCAAAAGATGCGGCATCGAACCCGTCTATAAGGATGAGCGCTTTACGACGGTCTTAGCTTCCAGATACCTTCACGAGAGCAATATCAAGGCCAAGAAGCAGAAGAAGGTCATAGACCAGGTGGCTGCGGAGATAATACTTCAGGACTACATCAATACCCTGTGAGCAAGATTACCGCAAATTTGATATAATGAGCCATCTGAGCTTTATATTATAATTAAAAGAGTTAAAGGAGACATGAATATGGCAGATAATAACAATTTCGAAGAGATCGGACCTAAGGATGAGCTTATCGACGCTATCGCACAGCTTGACGACGAGGGCGACAGAGTCATCGAACTTAAGGACGAAGAGACAGGCGAGGTTACAAAGGCTGTTGTAGAGAGTACATTCCTCTTTAACGGCTCCACATATGTTGTACTGATCGTTGATACAGACGAGAAGGATGAGGAAGGTGAACTGATCTCTGCTTATGTGATCATGCGCTTTGTCGATAAGGACGGCGAAGTCCTTCTTGAGAACCTTCCCGAGAAAGAGGAAGAAGTAATCTACGATTATTACGATAAGCTCTGCGACGAGCTTTACGGCGACGATGAAGAATCAGAAGACTAATAACAGGCCGGCAGGATTAAAGAAGAAGATCGCCCTTGAGAAGGACCGCAAGGCAAAGCTTGCGGGAGAGCATCTCAAAGAGAGCAGGAGCGACGAACTTCTCGTAATGCGTGATCCTTATTCCAAGAAGGATTACTATATGTCGCGCATTGATGCATTTACACTTCAGAAGACCGAGTATGTAGTCATGTACAACTACGTGCCCGATGACGGAAGCCACTCGAAGCCTGAGCTCGTCATTATGAGGACGGCGATAGGCGAGAACGGGGATCGTGTCTATTATTCGATCAAGGATCCAGAAGAGCTCGAAAAGGCTTTCGTCTACTTCATGAGAAGGTATTATGGCGCTCAGGCACCTGAGACCAGAGCCAGGAACGGAGTATCATCCGGAGATCAGAAATAACGATGAGTTTAGGGAAGCAAATCCTTAGCAAATTAGGAGCAATTGGAAAAGCATTAGTCTGGTTGCTCTATTTCATTTGTGCGGATGGCGTGATCTACTATACCTTTGATTTTATCGGTGTCGACCGCAAGATCTATAAGGGTATCTTCACCCTGTGCAGCAGCATAGTCGTTTTTATTACGATGATAGTGATCGCAAGGCTTCTCTCGCTGAAGAAGGAACCCCTGATCAAGATCAAGAAGTTAGATCCCGGGCAGGTCATTTCGCTGGTTGTAATAGCACTTGGAATGCTCGGTTTTGTAACCCTCTACATCATTGTTGCAGACAAGATCTCGGCATATCTCGAATCACTTAAAGATGCGATGGAGGAGTACCGTGACAGTGTCGACAGGTTCTCCGACACGCCTCAGGTCGTGGTTCCCGCATGGGATACGGTCGTATATGTCATTACGCTCTGCTTTGTGATCCCCGTAACCGAAGAGATCACTTTCAGAGGCGTTATCTTCGGACAGCTCAGAAGAGCCTTCGGACCATGGGTATCGGTAATCTTAAGCGCGCTTATCTTCGGCGTCATGCACGGATTAACAGTCCATATCGGATATGCGGTCGCCTGCGGTATCATCATTGCGGCATGCTATCACCTGACAGACAGCATTCTCGCACCGATCCTGCTTCACAGCATATTCAATATCTTCGGCTCGGGAATAGCGACATTCATGTCATTTGAGGCATTCGGAATACCTGATAAGGTCTCATCAGATTTTATGCTCGGAACCAATGTCTTATCCATGCTGATGATGCCTGTTGCGGTCATTGCATTCGCATTCCTTGTCAGCTATAAGAGAAAGAAAGAAAAAGATCTTTTAAAACTTGAAGAAACAAGTGAAGTTCAAGTAGAATTAACCGAAGAAACAAGTAACGGCGCGAACGGTGAGACACCGGTCACGTCTGAAGATGATTCGATCGAGGCTAAGGAATGAAGAAGCACGGCCGTCCGATATTCGGAATAACAAAGAGGACACGTTTTGCGGCGGCAATGGTCGTCGTTGCGGTCGTTCTTGTTCTTGCCATCGTCGTGTTGGGTTATGTCGGTGTATTCGGCTTGAGATCAGAGCTTTGCGAGGTCTCCGCGACACCGGACAAGGCAGACGATACCTATGGCGGCACGGGCATCAATTGTGATCTCATTCCAAATATCAATCTCGTAAGGGATGCTTCTTTCGAGAGCTGTACGGATTATTCGAGCATCCTGATTGCAGGTGCTTCCGATAAGAGCGTGTTCTTAACGCCTGACGCAGTTGCGGCCGCAGATTACGATACGACAAACTGCCAGGGTGATACCGCGAGGATCATATCGATCGACAGCGAAGGTGTCATGAGCGAGAAGTTTACCGGAGTCATTACGGGATATAAGCCTGCAAGACTTGGTGCCGTTAACATGATCAAGGATGAGAAATCTCTTTGGGATGAGGACCGCATCAGGGAAATGGCTTTCTACGGCAACATGACGCTCGCTCTTACCGACAGCGGCAGACTCATCTACGATCTTACGAACAGCCAGCTTACAGGCGTCGTTAATTCCAAGGACAGATTTACTCTTATCGATTCCAATGATTCGGGTGTTGTAGCGGTAGCCGTAAACGGTGCTGTCTATTATTCGCAGGACGGCAAGAACTATGCATCTGTCTATGAACCTGAGAATCTCACTTTAGGTAAGAATGTCTGCGGTATCGGCAGCTCAGGAACGAGCTCTGTTGTCTGCTATAAGGACGGAACTATCGTTACCGTAATAAACGGAAACACTGCAGTATCAAGCCTTCCGAATTCCGATGCAACGTCTTTTGTATCTGACGGAAAGCGCTTCATCGCTACTGACAGCAAGGGAAATATCTATTCATCGACTAACGGGATGGTTTTCGAGAAGATCGGCGAATCAGAGCTTCTAAAGGACAAGACAAAGCTTCTGGCTGATGCCACTTCCGGTGTGTTCTGCTTTGTAGCCGACAATACGAATGCGGTCATCCTTAAGGAAAATGACAAGGGATTTGTATTCGAAGAGAGCGACCTCGCCAAAGCAGCAGGGTCTCTGATCAAATCCGTTGATCTTACGGATTCAGGCCTCATCATTGCCGGAACTGAAGATAACAAGGCTTTTGCTATCGATATCGCGACAGGAAAGGCTGTTAATCTCACATCTGAAAACGTGGTCATCGAGAACATCATCGGAGTTACGGGTGACAAGGTCTTCTACGATTCAGGCACAGAGATCTACAGATCCCAGATCCTTTCGGAGCTTTCCATTGAAGGCAATCTCGAGGGCATCGACATCATTGCTGATGATATTCTCATCGCAGGCCATATCGACAGGGCTGCAGGCGGTGCTGTCAGCGCTTCCGATACCAGGGAATATGCATGGGACACGTCTTCTGATTCCACATGGGATGTATACGGCAAGGGAACCAACGTTATTACTACTGACAGAGCCTACAGCGGCAAGTTCGGCGCAAGGATCACGGGAAGCGGCAGCGATGTTCATGCAATGACCCAGCTTCTCCCCGGCAAGGCAAAGGATAATTTCATGTCCGGTACGTTCTACCGCTTAAGCCTTTATGCAATGTCTGACAAGGCACCCGAGAAGGCATACTGCTGGATCGAGGGCGAAGGCTTCGGAAGATACGGCATGGAGCTTACCAATATCGGCAAGAACTATAAGCTTTACAGCTATGTCTTCGCTGTTACCGACCAGATGGTTGATGCCGGAGAGATAAGGCTTTCCATAGCATTTGAAGGTTCAGGCTTCGTCCTTGTCGACGATGTCTACTTAGGTCCTGACAGCTACAGTGCTGCAGGCATTCCCCAGTACTATGCTGATACCTTAAAGTCCGGAAAGCCCACAGCCATGAGGCTTAATAACCTCAATATCGGCTGCAACGGTTTTGCCGAGACATCCCTTTATCTCTCGGCTATCGATTCCGTATCAAGAGAAGTCAAGGGTACTACGAGCAAGATCGAATATGATGACGAAGATAACAGTGTCTACGAGAAGCCCGGCCAGTCGGTAACCGGGTCTTTGGAAGACAGCTTAAGGCTCGTAAAGCAGTGCTCTTCGACTCCCTGGTTCGTAATAGGACCATATGTCGATCAGGAAGATATCGATAAGCTCTTAGAGTACATGTGCGGTTCACTGACCTCCGAATACGGCGGCCGAAGGATCGACAACGGCACCGCGCTTCCGTGGAGCAGACAGTTCTCCAGATTCTATATCGAGATCAATGACAGCGGAAAGGTCTTCAAGAGCGATATCCAGAAGGCATCCTACGTCAACTACGTTAAGTCTATGTTCTCGCAGTCCGAGTATTTCAGCGATATCAAGGATAAGACAGTCTTCCTTGACGGCATGGAGTACAGCGGCGGCACGATGATGTCTGACGCCGATTACCATACAATGGGCGTAAGCCTTGTCGCTAACGACAGCTCGGCAACCTACATCGACAACATCCGCACAAGCTATATTCTCGCGCAGTATGAGACACCTCATATCGTCTCCGGCGGCAAGAGCGGTGAATACATCAACAGGCTCAGGACGAGCGGCTCCAACTGCGGTAAGATCCTGTCGGCCATTATGATGAGCGAAGCGGATTTTGCCGATATGTTCCTTTTCGATGCCGCAGTAAACTTTGTACCTTCGAAATATAACGGCAGCGGCATGTTTGTAGGAAAAGATGAATTCATCAACATGATGACCGTATCAGGCCTTACAACCGAGTTTGCGGGCTTCGACGAGCTCTATATCGATATCAGGGAACCGCTCGACAAGACCGTGCCGGTAAGCGTTGAGCAGTTTATGAGCAATGTCACCACGGCATGCTTTGACAAGGACAATAAGACTTATATCATTGTTGCGAATTCATCAAGCTCACAGCAGAGCTTCCTTATCAACGACAATAAGCTCGGCAGGGCAGACAGCGTTATCAGGCGTTATGACGACAAGGGCAGACTCATAAACGAACGTAAGATGAGATCTGACCATCTCCGTCACATCCTTCAGCCGGGTGAATTCATTATCGTTGAGGTAACTAAGAAGGGTTAATACCCGTTATTTAAAGAGCTTAAGAAACTCGTCGGGAGCTTTGGAAGCCACCTTTTTCCACTGTTTGCAGATCTTTACGGCAGTAGCCTCGTCTTCAACTGTAATGGAGCAGTTAAAAGGCTTGCCGTTGTTATCTGCTGCAAGGCTTACAAGGAACTTTCCGCCTTCTGTAGGCTCTAATGAAGCTGTAATGCCGGAGTTCTTGCTCATCTCACTTACGATCTCAGCCGCAGCTTCATTCAGATTGTCGATGAGAGACGTGTTAAGGGAAGAGATAAGGTCCTTCAGAACGGCCCTGCCGCCGTCTGTCAGTGTCAGATTCTCGGTGGAACCTACTGCATCGCCCGTAAAATCGCCGGATCTGCTCTTGTCCATGAGATTGCCTGATATGAGCTCTTCATATGATCTCGAGAACGTAAAGAAGTCCGTATAGAGCGATTCCATGCACTTTTCCATAAGCAGATGGTAGCTTACGCCCGGTGCACGGTCGACCAGATACAGGATTTGGATCTTTGATTCCGCGATCGAAATATCAGACATCTTGTATTCCTTTATTTTTCGTTGTTTTTTGTAATATTTACAAGCCTAATTATACTCGAAAAGAAAAAAATACGGGTGTATACTCTGTATGATTTTTGAATAAACCTGTAAGGAGAGTTTAAGATGATTACATTTGATTACCAGAACGCCCTCGATTTTATCGGCGGTGAAGAGGCAGTCGCTAGAATGGAGCCCCAGGTTAAGGCCGCTTCTGATATGCTTCACAAGAAGAACGGTCCCGGAAATGATTTCCTCGGTTGGCTCGACCTTCCCACAAACTATGACAAAGAAGAATTCGCACGCATCCGTAAGGCTGCTCAGAAGATCAGAAGAGATTCTGACGTCCTCATCGTTATCGGTATCGGCGGTTCTTACTTAGGCGCACGCGCCGTAATCGAGCTCTTAGGCCATTCTTTTGCTAACGCAGCATCAAAGAAGGTAAGAAAGAGCCCCCTGATCCTTTTCTGCGGCAACTCCATCAGCGCTACATATCTTGCAGACATGATGGACATCATTGAGGGCAAGGATATCTCCCTCAACATCATTTCCAAGTCAGGCACAACAACAGAGCCTGCTATCGCTTTCCGTATCCTCCGCGCTTACATGGAGAAGAAGTACGGCAAGAAGGGTGCCCAGGAGAGAATCTACGCTACAACAGATAAGGCAAGAGGAGCTCTTAAGGGCTTGGCAGATGAAGAAGGCTACGAGAGCTTCGTAGTACCTGACGACGTAGGCGGCAGATTCTCCGTTCTTACAGCCGTAGGACTTCTCCCTATCGCAGTTGCAGGCATCGACATCAGAGAGCTCATGAAGGGCGCTAAGGACGCTTCCAAGGCTTACAAGAAGCTCCCTCTCTCAGAGAATCCCTGCTATCAGTATGCTGCAGTACGTAACTGCCTGCTCCGTTCCGGCTACTCCACAGAAGTTATGGTCAACTATGAGCCTTCTTTCCACTACATGACAGAGTGGTGGAAGCAGCTCTACGGTGAGTCTGAGGGCAAGGACAGAAGAGGTATCTTCCCTGCAGGCGTTGATAACACAACAGATCTCCACTCCATGGGTCAGTTCATCCAGGACGGCGCACGCATCATGTATGAGACAGTCGTTCAGATCGACCAGCCCAGAAGATCTTTCGAGATCCCCAATGACAAGGACAACCTTGACGGCCTTAACTTTCTCTCCGGCATGGACATGAACGAAGTTAACGCTAAGGCAATGCAGGGCACTATCCTTGCTCACGTTGACGGTAAGGTTCCGAACCTCTTGATCCACATGCCTGACCAGACAGCTTACTCTCTTGGTGAGCTCATCTACTTCTTCGAGAAGGCTTGCGGCATCTCAGGTTACCTCCTCGCTGTAAATCCTTTCAACCAGCCCGGCGTTGAGGCTTACAAGAAGAACATGTTCGCTCTCTTGGGCAAGCCCGGCTACGAGGACCAGAAGGCTGCACTCGAGGCAAGACTTAACAAATAAAAAGGCAAGCAATTGCTTTGAACTTTGAACAAATGCAGGGACTCTCGTGGTGGGGTCCCTGTATTTGTTATTGTTTATTCTGTATACGCGATTTGTATGGAAGGGAACTCAGGGAAAATCTATAATAATTTTCAGGAATTCCAAAAGGGATTGGATTATTCATTGAATAACGGGAGGGTTCTATGAAAACTAGGTTTTTGACAGTTACAATGGCAGTTGTTATGTCCGTGGTATGTCTGACCGGTTGTTCCGGTTCCGGCAGTTTCAGTAAGGCTTCTTTCATAAGTGCAGCAAAGAATAACGGTATGAAAGCGGTTGAGGATACTAAAGAACTCACACAGATCGCGGCAGAACCCGGAAAGACTAAAGCGATGTACTACGACATTGAAAACTTACAAATAGTCGAGTACCTGAACACCTCGCTTACGGATAATATGTCTTTTTTAGATGTGGAAGAATTCGTATATGCCACCGAGAGCATAGGAAAAAGCGACGATCACGATTCCTGCTTAACCCAAGTTTGTTTTGTTACTGTCAAAGACAGCAAAACTGCAGAAGAGATATATGAGAATGCAATTAAGCCGCTCAGATTTGGAGCTGAAGACGGCAAAAAGGATGGCGTAACTTACAGGATCAGCTATCAGGGACCCAAAGACTCTCAGAATGACGGCTCAACTGTTGAGCTTGCGTGCGGCGTTTACCTAAAGGATAACCAGATCGTTTGGATCCGCAGTGATTATCAGTCAACATTGAAAAACAGTACTGTTGAAGGCTTCTGCAAATCACTCGGGTTAGTATCGCCTTATACGCTGAGCTGAGATATTCCCCGCATTCTTAACTTTGCGTGTTATATGTTCTTTCGCTTCGCTCAAGATATAGCAAACTTCTCGCAATCCTTGCTATAATAATGCGCGAATTTATTAATAAAGAGGTAGATACTATGATTTCCACACTCGAAAACGGCGCTTGGTTATTGAATGGCGTTGAACTCATCGAAGATTCCGGCAATGCAGCCGAAGCAGTTGCCGCTAAGTCCGGCAAGGCTGCTGACAAGGCATCTGCAAAGCAGGGCACTATCGCTTACGGCATCCTTAAGGATCACAATACATCAGGCAACATGGAGCAGCTCAAGATCAAGTTCGACAAGCTGACTTCACATGACATCACATATGTAGGTATCATCCAGACAGCAAGAGCTTCCGGCTTAGAGAAGTTCCCAATCCCTTACGTTCTTACTAACTGCCACAACTCGCTTTGTGCAGTAGGCGGAACGATCAACGAAGATGATCACATGTTCGGTCTTACGGCTGCCAAGAAGTACGGCGGTATCTATGTACCTCCTCATCAGGCAGTTATCCACCAGTACGCAAGAGAGATGCTCGCTACATGCGGCGGCATGATCCTCGGTTCTGACTCACACACACGTTATGGTGCTCTCGGTACCATGGCTATGGGTGAGGGCGGTCCTGAGCTCGTTAAGCAGCTCCTCTCACAGACATATGACATCAAGATGCCTGACGTTATCGCCATTTACCTCACAGGCGAACCGATGAAGGGCGTAGGTCCTCAGGACGTTGCTCTTGCTATCATCGGTAAGGTATTCAATTCAGGCTATGTTAAGAACAAGGTCATGGAGTTCGTTGGCCCCGGAGTTAGCAGCCTTTCCGCTGATTTCAGGATCGGCATCGACGTAATGACTACTGAGACAACATGCCTTTCTTCCATCTGGCAGACAGATGAGAAGACAAAGGAATTCTTCGATATCCACGGCAGATCAGCTGACTACAAGGCTCTCGCACCTGCTGACGTTACTTACTATGACGGCGCAGTCATCGTAGACCTCTCTACGATCAAGCCTATGATCGCTATGCCCTTCCATCCTTCCATCGCTTACGAGATCGAGTATGTTAACGCAAATCTCGAGCAGATGATCCACGAGACAGAGGAGAGAGCAAAGGTTTCTTTCGGCGACAAGATCGAGTATTCTTTGAAGAACAAGATCGTTGACGGCAAGCTCCTTGTCGACCAGGGTATCATCGCAGGATGCGCAGGCGGCGGATTCGAGAACATCTGCGCTGCAGCTGACATCATGAAGGGCACATACATCGGCTCTGATAAGTTCACGATGTCCATCTATCCTGCATCAACACCTATCTACATGGAACTCGTTAAGAACGGCGTTGCCGCTACACTCCTTGAGACAGGCGCTATCCTTAAGACTGCTTTCTGCGGACCTTGCTTCGGCGCAGGCGATACACCTGCCAACAACGCATTCTCCATCCGTCACTCCACAAGAAACTTCCCGAACAGAGAAGGTTCAAAGGTTCAGAGCGGCCAGATCTCTTCCGTTGCACTCATGGACGCAAGATCCATTGCTGCAACAGCTGCAAACAAGGGCGTTCTTACACCTGCTACTGAGTTCACTGGCGAGCTTAACAACTACGCTTACACATTCGACGATAAGATCTATAAGAACAGAGTGTTCGATTCCAAGGGCGTTGCTGATCCTTCTACAGAGATCCAGTTCGGACCTAACATCAAGGACTGGCCGAAGATGGAAGCACTTCCTGAGAACCTCGTTCTCCAGGTCGTATCAGAGATCCACGATCCTGTTACCACAACAGACGAGCTCATTCCTTCTGGCGAGACATCTTCTTACAGATCCAATCCTCTTGGCCTTGCAGAGTTCACACTCTCCAGAAAGGACCCTGAGTACGTAGGCAGAGCTAAGGCTATCCAGAAGGCTGAGACAACACTCGTTGAGGGCGGACATCCCTGCCAGGCAGTTGAGGGTCTCCACGACGTAATGCAGGTTGTTAAGAGCATCGTACCTTTCGAGCATGCTGATACAAATATCATCGGCTTCGGTTCCGTAATCTTCGCAGTTAAGCCCGGTGACGGTTCTGCAAGAGAGCAGGCTGCTTCCTGCCAGAAGGTACTCGGAGGATGGGCTAACATCGCTAACGAGTACGCTACAAAGAGATACAGATCCAACCTCATCAACTGGGGTATGCTGCCTTTCATCATCGAAAAGGGTGACCTGCCGTTCGCAAACCTCGACTACATCCTTTTCCCTGGCATCAGAACTGCAGTTGAGACAAAGGCTGATACGATCAAGGCAATCGCTATCAAGGGCAACGAGACAAAGGAATTCACTTTGACTCTTGGCGACCTCACAGACCGTGAGCGTCAGATCATCCTTGACGGCTGCCTCATCAACTTCAACCGACAGAAATAAGAATGAATCAATTTTGGTGTAGGCTGCTTTTATAGGAAGCAGCCTATTACTTTTTGTGCGAAAATAAGACCATGCCGGTAAAGAAAAGAAGACAACAGAAGAAGATCACTTTCGAGTACATTTTCAAGCAGTGGATAGTACCGCTGTTCATGATCACCGTGGGCGCCATAGTTGCTGCATTTGCGCTCGAAGAATTCCTCGTTCCTTTCACTATCTTAGATGGCGGCGTTGTCGGTATATCGATGATCATAAGCCAGCTGTCGGGAATCCCCCTGGGCGTTCTTACGATCGCTCTGAACATCCCGTTCATGATCGTCGGATTCAAGCGTCTCGGCATCAGATTCCTTGTTAAGGCGATCTATGCGATGGCAGTATTTTCAAGCTTCCTCGGTGTTTTCGAGGACATGAAGGAAGTTACGAATCAGGAGATCTTAGTAGTCGTATTCGGCGGCGTTTTGCTCGGTGTCGGCGTGGGTCTCATCTTAAGATACGGCGGGTGCCTTGACGGCACGGAGATCGTTGCGATGCTCCTGTCACACCACATGGAGTTCTCGGTAGGCCAGATCGTCCTGTTCTTCAACATAATCATATACGCTGTTGCAGGATTCCTCTTCGGACCTGACAGAGCTTTGTATTCGCTCCTTACATACTTCATTACGTCGAAGATAATCGATTTCGTCGAGAACGGAATGGAGCAGGGCAAGTCCGTAATGATCATCACGGATCACGGCCAGGAGATCGCAGATGCGATCTATACTCAGCTCGGAAGAACATGCACGCAGATGGAAGGTCGAGGAATGGTATCAAGCGGCAAAAAGACCGTGCTATACTGCGTTATCACCAGAGTTGAAGTTCCGGCCATCAAGAAGATAATCAACGACGCGGATGTATCTGCGTTCATGACTATCTCAGACGTCTCGGAGATAGTAGGAAATCACATAAAGAAAAAGAAAGCTCCGGTTCATAAACAGGAAGCCATTAAAAAAGGACGTCCCCAATGAGACGTCCTTTTTGTTTAGGTCTTTTAGTTATTACTTCTTGCCGATAGCTCCGTTGATTGCGTCAACGTCAGGAAGGTCTACTCCTACTTTCTTCTCAACCTTATCGATAGCGTCGTTAGCGATCTTCTTTGCATTATCGTCTTTTGCGATTGCGCTGACTGCGTCCTGAGCAGCACCTACAGCCTTGTTGATATCTAAGTCCATAAAAGGCACCTCCATATTTTTTGATATAATCATTTTATCACTATTGATGCGTATTGGAATAAATATCGTTGCCGTGCCGCGTATTTCATTAAGTTCAGATTGTGGTTTTGTATGGTCATAAAGAGGTCACAACTTTTTCCTATACTCACGATGACAAAAGACGGATGTCGCGGAAAGGAACAAAGAAGATGAAAAAGAATTATTTGGGATTTGGGTTAGTTTACTGTGTTTTGGCACTTGTAATCTTCTCGGTATTGATGTCGTTTTATACAAAGAAAAAGATCGATGTTGTAAATGAAGGTATGCGTAACATTGCTCTTTTCCCTGAAATATCAATGGGCAATTCCGAAAACGGAACTCCGGAATCACTGGCACATAATGCTGTCAACTCATGGAAATTTCTGTCATTCGTCGGTGAGGACGTAGGCTTTTACTCTTCTATAGTTGATACCGAAAATAATGGCAGGGTAATGTTTGAGTCACAGGATTTTCTGGCATTCCGTTATTATGGTGAGGTTGAAACTGAGGTTATTGAGGATTCCTCTGACAGATATGAAGCGAAGGATACTCAGCTGGTTCCCGGTTCTACCAGATTTATGTTTTTTGAAGAGCCGCTGACACTGTCAAAGGACGAGGTTTCAAACTTCCGCTTCCCGCGCGGAAAAGATATTACGGTAGCAGGTGCGAGATGCGATGATACATTCGTTTACGGAGGCACGTTTACTTTTTCTTTTGATGACAAGGTCAAGACATTAAATATTGCTGAGCCTGAAGTTGTCAATGAAGAGAAGGGCGTTCCTTATGAGGAGTGGATCGTAAGGCTCGATGAGATCGAGTATTATTCCTTGGGCGGGAATTCCGGAATAAACAAAAAGGCTCATAGACTTAGCGATGCATATGTTGCTAAGCACTTAGACGGCCAAGTTCCTGCCGGCCGTAATGTCAAGGAAGGGATTTTCACTACGACTGCTTCGGTAATCTTTGTTCACGATAAAGGACATTACCTTCTTACTTATTATTTCGTAACAAATCCGCTCCTGATCGTCATCAGAGATAATTTGTGGGTTTATATCTTGTCCGTTCTGGCTCTGGTTTTCGTAGAAGCTGTAATCATTTATGCAGTAAGAAAGCTCTACCTTAACCAGAAGAGATTCGAATTAAGGAGCGAAAAGCTTACGAAGGGCATCGCTTACGATCTGCAGGGACCTCTGTCTGTTACCAGGGAATATCTGGATAAATGGGAAAACGTAGACGAAGAAAAGCGCCCTGAGTATTCGGAAAAGATAATATCTGAAGTTGACCATATGTCATCTATGGTTACAAGGCTTCTCGAACTGTCTAAGATACAGGACGGCAGCGTTAAGCTTAACCGTGAGGATGTCGATCTCCTTCTTCTTGTCCAAAACATAAAGAAGAGAAACATGGAATCGATATTGAAAAAAGATATCGATATGGTGATCGAGACAGATGAAAGAGCTGAAAACTATACTGTGTATGCAGATCTCGAGATGATGTACATAGTTATAAATAACTTCATGACAAACGCAATAAAGTATTGCGAGCACACGATCAGGATCAGGCTGAAAAAATACAGAAATTCAATAGAATTCAGCATCACGAATGACGGTGCAGGAATCGAAAAAACCGATCTGGAAAAAGTATGGGACGTTCTTTATAACTCCAAGAAGAATAAGTCCGGACAGGATGAAAACAGCGGAGTAGGACTTTCAGTCGTAAAGAGCATTCTTGATGCACATAACGCAAAGTGCGGATGCTATAGCGGCTTTAAAGGAACGAATTTCTGGTTTTCGATGGATGCATATGAGGAAGAAAAATGAAGAAACAATATATAAGATACGGAACTATTTTCTGCATTGTTGTGCTGCTGGCATTTTCGATAGCATTTGTTATTTTTACCAAGAACAAAATAGATGACTTTAACTTGCATTTCAATCTGCCTTTTGTAACAGCAAACATTGATTATCATGCTGATAACGCTGACGGACAGCTGGAAGAGCAGGTAATCAGATCGTGGAATTACTATCTCACATATGAATATGCGGACCGCACTGGCTTTTATTCTTCGATAACAGATATTAACAGCGGTGAGGTTATCCTTGATTCTTTTGAACAGGGAATACACAAAGGCGATGCGGAAATTGAAAAGCTAAATAGAATGGCTTACGAGGCAGGCATAGAAGGAGAAAAGGTTTATAAAAAATATTCCGGCGTATATGCTAAAAAAGGCATATTTACATCGACATCGGTGCTGATCAGTCAGGCTAAAGAAGGCAATATCCATGTTTCGTACTGCATAGCAGGAAAACCTTTGGCAAGCGTTATTAAGATCAATGCCCTGACTTATATATTTATGCTCTTGGGATTTATCATTCTTGAGGCTTTGATAGTTGTCTCTTTCGTCATGCTCTATAAGAACCAGATGAATTATGAGATCAGGAACCAGAAGCTTACAAGGGGCATTGCGCATGAATTAAAGACCCCTCTGGCAGTTACAAAAGCAACCGTTGAGAACTGGGACTATTTCGATGACGACCGCCGCAAGGATTATTCGAAAAGGATCGTAAATGAAGTTGATCACATGTCTGACATGGTGGGCAAACTCCTCGATGTCTCGAAGATCAAAGAAGGCAGCAATAAGGTTAATTACGAAGCAGTTGACCTGAAGAAACTTGCCGAGGATACTATCAGCAGGAACGCTGAGCTGATCCGCGAGAGGAATATCACTCTTACCTTGAATTGTGACGACAAGCCTTATACGGTTTTTGCCGATACTGAAATGATGAACATGGTAATAGGCAACTTCATGTCTAATGCAATCAAATACTGCGATCACATCATCATGATCCAGCTTAACAGGAACGGCCGTAAAATAGATTTCAGCATCACTAATGATGGTGCTAAGATAGAGAAAAAGGATCTGGACAAGATCTGGGATATCTTCTATACGACTGACAAGGCCAGAACTGACAGAATGAGCAGCAGCGGAGTAGGTCTCTCGGTCGTAAAGAGTATCTTAGATGTCCACAAGGCTGAATACAGCTGCGTAAGCGGCGATAAGGGAACTGAGTTTAAGTTCTCGATGCCTGCTTATGAAACGGCCTGAAAGGCTTAAAAGGGAAGTAAAGAATGTATCGGATTTTGCTTGCAGAAGATGAGGTTACATTAAGAGAAGTCGTTGAAGTCTTCTTCCGCAAAAACGGATTTGAGATAGATGCGGTCGATAACGGAAATGATGCATGTTCTTTAGCGGACAGGCAGAAGTATGATGTGGTCATCTTAGATATCATGATGCCCGGAAAAGACGGCAAGGAAGTGTGCCGACACATAAGATCAAAGTACGATGTGCCTATCATATTCCTTACGGCTTTAGGTGATGAATGCGATATCATCTCCGGCTATGAGATTGGTGCTGATGAGTATGTTACCAAGCCCTTTTCCACAAAGGTCCTGCTCATGAAGGTCAATGCTCTGATCAGCAGATACCATGGGCTCCTTTCCAAGAACGGCTGCCTTGTCATTGATGAGATCACGATAGACCCTGCAAGGCACCTCGTAAGCGTCAACGGAAAGACGATCAATCTCGCGCCAAAGGAATACGATCTGCTGCTCATGTTTATCGATCACAAGGACCTTGTCCTGACACGTGACCAGATCCTTGATAATGCGTGGAATTCTGATTTTGAAGGCTATGACAGGACTGTTGATTCACACATAAAGAAGCTCAGAAAAGCTCTCGGAAAAGCAGGCTATCATATTGAGACCGTTATCAAGACGGGCTATGTCTGGAAGAGCGGAAACCGGTAATTATTTGCCTGATGCCTTAGCCTGATATTTCTTAAGGTCTTCAGTCATCTTGTTTGCTGTCTTAAGGTCTATTAGCCATCCGAAAACATTTACCAGCACATAGATGATCATTACGCTTATGGCAACAGCTATTATCTGCGGGATCATCTCATATTCGATGTTTTTAAACCTGCCGAACATGAAAGCAATTATGAGGATGACGATAAGAAGCATCTGAATGATCTCTCTTATTATCGTCTGCTTCATTGTGAGTTCCTTTTTCGAGAACATGACAAGGCCGGGGAGACTTCCGATAACGCCGTAGATCAAGGGATATGCAAAAGCCTGGTAACCAAACCGGAGGTCTGGTTCAAGAAGGCAACCCAGGATCAGCATTGCGAGATTTATAAGCGTAACTGAAATAAAAAAGCTTGCGAGCTGTGCTCTTAAATGTTCTCTCATACTGCGCCTCCCTTAAGCTTCTCTCTGATGTCAGGGACATATTTTCTGGAGATTATGACCTGCTCACCGTTGGTGAGGACACAGGAGAACCTGCCGTTTAATGACGGCTTGATCGAAGTTATCTTCATAAGATTTACAATGACTGATTTTGATATGCGCGCGAAGTTTCTTGAAGCGAGCGCTTCGTCAAATTCGTAAAGGCGTCTTCCTGATTCGAAGCAGTCGTTCTCGAGATAGATGAAAGTCTTCTCGTCGACTGCTTCGATATAAAGGATATCCGGCAGCGCGATACTGTACTGCCGGTCTTCTTTGGTACCCTTTAAGATCCCTTCGCGGGACCTGATGAAGCGGACGATCTCATCGATCCGCTCATCTTTCTTATGACACCCGATCTCTATATATTCCTTCTCGGATTCACCGATCTTTTTTACCGTAATATCCATTGATACCTCAATAATGCTCGTTTACGCTGAAGTTGCCGTCTCCTTTAAGATAACAATCGAAAAATCTGAGCACAAGACCATTTAACGTATCGATCATCACGGTGTTGTCGACATCGCCCGTACCAAGATTTTTTGCAAGCACAGGTGAGAACAGGGGAAGGTCCGTAAAATCCATGTGGCCGCTGTTAGCAAAGTATGTGCTGTAAGCCGTATCGGCATTTTTTATGACGATATTATTTGAATAGGCATAACCAATCTTTTCCGCTTCGACAGCCTGTTCGTGATGGCTCTGGCTCTGTAAGTTCAGCAACGGCGTTTTGTAAGGCTCTTCGTTGATTATGATATCGTTGCCGTTAATGCCGAGATTCTCGCCGAGCATCGTGCCGTCAAGGTCGACCACTGCAGAGATATCATCTCTTCTGCCGCATGTAACAGCCGTGGCGCCGCCCATCGAATGACCGATAAGACCGATCCTGTCTGTGTCGATGAGGCTTACAGCCTGTAAGACACCGTCTTTCTGATCATTTTCGATATACCAGGAATCCGTATTCTTCGCCTTGAATGAATCGATAGCAAAGTTCATGTCGGCGGTGCGGAGTTCCATCCATTTTGTTGTGACTTCGAAAACCTCAGCCTCCGATGCGTCACTTGAACCAATGGTCATTGAATCATTGAGAAAACCGCTGTCTGCGATTATCGTCTTTCCTGTTGAATCGTGCGTGAATATGGAGTGATAAGGATGCTCGATGCTTGCTACCACATAGCCGTTGCTCGCAAGCTCCATGAACATCGAAGCGTTGCTCTGATAGTATCCGAACGCACCGTGGCTGAAGATAACAAGAGGCATCTTTTCTGTTGCTCCATCGGGATAGAAGAAGTAGACCGGAACCTCTCTATATGAACCGTCATTTTCAAATTCTTCAACACGTGATCTGTCGATCAGGATAGCGTCTGCCTCCAAGACCTTGTAAGGCCCTGTTAAAGGCCTTCCTGCGTAGTCTGTAAAGAGAAATGCAGGAAGGGCGGAAGAAGCGATCAGGAGCGCGCCAAAGAGCCCTCCGAATACGATCGCAGCCTTCTTCTTTGTCTTAGTGCTCTTGCGGAAGGCTAACCAATAAATGCCGGATACAACGGTCCTTAAGACCAGCATGAAGATGAGTCCTGCAAATCTGAAGCCCGTATCGATCCCGGGAAGCAGGACCATTGCAAAGAATACTATAATCTCAGCGGCATTTAAGATGATGCGCTTTGTTGTCCATTCTTTTTTCGAGGACTTCCTCGTAAGCTCGAAGATCATGAAGCCTGCTTCAAGCAGGATCAAAACCGATAAAAGTAAAACTGTCATAAAAGTCACCTCATTCCTTGTTGTTGAGTCGACTATATGACAGCCTTAAAGTCCGTTCAATAGAAGTGGCGGCAAGATGCAAAAAGCGCCGGTAAGATGCAAAGATCAGAGGGTTTTAACGAACCTCATGAAGTCTTCATCGTTCTTGTAAACGCCTGCGCAACCTAAGATCTCAGCGAAGAGTTTGCCGATCTCGTTCTTAAGAGCTTCATGGATCTTTTCTGAAGAAGAGAGGTCGTAATCTGCTTTCCACTCATCGATCCAGTCAGCGTGTTTGGCAATCTCTTCGATCGATCTTATGTCTTTGCCGTTAAGGATCGCATCTTCCATGAGCGCCATCTCATTCTTGAGCCTTGCGGGAAGGACAGCGAGGCCCATGACTTCGATAAGCCCGATGTTCTCTTTCTTGATGTGATGGTATTCCGCGTGAGGATGGTATACACCCATGGGATGTTCTTCTGTAGTGATGTTGTTGCGCAGCACGAGATCTAATTCGAATCTGCCTTCGTTGTTCTTGCGCGCGATTGGAGTGATCGCATTGTGGGGAACGCCGTCAGTTTCCGCGAAGATGAACGCGTCTTCATCTGTGTAGTTCTTCCACTTATTAAGGATCATGTCTGCGCAATCTGTTATGCGCTCTATATCATCTCCCTGAAGTCTTATTACCGACATCGGCCAATTGACGATGCCGGCAGTAAGATCTCCATATTCCGGGATGGTAAATGTGCTTCTGTAACCGGCTCTGGCCATAGGGAAAGTATATGCGCCGCCCTGGAAATGGTCGTGGCTTAAGATGGAGCCGCCGACGATCGGGATATCAGCGTTAGAGCCTGCCGTGTAATGAGGGAACTGCTCGACAAAGCTTAAGAGCTTCTTGAATGTCGAACGGTTGATAACCATAGGGATATGTTCTTTGTTAAGGATTATGCAGTGTTCGTTGTAGTAGACATAGGGAGAATACTGAAGATAGTAATCCTCACCGTCCAGGCTGATAGGGATTATCCTGTGATTCTGCCTTGCCGGATGTGTGAGCGTTCCCGCATAGCCTTCATTCTCAGGGCAGAGCAGGCACTTCGGATAAGAAGTGCTCTTCTGTTTTCCTGCGGCAGCGATATCTCTCGGATCCTTCTCAGGTTTGCTCAAATTGATCGTAATGTCGATATCACCATACTTTGTAGGGGAGATCCACTTTACATCCTTTGCAATGCGGTCAACGCGGATATAGTTCGTAGCCTTCGAAAAGGCGTAATACCAGTCTGTTGCTTCCTTTGAAGATTTCGCGCGGAGCTCATTGAATCTTTTAATCACGACAGAAGGGGGAGTAGTAATCGCTCCCATGATCTTTGTATCGAAAAGGTCCTTTGATGCAGTTGTGTCGCTCTTCAGAACGCCGTGCGAATAAGCCCAGGCCATTATGTCTTCAAGTATCAGGTAAAGATCTCTCGCGGCAGGGACCTCCGGAGGCTCCTGATATTCATCAAGTTCCAGAAGCTCTGCCAGCCTGTTTATGGCATAGATACGGTCAAGCTCATCAATAAGCCCTTGGGAGATGCCGTAATTAACAAGTTCGGTTATATATGTGTTGATCATCGTAAGCCTCCGTCAGACTACCTTGATGCCGCCGTATTTACGGATCGATAAGATCTCGCATGATCCTTTGCCGAAGACCTTATCCATTGTTTCCTGATACATACGGGCGTGTTCTTTCTTTACGAACGCCTGTATGGTGCCTGCAAAGCCGCCGCCGTGGACTCTGGATGCTTCATCGCTGCCAAGCACGGAATCGCTTATGGCAAGCGCCAGGGAGACATTCTGGACCGTAACGTCCTTGTTGCTGTATACATTCTGCAGATACTTGAATGATGAATCGCCTGACTGCTTTACGAGCTTTAAGAATGCATCGATATCATTGCTGTTAAGTGCTTCTGCCTCAGCCTTGGCGCGGCATGTCTCGTTTACAAAGTGTATAGCTCTTAATACTGCGCGGTCACCGGCTTCTTTTCGAAGCATTTCGATGTTTCCGGTAATGTCATCAAGTGTAACCGGCCTTAAGACATCGTGACCCAAGAGCGTTGCTATTTTCTTCATCTCGGAAGGGACTGCCGCATATTCATCGGTCAAGTCTGCATGGGAACCCTTGGTATCGGTTATGCAGAGAACGTAATCTGTCTTGGAGAAATCGAAAAGGACTTTATCCACAACGGGATTGGAAGGATCTTCAAAATCGATATGTACGAGGTTACCGACTGAGCATGCCATCTGATCCATAAGACCGCAGGGCTTGCCGAAGTAAGTGTTCTCGGCGAACTGTCCGATCTTCGCGATCGCTATAGGATCGATCTCCATGTTGTTATAAAGACCGGATACGATCGTACCAATCAGAGTCTCAAATGCCGCAGAGGAAGAAAGACCTGCTCCGATAAGAACGTCACTTGTAATGTAAGCATCAAAGCCGCCGAGCTTATATCCGTTATCCTTAAGTCCCTTAAGCACGCCTCTTATCAGGGCGGGAGTCGAGCCCTTCTCATCTTCACGCAGTTCAAGATCTGAGATTTCTATATTCGTCATGCCGAATCCTTCGGCAAGGATATTTACCTTGTTATCGTCTCTTATGGCTGTCATGGCGATCGCGTCCTTGTTGATCGATGCAGCGAGGACTTCGCCGTGCTGGTGGTCGGTGTGGTTACCGCCGACCTCAGTCCTGCCGGGTGCTGAGAAGACAGCTTCAGGTTCTTTATCTTCGAAGGCCTTCTTAAACGCGCTTACTGCATTGGCATATCTGTCTGACTGAAGAACCGCTGCTTCATCAGTACAGTAGATATCTTTAAAGTTAATAGAAGACAGATCGAGCATAATAAGCCTCCTTAAAGGACTCTATAGCATGATTATAGATTGTGATCGGAAAACAGTCACATGCGCATTTTGTACAAGACTCGGAAACTAAATTTGTAAAATCAGTTTCCGAAATCGACAGCCAATTTTCTCTGCAAGTTGTTATCATAATGGTGGAAACTCAAAAATCATATTCAGTTTCCGAAGGAGATTTGAACGTTATGTTGACTGAGACCAGAGAGAAGATCCTTAAAGGTACGATACAGGTCTTTAATAAAAAGGGCTTAAAGCTCACGATGGACGATGTCGCCGATGAGCTCAAGATCTCCAAGAAGACCATCTATAAAGAATTCTCAGGCAAGGACGAGATCTTCGAGACAATGGTCGATTATGTTTTCGACAACATAAAGATAAGAGAGAAAGAGATCCTTAATACTGACGGATATACGACTTTGGAGAAGATAAGGCTCTTCTTGTCCGCGATGCCCGAGAGCTACAGGAACATCAATTTCCAGGAGCTCTATTCACTTAAGGACAAATACCCGAAGGTATATAAGAAGTTGCAAAAGCGTCTTGAGACCGGATGGGAACCGGCTTTCAAACTCTTAGAACAGGGTAAGGAAGAAGGGATCATCAGGGAAGACGCTGATCTTAAGATCTTCAAGATCATGATGGAAGCTTCGCTCGAGAGGTTCTTTGAGAAGAACGTAATGAAGGGCAGCGGAAAGAAATACAACGATTATTTAAACGAAGTAGTGGACATCTTATTGAACGGCATCTCCGCATGACAGGAGGAAGCGATATGGAAAGATCGAAAGTGATATTTGGAAATGTCCAGCCTGATTCCGTATACAGGAAGGCTGTAAAGTCCAAGAAGAAATATGCGGAGAAGTTCGGCGACGATTCTGCAAGAAACTATTCTGCCAGAGTCATCGAAAACGAATACATAGGTGACATCCTTGGCGTTAAGAATATTTCCGTAGGCGATGCTGCTGACGGTATGTCCGAAGGATTCGACAATGAGAAGGGCATCATCGTAGGCAACATCAGGATGGGTTTTGGTCATTACCGTATCTCCATGGCTGTCGCATCTGCTACAAACGCTTTGGGATATGTTCCTTATTGGATGGATCTTAACTCGTATAAGGATACGACATGCACGAAGGTCATCAGCGCGCAGAACGATCTTTATTCCATGGGTTCGAGACTGTCCCAGAAGTTCAAACTCTTTAATAAGATCGTCTGGGAGCCTCTGAACTACGAAGGCTTCAGAAAGCTCTCCTATAATGCGGCAGACCAGAAGAACGCTGAGCTCATGGCACCCGTATATAAGAACGTGCCCAAGGACATTCCGGTCGTTGCGACGCACGTATGGCCAGCACAGGCTGCGATCCACGCGGGAATGAAGAATGTTGTTAATGCGATTCCCGATAACTGGCCGATGGCGCTGCATTTCGCGGAAGGAAGCATCCACACGGTACAGACACATTATGCATATCAGGGTTACAGGATCTGCAACGGAATGGACGGCGATAAGGTATTAAATCCGATGCCTGCAGATAGCCTTAAGTATGTAGGTCATTACATAGATCACGAGCTTGTGGCAAATATCGAGACAGATTGTGCGCGCAGGATCGCCAGGAAAGAATCAGGCAAGCCCATGAGATTCCTTCTTACTATCGGAGGCGCCGGTGCGCAGAAAGAGATCTTTGCAGCGATAATCAACGATCTCATGCCGGATATAAAGAACGGAAAAGCAATGCTCTATGTAAATATCGGCGACTATAAAAACGTCTGGGAAGACTTAAAGAAAATGGTCCCCGGCATCGAAAACATAACAAAGACTCACTTCAATGACTGGAACGATACCAGGAAGTTCTGTGAAGAAGCATTGGAAGGTGACGTAAGCGGCATACATCTTTTCTGCCACGAGAATATCTTCGAAGCGGTATATGCGACAAACCTTCTGATGAGGTCATGCGATGTTCTCGTTACCAAGCCTTCAGAACTTGCTTTCTATCCTGTTCCGAAGCTCTTCATCAGAAGGATCGGAGGCCACGAACAGTGGGGCGCGATCCACTCGGCTGAGATCGGTGACGGAACGTTAGAGTGCAGAGATATCCCGCACACACTGCAGATGTTAAGACTCTTTATGGATGACGGCACGGTCTTAGAAGATATGTGCCGGAACATAATAAGAAACAAGTCCCTAGGGATCTACGACGGAGCTTATGAAGTCGTTAAGATCGCGATGGGAATGAGAGATAAGAAAGGAGATTGATCATGGAGACTAAGAAAGGTTTAACCGGAAAAGAGAAATTCGCTTACGGCATAGGCGCCGTAGGTAAAGACATGGTCTACATGCTCTCGGCTTCATATGTCCTTTATTATTTCCAGGACATTCTGAAGACGAGTGCTATCGCAATGGGAATCATTCTCCTTGTAGCGAGGGTTTTCGACGCGTTCAACGATCCGATCATGGGTGTCGTGGTCGCGAAAACGAAGACCCGCTGGGGCAAGTTCCGTCCCTGGCTCATGATCGGCACGATCACCAACGCCGTAGTCCTCTTCCTGATGTTTGCTGCACCGCCGACGCTGGACGGCAAGGGACTTATCGCTTATGCAGCCGTAACATACATTCTCTGGGGCGTAACTTATACCATGATGGATATTCCTTACTGGTCAATGATCCCCGCATTTACTGAAGGCGGCAAGGAGAGAGAAGGACTCTCCGCGCTCGGACGTTCATGCGCAGGCGTAGGTTCCGCTCTCGTAACAGTCCTTACGGTCATGGCAGTTACGGCTATCGGTTCTTCGCTTACGGCAAAGAGCACGACTAATATCACAAAGCAGTTTACAAATGCCGATACCAAGCTCAATACTTTTGTCATCGAACTCGACAGCGACGGCAATCCGACATCGAACGTAATCGAATATGCATCTGACAAGCAGGACGTATCCGTTACTATCGTCGGTTCCGAGAAGGCATTTGAAGATGTTTACTCATTCAGCGATTCCAACACGAAGTATGAGTTCACGGTAAACGGCATCACAGCCGGTACTTCAAAGGTTGAGTTCGTTAAGGACTCTGAGAGTTCAGGTGAAGCAGGACTCGTTTTCTATGTCGATCACGAAGCATATCAGAAGATCAGCGCGAGCGATTCCATCAAGGCTGACCTTACAATGAATTCGACTTTGGAAGTCGAGAGAGTCGGTTTTAAGTATTTCTCACTTATCATCGGAATCCTCTTCATCGTCTTCATCGGAATCACATGCCTCTGCATCAAGGAGAAGTCTTCCGTTGACATGGCGACACCTTCCGTAAAGCAGATGTTCAAAGCGCTTCTGGGCAACGATCAGGCCATGACGATCGTTATCACTATCGTCCTTTTCAACACTGCGACATATATCACATCGAACCTCCTGATCTACTTCTTCAAGTACGATCTCGCAGGTTCCAACTGGCAGGGTAATTACACGCTGTTCAATACATTCGCAGGAGCTATGCAGATACTTGCGATGATGATCCTTTTCCCTCTCCTTCGAAAAGCATTCGACACGATGAAGATCTTCTACATCGGTGTGTTCTCTGCGGTATTGGGATACATCATCCTGCTCGCTTTATCGATCGCAGGCGCAAAGAGCGTTTATCCTTTCTTCGTACCCGGATTCTTCATCATGGGCGCGGTCGGAATCCTCAACGTAATCTGCACGATCTTCCTCGCGAATACATGTGACTACGGTGAGCTTAAGAACGGCAGAAGAGACGAGTCCGTTATCTTCTCGATGCAGACATTTGTCGTAAAGCTCGCTTCCGGCATCGCCGCGCTCGTAGCTGCTATCTGCCTTGCTGTATTCAAGATCCAGGAGCAGAGCAACGCTGAAATGAACTTAAGCGTCCTTATGGAGAAGGTATCGAACCTTAAGAACAATGTTGTTGAGACAATTGATACGGGCGCTGTATTTGGCCTTAGAATGGTAATGACGCTCGCGCCTATCGTTATCCTCGTTATCGCCTTGATGATATTCAGGAAAAAATATATCCTGACAGATAAGAAGATCGAAGAAATATCCGCTGAACTTAAAGCAAGGAGCTGAAGGCCATGATCACAGTAAAAGGAGATAAGAACCCTCTGTTTATCCTTGATACCGGTCATACGACTTATGCCATGAAGGTACTGGATACGGGTCATATTGAACATCTGTATTACGGACGTAAGATCCATATGGATGATGCTGACGGTCTTACCGAACAGCACGAGTTCGCTCCCGGCACGACTTCTGTTTATTCGCCCGAGCACGGCAATTTCTTGTTTATTCGCCCGAGCACGGCAATTTCTCGCTTGAGGACATGCGCCTTGAGATGAGCTCATACGGCAAGGGCGATGTAAGGGAAGCATTCCTTGAGATTGTTAATCCCGACGGCAGCACGACTTCTGATTTCCTTTACACCGGATACAGCGAGAGTAAGGGAAGGGACGGCGGAACTGAAGGTCTTCCCTCATCCTATGGTGAAGACGCTGAGGTTCTTACGATAACTCTGACTGATAAGGATAATTCACTGAAGCTGGAACTTATCTACTCTGTATATGCGGATTCTGATGTCATTACAAGGACTGCGAATCTCATTAATGAAGGCGACGGCGACATCAGGATAAGAAAGCTCATGAGCTGCCAGATCGACTTTGATCCCGGCAATTACGTGTTCAGCACATTCACAGGTGCATGGGCAAGGGAGATGAAGCGTACGGATATGTCCGTATCTTCAGCGCGCCTTGTTAATTCATCTTTCACCGGCAATTCATCCAACAGCGCCAATCCTTTTGTCATGCTCTCAAAGCGCGGAGCAACAGAAGAATACGGCGACGTTTACGGATTTAACCTTGTGTACAGCGGCAATCACTATGAGTCCGTCGAGAAGAGCCCGTTCGGAAAAGTAAGGTTCCTGTCAGGGATCAATCCGACAGGCTTTGAATGGAAACTATCGAAAGGAGAGTCCTTCCTGACCCCTGAAGCGGTCATGACATATTCCTCTGCGGGATATAACGGAATGAGCGGGCAGATGCACGACTTCGTGTCAAAGCACATCCTGCGCGGTCCGTGGAAGGACAGACTTCGGCCTGTTCTCTTAAACTCATGGGAAGCATCTTACTTCAAGATAAGTGAAGGGAAGCTCCTCCGTCTTGCGCGAAAAGCAAAGTCCGTCGGCATCGAACTCTTTGTCATGGACGACGGCTGGTTTGGCGAGCGCAATGACGACACGTCTTCTTTAGGTGACTGGTATCCGAATAAGAAGAAGCTTCCTCACGGCATAAAAGGCATATGCGACAAGGTGAGAAAACTCGGCCTAGAGTTCGGTATCTGGGTAGAGCCTGAGATGGTAAACCGCAACAGTGAGCTTTACAGAGCTCATCCCGAATGGGCGATGGAGATCCCCGGCAAAAAGCATTCCGAAGGCAGGAACCAGATGGTTTTAGACCTTGCCAATATAGATGTCCAGGATTACCTGATCAAGGCTATGAGCGATGTATTCTCTTCTGCTGACATCTCATATGTTAAGTGGGACATGAACCGCAACTTCACTGATATCTTCTCGAAGGCTGTTCCTTATGACAGGCAGGGAGAAGTTTGTCACAGATATATGCTTGGCCTATACCGCGTTATGCGCGAGCTGACGGGGAAGTTCCCGGATATCCTTTTCGAAGGGTGCGCGTCAGGCGGCAACAGATTCGATCTCGGAATATTAAGCTTCTTCCCTCAGATCTGGGCGAGCGACGATACGGATGCACTCTGCAGGGCAGAGATCCAGACAGGATACAGCTACGGCTATCCGATGTCTGCGGTGACAGCTCACGTATCTGATTGTCCGAACCATCAGACATTAAGACGTACTCCTATTGAGACAAGATTTAATGTCGCTTCTTTTGGCGTTCTCGGCTACGAGTGCAATCTCTGCGACATGAACAAAGACGATATCGAAGCGGTAAGAGCGCAGATCGCGATGTATAAGCAGTGGAGAGAAGTAATGCAGTTCGGAAGGTTCTACAGGAGCTCCACAATTAATGATTCTAAATCCTGCGACGGAGATGAGCTTGGTGCTCCCGGCATAAGCGCTTTAGAGCCGCTTCCGGGAAATGAGATATCATGGACTGTGGTATCCAAAGATAAGACAAGCGCCGTTTCCATGACGATGCAGATCCTGACTCACGCTAATGCGCAGTGGTGCGTGTTAAAGCCCATGGGACTTGATCCTGACACTAAATATCACCTGGAAGGGCGCAAAGTGAAGTTTGACCTCCGTGATTTCGGAGGGCTCGTAAACTACGTTGCTCCAATACACGTTAAGCAGGACGGATTCCTTCATAAGCTGATCGCGAAGTTCTATAAGATGAATGCGGAAACCGAATCCCACAACATGTATGGTGACGCTATGATGTATGCCGGTGTACACTTAAGGAGTGCATTTGCATCGTGCGGTTTTAACGAGAATATGAGATATTATCCCGATTTCGGATCGAGAATATATACTATTGAGAAGACCGCCTGATAAATAAACGGAGAGTAACCATTATGAGGATCGACATCAATAACAACTGGTTGTGGTCACCTGTCTTTGAAGAGGACATGATAAGGCCTGCCTTTGACGGCGAAGACAAGATGGAACCGGTGAGGATCCCTCATACCGTTAAGGTTACTCCGCTTAATTATTTCGATGCGCAAGAATACCAGATGGTCTCATGCTACAGGAAGACTATCGAAGTTCCTGTTGAATGGAAAGACAAGAAAGTGTTTGTTACTTTCGATGCCGTCGCGCATGAAGCGGAAGTCTATGTAAACGGTGTATCTGTTGTTAAGCATTCATGCGGTTATACTGCGTTTACGGCTGATCTGACAGAGCATATTAAGTTCGGTGAGAAGAACGTGATCACCGTTAAGTGCGACAGCCGTGAATCTCTAAATGTTCCGCCTTTCGGATTCGTTATCGATTACATGACATATGGCGGCATTTACAGAGAAGTTCATCTTGATGTGAAGGAGAAAGATCACATTAAGGATGTTTTCGTAAGCGCCGGCGCCGATAAGAAGGTCACCATAAAGACTGAGACAGAAGGCGTGGGCGAACTCGTCTGCATGATCACCGACATATCTTCAGGCAAAGTTCTTTTCGCCGAACCGTGCGAAAAGAATGCCCGGATAACTGTTAATGAAGCTGAGCTCTGGACTCTCGAAAAGCCTAAGCTCTACGAACTTACCATGACGCTTAGAAACGGAGATAAGGAAGATACATTCACGACAAGATTCGGCTTCAGAGATGCGGTGTTTAAGACTGACGGATTTTACCTTAACGGCAGGAAGATCAAGCTCAGAGGATTGAACCGCCATCAGTGCTGGCCTTATGTAGGCTATGCGATGCCTAAGTCAATGCAGATGATGGATGCAGATATCCTTAAGAATGAACTGGGACTTAATGCCGTAAGAACATCACACTATCCGCAGTCGCATCATTTTATCGACAGATGTGATGAGATTGGCCTTCTCGTATTTACCGAGATCCCCGGCTGGCAGAATATCGGCGATGAAGCATGGAAAGAACAGGCTGTCATCAACACGCGTGAGATGGTCTCGCAGTACAGGAATCACCCTTCGATAATCTTGTGGGGCGTAAGGATCAATGAATCTGTTGACTGTGATGAACTTTATGTCCGCACGAATAAGGAAGCACACGATCTTGATCCTTACCGCCAGACTTCAGGAGTCAGATATCTAAAAAAGAGTTCGCTCTTAGAAGACGTTTATGCATTTAACGACTTCAGCCATAACGGAAAGACA
>CACZGS010000012.1 GCA_902780785.1 Oscillospiraceae bacterium | reverse complement strand
CCATCCTTCAAAAGATAGTTTTACGAATGATGTATATAAATCTTTTGAACGAGGTTTAAGAGATGCAGGTCATGAGATTTTTATATCTGATTTATATGATATGAATTTTAAAACGGATATAAGTGAAGAAGAATATTTACGAGAAACCTATTACAGAGCTGATGGAATAAAATCAAAAGATGTCTTGATTGAACAGGAGAAAATACAGAACAGTGATGCAATTGTGTTTATATATCCTGTATTTTGGACAGAAGCACCCGCAAAACTTGTGGGATGGTTTGACCGAGTTTGGACAACAGGATTTGCTTATAAGCCGGATCCTACGATGAAGGTTCTTGAAAAAGCATTATTTATAGTTTGTGCAGGGAAAACGATGAAATCTCTCATTGAAACAGGGGAAAAGAGTGCTATGGAAACAGTAATGTTGGGAGATAGAATTCGCAATAGAGCAAAAGAGAAAGAAATGATTATTTTTGATAATATGACGCATTGGAATGAAGAAGCACGAAGTGAGAATATTCCTCGACATCTTTCCAAGGCGTATGAAATGGGTTTAGAATTTTGAGACGCTCAAAACTTTCAGTTTGTCGGGATGAAGCGATAGTAAGTTATATAGACAGCAAATCTTACCATTGATGCAAGTGGTGAAACGGGACTGTATGAGAAATATGGTTTCAAAAAGATCGGTGATGTGGATACGATCTACGGATCAGTGGATTAGCTTTTTCAGAAGAAACTATAAGAACAAGGCATGATATAATGACCTTGATCAAGGGTTGGGGAATAATATGGGAATTTATATTTTGGGATAGTAGTGAAATGATCACGGATTCATTTGATAACAAAACTGAAGAAATATTAAAGCCTTGGAAAAAGGAAGATGCCAAAATGGTTGATGCCTGTATCCTGACTTTTTCCAATGAGATCCTTCAGTATGTTCTGGAAGCTTACGATTGCACAAAGATCGGAGATATTTATTCTTCGAACGGAGCAAAACCGATATACGGCTTTACTTATAAAGATAAAGAATTTGCCATATACATGTCTTTTGTCGGCGCTCCGGGCTGCGTAGGCGATATAGAAGATTCAATGTCTGTTATTAAGACTGACAAGTATATAGAGTTCGGCGGCTGCGGCTGTCTGAATAAAGAAATAGCCAGAGGAAAAGTAATGGTCCCTACAGAAGCTTACCGTGATGAGGGAACGTCATATCACTATGCGCCTGCATCTGATTACATTACGGTGAAAAACAGCGAAAAAGTTGCTGAGTTTATGGAATTGGCAGGTCTTCCTTATGTGAAGGGGAAAACATGGACTACAGATGCTGTATACCGTGAGACCAGAGGAAACTTCGATAAAAGAAAGAATGACGGCTGCATTTCGGTAGAAATGGAATGTGCTGCGATTCAGGCCATGTGTGATTTCAGGGGATTGGATGCCTATTTCTTTTTTACCAGCGGCGATCTTCTTGATGCTCCGAAGTGGGATTCACGGATGGAAAAGAACCAGAAGAAAAACACGCAGCATGATCCGGGACATTTCGAAATAGCGCTTGAACTTGCGTGTTATGTTACTGAGCTCGAGTGATATTACTTGCTCGCTAAGGTCCTCCGCGCTTCGCTTGTGCGGAAATCGCTTGCAAGCAATATCACTCTCGTGTAACGGATAACACTTGAAACGCCCTGAAATAGGGCGTTTCAGTTTTTTAAGCCAACAAAGATCCAACCAAAAACAGTTACAACATTTCTGAACTGAATCCTTCACGCAGACATGAAATAAGTGTGGATGAAGAAACACTCATTCCGCCCTCTATCCATTTGATAAGCATTGAGTTCATACCTCCAATACTGTAAGCAAGAAGATATGGGAGCTGATCTCTATAACGATCAGTAATATCTGCGGGTCTTACGGATCTGAACACCTCAAATGATCTGCTGTAGGATTCTTCAAAAAGCTGTGGAAGAAGGTTGCTTCGCTTCATCAGATTCAGCGTTTCAGCATGCTTTTCCCAGAAATCGAAAAAGCACTGTACCACATCCCAGTAATGATGTATGCCGCTTTCTTTTATTGAAAATAAACATTCCTGATACAGTGAATCGAACAAGTGCTTCAGGACTTCATCTCTATCATGGAAATGCCTGTAGAAAGTTTTTCTTGATATCCTGGCTTCCTGCGTGATCTGAGTTACCGTGATCTCTTTATAATCATAGATCTTCATTACCTTGAGCATAGCCTCGGCTATTTTCTTCTTTGACTGTTCGGCTATAAGTCCGTTCGTATTGTTCATGAGTAACAGATCTCCTGAATGTGTGACACATTAGCTTTTTTGCTTGCTGTCGTTAACAACGCAATTCTATAATACTCCCGAAGAGGTTACAAGTGTTACCTCTAGAGGAGGCAAATAATGAAAAACGTTATCTACTGCTTCAGCGGAACTGGAAACAGTTTGCGGGCTGCAAGGATCATAGCAGATGTATTGAAGAATACCGAGATAGTAAATGTCAGAAAGGATCCTTCAGAATACAGCGCAGAGGATGCGGAAGTTATCGGTTTTGTGTGTCCGGTTTACGAGTGGGATATACCCGGAAGAATGAAAACCTTTATCTCAGAGCTTTCTGTAAACCCAAAAGCCTATATCTTTATGGTTGCCACATATATTGCTGTTCACGGAAAAGCATTTGAGACCGTGGAAGACATTCTATCATCAAAAGGTGCTCATCTCAGTTATGCGCGCACAGTCAGGTGTGTTGCAAGCCAATGCATTGCATATCCGCCTTTTCCGCCCGAGAAGCTCATGCTCCCTTTGATGGAAAGAAGTATGAGTAAGACAGCCCATGAGATATCCAAAAGGAAGATCAGAAAGTATCCGCATATATCTGCCATAACGAGAAAGCTGTTCCCCAAGATGATGGTTCCGTATCTCAATGTTGAACATGAATACGACAAGGGATTTTACACAGACAGCAGATGCACCGGGTGCTCAACTTGCGCAAAGGTCTGTCCCACAAAGAACATAACGATTGAGAACCGACGGCCGAAATGGAATCACTATTGTCACGGATGCAATGCATGTGTAGTTTATTGTCCCGCCAAGGCGATACAGTTTAAGACACCTGAAGCATACATTGAACTCGGAACATTGATATCAAAGAAACTCAGATTGCCGGAAAAGCGAAAACGTTACCACAACCCGTACATAAAGGCTCGTGATCTGATGGAGTAATGGATGTCAGAAATAACAGGAGGATCGATACGATGAAATTAGAAGGATATAAGAAAGTTAATAGAATCAAGCAATTCAATTTCCAGATAAACCGGGTGTTAACTTATGGAAAAGAAGCTTGTGATGAAGAACTGGTTATAAAGAATCTGTCAGATGTTCATACATTAGAAGAATGGTACGAGGCATGGACTAAATTATCAGCTATAGCTATTGATAGCAACAAGTATATGCATGCCGCTTATTATGATAGAATGGCAGAATTTTTTCTAAAGCAAAGTGATAGCAGAAAGCATGCATTATATGATAAATGTATTGAGGAATATCATAAAGCGTTTGAGCAGGCGGGTATAGAGTATAAGGCATATGAAGTTCCATTTGAAAAAGGGTTCCTTAAGTGTATTCGAATGACTCCGGAGAATTACAAACAGACTGTACTCGTTTGCGGCGGATATGATTCTTTTATAGAGGAATTTGTGCTTCAGGTACGCAGCTTTGTTCAAGAAGGGTTTGATGTAATTCTTATGGAAGGACCAGGCCAAGGAGATTGCGTATGGCAAAAAATATATTTTAAGGAGAGCTTTGAACACCCTGTTGCATCAGTTCTTGATTACTTCGGTGTTAGTTCCTGTACGATGGTAGGAATATCATGGGGAGGGTTCTTTGCCTTAAGGGCAGCAGCTTTTGAAAAGAAGATAAAACACGTAGTTGCATATGATGCTATGGACGATGGACTGGAGGTAATGACTCATATTTTCCCTGACTTTATATGCTGGTATGTCCGCAAGCTCATAAAGAACGGGAATGAGACGAAGCTGATAAGGTTGTTGACAAAAATATCTAAAAAGAATGTATTGGCAGACTGGATGCTATCTCAAGGGCAGTTTATTACGGGCACAGATTCGATTCCTGCGATGTATAAATCTATAAGCAAACACAATTTGAGAAGTGTGTATGAGAAAATAGATCAAGATGTGCTTTTACTTGCAGGAGAAAAAGACCACTATATACCAATGTGCCAGTTTAAGAGGTGCAAGGAAAAAATTAAAAATGCTAAATCTATGACTTCGCGTTGCTTTACCAGAGAAGAAGGTGGAGAACAGCACTGCCAAATAGGAAACCATGGAATAGCTGTTGATGCAATGCTTGATTGGATTGAAAGAATCAGCTAATAGTAATAAGAGTTGATCTGACGGGGTCGGGCGGTATTTCCTGTTGTGATATACTTTCAAATATTGGCAAGATATATCAACAGTATATGAGGATAGAATGAACGACGAAGAATACATCAGAAAGTGTTATGAACTGGCTGTAAGTGCAGGAAAGAAAGGTCATGAATCTTTTGGCGCAGTTCTGGTCCATAACGGAGAGATATTAGAGGAAGCGGAGAATACCGCTGATTTTGAACGGAAGATCTTCGGACATGCCGAATTCAATCTTGTACACAAATGTGCAAATAAATATTCTGACGATGTGTTGGCAGAATCTGTTTTATACACGAGCTGTGCTCCTTGTGAAAGATGTCTGGGTGCTATTGCTTCGCTAGGCGTTCACAAGATAGTTTGTGGTGTTTCATATAAGGAGTTTAGCAAGTTGTGTCCTTTCGATTATGAGAAATTGGATCGCGAGGGTTTACTGAAGAAATTGGGTATCGACATGACTATAAGCGAGTCCGTTCTTGAAGATGAAGGAATGCATGTTTTCGAATGGTGGGGCGGAGAATATCATCCGTTGGAAGAATTGATAGCTGAGATGGATGAAGTAAAGCGTAATCGTAATTAGTAAGGTAAATTAGCAGCAAGAACGACTAAGGGAGAAGGATTCAATTGAATAAGATTACAGTCGGTATAGATAATATCCCAGCGGATGGATTAAAGACAGGAATGATGTATATGAAAAAGAAAAAAGCCGGACTTTCGATCAGCGTTGTCATGCTCATGGCTTTGTGTATCGCTATGGTGAGTGGCTGTTCTATATATGATAAGGTCACCAACAGATGGAAATTTGATCGTGGAGAAGTGGCGGGGGCAATAGCTGAAAAGGATGCCGGAGATCTTTATGAATTCATGTCTCCTTACATGCTGGAAGAAAACGATCTGACCGAAGGTGATCTCCAGGAATTTCTTGACAGGTGTGGCATAGAAAACCATTCATCCAAAGACATGGAAAGATACACTTCATATAAATTTCTGGGCGATCCTTCCGATCCTGAGGGAAACCATTACAGGCCGGACGGGAATAAATTTACTTACACGATGTACTACGTAAACGATGAAGGTGCCCGTATCTTTGTCAGCGGCATTCTCGCTGATTCCAAAAACAAGGATAAAGTCGGGATCTATTACATAGAGTATCTGGAGAAAGATCCTGATACCGGCAAGTATAAGACCGTGGAAGAATTTGGAGAACGGGAGAGCTAGCTCCGGACTTATAGTAATAAGAGTTGATCTGACAAAACTCCGCAAACCGGGAAATGTGCCTTTTACGAATCTAGTCAATAATTGACGTGTAAGCAGGAGGACGATAGCATGGAATGGATCGAAGCATTACAAAAAGCCATCACTTATATGGAAGAGCATCTTCTCGAGGAGATCAACTATGAAGACGTCGCGAAGCAGGTGCACACGTCGAGCTACGAGTTTCACAGGGCTTTCAGTTTTGTGACAGGCTTAACGGCCAACACGTATATCCGGAACCGCCGCTTGTCACTGGCGGGCAGAGAACTTGTTGAGACCGATGCGAAGATCACGGATCTGGCATTGAAATACGGTTACGAGACACCGGAAAGCTTTACCAAAGCTTTCACAAGGTTTCATGGTGTCGCTCCGAAAACGGCCAGAGAAGAAGCCGGCAAACTGGTGCTTTTTAATCCTCTTACGATTACATTATCCGTGAAAGGTGGTAAGAGTATGGATTACCGTATTGTTCAAACAAAAGAAAAGAAGTTTATCGCACTGGTAAGAGAGTTCAGTAATGAGATCATTAACGATGAAGCCAACCACGACGTGGCAGACTTCTGGGGTGAGGTTAACAGCAAGCAGATGCTTTCTCCTATCTGGATGCTCAGAGAGGACGGCAAGCGTGACCTTTATGGCCTTTGCACACCGACTGTAGAGGGTAAGGATACTTTCGAGTACGGCATCGGCATCATCATTGACGAGGATACCACGGAGTTCGATCAGGCGAATCTGGAGAAGAAAGGTTTCCGCATCTGGGACGTTAATCCGGGCACGTATGTGGTCTTTGACTGTGTGGGCGAAGATGGCGACTGCATCGCCAAGACATGGGAGAAGTTCTATAAGGAGTTCCTGCCGCAGATGGGTTATGAGGCATCTGAAGAGACGGACTACGAGCTCTACTTTGACGGCACAAGGCCGGAAGTGTTCTGCGAACTGTGGATTCCGGTTAAAAAGAAGTAATCGTAATTACAAGGACATAAATCCTGAGGTTCACCATAAATAATCAGATACCGCTTGATCTTACGTGGTCGGGCGGTATTTCCTATTGTGATATATTTTCAAAGACAGTACGGGTGCGACAGGATCATCCGTTGCAAATTTTTCGATGAAACTCTGAATCGTGAATTTTTGACATGATGGTTGTGTCAATATAGAACCCGAATAATATCAGTTATTGCAACAAAACAGGCTGTTCGTCTGTATCTATAATGAGATTAAAAAATCTAATTGATCATAGGCGGGGGTGTAAATATGAAGAATGCATTTAAGAAGGTGACAGTCGTTATTGTTGCGTTTATGCTTTTTTTACTGTGTTCATGCTCGGACGTGTCTGAAACCCAGGTTTCCACGACTGCAGCTTCGACAAGATCGTCGAACTTTAAGGCACCTGATTTTCCGGACAATATGGATCACGAACCTCCGCAGGGAATGGGATTCGACATTTCAAATGAGGATATTTTCGAGAAGGGTTATTACGCAGTTCAGTACGATTCCTTCGAAGGTGCATACTTATACTGGTCAACGAAAAACAACTCCGGATCAGACATAGAGTGGAGCGTATATCTTTCCGATAAGGAGCTCTCGGAAGACGAGATCAAAGAACTAGCCAAAACAAAATCTCTGGGTGTCAACGAAGGCTCTGATTCAATACGTGAGGGACAGTGGATATACGTCCTTTGCAGCATAAATAAAGAGACTGCATCTGCCCCGGTCGACGCGACATTTCACCTCTCAAGTTTCAGGGACTACGCTTGACGACTGTGTTGAGCTAAAATTGTGAAGCATGTCACAAATGAAAGCAAAACGGTTTTATAAGCATACTAAGAAAAATACGCACGAAAAAGGAAAGCGGGTTCTGAATACCGCTGTCATGATCGCAGCTCCCATCGTGCTTCTGGTATACAGCGGATACGCTGCCTTACACGCCAGATTCAGCAGAACAGAGGGGTTCTTCGGATTCTTGTTCTTTTTTATACTGATATTCGGATTGCCGGTTTTCTCATATTCGCTGACGAACTTCGTATACAGGCTGAGGGTCGTAAAGTGCAGGGAATACATAGCATTTCATGCGGTCGTCTCCGGCATGCACAACAACAGACTCACGATCGTCCATAATTCCAAATATTTTGTCTTCAAGTATTCCAACTGCGTCGGCATGAAGCCGAAAGACGTCTGCCATACGCCGGGAATAATCATATTTGTACCCGATGAAGTTTACTTTTTTCCGGATGGTATAAAGACCTTATCTGATGGAGAGAACACTTAGTATAGAAAATCTTCAGTATCTTATACCCAGTTGAGGTGTCCTTCAAAAGATATTTTGGAATCGCCTGTCTCGATCTTTCCTATCTCGTAGCAATCATAGGTCCGATTTATGTGCTTCATAACAGATGCTTTATCTTTTTGTGAAGTTACGATTATGAGGCCCACACCGCAGTTGAATGTCCTAAGCATCTCATCATCGCTGATGTTGCCGTTGTCTCTTATGAATCTGAAGAGTTCCGGAATCCTGATCTTTGAAAGATCGATCTTTGCACTTGAACCGTCAGGAATGACACGGCACAGATTGCCCTCTATGCCGCCTCCTGTGATGTGTGCCATTCCGTGTATGGAAGTGCCGCTGAAAAGATCTTTAACAGCCTTGTAGTATGGCGTATGAGGCTTCATGATCTGTTCGATAAAGGTCATTCCGCCGATCTTATCCATCTTGATCTGAGGCTTTTTATCCATGAGGAGCCTCACCAATGAATATCCGTTTGTATGAAGTCCGTTGGATGCTACGGCTAGTACGGCATCGCCTTCTTTTATTGCGGAACCGTCAATGATCTTAGTTCTTTCGACGATGCCTGCAATGCTCGAAGAGAGAACATAAACGCCATTATCTACAACGAGAGGCTGGATCGAAGTCTCGCCGCCGACAAGAGAACAGTCATTGTCACGGCAGGCATCGGAAACGCCCTTGACCAGCGTCTTTATCGTATCTTTCTCGGCATTTCCGCAGACTATGCAATCCAATACTGCCAAAGGCTTTGCACCCATTACGATTACGTCATTTACCAGATGGTTGATCATGTCATGACAGATGGATTCGGTATATCCGTATTCCATGGCAAGTTTCTGCTTGGAACCCGGTTCCTCTGTCTTTAATACAAGAACGGGGTCTTTGATCTCAGGGAAGTTGATGTCATAAAGAGATGCAAAGGGACCGAGGCCGTTCAGCACACGACGGTCACTTGTCTCAAGGCTTTTTTCCATCTCTTTTTTGATGGTATCGGTATAAGCAATGTCTACACCTGCTTTGCTGTAGGAGAGTCCGTTCTCTTCCTTTTCGCTTCCTGCAAGTATTTCATCTACGGTTACTTCAAGCACCGTTGCAAGCTCTTTAAGGATCTCGATATTCGGGAAAGCCACTCCGTTTTCCCACTTGGATATTGCCTGAAAGGAAACATTGAGCTTTTCTGACAGCTGCGTTTGTGTAAGACCGAGTGCTTTGCGCTTTTCTGTGATAAAACGCCCCATTTTCTTACTGTCGATCATGCTGCACCTCCGTTTTTCTTTTATGTTATCCTCCGGAACGAAGTGGAAACAATAACTGACAAATTGAGTTTATCACATCCATTCAACCGGTGGTTGAATTTCGATCTAAGCAAATATCTGTCTGGCGGTTGCATTACTTATAATCGGTTTCTTGCTCTTCAAAGAAACAATCACTATAAAGCAGCTCGCAGGCGTTGTAGTATGCGGAGTGGGACTGTTCTTAATAAACGGAAAGTGATGAATGCTATAATTGAAAGCAGTATAGAAATCATTTCTATATGCGGAAAGGATAATAGGAAACATGAAGTATTACAGAGTTCACATGAAAGACTGCGCTTACATCACAAAGCAGCCCAGAGGCATCTTTACGGCTGTAGGTAAGCTCGTAGACAGCAAGACGATGACGGAAGAAGAGGAGAAGGAATACTGGCGCAACAGAGAGTATTTCGAGAGAGTTCTGCCTGTCCCTCCGTTTTACGAGCAGAATAATCCTGACGGCGCCATCACATGGTTTAAGGACAATGATGAAGCAAAGGATATCTGGGATCAGATGACGTTCTACCGCGCGATGTGTCAGAAGTATGGAATAAAGCTCTATATTTCCGAATGCGATGAGATTCCGGGTGAGATTATATATGAGGATCAGTTCCAGATAGCCGTTAAGAATCAGCCGGAAGATGCTGTGATAATCACTAAGGAACTTTAATCAGCAGAACAAAGAATCAGATTTATTGGGGGACAGATTATGAGTGACAACGATTCTATCAACTTATCCGGTTGGGATGCGATAACAAATGAGTTTTCCCGTATATATCCGGGTCAGGACGATCCGAAACACTACGGAACGTTGATTAAATGGATGTTTGGCGGAAATGATCCGCTTGACGGGATCAGCATTTATGACGGCGGTGATTATTGGCATTTTGTCTCGTATGGTCTGACTGAACTGTACGATAAAGAGTGCGAAGACAAAGAAGTAAGCGGTTATGGGTTTGAACTCACATTAAAACTCAAGAAATACGATTTCGAAGATCTTGAGGGAGAGTTCAAGAATATCTGCAATATTTTCCAGATAATAGCACGCATGAGCTTTACCCGCGGCGAGTTATTCTTCCCGTATGAATACATTTATACCGGTCAGAAGGAAGGGATGGATGCTAAGCAGAAGAGCAATCTCACAGGATTTATAACGATTGCGGATACCAGCGCCAACCCGCTCAGCACCCCTAACGGATCGGTGCGTTTTCTCGAACTTGTGGGAATGACCGATGCAGAACTTAAGACACTTAGCACAGGTGATACCGTAAAGACTATTTATGAGAAGCTCGGAACGGATCTGACCGATTATCACCGTGAGTCTGTAATCTGATCTTAAAAGCTGTGTGGAGGATAATTATTTATGGAAGAAATAAACGATTCAATAATCATTAAATCAGCTGAAACTGATGAGGAATTATGCGGCAGGGGATATGTACACTGCACTGCATGGAAGGAAGCTTACAGAGGCATTGTAAGTGACCGCTATCTTGATACGATGACCGTAGAGGCTACAACAGCACGTGCCAGGAATTTCCCGGATAATACTCTTGTAGCTAAGGATGAAGATAAAGTTGTAGGATTTGCAGTATACAGTCCGTCGAGAGATGAAGACCTGCCGGACGCAGGAGAAGTTGATGCGATCTATGTCCTTTCGGAGTATTACGGCCGGAAAGTAGGATACAGATTGATGAACGAAGCACTTTCCAGGCTTAGCGAATACAATACATTTTTTGTGTGGGTCTTAGAAAAGAACGAGAGAGCCATAAACTTTTATCACAAATACGGTTTTGAATTTGACGGATGCAAAAAGGAATGGACTCTCGGCACACCGGTTACAATAGTCAGAATGGTAATGAAAAGAGAGTAAACTCTTTGTGTGGATAATTAGGGGATAGAAAAATGATGGTAGAACACAAACTTAAAACATCATATGGTGATGTTCATTATTGGATTTCCGGGAATTTGTTTGCTGACCGGATTACGCTGTTTTTCCTTCACGGACTTACAGCGAGTCATGATCTGTTTAATGGACAGATAGATTATTTTACGGACAGATATAATATTCTTACCTGGGATGCACCTGCACATGGTGCTTCACGGCCTTATGAAGATTTCACTTATGAGAAAGCGGCTCTTGCCGCAAAACAGATCCTGGATGATAACGGTATCCGTGAAGCGGTATTTATCGGCCAGTCTATGGGCGGATTCATCACGCAATCCGTTATTAAAAGATTCCCGGATGTCGTGAAAGGATTTGTCTCAATAGACAGCACACCGTTCGGAGAAAAGTACTATTCGGGTTCAGACAGATGGTGGCTTCGTCAAATAGAATGGATGTCGGGATTATATCCTGATAAGACCCTTCGAAAAGCAATTGCCGGACAATGCACCACAACTGATCATGCGTATAAGAACATGCTGAATATGCACTCGGTATACAGCAAGAAAGAACTATGCCATTTGTTAGGAATCGGTTTCGCAGGATTTCTGGAAGATAATAGTGATATTGAGATCAACTGTCCTGTTCTGTTGATCGTGGGCAGAAAAGACAAGACAGGGAAAGTCCAAAGTTATAACAGGCAGTGGTCTGAAGATTTAGGGGTTCCCATAACGTGGATAGAAAATGCCGCTCATAATTCCAATGATGACGATCCTGAGGCGGTAAACAGGGCAATAGAAGAGTTTTTGAACAGCAAGATAATCCGATAGATCCGGAAAGGGGACAGAGATGTTATACGATCCTGAGAACAGAGAAGTGTATTTCAGCACTGAAATGATCCAGAGCGAAGCGGATGCCAATGCAAGTTATGAGCATTTCAAGGCTTATCAGCAGGCGTGCATCAACAATCCCGGCATCATGTTCAAGAATCAGATGCGTGATGCTGACGGTGTCCCAAGCAATGCGAAGACCGCTGTCGGTGTGATCGCCGGTATAGCTTTCATTTTGTGCATTATAGCTGCGGTCCTTTGCATTCCCATAAAGAAATACGAGTATATTCCGTGGATCATCGGCGCGCTCATGCTCGTTCTCGGCATTGTTCCATTTGTGGCATCAAAACCTCAGAAAGCTGCAGGTTTTGCAGAGAGCGTGCTCTGCCAGCGTATCGGAGGCGCTGTCTCGCTTCTTGGTGCGGCAGGACTTATCGCAGTTCATTTTCTTTATCCCAAAGACAATATGACGCTTTACCTGCTCGCTCTGTTATGTGAGATCGCGGCAGTTTTATTCCTTGCAATGCTGGTAAAGACCATAGGCTATGTGAAGGCTCCGAAAACCGTATACAGTGAAGAAGTAAAAGCAACTTGCATCGGTTATGTGAGAACTTACAATTCTAATGGTGATCATGATTCGATGCCGGTATTCCTGCCTGTCCATTCACCTGTGTTTGAGTACTACTATGACGGTACCAAATACCAGGCTTATTATGATATTTTACAGAACGGCAAAGACGGAAAGATCCCGGTCGGTTTGGAAACAAAGATCAGGATCGATCCTGCTTCTCCCGGCAGAGTATACGGCGATAACAAGAACCTTTTATCCGGTCCTGTCTGCGGCACCATTCTGTTTTTTGTTGCTGCAGCAGTATTGCTTATTCTCTTATTGATCTAAAAGAGAGGGAAAACGTTTATGGATAAGCTTTATATCACGCACTATTTTTATCCGGGAACAGACCCGTGGAAAAACATAATGCTTCTTCCTGAGGAGGAAGCTTTTCGCAAGGCGGAAGAATTAGCCGGCGCACATCCTGACACTACCAGTTTCGGTCGTTTTGCAGACTTTGAGAACTATTATCCGGCACGGAAGAAAGCGGATGCATTTGTGCGTGAGAAGTTCATTCAATTAGGCGGAAAGCCGAAGCTCTCTAACCCTTATTCGTTTACCCTTCTTGAGTGCGAATATCTCAGAGAGTGGTTTGACAGCAGCGATAAGATAATTCTTGATCTTGATGATATTCCGGACGATCAGGTCAGCTTCACGCTTGGCGACAGCTGTGCTCTTATGATCCATGGAAATGAACCGGTTGTCCTGACGAAAAAGCTTCTATATGAACGGATTGAGGCCTGTGACGGTTCAGTTGACGTTTTCCTCAAGGAATCGCTCGGCAGCAAGTATGCTTATGTTGAAGTCCAGTTGTGGGACAAAATACAGTAAAGATAATAATCTATGAGTTAATTAAGTTGCAGGAATTTTCAGATGAGCAAACGGGAAATAGACGCAAGAAAGATCATAGCTATTGTTTTGCTTGTGCTTGAAGTTATAGCAATCATATATACCGGTTATATACGAACCATAAATGAAACAGGCCATTTCGGCACTTTTTTCGAACCTAAAGACAATTTATATCTGACTTTTAGTAAAGACATCCCGTTGGATAAAGGAGATGAGGAATTTATTGCGCCGAAAGGTTCTGTGGTGCTGGTAGAAATCATAGGCTCTAATTATGTTGGCGGATACTATTCAAAAACCAATGATGGTTTTGATGATTACAATAAAATGGATTATGTCGATTGGCTGACCCTTGAAATGGAAAAAGAAGTATTTTGGTTCCATCTGTCCTGGGATTGTTTTGAAGAACAGGCTAAGATCCGGGAATTATATTCTGAAGCAGAACAAAGCACACGCATTAAAATAGAACGGGCTAAAACTAGAATTATTGTTTCTACTATTGTTGCAGTTTTGTGTTGTCTGCTCGTAGGTGCTCTGTTGATCTTCCTGTTATCTAAAGTAAAGTGGTTTGTGTTGCTGTATGTACTTCAGATAATCATATTGTTTATTATGCTCTTTATTTGGCCGGGTATTTTTCTATGGCATTAATGTTTGTAAGAAACCGGTGTTCTGATACGTCTTATAGGTGAGATCTCAAATAACACCGGAGGCAGAAACTTTGAAAAACGAAGATTTAGTCAGATTATTTGATGCTTATGCAGATGATCTATACAGATTTGCCGTTTACTATTCGGGTTCTAAGCACGATGCTGAAGATATAGTTCAGGACGTGTTCTTAAAACTCCTCGGCGATCATGTCGAATATAAACCCGGTAAGGAGAAGACTTATCTCTTTACCATGACGGCCAATAAATGCAGGGATTATCTCAGGTCAGCATCCCGCAAGACAGGCGTAGATCTTGAGTCTTGTGAAAATGAGCTGCAGTATTTCGATGATTTCAATGAGAGAAACAGGGCAGTCTTTGATGAACTCATGAACCTGGACTATCAGTTCAGGATGCCTATCTATTTGCACTATTATGCAGGCTACTCTTACAAAGACATCGCCGGAATACTGAAGATATCCGAGTCAGCCGTTGCCGTAAGGATCAACAGGGGCAAGGCTTTGATGAAGATTGGATTGGAGGAATATTTATGAGAGATACCTCAGATAAGATAAAAATGGATGTTGCAAGGAAAGCGGAAATGCGCGAGAAGCTTATGTCTTCAACCGCGAAGACTACCGAGTTGCCCAGACATAATGTGAAGAAAAAAGTCGTAACGACTGTTCTGGTCGCGGCAGTAGTGACAGCGATGGGCGCCACTGCCTATGCTGCTATCACCGGCGGGATCGGACCTTTATCCTTCGGAAGAAGTTCATGGGGCCCGTCGATCGAAGAAGACATAAAACATTCAATGCCTCCTCGCGAGGAATGGTCGCTGCAGGGATATCCTGATACGCCTGAATACAAGGCATCTGCCGAGTGGAACAAATTCGAGCAAAGCTACGACCGTGACGGGAAGATCCTGGATGAAGCTGATGCGGAACAAAAGCGCACAGGCATAGATCCATTTGGGGAAAAGTATGGTTCATATCTTATTTACTCGCAGGAGATGGCTGATAAGGTCGATGAGATAACGGCAAAATACAATCTTAAGCTTCATACGGGCTTTGACGATGGTGATGAGAAAAGGCTCGAGGAAAAGGTCGGAGATATCTTTAATGATAACATTACCGGCGGCGCATACTTCTACGATGACGGAACTTTCCAGATGGATGCACTTTATAAGAACAAGTACAATTTCCAGATAAGAAGATGCGTGAGAGGATATTTTGACACTGTAACCGTCAATGTCGGAACCCATGAAGGCTTTGAAGAGTATACATATATGACAAAGAGCGGAATTCCGGTCACGATCTCAGAGGGCAAAGACGTCAGAGGCAGGCGAAGAACATTCATCACGGCAAACCTCGAAAAGAGCTTTGTTGTGATAAATATCATGCCGTTTGATTACGATGGCAATCCGAATAATTACACGGACAAAGACATTAAGGCTATCGCAGATTCGTTCTACTTCGATAAGATGTGATAATAAAAGAGTCAGGAGCAATCCTGACTCTTATTTCTTTGTATCCTGTTCAGATATGATCAGCCGGAAATGCTTTTGAACTCTTCGCCGCTCGTGCTTACGATCAGGATGTCTGCGGGCATATGATCGTGATCTATTTCCAATACGGCGCAAGGTGTTTTAGGACGCTTGACTGCGTCTTTTGAATTAAAAGATTCTTCAACAACGATAACGAGCTTGCTGCCCTGCATTCCGAGATCTACGATCTGGATGTCGCTGCCTTCTGCTGCGTCAGATCCTGCAGTAACGACTATGAAGTAAGGAGAATCCAGCTGTTCAAGCTGATCGACATAGTAGCCTCTTTTTTTCTCCTGAGTGCCGTAGTTTTCTTTGCCGAGGATCGTGTATTTGATATCGCCAACCGTTCCTTTTTGGGGCAGATTGCCGTCAGGATCTTTTACTGACGTATAGCTTGGCAGTTCAACTTTCTTCTCAGATCCGGTCTTATCCTTTTTGCAGCCTGTGAAAGCACCTATAACAAACATTAATGCAAGGCCTGCGCATGCGATCTTTGTAATCAACTTATTCATTCTTGTATAACTCCTTTTTGTTCGGTTCTGCCATATATACAGTTCAAATTCTGGAATTGTTGCAGATCTAATTCAAGTGTAATGGAATTGCTTATGATAAACTGATTAAAGGTAAGGGAAATCAGCGCAAGGGATAAACAGGGAGGTAAGCATGAAGATAACAGATATCAGCATTGACCAGCTTTTGTATACAAAACCTGTGAACAGCCGTCCCTATGACAGCGCTGAGGAACCCGGTTTTTTCAAGAAGATGTTCGCGAAAAAAGAACCGGAAAAGCCGTTCTTCAATATAAGAGTAGAAGAGTTCGGCAGGGACGAATTATACGAAGACATAAAAGAAGGCTATGATGCGTATATCGTGAAGGGAGCGCCGTTTGAGACGATGGTGGTCCTTTCCCAAAGTTATCTGATCCTTCCCGAGAAAGAGATATTCCCTCTTTATGATGTGACTAAGTTTGCGATCAAGGCCGAGGCTTATGATGACAGGCCTTATGAACAATATGCCATTGACCGTATCAATGAACCTTATGATCCTTCCTTTATCAGTGAATACGAGGGCGAGGAGGAGTTTGAACTCACCAGATTCAATATCCTTCTTCAGATAACCGACGAGAATAACCAGCGTTACGAATATGTTATCCAGATGGAGACCGCTGACAGAAAAGACTTCAGGGAGAAGTTAAATGAACGTCTTGCAAAGGTCGGTGTCATAGATGATTCTGATGAGGATGTCATTGAAGGTCGCTTCCCTGATGACGGTCCCTGGTCCATGTAAAAACCTGTAAAGACAATAAAAATGGGCGTTTCGCGTCCTTTTCGACCGGCAAAAACGGCAATTTTTGCGGTCGTGGTATAATGTCTGTGTTCAAGGGGTACCCTTGGACCGAACTCTTAGAAAAAATATGGGGAGAAAAAAATGAAAAGAATAGCAATTTTATCAACAGCACTTTGCCTTGCGCTTCTGGCAGCAGGCTGCACAAGCAATGAGCCGACTCAGGGAACTGAGCTTACAACAACTACTACAACTGCCGAAGCTACTGAGTCTGAGACAACGACAACAGACGAAACGGTTATCGAGTCTTCTGCATCTGTTCACCAGGTTAATGTAGAGACGGTCGTACTTTTGAGCTCCAAAGAAGGTGATATTGAGTACACCAGCGTTGTTCCGAAGATCACAGTAGACGGCAAGGAAGCAACAGAGATCAACGATCAGCTTAAGAGCTACATCCAGAAGGAATATCCCATGCAGATGGACGGTGACCGTGCAGACGGCATGGCAACAAAGCTCGCATGGGGTGTTAAGGACAATATCCTGTCCATCGTCATCTATGCTTCTGAGACATTTACTGATTACGCTACTTTCGATGTATTCAACTATGATCTCGATACGCTGAAGGTTGCTGACGACAGCGCTGTATTACTTGCTTTCGGCATTAAGGATGAGGACTTCTTAAGCCAGACCACAGAGATCGTAAAGGCTTCCTGCACCGAGAGAGGTTATGATCTCGAGAAGAGCCTTGCAGCAGTCAATTTCGACAAGTGCTCACCGTTCGTCACACCTGACGGAACTTTGGGCGTTGCGGCAAATTTCGCATATCCTGCTGACTCCCAGTTCAGCGGCGGAAACACCACTAGATGCTTCTACTTATCAACCAAAGATTATTTTGTTATCAAGTGATAACACGCAACTGAATGAACAAACCTATGGGAACGTCCTGATTCAGGGCGTTCCTTGTTTTTATGGTAAACTACTGGGAACACGAGGATATAGAACATGGATCATATAAAACCTGATTACGACAATTGCCTGGTAAACTTAAGCAATTCGGTGCTTAAGGCTTTCGGCGCGGAGACAAGCGCGCCTACTCTTAAGATGGCCGATAAGCTTCTTGAGAAGGAATATAAGAATGTCGTAGTCCTTTTGATGGATGCGATGGGAGTCTCGATACTCGAGAAGCACTTATCACCGGACGGGTTCCTGCGTTCGCATCTTGCGGGAGCTTACAGCTCTGTTTTCCCGCCTACGACCGTCGCCGCGACGACTTCAATGCTCTCAGGCCTTTATCCGAATGAACACGGATGGCTCGGCTGGGATATGTTTTTCCCGGAGCTCGAAAAGAATGTAACGGTATTTCTGAACAAAGACCAGTTGCGTGAGGATGAGAACGGGGAATTGTTGCCCCTTGTGCCTTCTGCAGATTTCCATGCCGGATTTAAATACTGCCCATACAAAAACATCGTTGACAGAATAAGGGAAGCAGGCGGAAACGCTTATTTCTCAATGCCTTTCATGGAACCTTTCCCGCAGGATCTCGATGCGATATTAAGCCGTGTTGAAGAACTCTGCGGCAAGCCTGAGAGAAAGTTTATATATGCATATTGGAGCGAACCTGATTCCACAATGCACGTGAAGGGGCCTGACAGCGATGAAGCGCACGAGCTCATGATAAGTCTTGAGAAGAGGCTTGAGGAGTTTGCGGCAGGTCTTTCAGATACTCTTTTGCTCATTACTGCAGATCACAGCCAGATCGAATGTGATAACTATTGCCTGATGGATTATCCGGAGATCTTAAAGTGCCTTGTCCGCATGCCTTCTATTGAGCCCAGAGCACTGAGCTTTTGGGTAAAGGACGAATATAAGGAAAGTTTCCCCTCTGTCTTCAGGGAGGCGTTCGGTGACGATTTCCTGATCCTTACCAAAGAGGAAGTTATTGAGGAAAGATTATTCGGCACCGGAAAAGATCACGAACTTTTCCGCGATATGTTAGGCGATTATCTGGCTGTATCCGTGTCGGGTACTTCCATCTTCCTGACCCACAAAGAAGCGGACCTGATGCCGGGTGGTCACGCCGGTCTTACGAAGGCCGAAATGGAGATCCCATTGCTTGCGATTATCAAATGAATTTGATTTTTGAGGCCAAAAATTTTACTTTATCACTGGATTTTTTACTTTATCCCTGAGTTTTGCCAAAACGGTTGAATTTTTATCACTTCTCTCTGTATATTCACGATATACCAACACAGAGAGGAGGACCGCTGAAAACAGTTTAAATTTTAACCTTGGAAATCCCCATTCTTTCAAGGTGCGAACAAGCATAGATGCATTCGCAACAATGAAAAATAAGACTTAACGTCTTACTACACCTTCTATCGTAAACTTGCAGCTGCGGTATTTGCGCATAGTACCGCAGTTGCAAGAAAGAAGAGATTCCAAAACGCTCAAGAACTTTTGATATAAAGTTTAAAGTCTTTTATCACATTAATTATTAATGTATGATTCAAATTGGGGAGAGTTCGGGGTTACTGTCGATTACAAATCTATATTGTTTTCCAAATAAGCAGTAATTCTTTTTCATTTGGCAATTCATGATCAAGATTGCTCTTTGCGATGATGAGAAGAAGTTCCTGAAATTGGAGATGAAGTATATAGAAGAATACTTCACCGAAAAAGGCATGCCCTATTGTGTGGAATGCTTTTCCTCAGGAGAGCAGCTGCTTGAAGATAAAGTACAGATCGAGACGGCGGATTTGATCATTCTGGACGTTGAGATGAAGGGGATTGACGGAATTTCTGTTGCTAAGAGCATTCGTCAGCAAAACGACAAAGTAAATATTGCCTTTTTGTCAGCACACATGAATTACTCCACTGACGGGTATCATGTCAGGGCTGTCAGGTTCATATTGAAGACATTGGATGACCTTAAGGATTATCTTTTCGAGTGCCTTGACTGTGTCATGACCAATATGGATCTGTTCGATAAAGAAATAACGATGGATTTTTCAATAGGAAAACGCACGCTTAAGATCAAGGATATTGTTTATCTTAAGACAAGCGGAAACTATACGGCCTTTGTACTTTCGAATGACTCGAAAGAAAACCTTATTATGAGAAATACGCTGAAGAGACTTACAGAGACGATGAAGCCATTTGATTTTATTGCCGTCAGCTCCAACGAGACGGTCAATCTTCGTCACATAACGGATGTCACCAGATATCTGGTTACTTTGGATAACGGTGAGCAGATCCAGGCATCCCAGAAGAAGTACAACGATGTTTTCCGTGCGTATACACTTTACAGGGGAAGAAACGCATGACATCAACACATATGGCACTAATAACCAGCTTGTTTAACGTACTGGTCTTCTACTCTTTTATTAAATGTGTCCTGAAGCGTAAAGCTGAAAAGCCTTTAGATTATCTCCTTATAGGGGTGCTTTATTTAGTAAATGTATTGCCGGCCATATTTATCGATAATCCGGTAATTAAGTTTATTTTTGTAATTATTTTACCGATCTTTTTGACGATGCTGATCTTTAAGGTCTCCTTGAAGAAGAGCCTTTTGGCAAATCTGGTATATGACGCGATCTTTTTAAGTATCGAATTTTTAGGCATCCTGGTAGCTTGCCTGGTGACCGGTGCAGACAATATAGCCGGGTTAGGCATAAAAGCCAGTTTTATAACAGAACTCATATGCCAGTTCGTGATCTTCGTAATCGTGATGATCCTGAATACAGTCTTCAAAAAAGGAATACTGACCAATCTGGATATCAAGGGCTGGCTTATCTTTGCTCTGTTTCCTTTGTTTACGATAATTGCCGCAGTCGTTCTTGTATTCTCATATGACAAACAATCTGTTGAGGATGTATACGGTGGTATGGTTGTCCTTGCATCAGGAATGTTCATCCTGAATATTCTTATCTTTATGCTGATCGATAACGTCGTAAGGCGTGAAAGCGTTATCCACGATAAGGAGATAATGCTCGAGCAGACAGAACACCTTAACCAGATGTACCGTTCGCTCTCTGACGAACGCGAGAAGCAGAAGGCGCGTTCACACGACTATATGAACCACCTCAATGTCATGCTCATGCTTGCTCACGAAGGCAAGATCGACGAGCAGATCCATTATATTGAGGAGCAGCTCGGAAAAGAGGTTCAGAGCGTTGACATTATCGATACCGGCAACACTCTGATCAATGCGGTATTGAACATCAAGTATCTTGAGGCAAAAGAGAAGGGCATCATCATTCCCTTTATTGCCGACAATCTGAAAGGCATTAAGATAAGCGACAGCGATCTTGTAACAATACTTACGAACGTTCTCGACAATGCCATTGAAGCTGTCGAGAAGTGCGACGAGAAGCGTATCGTTTTTAAGATCATCAAGGATTACAACACCCTCATAATCGATTCGACGAACCCCTATAAGGGCAAGATCAAGAACGAGGATAACTTCCTTACGACCAAAAATGACAAGAAAAACCACGGATTCGGTCTTGCGAACATCAAAAAAACCGTGGAAGCCAATAACGGCAACTGTTTCATCGATACTGAGGGTGGCAATTTCCACATCTCGATCACCCTTCCTCTGGACTGAAAATTTTACTTTATCACTGGATTTTTTACTTTATCCCTGAGTTTTCGTTTTTTTATTGCATGAGCGACGGTCATTTACTATTATCAGAACACACGGTAAATGGTCGCAAAGCGGGGAAAACGATAGATGGAATATTTATCTGCATTGATAGCAGACAGGATGTGTAAAAATGAGATCATCAAGGAAGATGATCTCAAGTTTTACGCATACTCCATTCAGCTGCTGCTTGAGAAGACGATAGGGTTCATACTTATCGGCATCTTTGCGCTTCTTTCCGGAGCATTTATAGAGATAGCAGTCTTCCTTGCCGTATTCTGTGTCTTAAGGTCTTATTCCGACGGGATCCACTGCAAGACAAGCATAGGTTGCTTCATATCTTCAGTACTGTTATCTCTTTCCACAATACCTGCAGCAAAATGGCTTATCTCATGCCCTGCAGTATGCATTGCCGGCGTGCTTATCTCGATGGCTGTTATCCTCGTGATCGGCGCTATACACGACCCGAATCTGGATCTTACGGAAGATGAGATGGCTCATCACAAAAAGATGTCCCGCATTCTGATCCTGATCGCCGGACCTGTTGTTTTAAGTCTTTTATTCCTGCTTTCGAATAATACACTTGTCTACTATTCAGCTCTCGGCATTATCTACAATGCTCTGAGTCTGTTAGCAGTAAAAATATTTAAAGGAGAGTTGCAAGAAAATGAAGAAGAAATTTGAAAAAGCCATTCTTGAGCAGGTCGAAAAAGTTACAAGAAAGAATGCATATCCGGATGATATGCCGAGATGCCCGTACTTTTTGCATCAGCCCAAGAGACCTAAGAAGTAAGGTTCTGTTCTGTTAAATATGGGGATAATTAGGAATGGAAGGAAGAACTGATTTCGATCCGACCATATAAAAAGTGCCGCCTGCGGTATTGACCATGACCGCAGACGGCAGCTTTTATCCCTTTAGTGCATTCCAGCCCACATCATGCCAGCACTTGCCTGTGCCGATCTGTTCTGTTGATGAATAGTAAGGCATGGGAAGCGTACCTGTGAGCGCTGTTTTGCCGGTCAGAACGTCTGCAACCGCATTGCCGCCTTCAGTGCCGGGAAGATACAGCATGATGCATGAATCCCACGTATCAAGATACTTGTCTATGATCACGTTTCTGCCTGCCACGATAAGTGTAACGACAGGCTTCCCTGACTGTGCTGCGAACTGGATCGAATCATTATTACCGGGCAGGCCGAGTGTGCCTGTAAGAGAAAGATCTGCAGTATCTCCGTACCATTCCGCATAAGGCTTCTCGCCGACACAGAGAAGTACTATGTCGCAAGAAGCGATCTGGCTCTTGTCAGTTACGATCTCAAAGCCCTTTTCTTTTGCCGCTGCCTGGAGAGCTTCCAATATAGATGGTCCTTCCGTTCTGAAACGCTTATCTGTAACGCCCTGGTTCCTGATCTCGAGATCTGTTGCGCCCTGCCACCAATTTGTCCAGCCACCGCAAAGAGCGCCTACATCATCTGCAGCAGGACCCGTGACGAAAACTTTCATTCCGGGCTTGATATACATATTCCCGCCGGCCTTCAAAGCAACGAAGGACTCTGCTGCAAGCTGTCTTGCAACCTCGTGTGATCTGTCACTGCCGAACTCGTAAGAAGGCTTAACGTTCTCAAGGTTCGGATCGTCGAAAAGACCTGCTTCCTTCTTAACTCTTAAGATCCTCGTAACTGCGTCATTAATACGATCTTCACTGATGCGTCCTTCCTTAACGCCCTCAACGATATATCCCATCGCTGCTGCGTGATCGGTCTCGGTCATGAGCATGTCGACACCCGCATTTACGCAGAGGATGACGTTCTCCTTGTAATTGGCGCCGGAGCAGTTCATGACGGAATCCCAGTCAGTAAGGACGATGCCCTTAAATCCCATGTCATTCTTGAGATAACTGATATATTTTGCATTCTCGTGCATCTTCGTACCGTTAAGGGAAGAGTGCGAGAGCATGATCACCTGAACGCCCTGATCGATCAGTGCCTGATAGATAGAGAGCTGGTCCTTGATCTGTTCTTCGGATAGCTTTGCGTCGCCCCTGTCGAGCGCAGTGCTCTCGCCTGTACCGTACGCCGTCATGCCGTCTCCGAAGAAGTGCTTAGGGCAGGCGATGACGCCTTCAGACATAAGGCCCTTTGTATATGCAACGGCAAGCTCTTTTACGATCTTGCTGTCGGAGGAATAGGATTCATAAGTTCTTCCCCATCTTGGATCGTTCGCGGTTGCTACGCAGGGTGAGAAGTTGAGGATCATCCTTGTATGAACAACGTCGCTTCCTGCAAGTTTTCCGTATTCTTCAGTCAGCGCAGCATCATGCGCCGCACCGATATTGATGTTATGAGGGAACATTACGCATCCGCTTGCAAAGTTAACACCGTGAACGCTGTCGTTACCGTAGATAAACGGGATCGGAGCTTCATTCTGGAGCGCGAAAGACTGATATTCCGTGACGGTCTTTTTCCACTCTTCAGCAGTAGGCATCGGATAGTTATCAACTCTTGAGAGGATCGAACCGTAGTCCGTAGCCTTCATCTCGAGCGGCATTGTGTTATATATCGTCGGCTGCATCATCTGCGCGGCTTTCTGGTCCAGCGTCAGAGTCTGGCAGATCTCTTCTGCAGTCATCTTCGTATAGTCTTCGATATTTGCCGCCGGCCCGCTGCTCTCAGGCGTGGTGATCGGCGCAAATACGCTGTTCTCGTCGATGCATGCCGTCGCAGCCGTAAGCGACAGGATAAGAAGTCCGGCTATGATCCTCTTTGCTTTCATAGTTCCCCCAAAATGTCTTCAGAACTGATTTTTGCTAATTATATCATTATGCCCCAAACGGGCTTGTACTTGCTCATTTGGGGCATTTTTCGCTGTTTGATAAAACGTTAATACATATCAGTTGTTGGTGTCCTGAAGATGATTATTCTTCACGCACCAGTCACCGAATTTTGTAAAGACATCATCGCCATAGAGATCCTTGATAATGCCGGCGATCTTCTGCATCTGTTCCTCATTGTATTCGTCATAACGGTATACGAATCCGGCGGAGGTATTAAGCTTTGTACAGATCTTCTTAAAGAAATCATCTCCGGCCTGTTCATGCAGGTACTCGAAAAGATACTTTCCGTAAGTATACTCCGCACCGCGGTCAGCATGGGAGACGTCTTTGTAATCGCTGACAAAGATAGCTTCCGCATTCGATGCATTAACTGCTTCAGGTACGGTGTTATCGTAGAAAGTCTTCTTAGCCTTTACTTCGGCAATGGAAGGATATTTGTCCGCAAGAGCATTAATAACCGAGACAGCCATGTAATCTGCGAGACCCTCAGTCATGATCTTGGACATATTGCAGTTTCTGCCGGTAATTACGTGAGTCATCTCGTGCGCGATAACCGAATAATCGACATAGTCGGTTTTGCGCCAGGGATTATCCCTGAAATCCGGTATGGAATTCCAGACATCCTCACTGAACAATTCATATTCAACGAGGGTAAGATCATCAGCTGTAGCGCAGGAGATCCAGCCTTCGGGCTGTCTGTCGCACATTATGAAGACAGGGATCTTTTCTCCCACATACCAATCCTTCCAGGGATTAAATCCGTTGTAATATATGCTGTTGTCGATTACGTGCGGATAATCTCTTTCTACAGGAGCATAAGAGACTCCGAGCTGCTTCTCAAGCTCATCGACTATCGCATCCATGACTACTGCAAAATCACCGGGAAGGTCAATGTCCTTGTCTATAAGAAGGACATACTTCTCTGATTCGATATAGCAGTAATCCGTAGATACAAAATGGTTTTCCTTAACGCCGTCCAAAGTGATCTTCTTATAAGGCGTGTTGATCATGCCGTTACGGGTGGTCTCGGCTGTGGATTCCGTGGTCTCAGTTGTCTCTTTTGTCGTTGCAGCAGTTGTTGTTACGGTCGTTTCAGATTCTTCTGTTGCCTTATCACATGCGCATAAGAGCATGCTTCCTGTGCAGAGCACAGCCAAAAGCAGCGAGGTAATTTTCCTTGCATTTTTCTTCATTGAATTTTCTCCTTTTTAAAAAACAAACCTTATTCCGCGATGCCGGAGAGAATACCGACATCAAAAATATTTTATCACCCGGCCGCTTCCCGTGAAATACACAACTATCACAATTAGGATGCCCCGCGGAATAAAAACATAAACAGGTTGCTTTAAAAACACAAAAAGGATCCTTTTGCAGGACCCTTTCCATTGTGTGTGCTAAATACTCTTATTTCCAATTCACTCGCGGGAGACCACAAGTTTACTTGCATCTTCGGGAGGCATCGGCTTGCCCCATACATAACCCTGGATGTAGTCGCATCCGATGGACTTTAAGATCTTGACCTGGTCATCGGATTCGACACCCTCCGAGATAACCTTAAGATCGAGCGTGTGGCCGATCGAGATGATCATGGCGACATACTGTTTGGACGATTCATTGAGGCTCATGTTGTCGATGAAAGATTTGTCGATCTTGAGCATATCCGTAGGGAAGCTGTTGAGATAACTTAAGGACGAATAACCGGTACCGAAATCGTCTATCGCGACCTTAAGGCCGAGCTGCTTGAGCTCGTCGATCCTCTGAAGGGCCTTCTCTGCAGAGTCGATCATGATGGACTCAGTGATCTCGATCTCGATAATGGAAGGGGAGACGTTGTTTTTTCTCAGTATCCTTCTGATATCGTCGATGAAGTTATTCTTCATGAGGTGTCTTACGGATACGTTGACGCTCATTGTAATGTCAGCGCCGGTCTCGTTGATAACGTCACCGATGAACTGTACGGCCATCTCGAAAACGCGCATGTCGATGCGGTCGACAAGACCTGTTTTCTCGGCTACGGGAATAAAATCGGCAGGGCTTATATATTTGCCGTTGTCATCCTTCATGCGTGCCAGAGCTTCAAAGCCCCTTAACCTGTGATCCATATCGTACTGCGGCTGGAGGTGGCAGAAGATCTTATCCTCGTTCAGAGCGGAACGGATCTTACGCTCGATCTCAAGAAATACCTCAGTGCTGAATACTTCGGGCGTGAATCTCATGACCCTGCTGCCGCTGCCTTTTTTCTTGGTCTCGTGCAGAACTGCATCAGAGAAGGTAAAGAGATTGTCGATAACATCGCTGTCTTCAGGATATACGGCATAGCCGAAGCAGGCCGAGAGGTAGTAATCGCAGTCATCTATGGTGAACTTCTTTTCGAGCTCTGACCTGTAGCAGGCGATGGTGTGCTCTATATCTTCAAGGGTGTTGTAACCGGAGATTATGAGCAGGAATTCGTCGCCGGTGGATCTTGCCACGAAATCGACCGTGCCCGTGTTAAGCGAATTTGCAAGCGCCTTCCATCTGACGGCGACGGCCTTGAGGACCAGGTCGCCCGTATCGTGGCCCATGGTGTCGTTGATGCTCTTGAAGTCGTTGATGTCGACCGATACGATCGCGAATCTCTCCATGCGCTTTAAGAGATCCTGCATGAGCTCGCTGCACGCGAAGCGGTTGGGCAGGCCCGTGAGCTTGTCCGTTACGGCCTGCTCGCGGATGTGGTTCTGATAAGCCAGGATCTTCTTGTTGCCGAAGTAGATGAACGTGATGGCCAGGATGATCAGAAGATTATTGAAAAGGCCCGGAAGATTGCCGTAGTTCTTGCGGATTATGATGTTGACGTACATCAGAGGGAACTGCAGCACGAGGAGGATCAGGGCGGTGAAATAACCGGTCTTTCTGAACAGCATCGCGAGGCAGATAAGGCAGATGTTGCCGAGCATCGAGGCGATGCCTGTAAAAGATTTGGTCTCAAAAGGAATGCCGAACAGGACCGTCGTGTCGCCTGAAGTGGATATCTTTGTCGTCAGGAAGACTGAGAAGAAGAAAAGCAGCAGAAGAAGGATGAACACACCCTTAGGAGTCTCTTTATCGAGGGACAGTTTTCGCAGGGTCTTATCGACTCTGTTATTTTCCGCTTGCCTTGTCATACAGTCTCACCCTTGCCGATAGTTCGTGATTATGATACTGACATTGTAACAATTCAAAATCGCGAAAACTTGCTCTAAATTGTTACCAGATTAACAAGAGAATATACAAATTGTAAAGAATTTTTTAACGGCTTTCCCAGTCTTTCCTGTATTCGCGCGGCGACTTCTCGAAAAACTTGCGGAATGTCTCCGACATGTAGCTTACGCCGCCAAAGCCGGTAAGGGCTGCGATCTCGGTCATGGGGATCTTCCCGGCACGAAGTAATTCAGCCACTTTGCGGCTTCTCAAGTGCATCAGGTAATTGATCGGCGACTCGCCGACATACTGGTGGAAGAGCGTGTTGCAAAGGGATTTGCTGACATTGCCGCTCGAAGCGATATCGCCTAAAGTGATCTGCTTCTGATAGTTATTGGATATGAAATGCATCATGGCCTTAAATGACTGCATTCTTGGGTCTGACACGACGTCTTCGGTCGCGCCGAGAGTCTCGGCATGTCTTCTTATAATGTCCCATATCTGATAGAACTGCTTCGTGATCGCGAAAGGATCGTGCCTGATATCAGGCATCCCGAGAATGAGACTCCTTATGGATTCAGTATGTTCATTGATATAACGGAATCTCAGGTAGGGAAGATCCTGGTTGTCGATAATAGGTCTTATTGCCTGCATCTCCACGGTGATCGAGTTTATAAGTATGCTCGGGTGGAGTATGCAGATGACGTATTTTGCGACCTCTCCGTTTACCGTCATGTTGTAGTGGATCTGGTTTGAATTGACGACGATCGTGTCGCCGGCCCTTAAGAGAAGCTCTTTGCCGTTAACAAAATAAGCTACCTGGCCTTCCTTGATAGTCATGATCTCGATATCTTCGTGGAAGTGCGGAACGCCCTCCCATGTGACCTTGGGCGCGATCCAGCCGTCGTAGATATAGGACGGGAAATTGGGATCGTCGTAATTTACTATCTCTGAGCCGTCGTCTCTTTTAACGATGAGACCCATCTGTTCTATCTTCATAACAATATTTCTCCAAATTCTCGAAAAGTATAACAATCTTCCACGCACTTGGAAGATAGTTATAAAAATGAGGCATTTTTAAACTGTTTTCGCGTATCTGTCTACAATATACTTGCAATCGAACAGAAAAGAAAGAGGGAAATTGTTATGAGCGATCTTTCAGTAAATGAAGCAGTAGTAATGAAGAATGTATGCAAGGACTTTAAGGTCTTGAACCGCCACGAAGGCCTGAAGGGCAGCATAAAGGACTTGTTTTCGAGAGATTATAAGACCGTATCAGCAGTAAAAGACGTCACAATGACCGTCCATAAGGGCGAGATCATCGGATACCTTGGCCCTAACGGCGCGGGCAAGTCCACCACCATCAAGATGATGACGGGCGTTCTTGAGCCGACATCCGGCGAGATCCTCGTCAACGGCAAGGTGCCTTACAAGAACAGGACTGAGAACTGCGAGAACATCGGCGTTGTCTTCGGTCAGCGAAGCCAGCTCTGGTGGTCACTTCCTCTGGTCGAATCCTTCAAGCTCTTAAGAGACCTTTATATGGTTCCCAAGAAAGATTACGAGGAGATGCTCGAGCTCTATCGTTCACTCGTTGATATCGAACCGATCCTCCATAAGCCCGTAAGACAGATGTCTTTAGGCCAGAGAACCTTGAGCGATATCCTCGCTGCATTCCTGCACAATCCTCCGATCGTGTTCCTCGACGAGCCTACGATCGGTCTGGACGTATCGATGAAGGCGAAGATCCGTGAGCTCATCTTAGGCCTTAATAAAGAGAAAAATACGACCGTAATCCTTACGACCCACGACATGGGTGACGTTGACGCACTCTGCAAGAGGATCGTCATCATCGACAAGGGCACGAAGATCTACGACAACGACATAGAGCACCTGAAGAACTATTTCGGTTCCTACAGAACCTTGAAGCTCAAGCTCGCCGACGATTCATGGGAAGAATACCTGATCGACGAGAAGACCACCGATGTCATGGACGTCATCATGGAAAAGCAGAAGGAAAAGAAGATAAAGGACGTAAAGATCTTAGAGATCTCAACGGAAGAAGTAATCAAGAAGATCTACGAAGGGAGCGTAAAATGAATCCCAAAAGGCTGTTATCAATAACAAGGGCCGGGATAATGGAGTCACTGCAGTTCAGACTCGGCATCTTTGTTACTCTCTTCGCGAACCTGATCTATCTGGTTCTCGTCTATTATCTCTGGAAAGCCATCTACGATTCGTCCGGCACGGATGTCGTAAACGGCATGACTTTCTCAGACACAATGATCTACCTGATCCTCGCGACGGCGCTCTTCAACTTCCTTGAAATGTTCGTCGTCTGGGACATGAGCAGGAAGATCCAGTCGGGCTCGCTCGTACTCGATCTCTTGAAGCCTATGCGCTTCCGCAAGTACACCTTCTGGAGCTACACAGGCAATCACGTAGTCCAGTTCGTGCTGACCTTCATCCCGACATTTATTGTCGTCATGATCGTCACGCATGGGGCGATTCCTTTAGGTCTGAATCTTGTATGGTTCCTGATCGCAACGGTTTTCGCGCTCATCATAAACTACAACATCGAGATGCTCGTAGCTCCGATATGTCTTTTCACCGAATCGACATGGGGTATCAACATCGTAAAAGAGACTATCGTATTGTTGCTGTCGGGCGCTTCGATCCCTTTGGCGTTCTTCCCCGAGAAGGCAAGGATCGTCGTGCAGTATCTGCCTTTCAGAGCGGTCTACGACATACCGCTGTCGATCTTACTCGGCAAGAGCGGATCGGATAACTGGCAGGGCCTTTTGCAGCTCTTCGGACTGCAGCTGATCTGGCTCGTAGTGCTTACGGTAGCAGGAAATCTTTTCTGGAATTGTGCGGTGAAGAAAGTCACCGTGAATGGAGGCTGACATGCGCAAAAGAGGACTGAAATTCTACACGAGAATGTACAGAAAGATTCTCGTACAGGACCTTAAGAGCAAGATGAGCTACCGTGCGGACTTTATCATCTCGACATTCGGAATGATAATGACGAACCTCTCGGGCTTTGTCACCTTCATGATCCTGTTCCAAAACTTCCCGACGATCAACGGCTGGGACTACCACCACATGCTGTTCCTGTACGGCTTCTCGCTGGTCGCGCTGACACCCGTTCAGTGTTTCTTCGACAACAACTGGAACCTGCGTTTTATGGTCCAGAGCGGCGACTTTATCAAGTACTGCTTCAGGCCGGTCAACGTGTTCTTCTACTTCATATCGGAGGTCTTCGACGTGAAGGGCCTGGGACAGCTCGCTTTCGGCATCGGCACCATCGTTTATGCATGGATCAAGATAGGGATACCTGTTACGCCTCTGATCATCTTGAAGCTGATCGTGTTCCTGCTGACCGCGTCGCTCTTCATGATCGCCCTGATGAACTTCGCGGCTGCAACGTGCTTCTGGATCAAGGGCTCAGGCTACGTAATGGTCATCATGTTCCGTTTCAAGGACTTCGCGAAATACCCGTCGTCGATCTTTGAAGGGATCTTCAAGATAATCTTTACGTTCATCATCCCGATCGCGTTTATCGCTTACTACCCGAGCCTCGTGATCCTGACGCCTGACAACGTCCCGCTGCTGTCCTGGATCTCGCCCTTGTACGGCCTGGTGTTCGTGTTCTTAAGCTACAAGTTCTGGATGCTTGGCGTTCGCAAATACGACTTCACGGGTTCATAATGTTTTGCATGGAGGATAAGAAAATGAATGACTTGGTAATGATAATCAAAAGAACTGTTGTACCGAATTTTCTTAATATCAGGACATCGATCAAAGCATACGACAGAGACGCCCTCTGCTGCGGCGCACCCTGCTGGCGCTGGGTCTACCACGCGCTTCACTCGGCTGACAAGTGGTTCATCAACCCCAACGTCTACGAGGAGCCTTCCTTCCACGAAGAGGGCATGGACAACCCGGATAATCCGACGTCCGTCGTGCTCTCCGATGAGCAGCTCCTTGAGTACTTGGATTCGGTTGAGAAGAAGACTCTGGACTATCTGGATTCTCTGTCTGATGACATGCTCTATGAATGTCCTGAAGGGTGCCGCTTCACGCGTATGGAGTTAGTGCTGCGCCAGTACCGCCACCTGTCATTCCACACGGGCATGTTGAACGGCCAGGTCGCAGTCGCAACAGGCAAGTTCCCCATGTGGGTATCTGATGCCGACAAGTATATCGATGACGGCGTGTTCTTCGGCAGGTACCGCGGAGGGCAGACGAAGATATAAGCCTTAAGCCGACCGGCGTAATAGTTTTTTGACCGCGCCTGAAACTGGCGTAACGACTTTTTGACCGCGCCTGAACCGGACCTACGTACTAAATTGCGATTTTTTCGATTTTAGTACGTAGGTGGTGGGGGTATATTGAGTGTTTTAAGCCGTAAAAGGGTGCCCGTCAGGCCGGTTTATCAGGTTTTTCGGGGTTTTGAGAGGGCGAAAAAGGTCTCTGGCGCCCCCAAAAGCATTTTTCAAAGCGAAAACAGAGCAAGACCTACGTACTAAATTGCGATTTTTTCGATTTTAGTAGGTAGGTTTATGTTTGAAAACCCTCGCATACCCTCAGGGGGTATACGTCTTGACAACCTCATACAAACAAATTAAAATGACACTGTGTCATTTTAACAATACGGAGGCCAATAAATGCCCAAGGTAAGCGAAGAATACTATGAGAAGAAGCGCCGCGAGATAATCGATGCGGCTTACCGCGTGTGCACCAGAAAGCCGATAACTTCCATAGACATGAAGGACATTATCGCGGAGACAGGCTTTTCGCATGGTGTTATTTACAGGTACTACAAGGATCTTGATGAAGTGTTTAAGGACCTGGTCATAACGATCAATTCGGAGAACAGGATCGATGACAGGCTTGATGAGATCCTCGCAAAGGCTGACATTAAGAATTGGGAGCAGACTATTTACGATATCTGCCAGATGCTCGCTGACTACATGAAGGAGGTCGGAACGGATCTTCTGAAGGTCTCGATCTACGGCGACATGCTTGCGATGACAGACCCCGAACGTGCTATGAATATCGCGAGAAGACTTAATAAGGACGAGCAGAGCCCGCTGCTTTATGCGACGGAAGCCATGACGGAATTCCTGAATAAAGTTGTTAAGGAAAACAGGCTGGAGCCCACAACACAAGTCGATCAGATCATTCAGTTCTTCATCGTAAATTATCACGGGATCCAGTCCGGATATGTGCTCACAGAATGCTTCAAGGCAGAGCACATTGAAGGCAAATATAAGATCGACGACATGTACAGGAACCTTGCGACATCAGTAGTGCTCATGATGGGCGGAAAGGCAGCAAAATGATATTCCACACATACGGCAATAAAGAGAACAAGGCGGTAGTGCTGATCCACGGAATGCTTACACCGTGGCAGATTTGGAACTATTCGATCGAGAAGTTTTCCAAGGATTACTATGTTGTCGTTCCTGAGCTTGACGGGCACACGGAATTAACGCCAACGGTATTCCATTCGATTGAAGAGGAGACAGCGAAGATACACGATTACATTATGGAAGAACTGAACGGAGATATTTATCTTCTTGCCGGCTTGTCGATGGGCGGAAGGATCGCTGCAACTCTTGCTAAAAGTGAAGACCTGAGTATTGAGAACCTGGTGCTTGACGGAGCTCCGCTGACTAAGGTCAACGGTCTGATGAAGGCAATAATGAAGTCGAACTATAAAACGATAATCATGAAGTCGAAAATGCATGATGCAAAGATATTAGAGCAGGCAAAGAAAGACTTTCTTCCTGAGAACATGATCCCTTACTACATTAAGATCGCCGAAAACATGATCATGGTATCGGTAAATAACATAATCGATTCAGTATTCTCGCACTTCGAATATCCAGAATACAAAAGCGGCATGAAGATCCTTTTCATGCATGGAACAAAAGGAAACGAGTCGGTATCAGCGAAGTGTGCGGTCAGGATGAAGAAGATCAATCCTCAGACTGAGATCAGATCTTTTGACGGTCTTGGACACGCCGAGCTCGCGTGCTTCAAGCCCGAACAGTGGTATGAGGAAGTCAGGAGTTTTATAAGCGCATGATCGATTACATCAGAGAAAACTTCAGTTACTACCCGATCTACTACAGGCTCCTGTTCAAGACGAAGAAGGAGTTCACGCCGGAACGTGTGGATTACGGAAGCGATAAGGAACAGTATTTCCTGTACTACGAGCCTGCGAAAAGAGTAAGCGACAAGGTCGTTGTCTGGGTTCACGGCGGAGGCTGGAATGCAGGCAATCCGAAGTTCTTCGACTATGTCGGACAGAACATGGCAAGGGCCGGTTACCGCTTTGTCTCATTGGGTTACAGGCTGTCGCCGAAGAATAAATATCCCGTGCAGATAGAAGACGTCTGTGCGGCTTTTAATACGGCCTTAAAGTATCTGAAGGAGAAGGGTATCGACACATCGAAGATCGTTCTCTCAGGGCCTTCTGCGGGCGCACACCTGTCGTCGATCATGTGTTTCAGCAGGAAAGTGCAGGAGCAGTACAAAGTCGATGTGTCAGACATTATCGGTTACGTCGGTTTCGGAGGGCCGTACAGCTTCAGAGTCGGCCAGACCATGACATTGAAGATGCTTACGGGAATGCTTTTCGCGAAAGGCTATGACAGGACGGAAGGCGAGCCCAGATCGCTCATGGATAAGAGTGATATTCCGATGCTCCTTATACAGAGCAGGCACGACGGGCTTATGGAATTCGAGTGTGCCGAAGACTTTGCGGATAAGGCAAAAGAGCTTGGCAACAAATTCGAGATCTACGAAGTCGAAGATAAGAGAAATACTCATTCGTGGTATACTGCGGGGTGTTTTCTTTTCGAGCGAAGCGAAAACAAAACACTCGATAAATTTATGTCGTGGATAGAGGAATTATGAGAATTAAAAGATTTAGCGCGCTTGTTCTGTGCGTGCTGATGGCGCTCCAGCTTTTCGGATGCGCACTGATAAAGAACGTTAAGAACGATCCCAAAAATCTCGAAAAGCTTGACGCTGAGAAGATCTTCGAATACATAAAGGACGAAGACATAGACAGCCTTTGCGATCTGTTCTCGCCTGAGGTGAAGAAGAATCACGATCTTGAGAAAGAGTGGGAGGATTTCTTTGAGAAGATGGACGGCAAGGCCGTGTCATATAAGAAGATCAGCTATCCGAACGAGGGAGTGGGCAAGGATGAGAACGGCGAAGTCTACAAGATGCACGTCGCCGTGAATTACAATAATATGAAGACCGACAAGGGCACAGTATACAAGCAGTTCGGATATCAGCACATCAGGGTCAGCAAGAGCGATCCTGATTCAGTAGGCCTTCTGACATTCACCATGCAGGATCCAGATACGGGCGAGTGGATCACGGTAGGCGAGCGGTAATTCGCAAATATCAAAGTATTATGATACAATCTCGCGGTTGGTATTTTGCGGGGCGCTTAGACACGCCCAAAACATGAGGAGTTTACTTTAATGAGTGAAGATAAAAACCAGGAGATGCTCGAGCAGCTTCAGGCTGCTGAGGAGAAGGAAGCTCAAAAGGCATCCGGAAAAGTATCCCGGAAGAAAAAGGAAAAGCATGTCAAAAACAGCGACGGCCACGTGCTGACCGAAGCTGAGATCAAGCGCCAGGCAGCTTTTGACGAGAAGGAGAAAAAGCTCCTTGCGCAGGGCTATAAGCGCGAGGACATCCTTATCTCGATAGTTACCGCCAACTTCGTCGGAATACTTCTTACACTGCCTTTTATCGCTGCAGTCGCTGCGGGATATATCCTTCGCAACGGCCTGCCGAATATCGGCGAGATCATGAGAACAAATCCGGTCCTTTATTTTGCAGGTCTATTCGGCATTATACTCGGCACGATCCCTTTGGTGATCCTGCACGAGAAGATCCACGGCTGGTTCTGGTCGATCGGCGCTGAGAATGGCTCGAAAGACATCGAATTCGGCTTCCAGAAAGAGAACCTCACACCTTACTGCACATGCGCATCGCCGCTCTCAAAGCCTATCTACATCTTAGGCTCCATGATGCCCATGACGATCCTCGGCATCGTTCTCGGAATCGTGTCGATCTTCATCGGCAACTTCGTTGTAATGTGCATCGCAGCGCTCCAGATCATGGGCGGCGCCGGCGACATCCTTATATCGTGCATGCTCCTGTTCAGAAAGAACAAGGGCAAGGACGTGATCCTCCTTGATCACCCGACGAAGATCGGATTGGTCGCTTTTGAGAGGGAGAAGGAGAATAAGTAAGCAAACAATAAACGGCGCATTCAATGCACCGTTTTTGATTACTTCTTTTTGTAGATCTTATTGATCGATTTAAGCGATGAACCCTTCGGAAGTTCAATGTATTTGCCGTTCCTGAAAAGGCCCGTCTTGACCTCGGTCACAGCGCTCGTGTCGGTGTGCCATGCTTCGAGGATGATGTAGCCGTCGAATTCGGACATGCGGATCTGGATCTCGCCGGTCCAGAATACGCCCATCTTGCGCAGGAACTTAATAAGCGTGGGCTTGTCGAAAGACATCGTATCCGTGGCGTTCTGCGTGAAGATGAAATCGGAGGGATTTCCGTTCGTGGAATCAGCCTTGAATGAATATGTCTGGAAGGTGATCTCGGCGTAGCTGTTAGATCTCTGGATCAGGTTCTCATAGCGGACCTGCTTTACTTCCTTGAGAGAATTTCCGTCGAGTTCGAAGTAAGCGTCGTAAGCCTGAACGATGCCGGATTCTTCTCTGGCTTCAAGCACGTAGGCAGGCTGCTTTTTGTTGCCGCAGGAGGTTAAGAGCATGCAAAAAACGGACAGTATTGTAATAACACTGATGACCCTGGCAATCCTTGCCCCCATTGTCTGCCTCCCAGATTTTAATGCGATGGATTAATTGCGATACCGAAAGAATATCATATTTTCTTTATTATTGAAATCTAAAGAAGTCAAAAATCGCTCTATCTTCCGCATTTTCGGTCTTAAATTCAAAATAGACCGCATGCTTGCCCGTGATCTTTTCGGAGAGCTCGAAAACAACAGCCTTGGAATCTTCTGAAACTTCAGCAGTTGAGACGGTTTTTCCGTCATAAGAATCGAGGCGGATGGAGATCTTGAAGCCTGCAGGAATGTCGCCTGTGAGCTCGGCTTTGGAAGCGCCTTCTGTGCCGAAGTTAAGATACTTGAAGCCGATCGTTGCGCCGCTCTGGATGTCTACGACAGGTGAGGAATCGCCTTCGTAAACAGGCTGGATGTGAGCGACTCTGACGCCTTCGTTCGTGCCTTCGGCGTTGCCCTGATACATGGGCTTTCCGAGACCGTCGTACATGTGGCATGTGTAGCCTGCGGAGATAACAGCGAATGCATCAAGACCGTCGAGATAGAAGCCTTGTGATGTTGCTTCGACAACGTCGGAGCTTACGGGCTCGCCGTTCTCATATGTGATCTTGCCGATGTAGATCTTGCCGTCCTTGCCCATTGCGATATCGACGGGTTCGACCATTGCCTGGCGTGAATATTCGTTGCAGCCTGTCTGTCTGTGATAGAAGACATACCACTGGTCCTTGACCTTCATGAGTGAGCCGTGGTTGTTGCCCCACTGGTATGTCATGATGCCGTTGCCGTCAGGTCCTGTGATGACTTCGCCGCCGTTGAAGCTGATGTCTCCGCCGGGCTGGTAGTCACCCAAAGGTGTGTCTGCCCACTTGTAGGACAGGAAGCCGTTGCAGCTTCCGAATACGCCGTTCTCCGGCTTCGGATATTCATAGCGCTTGGAATAGATGAGGACATATTTGCCGTTGATCTTACGCGGGCTTGATGCTTCGAAGAAGCCGTCAACGGGGTTAACATGGCCGTCGTCTTCCTTGATCCAGAAAGGCTTTGAGTGGCCCATGATGTGATGTCTTACTGTCTCAGGCTTAAGTGTTGCCATATCGTCGTTGAGCTCGCCTGCGTGGGATTCGCAGAAGCCCCAGAATGCGTATGTTCTGCCGTCGTCATCGACAAGGATGCCGGGATCGAATCCGAGTTCTGTCTTGACGGGATTTGTAAAAGGCCCCCAGGGGCACTTTGATGTGACGAGCATGATCGAAGAACCGCGGTTCTCTGCTGCGTACATGTAGAATGTGTCGCCCTTCTGGACTACGTCAGGTGCATAAAGATCGCCGCCGTCGGATGCCGTGTAGCAGATGCCGTGGCATGTCCAGTTGGTGGGATCGTCAACGGGTGCTGACCATACGACATAATCGGGACCGCAGTAGTCGGTCTTCTTTGTGTCGTGAGAACCGTAAAGATAGATCCTGGTCTCGCCTTGATATGTGAATACTCTGGGCTCTCCGTCCGGAACGTGTTCCCACAAAGGCATATAAGGGTTTGCGCCGGTTACGATCTTTTTGTTCTCCATGATTAGCACCTCACTTTTTTATAGATCACTTATGACAGAATACCTTCTGAAATGTACAACATCAATACGCTAATTACATTTACTGCAAGGAGGATGAGCGCTACTTTGATGTGTGTCTTCTTCTCCTTGACGACAGTTGCAATGAATTCTCTAACAAAAGCGTTTATCCAGAAATATGCTTTGGTCCTGCTGCCGATTCCTTCAGTCTTAAGGCCCATCTTATCTGCGAGCATGCCGGTCCTGAATACGTGATAATTCGTTGTGGCAAATGCTGCTTTATATCCGTCTGAACCGAAGTTGTCTCTCATCTTATCCATCGCGAGCTTAACATTTTCTTCAGTGCTCGTGGAATCGTCCTCTTTTATGATCTTATCTTCGCTTATTCCGTTCTCGAGAAGATAACGCTTGATCGCTTCGCCTTCGGAGATGATCTCGTCATTTCCTTTTCCGCCTGAGGGCACGAAAATAATGTCCTTGCCGGTCGCTTCCTTCTGAAGCTTGGCGAACTCGATCGCTCTGTCTGCGCGTGACTGCAAAAGCTTTGTAAGCGTGCCGTCTTTTCTGATCTGGCATCCGTGAATGATGATGTAATCCTTATCAAATGCGGGAATGTGCTTTGCAGCCTTAACGGCAATGATTATCGTTCCGAGAAGTATGCATTCGAGATAGAAAACGTATGAGGAGACTGTGTTTTCGAGGAACATCTCGAAGAACCTTCCAAAGCCTCTCTCATAGTGCGTATCGATGACATCCGTATAGAACATCCATAACCAGATAAAATAGGGAAGAAGGCAGCCGATTCCCAGGATAACGCCTAAGATCAGGCCGAGCATGTTGCGCCAGGTGCGGCCTTCTTTCCTGATGAGCTGGATGTTGCTTACCGTAACTAATATTGTGGCGATGAAGACCACCGGAGCCGTGAACATTACGATCGATTGTGCTGCGCTTACGGAAGTCATCAGGGCGCCGTTGATGCCGTTCTTATTGACCAGGGCACAAATCTGGCTGTAGATGAGGTAGATATCAAATGAGATCAAGCCTATGTAGAGGATGTTATCGTATTTGTAAAGGCTCTCCTTCATTGACTCACGGAATTTAATGACGAAATAGATCCCCAGAGCAATAAGATAGATCAGGATCGCGGTGATAACGGCACTTGCACCGGAGCAGTCACCGAAAAACCTGTCGGCGGTGATAACGCCGTTCTTATGGACGTGGAAGATGAGGAGGGTCTGGCATCTCTCGCCTTTGATCATAATGAAGACCCTGCCGGGATTTACGGATCTGAGCTTGATCTCAACGTACTTATCCCTGTTTTCCCAGCTTACGATGTCGACCATTCCTCTTTCCGATTCAGGGTCGAAAACGTAAACGTCAGTAACCTTATCAACATTTGTGCCGAAGTCCCTGCGGACATATGTGTATTCGTTTCCGACGGCACGGATATAGAAGTACCCGCCGACCCCGATGAGGACTGCGAGAATAACGAATATATATTTTTTCAATAGTTTGATAACCATACCGAGAATTATACCTTATTACTTTTAAGAAAATAGGTGACAAAATCGTAATGTTAGGGGGACATATTGACAAGTTAGCAACTGCTAACTATAATTCGGTTGACGTGTTAGCAACGGCTAACTATAATGGTGCGCGAAAAGAGGATATTTCCGTGATCGAAGCTAAGGAAACAGGCATGAATCTGGGCCAGCTCAAGGCAGGGGAGAGCTGCGTAGTCAACACCGTCGGAGGCGAAGGTGCGCTGCGTCAGCATTTTCTCGACATGGGCATCATTCCGGGCGCAGAGATAACGATCGTAAAGTTTGCTCCGATGGGCGACCCCGTTGAAGTCAGCATCCACGGCTATGAACTTACCTTAAGACTTGATGACGCGCACAAGATCGCTGTTACAAAGATCGATAAGAAGGCCACTGAGGAGATCGCTGCGCAGGACTCCAAAAAGCGTAAATCAAAGGTCGCGCACCCTAATCTCGGTGAGCCGGGTGTCCACCACGACAAGAAGACAGAGAATCCTCTTCCGGATGACCACGTTCTGACCTTCGCGCTCGTAGGAAACCAGAACAGCGGAAAGACCACGTTATTTAACCGTCTGACGGGCTCAAACCAGCACGTCGGAAACTTCCCGGGCGTTACGGTAGACCGTAAGGACGGCGCGATAATCGGCCACCCGAATACAGTGATCACGGACCTTCCGGGCATCTATTCGATGTCTCCTTATTCCAAGGAGGAGATCGTATCCCGTGACTTCGTTCTCGATAACAAGCCCGATGCGATAATCAACATCGTCGATTCAACAAACATAGAGCGTAATCTGTATCTCACGATGCAGCTTCTTGAGACTGACCGTCCTGTAGTCGTCGCCCTCAACATGATGGACGAGCTTACCGGCAACGGCGGCTCAGTCGATATCAACTTAATGGAGCATATCCTGGGTGTTCCTGTCGTTCCGATCTCCGCTGCAAAGAACCAGGGTATCGGCGAGCTCATAACCCACGCGCTTCATATCGCAAAATACTGCGAGAAACCTTTGGAGCAGGACTTCTGCCCCGACGGCAGTCCCGTCCACTCTTCGATCCACGCGGTCGAGCATATTGTCGATGACAACGCTGAAAGGTGCGGTCTGCCTTTAAGATTTGCAGCATGCAAAGCATTGGAAGGCGACCCCCTGATCCTTGAGAAGCTCCAGCTCGACGATAACGAGAAAGATCTCTTGGAGCACATCCGAGTAAAGCTTGAACAGCAGTCAGGACTTGATCCTTCGGCTGCTGTAGCAGACATGAGGTTTTCTTACATCATGTCACTCTGCAAGAGGGCTGTCGTAAAGCCCAAAGAGTCCAAAGAACGCGCAAGATCCGAGAGGATCGACAGGATCCTCACAGGCAAATTCACTGCAATCCCGATCTTCATTCTCATAATGGGACTTGTGTTCTTCCTTACGTTTAACGTAATCGGTGCGGGCCTCCAGTGGCTTCTGGAACAGGGCATCGATATCCTGACAAATCTCACTGAGAAAGCGCTCACAAAAGCGGGCGTAAATGATGTTATACACAGCCTGATAATAGACGGTATTTTCGAGGGCGTCGGAAGCGTACTGAGCTTCCTGCCGATCGTCGTCGTAATGTTCTTCTTCCTCTCACTTCTTGAGGACAGCGGATACATCGCGAGGATCGCGTTCTTCATGGACAAACTTCTCCGTAAGATAGGCCTTTCCGGCCGTTCGATCGTGCCGCTTCTTATCGGCTTCGGATGCACGGTTCCTGCAGTCATGTCGACGAGAACACTGCCTTCCGACAGAGACCGTAAGATGACGGTCATCCTGACGCCTTTCATGAGCTGCACTGCGAAGCTTCCGATCTACGCATTCTTCGTAAGTTCATTCTTCCCGGGCAAGGGCGGCCTTATAATGACGGGCCTTTATCTTTTGAGCATCGTGATCGGAATCCTAATAGCATTCCTGTACAAGAAAGTCCTCTTCAAGGGCGAAGCTGCACCGTTTGTAATGGAGCTTCCTAACTACAGGCTTCCTTCCATCAGGAGCACGCTCCAGCTTATGTGGGAAAAGGCAAAGGACTTCCTCCAGAAGGCCTTCTCCGTAATCCTTATCGCGACTGTCGTTGTCTGGTTCCTCCAGAGCTTTGACACAAGATTCAATCTCGTAACAGATTCGCATCAGAGCATAATGGCCCTGATCGCAGGATTTATCGCGCCTATAATGCAGCCTCTGGGCCTTGGTGACTGGCGTATAGTAACTTCACTTATCAGCGGATTCATGGCAAAAGAGAGCGTCGTATCGGTACTCGAAGTCCTCTTCGGTGCTGAAGGCGGAATCACCGCAGTCTTAGGCGTTCTCGAAGCCGGCACGCTCCTTATCTTCAGCCTCCTTTACACGCCCTGCGTTGCAGCGATCGCATCGATCAAGCGCGAGCTCGGCTGGAAGTGGGCAGTCGCAGTAGTTCTCTGGCAGTGCATCCTCGCATGGATCGTCTGCTTCCTGTTCAGGATCATAGTTCTCTTATGCACGGGAGGTCTCTTATGATGACTCTTGCGGCAATCACATGGAGGCCTGTAGATATCATTCTGATCGCTGTAATAGCAGCAGTTATTGCCGGTGCCGTCATACTTGCGGTACGGCGTAAGAAGAAGGGTTCATCCTGCTGCGGCGACTGCGCGAAATGCAGGAGCAGGTGCCCGTCGTAAGACAAGTTTTTCGCACACTTGAAAAAGCAACAAAAAACGCGGCACCCTACGGTACCGCGTTTCCTAATATCAAGATATCTTCCTGCTCGTTTGTCTTTGCGCGAATTCAGCACTGAGAGAAGATGTGGTGGCTTTGTGCTGAATCGGTTTCCAACCGGGGTTAACGAAGAGGGCTGCAAATGCGATTGGAATATATGTGAGCATAAAGAGCGGGAAGGAGAATACTGAGAAGAGCTTTCTTGCTGTTCCTGCGTGAATATTCTTCCACTCTGTGATGAGTGTGATGACGCCGAGGCCGAAGAGCATGGCGCATGCGTTGAATACAGTCTCGCCCATTGACCAGATTGCGATCATGATGTCATTTCCGGTGACCGCGCCGATGATGCCGTAAGCGAGGTTACATAAGATCGAGAGGGCGGTAAGGATGAATGCCGGCATGATGTTCATCGTCATGTCGAATGCAGAGAAATTACCGTGGAACATCTCGTAGATCAAGTCTTTTCCATACTTCTGGAAGACCTGGAGATAACCTCTTGCCCAGCGCATACGCTGAGTTACGGACTGCTTAAGTGATGTAGGCTGCTCGTCGTAGAAAACTGCGCTTCTGCAGAAGGCGATCTTTCTGCCCTTGCATACGCGGTTGATCGTGAATTCGATATCCTCTGTAAGAAGGTGGAACGGCCAGCCGCCGATATCTTCGAGTACGCTGTCAGAGAAGAAGAAGCCTGTGCCTGAGATAGCGGCAGAAGCACCGAGTCTGTAGCGTGAATAGTTGAGATACATAGATTCACGGAGGAACCAGAGACCGTAGCCTGAGCTGATCCAGTTATCGCCGTAATTCTTTGTAGCGCGGTAAGATGTGATCGCGTCGTTTCCTGCGAGATGGCACTTGTGCATTTCCTCGATATATGTGGGTGATAAGATGTTGTCTGCATCGAAAACAAAATATCCGTCAAACCCGAGCGGGTAATCGTACTTGATGTGCTTCAAGAGCATCTCGATAGCATAACCCTTGCCGATGTACTTCGCAGATTTTCTTGTGTAAGCGACTGCGCCGTGGTCGACAGCGACACCGTATGTGTTATCGGTGCAGTTGTCCGCCATTACGAAGGTCGTGATCTCACCCTTGTATGTCTGGTTGTTGATACTGTCGATGAGCTGTCCGATTACGTTCTCTTCATTACGTGCACTGATGAGCACTGCGTAACGCTTGAGATGTCTCTCGCAAAGTTCGTTGTCAGCTTCTGCTTTTGCATTCTTCATATGTCTCTTGTCACGGCCCTGGAACCAGAGTGATACCGGGACGTACAGGAACTGATATGAATAGCAGACCGCAAAGATCGCTGTGATGATGAAATTAATGATTCTGATCGTTTCCATAGTCTTGTTCTCCCCGCGACACATTATTACACAGACTTCATTAAATTGAAGTGTCGAAAACCTTAAGATTTCCTTAAGATTGAGGCAATTTTTCGTGCAGAATGAGGCGTAACATTATCTTTCAACGTTTCAAAGTGCGCGAAAAGCCCGTCTTTACTGCGTTTGCTGTTTCCGGTACTTTCTTTCACGCTAACAGTATAGATTCAGTTAAGATTCCGCTCCATTCATTCTGCTTACCAATTCCTTACATGTTTGTCACTTTTGAAAATGCCTTATTTTGAACGATCGTGAAGACGTGGGATATAATATATGCGTCAAGGAAATTTTAGTGACTAACGTCACGTTGAATAACTCAGGATAAGGTGAACCATGGCTTTTCAGATCGTACGAAATGACATTACAAAAATAACCGCAGACGCTATCGTAAACACGGCTAATCCGGAGCCTACATTTATGGCAGGAACCGATGCCGCTGTCTATCAGGCTGCAGGTGCAGATAAGCTCCTTAAAGAGCGCGAGAAGATAGGCCCGATAGCAGAAGGCGAAGTGGCTGTAACGCCCGCATTCGATCTTAACGCAAAATACATTTTCCATACCGTCGGACCCGTATGGAACGGCGGTGATAAAGGCGAGAAAGACATAGTCAGAAAATGCTATGAGAACTGCCTTAAGAAAGCCATCGAACTTAACATCGAGAGCATCGCATTTCCTCTTATCTCAACAGGTGTTTACGGCTTCCCCAAAGCAGATGCTCTGATCATCGCGACATCAGTATTCAGCAGTTTTCTTGCGGATTACGAACTTGATATAACACTCGTTGTTTTCGATAACGAATCATTCGAATTATCAGGCAGGATATTCGCCGGAATTAACGAATATATCGACGAGCATTATGTGGAGAACAGGCTCGATGAAGAATACGGTTTTGCAGGCGCTGCCGTTTGCGGCGCGGCACCGGATGCGGGAGCATTCGGAGCCGTAAGAGATGAAGCTTTTGAAGCATGCGAAGATGCTGAAGAAAAGGCTTTGGAAGAGTATTCCCAGGATGAGGAAAAACCAAGATTTGCTGACCACTTAAGAGGCGTCCGCGGCAAGCGTAACACATTCCATATGGAAGCGCGCAGTGCGGCAGAAGCGCCCGCTGCAGCAGCATACGCGGCAGCTTCATCAATGGCGGCTGTTCCCAAACAGAGATCGCTTGATGACGTAATGAAGAACCTTACGGAGACATGGTCGCAGAGCCTTTTGCGTCTTATCGATGAGAAGGGTTATACCGATGTCGATGTATATAAGCGTGCGAATGTCGACAGAAAGCATTTCTCGAAGATCAGGACAGACAAGGATTATGTTCCGAAGAAGAGAACAGCACTTGCTTTTGCTCTTGCATTAAAGCTCAACATCGATGAGGCAAAGGACTTCCTGGGCCGCGCCGGATATGCGTTCTCGCCGTCGAGCAAGACCGACCTTATCGTGCAGTATTTCATCGAGAATCAGGTATACGAGATCATGACTATAAATCTCGCTTTATACGAACATAACGAGCCGCTCCTGGGTTAAGCCGGAAAGACTTATTTCTCGTGGTGTCTGAGGATCGAGCAAACCATTACGGCATCCTTAAAATCTTCATCTGTGATGCCTAAGGATCCGATGTCTGGTGCAATCGCTTGTTTATAGAGAGCAAGGCCTTCCTGTGAGAATTCATCGAAGATCACATAAGTTCTGGCATAGTCAAATACAGGCGGCGCGATCCTCGCGTTCATCCAGTCGATGATCTTATATTCAGAGCCGTCGTTCGGCATCATGATGTTAAGGAAATGCATGTCCAGATGGCATACGCATGGCTCGTATTTTTCAGACAGGCGTGAGATGACCGGAAGGATCTTATCCTTCTCTTCATCCGTCAGGAAAAGGGCGGCCGCATCTATCAGGCGCGGCATGTTGATACCTTCTGCAGGTATCTTCGCCTGATGTACTTTTCGAAAAGCATCACAGAGCAGATTGAATCCTTCGAGATAACCTTCAAGGACTTTCTTCTCGAGTTCGATGCCTTCGATCAGATCCATGCGGATAACGTGCGGGTCTGAAGTGACATAATAACGGATGTCGCAAAGGCCCAAGTTTACTACCGTTTCCTGCTGCGAGATCTCAAAGCGGATCCACTCTTCAGGATACGTGGGTTTGTAGACCTTATATGCGTATCCCTGATACTTGTAAACATCTGCCTGGGCACCACGGCCTATCAGGACTTGGCTTCCGTCAAATTCCATATTATCCCCCTTATGCTCAGCCGTTATTCTCGGCCAGATACGTGCGCACTCTGCTGTTGATCACCGGAATGGATTGGCCCAGTGTTTTCTGGCCTTCGAAATACGCAGCCAGTTCTTCACGAAGGATCAAGGCTACCGTCGGATCGTATCTGTAAGATACTTCAGCAGAGCGGATGACATCCTCAAAGTTTGTGATGTCCTTCTGCATTGCGTTTGTCGCATACCCCATATTACGCAGGTCTTCTTCGGAAAAGCCCATCTCGGTATACTGCTTTCTCGCAGCATTATAGAGCCTGAGCTGTTCCATCGATGACTCGTTATATGCATTAACGTTTACCGGAATGCTGAAGCCCGACTCCGCATAACTTAGCTGCATCTCATCGGACAGAAGAAGGTTAATAAAAGCAACGCATCCGGCCTTGTTCTTCGATGCGGAAGATACCGCGATCGAGTTGATTATGCTGATATAAGGTCCTGTCGCATCTTCAGCCGGAAGGCCGAGAACAACGGTGTCGGTATTTCTGGCATTGAAAAATGAGAAATACGAATTAGTGTTGCTGAATGTGTATAAGACGGCATGAATGTCGTCACTGATCGGATTAACGACAACCTCATCAGTATATTCGGCAGGCGTTGAATAATGGACCATTCCGTTGACGAAAGTTGCGAGATCCTTGAATTTCTTCTCGTTAAAATCAGGCACGTATCCTGCGTAAACATATTCGTTAGCCTTCAGGCTGTAGTTCAAGAGGAAATAATTGATGGGATCATAAGTTATCGGGTCTTTGCCGTTACATACCGAAGATACGAATTTGCTGTATTCACTGTAAGTAAAGCCCTTCTGCCTCTCGCGTATAAATGCCGAGTCGCATACGATTCCCGATACGTGGAACGACAGCGGTACGGTATAGATGTTGCCTGCTATTTTCGAGGCCTCGAAAACATTATCAAAGCAGCCGTCGTAACTGATATCCTCCGTCAGAGGTGCAAACAGCATTCCCTCAAAAGATGACGTGAAATACGATCCGTTCATGATGAGGTCAGGCCCGTCTCCTGCCAGGATATCGACCTTCATCTGGTCGAACATGGCCTGTTCCGACTTAAAGCCTTTTACCTTCCAGTCCGGTTCGTTGCTGTCGTCGTTATACTTCGAGAGATAGTATCTGGAATCGAAGATCACGCGGTATTCGGTGCTCTCCTGATTGAACCTGCATACAGCTTCTGCTGTGGTGTAATCAAGAGGGTCAAAAGACGCGAGCTTGAGCTCAGTTTTTCCTGCGTTGGGATCCTCAGCGGCCTTTTCCAGGATAATGATCTTCGACGTGTTCACGTTGTCAACGTAATTCTCCCTGTAAACGCTGCCGCCGAATACATATCTGTCATTCTCGCTGCTGTAGAGCTTAAGTCTGCTCAAAAGATACAGGTTCGCGTTGCATCTGTCGTAATTAAGGAGCCTTTCGAGCTTCTTTCCGGCAAAATCGACCAGGTTGAGGCCGTCTTCATCGGCTATGGTCATTCCGGTGTCTCCGACAAAAGAAGCGTTGTATATCGTAGTCGTGTTGCAGAGCCAGCTTAAGTCTTCCTCGAACTTCTCGTAAGTCGCAGTCCTCAGGTCGATGATGAAATATCCGTCGATGCCCCAGGATGTTGATGCTGACTTCATGTAGGGAAGAAGGATCTTTGCATCTCCCATATCGAGCATCGGGAAAGTCGTCTGCCAATTGATGTCCGCGTTGGTGAAAGAGATCGTCTTAGAGAGCTTTCCCTCATACACGATATCCATATCCATGCAGTTGATGTCGTATTTACCAAAAGCAAAAACGCCATATCCGCCGGAACACGTGTAGTTCGTAAGATACGCGGATGACAGCTGTTTCTCGTATGAATTTATGACCTTTCCTGCTTCGGGATCGAAAAAAACGGCCGTGAACCTGGTTCCGTTCTTACCGTCAAAATAGTCCCAAGGGATAACGACATAATCGCCTGATACACGGGGCTCGCACTGCATATTACCCAGACCTTCCGACTTGAGGCCGATATTTCTCAGATTGTAGGTCTTTTGATGCCTTCCTTCGAGATCGTATATCTCAAATGTGTCGCCCTGATAGGGGGAGGGATCATCATGTTCATAATCGAAATCATTGGGATAGGGCTTTGAGTAATTGACGTGGACAATGGCCTTGTCTTTAACGATGCCGACAAAGCTGGAGTTGAGCTGGTTATAATCAGCCTCGTTGTACGGAAGCTCAATGTCTATGGTCTTTGAATCAAACCAGGCGTTCAAGTCCTTTTCCGGATCTTCCTTTTTCTTCTTACAGCTTGCGGCTCCGAGAGAAAAAGCAAGCGCCAAAATAAGCGCCACAGCCTTCTTTGCATGTATCACCCTAATTACCATCCCTCAAGTAATATGCTTAATTATTATACAACATCCGTCCCAAAGTAAGGTTTTGTTACGGCAAATGAGCGTGAATGCGCGGATTTGCTTGGTTTTCGCATCCCGAAAATGTCGCTTCCAAAGCGACCCCGGACCCCTTCATCCCACCTATACTGAAGCCACAAAGCAACAGTAGCCGCAAGGAATAACGGCAGGCTGACAACAAACAAAGATTGCCGCAGATAAGGCGGCGGAAAGCGAGGATACGGAAATGAAGAAGGGATTAACAGAGATCGTATTTATCTTAGATCGCAGCGGTTCAATGGGCGGACTTGAGAAGGATACAATAGGAGGCTACAACTCCATGATCGCCAAGCAGAAGACGGAGGAAGGAGAGGCACTTATCTCGACGATCCTCTTCGACAATGAGACAGAGGTCCTTCATGACAGAGTGCCTCTTGCAAAGGTTGAGCCCATCACGGAAAAGGAATATTTCGTAAGAGGTTCCACGGCGCTTCTTGATGCTGTCGGAGGCGCGATCCATCACATCGGCAACGTCCACAAATACGCAAGGGAAGAGGATGTTCCGGAGAAGACCCTGTTCATCATCACGACTGACGGTATGGAAAATTCCAGCAGACAGTACACTTACGACAAGGTAAAGAAGATGGTCGAGAGACAGAAGGAAAAGTATCACTGGGAGTTCATCTTCCTTGGCGCGAACATAGACGCGGTAAGCGTTGCAAACCAGTTCGGCGTCGACAGGAGCAGGGCCGTCAGATACGAGTGCGACAGCGCCGGCACAGCCCTCAACTACAAGGTCATGTCCAAGATGGTCTCCTGTGCCAGAGCCTGCGGCTCATCCGTGGAAATGGAGAAGGCATTTGATTCCGACGAGATGCTCTCCGAGATCAGAGACGACTATAAGAGAAGACATACGAATTGATCTGAAAAAATGACTAAGAAAGACGCCCGGGGAATGAGAACCCGGGCGTTGTTTTTGTCAATTCGATTTATAGGACAGAGTTCTTAGTTTTCGGGCAAGATATATGTTGTTGTCCCATTAAGTTAATGCTTTGAACAAGCAAGTAAATTATCATTTTTTTGAGGTGTTACCTCCAACGGTAAGCGGTTGTCCTCTATTTCCCCTGACGGGAGATTGGAGGTGATTGTATGACCGATTATGAGATCTTGAGTGTTATGCTCGAAATCAGTATTTTGGTAGCTACAGTCATCATGCTTTGCATTAAAACTAAGCATAAATAAACCGCCCACAGCCTCGAAAACTTAGGCGGTTAATACTTAACTTCGAGGGCAACCGTCGACCGGTAACACCTCATTTCTAGGTTCATTATATAGTCACGCAAAAGAGGCGTCAACAAGCTGGAACAGGTTACGGGATATGGTTATAAAATTGGCCGCAAAACCGAAGTCTAAATAACGTTTAGTCCGTTTATTGTCCGCCTAAAAGGACATGGAATGGAATATAATAAACGCATAAAGTTGAACAGGGAGGATTATCAGTATGCATGAGATCAAGTGCCCGAAGTGCGGAGAAGTTTTCCAGGTGGACGAGTCCGGCTATGCCGAGCTTTTGAGCCAGGTCAGGAACGAGGCTTTTGAAGAGGAGCTTCATAAGCGTGCCAGAGAGTTGGAAGATAAGAACAAGAGCGACCTTAAGATGGCGCAGATGCAGCAGGAGAAGACCTTTGCAGAAGCCCTCACCGATAAGGACAAGGAGCTCGCGAATAAGGAGATGGAGATCCAGAAGCTCAAGAACCAGCTTGCCATGGGCGACTCCGAGAAGAAACTCGCGGTCAACGAAGCTATCCGTGACAAGGATAAAGAGATTGCTGATATCAATGCCTCCGTGATCGAGCTCAAGAGCAAGCTCGCTAACCAGAAGACTGAAAGTGAACTTAAGGAAAAGAATCTCGAGGAGAGATACAAGACCGAGCTTAAGCTTAAGGACGAGCAGATCGAGCAGTATAAGGATTTCAAGGCGCGCCAGTCAACGAAGATGGTCGGCGAGAGCCTGGAACAGCACTGCCAGATCCAGTTCAACAGCCTCCGTATGACCGCATTCCCCAATGCTTATTTTGAGAAGGATAATGCAGTAAGCGGCACCGGCAGCAAGGGCGACTTCATCTTCAGGGATTTTGATGACGGCCAGGAATTCATTTCTATCATGTTCGAGATGAAGAACGAGATGGATACTACTGCATCCAAGCATAAGAACGAGGATTTCTTCAAAGAGCTCGACAAGGACAGGAAAGAGAAAAACTGCGAGTATGCAGTACTCGTTTCACTTCTTGAAGCCGATAATGAGCTTTACAACAACGGCATCGTTGATGTCTCTTACAAGTACGAGAAGATGTATGTAATAAGGCCGCAGTTCTTCATCCCCATGATTACGCTCCTGAGGAATGCGGCACTGAATTCACTGCAGTATCAGAAGGAACTTGCCGTGGTAAGGAACCAGCAGGTTGATCTCTATAATTTTGAGGCCAACATGCAGGAGTTTAAGGATGCATTCGGCAAGAATTACAGGCTTGCATCCGAGAAGTTCCAGACAGCGATCGAAGAGATCGATAAGACGATCGAGCATTTGGAGAAGGTCAAGAAGAACCTTATGTCTTCTGAGAACAACTTAAGACTTGCCAACAACAAGGCAGAAGACCTGAGCATCAAAAAGCTCACCAAGAACGCTCCTTCCGTTAAGAAGATGTTTGATGACTTGAACAACAGCGAAGCGTCGATTGGAGACGGAGCGGATTAAGCGCTAAAGCGTAACGGTTTTCCAACGATAACGTTCAAATAGCGGGCGGTGGCAAACATCGCCCGTCTATATATAATGCGCACAATAAATCTATAGAGTATAATTATCTCCATGAAAGTCTCTAAGGTGAAAGTCTCAAGGAACAGGCTTGCGGTCTCGATCTTGGCGGGCATCGTGCTCGTTCTTTTTTGCGTGACAGTCGCCGGACTTATTTACTACAGAGGCATGATCAAGCGTCTGGGCGAAGTTCAGGAAGAGGCCCATGCTGAGTATTCAAGGCTCTATGCCTATATTGCGGATGACCCTGACAGCCAGCTGTCGAACCGCATATACAAAGAAATCGTTGATTATGCCAAGGAGAATGACTGCTACGTCGAGATGACGGGACAGAATCTCTCGACCTCTTATTCCAAGGCAGACAGACTGAATATTGCGATATGTTCCAAGGTGGACGGAATCATTTTGGAAGCCGACAGTTCCGTTGAGACTGCTGAGCTTATCAACAAGGCAAACGATGCGGGCATTCCGGTCGTAACGGTACTTTCCGACTGCAGCGAATCGCAGAGAAAGAGTTTCGTCGGTCTGAACAACTACGACCTGGGTTCCGAGTACGGTAATGAGCTTGCCAAGATCCGTGAGGAGAAGAGGGCATATCCTCTGAAGGCTCTGATCCTTCTTGATAAAGATGAGGGCAACTCCGATGACATGATCTTCTCGGGTCTTAATGAGGCGCTCAAAGGAAGGAATATCGTCCTCACATCGAGCGGTGTAGATACGTCAACGCCGTTCACTTCAGAAGAAGATGTTATGAACATTCTGGACCAGCTCGACAAGCAGGGTCAGATACCGGATGTCATCATCTGTCCTAATGACCGAATCAGCGAATCAGTATACCAGTGTATCGTCGACAAGAACCTTGTAGGAAAGACAAGGATCCTTGCTTATTACGATTCTGAGACTATCCTTAAGGCCATCGAGAAAGGCTCTGTCTATGCCACTTTCGCGATCGAGGCAAATATCGTTGCAAAGCAGTGCGTGAACGCGCTTAACGAATATAACAACACGGGTCTGGTCAGTGAATATTTCACTTCCAAATACATCATGATCAGCAAGAGCAACATCTCGTCTTACAAACCGGAGGTCGATAAGGATGAAGGCTAATTTCTTTGCCAACATGAAGATCTCCCGTAAGCTTGTCGCGGTATTCCTTGCGACATCCGTGATCGCGATGTGCGTCAACATCTTCATTTATTTGAACCTCAACCAGGCGCTCGAAAAGATCAACACGGTATTCTCGAGCAACATCAGTTTCAATGAGCTTTCCGACAGCTTGAACAAGACTCACCAGGGCCTTACGGGATTCCTTGAGACCAAGGGTACCGATGATTTCGAGCTCTATTACGCATCTTCTTTGGATGTGAAGAACATCAGCCGCAGCCTGAATTCAAACGTTGCCGACAACAGTATAAAGCTCTCGGAACGTGATATACGCAACATGCTCGACACCTACCTCAAGACGGCAGACGAAGCGGTCACGGCAAAGCGTGGACGTAAGATCGACGAATATACTGCAAAGTACGAAGAGTGTACCAGGATCAAAGATTACCTCAACACATATATCTACTCGGTCAACAACGAGCAGTTCAGAACGAACTCCGAGACGTATATGGCGCTCGTAAATTCACTCAGATATACGGAGATCATGAGCATGCTGATCTTTGCGGTAGCATCGGTCATGAACGTTTTGCTCATCGTAATCCTCACGAGCACGATCACGAGACCTCTTACAAGGCTCTCGGCAAAGGCCGACGAGATATCCCAGGGTTCGCCTGAGAACGTTGAACCTTTGGAAGTCTATTCCGATGATGAAGTAGGTAAGGTGACGAGGGCATTTAACGAGATGCTCGCATCCATCAAGGATTACATCGCGCGTATCAGGACGCAGCTCATAACGCAGAGTGAGATGAAGGAGAAGAACCTCCTCATGGAGACGCACCTTAAGGACGCGCAGCTTAAGTATCTGCAGTCGCAGATCAACCCGCACTTCCTGTTCAACACGCTGAACGCGGGCGCGCAGCTCGCCATGATGGAAGGTGCCGACAGGACCGTCGAATACATAAGGAACATGGCAGACTTCTTCCGTTATAACGTTAAGAAGAGTTCCGAGACAGTTAAGCTCTCGGAAGAGATCGAACTCGTTGATTCGTACATGTATATCCTGAACGTAAGATATGCCGGCGAGATGCTTTTCGAGAAAGACATAGACGAGAGCCTTCTCAACGTAATGGTTCCGTCCATGATCATCCAGCCGCTGGTCGAGAACTCAATAAAATACGGCATCAAGGACTTAGAGCCCGGCGAGGGCAAGGTCACTCTCTCGGTCTACCGTGAAGACAAGATGTGCTGCATCAGGGTCAGCGACAACGGAATAGGAACCGACGAAGAGATCATCGAGAAGATCATGAATCACGAGAAAAAGCCCTCTGAGACGAGAGGCGTTGGAATAACGAATGTTATGTCGAGGCTCGATCTTTACTACAACAACAAGGAAGTTTTCGAGATGAAGAGCCGCAAGAATGAAGGAACACACGTAACGATAAAGATACCGTTGGAGGACACAAATGTATAAGCTCATGCTCGCAGATGACGAGGGCATCGTAAGAGAATCGCTCAAGTTCATAGTTGATAAGGAATTTCCGGGAACGTTCGAGACATTCGAAGCAAAGACCGGAAGAAGAGTAATCGAGCTTGCCGATGAGGTGCGCCCTGATATCGCATTCATGGATATCAGAATGCCCGGCATTAACGGTATCGATGCAATGAAGGAGATCCGCCGCACGAACCCCAACATCGTCTTTGTCGTCATCTCCGCGTATGACAAGTTCGATTATGCGAAGCAGGCCCTGAACTTAGGCGTTATCGACTACATCAACAAGCCCTTCGACAAGTCGCAGATTGTTGCTGTATTGAAGAAAGCGATGGAAGAAGTCGACCGTGTTAGGGAGCAGCGTTCAAGAGAATTGGAGATCAAGGAGAAGCTCGATTCGATCGTTCCCATCATCGAGAACGGCCTTATCCAGGACCTTTTGTCGCACGAGCATTTCAAGGAAAACATCGAAGAATACAAAAGGCTCCTTGAGATCGACGAGAAGTACGGACTTATGCTCGCCATCGTAGGCGGTGACCGTGAACCCGGCGGCTACATGCGCGGCGCAGTTCCTGCAAGCGTCAAGACACAGAAGAATTATGAGACGGTCCTCCTCGTTATCTCCGACAATTTCAAGTGCATAACGGGCTCTGTCATGGGCAACAAGATCCCTGTCCTGATCCCCTGCGCGAAGAGCTCTCTGACGCCTGAGGAATACCAGAAGATCGTCGATTCCGCGAACAATGCGCAGAAGGAATTATCCGAAGCTCTGGGCATCGATTTCCGTATCGGAATCGGTCCCGTCAAACCCCTCGAAAATATGGCTGATTCATACAGCGAAGCACTCTCGATCCTTGTAAAGACGAAGCAGACTGTAGCAGAATCCGTCGACCTTCCTGAAGGCTGCGAATACGATACAGACTATCCGCTCAAGACGGAGAAAGAGCTTTTCGATGCTATCGCACAGGGCGACGTCGCAAGAGCGCAGGAGCAGGCAAATCTCTTCTTCGACTGGATGGAAAGAAGTTCCGGCGGCGCCATGTCCGACATATGTCTTAAGGTATTGGAATTCGTGCTCTGGGGCGAGCGTCTGGCATACGGCAACGGCGGTCACGTCTATCACTTCATGTCCAGAAGCGAGTACCTGCCTGAGATCAATTCGATGAAGAGCTACGACGAGCTCCGCCTCTGGTTCCTCTCGCACATCGAGCGCGCCGTCAACATGATCAACACAGCCAACGCCGCAAAGACCGAAGACGTCGCCGAGAAGGCGAAGAAGTATATTGATCAGAACTACAAAGACGATATCTCTCTGGACGATCTTTCCGGCATGTACGATATCAGCCCGTTCTACTTCAGTAAGGTCTTCAAGACGCAGACGGGCGTTACGTTTACGGACTATCTGACAGGTGTCAGGGTTGCCAGAGCAAGAGAACTTCTTGAAGGCACGAACAAGTCCATGAAGGAGATCTGTTCGGAGGTCGGTTATTCTGATCCGAACTATTTCTCACGTATATTCAAAAAGCATACGGGTGTTACTCCGACTGAGTACAAGGAGGGCAAAAGATAATGCGCAGAGCTTTAACTAAGATCTTAACGGCCGTAATGGTCTTATCGCTCCTTTTCTGTACCGGCTGCAAAACACCGGAGAATAAGGTAGTTACACCCACCACAAAGTCCGACAACCTTCTGATCGGCCTGTCTTTCGACTCCTTTGTAATCGAGCGCTGGACCAAAGACCGTGACGTTTTCGTATCGACCGCGAATAACCTCGGAGCCGATGTAAATGTCCAGTCGGCAGGTGGCGATGTTGATAAGCAGATCTCTCATATCAAGTACTTTATTGAGCTCGACGTGGATGCGATCGTAATAATCACGGCAGACGCCGTAAAGCTCGCCGATGTCCTCAAAGAGGCTAAGAATAAAGGCATTCCGGTCATCTGCTATGACCGTCTCGTAATGAATGCCAACGCCGATCTTTATATCTCTTTCAACAATGAGACTGTCGGCCGCGAAATGGCCAAAGCAGTCTGCGACAGGGTTCCCGACGGCGGTACGATCGTCGAGATAATGGGCCCCGAATCCGACAACAACGTGCCTCAGGTTATGGCAGGCTTTGATGCCGTCTGCGCCGAGCACAACATGAATATAACGCTGAAGTACAACTGCGATAACTGGAAGCCGGAGCTTGCCTACGAATTCATCAATGCCAATTTCGATGAAGTAAGCCAGGCCGACGCCATCATGTGCGGTAACGATGCCCTCGCAGGCGAAGTAATCCACGCATTGGCTGAGCGCGGTTACGCCGGCAGGATCTTTGTTACCGGCCAGGACGCTGATCTTGAAGCATGCCAGAGACTTGTCGAAGGCACGCAGCTCGTCACTGTCTATAAGCCCGTTGAAGATCTCGCAAAGCTTGCTGCCGAATATGCAGTCCAGCTCGCAAACGGCGATGGCATCGGAGAGACTGACACTTTCTTCGACGGTACCAATTACATTCCTTATGTTGCGATCGAACCTACCGGCGTCACATATGAGAATCTGGACAGCACTGTCATCAAGAACGGCTTCCACCTGAAGGACGAGATCTACAAGTAAGCATAAAGAATCCTATTACGCGGCGGTGTCTCTTGGGAGGCACCGTCTTATTTTTGGGTGATTTTGCAAAGGCCGGCGTCCCAAAGGCACAAAGGCAGCATTTACGCGCGCGCGTTTTTATATAATCAAACTTCCATACATAAATCAGCTTTGTGGCATTTTTGTTGTATTTAGCACAATTTGGATAATTTGGACATATCGACCACATAATTGTGCTAAAAACACGCCGAACCTTATGACAACTTGCCAAAAATATCAAGAAAGCCGATATGCAACTCCTATATACCTAATGTTAATTTGTATGTGGCAATAAAGCCGATACTACTAATAGGAGGAATTTCTCAATGTTTAAGAAAATTCTTGGAACAATTATCTGCGCTGCAATCGCATGTGCTGCATTGACAGGCTGCGCTGGTTCCGGAAAGAAGAAGGTTGGTATCTCAATGCCTACACAGGACCTTCAGAGATGGAATCAGGACGGTGCTTACATGAAGGAGAAGTTCGAAGCAGCTGGCTACGAAGTTGACCTTCAGTATGCAGGAAATAAGGCTGACGTTCAGCTCTCACAGATCGAGGACATGATCAACACAGGCAGCAAGGTTATCGTTATCGCTGCAGTTGAAGCTTCTTCACTCGGACAGGCTCTTGATAAGGCTGCTAAGAAGAAGATCCCCGTTATCGCTTATGACCGTCTCCTTATGAGCAATGAGAATGTTTCTTATTATGCTACATTCGATAACTACAAGGTTGGTCAGATCCAGGGTGAGTTCGTAAGAGACGCACTCAAGCTCGATTCTACAGATGGCCCTTACAACATCGAGTTCACAGCTGGTGACCCCGGTGACAACAATGCCGGCGTATTCTTCCAGGGCGCTATGGACGTTCTTAAGCCTTACCTCGATTCCGGCAAGCTCGTTTGCGTATCCGGTCAGACAGATTTCGATTCTGTTGCTACACCTAAGTGGGATTCCGCTACAGCACAGGCTAGAGCAGAGAGTATCATTGGTAACTACTCTAACAAGAACATCGACGCATGGCTTTGCTCCAACGACTCTACAGCTCAGGGCGTTGTAACAGCTCTCGACTCCAGCTACAACAGCGCTGGTAGAAACGGTCAGTGGCCGATCATCACAGGTCAGGACTGCGACATCGTTTCCATGAAGAACATGCTCGCTGGTAAGCAGACAATGTCAATCTTCAAGGATACACGTACACTCGCTGAGAGAACAGTTATCATGGTTAACGATATCCTCGACGGTAAGACACCTGAGACAAACAGCGAATATGACAACAAGTCTAAGCAGGTTCCTTCTTACCTCTGCGATCCGGTATTTGCTGATATCAACAACTACAAGACAATCCTTATCGATTCCGGCTACTACAAAGAAGCTGATCTCGCATAATTAAACAGTCTTATGCCCTATGCAGGCGGGGGAAACCCCGCCTGTATATTGGGGGCAAGACCTTTTCTTTGAACAAAACGCATTTCTACAAACAAACTCAAGAAACAAAGAAACAAAAAATATTATTACTAGCGAAAGAGGCGACACATGGCAAAAGTTTTGCTTGAAATGAAAAGCATAACCAAAACTTTTCCGGGCGTTAAGGCTCTCGACAACGTCAACCTTAAGGTTGAAGAGGGCGAGATCCACGCGCTGGTCGGCGAGAACGGTGCCGGTAAATCGACATTGATGAACGTTCTCAGCGGTATTTATCCGTTTGGCACCTATGAAGGCGACATAGTTTACGACGGTGAAGTGTGCAAATTTCATAAGATCAAAGATTCCGAGAAAAAGGGAATCGTTATCATCCACCAGGAACTCGCATTGGTCCCTTATCTGACCATCGGCGAGAATATGTTCCTCGGTAATGAACAGGGAAGCAAATGGTGTATCGACTGGAACAAGACCTATGCGGAAGCAGATAAATATCTTGAGATGGTAGGTCTTACTGATTCCTCGAAAACACTTATTAAAGATATAGGTACAGGTAAGCAGCAGCTCGTAGAGATCGCAAAGGCTTTGGCTAAGAATGCCAGACTCCTTATTCTTGACGAGCCTACTTCATCACTTAACGAGACCGATTCAAGAGCACTTCTTGACCTCATGAAGAAGCTCCAGAGAGAGCAGGGAATGACGATGATCATCATCTCCCACAAGCTCAACGAAGTCTCATATGTAGCAGATAAGATCACGGTCGTAAGAGACGGTTCTACGATCGAGACACTTGATTCAAAGACAGATGATATCTCGGAGACGAGGATCATCAAGGGCATGGTAGGCCGTGAGATCACTGACCGTTTCCCGAAGCGTCACGACGTTGAGATCGGTGATGTCATGATGGAAGTCAAAAACTGGACTGTCTATCACCCTGAGTTCTCTGAGCGTAAGGTCGTTGACGATGTATCGATCAACGTCCGTGCAGGCGAAGTTGTAGGTATCTACGGCCTCATGGGCGCAGGCAGAACAGAGCTTGCGATGAGTGTATTCGGAAGATCCTACGGTATCGGTATTTCCGGAGAGCTCTGGCTCCGCGGAAAGCCCGCTGTATTAAAGAGCCCCAAGCAGGCTATCAAAGCCGGTCTTGCTTATGTAACCGAAGACCGTAAGGGCAACGGACTCGTTCTGTCCAACTCGATCCTGAGGAATACCACACTTGCCAACCTCGAAGGCGTCAGCACAGGCGGAATCTTCCTCGATCAGGATAAGGAAACTGAAGTTGCCCAGGAATATGTCAGGAAGCTCAGAACGAAGACACCTTCTGTCGAGCAGCTCGTAGGCAATCTCTCCGGCGGTAACCAGCAGAAGGTCCTCCTCGCAAAGTGGATGTTCGCTAATCCTGATGTTCTCATTCTCGACGAACCTACAAGAGGTATCGACGTAGGTGCGAAGTATGAGATCTACTGCATCATCAATGATCTTGCCAAGGCAGGTAAGTCCGTCATCATGATCTCTTCAGAACTTCCTGAAGTTATCGGAATGAGCGACAGGATCTATATCATGAACCAGGCAAAGATCGTAGGTGAGATGAAAGCTTCCGAAGCTACACAGGAAAACATCATGGCTTGCATCGTTGGTGTAAGAGGCGAATCCGAGAACGCTGAGGCAGTTAACGCTGAAAGCGTAGGAAGTGAGGCATAACGATGGGCGCTAATAAAGTTATTAATTTCTTAAGAAAATACATGATGCTTATCGCTACGGTATTGGTAGTTATAGGTTTCTATTTCATCACAAACGGTCAGTCATTGAATCCTGACAGTATCGACCGACTGATCTCGCAGAACGCATACGTTTTCGTACTCGGTACAGGTATGCTCCTCTGTATCTTAACCGGTGGTAATATCGACCTTTCAGTAGGTTCTGTCGTCTGCTTAGCAGGCAGCGTCGGTGCCATCATCATGGATAAGAACCTCCCGTGGCCTCTTGCTGTTGCAGTAATGCTCGTTATGGGTCTTCTCGTAGGTCTCTGGCACGGCTACTGGATCGCTTACGTAAAGGTTCCGCCTTTCATCGCAACACTCGTCGGCATGCTCGCATTCAGAGGACTTGCAAATATCTTCCTGAAGGGTAAAGACGTTATCGTTGAGAATAAGGATTTCATGAACGTATTTGGCGGAAGTGATACCTGCTACGTTCCGGATTTCTTTAGGAACGTCGGACCGAAGTTAACATTCGAAGGCGTTGCCCTCAATAAGACTTGTGTCGTATTTACTGTCCTTCTTGCGCTCGGCCTGGTTATCTATACTTTTGTCAATCGCGCAAGACTCGTAAAGAACGGCTACAAGGTCGATAATTTCTTGGTTGTCATCATTAAGACTGTCCTTATCGTTTTGGTAATCCTCTGGTTCGGATATAAGCTCGCAAGTTACAGAGGTATTCCTACGGCATTCATCTGGATCGCTCTTATCCTTGCTCTTTTCGCTTATATCACAACGAAAACAACATTGGGCCGCAACCTCTATGCTGTCGGCGGCAACGAGAAGGCAACAAGACTTTCCGGTATCGATACCAGAAAGGTTATGTTCAGCGCTTACACACTCATGGGTGTTCTCGCAGGTTTCGCCAGCATCCTGGTTATCGCAAGAGGCCAGAAAGCAGGTCCTACGGTTGGTGTCGGATTTGAGATGGACGCTATCGCAGCTTGCTTCATCGGCGGCGCTTCCGCATACGGCGGAACGGGTTCCATCGGCGGCGTTATCATCGGTGCTACCCTGATGGGTGTTATCAACCAGGGCATGAACATCGCAGCTACACCTGTTAACTACCAGAAGGTTGTTAAGGGTATCGTACTTATCTTCGCAGTTCTCTTCGACATCCTTATGCAGATGAAGAGAAAGGGCGCAAAGAAAAAGAAGAAAACGGCCGTAGAAGCCGTAACAACTGAGGAAGGAGGTGCTAAGTCATGAACGATTTCAGCATGAAGAATGTTCTCAAGAAGAATGTAATGACATTAGTACTTCTCGGAGTCTATATCTTATTCATAATTTTGGGATTCGCTATAAAGGGAACAAACATCCTTGAACCGGCTATCGTTACTTCCCTTATCGAGCGTTACGCTTACGTATTCATCTTAGGTGCCGGCATGCTGATGTGCATGCTTACCGGCGGTAACATCGACCTTTCAGTAGGTTCCTTCGTTTGCTTCGCAGGTGCGATCGTAGGTTTGTTCTCGGTCGAGAACAGAATCTTTGCAACACCTCTGCCGACTCCGGTCGTTATCCTGATCGCTTTCGGTGTAGGTATCGCATACGGCGCCCTCTTAGGCTTCCTTATCGCTTACGTAAGAATACCTCCGTGGATCGCAACACTTGCCGGTTATCTGGCATTCCGTGGTCTCGGTACGCAGTACCTCACAAAGGCTTCTGCTGATGCGGCTATTACAAACTTCCCTGATTCTCTCGAAAAGATCTTCGGTGGATACCTCTTCGAGTCAGACTGGGGCGAGATCAACATCCCCTGCATTGTCATCGGTGTGCTCATAGCTGCTGCAGTAGTATTTACCACGCTCCTCTCACGCAAAAAGAAGATCGTTAAAGGCTATAAGGCTGATCCCATGGGATTCACTATTTTCAAGTGCGTTCTCCTTGCAGCTATTATCATGTTCTTCACTGTCGAATTCTCATTCGTCGGCGGATTCCCGGTAGTAGTTCTCTGGATCGGCGGCATACTCCTTCTCTACGGTATCGTTACTGAGAAGACAACGATCGGACGTCACTTCATGACAGTCGGCGGCAATGCAGAATCTGCAAGACTTTCCGGTATCAATAACAAGCTCGTAATGTTCTGCGCTTACCTCAATATGGCAGTCCTGACTGTTATCGCAGCCATGATCGTTACAGTAAGAGCTTCGGCTGCAAACTCTACAGCCGGTGAGGAATATGAGCTTGATGCTATCGCAGCTTGTATCGTCGGCGGTGTCTCCGCATACGGCGGTTCAGGTACGATCATCGGAATGGTAGTAGGTGCTACCCTTATCGGTGTCATCAACCAGGGCATGCAGCTCATCGGTGTTGACCAGAACTGGATCAAGATCGTTAAGGGCTTGGTACTCCTCGCAGCTGTTGTCTTCGAGATCAAGTCCAAGCAGACAAAGGCTAAGCCTGCTGCAAAGCCGACCAAGAAGGAAACGGCTTCTGAACCTGAAGACGAGATCGCTAAGGCACAGGCAGAGATCGAGAAGGCTCTGAATGACGCAGTAGACGAGGAACTCGCTGAAGCTCCCGCAGAGAGCGTAGTTACAACAGAATCATAACTTGTTTTTCATAATAATGTTTTCCGGTCACCCGAATATCCGGAATGCACTTTACCTCCAGCCGCCGCAAACCCATGCGGCGGTTTTTTGTGCCGTGCAACATTTCGCGGGCATAATCTGTAAATAAGTTATAAAACCGGTTTTGTATGGGATATATCTATGCGGAAAAGGGACCGGACAAGCTCGCGGAATAAGGGCAGGAAGGATCATAAAAAGGCGCAAAAATGTAGTATTCATAGAAAATTTATAGAAAAACGCAGTTTAGATAGTATAATAAGCAAGTCAAAATATTTTTACGGTATAGTGCGTAAGGGACACAAAATGCCGGAAGTTGCTGCAAACCGCTGTAGTTTGGCGGAGGGCAGTTTTGGGTTCCACCGTACAAGAAAACGTGCAGAAAATGAGAGGTTTTTATGGCTGAACAACTCGTAATGAACATCAATGTTGATGAGCTTGCCAGATCAGGTGCCATCATCAACAAAATCAGGACTTACTACAATTCCAAGATCGTAGGTCAGTCACAGCTCGGAGTATCACTCCTCGTTTCCATGATCGCCAATGGTCACGTTCTCCTTGAGTCCGTGCCGGGTCTCGCAAAGACCACTGCCGCTAAGGTCATGACTGAAGCTGTAGGCGGATCTTTCTCGAGAGTTCAGTGTACTCCGGACCTTCTGCCTTCCGACATCATCGGTACGCAGACGTTCAACATGACAAATAATACGTTCGAGACAAAGATCGGACCTGTTTACGCGAACTTCCTGTTGCTCGACGAGATCAACCGTTCGTCCGCAAAGACCCAGTCCGCGATGCTCGAAGCGATGCAGGAGAGATCCATCAGCATCGGCGGCCAGACATATAAGCTCCCGCCGGTATTCATCGTTATCGCCACACAGAACCCTATCGAGCAGGAAGGTACTTACGAGCTTTCCGAGGCTCAGCAGGACAGATTCCTTCTTAAGGAAGTAATCACATATCCTAACGTAAATGAAGAAGTCGAGATCCTGAACAGGATCGAGGGTGACGTATTCACCGCTTCCGGTTCCGTTGTAACCATTGAAGACATCGAGTTCCTGCAGGATCTCTGCAAGAGAGTCTATATCTCACCTGCGATCAAGAAGTATATCGTTGATATCGTTCAGGCTACAAGAGATCCTAAGAGATACATCTCTGCCAACCTTGCAGACTACGTTGCAATGGGTTCTTCCACACGTGCAGCCATCGCGTTCATGGAAGTCTCCAAGGCAGTAGCTCTCATCCAGGGCAGAGCATATGTTACACCTGACGACGTTAAGGCAATGCGCCACGAAGTAATGCGTCACAGGATCATGCTTAATTTCGCTGCCATCGCAGACGGAATCAAGGAAGAACAGATCATTGATGCAATTGTCGGAGCAATCGTTACTCCATGAATCTAGACTACGTCTCAAAGATTAAGTTCGGGCTTAAGCGTTATAAGACGATAGCCACGGACAAGGCTACGAGCAGGGTTCTCGACGGTTCATACAATTCTATCTACAAGGGTAGGAGTATGAATTTCGATGAGCTCCGTGAGTACGTGCCCGGAGATGATATCAAGGATATCGACTGGAAGGCGACATCAAGGTCGCAGAAGGTCCTCATCAGGCAGTACATAGCCGAGAAGAGACACAACATCATGCTGGTCATGGATGCCAACAGGAGAATGCTCGCCGAGACCAAAGCAGGCGAAGAGAAGGGCGAGGTTGCCCTCATGGCGGGCGGCACATTAGCTTACATGGTTACCGACAACGGCGACTATGTATCAGGTCTTTACTATCACGACGAGAAGATGGAGAGATCGCCCTTTAAGACGGGATTCTTAAATCTCGAGTTCCTTTTGGAGGGTTACGCGAAATGCCTGACACCTACCAATAAGTCCGATCTCAACGGCATCCTCAGATACATCATGCACAACATCAAGAGGCGCATGATCGTCGTAATGGTAACGGATACTGAGGGTATCTTAAACCTTCAGGATAACCTCCTGGGCCAGATCACGATGGTACATGACGTGCTCCTCATAAATGTCAGCGATGCGGATATTTTCGGCAAGAAAGTCTATAATGTCGACGACGCAGGGTACATCCCGCCGTTCATTTCGCAGAGCAAGGCTATCCAGAGGGAGCAGAAGAAGATCCAGCTGGAGATGGAGAAGCAGGCAACTGCAAAACTTAACAGATACGGAATTCCGTGGGTCGAAGTCGATACACAGAACAGGGTCGACGGCAAGATCGCGGAACTCTTAGAGAAGAATAAGACGGTGAACTGAGTTATGCCAACGACGGTAAATTTCAGAAGATTATTTGATTTCTCACAGCTTCCGATAATCATTACGGCAGCCTTTCTTGCAGCGCTCACCGTGGGTATCATTCTCATGTTCTTGTACAACCTCTTAAAGGATGTACAGAAGAAGGAGAAGCCCGTAGTAGAAGCGCCGAAGCCTGTATTCGTTAAGCCTGACCTTGCAAGACTTAAGGCAGAATACATGGAGAAGATCAATAAGATCGAGATCAAATACAACGAAGACACCACGAAGATCAGGCCTGCTTATGAGGGCATGAGTAAAGTGGTAAGAGAATTTGTTTATAAAGCAACGGGAACCGAGGTTGATAAGTTTACGCTTGCCGAGATCAGCAGGACCGAGTATAAGGGCCTTGCAAAGCTCATCGGCGAATACTATCAGCCGGAGTTCGATCAAATTTCTGAAGGTGACGTAAAGGCGTCTTTGGAGAAGACAAGGAGACTGGTGGCAGAATGGAATTAAAGAGTCCTATAGCTTTATTTATCTGCGCAGGCGTTGCACTTGTCTGCCTTATCACCGTCTTCATCACATTCGGAATGAAGAAGAAATACAACGGCGGTAAGAAGGCATACCTGCCTGAGATCTTGAGAAAGCATTCTGTCTTCAAGACGAGACTCATCTGGTACAACATCCTGAAGTATGTCCTGATCTTCCTCATCATCACGAGCATCGTCCTTTCAGGCTTCCTGATGGCGCGCCCGTTCAAGACAGAATCAAAGCAGCTCGCAAACTACAACAGGGACATCATTCTCTGCCTGGACATTTCGAGCTCTGTAGATAACCTCAATGCGACACTCATCGACAAGCTCGAGGAAGTAGTTAAGGAATTAAACGGCGAGCGGTTCGGCATCGTTATCTTCAACACGTCACCATGCATGCTCTGCCCACTTACAAACGACTATCAGTACATTATCCGTGAGCTCGAGAAGCTCAAGGACTTCCTCTCCATAAGACTGGACGTCGATAACGGCCGTCTCATCCCGCCTCCGAACTATGCGGAAGCAAGGGCTTATCTTGAGAACGGTACGCTCGTAGGCTGGCCTGAGAGAGGTTCATCCATCATCGGCGAAGGCCTCGCAGGCGCCGTACTCGATTTCTATGACGTTGAGGAGAAGCCCGACCGTACGAGGATCATCATCTTTACGAGCGATAATGACATCGCGATCAAGGATGGTGAGGAAGAGATCGTAACTCTCCCTGAAGCAGGCGAATGGGCTAAGGAAAGAGGCATCACGGTATTCGGCATCGGAACTGAGATGATGAGAGATGAAGACCGCAAGATGATGAAGGAGACTGTCGAGAGCACCGGCGGTACCTTCTGGTATGGCGAAGACAGTGACGTTGTAGAAGACATCGTTGCTAACTTGAGAAAACAAATGGCAACATTGGATGACACCCAGTATGAGATCATCGAGAACGAGATCCCTGAAGCAACGTTCAGGCTCTTGCTGCTCTCGATATCCCTCATGCTCCTGTGTGCATTCATTTTGAAAGTGTGATCAGATGGGCAGTAATATTACATTCAATCCGATAATCCCCATCTGGCTGATGGCAATAATCTGTGTAGCGCTCCTCGCGATCAAGAGGAAGGGCGTAATGCCTTACGTCCGTCAGGTGCTCATAGTCATCCTTCTTTTCGCGATCAACTTAAGACCGATGTACATCTCTGACGAGATCAAGGTAATAAGACAGAAGCTCAACTGCTACTGCATCATCGTTCTCGACGACACACTCTCCATGATGGCCGAAGACTACGACGGCGAAGACGGCAAGAACACCCGTATGGATGCTGCGAAGGCCGATATCGAATACATCACGAAGAACCTGGTCGGCGCGAAGTTCTGCATCATCGACTTCAACAACGATGCGAACCTTATCTGCCCGTTCACGGACGACAGCAAGTACATCAAGGATTCCGTTGATGCGATCTATCCTCTCGTCGACTATCACGCAACAGGTACTAACATCAACTGCTGCAAGAATCTTCTCGGCCAGATGATCAACGACGCGAAGCTCTTGAACGACGGCCACGTTGTCGTATTCTTCCTTACAGACGGCGAAAATACCGACGACCACAGACTCGATAATTTCTCCGATATCGCAGACGGCATCGAAGGCGGCGCCATCATGGGCTACGGCACTGAAAAGGGCGGCCAGATGCACTATTTCGACGAGCTCCACAATGAGACCGTTCTCGTTGAGGACAAGAGAGATTACCCTTATAAGCCTGCAGTCTCCAAGATCGACATTAAGAACCTCAAGTCCTTATCACTCGATCTCGGCCTTGAATACATTCACATGGATGAGTCAGAAGACCTTGATGAGAACCTGGCTAAGATCATGCAGCTTCTTGACGCGGAAACAGAAGAGACAACGGAGTACGGCTATGCCGACGTTTACTTCTGGTTCGTTATCCCGCTCGCAGTGCTTGTTGCTTATGAGTTCATAAGCGTTAAGAGGAGGACATAACGTATGGCTAAGAAGATAGCAATTGCAGTCTGGCTCGTTACGGCACTTCTCCTCGGAATCTTAGTGCTGAATTACTATGGCAACAGAAAGCTCATCGAGAGATACGGTGCCGGCGTTTACCAGCAGAACGAATTAGGTTTCTTAGGCTTCACGCAGCCTTATATCAACCACTTCAACAGAGGTAATGTCTACTTCCAGCTGGGTGATTACCAGAAGGCTAAGCAGGAATACCAGTCCGCTTTAAACGTTAAGCCCGGCGATCCCTACGACTGCAAGATCAGAGTAAACTACGCACTTTCTTACGTTAAGCCTATCGATATAAAGAAGATCAATAAGGATAACTATAAGGAGACTATCGAGATCTGCGAGACAGCCAAGTCCATCCTCTCAGAGAAGGACTGCGCGACCCCGAATAACGACGGTCACTACTATGCTGCCCAGAAGCTCTATAACGAGATCAACAACTTCATAGAAGAGCTCAAGAACCAGTACGAGAATCCGGATCCGACGCCTACACCGACGCCGTCTCCTACTCCTACACCTGATCCTGAAGGCGGTACACCGACGCCCACACCGACATCCAAGCCGGACGGCGATGCAACTGAGACACCTTCGCCTTCACCTACGCCTACACCGTCAGATAATGGCTTACCTACTCCTTCGGCAACACCGACACCCACACCGGGCGGTGAGACGTCACCTACGCCTTCTATTTCCAGCAGTCCTACACCTACCCTTGGCGGTGAGACACCTACGCCCACACCCGGCGGTGATCAGAACACACCTACGCCCACCGGTGTCGGAGAAACAGGAACACCCACACCGACACCCGGTGGTGATCAAGGCACACCTACACCGACACCTAGCGGTGAAGGAACAGGTACGCCCACACCTACACCCGGCGGTGAAGGAACGGGCACGCCTACGCCTACGCCCGGTGACGGTGACGGCGGTGGCGGCGGCGACAAACCTTTAGATGGTCAGCCCGAGCCGACCAAGTCTCCTGCCGACAGGATCCGCGACATCCAGAACCGAGGCAACCAGGAGCGTACCGGCGGCGGCGGTGGCAATGACACCGGCAAGAACGAGTATAACTACGGCGACTCCGCAACCTGGTAATCATCTATATATTTCGAAAAAGAGGTGACTCTTGAATGTTTAAAGAGAGACCTGCGATAAAAGTATTAGACGGCATCTTCATTACCGCAGCATGCCTGTCCACATTTCTATATCAGTTCAGCTACTGGTTCATAGCACTGACAGTAGCTTTGGCTGTGCTGGCATTCATCCTGCCGGGTTTTTACGCCAAGGGCATTGCGGGATTCAGGCTTAAGGTCTGTTCCTACGGCAACACCATATTGTCGGTATTCCCGTTCACGCTGCTTGTTGTGGTACCGGTATTCATCGCATCGCTTTTCTTCCACGAGCAGCTGGGGTGGCCCGCGATAATCACATATGCGTGCGTCACGTTAGGCCTTTTGAACCTCTATTTCTGGATCGGCATCATCTTCGTCTATCTGACATCAAAGCAGATCGGCATCAGGATGAGGCTTATCGGTATATTCTGCGGCATGATCCCGATCGCCAATCTTTTCGCGCTCTCGGTAATCGTAAAGATCGCAGGACGCGAAGTCCGTGAAGAGAGCCAGCGCTACTGGAGAAATGAAGAGAGAAAGGCTCTGCAGGTCTGCAAGACCAAGTATCCTATCCTCATGGTCCACGGTGTTTTCTTCCGTGACTCCGAACACCTGAATTACTGGGGCCGTGTACCCGCCGAGCTCATCAAGAACGGCGCTGTGATCTACTACGGCGGCCAGGAATCCGCAGGTGACGTCCACACATGCGCAATGCAGCTTAAGAAGGCCATCGTGAAGTGCCTTGAAGAGACAGGCGCTGAGAAGGTCAACATCATCGCCCACAGTAAGGGCGGCCTTGATTCAAGATACTGCGTCTCAATGCTCGGCATGGCGCCTTACGTCGCTTCGCTTACAACGATCAACACGCCGCACCACGGCTGCGAATTCGCGGAATACCTCATGAACAAGGCTCCCGAGAAGCTTCGCAATACCGTAGCTGCCGCATATAACAAGGGCGCGAAGCTCGCCGGCGACAACAATCCGGACTTCATCAAGGCAGTTACCGATCTGACAAAAGCAGGCGTTGAGCAGCTCAACAAAGAGATGGAGCCGATGGCATACCAGTTCGACAACATCTTCACCCAGAGCTTCGGCTCTAAACTGAACCACGCCGTAAACGGCAGGTTCCCTTTGAACATGAGCTATCACTTCGTCAAGCATTTCGACGGTTATAACGACGGCCTTGTCGGCGAAGAATCCTTCCAGTGGGGCCCCAACTATAAATTCCTTACCAACCGCGGTCTTCGCGGCATCTCGCACGCCGACATGATCGACTTAAACCGCGAGAACATTGACGGCTTCGACATAAGAGAGTTCTATGTAAGCCTCGTCCAGGGCTTGAAGGAGAGAGGACTGTAAGGGTCTTTCCGGTAAACGGAAATAATAACAGGCAAAATGAAAGGCGCTCATCACGAAGCGCCTTTTTCATATCTAAAACGACCGGGTAATGTTCTTTATTCTTGTTCTTTCTCGGCGAGCTCTGCGATCGTGTACTTCTTGAAGAAGTTCTCCATTGTCTCGCTGAAATCCTTCCACATAGGAAGCGTTACGCATGAATTGATCCTGTCGCACTTCGGCGCCTTCGGATCCATGCATGCAACAACGTAGAAATCGTTCTCGGTAACAGAGATGACGTCCCACGCAGTTATATCCTTGGCATCACGGGAGAGCTTGTAGCCGCCATTCTTGCCGCGGAGGCCCTTGACCAGACCGTTCTGCACGAGCATCTTGATTATCGACTCCAGGTACTTCTCCGAGAGGTGCTGTCTCTCAGCGATGCCGCTTAAAGTTACATAAGCGTCTTTGCCATACTTAGCGATGTCGATCATTACGCGCAGCGCGTAGCGTCCTTTTGTTGATACAACCATATCTGTCCTCCGTGAGGGATTTCTCAATAAACCCATTATACTAGAGGGGAATAGGGTTGTAACCTACACTTTGCGGCGTAAGTGTCGAAAAAAGCGGTTTTAACAATGTTAAACCGCTCTATTAATGCATTTTTGGGGTTGGGATCGCGTCCTCAGTCGATGCCCTTTACCTCTCCGTCGACCTTGAATTTCTTCCATGAGAGGGATCCGTTCCAGGCAAATTCGCCCCAGATCTCGCGGAGCTTTTCGCCGACGCGCTGGGAGACGGGATCGTCGATGTTGATATATGCGTTGGACTTGCCGAACAGCAGCGGCAGCTCACATGCGTGGCAGCAGCCGGACTGCGCTTTAAGCATGTTGGGCGTCTGGTAACGGTATTCGTAGACCCACGCGTCGCCCGCCATGTTGCGCGCAATGTCGTACGCAGGCTCCCTGTAGAACGTCGCGGTAAAGTCGTCTGCCATGAAGCGGTGCGCGCCTTTTCCGGGCTTGAACTTAAACTTGAACCAGAAAGCGGCGAGCGGGAGTGCGATATTCGGAATATTCTTGACGAACAGGTCGCCCTCTTGGCTTGTCGTGCCGATCAGGACAGGCTTCGAAAACTTTTTTGCCATCTCACCGGGCCTGTCAGGAATGGTGACACCGTCGATAACGGGCGAGAAACAGCAGTTTGAATTGCCGTCGCGGAGGACGAGCTTTTTGAGCAGGCGGTTTGCCTCGTGGACCTTATCGATGGAAATGTCTTTGAGGCGGCCCAGTTCGGAGGGACTGACGTCCAGGAACTTAAGATACTTGTAGGTGAGGCGCTGGCTCTGCTTCTCGGTCCAGAAAGAATCGACGCACGCCGACTGGACGATAGCCTTGTCGAACAGGCCTGAAGTCTCCTTATTGCCCATCAGAACGAGCATGCACGCGGCACCCGCGCTCTGTCCGAAGATCGTGATGTTATCAGCGTTTCCGCCGAAGCGGTGGATGTTATTGCGGACGAATTTTAATGCCAGGATCTGATCGAAAAGACCGTTGTTTTGATCGAAATTCTTATCCAGGAAATGAAGGTTCAAAAAGCCTTCAAGATTCAGACGGTAGTTGAAGTTAACGCAGACAGTTTTTGTTTCTCTGGCGATCCTCGCCATGTCGTAGGAGAGCTCATCGGAGTCCTCGCTCATGCGGCCGACACCGCCGTTGGCATAAGATCCGCCATAGAACCACACCATAACGGGCGCACCGGGCTCAATGTCTTCAGGTACGAAGACGTTTAAGTACAGGCAGTCCCTGCCGTCTAGTTCGATGGTGGAGCGGCCTGTGCCCTGAACAGGGCTTATAGGGCCTCTGACAGCGTCCAGAATGCCGTTCCAGGGTTCGGGAGGGATAGGATGCTTAAATGCCAGATCGCCCACCGGAGGCGCTGCGTAAGGGATGCCGAGATATTCATGACACCCGTCCTTGACGATGCCTCTTACAAGACCATATTCAGTTGCGACTGTTCTGGCGTAATTCATAAAGAAATTTTAACATGTCGGAGATATGGGGCGCAACGGGGACAGGCGTTTTGCTCAATCAGCTCAATCTGTTCGGCATTTGTTCGGCATGGCCGAACATTTGCCGAACAGAAATAAATACACTCAAAAATTCACGCAAAAATTCATGCAGTGCGTGACAAAAATCGTGAAAAACGGGGATGTTGATCTGTTTTTCACTACAAAAGTACGGCGCTGCATGACTTTTGTAGTGAATTTTGGGCTTTCAATGTCCGAGCTTATCTCAGCGAACCTTCACTACCACCAATTCAGGATAGTTGTTGATTCGAACGGGCAGGACACTGTTGCCGAGGCCTCTGGAGATGACCAGCTGCATGCCGTCGATGTCGTTGCATCCTTCATACATCTTGGGGAAGATCTCGTATTCGGGTGAGACGAAGCCGCCAACGCCCGGAATTATTATCTGTCCGCCGTGGTAATGACCGGTTAAGACGAGGTCGGCACCGAGCTTCTTATAGAGCTCAGAGAACTGCGGCTCGTGCGCGAGCATAACGACCGGCTTCGAATCGTCGAAAGGCGGATAAGCCACGAACGAAGTAAGTGAGCTGTCGCCGATGCCGGCAAGAATATAATCGCCCATATCAACATATGTGTCGTCAAGGAAGATGACGCCCAGAGAGCGCATCTTCTCGTAGAAAGGAGACATCTTCTTATCGCCGATCCACACCTCGTGATTGCCCGTAATGTAATAGACGGGCGCAATCTTTACTGCACCTTCGATGAAGTCTTCTGAGATCGCGAAATTAGTATGCGTCTTATCGACGACGTCGCCTGTGATGAAGATGATGTCAGGGTCAGCTTCCTTGATGCGCTTGAGCAGAGTTGACTGATTGATTCCGAAGAACTGGTTGTGAAGGTCGGATACCTGAACGATGGTGACTTCGGAAGGAATGCCAAGATCGACCTCGTAATCAGTCGTGACAAGGTGGTAGTTCTGATAGAGGCAGATGACGCAGATGATTATCTCCACGACCATCAGGACGGGAACTACGAAGAACTTTGCCTTCAGCGTTTTATGGTGGAAGAATCTCATGCCCAGGAAGGCGCCGACAGAGCCTCCGATCCAGGCCCAGAAGAGAAGGGTCTTCTCGGGTATACGGCGCTTGTTCTTTTTCGCGCACGACTTATCGTAGCCGTACAGGATGAAGGCAGCGAGATTAACTAAAACGAGCCAGTAAACAAGTATCATAAGCGAATTATATCAGATGCCCTTTTTGACAAGGAACCGCATGAAGGCGTTAAGGCCCTCAACCAGGTCGTCATATGTCTCATCGAAATTATCGGTATACCAGGGATCCGCGATGCTGCGGCTGCTTCCGGCAAAGGTCAGGAGCTGGTAGATCTTGCCGTCGGGATCGCCGCCTGCAAGGCGCGTCATGTTGGAGATGTTGTAAGAATCCATGCCGATCAGGTAATCGTAATGCTCATAGTCGGCGCGTGTCATCTGGCGTGCGCGGTGAGGGATCACGGGAATGCCGACGGAGCGGAGCTTGCTGACGGTTCCGTAGTGAGGGCCGTTGCCGATCTCCTCGCGGCTCGTTGCGGCAGAGTCGATCTCAAAGCGGTCCGAGAGCCCTTTTTTATTGACCATATCCTGGAACATGGACTGCGCCATTGTTGAGCGGCAGATGTTGCCGTGACATACAAATAATACTTTTATCATAATTACGATTCGTGACGTTTTACTACGAAATACTTGATTTTATTGGGTTTATACGGCTTTTTTTAATTCAGCAAAAATCACTTATCGTAGTGTATTTTCACTTATCATATTCCGAAAAAGGTTCAAAAACGGGTTCAAATTTTGAGTTTTGAACCCGCGGTTTTTATACGTATCGGGTACATAAGTCGTTAAACCAAATACCATTAAACTATTTCGTGCGATTTTACACAATACCAAGTTGAGTAACTTCTGCTCGGACATCTTCAAAACTGACATGAGTATAGGTATTTAGAGTGACGCTGATATCGGCGTGTCCCATAAGATACTGCAAAGTCTTAGGATTCATTCCTGATTTTGCCATGTTCGAGCAATATGTGTGTCTGCAAACATGAGGAGTAATCACTGGAAGAGGAACTTTATATATGCTGTTGTATTTATCCCTGATGTGTTGGAATCGCTTTTCCCAATGCAGTGAATACATTACCTTACCGTTTGAATCGAAGTAAAGAAACCCAGTTTTACCATCAATAATAGGTTCGTTTTTGGGTGGATTCCTATTCTCGATGATTTTTCTGAAACACTCTTCAACGTCTGGTGTCATAGGGATGACTCTAGTACCACATTCGGTCTTGGTCTTTTGAATATAGAAACCGTTAGATCCTTTATACATAAGTTGATGGTCGATATTGATTGAGTGTTCTTCGAAGTCAATATCGGTTATTGTCAATCCGCAAAACTCAGAGATTCTCATCCCTGTCTTAAAAAGGATATATACTCCTTCGTAGAACTGACTGAAATGCGGATCCTCTTTGACGAATTTTAAGAACTTACGCTCAACATCACGGCTAATAGCTTCTCTTCTTACACTATTATTAACAATGACTTCGACGACTTGAAAACTGAATGGGTTCTTTCGGATATAGTCATCATCAACCGCCAATTGAAATGCTGGTCTTAAAACGCCTCTTATAGAATGAATAGAACTGTATCCTCTACCATCTCGCTGTTGAAGTTTGATAAGCCACAGTTTTGCATCAGATTGCCGAACCTTATCGATTCTTAAACTCCCAAACTCATCTTTCTTAAGGATGTTGATAACGGTCTTGTATCCTTTTCGGGTGGTGTATCTGACATTGGTCTTAGTCGCTATATACTTCTCGGCTAATTCCAGAACAGTCAGATTGCCGCCACAAGGTATAATTTTATCGAACAAATCCGCTTGAACCTGGTGTTCAAGTTCCCTTATCGAAGGTCCACGCTTTTTGGGATCCTTGGGCATTCTTTCGTGTCGATCTAGTCTATAACTATATACAGCTCGAACTTTGCCAGTCGAATCAGTGTACTTGAATCTGTAACGACCATCGGGCATTTGCGTCTCACCGTTGTGTAAAATTCTTCCTTTGTTGTCTCTCCTATTTTAAATGTTCTATTTTTGCTAGTTCATCCGCATAATTTTCTATATATGGTTAAGTATAATGACACCAATAAAAAAGACATATTTTCTGGGAATGAATATGATT
>CACZGS010000011.1 GCA_902780785.1 Oscillospiraceae bacterium | reverse complement strand
ATAATCAATCTTTCTGTTTCTATTATCACTCTCATTTTTTCTTCTCATTCCATTTGGTATTGTTCATATTCAATCAATCTTACTTTGTCGTTTGTTCTGCTGATTTTCCCGACTAAGGGATCACTCCCTCAGACAAGATAATTATATCATCCGGGTAAAGTTCTCTTGATAACTTTTTATGCTACAGATCCATTAATTGAATATGGTTCTGCTACTGTCTCCAAAATATATGAGTTCGAAATTTAGTGGCTTTTTGGTGGCTTTAAAAAATGAAATGCCCTATTTTAGGGCATTTCCAGGGTTTGTAGATTATTCAAGCTCGATCGTTGACGGCGGTTTGCCCGTGCAGTCGTAGAAGACGCGGCTGATGCCCTTTACTTCGTTTACGATCCTGTTCGTTACCTTGTTGATAAGTGACCAGGGAAGCTCTGCAGCTTCAGCTGTCATGAAGTCTGTGGTCGTAACTGCGCGGAGGAGACATGCGTAATCGTATGTTCTCTCGTCGCCCATGCAGCCTACGGAACGCATATTTGTGAGTGCTACAAAATACTGGTTAGCGTACTTGTCGAAGCCTGCGAGCTGCATCTCTCTTCTGAAGATCGCGTCTGCATCCTGAACGAGCTTAACCTTCTCAGCTGTAACTTCGCCGATGATACGGATAGCAAGACCGGGACCCGGGAACGGCTGACGGAATACAAGGTTTTCGGGAATGCCGAGCTCAAGACCTGCCTTTCTTACTTCGTCCTTGAACAGGAGTCTTAAGGGTTCGATGATCTCCTTGAAATCAACGCAGTCAGGAAGTCCGCCTACGTTGTGGTGTGACTTGATAACGGCGCTCTTGCCGAGACCTGATTCGATTACGTCAGGATAGATAGTGCCCTGTACGAGGAAGTCGACAGCGCCGACCTTCTTTGCTTCTTCTTCGAATACTCTGATGAATTCCTCACCGATGATCTTACGCTTTGTCTCAGGATCGGAAACGCCTGCGAGCTTTGAATAGAAACGCTCCTGAGCGTTTACTCTGATGAAGTTAAGATCGTAAGGACCTTCAGGTCCGAATACCGCTTCTACCTCGTCACCTTCGTTCTTACGGAGAAGACCGTGGTCTACGAATACGCATGTGAGCTGCTTGCCTACTGCCTTTGAAAGGAGAACTGCGGCAACGGATGAATCTACGCCGCCTGAAAGAGCGCAGAGGACTTTGCCTGTGCCAACCTTTTCGCGGATCTCCTTAATTGATGTCTCAACAAATGAATCCATCTTCCAGTCGCACTTGCAATTGCAGACGTCCTTAACGAAGTTTGCGAGCATCGTTGTGCCTTCGACTGTATGAACAACTTCCGGGTGGAACTGTACGCAATAGAGATTCTCTTCCACATTCTCTGCAGCTGCAACAGGGCAAACCTCAGTATGTGCAGTGATCTTGAATCCGGGAGCGGGTTTTGCGATATAAACAGTGTGGCTCATCCAGCAGACTGTCTTGGGCAGAACGCCTTTGAAGAGCTTTGCTTCCGTATCGATATTAACGTCGGTGTGGCCGTATTCTCTGACGGGTGCGGACTTTACTTCGCCGCCCAGGAGGTAATTCATGAGCTGTGCGCCGTAGCAGATACCGAGTACCGGGATGCCGAGCTTAAAGAGCTCGGGTGAGCACTTGGGCGCGTCGTCTTCGTAAACCGTGGAAGGACCGCCTGTGAGGATGATTCCGGAAGGATTGAGATCCTTGATCTCGTCGATGCTCATCGTGTAAGGTCTTACTTCACTGTAGACCGAGAGCTCTCTGACTCTTCTTGCGATCAACTGGTTATACTGTCCTCCGAAATCGAGGACGAGGATCATTTCCTTGGCCATGGGAATTCCTCCGGATACATATAAATCTTATTGGATTATTATATTCTTGCTTAACGCGCGCGAAAACAGAAAATCTTTTGCTTATTAGCGAAAATCATACGCCTTCATCAGTTTTATGTTTTGGTAAGTTTTACATACGCGATAACGTGCGCATGACCCTTCTCCCATAATCTGAACTCGGCAGTGTCTCCTGCCGACACGAGCTTAGCCGGAATGGTGAAGAAAAACTCATCTGCACCGTCCTCAGGAACAACAAAAGGAACGGCATACTGCTGCGTGCTTCCGTTTATATCCCAGTCGAATTCGAGCTCTGTTCCCTTGGCAAACTTCTTGTCGTATTTGACCATAACTGTAATGCCGGTTTCTGACAGATTGTATCCTGCCGTATTAAGCCAGCCGGGCTGCTTGCTGTAAAGCATGCTGATGCCGTTTTTGTCGGGATCCGATGTGCCGTAGATTATCTTTCCTTCAGACCATTCAGGAGTCTCCTCCTTGACTTTTACGGCCTGATTCGGAAATTCGGAAGAGCCCTTCCAGGATGTCGTGCCGGTAGAAGCATTCTCGTTACCGGTATCTCTGCCGGGATAATTGCCGCCGTCATTTCTGAACTCGGACATATACATGTCGTACTGTGCCCTGGTAAGTTCACCGGCATCAAAGAGAGCCTGAATGGCCTTCTTGCGGGCTGCCTGCCCCTGTGCGTATTCGTATTTGGGGCAAGCGAAAATATCGTCTGTAGTTATAGTGAAGAGCGGACCGTCCGCAGCGATAACAACATTGTCGTCTCCTGCTTTTACCTTGAAGATAACGCTGAATTCTTCACCCAGCAGGTTCGGGATCTGCTTTGCAAGATCGTAGTATGTTCCGGCAATATAGTTATCCCAGACTTCCTGTCTCTTGGTGTCGTTCTTGGCAAGCTCTGCCCTTATGGTTGCCATGCTGCTTTCAATGGCATATTCGTCACTTGCAAAGTAACTGAGCAATGCATCCTTCGAGGGCACATATCCCGTAATCTTATATTGCAGGGGATTATCAGTCTCCTCGACCGTAATGCCGTGTTCCACAATGAATGAGAAATAAGATTTCGCGAATTCGGACATAGCATCATTTATACTCTGCTCGCTTCTTCCCCAGGTGTTGAAAGCACCCATCTCATTGATGTCATAAGTAAACATCAGCTGGTTGAATTCGCCTCTGGCAAGCTTCTCGAAGACGCTCTTGCATTCCTGCTTTGCCTGTTCTTTGGACAGTGCGATCACTGACAGGACGTACTGGTGATTAAAAAGCTCTTCGTATCTCTCGGCAGCAACATTCCTGATCTTCCAGTTGCCGTCATCGTCAAGAACGAAATTGAATGTGTAATTTGTCGTGCTCCTGTTCTTGTAGGTATCGACATTTGCCATGCATTCTTCTATGGAAATATTCCTGTTCTCTTTATCTTTGCCGAACTCATAGATATCGATATAAGAGAGTTTGGTGCGGAGCCTTGCTTTGCCTTCTTTCTGATCCACTTCAAAACTGACTATCTCATCGATCTCAGTTTTCGAAGCTATCTTAAGCAGGATCTTACTCTGCTTGGCATAAGAGATCTGATAGTCGAAGCGTCCTTCAACAAGATCTTCCATCTTATCTTTGTCGCCCGAAGCAAAATCGGCAATGAACGTCTCCGCCAGGTCGTTAAGCTGAGCCTTAATCTTTGCTTCTTTTGAGCTGCAGCCCATAGGCAAAAGTGCCGTCATCAGAATAGCCGCAGCAAGAATAAGTGAACTTATTCCGTTCTTATTGATCTTCATCCCTAATTCCCCTTTGATCCTGTTTTTTATATATCAATAGAATAACTGAACATAAGATATTACGTGGTTATGGTCTTCTTCCCACAAACGCAGCTCCAGTTTGCCGTATTTTTTTACACTTACTCCGGTTACCGTGAATTCGAACTCGACCGTTCCGTCTTCTTCTACGGTAATGGTCTGGGAATCTCTTATGGACTCTCCGTCAATATACCAGTCCAGTATCAGCTTAGTGCCCTTCTTGAATTTATGGTCGAACTTCAGGATTATGGTTACTTTGTCACCATCGATGTTGTAACCGGCAGTATTAAGCCAGCCCGGCTCCTTGGAATACTCCATGTGTTTACCGTCATTATCGTAATCGGAGAAACCGTATACGATCTGTCCGTCAGAGAAATTCGGCAGGTATTCTTCTACCGTGGCAGACTGGTTCTTGCACTTCTCAGTGCCTTCCCATTCGACTCTTCTTAAGAATTCATACTCCGGAACACTGCCGCCTGACTCAACATATTTATCTCTCTCAAGCGCAGCCATATAAACATCGTATTTCTCTTTAGGCATCTCACCTGAGGCCAGCAATGACTTCAAGAGTTCTTCGCGGCATCTGAATACCTGCTCGGAAGTATAGTCAAATGCATCTTCGAGTTCTTTTGAAGAAACAGACAGAGCTTTTCCGCCGTTGCTTATGAAAACCAGAGTATCGAAATTCTCACCGGTATCAATGATCGTTCCTGTAGCGATCATCAGCTCGACCTCATATTCCTCAGGCGTCATGTCAGGGATCCTCTTGGCAAGTTCCGTATAGTATCCGGCATCTATGGTGCTTCTTAACGTCTCGCCCTGAACATCTCTTCTTGATACGCTGGTCAGCCGGATCCGGACCAGATAATCCGCTTTCACGCAGTCATCGCTTGAGAGGTAATCGAGCATCTCCTTTTTCGAAGGCGCAAAACCCTTAAGAGTTGCCTTATGAGGATCTTTGCTGTCCTGCTCGATCTTTATCCCGTGATCTACTATGTATTTGAAGAACGCCTTTGCGAATTCCTTCGCACCCTCAATAACTATCGGATCGCTGAAAGAATCGTAATCGAAAACCCTCACATCGTTAATATCCAAAGAACTTACAGGCTGGTCGAATATCCCTTGTGCATAAAGGCCGAAAGCTTTGCTGAAGATATCGTAAGCATCGTCTGCAGATACTGAAGATAAATAGATCCTCTCTGTTTCATTGAATAATTCAATATATTTCTCTGCGGACTTTTTGCCGACAAGCCACTTTCCTTCGGATTCATCGAAAACAAAATCGAACGAGAAAGCCTTCGTCTTCCTTCTGTCGTATTCTTCGATAGCCTTAATGAAGTCCTCTTTGGTCTTCTCGTTTCCTTTGGAGGATAAAAAGCTGTTGACGTTGATATATGAGATCGTGACTTTGGCCGTAGCCTTACCGGACTTGCTGTCGACGTCGACATCGGTAACGTCTTCGACCTTGGTCTCTGAAGCCATCTTCAGCAGGATCTCTTCTTTGTCACTCTTATCAAAATCACAGGTGATATCCCCGTCGACCATTGCCTTTACGGCATCAGCATCTCCTGATGCGTAAGCATCGAAGAATTCCTGTGCCGCATTCCAAATGTCCTTTTTGCCCTTAGGAAGACTGCATCCTGCCGGTAATAAAGCGCTCATCAACATAGCCGCAGTAATAAACACTACTACAGCTCTATTCTTCTTGGTCTTCATCGTGAATTACCCCCTAAAGACAGGAAGGAAGCTTATCTTCTGATGATCTCTTCTCTTACAGGTCCTGTAGATACGATAGAGATGTGGACACCGATCTCCTTCTCGATGAATTCGACATAGTCCTGAGCTTCCTTGGGGAGCTTATCGTATTCGGTAAGTCCTCTGATCTCGCCCTTGCCCTTCCATGAAGGCAGATATTCAATAACAGGCTTGCATCTGTCGAGCTGTGTGGGATTCGGGAAATCCTTTGTGATAACACCGTCGATCTCATAAGCCGTGCAAACCGGGATCTTATCTAAGTAACCAAGTACATCAAGGTTTGTGAGGGCAACGTCTGTACCGCCCTGAAGTCTTACGCCGTAACGTGTAGCAACGCAGTCGAACCAGCCGACTCTTCTCGGACGTCCTGTTGTTGCGCCGTACTCACCCTTGTCGCCGCCTCTGTCTCTGAGCTCTTTTGCAACTGCTTCGTCAAGGATCTCAGATACGAATGCGCCGCCGCCAACTGCGGAAGAATAAGCCTTTGTAACTACAACGATCTTCTTGATCTCATAAGGCGGGATGCCTGCGCCTACGCAGCCGTAGCCTGCCAATGTGGAAGAAGATGTAACCATCGGATAGATACCCATGTCAGGATCCTTCATTGTGCCGAGCTGGCCTTCCAAGAGGATCTTCTTGCCATCCTTGATGGCGTCGTAGAGGTAAGCCTGTGTATTAGCAACGAAAGGCTTAATGAGTCTTCCCTGCTCGAGCATCTCAGCTAAGAGCTCGTCAGCATTGATGGGATCTTTGTGATAGAGGTTTACGAGAAGCGCATTCTTGATCTCAAGAACTCTCTCGATCTTTTCCTTCAATGTTGCCTCGTCGAAAAGCTCGGAGACCTGGAAACCGATCTTTGCATATTTGTCGGAGAAGAAAGGTGCGATACCTGACTTTGTGGAACCGAAGGCCTTGCCGCCAAGTCTTTCTTCTTCGAACTTATCGAAATCAACATGGTAAGGCATAACGACCTGAACTCTGTCGGATACGAGGAGCTGGGGATTCAAGCCCTGCTCTTTGATCGAATTATATTCGTTGATGAACTTTCTGATGTCCAAAGCAACGCCGTTGCCGATAATGTTTACGATATTCTCGTGGCAAACACCTGAAGGCATGAGGTGAAGAGCGAATCTTCCGTGGTCGTTGATGATGGTGTGTCCTGCATTTGCTCCGCCCTGAAATCTGATTACGATGTCAGATTCACTTGCGAGAAGGTCTGTGATCTTGCCCTTTCCTTCGTCGCCCCAGTTAGCGCCAACGATTGCCGTTACCATATTTGTTCCTCCAAAAACAATGTTGCTTTATTAAGATTTATTAAAACCCGCGCAAATTATAACAGAAATATGGAAAATGTGTTGGGTTTTAGAAAGGCGTTACTGTAACTTGCAGATAACCACCCTTCTCCAGCCTTTCCTTCCGTACTCGTAAGTGCATGTAATAAGCGTCAGCTGCCTCTCTTCGGTAATGTCGCCGGCTACATATTTACTGAGGTCCTTGGCGTTTATGATCTTCGATTCCTCCACGACAAAGGTCATTTCCTTGCCTTCTGCGGACTTAAAGACCACTTTGTCGCCCTTCTTGAGCTTGCCGAGATTGTGGAACATGGTGCCGTCTTTGTAGTTATGGCCTAAGATCGTCGCATTTCCCTTCTCTCCCGGCATGACAGAGTCCGGATAATGGCCCAGACCGTATCTTAATGAGACTTTTGTGGCCTCATCCCATACGGAATAACTGATCTTTATCCTGCTGATCGAGAGAATGCCAACAGACCTTAAGGATACCGTGTATCCGCCTTCCGGCGCAGCTTCTTCCTCAAACTCGATCCCGGAATCTTCTTCCTCTTCATCCCCTATGACGTCGTATCCTTCTTCCTCGCCGGGAACTTCATTACCTACTGCAGGGACTGTATATGTAATCTCAACCTCTTCTTCCGTGGCCTCGATCTTCTCGGAAACTACGGTAAGAGCATCTTCGGAGATCTTTTTTCTATTATATCTTTTTATAGGTTCTATCAGCAGCAGAATGACCCCGGCTATCAGGAGAATAGCCGCGGCAATTATCAGAACTATATTGACAGCTGTCTTTCTGGATCTGGATTTCTTATTTTGTTCTATCCGTTTCATTATCCTGCCCGATTTTTCACCGATTTTTAATATAAATTGCATATTCATTATACTCTTTGACCGTGCTATTATGTTAAACGCACGTCATTTTTGTTACGGAGGGGTTACATGGAGAGCAAGATCTGGGAAAATGCACTCGAATTACTTAAGTATGATTCGAACATTAATTCCATCACCTACGATTCTATCCTCTGTAAGATGAGCGTTGCTCACTGTGATAAGGATGTCCTTGTTCTTGCTGCAAGAGACGAATATTCCTTAAATCTCGTTAAGGGCCAGAAGCTCAATAAGCTCGTTGAAGACGCCATAAGGGCTGCCAATGACGGCAAGTCCTGTGCAGTTAAGTTCATCCTTGAAGGTGACGAGAAGGCTCTTAATTCTTCGGTTATTTCCGAGAAAAAGGCTGCAAGCCAGGCTAAGACAGAGGTCGTTACACCTTCAGGTCTTAACGGCGAGTTTACTTTCGCGAACTTCGTAGTAGGTGACTGTAACCGTTTTGCACATGCTTCAGCCGTATCTGTTGCCGCAAAGCCCGGACAGAAGCAGAGAAACCCCTTCTTCTTATGGGGTAATTCAGGACTCGGCAAGACCCACCTCATGAAGGCGATCGGCAATGCGATCATTGAGCAGCATCCCGAGAAGAAGGTTATCTACACTACATGTGAAGCCTTCACAAATGCTTTTATCGCATGCATCCAGAATAAGAATTACACGGAATTCCGTAATAAATACAGAACAGTAGATGTCCTCCTTATCGACGACATCCAGTTCCTTATCGGCAAAGACAGTGTCCAGACAGAGTTCTTCAATACTTTCGAGGCACTGATCGAGGCAGGAAAACAGATCGTTATCACATGCGACAAGGCTCCTGCAAACCTCACAGAGCTCAACAGCAGACTTACTTCAAGATTCCAGGACGGTATCATGTTTGATGTCCAGCCACCGGATTTTGAGACACGTAAGGCTATCTTCTTAAGCAAGCTCGAGAACGAGTCCTTCAATCTCTCAGACGAGATAATCGACTATGTCTGCGAGAACGTAACAACAAACATCAGACAGCTTAACGGCGCTTTTAATACTATTTCTTCTTATGTAACTCTCGCTAACGGGGAGCTTACCCTGGATGACATCAGAAAGATCGTCGATCCTCTCGTAAGCGGCAATAAGAAGTATCTGACGCCTGACATAGTCATAAATGCAGTTGCAAATTACTACGATCTGACACCTGATAAGCTTACTTCAAAGCTCAGAAGTGCCGAGATCTCCACAGCACGTAATGTAGCAATGTTCATTTGCAGAGACTATCTGGAACTCAAATACGAGAAGATCGGACAGCTCTTCGGCGGACGTAAACATACGACCGTTATGCACGGCTGCGACAACGTAGATGAGGATCCTGAGCTCAAAAAGCAGGCTGAAGAGATCTATAAGCACATCACCTGATTTGAACAATTAATGTTCTTTTGTTCATAACTGACTGTAGATTTCCTGTAGACGTGTTGTTTATAAATGTAACAGTGTTCAAAAGGGTATTTTTGTGAACAATTATCAAATGACTTTTATACATCGTAATGTCGCGAAAAAACCTCTAAACAGACGGTGTTTTGGCATGTTTTGAACATTTGAACAAGACATAATACGGCTAATACGAGCTAACTTTATATACTACATAGCCGGACGATAGCCGGACGGCCGGACTTTTCGAAAATGTCCTAAAAATCGAGTTTTGTAACACCGTTAAACTATACATTTTTAATATATTTCAGTGTATAATGTTTGAAATATTTTATTAATAATGAAAGGTGGCTCCCTTCATATGAAGTTCACATGCAGCAGAGATGACTTGGTTAATAATGTATCCATAGTCCAGAGAGCTGTTACTACTAACAGTACAGTAAATATCCTTAACGGCATTCTCATTGAAGCGTCAGACGACGATAAGATCAAGCTTACGGGTTACGATCTTCAGACAGGTATTGAGGCTGATGTGGAAGCAAGTGTTACTGAGAAGGGCGCTGTTGTTATCGATTCAAAGTTCTTCGGAGATATCATCAGAAAGCTTCCTGAGCCTGAAGTAGATATCATTTCCGACAGCAATTTCCAGACAACCATTAAGTGCGGACAGGCTGAGTTCAAGATCGCAGGTCTTGATCCCGAGCCGTTCCCGAAGATCCCTGAGATCGATGAGACAGGCGCTGAGAAGATCGTTATGGGTCAGAAGATCCTTAAGAACATGATCAATCACACAATCTTCGCAGTATCACGTGATAATTCACGTCCTGTTCTTACAGGTTCCAACATCGTATCTGACGGTTCAGTTCTTTCCGTTGTTTCCATTGACGGTTTCAGAATGGCTATCAACCGCGAAGAGATGGGCAATGACTTCCCTAAGATCAATTACATCGTTCCCGGTAAGGCTCTTACCGAGATGAGCAAGATATTAAGTGATGACGAAGATGCTGAGATCAATATCTACACATCAATGCAGAATCTCTTATTCGATATCGGCAACGTAAGAATGGTTTCACGTCTTATCGAAGGCCAGTTCATAAATTTCGATTCCATCATCACAAAGAATCCTAAGACAGTCATCACGATCAACCGTAAGCAGTTCCTTGATGCTGTTGACAGAGCTTCACTTATCATCATGACAGACGACCGTAAGTGCCCTGTAAGATTCCTTTCCAACAATCCTTCAGAGCTTACAGTCCAGGCTACTTCTGCAAGAGGTAATCTCCAGGAGAATATCTCCATCAGCCTCGAAGGCGATCTTATCGATGTAGATTTCAACTCAAGATATGTTCTTGATGTTCTTAAGAATATCGACGATGAGGAGATCAAGGTAGAAGTTAACGGCGGTCAGGGACCCTGCATTATCAAGCCTGTTGAGGGTGAGAAGTACATTTACCTTATTCTTCCTATCAGAAGATAATGTTCATAAGAAGCATACATTTAGAAAACTTCAGAAATTACGGAAGGCTCGATTTGGATGTCGGGCCTTCTGTTAATATCTTTTACGGTAATAACGCCCAGGGAAAGACTAATCTCGTTGAAGGCATCTATGTAGCTTCCAGCATCGCTTCGCACAGGACAAGCAAAGATTCAGACCTTATTAAATTCGGTGAGAATGAATATAAAGCAGGCCTGGATCTGACCGATGATGACGGTTCTGATGTTCATCTTGTATCAGGTTATTACAGCGAAAAGTCTTCCTTAAGCAGATCCGGCAAGCCCGGCAGGATGCTTATCGTGGATAATGCTCCGGTTGATAAGATTTCCGAATATATCGGCATATGTAACATTGTTATCTTTGCTCCTGAAGACTTAAATATCGTTAAAAATGCGCCGGCTTTCAGGCGTAAGTTCTTAAACACGCTGATATCGAAGGTCTCCCCTTCTTACTTTAATCTTTTGAGCAATTACAGCAGGCTTCTGGCACAGAAAAATGCCATGCTTAAGAGCATAAAACCGAATTCAAAGTCTGATCTTACGGATCAGCAGCTCGATTTCTGGGATTTCTCACTTGCTGAATTATCAGCTGAGATCATTTTGAAGCGTTACAGGTTCGCTAAGCTCATTTCAGACACTGCTTCAAAGCATCACGGAAGCATTTCCGGAGGCAAAGAAAACCTCTCTATCGAGTACAACACCATATTTGGCGTTGTAGGGGCCCTAGAAACGTTTCTAACCAAAAACAGTAAATATGACGAATACATGGGTAAGGGCCTCTCAGAGGGCGATTATGGGCGTATAAAGGGCATTATCTCAGATCTGGTCCTTGCCAAGCTCAAATCAGTGCGTAATTACGACATCGAAAAGCATATCTCATCCATCGGCATTCACAGGGACGACATCCTGATCAAGCTGGATGATCTTGAGATGAAGAAATTCTCTTCACAGGGCCAGCAGAGGACTGCTGCGCTCGCTCTGAAGCTCTCAGAACTGGAGATCATAAAGATGTTCGTCTCCTCCACTCCTATCCTCATCCTGGACGATGTATTCTCTGAACTTGATAAGACGAGGAGATTGAGCCTTGTACAGGCCATGAAGGGCGCCCAGATCTTCATCACGTGCACTGATAAGAATATGATCGGCGAAGAGATCGACGCGATAGAGGGCGCAAATAAGACCGAGTTCTACAGGGTCGACGGCGGCAATATCGCGAAAGAGGCCTGATTTTAGGTCAAAATACGCTAAAAACTGCCCATTTTTGCCCCATTCTTATATTATAATAAACATATTATTCTTTCCTTTTATGTTATAATTTATTGGTTAGTAGAGGAATCCGGACGATTTGGAGGATCCATATGTTCATTCATATCGGCAATGATCTTTCAGTGCTCAAATCTTCGGTTACCTGTGTAGTCAACCTTGAGACGGTCTCCCCTTCCCAGAAGGACGTGACTGAGTTCATCAACCGAGAGGACGAGCAAGGCAGGCTCCAGTATGTGACTGAAGAGATACCAAAGTCATTGGTGATCACAGACGACAAAACATATGTTTGTTCACTCTCCGCAAGTCTGATATTAAACAGACTCATGTCTTCCGGAAGCTTCTGAAAACAGCCCATTAACGGTGTTACAAATACAGCAATATCAGGCCTTTGACCGGATTTGCCGTCAAGAATAGGAGTTTTTACATTTATGAAGGAAAACGACGAGAAGAATTTCAATTTTGAGGAGGCCCAGCCCGCTCCCGAAGCATCCTCCCACCCTTCCGGCGCGGTAGATCTTTACTTCCAGCCCGTGGAAGAGGGTGACGATGACGAGCTCAAGAATCTTGCCGAGAACCCCAGAGCATTAACTGAGGATTTCAAGGAAGAATCCCTTGCTGACGTATTGGCTGCAGAAGGTGATCAGGACAGCTTCGATACATCCAACAGCAGCGAATATTCAGAAGATGATATTCAGGTCCTTGAAGGTCTGGAAGCCGTAAGAAAGCGTCCTGGTATGTATATCGGTGATACGACATTAAGAGGTCTCCATCACCTTATCTATGAGATTGTCGCAAACTCAGTCGATGAAGCTCTTGCAGGACGCTGCGATACGATCGATGTAGTACTCGAGAAAGACGGTTCAGTAACAGTTACGGATAACGGTTCAGGTATCCCTGTAGGTAATCATCCTAAGCTCGGAATCCCTACGGTTGAAGTCGTTCATACAGTGCTTCACGCAGGCGGTAAATTCGGCGGCGGTGCATACAGTATTTCAGGCGGTCTTCACGGCGTAGGCGCATCCGTAGTTAACGCTCTTGCAGATCATATGAAGGTCCAGGTACGCCGTGACGGCAACATCTATGAGATCGAATTCGAGAAGGGTAAGACTACAGTCCCGCTTCATGTCGTAGGTACATGCGATAAGGAAGATACAGGTACAAAGACAAACTTTATCCCTGATAATACTATCTTCCCGGATATCGTATTTGACTTCGATTCAATGATCACACGTTACCGCGAAATGGCATTCCTTAATAAGGAAGTTACTATCGATCTTACGGATGACAGAGGCGCAGAACCCATCAAGAAGCACCTTCATTATGACGGCGGTATCATCTCATTCGTTGAGTATCTGAACAGACATAAGGAGCCTATCAATACACCTCCTATCTACTTTGCAACCAAGCAGGGAGATAACTTCGTTGAGATCGCTCTCCAGTACAACGATTCCTATCAGGAGACTGTTTATACATACGCTAATAACATCGCTACACCTGAAGGCGGTACGCACCTTGTAGGTTTCCGTGCAGCCATGACAAGAGCCATCAATGACTATGCAAAGAAGTATAAGTTCATCAAGGATGGCGACGTTAAGCTTCAGGGTGAAGATACAAGAGAAGGTCTTGCTGCGATCATTTCCGTTAAGCTTCCTGATCCTCAGTTCGAAGGTCAGACAAAGAGTAAGCTCGGTAATGCAGAGATCAGACCGATGGTAGACAGCGCAGTATATGAGAAGCTCGAGATCTATCTCGAAGAGCATCCTGATATTGCAAAGCTCATTATGGATAAGTGCCTCTCAGCTTCAAGAGCAAGAGACGCTGCTAAGAGAGCAAGAGAACTTACAAGAAGAAAGACAGTATTTGAGAACAACGCACTTCCCGGTAAGCTCGCTGACTGCCAGAGTGATGAAGCAGAGTTCTGTGAGATCTTCATCGTAGAGGGTGACTCCGCAGGCGGATCCGCTAAGCAGGGCAGAGAGCGTAAGTATCAGGCTATCCTCCCTCTCTGGGGTAAGATGCTCAACGTTGAGAAGGCCAGGATCGATAAGGTATATTCCAATGAGAAGCTCCAGCCTGTCGTTATGGCATTGGGCGCAGGAATCGGTGATGAGTTCGATGAGACAAAGCTCAGATACCATAAGGTAATCATCATGGCCGATGCCGACGTCGACGGTTCTCACATCAGAACACTTCTCCTTACATTCTTCTTCAGATACTTAAAGCCTCTTGTCGAAGGCGGATATGTTTACATCGCATGCCCTCCGCTCTACAAGGTTTATAAGGGCGATGAAGCATATTATGCATACGATGATAAGGAAATCGAAGAGATCAAGATCGCACACAAGTGGGAGAATCCCCTTATCCAGCGATTCAAGGGTCTCGGTGAGATGAGTTCCGAGCAGCTCTGGGATACAACGATGAATCCTGTTACAAGAAAACTTTTGAGAGTTACTCTCAAGGACGCTCAGGAAGCAGATGAGACATTTAACCTTCTCATGGGCGACCAGGTAGAACCCCGTAAGGAATTCATCCAGGAGAACGCTAAGCTCGCTAATATCGATAACTGATAAACTATTCGGGTCAAATCCTTTAAAACGGGTGTTCGGTCATGTGCCGGCACCCGTTTTGCATTAAATGTTCCACGTGGAACATTCGGGGAAGGAACCGGCATGAGAAGGAATTGTTCCACGTGGAACAATCTGCAAGTTATGAACAATTTTCTCCAACGTGACAAAAATGAAAATGTTCCACGTGGAACATTTGGAATAAATTGTATTAAAGATGACATATATTATTCTTATTTATAATGTTAGAATTAGCATATCTGAAATAGGAATACTTATAAAAGGAGTTAAATATGGCGACAGTAATTGCTCTTGTAAACCAAAAAGGCGGTGTCGGAAAAACCACAACCGCTGTCAATCTTGCCGCTTTCCTTGGTAAGAAGAAGAAAAAGGTCCTCCTGATCGATATGGACCCCCAGGCTAACGCCACAAGCGGCCTCGGAATCGATAAGCGTGAACTCGAACTGACAGTTTACGATGTCCTTATCAATGAGACACCTCTCTCAGAAGTTATCTATGAGACCAATGCAGAGAACGTAGACATCTGCCCTACCAACATCAATCTGGCAGGCGCCGAGGTCGAACTCGTAACGGTCATTTCCAGAGAACAGATCCTCAAAAATGCCATCAAGCCTGTGCTCGACGCATATGACTTCATAATCCTGGACAGCCCGCCGTCATTGGGTTTGCTGACTATCAATGCCCTTACTGCAGCTGACAGACTGGTCATCCCGATCCAGGGTGAGTACTATGCTTTGGAAGGTCTCTCCCAACTCATGGATACGATCAATATCGTCAAGAAGAAGCTCAATCCTGATCTCGAGATCCTGGGTGTAGTTCTTACGATGTTCAATATGAGAACTCAGCTCTCCAGACAGGTTAAGGAAGAGACAGACAAGTATTTCGGTACAAAAGTCTTTAAGACTGTAATCCCCAGGAACGTAAGGCTTGCAGAGGCTCCGAGCCACGGTCTTGCTATCTGCGACTATGATAAGAACTCCAAGGGTGCCAAGGCATATGAGGCTTTGGTCAAAGAAGTAATCAAGCGAGTATAAGGAGAACGATATGGCTAATACAAAGAAAAAGGTAACCGCTAAGGTTGCAGCAAAGAAGACTACCGCTAAGAAGCCTGCAGCAAAGGTGGCAGCAAAGAAAGCACCTGCCAAGGCTGCTCCCAAGAAAGCAGCAAAGCCCGTTGCTAAGAAAGCTCCCATGAAGGCAGCTGTTAAGGCTCCCGTAAAGAAGGCTGTTCCCGCTCCCAAGGCTGCACATCCCATCGCTAACATCAAGGCTGTCTCAGAGAGCAAGACTGCAATGGGCAGAGGCCTTGGCGCTCTCCTTTCAGCAGACGGTATTCCGGAGAATAAGAGAGATTCTGTTGTTGAACTCAAGATCAACGATATCTCCCCTAATAACGGCCAGCCCAGAAAGATCTTTAATGATGAGTCTTTAAATGAGCTCGCTAACTCCATTCAGGAGAACGGCGTTATCCAGCCTATCATCGTTCAGCGCAAGGGCGACGGTTACAGGATCGTAGCCGGTGAGCGCCGCTGGAGAGCTGCCCGTATTGCAGGTCTTTCAGTAATTCCCGCTATCGTAAGAGATCTTACAGACAGAGAGACAATGGAGCAGGCTCTCATAGAGAATATCCAGAGAGAAGACTTGAATCCCATTGAAGAAGCTGCAGCTATGCAGAACCTTCTTAAGGCTCATAAGCTCACGCAGGACCAGCTTGCCAAGAAGCTCGGTAAGCCTAGAGCAACCATCGCAAACACGATCCGTATCCTCAACCTTGACGAGTCCCTCCAGGAGTTCGTCAGCAGAGGAGACCTCTCTGAAGGCCATGCAAAGGTTATCCTTGGCCTTAAGGAGAAGGAAGACCAGCGCAAGGTAGCTGATGTCATCATGACGCGTGATCTCAACGTACGTCAGGCTGAAGCGCTTGTAAAGAAGTATGTTGAAGCTCAGGACAACCCGTCCAAGAAGCAGGTAATCGAGCAGCCTGACATCAGATTCACACTGAGCCTCAAGGAAGTTGAGACAAAGCTCAAGAAGGAACTTGGTGCCAAGACAAAGATCAAGGTACTCGATAACGCTACAGGCCGCGGCCGTATCGTCATCGACTATAAGAACAACGAGGATCTGGACAGACTCATCGAGATCCTCTGCGGTCAGTAAGACTGTATGCTAAAGGCCTTGAAACGCATATAATCAGGACATATTAAGCAAATGCTTGCAAACTGGTTCTGATGTATGTATAATTAAGTGCCTTTAGGTATGGAGCTGTATCGAAGCGGTCATAACGAGGCGGTCTTGAAAACCGTTTGCCTTCACGGGCACCAGGGTTCGAATCCCTGCGGCTCCGCCAAAAGTAAAAGAGCCCTCCCAATCACGGGAGGGCTTTTGATTTCAAAACAAATGTTCGGTTTTTCGCCATTTTCTTGTATAATCAGCATTTTTCTTTTAATTGTGATACAATCTTCATCTATCTGCACAGCGGTTCTGTGCATAAAACTCTAGAGGAGGATTTTTAACAATGGAAAAAGAAGAAGTATTGAAGGTGTACCGTCACTCATTGGCTCACATCATGGCTAAGGCCGTAATCGAGCTTTATGGTAAAGAGGTACAGTACGCAATCGGACCTGAGATCGACGACGGATGCTATTACGATTTCGTCCTTCCCAGAACAGTAACTGAGGAAGATTTCCCGGCAATCGAAGAGAAGATGCACGAGATTATCAAGCGCAGGGAAGACTGGACACGCAAGGAGATCTCTAAGGAAGAAGCATTGGAGCTTTTCAAGGACCAGAAGTTCAAGACAGAGCTCATTATCGATCTGCCCGCAGACGAAGTAATCTCAATCTATTACACAGGTGATGACTATGTCGACCTTTGCCGTGGTCCTCACGTAGACAATTCACAGGAATTATTCAGCGCAGCATTCAAGATCAAGAATGTATCTGGCGCTTACTGGAGAGGCGACGAGAAGAGAGATCAGCTCCAGAGAATATATCTTTTCGCATTCCCTTCAAAGGATGAGCTCAAGGCTCACCTTGCATGGCTTAAGGAAGCACAGGAGAGAGACCACAAGAAGATCGGTACAGCTCTTGACCTCTTTATGTTCCGTGAGACAGCTCCGGGTATGGCTTACTGGCTTCCCCGCGGTTGGATTCTCTATCAGGAGCTCATGAAGTACTCCAGAGAGATCCAGGGCAAGCACGGCTACACAGAGATCTCTGCACCGTTGATCAACAATAAGAAGCTCTGGCTCATTTCCGGACACTGGGCACACTATCAGAACAACATGTTCATCGTTCCCGGTATCACAAAGGGTGTTAACGCTACAGATGCTGTTAAGGGCGAGGAAGCTCCTGAGCAGTATTCCGTAGACGCAGAAGACACAATGGCAGCAAAGCCTATGAACTGCCCTAACGCAATGATGTCCTATAAGCGTACAATGCACTCTTATAAGGAACTTCCTATCCGTTACAGCGAGTATGACGTTCTCCACCGTAAGGAGAAGTCAGGCCAGATGAACGGTCTCTTCAGAGTACAGGAATTCCGTCAGGACGATGACCATACATTCGTAACACCTGAGCAGATCAAGGACGAGATCAAGGACGTAATCGCTATTGCAGACGAGATCTACAAGACATTCGGTATTACATACAGAGCAGAGTTCTCTACAAGACCGGATGACTTCATGGGTGATATCGAGTCCTGGAACGCTGCTGAGGCTTCTCTGAAGGCTATCCTTGACGAGAAGTATGGTGACGGCAACTACGAGATCAACGAAGGCGACGGCGCGTTCTACGGCCCGAAGATCGACCTTCAGATCAAGGATGCTCTTGGCCGTGAGTGGCAGTGCGGTACAGTCCAGCTCGACTTCCAGCTCCCTCATAACTTCGAGCTCACATATGTCGACAAGGACGGCGTTCAGAAGATGCCTATCGTTATCCACAGAGCCATCTTCGGTTCTTTCGAGCGTTTCATCGGCATCATCACAGAGCACTTCAAGGGCGCATTCCCGTTCTGGCTCAACCCTTATCAGGTAGCAGTCGTACCGATCAGACCTGAGCACAACGAGTATGCTGAGAAGGTTGCTGCTGAGCTCACAAAGGTTGGCGTAAGAGTAGAGTCCGACTTAACAGACGTTAACATGAGAGACAAGATCAAGAGATTCAAGCAGATGAAGGATCCTTATATCCTCGTTGTAGGCGATAAGGAAGCTGCTGAGAATACAGTATCCGTTAATGTCAGAGGCTCAAACAAGCAGCTTCAGGGTGTAGCACTCGATAAGTTCGTTGAACTTTGTGCTAAGCTCAACGCTGAGAGAACATTGGAGCTCCCTCAGGAGATCTGAGTCTCTTAACACGGTAGTTTTATTACATAATATAGCGGCGCAGGACCAATGGCCTTGCGCCGCTTTTATTGCTCTTTGTTCTAAAACAAAGAAATAAGCCGCCCCCGTCCAAAGTGCGGCTTATTATAATAAACTAACACTGAGGACAACCGCCTATATGGTAGTGCCTCATTTATAAGTTCATTATAAGGTCTCTTGTAAAAACCGTCAATTCGATTAAAAGGACACTGAAAGCCCTGAAAACCCAGCAAAATCAAGGAAAAACTTTGATTATCAAATTATCAAAATACACTTCCCGAGCATTTTCTTAGTGCAAATTTTAGGTAAAAATCCTAACGAATAATGACTTTATTTGAAAGAGCGTTCTTGATATCATTCGTATTGCTACAAAGGGGGCATATGAGAAATGTATAAACAAGAAGGAACAAAAGTCGCCATTATCGGCGCAGGTGCAGTAGGATCAACTACAGCTTTCGCAATCGCTATGCAGCAGCTCTGCTCTGAGCTCGTACTTATTGATGTCAATAAGGAAAAGGCTCTTGGTGAAGCTCTTGATATCAGCCACGGACTTCCGTTCATCGGCGATATGTATATTCACTCCGGCGACTACAGTGACGTTAAGGATGCAGACTGCATCATCATCACAGCAGGCATCCCCAGAAAAGAAGGCGAGACAAGACTTGACCTTGCAAAGAAGAACGTCAAGCTCGCTCACGTAATCACAGACAGCATCATGGAGCACTACAACAAGGGTGTCATCATGGTAATCTCCAACCCTTGCGACCTCGTTACATATAAGGTTGCTGAGTGGTCCGGACTTCCTTCAAACAAGATCATCGGTTCCGGTACGAACCTTGACTCTGCACGTTTCAGAGTCCTTATTTCAAGAAAGCTTGGCGTTGACGTCAGAAACGTTCACGGTTATATCCTCGGCGAGCACGGTGAGACACAGTTCCCTTGCTGGAGCCATACTCACGTTGCCGGTATGGGTATCGACGAGTATGCAGAAGCTATCGGCGTACCTTTCGGCCAGGATGTTAAGGATGAGATCGCACAGCAGACAAAGTCTTCCGGCGCTCAGATCATCAAGCTCAAGGGCGCTACATTCAACGGTATCGCTGTAAGTGCTGCTACACTTTTGAGATCCATCACAGAAGACGAGCACACCATCAGAACAGTTGCTACAAGACTTAACGGTGAATACGGCATCTCCGGTGTTACATTGGACGTTCCTGCACTCATCGGTGCTAACGGCGTTGATAAGATCATTGACATGCGTCTTACAGACGAAGAGTACCAGCTCCTCAAGAAATCTGAGGCAAATATGCGTGAGGCTATCGCTTCCGTTGAGGGTCTCTGATAACGGGAAAGCTTGACCGATAAGCTTTTCGAGCTCGAAAATAAGTAAAACCAAGTCCCTGCACTTTGTCCCATAAAGTGCAGGGCTTATCATTTAATAAGAAATAAAGATTTGCTATAATGTCGGGGGTAATCCCAATTTTTTAAATGAATAAGAGGTTCTAATATGGAAATCAGTGCGGTTGTTATGGCGGCAGGTAAAAGCACGAGAATGAAGTCCAAGCACTCTAAGGTCGTGTTCCAGGTGTCGGGCAAACCGATTATCCAATGGGTAGCTGATGCTCTTTTCGAGTCAGGCTGCCAGGATCAGGTATATATAGTTGGTGAACAGCAGGCAGAGATCAGAAGCGTACTGGGCGAGAATGTCGCTTACGTGCTTCAGGAAGAGCAGAGAGGAACAGGCCACGCAGTTATGCAGGCAGCACCTTTCCTTGAAGGCAGAGACGGCCTTACGATCGTTCTTCCGGGTGACTGCCCGATGGTATCTGCAGATACGATAAAGAAGGCACTCGATGCTTTCGAGAATGCTACTTCGAACTGCGCAGCTATCCTCATCACGGCTGAGGCTGACGATCCGACAGGCTATGGCAGGATCATCAGAGGCAAGGATGGCAACGTTACCAAGATCGTTGAGCACAAGGACTGCACACCTGAAGAGCTTAAGGTAAAAGAGATCAACTCTTCCATGTACGTATTCAAGACACCTTTGCTCCTTTCCGCTCTGGGAAGGATCGGCGCTAACAACGCTCAGAAGGAGTACTACCTCACAGATACTATCGGAATCCTTATCAACGACGGCTTTACAGTAGGTGCTGTCGTATGCGATTTCGACGATACAAGGGGAGTTAACGACAGAAAGCAGTTAGCTCAGGTAAGAGACATCATGAATCACAGGATCCTTGACCGCCACATGGCTAACGGTGTTGAGATCGTTGATCCCAATGCTACATGGATCCACTACGCTGTTGAGATCGGCCAGGATACGGTAATCCTTCCCGGCACGACACTTCTCGGCAACACAAATATCGGCGAAGACTGCATCATCGGTGAGAATACGAGAATCAACTGCTCTGATATCGGCGACGGTACGGTTGTTGATAACTCCATCGTTTCTTCAAGCACGATCGGCAAGGATTGCCGTATCGGACCTTATACGCACATCAGACCGGAGTCCAGGATCGACGATCACGTTACGCTCGGCGCATACGTTGAGGTCAAGGGTTCTGACATCGGTGAATATACGAGAGCACGTCACCTTACATACATCGGTGACTCCAAGGTAGGCCGCAACGTTAACTTCGGATGCGGTACTGTTACATGTAACTTCGACGGTCAGGACAAGATCGGCTGTACGATCGAAGACAACGTATTTATCGGAGGCAACTCCAATATCGTATCTTCCGTTGTCTTGGGTAAGGACTGCTACATCGCAGCAGGCTCCACGATCACATCTGACGTTCCTGCCCTGTCTCTCGGTATCGGCAGATCCAAGCAGCTCAATAAGGATAACTGGGTTGCAAACAAGAGCCGTATGAGAGGCGAGAACTATATCAGACTTGACGACAGACGTTCTGAGGTCTGAGTTAATTCGGAAGGTTTGATATGTGGATAATCGCCGGGCTTGGTAATCCGGGAAAACAGTATATGTACACCTGGCACAACATGGGCTATCTCGCTGTGGATATGCTCGCGGATAAGCACGGCATTTTTCTGGGAAAAGAGAAATATAAGGGACTCTGGGGCAAGGGCAAGATCAACGGCCAGGACGTCATCATCATCAAGCCTACGACCTACATGAACAATTCAGGCGAGTGTCTGGTCGAGATCTCAAAGTTCTACAAGGTTCCACCAAAGAACATCATTACGGTCTACGACGATATCGACATTGCCAAGGGCACTATAAGAGTAAGGCCGAAGGGCAGCGCCGGCACGCATAACGGCATGAGATCCGTCATACAGCTCCTGGGTACGGAAGAGTTTCCGCGCGTAAGGATCGGCACGGGTCCCGTTCCTGAGCATTGGGAGCTCGTAAATTACGTTCTTTCCGAAGTACCTGCTGATGAGCGGCAGATGATGAACGACGCTTTCGTTAAGGCGTGCGAGGCAATCGAGGAGATCATCGCCAATGGATAAGAGCCTTATTGAGCTCTTAGATAAGATCACTTCCGATAAAGAGCTCGTATTGAACTTTTCTTCCGGTCTTAAGACGGGAAAGCATCTTAACATCACCGGCCTCTGCAATGAGCAGAAGGTCTATGTTGCGATGGCTCTGTCACGCCTTGCAGGCAGAAAAGCGGTCTTTATCGAACCAGACAGCGCAAGGGCCAGGAGCACTGCTGCGTACTGCGCGGCATTCACAGATGCTCCGGTAACCCTCCTGATGCCCTCAGAATTGTCTCTCGTGAGCGCTGAGGCTTCTTCCAGAGAATTAGAGCTGACGAGATCGGCGGCGCTCTCAGAGCTCGTCAGAGGCTCTTACGGGGCTGCCGTAATAACATCAGGCGCGCTCCTTAATAAACTTGAACCTAAAAATGTCTTCGCAAAGAGGATCATAAAGCTTAAGGTCGGAGCAGAGATGGAGCGCGACGAGCTTGTCGCGGCGCTCACCCTCAACGGCTACGAGAATGTTCCGCAGGTAATGGAGAAGGGCGAGTTCTCTGTAAGAGGCGATATCGTCGATATCTATTCGCCTTCGTACACGGAGCCCGTGAGAATCAGCTTTTTCGATACCGAGATAGACCAGATAAAGACTTTCGACAGGGAGACGCAGAGATCCACGGGCCAGCTTGAAGAGACTGAGGCCGTGCCCGCGTCCATTTACGCGTTCCCGGAAGATAAGAGAAATGAGATCGCTGAGGCTATCCTTGCCAAGGTTCAGGATGACCTCTCGAAAATGAACACCGCGACAAGGGAAGTAAGGCGTGCTGCCGAGCTCCTCTCCAGAACCGCCACGGGTGACGCCGAGAAGATCAGGAACGGAATTGAGCCTTCGGGCATCGCAAGATGGCTCGGCCTTATCCTTAAGGACTTCAATACGGTAATCGACTATGTAAAAGACGACGATGTAGTGTTCTTTGTCGACGAGATGGTGGATGTCGATGCCAGGATGAATGCCTATGCGGGCGAATATGCGCAGAGGTGTAAGGACTCATTTGAGATCGGCATCGCTCCGACGTGCTCTCCTTCCGCAATGCCCAACATCAGCAAGGTCATGGTGGCCTTGGACAGCCTCAATAACATTGTTACATTGTCTATGTTCCAGTCTTCGGGCAACGGATTGCCGGGCGGCGTAACCCATACGGTATCGGGCTTTCCGGCCGATAACTTCTCCGGCAGAGCCGAAGACCTGGCACTCCTTCTTAAGAAGAACCCTGACGTATATCTCGTTGCCCATCACGGCAGGCGTTACGAACAGTTAAAAGAGCGTCTTACCGATTACGACTGCTTCTCAAATATAATAGATTCGCCCCTTCCGGCCGGATTTACATATCCGATGCTCGGTATAACGGTCCTTGGCGAGCAGGAGCTCTACGGCTCTGAGCAGAAGCAGGCTCCGAAGAAGAAGGGCGGCAACAGGATCAATTTCTTCAGCGAGATCAATCCCGGCGATTACGTAGTTCACGACAAACACGGTGTCGGCCGCTACGAAGGCCTCATCAACATGAAGGTCGGAGAGATCCGCAAAGACTACCTTAAGCTCACATATGCAAAGGGCGAGACGCTTTATATCCTGCCGGAGAACCTTGATTCACTGCAGAAATACGTTGGTCCGGGTGAGAAAGAGCCGAAGCTCTCAAGGCTCGGCGGCGATGAGTGGAAGAAGTCCGTATCGCGCGCAAGGGAAGCCATCAAGAAAGTTGCTTATGACCTCCTTAAGATCTACGCTGCAAGAAGCGTAAATAAGGGCTTTGCATGCGCACCTGACGACGAGCAGCAGAAGTTATTCGAAGAAAGATTCCCGTTCGTTGAGACTGATGACCAGCTCCGCGCAACGCAGGAGATAAAGGCAGACATGGAATCCGAGAAGCCCATGGACAGGCTCCTTTGCGGCGACGTCGGATTCGGCAAGACCGAAGTTGCCTTCAGGGCGATGTTCAAAGCCGTAATGAACGGCAGACAGGTAATAATGCTCGCGCCGACGACACTTCTCGCACAGCAGCATTATGAGAACTTCATGGCCAGGGTAAAGGACTTCCCGGTTAACGTCTGCCTGCTCTCCAGATTCGTTTCCCAAGCGCAGATAAAGCAGAATCTCATGGACATAAAGAGCGGCAAGATCGACGTCATCATAGGCACGCACAGAGTGCTTTCAAACGACGTAAAACCGCCGCATCTGGGACTTCTCGTCGTCGATGAGGAGCAGCGTTTCGGCGTAAATCACAAAGAGAAGATCAAGTCGATGAAGACTGATGTCGACGTTCTCTCGCTGTCTGCTACACCTATCCCGAGAACGCTCCATATGTCACTTTCGGGCATCCGCGACATCTCCGTTCTCGAGGAAGCGCCCTTCAACAGACGCGCCGTTCAGACTTACGTCTTAGGTTACGACGATCAGATCGTCATCCAGGCATGCATGCGTGAGATCGCGCGTGGCGGCCAGATCTTCTATCTCTATAACCGCACTTCTGACATCGATAAGGTTGCCGATCTCCTCGCGAAATCAATGCCCGGTGTCCGCGTCACATATGCGCACGGCCAGATGCCCGAGAACGGCCTGGAATCAGTAGTTACAGACTTCATTGAAGGCAAGTACGACATTCTCGTCTGCACTACCATCATTGAGAACGGCGTCGACATGCCTAACGTTAACACCCTGATCGTCGAGAATGCCGACCGCTTCGGCCTCTCGCAGCTCTATCAGATCAAGGGCCGTGTCGGAAGATCCGACAGACAGGCATATGCTTATATCACATATAACGCTGATGCGCCTCTTAATGAGGAGGCCTCGAAAAGATTGAACGCCCTCCGTGAATTCACCGAACTCGGTTCCGGTGTCCGTATAGCGATGCGCGACCTTGAAGTCCGCGGTGCAGGAAGCTTGCTTGGTGCCGAACAGCACGGCCAGATGGACGTTATCGGATACGAACTTTACTGCAGACTTTTGGATGAAGAAGTACGTCTCCTTAAGTCCGGCAAAGACGAAGTTCTTGATACAGACCTCATCACGGGACGCGCAGATTCCTCTACTGACGGCTTCTCCGTCGAAGTCGATTACGACGCATATATTCCTGCTTCATACATTCAGGATGAGGCAGCAAGAATGAGCTGCTACAGACGTATCGGCGACATCTCGGATTACGAATCTTACAGCGACTTCATAGACGAAGTTACAGACCGTTACGGTGATGCTCCGTCCGAAGTATATATCCTTTCCGGCATCTCTCTTATCCGCTCTACGGCAGGCTCTCTGGGCTTTACGAAAGCATCGATAAAGAATGCCGGCGTAAGACTTTATCTGAACCAGAACCTTCAGATAGACATGCAGGCATTCGGTGCCTTAATGCGGGACAAGTTCTACGGCGCCCGGGTCAACATCAATGCCACGGGTTCAATGCCGTACATGCTCTTCAAGCCCTCATCGGTAAAGCAGGACAAGACGGTATCAGAGATCGTGGCACTCTTAAAGATCCTGAATGACAACCGGACTCCTGCTGTAAAGCCTGAAGAAGATAAAGTATAATAAGCGCGAAAAAGCTCCAATAGTCTAACGGATAGAATAGCGGTTTCCGGTACCGTAGATGCGGGTTCGACTCCTGCTTGGAGCGCCAAGTTCAAAAGACCTTTGCAACATACGAACAGTAATTTGCCTGCGGCAAATTAACTAGTTGCAAAGGTCTTTTTACTTGGCTTCTTTTACGTCGTGCCGGAAGTGACTGCGGGACTGATTAACTGGTTGAAAGAATGCTTTTTCATTGGCGTGAAATAGGACCATTAAATTTTCCTTGACAGGTTTGGTTTACAAGAGTAAACTAAAATTGGTTTACATGAGTAAACCGTTGAAAATACTGCTGTTTAAAGGGGGAAATATGGTAAGAAGAATAATATCGGTCTTATTGATCGTAACGATAATTTCAGGTTTTGTTCTGAACGGCAAAAAGGTGAGGGCTGCTGATATTGATTACTCTAACGTAACTCTTGCGCAGCTTTCGGCTATGAAGAACGATCCCGATGAACTTGCTAATGTACACGGCGTTTCCGCAACGGAAATGAAGTGTGATAAGAAGATCGAAGAAGCGGTAATGCTGATAACAAAGTGCCCGAATATCGAGCATATCTACATTTGCGTGGACGGACTTAGGCTGGACAAAGAGTTTTTCAATAATCTTTCGAGTTCAAAATACATAACCATAAGCCTGCAGTGGGGGACGGTTGACTTATCAGGTGTTAAGAATTCGGATATTAAGTCACTTTATCTTACGGAGAATACCGTTGAACATTATGAAGAGGTCGTTAATCTCGAGAATCTTGAATCATTGGTCCTTGACAGCATAACAGGGTTTTGCCAGACAGATTACAGAAAGCTGGAGAGGCTTGATTATCTGGGACTTACGGCACAGCGCATTGATGATTACAAGGAGTTTTTCGAGAAGTGCGGAGACATTGAAGAACTGAGCCTTCATTGCTGCAACATGAGAAACAGCGACACGAGATATCTGACGGCATATCTGAAGGACATTGAGAATCTTGATCTTTATGGCACATATGTTGATGACATCTCTTTCCTAAAGGACCTTCCGTACTTGAGATTTATCAACCTTCCCACGGGTGTTGAGGATCTGAGTGTCCTTTATGAACTTAAGGATGTGGAATGTGTTTCTTTCGATTGTTATACGGAGCTTTTCGTTGATGATAAGCTGGTGGATTTCTGGAAGGAAAACAATATCGATTACACAAAATATGAGAAAGATACACGCGGGAAAGTTGACGGCATCATTGCTTCTCTGAATATTCCGGATAACGCAACCGATATGGAAAAGATCGAGAAGGTAACCGAATACGTATTGCTCAACATGACGTGCGGATATGCTGATACTTCTGAATTTGTCGGCACAACGCTCGATGAATGCCTGATCTACAAGACCGGAGTATGCCATGAATATGCGTCTTTCGAATACACGTTACTGAAGTGTGTCGGCGTTGATGCATATCTGATCCACGGTTATGCCTTAGACGCATACCAGTCTCCTCCGGGAGCGCATGCATGGGTAGAGGTATGTGTGGACGGCACATGGTACGGTATAGAACCTATGTGGATCGACAGCGAGGATGAAGATCCGACTACGAAGAAATATAAGGAGAACAGCTGGTCACCTTTCTACATGAGACCGACCAAGGTTGACGACTGGAATGCATGGCCGGAGAACGGAGATTTCTCGAAGTGTCTTGAAAAGTATTTTGCCATGTATCACAGGACAATGAACGATCCTATGGATACGCTTCCTCAAGGCAGGAATACAGCTGTTCCTGAATATGAGAAATATACTGTCACTTTCAAGAATGAAGACGGCTCTGAACTGCAGTCCGGAGAGGTCTCTTTCGGCGACAAGCCTTCTTACACAGGCGTTCAGCCGGTAAAGGCTGAGACTGAGCAGTACGAATATGTTTTCGAAGGCTGGACAGACGGAACGGAAACATACAGCGCAAGTGACAAGCTTCCCATAGCGATGAATAATGCTGTATATACTGCAAAGTTCTCACAGGTCGAAAAGAAGGTCGAAGCACCGGTTGTTGAAGAAGTTGAGCCACAGACTGCAAAGATCTCTCCGGTTATTTTTATAGGTGCGGCAGTGGTTTTGCTTGCAGGAGCAGGTACAGTTGCGGTAGTCTTAATCCGTAGGAATAAAAAGAAAGTGAGCTGAAGCTTTTCCAGAAAAACGTGAGAGACCTGATCGTACCAAAAAGGCTTTGTGCCGGTGATACTGTTGCATTTATCTCGATATCCGGCGGCCGTGCCGGCGATCCTGATATGCTTGCAAGGTATGAGACAGGAAAGAAAAGATTCGAAGATATATTCTGCGTAAAAGTAATTGAGACCCCTCATGCATTGGAGGGGTCCCAATTCATTTATGAACACCCCGAAAAGCGCGCGGAAGACCTTATGTGGGCGCTCCAGAACGATGAGGTAAAAGGCATCGTATGCATAATGGGCGGCAATGATTCCTACAGGGTACTTCCCTTTATCGATCCGCAGATAATCCACGATAATCCAAAGGTCTTTATGGGTTATTCAGACATCGCAACCTGGCTGGCAGTATTTATGTATGCAGGTGTCAGAGCCTATTACGGTCCTAATGTCTTAAACCCCATCGCGCAGCCCGGAAGCCTTGATAAATATACGGAAGAGGCGATAAGGAAGACGCTCTTTACGGGCGAAATTATAGGTGAGATCAAGCCGTGCGAAAGATATACAAATATCAACTGGACGGCCACCTCCTGTGATGAGATCGAATGGACTGAGAATACAGGTTATAAGGTCCTTCAGGGCGAGGGCAAAGTTCAGGGAAGGCTGATATCCGTATGCGGCGGTCCTTTATGGCAGATAATGGGAACGAAATACTATCCTGCAAAAGATATGTGGGAAGATTCTATAATTGCGATCGAGCACGGAATGGTGGTCGATACCGAGAGTGATTTTGCCGCATATCACCAGCTCAGTTCCTATGCTGCTTCAGGAGCTTTCGATAAGGCAAAAGCAATACTTACAGGGCCTTTGAGCGGGAAGATGGAAGAGATACTTCTTAAGGTCATCAACACCGAGATCGGCAGACCCGATATGGTGATAATCGAGAATGTTGATTTCATTCACCGCGTGCCGATGACGGTGCTTCCGACAGGCGCTCTGACTGAGATCGACTGCGGAAAGAAGACGATTACGATACTGGAGAGCGGCTGCATTTAAAGAGGAACTTGCATGAATTATTTCGTCGAAGGCTTACGGTGATCTAAGCGGGATGTAAGGATAAAGGATATTAGGAGGAAGAAGAATGGTTCACATTAAGGGTTTGGAGGGCACGTTTGATACGGTCGTGTCCAAGTATGAGAAGATGCGTCCGGGATATGCGCCGGAGCTGTATCAGACGATATTCGACTATATTTCAATAGGTGAGGATTCGAGAGTCGTTGAGGTCGGAAGCGGCAGCGGACAGGCTACTTTGCCGGTGCTGAAGACAGGGTGCGAACTTATAAGTGTCGAGTATGGCGAGAACTTCTCCAAGGCATTAAGGGAGAAGTTTAAGGACTATCCGAAGTTCTCCGTTATCACGGGCAAGTTCGAAGATGTTGAGCTTCCGAAGGACAGCTTTGATCTGGTATTTTCTGCAACAGCATTCCACTGGGTGCCTGAAGAGATAGGATACACGAAGGTGTATGAGATGCTTAAGAGCGGAGGCGTTTTCGCGCGCTTTGCAAACCGCCCTTATACATGCAAGAACGAGCCTGAGCTGGCGGCAAAGATCGATTCATATTACGCCGAATACTATAACAAGTTCCACAAGAAGGAGAGCAAGCCGAGGACCGAGTTTACTGAGGAAAAGGCAATAGAGCTTGCTGCAATTGCAGAGAAATACGGCTTTACGGACATCAGGCACGCGATGTTCTACCGTGAGCGCGTGTTTACGGCAAAGGAATATCTGGAACTCTTAGGAACATATTCCGATCATATTGCAATCGAGGAGAGCATCAGGAATGAGTTCTTCGCAAAGATCGAAAATGCCATTAATGAAGCTGGCGGCACCATCACGATCACGGATACGATGGACCTGGAGCTTGCAAGGAAATGATCTTAGTGGATAATGATGAGAGCATCGATAAACGGGAGATCTGAAATGAATTTGCGCAAGGCTTTTTTGAGCATGGCTGCGATCTTAATGGCAGGATTACTGCCGTTCTCGGCATTTCAAAAAACTCTCTGTGCAGGATCAGACAATTCCGGCAAAGCGATCAGGAGCGGAACGGCTCATATCGCTGGCGCGATGGAAAGCAATATTTATTTCGGGAACTACTGGCAGTCCATCAAGAGTGAAGATGCGACAGAGGACAACAAGGAGCCCGTCAAGTGGAGAGTCCTCGCGAATGACGGCAGCCTTTTTGTCGTGTCAGATAAGAACCTTGACTGCGTTGAATATAATTCATCAGCTGAAACAGTCACCTGGGAAGAATGTACTTTGAGAAAGTGGCTCAACAGCAAATTCCTTGATAAGGCATTCACCGCGCAGGAGAAGAATGCTGTCCTTGAATCCCTTGTCGTAAATGAGGACGGCGCGAAAGGCTCTGAAGCAGGTGCCGATACCTATGACAAGGTTTATCTTTTATCCATTTATGAAGTGATCGATCCGGAACTGGGATTTCCCACTGACTGGAAGGACCAGGGCGGCACGCGCGTCGCGCTTAACACCGAATACACCAAGAGCAAGCGTGCACTGACCAATCCTGACATGTCGGGCGCGTGGTGGCTCAGGACCCCCGGCGACGCCAAAAATGCGGCGAACGTTTTTAATACCGGTAAAGTTTTCGTAAGAGGCGGCAATGTTAATAACTTCATCTTCGCAGTGCGTCCCGCGATGAATATCGACACATCAAAAGTGCTTTTCACATCACCTGCAGAGGGCGGCAAAATTTCAGGCGAGCCCGGCGCAGATGCAATGAAAGAGGTCGGTTCATATACCGGCAGTGATTGGAAGCTCACGATAAAAGACGATACAAGACCTGTTTTCGAAGCTTCCGTCTCAGGATCGAAAACAATCCTTAAAGACGGCGCGGTAAAGCTCAAATACAAGGGCGCTTCAGTAGGCGCGAATGAATATGTCTCGGCGATGATAGAAGATGCTGAAGGCAATATCCTTTACTACGGAAATATCGTCGACAACACTTCTGCTGATGCAAAAGATTCAGGCAAAGCCGCGATCAATGTTCCGGCAGAATTGACGCCCGGAAACTACAAGATCAAGGTCTTTTCCGAACAGTGCAACGGCGACTTTAAGACGGATCTTGCAAGCAACATTGTGACGCTTAACATCACTATCTCAAAGTATAAGTCGGCAGACAGGAATCTCTTAATCGGAATCAGCGCTGCAATTGTTGCAGCAGCTTGCGTTGCCACAGTTCTCGCTGTCAGGAAAAAGAAGCACGCTTTATAAACTGTTAATTTCAATAAGTAAAACTAATGCTATAATGTTCCTGTTCGAATGGGGATTTGAACGGAAGTTTTAGTATGGTTTTTGCTGTTTCTCGGGGATCTATGACGCCAAACGGCTATTTAAGCAAGAAAATATTATTAGTGGATGATGATGAGAGCATCATCTCTTTGATCGATACTGTCCTTCATAAAGAAGGCTACAGCAGGATATATATGGCAGGTTCAGGCAAGGAAGCTATTAAGATGGTCAATGAGACCGAACCTGATCTCATTGTCCTGGATGTTATGCTTCCGGATTTTGACGGATATGAGATATGCAGGCAGATAAGGGACAAATCGATGGTTCCCATTATCTTTCTGTCTGCAAAATCAGATGAGTCAGACAAACTCATATCCTATGCAATGGGCGGAGACGAGTACATTACAAAGCCCTTCAGTCCGAAGATGCTCCTGGCCAAGATATCGGCTATGTTGAAGCGCCAGTCTTACTATGATGATAAGGGCGCAAATGACAACCGTTATGTCTTCGGAAGTTTTGCGCTGGATTTTGAGAAAAAGCTGCTGTTCAAAGACGGCGAGGAAGTCTTCTTAACGGCCAAGGAATACGCACTATTGGAGTTCCTGATAATAAACAGGAACATTACGCTCAGTAAGGACAAGCTTTTAAGCAGCGTGTGGGATATGGATTATCAGGGATATGACAATACCGTAATGGTCCATATTCACAATCTGCGCGAGAAGATCGAGGATGACCCGTCTGATCCCAAATTCATAAGAACGGTAAAGGGCAGGGGCTACATTTTCGTCGGATGAGAGACGGCTGATCATGAAGAAACAGATAATCAAAGCATACTTAAGGATCATCATTGTCGCGATCACGACATCGTTCGTCATATCCGGCATTTTGTGCTTTGTTCTGTTTTTCCTTAATCAGCGTGTAGATACTGACATGCCGCAGTATCTGGTCCGCAACATAAGGCCTCATATAAGCTTTAACGGATCCTTGATAGAGCTTAATGCCGAAGGCAAAGAGCGTCTGCAGCATCACGATGTCTGGCTGCAGATAATCAACAGTTCCGGTGAAGTGGTATTTGAGGAAAATACCAAGGGTGATCTGCCGCAAAAATACAGTCTTCTTGAATTAACAAACGCGGTCCTGAATTCAGACAGGCTCGGCAATTATACTGTTTATATGTCTGATATTTCCGAACAGGAAGGTTATGCCGTCCTGATGGGCTGTGACAGCAGTCTTGTTACCAAATACACCTTTAATTCCGGCAGCGAGATCAAAGTCATGATCGCAGGATGCATAATCGTCATTTCCCTTGTTACGAGTGTGGTGGTCCTTATCTCTGCCATCGTGTTCTCGAAAAAGATCACCAACCCTGTCGGAGACATCATTGAAGACATAGATAAGATCCAAAAAGGGGAGAAGATAACCCGTCACAACAGTGCGAACAACAAGATCTTCTCGAACGTGTTTGAGAGCGTAGAGAGGCTCGAGACCATCCTCAAACAAAATGATGTCTTAAGAGCGGAATGGATAGTGAATATCTCCCATGACATCAAGTCTCCGTTATCTGCGATCAAGGGATATTCCGAACTGCTCTATGACCAGGATTATGAATACTCTCCTTCCGAGATCAGAAATTATGCCGAGCAGATGCTTAAATCGGAGGAACGCATCAGGGAACTTGTCGAGGATCTGAAGACGAGCAATTTCCTTTTGGAAGGAAAGATAACACCGGTCCTTGAGAGCGTTGATATCGTTGACTTTGTTGAGAAGTGTATCAGCAATGCATCAACGTATTATGTGCATGATAAGACGGTTCAGCTGAATAAGGAATGTGAGGCAAAATGCGATATCGACGTAAAGCTGATGGAGCGCTGCATCACGAACATCATATGCAATGCTTTTGTTCATAACGATAAAGACGTGGAGGTTAAGGTCTCGGTAACTGAAAGCGGTGATGATGTGATCATCTGCATCTCCGACAACGGCAGGGGAATGCCGGAAGAGGATGTTCCGCACATATTCGAGAGATACTACCGCGGTACGGGTTCCGGCAAGACTGAAGGAACCGGACTGGGACTTGCAATAGCCAATGAGATAGTACTGCTTCACGGCGGCAGGATAGACGTCAACAGCAAACCAGGCAAAGGAACGGTCTTTAAGATCAGGCTTAAGCGCCAGACTGTTTAAGCCAAACTATTTAAGATAGATTTAAGGTGGATTTTATCCGGCTATAAACCTGCAATATTAAGATTTTCCCGAATGGCTGAATTCTACAAAAATTATTAAAGGGGGAAAATCTATGAAATTCAATCGTTTAACGAAGGCAGCTATAGTAACAGGCGCAGCTATCATGTTGTTCGGTACAGCCGTTTCTGCAGGAACAACAATGCAAGATTACAGCACTACGGTAGGAAGATTCAACGGTTCCGGTTATACCAGCTATCAGACTAAGTCCAGCGGAAATGACAAGGGACTCCTTTATTCCAATGCCGTAGGCGGCAGCTACACTGTTGATGCCAGAATGGAATCTAAGAGCGGAGACAAGGCAAGATGGGTAAGAGATGTTGATGACAATACTTATTACAGCCTCCCGAAGCACACCAACATGACATCGGGAAGTAGTGTCAGATTAGAGTTCTCCAATGACCTTACAACTCCTGTACGCGTACAGGTTGAGGGACAGTGGAAGAGTAATTAACCAACTACACCGTGTAGATACAGCCATTAGGGTTTGACGGGTATCTTTTATCCTGACGAATAGAGGATACCTGTTCAAACCAACTTTTATAAACGGAGCGTTCATATGAGATACCTGATTCGTTCAACAAAAAAATTCATTATCCCGGCTCTGGCCTTAGCGCTGATATTGACAGCAGCCATTACGGTCTTTTGCTTTATCACACTCAGAAACACTGCAGTCTGCAACAGGATAGAGATCTGGATCGAAGCTTGTGATTATGTGGATTTCTTCCTGCCGCTTGCGGTATGTCTGGCATTTACGCCTTTCTTTTATTTCATAAACAGGAAGGGCTTTATCAGATATGCTTCCGTAAGAGCGGGAAAAAAGCGATACCTGATCACGCATTTCCTTGCTACTGCAATCTGCACTGTTCTGGTTGTCTTTGTTTCATATTACGCAACCTTATGCATTTCTTTGAACATGACACCCGAAGCCCTGGTTACGGAAAACAGGTTGTTCGATTATGTGTTTGGCGAATATGAGGTCAATTACCCATATCTCTTCGGCCTGGCATGGTGTTTATACAAAGGCGTTGTTGCCACTCTTTTCGTAGTGTTCGGCAATCTTCTGGCCCTTTATACGGATAATCTGTTTGTCTCTGTCTTAGGACCTTTTGTCTACTGCATGGCTGAGAACCTGATAACATCACTTCTTAACCTGCCGATGTACAGCATCATGACAACTTATGTACTGAACAGACTCTCCCCGTCCTGCATGCACGTACATAATTACCTGATCGGCTGTTTTACTTATATTTTGATCACTCTGGGGATCATTCTCATTATCAGGAGAAAGAAAGAAAATGTTAACGTCAGGAATTAGAAACAATCTATTTCCCAAGAATAACAGGATCGCGGCGGTCATCCTCCTTTGCGTATATGCATATATGAGCGGTACGCATCTGGTCGAGGCTGCAGGCACCGGTATCAATCTGCCCGAATACCTGCTCAGCTGCATTACGGACCACTACTATCTGATGTATGCTTTGCTTTTCTATCTGATCATTGATTCTGCTATAAGGATCAGGAGTACTTTTGAGATTGCAAAGATAAGATACAGGTCTTTGGGCAGGTACTACGGAACGCTCATCATATCGAGACTTATAAGCCTGTTTATCCTTGTGACAGCACACCTGCTGATACCGTTATTTGCGGGGTTTACGAGACTTGTTCCCGGCACCGGATATAACATAACGACCATGGGAGACCGCTTCTACAGCAATTACGAAGTCTTATATGCTCTGGCTGACATTATTCCGAGTTCAGTTCTGGCGACAGTTCTAGTAACAGGCTTCCTTTATCTGGGCATATCATTTATCTGCATTATCACATTGCTGGTATTTGAGATCTTTGGCCGTAAAGGATTTGCGGTATGCACGGCAGTCATCTTGATAAACACATTTACCGGCTTTGTGACAGGTCTTGATGAAGGCATCTTCAAATACCTGTTCCTGAATGATTATTTCATATTCCATCACGGACTGGCCGGTAACAATCTGTGGTCTCTGCCGGCTTATGCACTGATAATGGCGATTGCCGTATATGTCCTGTATAAGTCAGCCGTAAAGCACAATTCCAACCGTTCCGGTGAGCGCAGGAAATATACAAGGAATCTGTATTCCCATCCGGTAATAACAGGCGCATTTTATGTCGTATACTGCGGGCTGGCATTCACCTTAAGCCTCAACGGCAGCGAGGCATTTACCTGGCAGCTTTTGAAGGGCTTTTCCTACACGCAGTTTAACGTCATTGAATTGCTGTTCTATATTGCGCCGATAATGTTTTCGCTGTTCTTCGTAAACATGGAATGGGAGAACGAGATCAAGAACAGGAATCTTTTTGCCCTGATCAGATACGGAAAACGCGAAAAATGGGAGAAGGAAAAAGCCTTAAGCGAACTTAGGTTCATCGCGACAAATGTCTTGATCGTCGTGGCAGTATCGTTCATATCTGCAATGGTCCTTACAAACAACCTGGACAACACGATCCGCGATCTGTCGGCATTTTATGACCTTAATATCGGGAAGGTCATAGCCTGCGGTGTCTTAAGCATTCTGTTCAGGGGCATGGAGTGGTTCCTGTTCTATGTTATCGACAAGATCGTGTTCAAACTGTCCGGCAACACCATTGTTTCCTACCTGATGACGATCGCGTTCATCTTCATCGGTTTTGTGCTGCCGGCCGTAAATCCGATAGGGAAAGGTTCACTCTATCAGCTTCTGGAGATCGGCGGCAAAGGCATTTCGAGCTTTGTCATCATGGTGATCCTGGAGATGCTTTTGATAATCGTTCTATTTAGCACGAATAAACATATAAAGAAGGAGAGATGTTTTCATGGAATCAGTAATTAAGATGGAAAATGTATCCAAAGCTTTTGGCGGCAAGACCATATATAAGGACGTTTCTTTGGAGATCGGCAAAGGAATGACGGTAGGTTTTGTCGGAGAGAACGGCAGCGGCAAATCCGTGCTGTTCCAGCTGCTTACAGGATTGCTGCCCTGCGATTCAGGCAAGGTAACCATAAACGGCGACACGCTCGGCGATCAGGTCGATTTCCCGGGCGACGTCGGAATTCTTATCAACGAACCCGGCTATATCGAATATATCTCGGGCTTCCGCAATCTGAAGCTTCTCGCGGAGATCAATAACAAGATCGGCGAGAAAGAGATCAAAGAATCCATGAAGATGGTCGGCCTTGATCCTGAAGACAAGACGCCCGTGAAGAAGTATTCGATGGGCATGAAGCAGAAGCTCGGTATTGCGCAGGCAATGATGGAGGAGCAGACGATAATAATCCTTGATGAGCCTTATAATGCACTGGACTATAAGACCAACCATGAGATTACGGACATATTGGAAAGGCTTAAGAAGGAAGGCAAAACGATCCTTCTTACAAGCCATCAGCACGATTATCTGGAGAAGCTCTGTGATGTCATCTATTGCATTCATGACAATAAGATCGTCCCATTCACGGCAGAATTCCGGGACTTATATTTCGGAATCTGATTCTCCTTTAATAGGCTGAAAAGCCGGAACAAGGGCAGGAGCTTAACGGCTGCTGCCCTTGTTTTGTGGTCATTTGACGGCAATCCGGATGACCTTCGGAAAGCTCCGCCGTAATAGCAGAGTGTATCAGGATTGTCACGTTTTTATGGTTGAACACTCAAAAAATATAAATTATTATATCTTGGAAATTTATTCAGGAGTGTTCTGATGTCTAAAGCAAATAACACAAAAGCAATAATCTTTACGGTAACATTGCTCTCATTCATGGTGATCCTCATCGCAGGAACCATATTCTATGTCTACAAGGATCCGGTCATTTCAGAGACCGTTGCAACAGAGCAGACAGTCGAGACGACAGAAACGACCATGGCTGTACGCGAGAAGAGAGTGTCTGTCTATGGTACAAGCGACATCCAGGGAAAGATCATTGATTCTTCCTCCGGCGACAAGACGACTTACCAGTACAGACTCGCTTACATGGCAAAGATATTCAGCGATGCAAGAACTTCAGGCGATTATGACGATGTCCTTCTTGTTGACGCAGGAGATATCTATAAGGGCGATCCGATCTCAAATCTCTCTGAAGGTGCTGCATTAAGAGCCGCATTCGACAAGATGGGTTACGATGCGGTAACTCTCGGAACAGGTGATTTCGAGTGGGACGCAACAAGATTTGCTACAGACGGCACGGCTACGATCCCGTCTTATGAGCTCGGTGAATTCTCCGGCAACCCCACGATCCCCGTAATCGCTGCAAATCTTTATAACACGAACAACAAGAGCAGATCGCTCTTTACCAAGGACTATGTCATCGTTGAGAAGGCAGGCGCCCGCATCGCCCTTATCGGCTACATTTCCGATGTCTCATCACAGGTATTATCCAATAACATGGACCAGTTCGAGATCCATGAAGACCTCGCTGAATTTGCAAAGCGCGTCAAGGAGATCAAGGCAGCCGAGAATCCGACCATCACTGTCGTAGTCGCACACTGCGATGCGATCACGGTCGCTAATGCCATGGATCCTGCTGACGTTAACCTCGTTGTAGGCGGTGTTACGAATTCCGGCGTATACGGCACGGCAGAGAACGGCGTTGCTTATATGCAGGCTGAGAGCGACGCAAAGGGCTATGCACATGCTACATTCGTGCTTAAGTCCGACGGCTCCGTAAAGATCGAATACATGACTTATGTATCCATCATGGATTCCGAGCAGGCTCTCTACGATACTTCCGCAAATTCCGACAACTTCGATCCTGACGTACTTGCCATCTCACGTACTGTTGTTGATTCCACGAGCGACGCAATGAACGAAGCTCTGGGTTATATCGATACCAGCGTTGAGAGATCAGGTGTTATTTCCGGACGCACCACGACAGCCGGCAACTTCCTCACAGGCCTTATCCTTGAGGGCATGAAGGGCCAGGGCGTTGTCGCTGCATTCCATAACTGCGGCGGAATGAATAAAGACCTTATCATTTCTGAAGAAGGCGGTCTCTATCAGGTATCTGCAAGCGACATTTATGCGATCACTTCACAGGATTACACACTGCTCATCTATGAGCTGACAGGTGAAGAACTCGCAAAGCAGATCGCCAACGGTTTTGCAAACGGTGACTACGGCGACCAGATGTCAGGTCTCACGTTCGAATATAAGAACAACGGAACTGAATCTGAGCCCGTTATCGAAGTCGTAAGCATCACTTTGAGCGACGGAACAAAGGTCGATGTAAAAGACCAGAAGACCAAGTACAAGGTATGCATCACGAATTACTGCGCCAAGGTAGCGGGCAGCGTTTTCGAAGGTAAGAAGCCTGTAAAGGACGAGAAGGACGCTCCCATCGACAACCAGTTGATCATCAAGACTCTCCGCAACAGGAAGAGCAGCGGTGACGTACATATCCCGACGGACAACAAGCCTAGAGGATCTGTTGCGTCAGAGACAAACAACAACGGTAACTGACGCCCACCGGTAACATAAAAATAATCAGTGCCGGCAAATGCTTTGCGGAAAACAGTAAATCGCTTAGCAAATGCCGGCACTTATATTGTCAAAAGGTATCTGTTCTTATTATCAATTACTCCTTAGCGAGGTCCTTTTCTTCAGACTGGCTCTTGTTAGTGACAATAGTAAAGCTTCCTATAAAGCAGATAGCAAAGCAAAGTCCTAAGCCGACATTCTTAAATACGACGCTCCAGAGGATGAGCATTGCGATGAACAGTGAAAATCTCGTGATGTTGATTCCGAGTATCTTCTTATACTTAACTCTGGAGATGAGCTTATCCTGATACTCAGCCTCATGTGCCTGGCCGGAGCCTACGGAATTCCTGAAGTGGTCGATCATGGAATGATCAAAATATTTCATTTCCTTCTCAAATCCCTCTGCGAAGAATCTTCTGCCTTCAACAAGTCTGTCTCTTGAATCTTCGAGCCAGCGCTCAATCCCCGTCTTATCTGAAGGTGTTCCTGCGATCCTCTTGATCTCCGTAAGACCGATGATGTACTTTTTCTTATCGATCTTCTTTGTCATGACAAAGATCTGTGCCGAAGGCATATCCTTTATTGTCTTTCCGTTTGCGTCAACAAAATCCGTCTTTGCTTCTTCAAGCAAGCCGCTTAAGATCTCATATGAGAGAACGCTTCTTAAGCTCTCGTGGATCTCTAACTTTCCTGCTGCAATTCTCTTCAATGAGAATCTTGAAAGTGTGTAGATGTCTGTGCCTCTTACGTATTCCATAACTGTTTTCCTCGCTTTTCGATTAGGGTTTTGCTTTTGACAACGTAATACTACCAAGCGAAAAGGCGTCAAATACGGAAGTGTCGTGAGAGGCACTTTTGCTGTCGCGAATGGAACAGATCATCTTGAATAGCGCGAAAAGGCTTACATTCAGCTTACGGGCTTTCTTGCAGTCAGGCCGTAGTACCTTCTGTAGAGCACGATCATTCCGTTTACGGTGTTTGCGGCGATGTACCTGTCGAGCAGATCATCATCTAAAGGCGAGCCTTCTATGGCGACATCGATCAGGATCGGCACGGCTTCAAGGAATGTCTTAAAAGTCTCCCTGTCCTTGAAATATTCGCGCGTGTGGATCGGCACGAGCTCGACATCCGCAAAGCCTGCTTTCAGCACATTCTCGTAATCAACAATGCTTACCGGCACGGGTTCGTTCCAGCCCTGGCCGCCGCCCATGATGAGCTTCAAGTTCCAGCAGTCATGCTTGTCGACGCCTCTGATGAGAAGGTGTCCGCCGGGCTTTAAGCATTTTAAGATCTGCACGGGATCCGTGCACGTGTGGCGCGCTACGACGATGTCGAAGTGACCTTCCGGCACGTCCATGTTGAGGTTGTCCATGACCTTGAACGATATGTTTTTCCGGCCGCTTGCCGCGAGATTCGCGCGTGCTGTATCTATCATGCTCGGAGAATAGTCCGTGCCAAGTATCTCGGCGCAGTCAGGGAAGAATTCCAGGATCTTCTCGCCGCCCGCAGTGCCAAGATCCAGGATGCGTGAATCCGGGCCGGCATAACTCTTAAGCAGACCATAAAGATCCCAATCCGTCAGGCAGACCTCATGAATACCATACTCATCGAAACTCCAATGAGCCATGTTCTCGAAATATTTGAATTCGCTTTCGTGTGACATAAAAAAAGAACCTCCTTTCACGAACAGCAAACCTTACGGACCTTTAAGGCCCGTCCTACTTTGTCATTCATGATGAGATTCTAAGGTTCTTATCATTGGTAACCCCGCCTTAAAGGCGTCGCGGCTGCAGAACGCGAATAACTAATTATCCTGCAACATATTAATTATACCATGTTCCACGTGGCACAAAAAGGTGCTTTACAACAAATAGGTAACATGTTACCATAATGCGTAATATATTACCTATTGTGGAAACACCCTGTTCAGGAAAAAGGGAGGATAGATATGAGTATTGAATCTGTGGTAAACAGCGACCAGCTGGATTTTGAAGGGATCCCTTCAAGCTATTATCTTCTGGGCCTTTTGAGCGCGTTCGAGAACCGCTTCCAGGCGATGGCGGACAACATGATGAAGGAGATCAGCTGGAAACAGTTTTTCGCGATCATCTGCATAAACATGTGCAAGGAAGCGCCGACGATAAGGGAACTGTCGGAGATCCTGGGATCTTCTCACCAGAACGTTAAGCAGATCCTTCTAAAGCTCGAGAGCAAGGGCTTTGTAGAGTTCATGGAAGATGCAAACGACAAGAGAAAGCAGCGCATCGCGCTTACGAAGAAGTGCCAAAAGTTCTGCGAGAAGAACAATGAGATGAGCATGAATGTAATGGCGAAGATGTTCGAAGGCATCCCGGAGCGCGACCTAAAGACGACCATAAAGACGATCACAGCGATCGAGAAGAACCTTACGGAGGCTTTATAAATGAACGGAATAATAATCTATAAGACAAAATACGGTGCCACGAAGAAGTACGCGGAATGGCTCTCTGAAGCTACAGGTTTTCCCTGTGTAAGCACAAAGGAAGCAGACATGGACAAGGTCTCTTCTTGCGATGTGGTCATTGTCGGAGGCGGTGTATATGCATCGGGAATATCATGCACGTCATTTCTTAAGAAGAACATCGGCAGGCTTAAAGGAAAGAAGATACTGGTCTATGCCTGCGCCGCATCGCCCTACGACAAGAAGTTTGCTGATGCCATCATCGAAATGAACATGAAGGACGAACTTAAAGGGATCCCGGTCTTCTATTGCAGGGGTGCTTTTGACATGAATGCAATGTCTTTTACGGACAGGACTCTCTGCAAGATGTTAAGGAAAGCGGTTGCCAAGAAAGACCCCAAGGATTGGGAGCTCTGGGAAGGCGCGCTTATGGAATGCAAGGAAGATGAGGGCTGCGACTGGACGGACAAGTCCTATTTGGAGCCGATCATTGAAGCGATCAGGGCCTGATCGGAAAATGCCTCATTTATAATCTCAGCGCTGTCACAAAACCGCCAAACCGCCTGTTTTATTATGTGAGAGGACGTAAATCGGCTTTCCGAACACTTCGAAAAAAACATGTCGGATACAAGAAGTCTTATTCTTGTAATGAAGTTGCCAAAGAATTCTGATACAATGCTTAGACAAGAAACAAACAGCGGTGGGCGCATGAAATTAAAAGATCTGTTACGTTTTAAGAAAGTTGTCATACAATGCCACGACAATCCGGACGCGGATGCTCTTGCATCCGGTTATGCGCTGAAGTGGTTCTTCGAGAAGAATAACAAGGACGTCAGATTTATCTACAGAGGCCGCTATGAGGTCAAGAAGAGCAATCTTCTGATCATGATCAAGAAGCTTGAGATCCCTGTCGAATACGCACCTTTTATCAGCGATGAGGAAGACCCTGATCTTCTTATCACCGTTGACTGCCAGTATGGCGAGAAGAACGTTACCAAGACCTCTGCCAAGAAGATCGCGACCATAGACCACCACAGGAAACTCAAAGATGTTTCCGATCCTCTCATTAACATCAACAGCGATCTGGGCAGCTGCTCGACACTTGTCTGGAAGATGCTGAAGGATGAAGGCTACGATCCCAACGAGAACAAGTTCGTTGCAACAGCGCTCTACTACGGTCTTTATACAGATACAAACAGGCTGTCGGAAGTCTCGCACCCTATCGACCGAGACATGCTCGACTCCCTGAATTACAACAAGAGCATCGTTACCGAGATGAGCAATTCCAATATCTCATTGAACGAACTGCAGATCACGGGCAAAGCGATCCTTAACTATGAATATCACGAGAGCAACAAATATCTTGTAATCGAGGCTGAACCCTGCGATCCTTCCATCCTGGGTGTCATCAGCGATTTCGCGCTCGAGACGGAAGGCGTCGACGTATGCGTCGCTTTCTTCGTCGGCACATATGAGGTCAAGTTCTCCGTAAGAAGCTGTTCTAAGGAAGTCTACGCGAACGAGCTCGCAGCGTTCCTTGCTGACGGCATCGGCGGCGGCGGCGGTCACATCCTTAAGGCCGGTGGTACGATCAAGCCCGATCTTCTTACCAAGCCCGCGAAAGAAGTCATCAATGAGCGCCTCGCGCTTTATTACGACACATATCTCGTTATCTATGCCAAGGATACGACACTCGATACATCAAGGATGACACGCTACTCCAAGATCCAGCAGATGATGGGCGTAGTCAAGCTCTCCGATGTTTTCCCTGTCGGCACACACGTCAACATCAGAACCCTTGAAGGCGATGTTGATACCGTCATCGACGAGGAGGCTTACCTCATGATCGGTGTCGAAGGCGAGATCTATCCGATCTCCGAGCAGAAGGTAAAGAGCAGCTACGAATTCACAAGTTTCCGCTACACAAGGGAATTCGAATACGAGCCGAGGATCAAAAATTCCAGCACAGGTGAGATCAAGTTCGTTCTTCCGTATGCAAAGACCGTAAGGTCACTGGGCAGCTCTATCATATTCGCACAGCCTCTGACGCAGCCTGTAAAGCTCTTCACGGCCTGGACAGAGGATAAGTACTATTCGGGCAGAGTCGGCGATTACATCGCTGTCAGAGCCGATGACGAGCATGATATCTACATCATCAACAGAGATATCATGGACAAGTCCTATAAGCCGTACTGATCCGCGGCGGACCAAAAAGCAATTAACACAAACATAATAGAGGCTGCCTCATGTGAGACAGCCTCTAGTTTTAGTCTGATTATCTGTATCAAAGTCCGTACTTGGACTTTGTTGCCTCATCAAGAGGTGTGTCGCCGAGTATCCTCTTGGCCTTTTCGACCAGGTCTTCGACGCTGTAATGCTTAATGTATCCCGGAAGCACTTCTCTGGAACTGCGGTAAGAGTATACAAAGAATCTGTCGGTAGCCTTGTGATAGCAGTAGACGTTCTCGATGCATTCGACTTCATACATTGTGTCCAGATCGTAGATGAAGAGTATTTGTTCAGCCTGTATGTACATCTGGTTTGCTTTATCATCGAACCAGGCCTTTGTCTTGAAGCCTTCCGTGAAATACTTCATCTCATTCTTTGTTATGAGTTCGCCTTTCTGATTATCGTATACGGAGAGATAACCGTCTCCGACGATATAGATACGGTCACCCTTGAAGGCGGCACAGTCAACGGTGGTTCCGTTGCGGTTGATCGTAAACTGCTCCTTGAGAGATGCGTCCGTAACAAGGACAATATTGCCGTCAGATAAAAGGACGCGTGAGCTGTCTTCAGATACGGTTACGTTGAAATAACGCGTCTTGGTAAAGTCCCAGTTGTCCGGAAGCTCGATCTCGTCATAATCCATGGATTTCATATCAACGGCAAATAACTTGTCGATAATGAAAATGAAGGACTTGTTCAGGCTCTTGCTGTAGACAACGTTGAAGTTGTTAAATCCTACGAACTCATCCCAGGTGCCCGGAACGTCAAACTCATCCTTGTTCGAACCGTCGTAATCGCTGATAATGACCGTTAATTTATCATTGCTGTAATCCTTTTCGGTGGAGAACAGCTTGCCTGAAGATCTTACGGTTCCGAAATCCAATTCAGAGTTGATCTGAGATATCTTTTCCTTGTCCGGATTGACCAGATAGATCGATTTTTCGAGCAATAAGTAGAATTTGCCTTCCAGATATTCAACGTCAAAGTTGGTCATGCTGACATCGGGATCAGTAATATCTTCCGTATAGGACAGCTTACCTGTTTTGAGGTCGATTATGCTGACTCTGACGATGCTGGTGTCATCATTTGTGACCATAGCGGCGGAGACCAGGTAATCCTCATTCGAATCGAATGTCTGTGCTGTAGAACCCATCGAGAATCCTGAAGGAACCTTTACTGCCTTCCACTCGTCATCCTGAATGCTGCGGTTATAACTTATGATGTCCGTGTCGTACTGGGAGACGGCATAGACGACGTTGCCGATCGCACCGGAAATAATGTTATTGCAGAGCACATTATAAGATGCAAGGTCATTGTTCTTTGTACTTGCAGCATAAACATATTCGCCGTGTCTCAATATGAATTCCGGATATCCGTCTTCGTTAAAGTCTCCGGAGGTGATGACGGAACTGCTGGTTATGTATTTATTGAGTTCATTTCCGGTCTCCAGATCAAAGACGCCGACTGCATTGCCTACATAACAGAGCACTGCATTGCGTGAAGGAAGGGCACGTACGTCTGCGCCCATGGAGACATCGGTATAGGTAAGGTCTTGTGACCACTTTCTGTTCGAATCCACACCGAAGAAACTGAAAGTCTTCGTCGCGGTCTTGAGCAAACGGTAATCCAGACTGTAAGAAACAGACGTGTTGATGAAATCCAGGGTTGAGATAACACAAAGATTGTCGTTGTCTACAAACACCATCTTCTCAATATACTTGGCCTTGATATCGTAAGACTGTTCCTTTTTGGTCTCAACGTTATAGACATGGATCTTAATGTTTTCTTCTGTAGTCAGAACGTCATCGGAATAAGCTATCTTCTTGCCGTCAGGAGACACCGCGGGATTGTAGACACTGTTTAAGAGGGATTTTTCTTTCAGTGTATAAGTTTCCTTAACAGCACCGTCTCTTAAGGAGAACTTTACGATATCGGAACCGCCTACACGAAGGAAAACATCGCTTACCGTGAACTGGATATAATCCTTTGTGATCGACGTGTCAGAATCAGGCTTATATGTCCACATGCTCTTTCCGGAAGGAATGTTATATGCCTCGACCTTGTGGCTGTAAGTGATGACAAACGTCTCGTTGTTCGGAATATCGATCCTTACAGGTTCTTCAAAGCAGGCTTTCTCGAAAACGAGTTCCCTTGTCTCGGTATCCCAGCAATAGATATTGCCTGCATCATCAAGAGCGCCGAGATAGGACAGGTCTTCGGATACGATGCTGGTCTTAACGGCGTATTTACACTTATAGTTCCATGCCGGCGTGAAATCTGTCCCCTTGTTGGATGTGTATGCTCCGGTTGCCTCGGAGATCGCGCGGATCGCAGGTGCCGTTACCGGCATCTTGTCTTTCTTGTCAGCAGGAAGGGCGGCCAGTGCCAGCTGAAGGGCATCGGCTCTCTTGCCGTTATCGAGCAGCTGACGTGATTCGTTGGCAAGGTAGACAGATCTGGAACGTAAGGATTCCATATAGACCTTATTGATCTGCATCCTGCTGTAGAGCATGTATCCGCCGAATGCGAGAACGCCTGCAAATGCAGCAGCGATTATCGCTGAAGCGCGCTTGACTCTGTACTGTCTTCTTCTTCTCTGGAGCTCGTCGTATGAACAGCCCAAAAGTCCTGCAGCCAGACGCGGAAGCTCTTCCTTGTCTGCTCTGGACATCGGCATTCTGTAGTCGCATGAGAGAGGCTCTACGGGAACATTTATCCTGTGCGAGAAACCGTTTGCGTCAATGATCTCCTTTTCTCCGGTGAGGAGTTCTTCAGGGATTACGTCCTGAGGCTCGCCGTCGCAGAGAACGGTGAAGATCTTGTCTTTGGTGTGAGTCTTAAGGAATGTCTGGATCTCTCTCTTGACCCACATGGATTCCTTGGTGTTGGTGGAGCAGATAACGATCAGGTACTCGGACTTTTCGAGCGCATTGGTGAGCGTCTCTGTAAGGTCGCTCGTGATCGGAAGCTCATCCTTGTCCCTGAAGATGCGTGTGATCTTCTCGTGCTCGATCTTTCCCTTAAGACTGCCGGGCACGTGGAAATGCTCAAGCTGCTTTTGAACATGTGAAGCGATCTTTATGTCCAGCGGAGCATGCTTGTACGAGATAAAAGCGTTATAAAAATCTATCATAGAAGTCTTCTCCCTTTTTCTTCCTTCAAATAATAGTAGCATAAAACCCTTTGAAGTTCCTAATACACCCCTAATACAGACGGGCGGGGGAGATTGTTGCACTATTCCTTAACGATCGTAACCGTGCCCTTCTCGCCGTCTACGGTAACAACGTCGCCGGTCTTAAGGACAGTGGTCGCGTTAGAGCATCCGACGACTGCCGGAATGCCGAATTCTCTTGCGACGATCGCGGCATGTGACAGGGGCGCGCCGATGTCCGTGACGATAGCGGAGACCTTGTGGAAAGCGATCGTCCAGCCGATATTCGTGGCGCGGGTTACCAGGATCTCGCCTTCGTTTATCTCATCGATGCGGCTTACGTCATTTATCACGCGGACAGTTCCGGTGACGACGCCTGCAGCACCTGCAAAGCCTTTGACATCAGAGTTGTCAGGCCCTTCAGAAGCGCGGCCGCTTACGTAATAATCGTATCTTCTGTCAGGATCTTCCATCCATTTATCGGGATCGAACCTGCCTATGATGATGCCGGGGAAGCCCGGGTAGGAGAGATATCTTGCAAAAGTCTCTTTGCGTGCAGGGATGTAGGAGACAGCCGTCTTATCGCCCTTAAGAAGCGCGAACATTTCCTTATAGCCCAGCATGAAGATATCTTCGCCAAGGCCGTTAAGCCCGCCTGCCTTAAGGCAGTATTCCCTGAAGACGCAGAAGATGCGGACACCCTTGCTCCTTATATCCTCGCGAAAAGCATTCGCATGGATGAATTTTCCGATCTCCTTGTCGATCCACTTTCGCTTGGAGGGATACTTTTCCTTGAATTCGGCAAGAGCCTCTTCGTATGAAGCCTTCTGGCGCTCCTGCATCGAGCGCAGGCTGGCGGTGTTTGCAGCGCGGTCTTTGAGCAGCGCGTCGATAAATGACGGATCCTCGTAAGGTCTTGGAGACATGAGCTCCATCTCGTCAGCAGATCTGTGGCCGCACTCGCGGATATATTCTTCGCGGGTCATCTTGCCCGAAGCAACGTCTTCCAGGAGCAGCGTCGGCTTCATGCAGTCGATAATGCCCAAAGAGCCCGTGCAGAGGCGGTTTGCCATGTCTTCGCCGGCGATCACAGTGATCTTTTTGCGCAGGTTGAAGAGAGGCACGAGCGATGTTCCGCTCTCGGCCAGGATCGAAGCCAGGCCGTCGTTTAACTTAGGCTGAAGGACATCGTCCCAGAACGCCATGAGCTCGGCGTTTGTATTGATCGTTTTTATCTGGGATATGAGTTCTTCTGAGATATTGTGGAGGTTTGCTACCATCTCATGCTTCTGCTTCTTCGTAAGCTTCGACTTTTCCTTGGGGAAGAATAGGTTCCGGAGATTCTTTTGGAAAGCCTTTTTGTCGAAGGGCGATACGGGTATCTCACAGCCTTCGGGAATGCCTCCGACTAAGTCTTTTACGGTCTCATATGCCTTCTCGCGGCTCCTTCCGAAGCTCACCATGAGAGAGCACATGACAGATACGTTCATGTATGCCTGGCCGCAGACGTTTTCGAGCCAGTCGGGAAGCCCCAGGAATTCGTTGATCTTCTCCAGAACGCTGAAAGTCATGGGGCTTACGGGATTCATGAAGATCTCGCCGACGTTGGTCTTGGTCAGGAGCTTGCAGCCTGATCTCGTGCCGTTTACGTCGTAGTCTTTAACATTGAGCCTTGTAAGTGTCGTGATGGGGCGCGCCTGCAGGATATAGACTTTGAGCCCCTTTACAGCCCATTCGATATCCATCGGAACGCCGTAGAAGAAGCGTATCGCGAGGCAGTATTTCCTGAGCGTTTTTGCAAACGGTTCAAGCTCCGGATTACCTTCGTAGGAATACTCCAGGGCACCTATCTTGAACACTTCGGCATTCTCCGCGCCTGACACGAGCTTCTCGCCCTCTCCGCGGACGTAGTTGCCGGTGAGAAACTCGTCTTTTCCGGTCAGGGCATCGGAGGTGAAGATAACTCCCGCAAAATCAGCCTTTACGAACTTCTGGATAATGACGCCGATGCCTTCGGTGGTGATGTCATTTTGCGATCTGTAGTTCTCGACGCGCTCATTTTGGGCAGAGGCAGCGACTTGATCAACAGCGTCCCTGATCGCGGGAACCATCAGATCGGTCAATGTCTCATACTGGCCCGCAAACGAATTGCCTGCGCCGTCTTCGCCGATTGCAGAAGACCTTACGGCGTAGGTCTTGAGGCGGTCCAGCGTTGCAAGCAGTTCATTCAGTTCCGCGTTTGCTTCTTCTGTTATTTTCCCGTCGCGAAAAGCATCCGCGGTGATGACGTATCCGGAGGGAATATTCATCTTCAGGTTCTGCATCATGAGTGACAGCGACGTAGCTTTGCCGCCGCACTTTTCGAGCTCTGAAGAAGGTATGGATCTTAAGTCAAAAATGTATTTCATGCCAGCAGGAGGTCGACCCTCATATCGATATATTTCTGAAGTTCTTTGTCGTTGTTAAGGTCTATGCCGAATGACTCCCTGATGTCGTCCTTGCGGAAGACGATCAGCTGCATCATGGCAGAAAGTTCGTACGCGATCAGGCGGCATTCTTTGTCAGTCTTCTTTCCCGCATAGTGCTTCTTAACATAGGGGAAGCTGAAAGACTCCTGCGAGAGGTCCCTGTTAAAGAGGACGTGGCCCGTGATCGCCTTGGTAAACTTGGGATTTTCCACGAGGCATTTCGCGACCGCGAAATGGAGCTTCTTCAAAAGATCCTTAGGCGCCAAGTCGGACGCGATCAGCTTCTCGATCTCTTTATCCTTGAGAAAGCTCATGTACTGCTTCTGGAATGTCTGATAGATAAGGTTCTCACGTGAGCCGAAGCAGTAGTTGATCATGGACGGCTTCGTGCCGGCGCGCTCGGCGATCTGCCTTGATGTCACGTTGAGCGGATCGTCCAGTTCTTCCATCAGCGCGAAAGTCGCGTCGATCAGTTTCTCCTTTGTAATGCCCAGTTTTACGTCCTTTTGCATGGTCTTGACCTCGATTATTGTACGCGTTCAATAATGATATTACCACGCTTGGATTATCTGTGCAACATTCGGGGCCCTTTATCTGTATATAAGGACAAAGGCACTTTTTACAAGACAGCGAAAAGGAGAACCGGCAAATGAACACATCTATGGCTTTGTGGAAGAAGATCTACATTTTCCTGGCAGTTACGATAATCCTCGCACTCAATATCTTCGTCTTAGTCTATGCAGTGCGGGCCGAAATGCCTTCATATCAAAGAAGGAACGACCCTCACTATGTTGAGGCTGTTAACGTTGAGATCAACCGCGTATTGGACATCAAAGAGGACAAGCTGGACGAAGTGAAAAAGGCTCTTCCCGCAGGCCTCGCTGAATTTGCTGTCACCATGTTGATTCCGGATATCCTCATTATCGGTCTTGCGGCCAGCATCTATAAGACTAAGTCATACAGGGACGCCGGCGAAGACGATAAGGCCAGAAAGCATAAGATCACAGCGATCGTCTTCGGATGCGCCGCGCTGCTCTTTGTCCTTGCCTTTGCAGGCATCTTCTGGTTCGGTTATCTGCCGCGGGCAAGCTCTGCTGTTTCTTCGATCCAATGCCACTAACGTCAAACACTTTGGAGAAAGTGCATCATATATAAGCAGGGGCTGTCGGAACTACAAGTTTTCCGGCAGCCCTAGTGTTTTGTCCCAAAAGCCGGGAAGCCTCAATGTTATAATTACGGTAGCTTTCCGGATGGAGGAACAGATCATGGTCAGACACGTAATCGTTTGGACGCTCAAGGACGAATATTCCGACAGCGAGAAAGAAGAGATCAAAGCCGGCATCAAGGCAGGACTTGAGGGACTTACAGGCAAGATCCCCGGTCTTATCGAGATAAAGGTAAACACGGATAAGCTTGCAAGTTCTTCCGGTGATGCGATGCTAGATTCACTTTTCGAGAGTGAGGAAGCATTGAAGAATTATTCATCCAATCCACTGCACGTTGAGGTTGCCACTACGAAGGTAAGACCGTTCGTTAAGGTAAGAAGCAGCTTTGACTACCAAGTATAAAAGGCGGATAGAACTATGAAAGATATCCTTATCGGTACATGGGCGTGGGGAACCGGCGCGAACGGTTCATCAATGGTCTTCGGAAGCAAGCAGGATCCTGAGATCTTAAAGCAGTCTTTTGAAGAAGCTGTTAAGCTGGGCTTCACAAACTGGGATACTGCTGCAGTCTATGGCATGGGCTCATGCGAGAAGCTTTTGGGAACTCTCATAAAAGGACGCGACGACATCTTCATCTCGACCAAGTTTTTCCCGCCCAAGAAATATAAGCAGGGCGAGCTCACGAAGTCTTTCAACGAGAGCATGGAACGTCTGGGAAGGGATAACGCAGATCTCTTCTGGATCCACGTTCCGAACAATCTCGAAGCAAATATCATGGAAGCGGTTCCGCTTATAAAGGAAGGTAAGATAAAGTCTTTAGGCACATCCAACGTGTCGCTCGATCATATAAAAAAGGCACAGGAAGTGCTGGCCAAAGAAGGCCTTAAGCTCGGTGCGGTGCAGAACCACTTCAGCCTTCTTAGAAACGACCAGCAGCCGATAATCGATTACTGCAATGCCAACGGCATCCGCTATTATGCATATATGGTCCTGGAGCAGGGTGCCCTGTCCGGACATTACAGTGCCAAGAATCATTTTCCGCTCCTCTCGATGAGAGGCCTGTCATTTCCCAAGTCGAAGTTTAAGAAGATCGAAGGACTTCTTAATGTGATGCGCGGAATAGCTGAGAAATACAATATCGACCCGTCGCAGGTGCCGATCCTCTGGACGATTTCCAAAGGCGCGGTTCCTATCGTCGGAATCACAAAACCCTCGCATGCCAAAAAGCTCGCTGAAGCTTCCGGCATCACGCTTACACCTGAAGAACTGGCCCAGATCGAGAAAGAGGCTTCTGCAACAGGATTAAGACAGCAAGGCACTTGGGAACCCCAATAATGGTAATCGGCAAGCGTATATTTTGATATAATTTTTTAAAATTCCAAGAAAGGAAATAGGGTTATGGAAGGATTAGAAAAAGTTCTCGCATTTTTGGACAAGGTAAAGACTTATTATCTCGCTACGGTTGAGGGCGACCAGCCGAGAGTAAGACCTTTTGGCACGGCTCTCATTTATGACGGCAAGCTCTACATTCAGACAGGCAAGGTTAAGCCCGTATCAAAGCAGCTTGCAGCTAATCCGAAGGCTGAGATCTGCGCTTTTGATTTCACGACAGGCGCTTGGCTCCGTGTAGCAGGCGAACTCATCAATGATGACAACCGCGATGTTAAGGTAGCAATGCTCGAGAAGATCCCCGATCTTAAGTCAATGTACGATCCTGATGACGACAACACACAGGTTCTCTACTTCAAGAACGCTACAGCTACATTCAGCTCTTTCGCAGGTCCTCAGGAGACCATCAACTTCTAAGATCTTATGATTCAGGATATCTTTCCGCATAAGCTGGATAATCATTTTTATCCGGACCGTAAGTCTGCGGCCGGCAGTTTTGTAATGGCTTTCAGACATCAGGACATACTTGTTAAAGGCGAGGAATTCCCGCGTGTATCTCAGATGCCTGAAGAGTGCCGTGAGAAGCTTATCTATCTTTTCGCGTTCGACGAAGATTACTATTTCTTCCTCGACGCGAGGGATGAGAGCTTAGCACTTCCCGAAGGATTTGAATTCGTTAACGTCAGATCTTTCAGGCGCTCAGGGATCGCCGAGAAGCAGAACGTGTTCCTTGCATTTACGGCGCTCCAGCTCGCCAATTGGTACAGAGGCAATAAGTACTGCGGTATCTGCGGCAAGGAGACACGCATTGATGATAAAGAGCGCGCTCTGCGCTGTGAGTGCGGTAACGTTATATATCCGCGCATCGTGCCCGCAGTTATCGTGGGCATCACGAACGGTGACAGGATCCTTGTGACCAAATATAAGACTGGCTTTGCGCATTTCGCGCTCGTCGCAGGATTTACCGAGATCGGCGAGACTTTGGAAGAGACCGTCGCTCGTGAAGCGATGGAGGAGACCGGCCTTAAGGTAAAGAATATCCGTTACTACAAGTCACAGCCATGGGGCATCGTTGACGATATCCTGGTGGGCTTTTACTGCGACGTTGACGGAGACGATACGATCCGTATGGATGAAGGCGAGCTCAAGGTCGCCGAGTGGCGCACAAGAGAAGAGATCGAGCTTCAGCCCGACGATTACAGCCTTACAAATGAGATGATGAGGATGTTCAAAGAGGGCAAAGCCTGAACATCTGCCTATAGCGTGTTGCAATATAAAAATATCGAATAACGATAAAAAAGTATTGAAATTCACTTTCAGCCGTGTTACGATACAGCCATAAGAAAAACTTATGGAGGTAAAGAACATGGCAGTTGCAATTATTGAAAACGACGCTTATGAGCGCAAAGAATACACCACAGAGAGAGCAAGGAAAAACTGCATCTTATCGCTGATATTGAGATATGGTGTGCCGGTCATGCACGTCGTTTCAGTATATGCATTCATGATAATCGGAGGTTTATTCTCAAGTTATATGTTTGATACTTCGATGTTTGCGACTGTCAGTTTTGCAGCCCAACTGATCTGCTATGTAATCTCATGGTACCTGATGTGTGATGTCAGGAAAAACAGAAAAGATTACGAATTCGGCAAAGTCTTAAAGTACTTGTATATAATCGATACTATCCTTTTAGTCATTTTCTGTATTTTCGGAACGTATTCCGTATTTTATACACTTGCACACTTTATGAAGTGACCGCTTGATATGGCATATGTAAAACTGATCCAGCCTAAGATGTTAAAAAGACCGGTCGATACCGGTCTTAAACTGCATATGTCACCGCCTCTTGGAATCCTTACGATAGCCAATATCCTCCGAGATAAACATAAGATAAAGATCGAGAATGAAAATATCAGGGAGATTGATTTCTCTGATGTTCCCGATGTGGTCGGCATATCCATAACTGTTGATGCGCTTCCTAGAGCCATAGAGATCGCAAAGATCTTCAGGGAGAAGGGCGCCATTGTGGTTGCCGGCGGAATACATATCACGACTGCCCTGAACACCATTGATGAAGATCTTTTTGATGTGTTTTGTGTCGGAGCCGCAGAAGGTACCTGGCCTCAGATCATGGAAGATTATGAGAACGGAACACTTAAGAAGGTGTACCGCTGCAAGCGTCTTACGACACAGGATCTTGTAAGTCCCGCATATGATCTAATTGATCCCAAAGACTATCTTTACTGCAACATAATCCACACGAGCAGAGGCTGTCCTTTCAAATGCGATTTCTGCTATAACAGCGGAAATGACCAGCAGTTTATAAACCGTGATATCGATATTGTTTTAGACGAGATAAAAGCGCTCAACAAAAAGCACATAATGATAATCGACGATAACTTCACAGGCAATCCCAAGTGGACGCGTGAATTCCTGACAAGGCTTAAGGACCTTCATATCAGGTGGAATGCGGCCGTTTCCATCAATATCGCATTTGACGAGGATATGCTGGATCTCATGAAGGAAAGCGGCTGCCAGGGTCTCTTCATCGGCTTTGAGAGCATTAACCAGAAGGCTATTTCGAATGTTCATAAAGTGCAGAATCACACGGTGGATTATGAGCGCGCGGTCAGGAATATCCATGACCGGGGGATCATGATCAATGCAAGTTTTGTTTTCGGACTCGACGGCGATACTAAAGACACTTTCAGGGACACTCTTGACTGGATCGTAAAGAATAAGATCGAGACTGTAACTTCGCACATCTTAACGCCTTATCCGGGCACAAAGCTCTATGACAGGATGAAGGAAGAGGGCAGAATATTAACTGACGATCTTTCACTTTATAACACTGCGCATGTTGTATATAGGCCGGCGGACATAACACCTGAAGATCTCTATAAGGGCTATCTTTGGATGTATAAAAAGGTCTACTCGTTCAGGAACATAATCAGGCGCATCCCTGCGAAAAAAGACCAGCGCGCGGCATATCTGATGTTCAATCTTTTCTACAGGAAATTCGGCAAGCTGACAGATGCGCTCTGCAAGCTCATTACCTATGAACGTATCGGTCTCTGGGGCGAGACGATGTCGAAATATATGAAGTGATCAGCCCCTGATCTTTCCTATTACTGAGCAGATCGCAAACGCAACGATGTCGGCAATTACGATCGTTGATCCGACGGGAGTGTTGCAGATGATCGAGAGAACGATTCCGGCGAGTGCGCAGAATACGGAAAGGATTGCCGAGAATATCGTAACCGACATAAAGCTCTTGAAGATCCTCATTGCTGACAGGGCAGGGAAGATAACGAGCGCGGATACGAGAAGGGATCCTACGAGGTTCATTGCAAGAACGATGATGACCGCGATAACCGTTGCGATCACGAAGTTAAGAAGCCTGGTCTTCGTGCCGACGGCTTTTGCAAAGCTCTCATCGAATGTGACTGCGAAAAACCTGTTATACAAAAGCACAAAAGCTATTACCACAACGATCGACAAAACGATGCAGAGGATGACTTCGGTCTTAGTCAGCGTGAGTATCTTCATAGATCCGAAGAGTGAAGAGCATACATCACCTGCGACATTCGATGACGTCGGGAAGATATTCATCAGGAGATAACCGAATGCCAGGGCACCTACGGAGATCATGGCTATTGCCGCGTCACCCTTTATCTTTGCGTTCTGGCCTGACCACAGGAGCAGGATCGCACAAAAGATCGTGATGGGGAGCGTCAGGACCATCTGGTCAGCAAGGCCTACTACGGCGGCGATCGCCATAGCGCCGAATGCGACGTGTGATAAGCCGTCGCCGATATATGAGAATCTCTTGAGTACAAGGATGACGCCGAGAAGTGATGAGCACAGCGCGATCAGAACGCCGACGATCAGGGCATATCTTACGAAGGGGTACGCCAGGGAATTAATGAGGATATCAACCATGATGGTGGTGGTGACCTCCTTCCCCGAGATATTTGCTTCCTGCAGGTGACTTCTTGTAGTCCTCTACGGTACCGAAGAAGAATTCATTGCCGATATGAAGAACGTGCTTGGCATATTTGACCGAGCAAGCGATGTCGTGTGAGATCATGATGACCGTGATGCCTTCGTCGTTGAGCTTCTCTATGAGGGAATACATCTCGCTCGTAACGAGGGGATCGAGACCTGCCACAGGCTCGTCAAGAAGGAGCATCTTCTCTGTGGCGCAAAGGGCTCTTGCAAGGAGCACGCGCTGCTGCTGGCCGCCTGAAAGCTCCCTGTAGCACCTCTTGGCGAGGTCGCTGATCCCTAAGCGCTCCATGTTTTTGTGGGCTCTTGCTTTTGCTTCTTTCGAATAGAAAAGGTGGAAGCCCAGGCTGTTCTGGCAGCCCGAGAGAACGACCTCATATACTGAAGCCGGGAAATCCTTCTGTACTATTGTCTGCTGCGGGAGATAACCGATCGAAGATGCGGTCAGATCGTCATGGTATTCGATGGTGCCGTCCAAAGGCTTCTGGAGGCGGAGGAGCGTTCTCATGAGCGTGGATTTGCCCGCGCCGTTCTCGCCGACGATGCAAAGATAATCGCCCGCTTCGACAGAAAAGCTCAGGTCTTCTGCCAGGGTGATGTTCTCGTAGCCGAGTTTTAAGTTTTTGCAGATCAGCTGCTCCATTTATGCCTCTTTTTATTTATAGGGTACGGAAAAGTATTATAGGAGCGCGTGTTATGAGTGTCAATATGAAATTGATTATCAGTTTCACAAAATTTACGATTTCCGATACCTGAATCAGGTCCCATTTTCAAAACGATACACTAACGATACACTAGACCTGTAACATACTCTTGACGGAGGTTCTCATGTACAGAGTCTTGCTCGTTGAGGATGACAGCCAGATAAGGCAGGTCATCGGTGATTATTTCGGGAGGCGCGACCAGATCGTGTTGGATTTTGCGGAGGACGGAAATCTGGGCCTCAGTAAGATCCTTAACGAAGAGTATGACCTCTTCCTTCTCGACATAATGATGCCGGGCTTAGACGGCTTCGAACTCTGCAAGATCTTAAGGAAGAGATCGGATAAGCCGGTGGTTTTCCTTACGGGAAAGGTCAGGGAGGAAGACATCCTGTACGGCTACGAACTCGGCGCCGACGATTATATAGTGAAGCCGTTTTCGATAGCTGTGCTGTATAAAAAGCTCCTGGCGATCCTTGAGCGCTCAACGACCGAGCATGTGGAGCGCAAGATCCTTTCGAGCGGGCAGATAGAACTTGACCCCCTGAAATTTGAAGTACGCGTAGCAGGGGACGTGGTCGATCTTCCACCCAAGGAATATGCGATCTTAAAGTACATGATGGAACACCCTGGTGTCGCAGTCACGAGAAGGCTCCTGCTGGCAGTGGCCTGGGGCGGGGATGATTACATCTCCGAGCGTGTTATCGATAACCGCGTGAAGAATCTCCGTAAAAAACTTCGAAAAGAAGGCGACCGTATAAAGACGCTTATCGGTGTCGGATACAGGTTCGATTAAGGAGCGTCCCAAAAAGAAGGACGGCCGCAGACGGGGAGGAGTTACACCATGAAAAGGAAAAACTATTTCCATTTTGCCATCAGCAGAGTGATCGCAGGGCTTATCATCGGAGCCGTGATATTCGGCGTGACGACAGCATCGCTTTCAAGCCTTTTCTCAACCATGATAGACAATGGTTACACTGAACGCGCAGAGGTGTATAAAAAGCTCATTGATAGTTACGACAACGGCAGATACGATGAGACCTTTTTAGAGATCATTACGAACATTTACCGTGCGGATTATCTTAAGTTCGCGAAGATCGATGATGTCGGAAACATTGAGACTATTTACGAGACAAGATATGACGTCGTTCCCGTAGAGGATAATCTTCATCTCTGGTTAAACGTAACGAACGATGAGGCCTTGCTCGCACAGGGCCAGAAGACCCTGCACATGAATGACAGCGACTGGGTTATCAAGTATGTGAAGTCTGATGAAGCCTGGAAGTTAACAGGGATCATGGCTACGGATTATACCAACTGCTGGGATCTGTGCGCTTTGACTGACGGTTACTATGCAAACAGATTGTTTTGCATAGCTACGGAATTCAGCGGATATCTTTCATATGGCCTGCCCGTGATCCATTCTCACTATGTTGACGGTGACACACTTCATATCGGCAAGGTATCCCAGGTCAATTACGAACCTTATTTTTCAAAGCCTTTCGGAAAGAAATGGGATTTTACCGATCAGTCAAAAGCGGATCTTTATACTACGGTAGATGCAGAAGGTTTTGCCAACGATCTGTATCTATACGAGAGGGGAAAGCGTCCCGATGCTTACTTAAACGATCTCGAAAAGATCTTCCTTGCAAAGAATCTAAACGATCTTACGAGCGAGTTCGACAGCAGATTCGGAGACGATTACGACTGGGACCGCGATCTTGCTTATACCTCTTACTACGCATACGGCGGAGCGAACAACTCACATCCGGGTGAGTATAGCTATACGATAACCACTAAGGATAATACAAAAGGCAAGATCAACGTCTACATGATCAACGGTCAGCAGTACCTGGTTGAATTCGTTATGAAGACTGCACCGTTTGAGGCGTTCTACCAGCCCTTCCTGATCACTTTTGCGATCATTCTCTTTGTCCTCTGCATCGGTATCGCCCTCATTACGGCGATAAGGCCTTACAGCCAGTACAAGAAGGCTTACGAGAACAATATCTTCAAGAATAATCTCATCGATTCTCTTGCGCATAACATGAAGACTCCTTTGCAGATCCTAGGAGGCTACGCCGAGAACCTCAAAGATGTTGAGGGCAGTGAAGAGAAGGACCGCTACGCCGACCAGATCCTTGAGAAGACAACTGAGATGAACAAAGACATTGAATCGATCCTCAAGACCGCCGAGAAGTCTGACAGAAAGTTTGCAAAGGCTTCCGTAAAGGCATGCATCGAAGACGTTGCGGCAAAGCTCGGTGCTGACATCAATATCAAGGGCGACACTGAGATAAAGATGGATAAGGATTACTTCAAGACCGCAGTGAGTTGTCTGATGGACAACGCGAATAAGTATAAGCAGGCTGATTCGAAGATCGATGTGGACATATCCGGCAAGGCATTCACGATAAGGAACAAGACTGACAGTGGAAAGTTCACTCCCGGCACAGGTCTTGCGATCGCCGGAAGGATATTGGAGCAGCACAAGCTCTACCTTGAGACGACACTGAAAGATGGTGTTTTCGAGGCCAGGGTAACGAAGAAGCCCTCCAAGAAATAATTCCATTCCCCCGCAGGCAAGTTGGCCTGTCCGTGTGATACAATAGCGGACAGTCAATCCAAGCGGGGGAATTATTATGAAAAAAACAGGTTTGCTGATCGTATCCATCATTGCCTTTGTTCTGTTCGGCGCAGTCGCTTTCTTTATGAGGGACCTTTTGTTCGGAGGAGTAAAGGGAACATACGAGGAAGTAGTTGATAACTACGAATCTTATTCGGATCAGTGGATCTCATACGAAGTAGTTGCCTGCCTCGGAAATTACGCCGAAGGCACCGAATCCTACTCATTCATCCCCACAGGCCACGAGTACTATTACATCATCATGATGGAAGACGGTTCCGTCATGCCGATGTCCGTTTCCAAGAAGGCTGACAAGGAGTACCTGGATGCCCTGACGGATGCGACATACGATTACTTTGACGGCGTAACAAACACTATCTCGGTTCCTTCCAGAGAATTCATCGGCACCGTAAAGACACAGAAGACAGATGCCCAGAAATACTACAAGGAAGGCCTTAACTACCTTAAGATCAGCGCAAGTGAAGGTTGGGTAATAAGAAATGTTCTCTTCGACTGCACCAGCACCAGGACAGGCACGATCCTTCTTGTCGGCGGCGTCATGATGATCCCCATCCTCGGCTTCGTCGTATATTTCGTCAATCTGGGCAAAGAGAATAAAAAGAAGCTCAAGCCTGAAGAGGAATACCTGCCGAGATAAGTTTTCGGTATTTTCCGAAAAAGCAAACAAAAAGGGCGTCTCCTATCCAAGAGACGCCCTGTATTTTTGAGTTAATATCAGCCTTGTGAAGCTGCAGCCTGTGCGTCCTGAACCCTGAATTCGAAGAATGTGTTGACGATGGGAGCGATGAGTCTCGCGTTGGGTTCGTTGAGGTTTACCCTGAAGACGGGCTTTTTCTCGTCTCTTATGTAGATCTCCGCAAAACTTGCCGCATAGGATTTGCTGTTGATGGCACGGTCAAAGTTGCTCCTGTCTATGACATAAGTCTTCTTCTTGTTCTTTACGTAGGTGATCTTGTCCTTGGTGATCTCAAGGCCGCAGATATTGGCTGTGGCACCGTTTGCGATCCTGTCGATCAGGCGCTCGCCGACCTTTCTTACCACGATGCCGTAGAAATTGGGCGATACGGTCTCAAATTCCTTCTTAATGCGCTTGTAAATGCCGATACCGTAGACGGAAAGGCCGTAACGCTTGAACTTATGCTTGATCCCGTCGTAGGTCGTGAAGTCGAAGTTATAGGTAAACGAACTGCCGAAGACGATGTAGTACATAAAGGAATTGTCCTGGGCAGCCGACTGGATGACTGCAATGTCGTCGTATTTGATGACGTCTCCGTTGATGTCTACGTATGTGTCGTAGAAAGTGACCGTCTTTCTGTCTTTGTCATAGGGGACGACGATCCTGTTGCCGTCTGCCTGATACTGATTCTCCATTTGAAACCCTCCGCTCGAAAAGTAAGCACGCTCAAAAGTCTACCTTTTTTGGCATGTTATATCAATAAAGCCCAAGATTACACTTTGATAATAAACTGTTCACGGAGCGAGGTTGATTTTAAAGGCTCTTGCGAATATCCTTTTGTATGTAATTACCGTTAACCGATTGGAGGAATAAGCAATGGGAAGTTTGAAGGAAGACTGGAAAGAGACCGGTAAGGACTTAGGCGGCGCGTTCAAGCAGCTCGGAAAGTCCATCGTTAAGTCCGGTGCGACCGTGGTAAACAAGGCCAACGACTGGGCTGAGAGAGACGATGCCAAGGAAGCAGCCAGGAAAGAGGCTGAAGTAGAGAAGGCCAAGGAAGAGAAGGCTGCAAATACGGTCGTCTGCCCCAAGTGCGGCGCCGAGATCACCGATCCTGAGGCTGTTTTCTGCCTCAAGTGCGGCGAGAAGCTCGAGAAATAAGTCTTTTGACAAGATCAGGCAAAACGGCAGGGTGCTCTATGGGCATCCTGCTTTTATATTGTCAAAAGTTAGCCTCAATTAACCCGTTTTCAGACGTAGCGAAAATCATTTGGCAAAAAAGGCCCCTTTTATATGGAAATCTTCTGTTAATATGGGACACTTTCCTCCATTTTGCGGTTGAGTTTTGACAAAAAGATTGTAATATAAGAGCGTCAAGACAAAATTCGTTAGGAGGATATATATATGTCTTTAGTAACAACGACTGAGATGTTCAAGAAGGCTTATGACGGCGGTTATGCTGTTGGTGCTTTCAACGTAAACAACATGGAAATCGTTCAGGGAATCACAGAAGCAGCAGGCGAGCTCAAGAGCCCTGTTATCCTTCAGGTTTCCAAGGGCGCAAGAGCTTACGCTAACCACACATACCTCGTAAAGCTCGTTGAGGCAGCTGTCATCGAGAATCCTGAGATCCCGATCGCTCTTCACCTTGACCACGGTGATACATTCGAGCTTTGTAAGTCATGCATCGACGGCGGCTTCACATCCGTAATGATCGACGCTTCTTCCAAGTCTTTCGAGGACAACATCGCTCTCACAAAGCAGGTTGTTGAGTATGCTCACGACCACGGCGTAGTTGTTGAGGCTGAGCTCGGAACACTCGCCGGTATCGAGGATGAGGTTGTCGTAGAGTCAGGCCACGAGAGCTACACAAGACCTGAAGAGGTTGAGGAATTCGTTTCCAGAACAGGATGCGACTCACTCGCTATCGCTATCGGTACTTCTCACGGTGCTTACAAGTTCACAGCAGCTCAGTGCACAAGAAATGCAGATGGCATCCTTGTACCTCCTCCGCTCCGCTTCGACGTTCTCGAAGAGTGCATCAAGAGACTTCCCGGCTTCCCTATCGTTCTCCACGGTTCTTCTTCCGTACCTCAGGAGTTCGTTAAGATGGTTAACCAGTACGGCGGAAATATGCCTGATGCAGTTGGTATCCCTGAAGAGCAGCTCCGTAAGGCAGCTACACTCGCTGTATGCAAGATCAACATCGACTCCGATATCCGTCTTGCTATGACAGCTAACATCCGTAAGTACTTCGTTGAGCACCCTGATCACTTCGATCCCCGTCAGTACCTTAAGCCCGCTCGTCAGGCTGTTAAGGACATGGTTGCTCACAAGATTAAGTACGTTCTCGGTTCAGACGGTAAGGCTTGATCTTAAGGCTTTTGACTTAAAACCAACTAAGGCGGTGTCTGTAAAGGCACCGTCTTTTTTGTGCCCCAATATCAATTTGCCACATTTTCTTCTGTTAAATTGTATTTGAGATATAATAATCTCTGTTTGGAGGTCGCGAAAAAGATGCGTAAAAGACTGATTTCAATCATCCTGGTGCTGGCTAATGTCTTATCATTGGTCTCCTGCAGCATGTTCGACACCCCGGAAACTTCAGAATCCTCCAAAGAATCAAAGGTCTCAGGTACAAAAGAAGAGGTCTTTGCCACCATAGGCAAGATCGGAAATGCCCTTGCCGATTGTAATTTCGATAAATTCACCGAGTACTGCGTCGCTTCGTCACATGAGATGGAGCGCAAGATGCCGGTCATCAAAGAAGAAGACAGCACGGACTATACCAAGCCGAAGATCACCGATCAATGGCGTCTTATGAACCTGATCGCCACATCGATCACTTATGAGATCGACGAGGACAGCTTTCAGGGCGGCATCTGGGGCAGCAAGTGTTCCGTTGACGTCAAGTTCTCATATAAGGACTACAGAAGGGTCAAGATGCAGAAGAAGGAATTCCTGGGTCCTGCCGAGTTCAATACCATTCTCCAAAGCATCGATGAGACGGTAGATCAGAAATATACTCTCGAATTCGTTAAGGATGAATCCGGCAAGCATTTTGTCCTTGCCAATCCGGACGATCTTGTTTCCATTTACGATTACAATGTCAGCGATGTTAAGTTCTTCAAGCTTTTCGACATGGTCAAGAAGTGCTATATGACAGGCGACAACTGGGATGAGAAGACTAGTACGTATAAGGATACGAATACATTTACCATTGTCTATGAATTAGATGAGCGCGCAAAGGATTATGTCTGGACATACATCTATGCCGTTGCTCTCCAGACATCGCCTGAATGGACATATCTCTACACGTCCAAGACCATTATCGATGAGAATCCTGAGGAGATAACGATCACATACACGCAGGAAGAGAATTTCAAGGACGGTCCGTACGTCTTCTTCATCTATGACCAGTCGACAAAGCAGCTTACCGGATTACAGTTCTTTGTAAAGAATACCCCTTCTGAGACTGATCCCTCTGCTTCAGAGAGCACTTCAGAGACCACTTAATCCTTGGCCTCAGCAAGCGCCGGAGAAGGTGCGGGCTCTTCTTCTGCCCATCTTTTCTCGATCCTCTTGAAAATAATACGCGTTATTACCAGGCCGCTTAATCCCGCAAGGATCCATGCGAACGGATCTGAAGCTACCGCGATGTAGTAGTTATGTATCTGTATGGAATAAAAGGACGAGAGGATTCTTGCACCGAGCTCCACAAAGCCTAAGATCATTGCGAGCTGCGCATAGCCTACAGACTGGATCGTGTGCCTGTATATGAAGATCATGGCAAGGAAGAAATAGCATACCGCGCACTCAATGATATACGGCATTGCCCACGGGATATAGAGCGAGATATCGACCTCCGAATCAAAGAAGATCCAGAGCACTTTGGGCACTGCGATTATCGAGATCACTGCAGCCACGACGGAATAAACGATATAGAGCTTCAAGGCACTGTTTACGCCCTGTCTGATCCTCTTCATGTTCTTCGCGCCGTAGTTCTGGCCTGCGTAAGCTGCCATCGTCTGGCCGACGGAGAACATGCCCATCGTGATGATTCCCTGGAACTTGCTTGCAGCGGTGATCGCGCCGACCGCGATGTAGTCGAAGGTGTTGAAAGCGCTCTGCATTATTACGGTGCCGGATGCTGTGATACCATACTGGATCGACATCGGGATGCCGTATTTAAGCTGTTCTTTGATGATCGCAGGATTCCATTTCCAGTCTTCCTTTGAAGGCCTTAAGGTAGGCATTTTCGCATATATGAAAATGATGCAGGGAATGACCGCAAGGCCCTGTGCTATTACGGTCGCAAGTGCCGCGCCGAATGTGCCCAGCTTAAATCCTATGATGAACCAGAGGTCTAAGCCGACGTTGGTTGCAGCAGAGCAGATAAGGAAGATCAGGGGCATAAGGCTGTTTCCGACCGCCCTCATAAGTGAAGCGCAGTAGTTATAAAGAATGACGCAGACGATGCCTGCGCATATTGTCGAGATATATGTCATCGCATGATCGAAGATCTCTTCGGGCGTGTTCATAAGAACGAGAAGGGGGCGCATGAAGAAAAGGCCGACGGCGGTAATAACTGCAGCGATGATCACTGACAGATAAAAGCCGTTTGTGACGGAAGCCTTAACGCCCTTGGAATCGCCAGCGCCGTATCTCTGGCTCGTGACGATCGTAAAGCCAGACACCATTCCGTTCGACGTGCCGAACATCAGGAACATGATGGTTCCGGTGGAACCTACGGCAGCAAGAGCCAGTTCGTCGACGTTCCTGCCGACGATGATGGTGTCCACGATGTTATAGAGTTGCTGGGCGACATTTCCCAGAAGGAGCATCAGCGTGAACTTGAATATGATCGACATCGGATTGCCTTTTGTCATGTCCAGATCTGTTCTTCTTGCCATACGGTTTCCTTTATTTTGAAGTTTCCACATTATAGGACTGCAATACCGCGATCAATATCAAATAGATTGCATATTTATAACTTAATCAACGGCAAAAACCCTTAATTTACGGCTTGTTCACATATACCGCGAGCAAGAGCAAAAAATGAATAATAAATGCGGGCAAAATACAATCAAGAGGTTTTGAAATGCTGTATATTCAATTTACATCGAAATCCACGGGATAATCAGGAGGTTCTGTCTATGAATGAGATAACCCTTAACTGGAATGAATATACTGAATCAGCGATCAAGACTGCCTGCGAAGGCATCGTCATGATCGAGAATAAGGAGAACGTTCTTCCTTTAAAGACGGGCGCCAGAGTCGCTCTCTTCGGAAGGATGCAGATCCATTACTACAAGTCCGGAACAGGTTCCGGCGGCATGGTAAACGTTCACCATGTGACGGACATCAGAGAAGGTCTCAATGACTGTGACAGCGTCACTCTTGATGCTGAGCTCATGGACATATACGACAAATGGGATGAGGAAAATCCCATCGACACAGGACTCGGCTGGGGCAAGGAGGCATGGTCTCAGGCCGAGATGCCTGTGTCCTCAGAACTAGCGGAAAAGCTCGCTTCACGCAACGATTATGCGGTGATCATCATCGCTAGAACTGCAGGCGAAGACAGGGACAATTCCGCAGAGAAGGGAGCATTCTTCTTAAGCGACAGCGAAGAAGAGATGCTCGCAAATGTAACCAAAGCATTCGACAAGACGATTGTTCTCCTTAATGTCGGCAACATCATCGACATGTCTTTTGTCGAGAAGTACGGCATCAAGAGCGTTCTCTACGTATGGCAGTCCGGCATGATCGGAGGCATCAGCGTTGCTAGAGTCCTTACAGGCAAGGAGAATCCTTCAGGCGCGCTTCCCGACACGATCGCGAAAAAGATCGAAGACTATCCTTCCGATGCAAACTTCCTTAAGGACATCAAGGAAGACATTTACCAGGAAGACATCTTCGTCGGCTACAGATATTTCTCTACATTCGATACCAAGGATGTTCTCTATCCCTTCGGATTCGGTCTGTCCTACACGACATTCGAACTTTCCGATGTATCTTTTGAGAACAGTGACGGCACCGTAACCGTAAGCGTTACGGTCAGGAACACAGGCGCCGTATCAGGCAAGAAAGCAGTCATGCTCTACTGCAAGGCTCCTGACGGTACGCTTTCCAAGCCTTCCAGAGTATTGGTCGGATTTACAAAGACCGGCAACATTCCTTCCGGCTGCGAAGAGCGCGTTACCATCACAGCTCCTTACAGAAGATTCGCATCCTTTGACGATGACGGCAGGGCAGGCTTCGGAACAACAGGTTTTGTCCTTGAGAAGGGTACATATGAATTCTTCCTCGGAAGCGATTTTATAAGCGCATCACCGGTAGGTTCTTTCGAGCTCTCAGAAGGCAAGCTTCTCGAAGCTCTCGATAACGCCCTCCTTCCGCTTAAGCCCTATAAGCGCCTTACTGCAGTTCCCAACGGCGACGGCACATATTCAAAGGGCGAAGAGGACACACCTCTTAAGACAATAGATTTCCTTGAGACCAGAATGGACAGGGTCGCTCCCGAGATTCCCCAGACCGGCGATAAGGGCATCAAGCTTACAGACGTTAAGCACGGAAAGAATACGATGGACGAGTTCATCGCACAGCTTACCGATGAGGATCTCTGCCTCATAATCAGAGGTGAGGGAATGGGAAGCCCCAAGGTTACCCTCGGAACGGCCGCTGCATTCGGAGGCGTATCCAAAGAGCTTAAAGCATTGGGTGTTCCCACGCTCTGCTGCACTGACGGTCCTTCCGGAATGAGACTTGATTCAGGCAAGAAGGCTTTCTCTCTTCCTAACGGCACATGCCTTGCTTCGACATTCAACGTTGAACTCGTTGAAGAGCTCTATTCCTATCTTGGAATCGAGATGCTGTCCAATAAGATCGACGCGCTTCTTGGCCCCGGAATCAACATCCACAGGCATCCCCTTAACGGGCGCAACTTCGAATATTTCTCCGAAGATCCGCTCCTTACTGGCCTTATGGCTGCAGCCCAGGTCAAAGCTCTCGAGAAGTCAGGCGTAACACCCGTAATCAAGCATTTCTGCGCAAACAACCGTGAGACACACAGACGTGAGATGAGCTCCCGCGTCTCATCCCGCGCGCTCCGTGAGATCTACCTTCCCGCTTTCGAGATCGCGATCAAGGAAGGCGGCGCGAGATGCGTCATGACGAGCTACAACAGGATCAATGACACTTACAGCGCCAACCACTACGACCAGAACACCATGATCCTCCGCGAGCAGTGGGGCTTCACGGGCCTTGTAATGACCGACTGGTGGGCATATATCAATAAGGAAGTTACGGCTGCCGAGAAATACAATCTCGAAGATCACTCAGTCATGGCAAGATCCCAGAACGACGTTTACATGGTATGCACATGCGTCGAAAAGGAGAACCTCCTGGAAGCTGACACCTATAAGGAACTTACGGAAGGTGACGGCTCACAGATCACCCGTGCCGAGCTCCAGAGAAACGCGAGAAACATCTTAAACTTTGCCATGAACACACCTGCAATGGACAGGGTGGAAGGCAATGAGGTCAAGATCTGCCACGTTGACAGCCCCTTCTCTGACGATGATGTTGAAATAGATACGGATGTCTTCTATGAGATGACCGACGAGATCACGATCGAGTGCAAGACCAAGACTTCCAGAGGCAAGGACTTTGTCTTCGGTATCACATGCGACAAGCAGGGCTACTATTCACTCGAATTTACGGCTTATTCCAATCTTGGCGAGCTCGCGCAGATCCCCATGACCGGTTTTATTACAAGCATTCCGTTCGCCGTCATCACATGGAACGGCACAAACGGTGAGCTCGTCACCAAGGAAACCGAGTGCATGATGTATGCCAAGAACTGCGTATTCCGCATTCATTTCGCATCAGGCGGCGTAACGCTCAAGACGGTCAAGCTCAAGTACTTAAGACCTCTCTAAAGCCTCTTAAAAGAATAATAATTTTATATTAATTGCTTTTTGTATTAAAATAGGGTCGGCTCTTTTTTGAGCCGGCCTAAAACTTTTAAAGGGGATATATGAGAAGAGACTACTTCACATGTGTATTCTTGGGACTTATAGCGGGCGCTTTGGCATTCGTGTTCTTTTCGCCGCTCTATTTTACTTTTGACGGAATAGTTCCGAGAGACTTCCCGATCCTTGAGCGCTTCTTAAGCTTCCTCTATGCGTTGTTCTTTGTAGTGTTCCTTCCTTTTTTCGCTGCTTTCAGGAAAAAGGAATGGGTCAACTGGGGACTTGCCGCATACGGCCTCATGATCTATCTGCCTCTGTGGTTCTATCCTGCAGAGAAGCTCGCGATGGAGGATGCCGGCCTTACCACAAAGCTCGGCGCACTCGTATTAAGAACGATCTACAACGTAATGCAGGCACCTTTCGCAGCCTTGTCCAGGCTTATAGGCGATAATGCCGCATCGAAGGTTGTTTACTGGCTCTTACCGGTCGCAATATTCTGGCCCATCCTCTTAAGAGTCATCAGATTCTACAGACTTGCTTATCTTTCAGAGCAGCTTAACCCCATGACGCCTGACCAGGCATCTCCGAAGGCTGCCAGAAAGCCCGAGATATCCGGCAAGCCGGAAGTGCTTGGCACGGTAATCTCTGCGCCCGTTACGGCCCAGACACCCGCCGACATCACCAGAAAGCACCTGCCTTCATTCAAGAGCGAAGATAAGTCAGCCATTAATGCGCCTGCAGCCGAAGAGAAGCCCGCATTAAAGGACGGCCTGAAGACCAAGCCCCGCACAGGCGTAAGAGCTCCCGTAAGACCCGTTCATATCGGAGCACCTGAGAAAAAGCCGGTTGAAGCATTAGGAGCAGGCGCTCCCGCGGAAGAAAAGAAGAACGACGCGCCCATAGAGCTCTCGGCTCCCAAGCCGAAGGCAGATGAGGCCATACCGATGCCTCCTCCGAAGCCCAAAGCTGATGATGTCATCCAGCTCGGAGCACCTTCACAGAATGGCGGAAACAATAACATAGAGTTTGGCGGACCCGCTGAAGATAATGAGCACTAAGCATTTCCGCGAGGTTGAAAACCTACCTGACACCTTGTAAAATGTATCAGTTGACTAATAGTATGGAGAATAGGAACGATGGCTAAGAACAAGAAATACTGGAAGACTTTGCTCGCGAGCAGCTCCGACAAGAAGCATGCCGCGCAAACCGGTGAAGACCCGCTCGAAGAAGGTCTTAAGCAGCTTACATGGTTTGAAAGTTCCAAGCAGGCTGTAAGAAGAGGTATCAACAAGACATATGAGACTTTCGGCGAGGAAGTCGGCAACTCCATCACATCCGGCGTCGCAGTTCTCTATCTTTTAGGTCTCCTTCCTTTCGCAGCGATCAACACATATTTAAGAGTATCCGGACAGGATGGTGCTTCACAGGCACACGTTGTCATGTCCGTTATCGCAATATCCGCTTTCATCATCACTTTGATCCTCGCGCTCCTCATGTCCACGGTATATCACCTCATGAAGCACGGCACTCCCCACAAGAGAGTAATGAACAAGGTAAACAGAAGCGTTGCGTACTTTGCTATCCTCGGCGCATATACACCTATCTGCATCAATGTCTTAGGTCCCATCTCAGGTGCGGTCCTCTGGTCTTTGGAAGCTGCATGTGCGGTCGCAGGCGTTCTCGTTACCGCACTCGCTTATCACACAAAGGTCGGCAAGGGATTCACATACTTCATCTATGCATTGATGGGTTGGGGAATCATCTTCAGGATCATCGAGTTCTACAAGAACACATCACTCGTTACTTTCTGGCTCCTTCTGTCCGGTGCGATCGTTTACACAGTAGGTATCTTTTTCGCGCCCTCCAAGAGAAGATTTAAGTTCTCACACATGGTATGGCACTTCTTCTGCATCGCAGGTGTCGTCCTCCACGTACTGGGATTCGTTTACTTCTTCGGCTAATAAAAATACTTATATAATGCAGATACAAGCCCGTCTTCGAAAAGGCGGGCTTTTCTTTTGAACCGCGCTAAAGCCTTGTATAGTTGTATCACAGCGTTTTTAGGCCTTGAAATTGTAGAAAAATATTAAACCCGCACAACCGGGGATATTCCAAATTATTCAAGTGTACAAATCGGATTTGCCCCGATACGATTTTTCTTGACCGGGGGTACCCATAATGTAAAATATCTTTAGCAATAACTTATGCATCCCCGTGCCGTACATGATTCGGTGTGGGGTTTTTTAAGAATAAGGAGGATAAGGAAATGCCCGAATTTTTAACAGGCCCGATCATTGCAGCGGTAATCATTGCAATCGTTGTGATCATTATCATTATCTGCAGCTATGTAAAGGCACCGCCGGACAAAGCATACATCATCTCAGGTCTTCGCAGGAACCCTAAGATCCTGATCGGTAGAGCCGGACTCAAGATGCCCTTCTTCGAGAGAAAGGATGAGCTCCTCATCAAGCAGATCTCGATCGACATCAAGACAGACGGTTACGTACCTACAGCAGACTTCATCGGTGTTAACATCGACGCAGTCGCAAAGGTAAGAGTAATGAGCGAAGGTGAAGGCGTTAAGCTCGCCATGAAGAACTTCCTCAACATGAAAGAGCAGCAGATCGCAGATTCCCTCGTAGATTCCCTTCAGGGTAACATGAGAGAGATCATCGGTACGATCACACTGAAGGACCTCTGCAACGACAGAAAGAAGTTCGGTGACGAGGTTCAGCAGAAGGCTCAGGAAGACATGAAGCGCTTGGGTATCGAGATCATCTCCTGCAACGTTCAGCACGTAACAGATGAGAAGGATCTCATCAACGCTCTCGGTCAGGACAACATGGCTAAGATCCAGAAGGATGCTTCCATCGCTAAGGCACAGGCTGACAGAGACGTTGCAATCGCTCAGGCACAGGCTCAGAAGGAAGCAAACGACGCTAAGGTCGCAGCTGACACTGAGATCGCCGTAAAGCAGAACGAACTCGCTATCAAGAGAGCAGAGCTCAAGACAGTCGAAGACTCCAAGCAGGCTGAGGCAGACGCAGCTTACGAGATTCAGAAAGAGAATCAGCGTAAGACGATCGAGGTAACAAAGACCAATGCTGACATCGCACGTCAGGAGAAGGAAGTTGACCTCAAGAGAAAGGAAGCTGAAGTTAAAGAGCAGGCTCTCGACGCTGAAGTCAAGAAGAAGGCTGAAGCTGAGAAGTTCGCAAAGCAGCAGGCAGCAGACGCAGCTCTCTATGAGAGACAGAGAAAGGCTGAAGCTGAGAAGTTCGAACTCGAGAAGCAGCAGGAAGTTAAGAAGATCCAGGCTGAGGCTGACCTCTTCGCTAAGCAGAAGGAAGCTGACGCAAGGAAGGCACAGGCAGAAGCTGAATTGTTCGCAAGACAGCAGGAAGCTAACGCCATCGCTGCAAAGGGTAAGGCAGAAGCTGATGCCATCGCAGCAAAGGGTAAAGCTGAAGCTGAAGCAATCGCTGCTAAGGGTTTAGCTGAGGCTGAGGCAATCGACAAGAAGGCTGAAGCTATGAAGAAGTACGGCCAGGCAGCTATGATGGAAATGATCGTTAAGGCACTTCCTGACATGGCAGCCGCAATCGCTGAGCCTCTCGGCCAGATCGATAAGGTTACAATTATCGATTCCGGCAACGGCGGCGGCGATACAGGCGTAAGCTCAATGGGATCCTATGTCCCTTCCGTCCTTGCCAAGACCATCGAGTCCGTTAAGGAAGCTACAGGAATCGACATCAGAGAGATCATGAAGGCTAACACCTATGACGCTAAGGTCAACAAGAACATCACGATCAACGGCCTTGAGAACGTTTCAACAGTAAACCTCTCAACAGGCGACTTAGACAATCCAGTAAGCGGTACAGCCCCTGAGGCACCGACGACAGAAAATTGATCTAAACATTTAAAACGTTTTGCCCCTTCGGAAGGATCCCTTCCGGAGGGGTTTTTAATTTTCGAGCACTCGAAATACAGTCCAAACCGCTATTGCTGAAATCTTGCTAAAACTGGGGGTAAATTGGCAAGGATTTTAGCAAAACCACTTCGTTTTGCTGATTTTATTGCTAAAACAGGGGTCGTTTTGCAATAATCTAGCAATCTTATGTGGTGATTACACCTTGCGGGATGGGCATTATTGTAAGTCCATAAATTGCGGTATTAAGTTTTGCAGGCAGATACCTGATGTCAAACGGCATGTCTTCAACATCATGTGTGAACAGAATATCCAGTTCAGGAATTAGTCCCGCATTAGTGTAGTTTCCATACTTGACTTTAGTTGTTCTCAAATAGTCTGACGAGTCTTTCATTCCGAAATGTTCGTGAAAGATACAAGTATCCAGCTCTTCAATATATATAACGAAATCTGTGTGGATAGGTTTGTTCAGTCCAAACAGAGTAATGTTAGGTTCATACTTAAAAGGTATTCCCATTTCTGTATAGAAAATAGCTATATCCCGTTCTGCAGCAGAGCGGTAGTATATTCCATTAAAAAAGTAATTACTGTATTTGGGATGATCTTTATTAGCATCGTTTTCAAGGCTGTCGAAAAACGCTTTATTCAAAATTACACATTTGTCAGTAGATACACGTAATGTACGGGTGATCTTGTGAGGAGCACATTCTGTAAGAGGTTCACCTTTATAGTGACTATCCCAAATAGCCAGATAGATCTGAAGCTGTTGTTCTCTTTTCTTCCGCTCAATTCCAATCGCATAGTATTTTTGACCGGTTGCAGAAGCGAGATTATATCTGTGTTTACCAACCATAAGTCTCTTTACTGCAACTCCTGAAACATAGTATTCGCACAGCTTAACTTTCGGCAACTGTTCCAGTCGTCTCTTGCAGAAGTTTATCTTAAGAGCCAAATACTCTTTTGGTATGTATCTGTCTAAGTATTCCATGCCGCGATTATAAACCACGGCTTTGTCGGTTTTATGTGAACAAATCCGACAAAACACGACAAAAACCGACAAGCCAAAAAGCGCGAAAACAGCCCAAAACCGCTTTAAAGATAAAATACTACTATTACCATGCGGTACTAAGGACGCATATCTTCCCACACAACTAAAAGAGGCTGCCCGCAAGGACAGCCTCTATAGGTTATTTAATTACAACTCTTAAGTGCTGAAGGTTATCAGCCGAAGAGTGTGAGCAGGATGCCTGCAGCAACTGCAGAACCGATAACGCCTGCTACGTTAGGACCCATGGCGTGCATGAGCAGGAAGTTGGAAGGATTTTCCTTCTGGCCAACCTTGGAAGCAACACGTGCTGCCATAGGAACGGCGGAAACGCCTGCTGCGCCGATGAGCGGGTTGATCTTCTTGCCGGACAGGAAGTACATAACGATACCGATGAGGAGTCCGCCGACTGTAGCGAAGGCGAAAGCGCAAAGGCCGATGATGATGATCTTAACTGTCTCGAGCTTGAGGAAGTTAGCACCAACTGCTGTAGCACCAACGGATGTACCGAGGAAGATCGTTACGATATTGCACATTGCGTTCTGTGCTGTGTCGGAAAGACGCTCTGTAACACCGGATTCTCTGAAGAGGTTACCAAGCATGAGGCAGCCGAGGAGAGGTGCAACGGAAGGAAGGATGAGAACGCAAACAACTGTTACGATGATAGGGAAGCAGATCTTTTCTGCCTTGGAGACAGGTCTTGTCTGCTCCATCTTTACCTGGCGCATCTTCTTTGTTGTAAGCAGCTTCATAATAGGCGGCTGGATCATAGGGATCAGGGCCATGTATGAGTAAGCTGCGATGGCGATAGCGCCTAAGAGCTCAGGTGCGAGCTTGGATGTGAGATAGATAGCTGTCGGGCCGTCAGCACCGCCGATGATACCGATAGAAGCAGCGCCCTGAGGATCGAAGCCCAGGAGGCAAGCTACTACGAATGCGAAGGAGATACCGAACTGAGCGCCTGCACCCATGAAGAAGGATGAAGGTCTGGAGATCAGGGGTCCGAAGTCTGTCATAGCGCCTACTGCCATGAAGATAAGGCAGGGGAAGATATCCATCTTAACGCCGATGTATAAGAAGTCGAAAAGACCCGGATCGATGTGGTTGCCAGCTGCGTCATGATATCCGCCGCCCAATGCTTCCCAGTTGATGTCGCCCTGGAACCACTCGGGGTGGAAGATTCCGCCGCCGGGCCAAGGGAGGTTTGTAAGGAGCATACCGAATGCGATAGGGAGTAAGAGCAAAGGCTCATACTGCTTCTTGATTGCGAGATAGAACAGGATGAACGAGATGAGGATCATCACGCCCTGCTGCCACGACATTGTGGCAATACCTGAGGTCTCCCACAGATTTTTTAATACTTCTAACATTACCTGCTACCCCCTGATCAAGAAATCGTTACCAAAGGTGTGCCTGTGTCAACAGACTGGCCCTTTGTTACGAGAACCTGAGCAACTGAACCGGAGCAAGGTGCATAGATCTCGTTCTCCATCTTCATAGCCTCGAGGATGCAAACGAGCTCGCCTTCCTTAACTGCTTGGCCGACAGCGACCTTAACGTCAAGGATCGTACCGGGCATAGGTGAGTTAACAGGTGTTGTGCCTGCAGCAGCAGCGGCAGCGGGAGCAGCGGCGGGAGCCGGAGCAGCAGCGGGTGCGGCAGCAGGAGCGGGAGCAGCTGCAGGTGCAGCAGCTACAACAGCAGTTGTCTTGATGAGATTGGCCTTGCCTTTCTCGACTTCTACCTCATAAACTTTATCGTTGATAGTTACGTTATAAATCATGGATGTTCTCCTTTAATCTTTTTCGACCAACTTGATTGACTTGAATACGAGCTCTTCGAGCGGGATTCCTGAGTCATCAGCGACGATTGCCATGATCATGGCAGCGGTCTTCTCATCACAGTTCTTAAGCTTCAATGATCCGGAAGAATAGATCTCTTCGGGAGCTGCAGGAGCAGCGGGTGCTGCAGCGGCAGGAGCTGCCTTGGCGGGTTCTTCCTTGGCGCCGAGCTTCGTGATGCCCTGGATGATCTTTCCTGAAAGTGAGATCAGGATGTACATCAGGAAGAGCACACCGAATACCACGAGGATAACGATGCCGGCGTTGAGGAGCATCTCAGAAGTTGAGAGATGTGTTCCGCGCTCTACAGCCAACTGAACATAAGGATTCATAATCAATCCTCCTTCTTCTCGATGGTGTAGTTAACTGTGTTGGATTCTTTCTCTTCACGTGCTGCGAAGAACTTCTCAGCAACCTGAGGGAAAGCGATGTAGGAGAGGACATCCTCGTCGGATCTTGCCTTATCGCCAAGTTCCTTCTTTGTCTTCTCGAAAACGGGCTCAAGTGAATCAGCATATCTGCCCTGAACGAGTTCTTCAGGCTTCCAGCATCTGTCGATGAGTTCCTGGTTAACTTCGCCCGGTGCTCTGCCGTATTCGCCGCGGAGGTAAGCCTTGATCTCCTTGGAGATGTTCTTATATCTCTCGCCCAAGAGAACGTTCTGGACTGCCTGGTTACCAACCATCTGAGAGAGAGGTGTAACGAGCGGGGGATAACCCATGTCCTTACGTACTGCAGGGATCTCAGCGAGTGCTTCGTCGAACTTATCGAGAGCGTGCATATCCTTAAGGTTAGCGATCATGTTGGAGAGCATTCCGCCCGGAACCTGATACTTGAGGATGTCAGCCTTGATGCCCATGACTGTAGGATTGAGAGTGCCGTTGTCAAGGAACTTCTTTCTTACGGGTACGAAGTAATCAGCAATCTCCTTGAGCTTGTCCATATCAAGACCTGAGTCATAGCCGAACTGCTTAAGTGTGTAAGCCATTGTCTCAGTAGCGGGCTGTGATGTGCCGCCTGCCATTGTGGAGATAGCGCAGTCGATTCCGTCAACACCTGCTTCAACAGCCTTAAGGAGAGTCATAGGACCCATGCCTGTTGTGTGGTGTGTGTGGAAGAAGAGAGGTACTTTGATGTTTGCACCCTTGATAGCCTTGATGAGATCATAAGCTTCCTTAGGTGAGCAGATGCCTGCCATGTCCTTGATAGCGATGGAGTCAACGCCCATGCGCTCAAGTTCCTTGCACATTTCAACGTACTTCTCGATTGTATGTACAGGTGAAGTTGTGTAGCAGATGCAGCCCTGTGCATGTTTGCCGCACTTCTTTACCTCGTCAATGCAGACTTCAATGTTTCTGAAATCATTGAGCGCGTCGAAGATACGGAAGATATCCATACCATTCTCTGCAGCCTTGCGGCAGAAGAGTCTTACGACGTCATCGGGATAATGCTTGTAGCCTAAAATGTTCTGACCGCGGATGAGCATCTGAAGGGGAGTCTTCTTGCAGACTGCCTTGATCTTTCTAAGTCTCTCCCACGGATCCTCGTCCAGATATCTGAGGCATGAGTCGAATGTTGCGCCGCCCCAGCACTCGAGTGAGTAGTAGCCGGCGTTGTCCAAAGTCTCAAGGATGCCCTCGAAATCGGAGAACGGCATACGTGTTGCGATGAGCGACTGCTGTGAGTCACGCAGCACGGTTTCTGTGATTTTTACTTTCATTGAAGTCACACTCCTTGTAATTAAAAAATAACCTTAGTAAGTATATAGGGTTTGCCCCGATAAGTGAATAAGAAATTTTGGGTTTGACAGTCAATTTTTTATGCTTTTTTGGTATTATTATCGAACCCCTCGAAAAAGGGACGGCAAAGACAGCTTCAAGACCCCAATAAAATTGGCAGTTTACATTCAAAATATGCGGGTGTATACTTAATTGCTCGCAAAGGGGACTTTGTGCTCATATTTGCGCGTAAAAATAAAGAAAGGAGATGTATTGATGCCAACGTTCAATCAATTGGTTAAGTCCGGCAGACAGTCCAAGACATTCAAGTCTGCTTCCCCGGCGCTTCAGTTCTCGATGAATACCATCAGAAACAAGCAGACAAATCTTGATTCGCCTCAAAAGCGCGGCGTTTGCACAGTTGTTAAGACAACAACACCTAAGAAGCCTAATTCAGCTCTTCGTAAGGTAGCAAGAGTTCGTCTTACAAATGGCTACGAGGTTACTGCTTATATTCCGGGAATCGGACACAACCTTCAGGAGCACTCTGTTGTACTTATCAGAGGCGGACGTGTTAAGGACCTCCCTGGTGTACGTTATCACATCGTAAGAGGCACACTTGATACAGCCGGCGTTGCTGATCGTCAGCAGGGCAGATCTAAGTACGGCGCTAAGAAGCCGAAGGCTGCTAAGGTTAAGAAGTAATCCCGCGAAAGATTTTTTCGCAGGGGTTGGACATAAGTGATCAGTACATTGTTCATATATGGACATTGCCTGACTGAGACGCTTAACACGGTCCACAAGAACAACTGAAACGTGAGTACCTATGGTTTCAAGTTTTAGACAGTAAAACTTTAATAATCATGTTAGGAGGGAAGCAAAGTGCCAAGAAAAGGCAATACCCCAAAGAGAACGGTTCTTCCGGATCCTGTCTACAATGACGTTGTAGTAAGTAAGCTTATCAACAACATCATGTTAGACGGCAAGAAGGGCGTAGCTCAAAAAATTACATACGGCGCCTTCGATATCATCAAAGAGCGCACAAATGAAGAGCCCCTCGAAGTATTCAGAAAGGCTCTTGCTAACGTAATGCCCACCCTCGAGTGCAAAGCACGCCGTGTTGGTGGTGCTAACTATCAGATCCCTATGGATGTTAAGCCTGAGAGAAGACAGACATTAGGTCTTCGCTGGATCGTTCAGTACTCGAGAAACAGATCCGAGCGCACCATGAAGGAGCGCCTTGCTGCTGAGCTTATGGATGCAGCAAACGAGACAGGCGGAGCATTCAAGAGAAAAGAAGAGATGCACAGAATGGCTGAGGCTAACAAGGCTTTCGCGCATTTCAATCGTTAATCACCGGTTAAGAAAGGACATTAATACTAATGGCTACAACAAGAGCATATCCGCTTGAGAAGACCAGAAACATCGGTATTATGGCTCACATCGACGCCGGTAAGACAACAACTACCGAGAGAATTCTTTATTACTCCGGCGTTAACCGTAAGATGGGTGAGGTTCACGAAGGTGCTGCTACCATGGACTGGATGGTTCAGGAGCAGGAGAGAGGTATCACGATTACCTCCGCAGCTACAACAGCTCCCTGGAAGGGCCACAGAATCAACATCATCGACACTCCCGGCCACGTTGACTTCACAGTAGAAGTTGAGCGTTCACTCCGTGTACTCGATGGTGCCGTTACGGTTATGTCTGCAAGAGGCGGCGTTGAGCCGCAGACGGAAACAGTTTGGAGACAGGCTGAGCACTACGGTGTTCCGAGAATGGTTTTCGTCAACAAGATGGACATCATCGGCGCAAACTTTGAGCATGTTTGCGACATGATCCGCGACAGACTTAAGAATGTCCCTGTTGCTATTCAGTACCCTATCGGTAAGGAAGACAACTTCCAGGGCATTATCGACCTTATTACTCTCCGTGCTGAGGTTTACACTTCAGAGGACGGTATGCAGTATGAGGACCGTGAGGTTCCTGCTGACATGCTCGACTTCATCAAGGGCAAGAGAGAAGAAATGGTCGAGCTTATCTGCGAGACAGATGACGAGCTCACAGAGAAGTATCTCGAAGGTGAGGAGATCTCCAACGAGGAACTCAAGGCTGCACTCCGTAAGGCTTGCTGCTCATGCAAGCTCATTCCGGTTACATGCGGTACATCATTGAGAAACAAGGGCGTTCAGATGCTCTTGGACGCAATCGTTGACTACATGCCTTCACCTCTCGACGTTCCTGCAATCAAGGGTGTTAACCCTGAGACTGAGGAAGAAGAGGAGAGACCTTCTTCTGACGAAGAGCCTTTCGCAGCTCTCGCATTCAAGATCGCTACTGACCCGTTCGTCGGTAAGCTCTGCTTCTTCAGAGTTTATTCCGGCATTATGGAGGCAGGATCTTACGTTCTTAACTCATCTAAGAACAAGAAGGAGCGTATCGGACGTATCGTTCAGATGCACGCTAACGAGCGTAAGGAGATTACAGAAGTATTCTCCGGCGACATCGCAGCTGCTATCGGTCTGAAGGATACAACAACAGGTAACACACTCTGCGACGAGGATCATCCTATCATCCTCGAGTCCATGGAGTTCCCTGAGCCGGTTATCGAGGTTGCTATCGAACCTAAGAGCCGTGCTTCACAGGAGAAGATGCTCATCGCTCTTCAGAAGCTCGCAGAAGAAGACCCGACGTTCCGTACATATACCAACCAGGAAACAGGCCAGACAATCATCGCAGGTATGGGTGAGCTTCACCTCGATATCATCGTTGACCGTCTGTTCCGTGAGTTCAAGGTTGAGGCTAATGTAGGCGCACCTCAGGTATCCTACAAAGAGACGATCAGAAGAACTGTTGAAGCTCAGGGTAAGTTCGTACGTCAGTCCGGTGGTCACGGTCAGTATGGTGACTGCTGGCTCAGACTCGAACCTCAGGAGCCCGGTAAGGGTTATGAGTTCGTTGACGCTACAGTCGGCGGATGTATCCCGAAGCAGTTCATTGCTCCTATCGATGCAGGTGTTCAGGAAGCTATGCAGGCCGGTATCTTGGGCGGCTATCCGGTTGTTGACGTTAAGGTTACCGTTTATGACGGTTCTTACCACGATGTCGACTCCTCAGAAATGGCCTTCAAGATCGCAGGATCCATGGGATTCAAGGCAGGTATGCAGAAGGGCGATCCTTGCCTCCTCGAGCCTATCATGAAGGTAGACGTCGAGGTTCCTGATGAGTACTTGGGCGACGTTATCGGCGGACTTAATGCACGCCGTGGCGCTATCAAGGAGATCGAGCCTATGAACGGTTCACAGCAGGTACATGCTGAGGTTCCGCTCGCAAACATGTTCGGTTACGCTACAGACCTCCGTTCCTCCACACAGGGACGTGGTACGTTCGTAATGCAGATCAGCCACTTCGCGGAGACGCCGAAGAGCATCATGGAGTCCATCTTAAAGAAGTAAGGCTCCAAACCGCCTGATATAAAGGGCTTAAACATCAATAAATAATGCTTTTTTACTTGAAATAAAGAGCGAAAGTTTATAAAATGATGTTTGACGCTCCCGTTAAATCAAGGCGAGTAATAATAAAGTTTAATAATAATTTCTTAGGAGGAAATTACAAATGGCAAGAGAAAAGTTCGTACGTAGCAAGCCGCACGTAAACATCGGTACCATTGGTCACGTTGACCACGGTAAGACAACTCTTACAGCTGCTATCACAAAGGTACTCGCTATGAAGGGTGGAGCTGAGTTTAAGGATTACAGCAACATCGACTCCGCACCCGAGGAAAGAGCTCGTGGTATCACGATCAACACAGCACACGTTGAGTATGAGACAGAGACACGTCACTATGCACACGTTGACTGCCCTGGCCACGCTGACTACATCAAGAACATGATCACTGGTGCAGCTCAGATGGACGGTGCTATCCTCGTAGTTTCCGCTGCAGACGGCCCGATGCCCCAGACACGTGAGCACATCCTTCTCGCTCGTCAGGTAGGCGTTCCTTATATCGTAGTTTACATGAACAAGTGCGATCAGGTTGACGACGAAGAGCTTCTTGAGCTCGTAGACATGGACATCCGTGACCTCCTCAACCAGTATGATTTCCCTGGTGATGACACTCCGATCATCCGTGGTTCTGCTCTTGCAGCACTCGAGTCTACATCTACAGATCCTAACGCTCCTGAGTATGCATCCATCATCGAGCTCATGAAGGCTGTTGATGAGTACATCGCTACACCTGAGCGTCCTGTTGACAAGCCGTTCCTTATGCCTGTTGAGGACGTATTCACAATCTCCGGCCGTGGTACAGTTGCTACAGGCCGTCTTGAGAGAGGTACAGTTAAGGTTGGTGATCCTGCAGAGATCGTTGGTCTCCAGGACGAGCCTAAGTCTACAACAATCACTGGTGTAGAAATGTTCCGTAAGTCAATGGATCAGGCTGAGGCTGGTGACAACATCGGCTGCCTCCTCCGTGGTATCGACCGTAAGGAAGTTGAAAGAGGTCAGGTTATCGCTAAGCCCGGCACAACAACTCCTCACACAAAGTTCACAGGCCAAGTTTACGTTCTTACAAAGGAAGAGGGTGGACGTCATAAGCCTTTCGTAACAGGTTACCGTCCTCAGTTCTACTTCAGAACAACAGACGTTACAGGCGTTATCAAGCTTCCTGAGGGAACAGACATGTGCATGCCTGGTGACCATGTAACAATCGAAGCAGACCTCATCACTCCTATCGCTATGGAGCAGGGTCTTAAGTTCGCTATCCGTGAGGGTGGTCACACAGTAGGCGCTGGTACAGTTTCTACAATCATCGAGTAATTCGGGAAGAACTGACTAAACGTTCATTCAAGAGTCCGCACTTTAGAGTGCGGACTCTTTTCTTTTGCCCGGAAATATTTGCCTGTCAGCCTTTTCGAAAATACGGAAATTAATAAAACCTTAAGAAGTTTGGTCATAACAACTTAATCAGGCTTTAGATACCATTTAGGTACTTTAAATATCAAGGGGGATCAGGAATGAAAAAAGCAGTGGTTGGGGCAGTATCTGCCGTACTGTTATTTGCCATGGGCATGTCGATAGTAGCCTGCAACGTGAATGGCAAGAATAAAGGAGCGAAGGTCGCGGCGGATTCGGAATGGTATGAGTCAGAAATCTATAAGATCAATCTGGGGATAGATACGAGCAAGGAGGTCGAACAGACATTTTCATGGATCGCCGGCGCCGATGATGAGAACATGGTTATCGTAACCAAGGGCAGATACATGATGCCTGATTCCATCACAACGGTGGAGGAAGCCAATCCTTATGTCATTGCGACCGTATCGGTGGTAGACAGAAAGAACAACACGACAGTCAGGACTATCAACTTAAATGACGAGATATCTGTCATGGACGATATGACCGGTGCAGACTATAACGACGGAAAACTTACGATCAAGATCAGCGGTTATGATGAGAAAACTTATTCGGTCAAGACGTCAGAGAAGGATCTGGACATCGCGAGCGGAAAAGTAACGGATACACGCGAACTCACCTCAGGATCAGAGGTACCTGTTGATAAATCATTTAAGCTTGGCGGATATACCGTGGACACCATGATGTTATGGAACCAGACCGGTTCTTCTGTCATGCTGGCTGTGTATTCTCCCGACGGCAACATGAATAAAGTCGAACTCAAAGAGCATAGTGCAGACATCTATGAGGTTCCCCTTATCCTGCCTTTGAATGAGAAAACGGCCCTGATCACCGCCATTACGAACGTGGGCAGCAAGTTCTTCGAGTTAGACCTTGAGAATGCGAAGGTCAAGGATGCTGATTCTGCCGAATATGAATGGATCAATGCCGATGACTTAAGAAATACAAAGAACATAGACGGCGCGACATATTTCTCAACACCTTTGGGAATCTATAAGATCGACATGGAGAAGAAGGCCACGGAGATGGTCCTTGATTTCAGCCGCTGCGGCATAAACAGGACGCTCCTTTCATCCCTCGAGATAACAGATTGCAAGGACGGCTCTTATGTCCTTTGCGGCAAGAAGGATTACGGCAACAGATACGATGCCAACAAATATGCAGCGGAATTCTATATTGTTAAGCTTTCCAAGGCCGCGAAAAACCCCCATGCCGGAAAGACCATATTAGAGCTCTATGCGCCTTACGGACATCTGGATGAGACGGTAAATGACGCGATCCTGAAGTTTAACGAAACAAACGGAAACTGCTTCATCGAGGTAACAAATAAGTACACTCCGAATACCAGCACTGAATTCATGACTGTGGACAGCTCAGATGAATACGATAATGTGATGCTGAACCAGAAAGCCGAAATGAGCAACCGTCTCGCGATGGACATCATGAACGGGGAAGGTCCTGACATCATTATGAATACAGGTAATTTAGGCCAGCTTAATAATGACAGCTATCTTATAGATCTGGCACCTTACTTCAATGATCTTGATAAAGAGAAGTATTTCACGAATCTTCTTGAAGCAGCGAAAAAGGACGGCAAGCTCTATCAGATGCCCGTCTGCTACACCATTGACGGTATCTGCACGGACAAGAAGAATGCAGGTGCGTCCGGTGTCGGGTTTACGACTGAGGAATACGGGAAGTTTGTAAGCACAGTGCTTAACGGACAGGAAGCGATCACATCAGGACAGGCGTATTATTTCGCAGAACTGTTCAGCTGCATGAGCGATAAATTCATAAAAGAAGGTAAGGCGGATTTTTCCGGAACGGATTTCAAGGTTCTTGCCGACTATGTAAAAGAGAACGTTCCGGAGAAGGCTCCTTCATATAGCAGTGAAAACTACCCGGAGACGAATAATAAAGGGAGCTACATACACTGTTATGCCATAAGCGGATATTTTTACGGACTCGCCGAATATAAGGGAGATGATCTTACGATCCTGGGCCTCCCGTCTGCAGACGGAAGGGGCCCCGCGTTTCAGGCTTATACTTCAGCCGGGGTATCTTCCCAGGCACCGGATAAGGATGCATGTATCGAATTCATAAAGCTCATATTATCCGATGAGATCCAGGAAAACCTTGCCATGCAGGAGAACTACGTTCTTAACCGTGAGGCTTTCCGCAAGGGAGGAAAGGCAGCAGTGGAGTTTTATAACGGCCCTGCAGGGGATATTTCTTTCGGATATGATATGCAGACGGGAGCAAAGCTCCAGAACAGGATCAAGTTCTCAGAGAAGGATATCGATAATCTGGAATCCATCATCCTGAGCGTTTCCGGCGCGTGGTCGCAGGACCAGTCGGTAAACCTCATTCTGATCGAGGAGATGCCGGCATATTTTACGGGCCAGAAGAGTCTTGAGGATGTCGTAAAGATAGCCCAGGACAGAGTTCAAAAAGTATTGGACGAGAGAAAATAAACAGCAAAGGCTGTCTCACATGAGACGGCCTTTTTCATATAACAGGTGAATTCTGTAGAAGATGGCGTATAATACCTAATTGGGGATTAAAGGAAACTGTAGGGTGCTTAACGGCACAAGGGGAAAAGGAATGAAAAGAACAATAGTTAGGGCAGTATCAGCTGTGCTGATATTTGCGATGGTTGCATCTGTTACTGCATGCAACAGATCCGCGAAAGAAAAGAAGATCAAAGCTAATACACCATGGTATGACACCGGTGTTGTCAAAGCCGATATTGGGATCGACATGGAACGTGACATTTACGACCGAAATTCACGGCTGGCAGGTTCGGATGATAAAAACTATATCATCTTGACCAGCGGCTCATATGACACACCCGGAGATAATCCAACCATAAAACAACTTGATGATTCCGTGTTCGTATCCATATCAGTTGTCGACAAGGAAACGGGCATAACCGCAAAGACAATAGATCTTAAAGGAGAGATCCGTTGGTCGGACTGGATCGTCGGAGCTTCTTATAAGAGCGGTATAGTCAATCTTCATGTTTATGCCACTGACCCTGACACCGGGGAGTCTAAGACCATTGATAAGGATATTGATATCGATACCGGAAAGATAAAGGATTCACAAGAGCATTCAGAAGACGGCTTTATACCCCAGAGATGCTTTGTTGTCGGTGATTACAAAGCCGATTACGATGTTAAATACCCATCCGGAAATGCATTTATCATATTGAGGATCTATTCTCCTGACGGCAGTTTTAAGAACACCAACCTGAAAGAAGCCGGAATTGATATGTATGACCTTAAGGGAATTATATCGGCCGGAGATACAACGGCACTTGCTGTTGCCGACTCTTCTTCAGGTGACAGATTTTTCGAAGTGGACCTGAAGACCGGCGAAGCAAGATCACTTGATCCTAAGGATTACGAATGGATCAGCTCTGATGATCTGGCGCATGCTTATAGTATTAACGGCGGGACTTATTACACGTCGTCCATGGGCATTTTCAAGCTCGATCTTGATAAGAAGACAACAGAGCAAGTTGTTGATTTCAGCTATTGCAGTATTAACAGGAATATCTTGAAAGACCTCCAGGTGGCAAACGTTGATGGTGATTCCTATACTCTCTGCGGCCAGCATGCTTATAAGACATACTATAACATGGCCGCTGATGTGAATTTTTATATCATTAAGTTTAACAAGGCAGCGAAAAATCCTCATGCCGGAAAGACAATATTAGAGCTCTACGTTCCTGACGGACCTACAAACAACAGGATCAATGATGCGGTCCTTGAGTTTAATGAGACGAATAAAGACTGTTTTATTGAGGTTATCAACAAGTATCAGACAGAAGCTGTGAAATGGTTTGATACTCTTGAAGTCCGGAATGATGTACTCAATGAAAACATGGAAATGAGCACCCGCCTTGCCATGGACATAATGAACGGCGAAGGGCCTGATATCATAATGAATGCGAGCATGTTGGGCCAACTTAACAACAGCAGTTATCTTGTAGATCTGTCGCCGTATTTCAATGATCTTGATCCCGCGAAATATTTCACGAACTTAATGGAAGGCTCCAAGGTGGACGGGAAACTGTACCATATGCCCTTGTGTTTTATTATCGAAGGCATATATACGGATAAGACTAATGCCGGAGCTTCGGGTGTGGGCTTTACCACGGAAGAATATGAGAAATTCTTATACGATGAGCTTAACGGCCAAGACGTTATTGGCTCAGGACAGGCACAATACTTTGCAAAGATCTTCACTGCAATGAAGGAAAAGTTCATTAAAGAAGGCAAGGCCGATTTCACGGGACCTGAATTTGCGGCGCTTGCAGACTTTGTTAAGAAGAATGTTCCGGAGAAGGTCTATTCCTCCGACAGATTAGGGGATAATGCCATTTATACCTCTTGCCACGGATGGGTCTTCCATTTCTATGAGCTCGCCCAGATCAGAGGCGATGTCAGCATCCTGGGAATCCCGTCTTCTGACGGCAGAGGTCCCATGTTCCGGGCATATACTTCGGCAGCCGTATCCGCACAGTCTCAGAATGTTGAAGCTTCAGTAGAGTTCATTAAGATCCTGTTGTCCGATAAGATCCAGGAAGATCTCGCCATGCAGGAAAACCTCGTCATTAACAAAGCGGCTTTAAGGAAAGCGGGCACGGCAGCTGTAGAGTATGCTAACGGATCTGAAAGTGACAATTTCTACGGCATCAGCAGAACGGGGCAGAAACTGGAGAACAGGATGAAGTTCTCTGAGAAGAATATTGATGATCTCGAAAAGATCATCCTCAGCTGTTCCTCTATGGATTCGGAAGATCAGGCCGTAAGCATCATCCTGATCGAGGAGATGCCGGCATATTTTACGGGCCAGAAGAGTCTGGATGAGGTTATAAAGATCGCTCAGAACAGAGCTCAGAAGGTATTGGATGAGAGGGAATAACGTTAAGGTTATTTCCTCAAATCAGGGTTGTAACGTGTTTGATACCCGCTTACCTTGTAATTGCCTTAATTTTGATGCAGATTGTATATCTCGGGGTCGTACAATCGGTAGTATATAATCCGGAATTATGGATATAAGGAGAAAGTATATGAAAAGAATTCCGATCAAGGTGTTATCTTGTACTTTGATCGCGGCTATGGTTCTGCCTATGGCTGCGTGCAACAAGAGTAACAGCAAGAAAAGAGAGAAGAGCAGGAGCGGACAGGTAATATCAGCTGATTCACCCTGGTTTAACAGTACTACCAGGAGCTTTAAGGCTGATGTCGATCCCAAGAAAACGCTTGAATACGCATCCCAGCAGTACGTCGGTTCGGATGACAAGTATTTCGCGTTATATACAAACGGTTACTATAAGATACCTTCAGGGAACATTGACTGGAATAACTTCAATCAAAACGATTATTCGATCAATACCATTTCATTTGTAGACAAAGAGACAGGCAAGACAGAGAAGACTTATGATCTTAAAGAGTACCTGCCTAAGAACGGTTATATCGAGAACATAGAATATGAAGACGGAAAGTTCAAGTTCAACATGTCTTCATACGATGAGAAGACGAACAAGATGACCGTCTATAAATATGCTTGTGATGCCCAGACAGGAAAAGTCACAGACAAAACAGAGGCTCCTTATGATGACTCTTACCACTATTACGACCGTACATTCAAGTTTGATCCTTACACGATCAAGACTTCATCTAATTGGGATGAGGAAGACAGGTGTTATTACACGCTGTTCATAACCGAGGGTGACGAAGACATTGAACATTCCATCGAGCTTAGGGATAAGAACCAGAACCTCTATGATATTCCGCTTGTTCTGAAAGTCAGCGAAGACAAGTTTTTGGCAACTGCATATACAGACAATGATCCGGTCTACTACGAGATCGACATCAAGAATTACACTGCAACAGTTACCGATTCCAAGAAATACGACTGGCTTGATCCCGAGAGCATCTACAACACATTTACGGGAAAAGACGGAACGACATATTTCTCATCTGCCAGCGGTATCTCAAAGATCAATTTAGAGAAGAAGACAACTGAAGAGGTATTGAATTACAGCTGGTGTTCCATAAACAGAGCATACTTGGGATACCTCCAGCTGATCGAATGCTCTGACGATTCCATGATCCTTTGGGGCGAGAAGGCAATGACAACATATGTGCCGGGCGTTGCCAACGAGTATCTGCTCATCGCATTGGACAGGGCAGAGACAAATCCTCATGCCGGCAAGTCCATCCTGGAACTCTACGCGCCTTATTCAAGCGTAGATGTCAGTGTCGGCGATGCGATCATTAAATTCAACGATACTAACGGAAAATACTTTATTGAGGCTGCTGACCGTTATTCCGATACTGAAGGCAATTTTTACACGGATGTCAACAGCGAAGACGACTGGCAGAAAGCAAACCTGAAGTATAACGCTTCAATGAGCAATGACCTTGCGATGGACATCTTGAACGGTGAAGGTCCGGACATCCTCCTCAATACAAGTTCTTATGGCCAGCTTAATTCCGACAACTATCTTGTCGACCTGAATAAATTTATCGGAACCCTTGATTCCGGTAAGTATTTCACGAACATCGTCGATGCAGCCGAGAACGACGGCAAGTTATACCAGCTGCCCATTTGCTACATGATCAACGGCATCCAGACAAAACCCGAATATGCCGGAAAATCCGGTGTAGGTTTTACTACTGAAGAATATGAGAGATTCCTCAAGAACGAATTAAACGGTAAGGATGTCCTCAATTATGGCCAGGCAGCATATTTTTCAATACTTTTCGCGGCAATGAACGACAAGTTCTTAGTTGACGGCAAGGCTGATTTCTCAGGTCCGGAATTTGCTGCTCTCGCAGAATTTGTTAAGGATAATGTCCCTGAGAAGGCTAAGTCCTGGGACGAGCTTTATAACAACTATGACGTGGCAGAAACATATTCAGGCGGCGTTGGTGTTTTGGCTTTCAAGGGAGACACAACGGCTTCCGAGCAGATTGCCGTATATACTGCAACATACGGATTTAACGGTTATCTTTCACAGATAGCACAGTTAAACGGTGCTACGGCTATATTGGGAATCCCTTCTGCTGACGGACGCGGACCGCTTCTTGATTCCTACCTTTCCATCGCAGTATCTGCCCAGTCCAAGAGCGTCGACGCGTGCGGCGAGTTCATTAAGATGCTCATGACAGATGATGTACAGATGGATTTGGCAAAGGGCGGCAACTTTGTTTTGAACAAGGAAGCGTTCAGACAAGGCGCCAAGGAAGCTGTTGATTTCATGAACGGCCCCGGAGGAGAATCTTATGTCGAATATGACATGAATACCGGCGAGCCTTTAAAGAATAGGATGAAGTTCTCTCAAAAGAACGTTGATGATCTGGAGAAGATCATTTCGAGCGTTTCAAGAATGAACTCAATGGATGCTGCGATCGGTCTTATCCTTGTCGAAGAGATGCCTGCTTATTTCTCAGGCCAGAAGAATCTCGAAGACGTCATCAAGATCGCTCAGGACAGAGCACAGAAGGTTATCGGCGAGAGAGGCTGATCACCTCATACAAACAAAGTTTTTAAAGGGCTGCTTCGAAAAGAGGCAGCCTTTTAGCTGTTTTCTGACAAGAAATATTTCTGAAATACCTTTACCCAACTTTTGCCTAAGTATTGATGCTGTTTAGATTTCCTGCGGTCTTACAATCGCAACTGTTCAAATATATGTTGGGGAAAAGGAGAGAAGTAATGAAAAAGTTACCCCTGAAAGTAATGTCAGTGGCTCTTGTGTGCGCCATTGCTTTTTCGACTGCTGCGTGCGGCAAGAAGAAGAATAACAGCGGCGATGAAGGCGGTGTCGGCATGCAGGAAACAAGCCGCAGAGGCCAGAAGATCGCCGAAGATTCACCCTGGTACGAGAGTTCATCAGTAACGATCACGCCTCAGCTTGATAAGAGCAAGAAGGCACAGTATTGTTTCAACGATCTTATCGGAGCGGATGAAAAATACATCATTGTCCGTTCATCCGGCAATTATCAGCTCCCGGATGATTTCGACTGGTCGAAATACTCCAGCAAAGACGTGGAGATCGCACTTCTGACCGTAGTTGACAGGCAGACGATGCAGGTCGTATCAACCATCGATATGACTAAGGAATACGGTAATTCAAGCTATACAAATTCACTCTCATACAATGACGGTAAGATCAAGGCGGTAATTACCGACTACGATTCGGTCAGTGACTCTGCCGTCAGCAAAGAGATCACGATCGATCCTGCTACGGGAAACCAATTGGACAGCAAGTCGGCCGGTAACCCCAACAGTGTTGCAAAAACATATAAGATCGGCGATTACAAGATAGAGACTGCACTCAATTGGGATGCATATCAAAACTATACACTGACCATCTATTCTCCTGACGGCAACACAGTTACAGCAGATGTTAAGAAGGAAGGAAAGAACACTTATGATCTTCCGGCCATAATCCCTCTTGAAGACGGAAAGGCCCTTGTCCCTGCAAACATTGAAAATGAACAGTGCTTCTTTGAGCTGGATCTTAAGTCCGGCGCACTTACGGAAAAGGACGCAAAGGATTACGACTGGATCAACACCACATATCTTTTTTCTTCCGTTATCGGAAGAGACGGGCAGATCTACTATGCATCACCTGTCGGTATCGCGAAGATCGACGTTAAGAATAAAACGACAGAACAGGTATTTAACTACAGCTGGTGCGGCGAGAACAGAAGCCGTCTTAACCTGCTCAGCATCGGCGATATAACGGAAGACAGCATTCTTCTTTGCGGAGATCCGGGTTATGCAGGCGTGTATACCAACACAAGCCTTGCAGACATCACCATCATGCAGCTGACAAAGGCTTCGAAGAACCCCCATGCCGGCAAGACGGTAATGGAACTTTATGTACCTAACGGATATGTAAACGAGAAGATCGCTGATGCCATTAATAAGTACAATTCCACCAGCACCGAGTATTTCATTGAGGTATCCGGACGCTATACAAACGACCAGGCTTACAACTACGGAACTCAGATTAACAACGAAGATGAATATGAGACCGCTACTCTTAACGGTGACGCAAAGGTAAGCAATAAGCTTGCCATGGACCTCTTGAATGGTGTGGGTCCTGACATCATGATGGATGTAGCTAATTTCGAGCAGCTCAACAACTCCAACTACCTTGTTGATCTTTCTAAATATATCGGAGACCTCGACAGCGAAAAGTATTTCACCAACATCGTCGAAGCTTCCAAGACCAACGGCAGTCTTTATCAGCTCGTACTCTGCTACGGTGTTCAGGGAATCCATACGGACATCAAGTATGCCGGCGCTTCCGGCATCGGTTTTACCACCGAAGAATACAAGAAGTTCCTTTCAAACGAGTTAAACGGAAAGGATGTCATCACTTCAGGCCAGGCCGTCTACTTCACAAGACTCTTCAATGCCATGAGCGATAAGTTCATCTCTAACGGCAAGGCTGATTTCTCCGGTCCCGAGTTTGCTGAACTCGCAAAATATGTCAAGGAAAACGTTCAGGAGAGAGCAAGATCCTGGAATGACCCTGATGGTGACCCGAGTGGAGCATACATCGGTCCTGCTGTAGGTGTAGTTGCCTTTAAGGGTGACAGATCCCTTGCCGACGGACAGAAAGGTTTCTTTACGACATGTTACGGAATGGGCAGTTACTTCTACGGTATCTCTGACCTCAAGGGCGGTTCTGCGATCCTGGGCATTCCTTCAGCTGACGGCAGAGGCCCCCAGTTCGTTCCTCACGTTTCAGTTGCAGTCTCTGCACAGGCGGTTAACGCTGATGCCTGCGGTGAGTTCGTAAAGCTCCTCCTGTCAGAAGAGATCCAGGAATCTTTGGCTCTCAATGATGAGTTCGTATTAAGCCGTACCGCATTCAGAAAAACAGCTCAGATGGCTGTTGCTTACTACAACGGAGACGGAAGAAACAATATCTACTCCGGAGATGAGATCAAGAACAATCCCAATGCCGTAATTACATTCTCCCAGGAGCATATAGATACTATGGAGAAGATCATCTCCAGCTGCTCCAGGAGCAATGCATGCGATGCAGCGATCAACCTTATCCTCATCGAGGAGATGCCCGCATATTTCCTCGGCCAGAAGGATCTGCAGTCGGTAATCGCCATTGCCCAGGACAGAGCACAGAAGGTATTGAGCGAGAGAGGCTAAGAAGCCGGACATAATATAACGAAAAAGGGCTGCCCGTTTGGACAGCCCTTAATTTTTGAATTGCTTTAACTTTACTCTGCGATCTTTGCTGCAGGTCTTGTAGATGTTGATCCGGGTCTGCCTGTTGCTACAGGTGTTACGGGAACTGTAGCGGGCTCGTCCTTCTTAACAGCTGCATCCTTGGAAGCATCAGCACCAAGTGTCTTTGCTCTGAGCTTGGCGATCTCTTCTGCCTTGGCAGCAGCGATCCTTGCTTCTTCCTCAGCCTTAGCTGCAGCGGCCTTTGCCTTCTGCTCTGCGAGGAGAGCTGCCTGTCTTGCTTCTTCAGCCTTCTGAGCAGCGATCCTTGCTTCTTCGATTGCTTTTTCAGCTGCGAGACGTGCTTCCTTCTCAGCCTTCTCAGCTGCGGCACGTGCATCTTCTTCTGCCTTCATCTGGTTAGCTGCATCGAGATCGTTCTGAGCCTTCTCGAGTGCGAGCTTAGCTGCTTCGTATTCCTTGGAAGCTGCTTCTTCTTCCTGTGTTGCCGTGATGACTGCAGCCTTGGTATCCTGCTCGACCTTCTCAGCTTCGATCCTTGCCTTCTCGTCAGTCTTTCTGCGCTCTGTGAGCTTGGCTTCTTCAGCGGTAAGAGCAGCTGCTGCCTTCTCTTCCTCTTCAGCCTTTGCGATTGCGATCTTGGCGAGTTCTTCTGCCTTATTTGCAGCGGCACGTGCTTCTTCAGCGCGCTTAACTGCTTCAAGCGTAGCTTCCTTTGCGATTGCTTCGTTGCTGATGGACTTCTCTTCCTGCTTCTTTGCAGCAACAAGAGCTTCCTCTGCTGCGGTTACGGCACTTCTTGCTTCAACGACCTTGGCAGCAGCTGCCTTGGCCTTTGAGCTTGCCCTGCGCTCTTCGTTCTGAGCTCTTAATGCAACAGACTGTGCAAGAGCCAGTGCGGACTGTGCGGGACTTCTTCCCGGCAGAGGCTGGCGCTCAATGGGCTTGCCCTCAGCTACAGCCTTCTCTTCTTCCTCAAGCTGCTCTGCTACATACTGTGCATGGTTAACTGATGCGGACTTCGGACGCTTGATCGGCGGCTTCAATCCTACAGGAGTGATATCCTTCTTATCTGCTTCCTGCTCTTCCTTACGTGCGGCTTCTGCAGCCTTACGCATCTCGATCTGAGCCTTTGCAGCTTCAGCACGCTCTCTTGCGAGCTGTGCAGCTGTGGAATTGGACGCAGAATGAGTGGTGTGTCCGCCCGGACGTCCTGATGTCTGGAGATTGACGATGTTAGGGTTTGCAGGTCTTACATTAGAACCTGAACCGCCGGCACCCTGCGCAGCAAGGCTGCCGTTAACGCCGTCTTTACCCTTAAAAACGTTTCCCAAAATGTTTGCCATCCCGTTTGCCCCCCGAATGTCAAGCTTTTGTTAATAATTTGTTAATTATCATTACTAAATTTATTATACTTGGCATATTTCATTTTTCAAGACACTTTGAATAGCGAAATACTCTTTTTTGCGGACATTTTCGAGCACTGTGCACAAGTTTTCAGGCACTTCGAAAAAATTTGCATAAAAGTGCCCGTTTTGGTTTAGAAATACTTTACACGGAGTTTAGTAGAGAGTATAATCACGCACGTCGGAGTTAAGTAGTAGTAAACCAAAAGTTTAGAACAGGCAAGATTATGGAAATCGGATCAAAGATCAAAAACCTCAGACTTAAAAAGGGTCTTACCCAGGAAGAACTGGGTGACAGATGCGAACTTTCCAAGGGTTTCATATCACTTTTGGAAAGCGACAAGACATCCCCTTCAATGGCAACCTTAGAGGACATCTTAAATGTACTCGGCACCGATTTTGCTCATTTCTTCAAGGAAGAACAGAATAAGAGAGTCGTTTACGGCAAAGATGATTTCTCCGTAAAACAGGATCAGGACCTCAAGAATGAGATCTGCTGGCTTATTCCCAATGCGCAGAAGAACGAGATGGAGCCGATCCTTGTTACCATCGAACCGGGCGGTTCGACATATCCGGACAATCCGCACGAGGGTGAGGAATTCGGCTACGTTATCGAAGGCACCGTCACCATAGTTATCGACAATGAGAAGCATCAGGCAAAGAAGGGCGAGAGTTTTTACATCGCCTGCGACAAGCCTCACTATCTTGAGAATACAACGAACCGTCAGGCGAAGGCCATCTGGATATCTTCGCCTCCGAGCTTCTGACATAACGACCTAAATCTTCCGGGAGGGGCAACATAAATGGCATACAACCAGATACTTGAAGACAGCACGGGCAGCGAGCACATCATCGAGATCAAGGATCTCTGCAAGAGCTTCGACGGCACAAAAGTACTTAAGAATATTACTTTCTATATCAGGAACAACGAGTTCATCACGCTCCTCGGTCCTTCAGGATGCGGTAAGTCCACGACGCTCCGTATCATTGCAGGCTTTGAGACTGCTGATTCCGGCATCGTTAATTTCGAAGGCAAGGACTTAAAGAGCGTTCCTGCCAACAAGCGCAACATCAATACGGTCTTCCAGAGATATGCGCTTTTCCCGCATTTGAATGTTTTCGACAACGTCGCATTCGGCCTCAAGATCAAGAAGGTAAACAAGCAGGAGATCAAGGAAAGGGTCAATAAGGCCCTTGCCACAGTAGGTCTTGCAGATTACGGCGACAGATATATCGACCAGCTCTCAGGCGGTCAGATGCAGAGAGTCGCTATCGCAAGAGCCATCGTTAACCGTCCCAGGATCCTTCTTTTGGACGAGCCTTTGGGCGCGCTCGACCTCAAGATGCGAAAAGAGATGCAGATCGAGCTTAAGGAGATGCAGAGGGAACTCGGCATCACGTTCGTCTACGTCACACACGACCAGGAAGAGGCGCTGACGATGTCCGACACGATCATCGTCATGAAGGACGGCATCATCCAGCAGATCGGCACACCTATAGATATCTATAACGAACCTAAGAATGCTTACGTCGCTGACTTTATCGGCGAATCCAATATCGTTGCCGGCACGATGAAGAAAGACCATGAGGTCACACTCTCGAGCGGTATCACATTCGCCTGCGTTGACCCGCTGTTCCCTGAATTTACGGAAGGCATCGCAAACCTTGTAGACGTTGTGATCAGACCTGAGGACTTCTATGTAGATGAAGAAGCTGAAGGCAGGATCAACGGCGAAGTTATATCTCTTATCTTCAAGGGCGTTCACTACGAGATGATCGTTAAGTCCGATGACGGAATTGAGTGGCTTGTCCAGAACGTCGATCCTTTTAAGGTCGGCAGCCGTGTCGGTCTCTATGTTGATCCCGACGATATCCAGATCATGAGAAGATCTGAGCTCTCACCGGATTTCGGAAGCTTCGGGATCAAGCATCCCGACGCGGAAGAGAGCGCTGAAGTAAAAGAGGCAAAGGCTAACAGCATCGGCGAGAATGTCGTCGAGGAAGCTGACGTTAAGCCTACCGAAGAAGATGAAGAAAAAGCGGAGGTTGAGAAAGCAGACTGATGACTGAACTCAAAGCCAGATTAAAGGTTATGCCGGTTCATGCTTTCGTCATGATCTTCGCGGCACTTTACTCGTTCATCAGCATCTTCATTCCGATGTTCGAGTTATTTGTACAGTATGTGCCTTTCCGCACGTACTCACTGTTTACGCTTCTCCTGAATCCGAGGGTATTCACCAGGATCAGGAGCGGTTCCGTTAACCTGAATTTCCAGCAGTTCGCGGCATGGGCATTCGTCGTCACGATCGTCCTTGCGGTAGCTGCTCTTACGCTCGCGTTATCCTATCCCTTCTATTACAATTCGAGCAAGAAGAGAAAGTTCGGATACTTGAGCGTTCTCGTGCTCTTCGTCGGACGCGGGATCGCGCATGTCGTAACTTTGTCCAAGATGATCTCGGAGCAGATGATCACAGAGAACAACCTCACACCGCAAAGGCTCTATGTAGCGCAGTCTTTTGCGGGCAACCTCATGGTGATCGTTCTGGGCATCGGCGTTGCCGCATGTCTATACGGCGCCCTGAACCTTAAGATGAATTACAAGATCTTCGCATATCCTTATCTTGCGTGGATCGTTATCTTTACGATACTGCCTTTGATCCTTATCCTCTTCCGCGCTTTCTTCAAGAAGGCTGCAGGCGGCGGATATGAGTTCACGACGGCAGGCTTTGCAGTTCTTTTCCAGAACAAGACCGTAACGACAAGATTCTACGGCGTTGACGTTACTTTGCAGGAATACTTTTCGATCTTCCTGAGAAGCTTGGACTACGCAGTCTGGACAACGATCGGCTGCCTGATCCTCGGATATCCTGCAAGCTATATCCTTGCCAGAAGATCCAAGCTCAAGCGCCAGAGCGGCTCAAGACTCCTGATGCTCTTCGTTCTCCCGATGTGGATGAACACAATGCTCAGAACATACGCATGGAGAGCTTTCTTCAGCGAGACAGGCGTTCTCAACACATTGATGCAGCAGTGGGGCATGATCGACACGCCCGTAATGTTCCTCAAGAACGAGATCCTTGCTGATATCATCACAAAGATCGTCATGACAAACGACTTCCTGCCGTTCATGATCCTGCCTTTGTATTCAGTCCTCGTTAAGCTCGACGACAGCTTGTCGGAGGCTGCATATGACCTTGGCGCGACCAAGATCCAGACATTCCTTAAGGTTATCTTCCCTCTGTCACTGCCGGGCGTTATCTCCGGCATCCAGATGGTCTTCATGCCGTCACTGACGTTCTACATGATCCCCGATATCCTTAATGAGGGCTCGAAAACAACGATCGGCAACACCGTCCAGAACTTCATCCTGAACGAGAGTACGACCTATAATCAGGCGGGCAACGTTTTATCCTTGCTCCTCCTCATCTTCGTTCTCATCACCATGGGAATCTTAAGAGGCCAGGATAAAGAAGCAGGCAGCGGAGGTATGGCATTATGAGATTGGCAAAAAGACTCGTACCCGATATCTACCTCGCATTGCTCCTGATATTCATATATCTGCCTATTGCAGTACTTATCGTATATTCATTCAACGCACTTCCGAAGTCCTTTATCTGGGGCGGATTCACTTTCGAGAACTACAGAAAGCTCTTCAAGGGCTCTGACGGAAGCGGCATCCTTGAATCCCTTATTGAGACTTTAAAGGTCGCATCTATCGCGGCAGTAGCATCCACGGCATTCGGCGTGGTAAGTTCTTTGGGCCTGGCTTACCTTAACAAGAAGCTCCAGAACCTTGCCATGACGATGACATATGTACCGAATGTCATGCCCGATCTCGTTACGGGCATCTCATTCATGCTCCTGTTCTCGTTCCTAGGCGTGCAGAAGAGTGAGTTCACGCTCATAATGTCGCACATCGCACTCTGCGTTCCTTTCGCGATCTTATCGATAAGCCCCAAGATCAAGCAGCTCGACAAGAGCCTTACCGAAGCTGCCATGGACCTTGGTGCCACGAGATTCCAGACGCTGAGGCTGGTAATAATCCCTGAGATCATGCCGGGCATCTTATCATCGGCACTTCTCACATTCACGCTCTCGATCGATGATTACCTCATCAGTAACTTCAACGTCGACAGTTCCATCCAGACTCTGCCCATGATGATCTACTCAATGGCAAAGCTCGGCGTCAACCCTAAGATGAACGCTCTTACGACATTGATGTTCGGCGCGGTCCTGATCCTCATGGTCCTCTCGAACCTGTCTTCGTTCAAAAAGGCTAAGCGCAATAAGAAAACGTGATAATATAGCATTTCAAATTCGGGTAATAAACTAATGAGCATAAAAAGGAGAGTAAAGAAATGAACAAGAACGTAAGGAAAGTAATTGCTTCTTTCGCAGCACTTGTCATGGCAGGCGCTGCGCTTCTGCCTTGCGGCTGCGCCAAAAAGCAGCAGCTCGTCATCTACAACTGGGGTGACTACATCGCAGAAGATACAGTAGCAAAGTTCGAAGCTAAGTATCCCCAGTATGACGTTGTATACAGAACTTTCGAGACAAACGAGACAATGTATCCCAACCTTCAGAACGGTTATGACGTGATCATCCCTTCTGAATACATGGTATGCCGTCTTATCGAAGAAGACTGGATCCAGCCCCTCGACTGGAACAAGCTTCCTAATGTTACAAAGTATATGGACCCCATGTTCAAGTCCGTTACTTATACAGACAACGCTGAGATCTCAGGCCAGGTACTTGACTACGCAGTTCCTTATCTTTACTGCACAGTAGGTCTCGTTTACGACGCTAACAAGATCACGCTTCCCGAAGACACAACAGATCCTGCAGTCATCTGGGACGTTCTCTTCAATACGGAGTCACAGAACAGCATCGGCATGTACGATTCAATGCGTGAGTCCATCGGTGCAGCACTTAACTACTTGGGCTACTCCATCAACTCCATGAACGAGGCTGAGCTTCAGGAAGCATTGGATCTCCTGATCAAGCAGAAGAGCGCTCTCCATCCTTCATACGGCGTAGACAACCTCAAGGATAAGGTTGCCGCAGGCGAGCTCGCAGCATCCATCGCATGGTCCGGCGACCACATTGTAATGCTCGACAGGATCGAAGAGCTCGGCAAGACAGACATCGACCTCCAGTTCGTTCTCCCTGAGGGTTCCAACTGGTCAGTAGACATGATGTGCGTTCCCACAAACTGCAAGAACTACGACGGCGCAATGGACTTCATCAACTTCATGTACGATCCTGAGATCGCTTACGAGAACTGCGATTACGTAGGCTATTCAACACCTAACACCGCAGCTAAGGACATGCTCGATCCTGAGGTCTCCGGCAACAAGTATTACTATCCTGACGCAGAAGTATTCAGCACACTGGAAGTTTACTTCACATCCGACGCTCTCGAGGAAAAGTACACAGAGCTCTGGAATACAGTAAAGGCAAGCGCTTAAGATCCATATCGATCCGGTTTTAACGGCGGGCTGCACTGATTGGTGCGGCCCGTTTTTATTTTTACGATTGCCCGGCCGCGCATCAGCTGTGCCCTTTTTTCTTCAAAAACGGGCAAAAAAGGGCACAAAAAGGCTGATTTATGCCCTTTTCAACAACAAAATCACGTAAAAAGGGCACAAGATAGAATGACAGTATTGAAGCACCCGCCCACGCAATAAAAAACCCGTCAACTGACGGGTTTAACATTGTTAAATCAAGTTTTATAAGGTTTTTACTGGGCTGCGAAAAAGGTTCCGACGTCATCCTGGTCGATGATCTTCTCTAAGGTCTGGACAGCGGAGCCGTCTGCGATGACGCCCATGATGCCGTTCTCCGTAACCTTGCTCATGGCTGTGATCTTTGTTGCCATGCCGCCTGTGCCGAGCCATGAACCCTTGCCTGCCGTGAAGTCGAGCATCTCGGGTGTGACCTTGTCTACATAAGAGATACGCTCTGCGTCAGGGTTCTCTCTGGGGTTGGCGTCGTAAAGGCCGTCAACGTCGGAGAGGATTACGAGAAGATCTGCATTGGCAAGGACTGCAACGTCAGCGGAGAGCGTGTCGTTGTCGCCGAAAGTGCCGTTGTGCATGATCTCCGTTGTTGATACGGAGTCGTTCTCGTTGATGACGGGGATTATACGCATTTCGAGCAATGTCTCGATAGTGTTTGTAACGTTAGCTCTTGTGAGCTTGTCTGTGATGCCGTCCTTTGTGAGAAGGATCTGGCCGCAGCGGTAAGAATACTCGGAGAAGCTTCTGGCATATGCGTTCATGAGCTCGCACTGGCCGACGGAAGCGATCGCCTGCTTTTCACGTGTTGTGGTAGGGCGCTCCTTGAGGTCAAGATAGCCGATACCGACGCCGATGGCACCGGAGCTTACGAGAAGGACTTCCTTTCCTCTGTTCATGAGGTCGGAGATGGAGCGGCAGAGCCTGTCGATGTTTCCCAGGTTCATTTTGCCGTTGTCGTATGTGAGGGTAGAAGTACCGACTTTGACGACTATTCTTTTCGCAAAGTTAACGGGATTTCTTGATCCGGAATATTTGCTCAAGGCAGTTCTCCTATTCTTTTTTATTTCAAACTAGACAAGAATAAACTCTTGTTCCTTAAATTGCAAGGAATATTAGGCTTTCTTGCAATAAATTATCCGTTCTGACCCTGACCCTGATCCTGGTCATTACCCGGACCCGGCGGAGGCGGGAGGGTGGGTTCCGGTGTCGGCGTAGCGATGTGGACCGGGCACGGATTGCTTTCCTTAGGACAGAGATAGCTGTCTGCTACGAAGTAGTCCGTGTAGATCTTTGCTTTCGAGTTCTTGCAGGCATCGGTAGGATAGTAGCCGGATGAACATACGGATACCTTTACGATGGTCTTCGGCTTGCTGAAAGTTGCGCCCGGCAGATCTGCGTGGATCTTCTTCATTACGTACATCCAGATCCTTACGGCGCCTGCATAGTCGTATGAAGGGATCTTTGTCTGCCTCAGTCTGTTATCGTATCCGTACCAGGTTGCAGCGGTGTAGTACGGAGTAAATCCGCAGAACCACTTATCGATATCGTCTGAAGTCGTACCTGTCTTGCCGGCTGTATCGATTGCCTTGCCGTCCTTACCCTTGAGCTGGCCGCCGTAGTTGGAAGGTGTACCTGTGGTAACGACGCCCTTGAGGATATCGCCGATAAAGAAACATGTCTCAGCCGAATAAACGCGGTAGCTGATAGGATCTGATTTGATGATGACGTTGCCTTCAGAATCAAGAACCTGTGTATATGCATAGGGCTCGATATAGGTGCCGCCCGTTGCGAATGTGTGGTAAGCGGCTGCCATTTCGAGAGTTGTCATACCATGTGTAAAACCACCTACGGCCTGTGAAGGGAAAGAACCTTCGGAGGTCCTGTCGATACCGACCTGCTTGAGGTACCAGAGCGCGGTGTCGCCTCCGACTTCTGACCAGACCTCTGCGGCGATCGTATTGAGTGAACTTACGAGAGCGCTTCTGATCGTGACTTCACCTGAATAAGAACGGGTATAGTTTACAGGCCATGCCGTCTTCGGGTGTGCAGGGTCTAAGTGCTTGACCTCATCCTTTTTGACCGTGGCAGGAGCGATGAGGCCCATCTCAAATGCCGGACCGTAAGCGATCAGCGGCTTTATGGAAGAGCCCGGGTTACGGCGCGTGGATGTGGCTCTGTTGTGGGTGAGGTTCTGAAGCTTCTCACCGTAGCCGCCCGCCATAGCGGCGATCGCGCCCGTGCTGTTGTTTATGACGACCATTGAACCGTTAGGCTTCTCGGGATAGTCGGCTATCTTGTCCGGTTTGGATTGGAAAAGATCCTGTTTGGTGAATGCCTCGTCGAGGACTGCCTGGGTCTTGGGTTCGAGCGTCGTGTAGATGTGGTAGCCCCTGTTGTAGACAAGGGTTGAAGCGAACTGACGCTTGATGCCTCTTGCCTCTGCAAGGTCACCGATAACCTCAGAGATCGCATATTCGCAGAAATAGGAATTGATCGTGGAGGTCTTATCCGTACTTCTCTGACGGAACTTAAGCTCTGTATTAAGTGCTTCCTCGTATTCTTCCTTGGTGATCATCTCGAGCTCATACATCTTGCCCAGGATCGTTCTCATACGTCTCTGTGCATTTCTTCTGCCGGTCTCTCTCAAAGGATTATAGAAAGAAGGGCTCTTAGGAAGACCTGCGATGAGTGCGCACTCGGGAAGTGTTAATTCGGATGCATCTTTGTCGAAATAGTTCATGGCCGCAGCCTGAACGCCTACATAGTTATTGCCCATCGGCGCGAGGTTGATATAGAGCTCCAAGATCTCGTCCTTGGAAAGGTTCTGCTCGAGCTGCATGGCGGAGAACCACTCCTGTACCTTACGTGATGTGGAGTGCTCGTCCTGACCGCTTATGAGCTTGACTGTCTGCTGAGTGATCGTGGAACCGCCGTGAGTAGCGGAACCGCCGTTTGCTACTGCAGAAATGAGCGCGGAACCGATACGCTTGATATCGATACCGTTGTGCTCACGGAAACGCTCATCCTCGATCGCAATGATCGCGTCGTCTAAGTAAGTATCTTTAATATCGCTGTAGGAGACATAGATCCTGTCGACATTCTCGGAACCTGTGAGCTTCGCGATAACGTTATTCTCGCTGTCATAAACGAAAGAAGTCTGGGAAGCTTCGGAAGTGGACGTGAGGTCGCCGATGGAAAGGGGCTTGGTCGTTGATGCGTAGCCCAGGAGCATTCCGGCGCCGAATCCGCCGAAAGTAAAGCACAGGCACAGAATAAAGACGATGCCTATCTTAACGATGTCGCCCACGAAGCTGAAGATCTCGTGGGACCAGCTGCGGTTGAATCCGCACTTTGTCGGCTTACCCTTGAGCTGGCTTCTGAGTTCGTCAGCAAGAGCGCTGTTCTCGGGCGCTACGGGTCTTGTCGATCTTTGTTTCTTGTTTTCACTGCTTTGCGGCAATTTAAACGTCTCCTTAAAACAAAATTCAGCATATTTTACTACGAATTTGCTTATAATAAAAATATTAAGTGAGGCAAAGGCTGAGAAGGGAAGATCCTAAGTGGGGCTGATACAGGTAGAAATAACGGCTTTAGGCAGTGAAGGACAGGGCATCGGAGCCTTGCCTTCAGGCAAGACCTGCTTCGTCTCAGGGGTGTTTCCCGGTGAGGTCTGTCTTTGTGAACTCGAAAACGAGACTTCCAAGTATGCCGTCTGCAACGCAGCAGAGCTCCTGACTGCATCTCCTGACAGGACCGCACCTTTCAGGCCCGCAGATGAAGTCTGCGGCGGCCTTCCTTTCGCGGCTTTGTCATACGAGGCTCAGTTAAAGTTCAAGCAGACCCGCGTAAGAGACTGCCTTGCAAGGATCGGAGGCTTCGATGAGTCTCTGTTAAATAACGTGTTTAAGCCCATAACCGGCGCGGATGCCCCCTTCAGATACAGAAACCACATGCAGTATGCGGTAAGGGACAACAGGGCAGGCCTTCTCTGCGCCAAGTCCGACAAGCTCGGCGATTACGACGGAAAGCTCATTGAATATGAGATCTTCGGCAAGATAAAGGCTTCGATCGAAGATATTTTCGAGCGCGCGCCGACAAGACTCTTTGACGGGCTCGTTTTGAGGGGGTCACAGAGGACCAATGAGATCCTGGCAGAGCTCGTAAGTTCATCCGACGCTCCCCACGAAGTCGTTATCAGGGATGCAAAAAACTACATAGACGCAACAGGTCTTTTGGATTCGGTCAGATCCGTGTGCGATGAGGACGGCTTCAAGCTCAACGGACTTCTTTTCAGGATCAGTCCCAACAAGGCTTCGAAAAGGACCAGATCAGGCTTAAGAACCGTGATCGAAGGCGTCGATCACTACGATGAGATCTTCTGCGGAAGAAGATTCAGGATCAAGGCCGGATCGTTCTTCCAGGTAAATACCGAGCAGGCCGAGAAGCTTGCAAATAAAGCGTCTGAGGCCTGCGGCGATGCAAAGGTCATCTACGACCTTTACTGCGGCTGCGGAACGCTCGGACTTGCGGTAAAGCAAAAGGGCCAGAAGCTTTTGGGGATCGAAGTCGTTCCTGAAGCTATCCAGTCAGCGAAGATCAACCGTTCATTGGCGCTCGACGGACAGGAAGCGGAAGAGTGCGAATTCATCTGCAAAGATGTGCTCAAGGCTGATCTCGCGCAGCTCATAAAGAGCGGAAAGATGCTGCCTCCTGACTGCGTTATCGTTGACCCTCCAAGAAAGGGCCTTGATATCGGCGTGGTAAAGAAAGTCATGGAGCTCGGAGCGCCTAAGATCTGCTATATCTCCTGCGATCCGGCGACGCTCGCAAGAGACCTGAAGATGATCTCAAGAGAATATAAGATCGAAGAGGTAACGCCTGTGGATCTCTTCCCGAACGCAAGCCACGTAGAGACCGCGGTCCTGATGACAAAGAAGGCATGAAAGAGCACATAATACATCCCATTCCGCCCTTTTACGATAAGGATTCGACGATCCTTATACTTGGAAGCTTTCCTTCGGTAAAATCACGTGAGCAGATGTTCTTCTACGGCCATCCGCAGAACCGTTACTGGAAGGTGATAGCTTCGGTATTCGAAGATGATGTTCCTTTGACGATCCCGGCGAAAAAGGCATTCCTCAAAAAGCACCACATAGCCATGTGGGACGTCATAGGATCCTGCGACATCACGGGATCTTCGGATTCGAGCATCGAGAACGTTACAGCGAATGATCTTTCGGCTATTCTTGGCAGTTCCAAGATAACGAAGATCTTCGTAAACGGTAAGACAGCAGAAAAATATTATAAGAAATATACCGAGCAGAACACCGGAATAAAGGCCGTCTGTCTGCCGTCAACGAGCCCGGCGAATGCCGCTTGGAGCATGGAGAGACTTACAGAATATTGGCGCACAGCAATATTGCAGGAGGAAGAAACATGAGAAAAACAATAACGGTCGTATTAACACTTTTAATACTGGTTCTTTCCTGCAGCTGCAATACTACAAAGGAGTCTGAGACTATGGCAACCACTTCCTGCGACAGAACGATCACCATAACGAACCGCGTATATGAAGCAAGCGTCTGGGTATTGCCTGATACGGAAGCCAACCGTAAGACGACCCTCTGGGGAACTCCGACTGCCGGCAAGATCGGGGTTGATGAGAGCTGTCAGGCAGGGATCGACAAGCCCGGCGATAACGCTCTTTATATGTTCAGGATGATCGACACCGAGAAGATGTATTATTCAGCGGAAAACATCGTTATTGAAGACGGCTGGACACTTGAGATAAAGCAGGACTCCACGCATGTTTACGTTATCGAAGTTACTGACAAAGACGGCAATCTGAACGCTACATATGAGGTGTTTGCCGCAAAACTCTGATAACTTAATGCGGTAGTTAAAGATTGTTCTTTGAATGTTAAAAATTCCTTGATTTTTCGATTTTATAATAAAAGTAATTTACAGAAAGCGAGGTCAAGAATATGAAAAGAACAACATTTACGGCATTAACATTGGTTCTTGCCATGATACTTTCCGGCTGTTCAGGCCTGCCTTCCGGTAATACATCATCTGATAAAAAACATACAAAAGACACGGAGGCCGAAGTCTCCGGGGATACGGAAACCACGCTTTCTGAGGAAATGCAGGAAGTACTGAGACAGGACCCTGAACAGGAGACCGCACAGACACGGCACACTGAAACGTACCAGTCTTCTCTGCGTAATAAGATCCCGCTGGCAGCTAGCACTCCACTGGGTTCTGAGGATTGTGATGTGGTCGTAAACGGCCGTTCGGTAAGATTACAAGCTGTATATGAATATGATCCCGCAGACTTTGGGTCTGACAAAGGCTTTACATATTACCGCATCGAGCAGATGTCTGAAGGTATTTCGTCGCAAACAGTGGATGTCGGCAGAGTCTTTTTTGATAAAGAGGAGATGGAATGGTTTCGTGAAGTATTAACCGAAGGTGAACCGGATGTTACAGATATCTTCTGGCGTGATTTCAGAGCTGCTGCCTTTAAGGGTAAGGATAAGGAATATATCGTCTTTTCTGTTCCTGCAGGCTGGGAGGAAAACT
>CACZGS010000010.1 GCA_902780785.1 Oscillospiraceae bacterium | reverse complement strand
TTCCAAGATCTGCAATGAAGCCGAATGACATGCCCTGAAGGCACTGCATCCTTGAGAGTAATCTGTAAGCTGCTATGAAGAAAGGGATCTGCAGGAGCAGGGATACTGAGCTCTTGAGCTGGTAGATGGGCTTATAGTGGTTGATGCGGTAGTATTCCTGGATCATGAAGAAGCGCTCGTCACCTTTGAATGTGCTCTTTATGCGCTTGAGCCTCGGTGCCATTTTTGCCTGGATGTCGCGCTCCTCGGCCTGAAGCTCATCGGCGCGCTTATACAAAGGAAGGACCAGGAAATTGAATGCCAGGCTTAAGAATATGATCGAAAGACCCGGATTTCCGATGATCCTGTTGGCTATCGTAAATACGACTTCGAAGAGAAGCTCAAGAGGAGAGATTATCAATGTATAAAGTGCAGTCAAAAAAGACATTATTCAATCTGCTTTCATGTTTTCCCTTACGAAGGGTCCGTTTTCCGCATCCGGCTGTTGCCGTCAACGGCATTCTATTTTATTACTTAAATTTCCGCACTTCAACAAATGGTTTATTTATTAAATAATATTGCGGAATCGGTCATTTAGTTTATGATTTAACATTAAGGGAAGAATTTGTTTTTCGATGCCGGAGAAAAACAATAACGGTGGACTGACAGGAATATGCGGAGGGAACGATGGCAGCACCATACCATGGCGTACATCCTTTATTAGCCCGCTATGTCGGGCCCATAATACCCATCACTGTGTTTTTCATTTATTATGCGGCTCACTCGGGAGCGATTCCCGGTCTTGACGTGATAAATACTACTATCTACTTTGCAACCGGATTCCTTTTTATTCCGAGTTTTCTTCAGGCTGCAAGGACTACGGCGCTGACGGATATCCGCAAGTCCGGAATATCTGATTATTATGTGTTCAGCAACCGTTTTAACCGTAACAGGGAAGGCAACGAGGACACCTGGGCCGGTCTATACGACAAGACTTACCGCATATCTTTTTATGGTCTGGAGCAGGGATTAAAGAACGGTCAGGAAGTCTTGAAGACGATGAAGACCACTCCGAGGATCATCTGGATCAGACCGGGCACATGGAGCGTTTTTGCACTTGTACTTCTTGTCTTTAATATTGTGATCTTCGCGTGTCTGGGCGATGCCGAACACGGATTCTTTTTCTATCTACCGTCGCTCCTGGCGCTGGCATGTCCTGTCTTAAGTTTTGTTTTTGTCAGGATCAGGGACAATATCCTTTATGATTGCGCAACGAGGATAGTAGCTGAGAGAAAGAAGGAGATGGCAGAAAATGTCGAATCCGGAACGAAGTGGTATCACAATATCTGTCCTAAATGCGGAGCCAAATATGCCGCATCGATCCTCCACTGCATCAGCTGCGGGAGTTCCCTTGAAGTCATTGAAGGTGACAGGAGCCTGAATTCCATAAGGCGTATAAGGATCAGAGAATAAAAGCAAAAGCCCCTGAAAGATCAGGGGCTTTCTTGGTTTATGTCTCATTTACGAGAGTAATATTGTTTGCGAGCGATTTCCGCACAAGCGAAGCGCGGAGGACCTTAGCGAGCAAATAATATTACTCGTACTCAACTGTTGCTGTCGAATAGTTATGACCGATCATCTGTTGATCAGCCATCCACGTAAATAGCTGTTATATCTTCTAATTCAAACCGGTTCAGCGGCATCGCCTCAACCACTTTATCAGGATCCGGTTCTTCAATACCCGAATCAATATTTTCAGTATATTTAATAATGAACAGGTCAGCCTCGTCCTGCTTTTCCCAATGATGCTCCAAATGGTTCTTGCAAACGTCGAAAGAGATATCGATTTTATAATCTTCTACCATGCCGGTGCTGTTTCCAATGTCATTTGATCTGGAAAGAAGAATTGCAAAAATAACACAAGCAAGTCCAAACCCCAGGCCGACAGAAAAAAAGCAGACAACAAAAGTAATAACTTCCATTACTCACCCCTGCCTTTTCTTAACAAAATTGAAGATCGAGCCCGACTGTGTGAGTTCCAGACTCCTGCTTGCTTTATTTATAGTAGCTATTCCAAATGAAAACATGGATACTATCCCGACCAACATAAGACAAATCGTCATAAAAGGGTTGCCCCATACTAAGATATACAATGCTGTCCCAAAACCCGTCAAGAAAAAATACATAAAAATGGATAACAGTAATCCGGATGCGAAAAGAAGCGAATAAAACAGTTTCTTATTCCACGGAATCCCGCCAATAACTTTTCCTGTCTGGCCATTTACAAGAATGGTGTTGCGCTTGCCTTTATAGTCGTATGTAATAAACCATGCAGGAAGCATAATACATTTCCGGCTCTGATAATCAATCGAGGTGGAATGTCTTTCATTGTAGATTTGTCCGCTTGCACTATCTATGACAGCTTCATCGAACAAAGTTGTGGCACGCTGATGAACAACGTTCTTCAGTTCCCCGTATGTAATATCCGGAATGTCAGAATAAAAACCCAAGAGATAATCTTCATCAAATGGTTTTAGGGCTTGAAGACCATACGGTTCCAATCTTAGGCTGCTATTATTATCAAGCAACCTTGAAGCCTCAACAGGAAGATTTACGATCTTCATTTTTCCAGCTCTGCCATGGTAAGACGTTTCTGATTTGCCAAAGTATGCTGTGTTTTCTACTACGACAGCACCATGATGTTCACAGTTTACGATCCAGTACGGAATATATATTCCGCGCACATCGTCCGCCGTGAAATTCTTCAATAGTTTTGGTACAAAGATTCCTTTCTTGAGCTTAGCCTTGATATTATCCAAAGCATACTCGCGCGTATTCTTAAATGGCAGGATATAAGCGGGTTTCTTACGTCTTGCGATCCTGCTGAAGATAACTGAGGGATTGCCACAGTATATGCATTGTGTCGAAGCCTCTTTACCGTTGATGATGATCTCACCGCCACAGCTCGAACAGGTATACACATAGCAGTCCATGTATTCTTCGGAATCCGTTCCGAGTATCTCATTCATGGAACTGGGCCGTTTATCCCAAACGGGATCATTATCGGAAATATTGAATTCCTCAGGCTTAAATCTGCTCCCGCACTTGTCACATACAAGTCTTTGTGTTCCGGGATCGAAAACCAGCCTGCCCGCACAATTACTACATCTTGCAATCATCTATTTCTTTATCCCTTTTGTTTTATATCAAAGACTGATCAAGCATAGCGGTTTCATAAACTCCCAACTCTATTTCTTTCATAACAATCCCCCCTCATTAATTTATGCACTTAAATTCTTGATATCCCATTCCATAAAGTCGTCAATCAATTTCAGATCTTCCATTCCGGTTTCTTTTCACGTTTGTCAAACAGCAGGCAAGCTGCATCAAAATAACCGGTTAGTATGGCTTCCCTTCAGCGAAAAATGACATCAGTTTTTTCAGTAAATCAATTTCCACAGTTTTTCATTTTTAGCTAGTTATCCTGTGTATTTTCTGTACTAAGGAATCACTCAGACAAGGTAATTATATCATCCAGGCAAAGAATTCCTGGTATAAAAAAGCTCCTGACTGATTCAGGAGCTTTCAAAGATTATTTCTCAACTATTGCTGTCGGTATGAATCGTAAAATCATTTTTCTTGAGCCTGGATCTTGACTTAAATTTGTGGATTAAGATGTTTATTCCCACTACTATGAGAATGAATATGATATTTACAACTGCGTAACGCGGAATTACTTGCCTCGGAATTACATAACTCTTAATATCATAGCGGCGTATTTCTTCAGCTATACAACAATCCGTATAAATTGGTCGTTTGTTATTGTTAAATGGGTTTGTTTTATCTTCCTCTAGTCTTGCCGTTATATCAATTACTTCGAGTCTTGACTTGGGAATTATCTCGGAATAGTAATAGTGCTTTCCATTACTAGTGGGGGATGTATAGAAATCCTCTATATCTGCATCATTGATCTCAAATAGCAGCCTGCAATTACCGTTATATTGAGCTATGATCCACCCCTTCTTGATATTATTCAGACCAGTTTCAATATTCTCGTCACTACCACCCATAAGATTACCAGGGATTGGCGGATAGACCTTAACGATAATGTCTTCTTCATCCGGAACCTCTATAACTTTTGAAGGAGCAAAAGATGATGTGTTAAGTCCGGGATGTCCAGGAAGCAACCGCCACTTGAATTCAAAATAAACCCAAGAGAGCCAAAAGAACACTAAACACAGTGCTATTGAAACTATAATTCTAGGTTTCATAATGCCTCAAACGATAAAAAAGCCTGACTAACGTTCCTTCTGATAAGGTAATTATATCATCCATGAAAAGAAATAACGGCATAAAAAAGCTCCTGACTGATCAGGAGCTTTCAAAGTTTATTTCTCAATCAAGAGAGCAATATTGTTTGCGAGCGATTTCCGCACAAGCGAAGCGCGGAGGACCTTAGCGAGCAAATGATATTACTCGTACTCGACTGTTGCAGTCGGATTATATCTTTATTGGCTTCGACATCTCCATTAACGACATCAGATTTTGCTCATTCCGACAAACAGTGCACCTAAAAAAAGAAAAATAATAAATGCTGTTTCAAGGAAGTTTATTACTATTGCCGTAATGGCAAAAAACTTGCCTTTTTCTTTATTCTTTATGGAATGAACTAGTCCGATGACTGATAGAACCAATCCAACAGGTGATAAAACGACGAGTGAAAATAAAAGCGCCCAGGTAAACCATTCTCCAACGAAATAGCGAAAAAACACAAGGGGAGTAACAGAAAGCAGGACAAGAATAAAACCCGCCAAAGCCATCTTGTTAATTTTCCTGTTTTGATCAGTCATAGAAGTACCGCCGGTTCCCATTGAATCGAGTCATATAATCTTTTCGTTTCTAAGGTTTCCTCAGATAGATTAATTATATCATCTCCCAAAAAGAAAGCCCCTGAATTACCAGGAGCTTCCTTAGTTTTTGTCTCATTGAAAAGAGTAATTTTGTTTGCGAGCGATTTCCGCAGACGCGAAGCGTCGAGGACCTAAGCGAGCAAATAATATTACTCGTACTCTACTGTTGCTGTCGGCTTCGGCGTGTAATCGTAGAGAACACGGTTGATGCCGGGTACTTCGTGAGTGATACGGTCTGTGATGCGGCACATAAGATCGTAGTCGATAGGTTCTACAGTGCACTTAACAACGTCTGTTGTGTTGATAGCACGCACTATGCAGAGCCACTCGAAAGCTCTCTTGCCGTCCTTGATGCCAGTTGACTTGAAGTCAGGAACTACCGTGAAGTACTGCCACACCTTGCCTTCGAGGCCGGCCTTTTCGAACTCTTCACGAAGGATCGCATCGGACTCTCTTACAGCTTCGAGTCTGTCTCTTGTGATGGCACCGGGGCATCTTACGCCAAGTCCCGGTCCGGGGAAAGGCTGACGGTAAACCATCTTGTCAGGAAGACCCAAAGCGGAACCTACTACACGGACCTCATCCTTGTAGAGGTACTTAACGGGTTCAACGAGCTCGAAATCGAGTTCCGGAGGGAGGCCGCCAACGTTGTGGTGAGCCTTGATGCCCTGCTCGCTCTCTAAGATGTCAGGATAGATGGTGCCCTGTGCGAGGAAAGCGATGCCGTCGAGCTTTGCAGCTTCTTCAGCGAAGACCTTGATGAACTCTTCGCCGATGATGTGACGCTTCTGCTCAGGATCCGTAACGCCTTCGAGAAGGCCTAAGAATCTGTCAACTGCATCGACATAGATGAGGTTAGCGCCGAGCTCGTCTCTGAAGACTTTGCATACCATCTCGGGTTCGCCTTTTCTCAAGAGTCCGTGGTTAACGTGAACGCAAACGAGATTTGTTCCGATTGCTTTTATGAGGAGAGCTGCGACTACTGAAGAGTCAACGCCGCCGGAAAGAGCCAAGAGAACTTTCTTGTCACCGACTTGCTCCTTGATAGCCTTGAGCTGATCTGCGATAAACTCGTCAGCCAGGGCTTTGGTTGTGATTCTTTTAAGGGATTCAGGTCTTACGTCTGCCATGTGCAAAGCCTCCGATGTAAAAAATATTGACTTAAACATTTTACAATATTGTGCAGAAGTTTAGGGGCACAAATGATACAATCAGACAAAACTTTTTTATGGCTTTTGAGGAGATTATAGTAAATGCGCAAAACTAAGATAATCTGTACGATAGGACCGGCTTCGGATAATGAAGAGACATTATCCAGGATGTTCGAAGCGGGAATGAACGTTGCAAGACTCAACTTTTCGCACGGCACACATGAACAGCACCAGGAGAAGATCGACCTCATCAAGAGGGTAAGGGAGAAGATGAACCTCCCGATCGCGATCATGCTCGACACAAAGGGACCCGAGTACAGGATCAAGACCTTCAAGGAAGGCAAGGTTGAGCTTAAGGACGGCGCTACATTCGTTCTCACGACAGACGACATCGAAGGCGATGAAACACGCGTATCCGTTACATATAAGATGCTTCCCCAACAGCTTAATCCCGGTGACAGGGTTCTTATCAACAACGGACTCGTTATCCTCGAAGTTAAAGAGATCAAGGGTTCTGACGTTATCTGCGAGGTAGTCGTCGGAGGCGTTCTCTCTAATCAGAAGTCAATGAACTTCCCGAACAAGGTCATGCAGGGTGACTTCTTAAGCGAGCAGGATAAGAAGGATCTTATGTTCGGCATTAAAAATGAGATCGATTTTGTCGCAGCTTCTTTCGTATCGCGAAAAGAAGACATGATCGAGATGCGTGAGTTCTTAGATGCAAACGGCGGCGAGAATATCGAAGTCATCGCAAAGATCGAGAACCGTGCAGGCGTTGATAATATCGATGAGATCTCCGAATATTGCGCAGGCATCATGATCGCAAGAGGTGACTTAGGCGTTGAGATCCCGTTCCATGAGGTTCCGAGCGTTCAAAAGCAGCTCATTAAGCGCTGCAGACTTTTGGGCCGCCGTGTTATCACAGCTACGGAGATGCTCGAGTCCATGATCAATAATCCGAGACCGACAAGAGCCGAGATCTCTGATGTCGCAAACGCAGTATATGACGGTTCTTCAGCTATCATGCTTTCCGGCGAATCCGCTGCCGGCAAGTATCCTGTGGAAGCAGTCCAGACAATGTCACAGGTAGCCGAGTATACCGAGATGCACATCAACTATAAGGAGCGTTTTGCAAAGCAGGAGTTCAACATGAGAAATAACCTGGACGCTATTTCCCATGCGACATGCCAGATGGCGATCGACGTAGGCGCCAAGGCTATCGTCGTTCACTCCAGAAGCGGCGTTACAGCGAGAATGGTATCACGTTTCAGATGCCCTATAGACATCATCGGCATGACCACATCCGAGAGGATCTGGAGAAGACTTAACCTCTCATGGGGCGTTATCCCGATCCTTAATGAGGAATTCAATTCAACTGACGTAATGTACTATCACGGCCTTAATGTCGCCAAGGAAGTCCTTGACCTCAAGGCAGGCGACAATGTCGTAATGACAGGCGGCCTTATCAACGGCAAAGCCGGAAACACCAATACGATTAAGGTAGAGACCGTAAGCTGATCTTACGGAAATCTTAACCAAAACTTAAACCTATAACGGTATCTTTAAAGATATACTTAGCTCTGTAAGACATTTTTTCTTTAAATGATGCCGTTTTGATGCCGCTTTGCCACAAAATGTACATAAAGATGTATTAGATTAATATCAGCAACGGATTATAATCCGAGCGACAAAGTGTGGGGACACTGTTATTTGGTATGGATAATAGGACTAGCAAAGAAAACCAGTTAAATGAAAAAGGTGAAGTCACCGGCATGAGGCCGGGGTCTGAGGTTATTAAGACTGAGAAGGCTGATGAGAAGCCTGCTTCAGAGAAAACCAACAAGGCCCTTGCAGTTAAACCCATAGTCAGAGTACTTTCCGAAGAAGAGCACGAAGAAGCACTTATCAACAGACCCAAGCCCAAGAATGTTACTCCGCTTGCAACAGCAAAACTGACACCAAAAGACATTCCGGTCTTTGAGGACACTCCCGAAAGAAGAGAGACACTCGAGCTCCGCAAGAAGAGGCACTTCAAAAGAAAGCTCCGCGATTGGGGAATCTTCACGGGTTATCTGACACCCAGTTTGGCCGGTGTATTGGTTTTCTTCTTTCTTCCGTTGATCCTGCTCCTCAAAACTTCGTTCCAGAAGTCTCCTACGAATTCGGATTTTGTAGGATTCAGAAATTATGAGAGAGTATTGACCAACGAAGCCTTTATCTCAGCGTCAAAGAACACTCTAACATTTGCCTTGATCTCTGTACCATTAGCAGTTGTCCTTGCGCTGCTCATCGCATTGCTCCTTAACACGGGACTTCCCGGAAAGAGCTTGTTCAGAAGCTTTTTGCTCAACCCGATGATGGTACCGGTCGCATCAGTCGTTCTTATCTGGCAGGTATTCTTCAGCTACAACGGCGTTATCAACGGTATCGCGGCAGACCTTTTCGAAGGGGCGCAAAAGATAGACTGGATGAAGTCGCAGTACGCCCAGGTCGTTATCATGCTGCTGTTCCTATGGAAAAACTTAGGTTACAACATGGTGTTGTTCCTCGCGGCATTGAACAGTATCCCTCATGAGATCCTTGAATCTGCCGAGATGGACGGAGCAGGTCCCTTAAAGAGATTCTTCGCTATCAAGCTCCACTATCTCTCACCGACGATCTTCTTTGTCGGCATCATGTCGCTTATCAATTCATTCAAGATATTCAGAGAGGTATATCTCTTAACGGGTGACTATCCGTTCGATAACCTCTATATGCTTCAGCACTTCATGAACAACTCATTTACGCATCTGGACTACAGCAAGCTTTCTGCAGGCGCCATCGTAATGTGTATTGTCATGATCATAATCGTCGGCGGTCTGTTCTTCGCAGAATCCAAGTTCGACTCGGATGTGGAGGAATAAGATGGACGAGATCACGCGTTTAGAAAGAAAAAAGCAGGCTACTCTCGCACGCCGTAATATATATACCGAATCTAAGGCTCCTGAGACATTCATCACATCGATGTCCGATGAAGCCAGAGAGTTATTTTTCGCAAGCGAGAAAAAGAGGATTGCGCTCAACTTAAGAAAGCGCAAGATCCAGAAAGGAATAATCACGGGCGCAGGTGTCTTTATTGCCGCATTTATCTCGGCACTGGCACTCGTACCTATCTTCTTTACATTCCTTAACTCATTCATGTCATCAGAAGAGATCGTCGCAAATTACCAGACGGTCTTCCAGAGTATGTCAGGACATGCCACACAGGGTGCGACTTATATGTCCAGAACACCTGTATTAAAGCTCATTCCTGAAGAGGTAACGATCAAGCAGTACACGACTCTGCTCTTCATGAATCCCGAATACCTGTTCAAGTATTGGAATTCGATCCTGCTGACACTTCCTATCGTTGCAGGACAGATGGTCGTAGCATGCCTCGCATCCTATTCATTCGCAAGATACAGAAGGAAGAGAAGAGAGATCTTATTCTTCTCATACATCATCCTCATGCTCATGCCGTTCCAGGTAACTCTCGTTCCGAACTACATGATCGCAGATACATTGGGGATCCTTGATACGATCTGGGCGATCATACTGCCGGGTATCTTCTCGACATTCGCGATCTTCCTTCTTACCAAATACATGCGTCAGATCCCGTCCGGATATATCGAAGCGGCAACGCTCGACGGCGCGACGGAATGGCAGATATTTACGAATATCGCACTGCCTTTGTGTAAGAACGCCATCTTTGCCCTGACGATCCTGTTATTCATCGACTACTGGAACATGGTAGAGCAGCCGCTCGTCCTGTTGACAGACGTTAATAAGCAACCGTTATCCGTATTCCTTTCGCAGATAAACGAGCCCGAGCTGGGTATCGCATTTGCGGCATCGAGTGTGTACATGATACCGCCGCTCCTGATCTTCTTCTGGGGTGAGGAGTATCTCGTCGAAGGAATCTCGAGATCGGGTATCAAGTAAAGAAATAAGCCTGCGATAAGCGCTACGTAAAATATGGAGGAACAAGAAGATGGCAAAGGGAAGTGCTAGAAGAGCCAGAGTTATTAAAGCAATGATTGCGTTCGTTGCTTTACTTGCGGTACTGACATTCTTTTCGAACACGATCATGAACATGACGATCCCCAAGGTTATGGGATCTTATGCTTCGAGGGGAAATCTCTCTTATTCGAACAGTGCGAAAGGCACAGTCGTTGTAGATAACCAGACCGAGATAAAGGGTCTGGACGGCAGAGTCGTTGATGAGATCAAGGTTACGAGTTATGACTCTGTCAAAAAGGGTGACACGATCCTCACATTAAAGCCTATTGAAGGCGATGAGACACTCGAAACAAAGAAGGCTTCGCTCAAGACCCTTGAGCGCGAAAAGGCTTATGCTGCAAGACAGCCCAAGCAGTCTACAGATCTATCCAATTTTTCAGATGATATTAACAGGGCTAAGACTTCTTTGTCAGAAGCTAAGGAAACTTTGAAGAAGGTTCAGAACAAGAAGAGTGCTATCAGCAATAATCAGAAGATAATCGATGAGGAATCCGTCAAGAAAGTCTCTTTGGAGGCTACAGTCGCTGCTGCTGCAAAGACAGTTGAAGATCTTAAGACCCAGATCGACAAGTTGTTGGCAGAAAAGGCCCCTCTTGATGCACAGATCACTGTTTACAAGGAAACAAACACTCCCGAACCTACGGAAGATGAACTTCTTAATAACTCCACTCCTTATGCGATCCTCGTAAATAAGGTTAAAGAAAAGGAAGAAGAGATCAAAAAGCTCAAAGATCAGCTTAAACCTGCAGAAGAACGTATGAACGAAGCATCTGCAGATCTTGCGGAATGTGAGGGAAAGATCAGCAAGGCTGAAGCTGAGATCACGGCTTTGGAAGGACTCCCTTCTGAATCATCTGCAAAGAATGAGGTAACTGCAGCCCAGAATTCGCTTAATACTGCAAATAAGGCTTATTCAGACGCCAAAAACTCAGCAAGCATTGAAGCTGATAAGGCTAAGGATGTGGAAAAAGACCGTGATGAGGATATCGCCAAGCTTAAGGACGAGATCGCAAAACTCGAAGCAGCTGCCAAGATCACGGCAATAACGGCACCCGCTGACGGACTTGTATATAACATCGCAGTCTCAGCAGGAGACGATCTTACGGCAAAGACTATAGTCGGCTATATTCTTCCTGAGAAGGACAGGCAGTGTTCCGTAACATTCTCTTTCGAGACCAAGACAGCACAGAATATCTGGGCAGGACAGCAGCTCGAGATAACGAGCGGATTTGCCGAGGGATGCACTGTTATGTCGAAGAAGCCCGATCCGGACAATCCGAGAGGAAACATGCTCGTTAAGTGTCGTGTAGAAGGCGGTGATGCCTGGCCGGGCGAACCGATAACCGTAAATGCTGGAAGAGGCAATGACAACTACAAGTGCGTAGTTCCGAGCAGCGCGGTAAACGAAGATAACGGCGGTAATTTCGTATATGCCATCATAGGTTCTTCAACACCTCTCGGTGATAAGTACACCGTAAAGAGGATCGACGTTACGATCGAGGCAACAGACGGTGCTTATTCTGCTATTACAAGCCAAAAGGGCGAGCTCGATAAGTACGACGTAATGATCGTTATAAGATCCGAGAAGCCTCTCGAAGACGGACAGCGTGTAAGACTTGAGGACTATACGGCTAAGTGATCCTGAAGGGATAGAACAATGCGTGTAATTGAAAAGACAAAACAATTCTTCAATTTTGAGAAGAGCAAGATCAAGGTTGGTTTCCTGAAGCTCGTTCTCGCAGTTCCTTTCTGGATCGTTGTCGCATCGCTGATCCTGATCGGTTTTGGTATCGGAAGAGCTATATATCTTTCCGACAGCAGACCGGAACAGAAAGTCGCAGAGATGTGGCAGAACAAATCCGAGACAGGGTTCAGACACATGGTTGTCTTTGCGGGCGGCAACAGAGCCAAGGGCGAGACATCACCCATGACATATACCGGCGGCGGAAAGTCTATTCATTTAGGTGATCTCCCGCTGATGAGACAGAAGCTTCAGGCATCAGCTGATACGGGCATCAACACCGGCGGCAAAAAGATATCGGGCAATTCCGATAAGCTCAGAGGCTGGGAAGACTGCTATTCTTCAACCCTTAGGGGTGAGGTAGCATCTCTTGAGGTAGTCGACGGCCAGCAGAAGAAGGCAGGAACATCCGATGCAGAGATCGTCGCAGTCGGCGGAAACTACAGGGCATTCCATCCTTTCAGATTCTTATCCGGCGGTTTCCTTCCCGAGACACCCGTAGACACATACCAGATCGTCATCAATGACGTTCTCGCATGGAAATTCTACCGTTCATACGATGTTGTAGGACATGTTATCGAGATCAACGGCAAGATGTTCACCGTTATCGGCGTTGTTGAAGAGAAGAATACCAAGGTTGCAGAACTTGCCGGCGAGCAGGAGTGCAGGGTGTTCATCTATTTCGGAGCTTTGGGGGCGCTTTACGGCGGTGACTCAAGTGACACTGCGATCAATGCAGATCCCTCCGGAGATATGGGCGGTTTTGACGATTTCTCCGATTACGGCGGATTAGATTCCGGTACAACCAAGCAGGGATCCGAGTCCGATTATGCGATCCAGTGCTACGAAGCTATGCTTCCCGAGCTCGTTACCGGAGTAGCTGTAACAGACTTTAAGAATGCATTGCCTTCATATTCTCTTACAAATCCTCAGGTCCTGGTCGTAAATGACACCGGACGTTTCAAGATAACCAGGATCATCGATACGATGTTCCCTATAGGAGAGACAGACAAGGAGCGCCTGGGCTACGAATTCCCTTACTGGGAGATCGCTACGCAGATGACTGAGACCAGACTCTTCTACGATTATGTGATCACTGCCTTCGGAATCTTACTGCTCCTTATCGGCTTAGCCGCACTTGTCCTTAAGTTCCGTGCCAAGAAGGCGATTGCTCCCGAAGAACTCGAGCTCGTCGTACTTGATGTCAATGAAGTTCAGGTTCCGGAAGAAGAGAAAGCTCTGGTCGTCAAAGACGATGAAATGCACCTGAAATAAGGATAGAATAATCACGAGTTTTTACTTATAATCCCTTTAGGCCTATTGGTCTGAAGGGATTTTTAATGCATAAGACACTTATAAAGATATTGGCGTCCGTTCTTCTGATAACATCGGTTATCGGTCTTTGCTCGTGCTTTGGAGACTTCGACATTACGGACGGATCAACATCCGATATCACCGGAATTTCCGAAACAAGCTTTAAGAGAGCAAATTTCGATGCCGGCATATATCCTTATTTCGCGACCCTTACGGAAAAAGAGAAGGACATATATTCTCTTCTTTTCGCTGAATTATATAAAGGAAGCCAGAAGTTTGAATGTACGGTCGAAGCTACTGCCGACGATCTCTCCAAATCCATAGACGCGGTGCTTAATGACCATCCCGAATTATTCTGGCTCGACAACAAGTATTCCTATACATACGACCCTGACGACGGAAGCATCAAGGAGATAACCTTCGATTTCTACGATTTTGCCGACACGCCCGAAAAGCTCCGCAAGGCAAAGATCGACATGGAGGAGAAGGCCGATTCCGTCATCAGTGAAGCCCGTCATAAAGGCTCGATGGTCGAGAGGGAACTCTTCATTCACGATTACATCTGCCAGAATACGACCTACGATGAGGCTGCGCCCTATAATCAGAGCGCATATTCCTGCCTGATCCTCAACAAATCGGTATGTGCCGGATATGCGAGGGCATTCCAGTATCTCATGTGCAGGGCAGGGTTCGTCTGCTACTATGTTGCCGGAAAAACGGAAGGGATAAGCGGACAGGTCATCGGAGGCAGTGAAGACGGCGGCAGCCATTCCTGGAACATGGTCCTTATAGAAGGCAGTTACTACAATGTGGACTGCCTCTGGGACGACACGGCCAGTGATACATACGGAAGCGCGATATATCCTTTTTTCAACCTGACGGACGAGGCATTTGTCTATCACGCAAGGATCGGCATGTCCATGGGACTCCCCAAGTGCTATGACACGAAATACAAGTATTCAAACTATTTCGGACAGACGGTCGAAGCCGAGAGCATAGTTTTCGTTGACGCAGCATGACACCGGGATACATCTGAAATAAGGATAGATTATTCACGGGTTTTTCCTTATAATTCCCCTTGGATTAAATCCCGAGGGGTGTTTTTTATGAAGAAGAGATTAGTTAAGTTAGTATCTGTTTTGCTTATGTTATCTGTCGTTTCAGGTCTTTGTGCCTGCGACGAATTCGATGACTATGATGATTATGACAATGGCAATGTCTATGAAGATGATTATGATGATGACTATGACAATAGTTATGATGATGAATCAGATGAACCCTCAAAAGCTGCAGACGGGACAGTCGTAGTATCAGATTTCAATGCGGATCAGTATCCGTATTATGCTGTCCTCAGCTCCAAGGAGAAAGAAGTTTATTCACTGCTTTACGAAGGACTTTCCCAAGGCGGCAAGAAGATTGACTGCCAAAAGGCAAATGCCAACGAAGAGCAGCTTACAAAAGCTATAGATGCTGTGCTCAACGACCATGCTGAGCTCTTCTGGATCGATAACCAGTACGAATTTACATACGATTCCGATGGCGGGATCATAGAGGATGTAACCTTTGATTTCTTTGATTTTGCGAGTACGTCCGATAAGCTTAATGATGCGAAAGCAGCATTTGAGAAGGCGGCAGATGACATCCTTGCCGGTATCGGATCCCAGCAGTCTGCGGTTGAGTACGAGCGTGCGATTCACGACTATATCTGCAAGAACACTGCATACGATGAATCCGCTCCCTATAACCAGAGCGCATATTCGGTAATCGTTCTTCACAAATCTGTCTGCGCAGGATATTCAAAGGCATTCCAGTATCTTTTGAACAAGAAGGGCATTACCTGCTATTACATACCTGGAACGACTACAGACTCCAATATTGGCGGGGAAGACGGCGCACATGCCTGGAATATCATCTATCTGGACGGCGAGTACTATAACGTTGATGTTCTTTGGGATGACTCGGCAAGTGAGACCTTAGAGGAAGATGTTTACCCGTTCTTCAACCTGACTGACAGTGCATTTTTATATCATACGAGAGACAATCTGGCTCAGTCCCTGCCTAAGTGTACAGGCACGAAATATAAGTATTCCAACTGTTTCGGGAAGACCGTGGAAGTCGAAGAACTCGAATTCGAGGACGCAGCTTAAAGAATTCCGGCTTTGACATTTTCTTTCTTATTATTTTTCTTAGGGGTTTTTGTTTAAACCTGTGTAGAATTGTCGTATAATCTACAAATTGATTTATGTATAAACTCACATCCTAGGAGAAGAAACATGAAAGAACTAATGCTTGGTAACAAGGCTATCGCCAGAGGTCTTTATGAGGCCGGCGTAGCTGTCGCAAGTTCGTACCCCGGTACGCCCAGTACAGAGACTACTGAGGAAGCCGCAAAGTTCGAAGAGATCTACTGCGAATGGGCACCTAACGAGAAGGTCGCTATGGAGACCGCTTTCGGTGCATCAAGAGCAGGTAAGAGATCTTACTGTGCAATGAAGCACGTCGGTCTTAACGTTGCAGCTGACCCGCTCTTCACAATGAGCTATACCGGTGTTAATGCCGGAATGGTCATCCTCGTAGCAGACGACCCCGGAATGCACTCTTCCCAGAATGAGCAGGATTCAAGGCACTATGCGATCGCTGCAAAGATGCCTATGCTGGAGCCCGCTGATTCCCAGGAAGCAAAGGACTTCGTTATCGAAGCTTATGATATTTCCGAGCAGTTCGATACTCCCGTACTCATCAAGATGTGCACAAGAGTTGCTCACTCCCAGTCTGTCGTAGAGACAGGTGAGAGGATCGAAGTTGCTGTTAAGCCTTACGAGAAGGACGCAGCAAAGTATGTCATGGTTCCTGCAAATGCAAAGAGACGTCATCCCATCGTTGAGGAGAGAACAAGAAAGCTCGTAGCATTTGCCGAGGAGTCTTCCCTTAACCGCGTTGAAGAAGGTTCTGATTCATCAATGGGTATCATCACTTCTTCCACTTCATATCAGTACGTAAAGGAAGTATTCGGAGACAAGTATCCGGTATTGAAGATCGGACTTATCAATCCGCTTCCCGAGCAGAAGATCAAGGACTTCGCTGCCAAGGTTGATAAGCTTGTTGTAGTTGAGGAACTTGACCCCATCATCGAGACACACTGCAAGACATTAGGTCTTGAAGTAACAGGCAAGGACATTTTCCCGTTGATCGACGAGTTCTCCCAGGGTCTCATCGCTACAAAGCTGGGGCTCCCTGAGAAGCCCGCCTGCAAGCCCATCGAAGGACTTCCGGGAAGACCGCCGGCAATGTGCGCAGGCTGCCCTCACAGAGGTATGTTCTATGTCCTTTCCAAGCTCAAGCTCACAGTCATGGGCGATATCGGATGCTATACATTGGGTGCCACACCTCCGCTCTGCGCTATCGATACAACAGAGTGCATGGGCGCATCTATAAGCTCGCTCCACGGCTTCAACAAGGCTCTGGGCGCTGATGCAGAGAAGAAGACTGTTGCCGTTATCGGTGATTCAACCTTCATGCATTCAGGTATGACAGGCCTTGCAAACATCGCATACAACCAGACAAATTCAACTGTCATCATCCTTGATAACTCCATCACGGGCATGACAGGACACCAGCAGAATCCTACGACAGGTTTCAACCTCCGTGGCGATCCGGCAGGAAAGATCGATCTCGAAGCTCTCGTAAAGGCTATGGGCATCAACAGAGTAAGAGTAGTAGATCCTTATAACCTCGCTGAGGCTGAAGCAGCAGTTAAGGAAGAACTCGCAGCAGAAGAGCCTTCCGTAATCATCTCCAGAAGACCCTGCGCTCTCCTTAAGAAGGTTAAGCGCGGTGAGCCTATCCAGGTAAATGCCGACAAGTGCAAGTCCTGCAAGGCATGCATGAAGCTCGGATGCCCTGCGATCTCCTTTAAGGACGGACACGCTCACGTTGACACAACACAGTGTTTCGGCTGCAAGGTATGCAGCGAGCTCTGCAAGTTCGGCGCTTTCGAAGATTTGAACGGGGAGGCAATCACATGGTAACAAGCATAATGATAGTAGGCGTCGGCGGACAGGGTTCGCTCCTCGCAAGTAAGTTGTTGGGCAGAGCCGCAATGGACAAGGGCTATGACGTAAAGGTCTCCGAGGTTCACGGAATGAGCCAGAGAGGCGGAAGCGTTGTAACTTACGTTAAGTTCGGTGACAAGGTAAATTCCCCCATCATCGACAAGGGTGAAGCTGACTACATCATCTCTTTCGAGCTCTTGGAAGCTGCAAGATATGTTCAGTTCTTAAAACCCGGCGGACAGATCGTTACCAACTCACAGCAGATCGATCCTATGCCAGTAATCGCAGGCACGGCAGAGTATCCTTCTGATCTCATCTCAAAGATGGAAGCAGCAGGCGCTAAGGTAGATGCAATCGATGCACTCACGATCGCTGAGCAGGCAGGAAACGCAAAGGCTACGAACATCGTACTCATGGGAGTTTTCTCCAAGTACATCAAGGAGATCAGCAAGGAAGAGTGGGTAAAGGCTGTCGAAGCTTCTGTTCCTGCAAAGTTCCTTGAACTCAATATGAAGGCCTTCGAGATGGGCCTCGCAGCAGAGTAAAGGCAGTACATGGTAAACATTGAAGAAGTAAGAAAGTTTTTCGAGGGCGACAAATACGCCACGGAAGCTACAGGAATAGTAATCGAGAAGGTTGAGAAGGGCCACAGCGTTGTGAGCCTTGAGCCGGACGGAAGACATCTTAACGCTGTCGGAGGTCTTATGGGCGCAGTCTATTACACAATGGCCGACTTTGCGTTCGCCGTTGCGGAGAACTGCATTCTTGACTCCGATACAATCACGGTAACACAGGCAACACAGATGAATTTCTTAAGGTCCTGGCACGGCGGCAAGGTCACTTGCACAGCCGACATCGTCAAGGACGGAAGATATATCTGTTTATACGAGGTAAAGGCGTTCGATAAGGACGGCACCGAACTCGCACTTATCATCGTCAACGGTTTTAAGACCGCACGAAAATAAACATCCCGCTTAAGGAGGGACCATTTTATGATTTGGAACGAAGCAAAGGAGTGCATGTCGCGTGACGAACTTGAAGCGCTTCAGAGCGCAAGACTCGTCAAGCAGGTAAACCGCGTTTACCACAACGTTGAGTATTACCGCAAAAAGATGCAGGCAGTAGGCTTGGAGCCCGGTGACATTAAGGGCATAGAAGACCTCGATAAGCTGCCTTACACGACTTACGCAGATCTGAGAGACACATACCCCTTTGGTTTGGCAGCAGTTCCCAGATCAGAGATGGTCCGTGTACACGCATCATCCGGTACGACCGGTAAGCCTAAGATCGCTGTCTACACAAGACGCGATATCGACATCTGGGCTGAGTGCGTAGCAAGATGCCTTTCAATGGCAGGCATCACCAAGGATGACATCATCCAGATCGGTTACGGCTACGGCCTCTTCACAGGCGGCCTCGGAGCACACTACGGTGCTGAGTATCTCGGCGCTCTTGTTCTCCCTATGTCCACAGGCAATACGCAGAAGCTCATCGACATGATGATCGACTGTGACGTTACATCCATCGCATGCACACCTTCTTATCTCCTTCACGTTGCTGAAGACCTTGAGAAGGCGGGCCTCATCGACAAGATCAAGCTCAAGACTGCTATCTGCGGCGCTGAGCCCTGGACAGACGAGATGCGCGACCAGATGGAGAACAGACTTCACATCAAGGCATACGACATCTACGGTCTTACGGAAATGATGGGCCCCGGCGTTGCTTGCGACTGCGAATACCACAAGGGTCTCCACATCTGGGAAGACCACTTCCTCCCGGAGATCATCGATCCTGCAACACAGAAGCAGCTTCCCAAGGGTTCAGACGGCGAGCTCGTCATCACCAACCTCACAAAGGAAGGCATGCCGCTCATCCGTTACAGGACTAAGGACTTAACATCCATCGAATACGGCAAGTGCGAGTGCGGACGTACAATGGCAAGGATCCAGCGCTTCAGAGGCAGATCTGACGACATGCTCATCATCCGCGGCGTAAACGTTTTCCCTTCACAGGTAGAGGCAGCCCTTCTTACAGTAGAAGGCACCACACCTCACTACATGCTCGTAGTTGACCGTGTTGACAACACGGATACTCTTGAAGTTCAGGTTGAAGTCGCAGAGAACGTCTTCACAGACGAGATCAAGTCTTTGGAGAAGCTTTCCAAGGCAGTTCATGATAAGCTCAAGATGGCTATCGGCCTCAATGCAAAGGTCAAGCTCGTTGAGCCCAACGGCCTTGAGCACTTCGACGGAAAGAGCAAGCACGTTACAGACAAGCGTAAACTTTATCAATAATTATGGGGAGGTACCACTATGTTCGTAAAGCAGTTATCAGTTTTTCTCGAAAACACTGAGGGCAGACTTGATGAGGTCTTGAAGATCCTTGCACAGGGCGGTATCGACCTTCTCTCTGCAAGCCTTGCAGATACAATGGAATACGGCGTTCTCCGTCTCCTTGCAAAAGATCCCGACAAGGCTAAGCAGATCTTAAAGGACGCAGGCTTTGCAGCACGTATAGACGAAGTTATCGCTGTAGTAGTTCCTGATGCAGTAGGATCCCTCGCTAAGGTCGTAGGCATGATCCACGCAGCAGGCCTTAACATCAGCTACATCTACGGTCTTTCCATTGACGGTGAGGGCGCTCCCATCGCCATCAAGACTGACGATAACGCAAAGGCAGAAGCACTTCTCAACGCAGCAGGAGTTAAGACTCTCGGCATGGAAGATCTGCAGCTCTGCTGATCCTGATCAAGTAATGATTTATGGCCGCCTCTTCACGGGGCGGTTTTTTTGTGGTGTCTTCCTGGCGGACAACATTTGGACAACATTATCAAGCAAAAAAGCTGTCCAAAAAGCTGGATTATCAAAAATGGATCGATTTTTCGAGTGGCAAGCCCATGTAGCAGATTTGTTGATGTCAAAATCGTTTTTAGGCCAACAAAAAGTCGTATTTTCGAAAAATGTGAATATTTGTTGATGTAAAAGTCGTTTTCAGGCCAACAGATTTAACACACGGTAAAAGAACTGTCGCCGGAACAAATAAAGGGCCGCCCCAACCGGGACAGCCCTTATTAATTCAAGTTGTTAAAGCACTCAAGCTTCGTCAGCAGGTGCTTCTTCGGGAAGTGAATATCTCTTCTCGACTGTGACCTTCTCGTCGTAGCAGGAGAAGATTCCGTCAACCTTGTCCTTGGCAAGCTTAGGTGTGATAAGGCTAACCAGAGGTACGATAACGAGGCCTGCTACCATTGTGATGGCACCTGCGTTAATAGGTGAAGCGATGAACTTCAGGAACATGTTTGCAACAGTGAAGCCTACACCGAAGATGAAGCATACCCATACGGAGAGCTTTGTCGTCTTCTTCCAGTAGAGACCCCAGAGGAACGGTGCGAGGAATGCTCCTGCGAGTGCGCCCCATGAATAACCCATGAGCTGAGCGATGAACGTCGGAGGGTTAAGGGAGAGGAGTACTGATACTGCGATGAAGAAAACGAGGAGGAGACGCATTGTAACGAGCTGTGTCTTTTCTCTCTTCTTCTTGTCTTCGTTTGCCTTGGGCTTGATCTGCTCGATGAGGTCCAGAGTAACTGTTGAGCTCGATGTAAGAACGAGGGAAGACAGTGTGGACATTGAAGCAGAAAGAACGAGTACGATAACTACGCCTACGAGGATCGTAGGAAGGTTTTCGAGCATTGTAGGGATGATGGAGTCGTACATAACGGATCCGTCTTCCTTGTAGATAGCGGAGTTGCCCTCGTAGAGTCTTGCGAAGCCGCCTAAGAAATAGCAGCCGCCTGCAACGATGAATGCGAAGATCGTGGAGATGATCGTTCCTGCCTTAACGGACTTCTCGTCCTTGATGGCGTAGAACTTACCGACCATCTGGGGAAGACCCCATGTGCCGAGGGATGTAAGAATGATTACGCCGAAGAGGTTCAACGGGTCAGGTCCGAAGAATGATGTGAACGCACCCTGCATGCCTGCTGTGACGGGAAGGTCGGATTCTGTCTGTGAAAGTGTTGTAAGGGCGGTGAGGAAACCACCGTTGTTGTTAAGAACGGTAGCGATAACAGCCGTGATGCCGAAGAGCATGATGATGCCCTGTACAAGGTCATTTACGACAGTTGCCATGTAGCCGCCGAGGATAACATAGACGCATGTAAGAGCTGCCATTACGATGATGCAGATCTTATAGTCGATGTTGAATGCCATATTGAAGAGTCTTGAGAGACCGTTATATACGGAAGATGTATAAGGGATAAGGAAGATGAAGGAGATGAGAGCAGCTGCTACGCGGAGAGCCTTGCTGTCGAATCTCTTGCCGAAGAAGTCAGGCATTGTCTTGGAGTTCAAGTGCTTTGTCATGACTCTTGTTCTTCTTCCCAGGATGATCCATGCGAGAAGTGAACCGATTACTGCGTTGCCGATACCGATCCAGGTAGATGCGACACCGTATTTCCAACCGAACTGTCCTGCATATCCGATGAATACAACTGCGGAGAAGTAGGATGTTCCGTAACCGAATGCCGTAAGCCAGGGTCCTGCGTTTCTGCCGCCCAATACGAAGCCTTCGACACTGTTTGCCTTTTTACGCGTGATAAGACCGATTCCGATCATGACAGCGAAAAAGACGACAAGGAAGATGATCTTGATTGCCAAATCCATGTTTTTGTTCCTCACTTTTTGCTTCTTCCACCCTCAAAATGAAAAGAAGCGTTTTTATTCAAAAAATAAGCCTTGTGCCTAAAAACACAAGGCTTATATTTTAAGACTGATTTTCCTGTTCGACAAGTCTTTCAGCGCCATATCTCTTACGGAGAACAGGCTTTTCGATCTTGCCGGTGGCGTTTCTCGGAACGTCAGCTAAGATGATCTGCTTCGGCCTCTTGTAACGGGGAAGCTGTGTGCAGAACTTCTCGAGTTCTTCAACGGTGCAGTTGCTGCCGGGTTCGATCTCAACGATGGCACCTGTGATCTCGCCTAATCTCTTGTCGGGAAGACCGATTACTGCAACGTCCTTTACCTTAGGATATTCCTGAAGGAAGTTCTCGATCTCGACAGGGTAGATGTTCTCACCGCCGGATACGATAACGTCCTTCTTACGGTCAACGAGGAAATAGAAACCGTCCTCATCCTGGCGTGCCATGTCGCCGGTGAAGAGCCATCCGTCTCTTAATGTTTCCTTTGTTGCTTCAGGGTTTCTGTAGTATTCGAGCATTACGCCGGGACCCTTGACGCAGAGCTCACCGACCTCGCCTTGAGGTACTGTGTTGCCGTTCTCGTCAACGATCTTGCACTCCCAACGGTAACCCGGAACGCCGATGGCGCCGACCTTGTGAGTGTTTTCGAGTCCAAGGTGAACGCAGCCGGGGCCGGTGGATTCGGAAAGACCGTAGTTTGTATCGTACTGGTGATTAGGGAAGTAATCCTTCCAGTGACGGATAAGTGACGGAGGTACGGGCTGAGCGCCGATATGCATAAGACGCCACTGGTCGAGCTTGTAATCTGAGAGCTTCAATTCGCCGCGGTCAAGGGCATCGAGGATGTCCTGAGCCCACGGTACGAGGAGCCATACGATAGTGCACTGCTCGTCAGAAGCTGCCTTTAAGATAACTTCAGGCTTTGTGCCCTTCAGAAGAACTGCTCTGCTGCATGTCCACAAAGAACCCATCCAGTGGAATTTAGCACCTGTGTGATAGAGAGGCGGGATGCAGAGGAAGCAGTCGTTCTTGCCTGTCTGGTGATGAACGGCTTCCATCTCAGCTGCCTGTGTAAGGCTTCTGTGAGGGTGAAGGATAGCCTTGGGGAATCCTGTCGTACCGGATGAGAAGTAGATAGCTGCATAATCTTCTTCAGTAAGTTCGATCATGGGATCTCTTGAGGAGTAGTCAGCTACCTGCTGCCAGTAGTTCTCTGCGAACTCGGGAGCCTGACCGTCACCTACATAGAGGAGAAGTCTGTCCTTTGCGAGCTCTTCTGCATTGATATTAAGTCTGTCTACGAACTCGGGTCCGAAGAACATTACTGAGATCTCAGCCAGATCCGCACAGTAGGAAATCTCGTTTGCTGTATATCTGAAGTTAAAAGGAACTGCGATGGCGCCGGTCTTTAAGATACCGAAATAGATAGGAAGCCACTCAAGGCAGTTGAACATAAGGATAGCGACTTTGTCGCCCTTCTTGATTCCGCGTCCCAGGAGCATGTTTGCTACTCTGTTGGACTTCTCATCGAAGATCTGCCATGTGATCTCGTGACGGTAAGGCGCGGACTTTGTCTGCTGGACAAGGTCGAATTCCTTAAAGGAGATCTTCCTTGTTTCTTCCATTGCGGGATTGAGCTCGATAAGAGCTACTTCATCGCCATGCTCTCTGGCATTGCGTCTCAATAAATCTGTTACAGGCATTTTATTCCTCCCTTGTGCTCTATTTATCTAAATAAAGCCAAAGACAATAATATCATCGCAACGGAAGTACGTCAAAATAATAAAATAATAAATACAAATATTTTTCATCGTGTTCTATAATAAAGTGTTTGATTATGCGCAGGAGGAAGAGTCCTTGATACGAAAACTGATGAAATCTATCCGGCAGTATACGAAGGATACGGTACTGTCGCTCGTTTTTATTATCGGAGAAGTTATTCTTGAAGTAGTAATACCGTTTATCACTGCGTACATGGTTAATATGATCCAGGATAATGCAGGGATGGACACCATTCTTAAGATCGGCGGTGTTATTACCGTAGCTGCGATCCTGTCACTTACCTGCGGCGCATTGGCCGGCAATTTCTCTGCCAAGGCATCAGCCGGATTTGCGGGGAACTTAAGATCCGATATGTTCGCCAAGGTCCAGAAATTCTCATTCGGAAACATCGATAAATTCTCCACGTCATCTCTCGTTACGAGAATGACGACAGATATCACTACCGTCCAGAATGCATTTATGATGATGATAAGGATCGCGGTAAGAGCGCCTCTGATGTTTGCTTTCGCGATCATCATGGCATATGTTCTCGGAGGTTCGCTTGCTACGACTTTCGTGATCGTTGTACCCATTCTTGCTGTTGGTCTGATCATTATCGGAAAGCTCGCAATGCCTGCTTTCCGCGCCGTATTCAAGAAGTACGACAAGATGAACGAATCCATTGAGGAAAACGTCCGCGGAATGCGCGTCGTTAAGGGCTTTGCAAGAGAAGAATACGAGCAGGACAAGTTCGGCAAGGCTTCAGACAATATCAGACTGGACTTCACCAAGGCTGAGAAGATCGTCGGTCTTAACTCTCCTCTCATGGAACTCTGCCTGCATTTCAATGTTGTATTTGTTCTTTATGTCGGCTCGAAAATGGCTATCCAGAGCAACGGCACCGTGATCAATATCGGCCAGATCTCAGCACTTATGACATACGGCTTCATGGTCCTCATGTCACTCATGATGGTATCAATGATATACGTCATGCTCACGATGTCGGTAGAGGCAGCCAAGCGTATCGTTGAGGTCCTTGAAGAGAAGCCTTCTATCGCAAATCCCGAGAATCCTGTCATGGAAGTCAGGGACGGTTCGATCGATTTCACGGATGTTGCTTTCAAATATTCCGAGAAGGCTGCAAGAAATGCGCTTTTCGACATCGACCTTCACATAGACAGCGGAATGTCAGTCGGAATCTTAGGCGGTACGGGTTCATCCAAGACCACACTGATCCAGCTTATCCCGAGACTTTACGATGTTACTGAAGGCGAGGTAAAAGTCGGCGGCGTACCCGTAAAGGATTATGACGTAAAGACATTAAGAGACGCCGTCTCGGTCGTTCTCCAGAAGAACGAACTGTTCTCCGGAACGATCGCCGAGAACCTCAGATGGGGTAATGAGAATGCATCTGACGAAGAGCTTGTTGAGGCATGCAAGATCGCCCAGGCTTATGAGTTCGTATCTTCCTTCCCGGAAGGATTCGATACTCATATAGAGCAGGGCGGCACCAACGTCTCAGGCGGTCAGAAGCAGAGACTCTGTATTGCAAGAGCGCTTTTGAAGCGCCCGAAGATCCTGATCCTGGACGACTCCACATCTGCAGTCGATACCAGAACAGATGCATTGATAAGAAAGGGATTCAAGGAATATATCCCTGAGACTACAAAGATCATTATTGCCCAGAGAGTCGCTTCCGTTCAGGAATGTGACATGATCATCATCATGGACGGCGGCAAGATCATGGGTACCGGTACTCACGAGGAGCTCTTAAAGAGCAATGAGATCTATCGTGAGATCTACGAAGAACAGACGAAGGGAGGATCGGACAATGAGTAAAAAGCCCAATGCTCCCAAGCAAAAGATAGAAGCAGCACCCGCACCCGGCGGAAGACGCAGAGGCCCGGCTTCGATGTCCCAGGTCATCGGATCCATGGGAAGCCTCAAGCGCGTTGTAAAGATGTATATCAAGCAGTTCCCCGTCCTCACGTGGGTCATCGTAATCTTCAATATCTACAACGCTGTTGCAGCGGCACTCCCGATGGTATTCCTTCAGAAAGTCACGGCGGTTCTTGAGGAGACTCTGGAATCAGGCGACTGGGAATACGCAAAGATTAAGATCGTCTCATACCTGATCCCGCTAATCTGCATCTATGCAGGCGCTGCGGTCGTAAGCATACTGAATTCACAGCTCATGGCCTACATGACGCAGAAGTTCCTGCACAAGCTCAGAACTGACCTGTTCAACAAGATGCAGACACTGCCTTTAAGCTATTTCGATACTCATAAGCACGGCGACATCATGAGCCACTATACCAACGATATCGATACATTAAGACAGCTCGTATCCATGGCCATCCCGAACATTATCAGAGCGGGTGTCGTCGTTATCACGGTATTTGTTACGATGCTCCGTTACAGCATCTGGCTCACTTTGATAATGGTCGTCGGAATCATTGTAATGATGCTCGTTACAGGTAAAGTCGGCGCAGGTTCAGCCAAGTACTTTATCAGGCAGCAGAAAGCCGTTGCCGCTACCGAAGGCTACATTCAGGAGATAATGAACGGTCAGAAGGTCGTCAAGGTATTTAACCACGAGGGCAAGGTCACTGAAGAGTTCAACAAACTCAATGACGGTCTTGCCGAAGACAGCGGCAAAGCCAATACCTATGCGAATATCCTGGCTCCTATCATCAACAATATCGGAAACATCATTTATGTTCTCCTCGCTGTGGCAGGCGGCATCATGACAGCTCTGCATGTTGTCAATTTCTCATTCTCCGGATTGCCGATGGGCGTCGATATCGTCGTTCCGTTCCTTAACGGAAGCAAGCAGTTCATGGGCAATATCAACCAGCTCACGATGCAGATGAATGCGATCGTTATGGCAGGCGCAGGTGCCCAGAGGATCTTCGATCTTCTCGATGAAAAGCCTGAGACAGATGACGGCTATGTAACGCTCGTTAATGCAAATATCGCTTCTGACGGCACGATCACTGAGGCTGATCACCAGACCGGTCACTGGGCATGGAAGCATCCTCATAAGGCAGACGGTACGATCACATATACCGAACTTAAGGGTGACGTACTGCTCAATGAAGTTGACTTTGCCTATGTGCCCGAAAAGCAGGTCCTTTACGATGTATCCGTCTTCGCAAAGCCCGGCCAGAAGGTTGCTTTCGTCGGTGCGACCGGCGCAGGAAAGACAACGATCACGAATCTTATCAACCGTTTCTATGACATCGCTGACGGTAAGATCCGTTACGACGGCATCAATGTCAACAAGATCAAGAAGAAGGATTTGAGAAGATCCTTAGGACTTGTTCTTCAGGAGACAAATCTTTTCACGGGCACCGTTATGGAGAATATCCGTTACGGCAAGCTCGATGCTACGGATGAAGAGTGCAGGGAAGCAGCCAAGCTTGCAGGCGCTGCAGACTTTATCGAGCGTCTCCCTGACGGTTACAACACGATGCTTAACAACAACGGTTCCAACCTCTCACAGGGCCAGAGACAGCTCATTGCTATAGCAAGGGCAGCCGTAGCCAACCCGCCTGTAATGATCCTGGACGAAGCTACATCCTCGATCGATACACGTACCGAGGCTATCGTTCAGCGCGGTATGGACAAACTCATGGAGGGCAGAACGGTATTCGTTATCGCTCACAGACTTTCGACCGTCATGAACTCCGATGTCATCATGGTATTGGATCACGGTAAGATCATCGAGCGCGGTTCACACGAACAGCTCATTGCAGAGAAGGGTACGTACTATCAGCTTTATACAGGCGCATTCGAACTCGAGTAAGTTATTTTGCTCACTTAGGTCCTCCGCGCTTCGCTTGTGCGGAATCGTTCGCAAAACAACTTACTCTCGCAGCGGAGAAAACAAAAAAGGGGTTGCTTCAATTTTGTGGCAACCTCTTTGTTTTTCTCGCCTGTTATAAAGCGTGATGATATAATTTCGATAAGGGAACAACAGGAATAAGGTTAGAGGACATAGATATGAAAAAGCTTTTGGCATCAATTCTCATAATTTCCGTTTTTTCATTATCGCTGACTTCGTGCTCCATTTTTGGCGGCGGAGCCGGAGGCGGCAAGAAGCCGAAAGAGACTACGGAAACATCAGAGACATCTGAAATAGAATACACGCTTCCGTACGGAAAGCCTTCGCATGATCTCGGCAGCGTGGACGCGAAGGAGACATTTGAAGACCTTTATATCGACCCCATCGATAAGCCCTGGGGTGCGACACAGAATCTCCGCATGGCAAGCAGTGACGTCGACAATTATTTTGTCTATTTCGCGCTGGACAGAAACAACAGCCAGATAAATGAGAACCTGAATTTTATCTCGACGGTAACCCAGCCTTCCGTACGTGCTTATGCTTTGGAAGATGATCCGGGTTACATAGTCTATGAGGTAACGTACGATCAGGTATTCCCGATCTATTCCAGAGAGCCTTCCAACGTATATACGTCATTTTTCTCGTATCACAACGTAAGCTTTGTTGATTACTATACCGGCAGGAAATTCCCTGCGATCAACCTTTCTACACAGATCGACAGCTTCGGAGTAACTGGCAATGTTTTCTACAAGGGCGAGAAGTATCATCTGGGTTATTACGAATTCAGATCCCAGGAGCACGTCTCAAGCAATACGGAGAGTGCAGGGGATGGCTACGTATTCTTGAAGCAAAAGCTGGTGCTTCATACCACGTCATATTTCATCGTGCCTGAATTCTACAGGGGCATCCTGATGTGCGTCTTTGTGGCAAATGATACCGACACACCCTTAAGCGAGATCATGGCTGACAACTCGCCTTATTTCGAGCCTCCGACGCCGTTCGGCGATGAAGAGAATCCGGACGATTATGTGTTCTTCGGAATAAGCGCGCCTCAGTAAAACAGACGCAGTGAATTAGTAAAGTGTTTTAGAAAAAGGAGTAATCATGGGTAGAACAGAAACAACTGAATTAACAGTCCTGTGCCTGATCCATGACGATGAACGTTATCTCCTTCAAGACCGAGTGAGTGATGACTGGAAAGGATATACACTTCCCGGAGGTCACGTGGAACCCGGCGAATCTATAATCGAAGCCGTGATCCGTGAGATGAAGGAAGAAACCGGACTTACAATACGTTCTCCCAAGCTTTGCGGAGTAAAGCAGTTCCCGCTGAAAGACGGTGATTATACCAAAGGAAGATATCTCGTTTTTCTCTATGAAACGAGTGATTACGAAGGTGAGTTGATCTCTTCCGATGAAGGCAGGATGCATTGGATCAGGAAGGAAGAGCTTGGAAACGTTAACCTTGTGGATGACTTTCACGATCTGATAGATGTCATGATGAATGAAAAATACAGTGAGTTCCAATATACTGTTGAGGGCGGTAATTGGATCGTACATAAGCGGTAGAGGACAGACTCTGGGCCTTATTACAGAAAAGAGAGAATATGATCAGAGCAATTGTTTTCGATATTGGACAGACCTTAACTTTTTATCCGATCCCGCTTAACTGGTCAAAGTTATACAGACCGGCATTTGAGACCGTATCTGAGAAATTAGGCATTGCCATATCGGAAGAAGAATACGAGCACATAGGAAAAGTGCTGACCAGGTACAATACCAGGATCAACCCGAGAGAGACCGAAGCATCTTCAGATGAGATATTTGCTGAGATCCTTGAAGGGACGGGGATCGACAAGAACCGCGTCAATGAGATTAAAAGAGAGTTCTATTCTTTTTTCAGAACAGACGTTGATGTCTATCCTGAAGCAGAAGCGGTCTTGAAGGAATTAAAAGCGAAAAACATTCTGACCGCGACGCTGTCAGATGTCCCATACGGAATGGATAATGAATATGCGCTGGGAGATCTTGGTAATCTGATAGAGTTTATCGATCTGCCGTACACGTCCAATGACATTGGGTTCAGGAAACCTCTGGGTATCGGACTTAAAAGGATCGCTGAAGAATTCCACATAGACCCCACTGAACTGGTCTTTGTAGGCGACGAGCAAAAGGATATTGAGTGCGCGCATAATGCCGGAACCAAGGGAATTCTCATTAACCGTACTGACGAGGATAAAGAGTTCGGACAGGATCTTACGATCAGCGATCTGACCGGATTACTTGATGCAGTTGCGGAAATAAACGCGTCATTGGAGATGACAAATGGAACTGAAGAAACTTTCGATAAATGATAAAGAAGCCATAAAAGAGCTTTTCACAGGCGTTTTCACGGGCGAGCCGTGGAACGACGACTGGTCTGATGGTGAGCAGCTTGACCTGTACATAGAAGACCTCTGCGGCCAGGACTATTCGCTTACGTTCGGACTTTACGACGGCGGCGAGTTGATCGGGATCTCGATGGGAGACATAAAGCATTGGTTCAGAGGCACGGAATACCTGATCAACGAGCTGTGCATTAAGACCGACCGCCAGGGCACTGGTGCAGGAACATTCTTCCTGACAGAGATCGAAAAGGCCGTAAAGGAAATGGGCATAAAGCAGATCTTCCTGCTCACCGGAAGGGACGTGCCCGCTTATAACTTCTACAAGAAGAACGGCTATGTTGAGGAAAGCAACACCGTCCCGCTTTCCAAATACATCGGAGGATAAACAGATGGAACTTAAGAAACTGTCTGAACATATATGGTATATGCCTTTTGAGGAGGAACGCGACCGTCCGAATCTGGGCTACGTTAAGGGCGATAAGATGAGCCTCGCGATCGATGCGGGCCACTCGGAAGGGCACATCAGGGAGTTTTACGATCTTCTCCAAAAGGAAGGTCTGCCTCTTCCGTCGCTTACGGTCATTACGCACTGGCACTGGGATCACACATTCGCTATGCATGCCGTAAACGGCCTTACAATGGCCAATAAACGTACGAACGGGTATCTTCTGGAATGCATGAAGAAGATCGAAGCAAACGGTCCTGACGAGTTCCTGAACATGTATGACAGCATTCGAAAAGAATATGAAGGCGGCAAGGAAGTCATCGTTGTTCCTGCCGATATTGTTTTCGAGGGCGACATGACGATCGACTTGGGCGGATGCACGGTCAAGCTTATACAGACGAAGGCTCCTCACACGGACGACTCAACGCTCGTTTATGTGTGCGAAGATAAGACGCTCTTCGTCGGTGACGCTGCCTGCTCGGAATTTACCAGCGGCGTCAAGGACAGAAAACTTGCGGGCGAGCTGGCAGAAAAGATCCGCTCGACCGGTGCTGCCACCTGTGTTGAAGGGCATTGGCAGCCTGTGGAGAAAGAAGATACATTAGCGGATCTTCTTCACTGAAGATAAGATCGTTTCTATCGTGAAAATTCACTAACACCAAAATAAAAAGGGTGCCTTGAAGCACCCTTTGTCTTATTTCTTTTCGCCGGGCTGTTCCAGTCCTGATGTGAGGAGCTTGACCGCTATTGCGCATTCGATCCTCTTGCGGAAGATGTCGCAGCCCATCTCATAGATGCCGTTGATGTCGCCTGATGCGTGATAGGAATTGGCAGCGCAGCCGCCGGAGCAGTAGAGCTTTGCCCAGCAGTCCTTGCATTCGGGACGGCTGTAAGCGTTGCAGCAAGCAAACTTGTTCTGATATTCAAGATTCGTGACACCTTCATAGATAGAACCCATCTTATATGCCTGATCGCCTACGAACTGATGGCAGGGATAGAGATCGCCCCAAGGTGTAACGGCGAGGTATTCTGTTCCGGCACCGCAGCCTGCGATCCTCTTATAGATGCAGGGGCCGCATGTGAGATCCAGCATGTAGTGGTAGAAGGTAAATGGTCTGCCTTCCTTGTAGCGCTGTACCATAAGTCTTGCGAGCTCTTCGTATTGCTCGAAAACGACAGGCAGGTCTTCCTTCGTGATTGCCGAAGGACTGGAAGGATCCGTAACAACAGGCTCCATTGAGAGCTCTGTGAAACCCAGGTCCAACATCTGCTTGATGTCGTTTACGAAGTCTGTGTTGAAGTGAGTAAAGGTGCCGCGCATGTAGTAGCTTAAGTTACCGCGCTTTGCGACGAACTTCTGGAAGTTCGGAACGATCTTGTCGTAGGAGCCGTGGCCGGCATAGTCGACTCTGAAGCGGTCATTGACTTCCTTACGGCCGTCCAAAGAAAGGACGACGTTATGCATTTCCTTGTTGCAGAATTCCGTTACCTCATCGTCCAAGAGGACGCCGTTTGTCGTAAGAGTGAAGCGGATATTCTTGTTGTGGAGCTTTTCCTGCTCTCTTCCGTATGCAACGAGCTGCTTTACGACATCCCAGTTCATAAGGGGCTCGCCGCCGAAGAAGTCGATATCAAGGTTCTTGTGGAAACCTGAATTCTCGATGAGGAAATCTATTGCCCTTTTACCGACCTCATAGCTCATGATCGCGCGCTCGCCGTGGTACTTGCCCTGGCTCGCGAAGCAGTAGGAGCAATTGAGGTTGCATGTGTGGGCAACGTGGAGGCACAAAGCCTTGATCTTGAAGTTCTTCTTTCTGAAGTCCTTGGCCAGGTGCTCGTATTTGTCGGGAGCGTAGAGCTTACCGGCTGTCTTAAGGTCGTCAATGTCGGCGATGCATTCCTCGGCATCCTCTTTTGAGATGCCGTGCTTTTCGATTGCCTTGGCAACAACTGTATCAGCGGGCTCATTCTCATACCATTGGATCATGTCATAGGCGACCTCGTCGACCATGTGAATAGAACCCGAATAGCAGTCGAGCACGATGTTCAGACCTTCAAATTGATAACAGTGGATCATTTATAACTCCCGTTCACATAAAAAAAGGTCCCACGTAAAATGAGACCTCTCAGGTTTCAAGATAAACTCAGATTATTTCTTGAGCTGCTCGCAAGGCTGGTTAGCAACACCGCATGATGTCTTGCATGCAGACTGGCAAGATGTCTGGCACTCGCCGCATCCGCCTTCCTTAGCTGACTTCTCGAGATCTCTTGTCTCAATTGTAACGATTCTTGTCATAATGATTAATCTCCCTCGTTTTTAATAGATGAATTATACTTTGATGAATTATAACAGTCAAGGCAAAACGGGTATCAGTCCGTTGTAAGTGCGGCCTCCGCCCATGTGAAGGTGGATATCGCCCCTCGTGAGGATCCTTACTGTATCTTCCGTAATGATCTCGCCGGGCATAAGGATCGGTATTCCCGGAGGAAAGCCGTAGATGAATTCGCCTGAAGGCCTTCCGATGCAAAATTCGGGTTCGAGTTCAACGCAGCGGAGCCTTGACTGAGCCGCTTCCCTGAGTGTCATTGCGAATCTCGGGTAGGGCCTTGATATAAACTTCGATTCGGTATAAGGGCTGTCAACAGCGTCATCGACCGCCCAAACAGCGTCGCAGAAACGCTTTAAGGAATTGATCGTATCGCCTATGCCGGTCATCGCGATCATGTGTGAAGGGAAGCTCGCTTCGCATTCGATGTTGAATGTTCCTCTGAGCTGGTCGAAAAGGAAATCCCCGTAGCCCATAATTACGAACTTGGACCTCTCCCTCACGGGCGCTTCCCAGAGCCTGAAGTTGCGAAGGCCCCTAAGGTTCTCTTCCGCATAAGCTATTGCTTCTTCCCACGGCTTCAAGATCTCAGGCCCCTTCGAATAAAGGCTCGCAAGGCACTTGGATACGCCGCCTAAGAGTATGTAGGAAGGCGATGAGGTCTCGAAAATATCAAGTCCCCGTCTGATTAAAGGCTCTTCGATGGGGCAGCCTTCGTTAAGGAGCATTACGGCTGTCTGCGTAGGTGAGGACAATGTCTTGTGAAGGCTCTTTATGACGATGTCGCCCTTTGAATCAGGGCCGAAGAATTTGTCGTCGAGGCCGAGATGTGCGCCGTGCGCACTGTCGGTAATGAGGAGGGCGTCGTATTTCCTGGTTATCCTGAAGATCTCGTCCATGTCCGAGATCACGCCTTCGTAAGTGGGCGATGTCACGACAACTATCTTAAGGGACGGGTCTCTGGCAAGGTATCTCTCGATGTCGGAAGGTGATACGTGTCCCGCGAAAGGAAGTCCGATGTCAAATGCGGGCATCAGAGGAACTATGGAGCTGCCTGTAAGTTCTATTGCATTCCAGACTGACAGATGGCAGTTCATCGCAGTAAGGATTTTCGAATTCGGGTAGAGAGTCGCAGCGCTCCAGATGGCAGCGAGGATGAGCGCGGAAGAACCGTTTACGGAAATGAAGGCATTTCGAGCTTTCCAGATGGAAGCCGCGCAGTCTTCCATATCCTTAAGGATCCCTGTAGGGGAGTGGAGGTTATCGAATCCGCCGATCTCAGTGATGTCGCGCATGAAAGCCTGTGACACGAAGTCAGGATTGCGCTTGCCGCCGGGCATGTGCATCGGCAGAGGATCGGTTCCAAGATAGAGCTTCAATGCTGCTCCGAGTCTGTCGTTGTCATACTTCATGCGCAATTACCTCCTTAAATGTAAGGTAACACAAAAAAGAAGTATAAAGAAGTTGACATCTTAATTCTACACTTGTAGAATGTTGAAAAACGTATAAGGGGAAATATGCATATGAAAGAAACATCTATTGGTGACAGCGAATATAAGTTGATGGAGATCATTTGGGAGTATTCACCGATCGCATCGGGCGAGTTATCCACGATGTGTGAGATGATCCACGGCTGGAAGAAGACCACGGTCTATACAATGCTCAAAAGACTCCAGGATAAGGGCTTTATCCAGAGCGAGAAGTCCACTATCACATATCTGATAGGACGCGATGAACTCCAGAAGCAGCAGAGCGAGGAACTCGTCGAGAAGAACTTCAAGGGTTCTCTGCCGATGTTCGTTAATGCTTTCTTAGGCGGCGGCAAGAAGATGAGCAAGGAAGATGCCCAGAGTCTTATCGACATGATCGAACAGCATACGGAAGAATAAGGAACAATTTCAGGGATAGAGTGTTATGAGTTATATATTTTCCAAAGTATTGGAGATGAGCCTGTACGGCAGTATTGCCATACTGGTCGTGCTGTTGTTCAGACTGATCTTCAAGAAATGCCCCAAGAAGGTCATGATCCTTTTCTGGATCATAGTTGCGTTAAGGCTGGTACTGCCGTTCAATTTCAATTCGCCGACGAGCATCCTTAACTTCGGCAAGTTCATGCAGCCGAAGACAGTGTCGGCAGAGCCCACGACCTACGATCCGGAGACGAGATTAAGAGAGATCGCGGTGGTTGATACCATGCCTGAGGTCATAGAGCAGACACCTGAATCCGACATTGCGGTTATTGATAACGGAACTGCAGAGCAAGTGCCTGCGCCCGCCGTAACAGAGCAGGCTCCGAAGGTTACCTTTAAGACCATTCTTCCTTATATCTGGCTCACCGTTATGGTTGGCATGCTGATTTTCTCAGCAATAAGATATGCGATCTTCTATTCAAGGGCGAGATGGAGTTCTCGCTCCTTCGACGGAAGATATTACATGGCAAATGATATTGATTCGCCTTTTGTCGTAGGCATCATCAATCCGAAGATCTTTTTCCCGATCAACATGGATGACGACGAGCGCGAATATGTCCTTAATCATGAGTGGACGCACATAAAGAATAAGGACGGACTTACAAAGTTCTTAAGCTACATCGTGCTCTGCATTCACTGGTTCAATCCGCTCGTATGGCTCGCCTTCTTCATGCTCTGCGCAGATATCGAAATGCGTGTTGATGAGGAGACCACGAGCAATTTCAACCTTTCGATGGTAAAGGAATACTGTAAGTCCCTCGTAAGACATGCAGCTGACGACAATAAGGGCGCATTCATGCAGAGCACTGCATTCAGCGGCCTGAGCTTCGGAGGCATGGAGACCAAGATGAGGATCAAGAATCTCCTGTCCCATAAGATATCGTCAAGAGAGATCCAGATAGCTTCCATCTGCGTTACGCTTGTCTTCTCACTTCTGGTATCCGCATCTTCTATTGATCACCAGCCGTGGGTAAGAGAGAAGCCCGCAGAGCCCGAAGAGAGTGCTGTTATTGCGTCTGAGACTACAGAATCTGAACCGTCCGAGACCACAGCCGAGACAACAAACTCCAGGAGATGGAGTTCCGCATTTATCGATCCGTATATTGAACTGATCAGAAAGACCGGATATGACAATCAGGGCAACAAGCTGTTTTATAAGTATGCATTTATCTATGTTGATGATGATCTGATCCCTGAGCTTGTTACGGAAAGACCGACAGAGGGAGCGAACGATCTGGTAAGTCTCTATACATTCAGAAACGGAAAGGTACTGCCTGTCTTTGAGGACGGTGTTTATATGGATTCAAGTGAGTCTTATCACTACGTTCCTTTTGAAGACTTTATTATTCATCACGTTATACTGACCCAGGGTGAGCTGGCTGAAGCTAAGCTCTATTCCATGAATGATCTTATGACAGGTGCAAAGCCTAAAGCTGACGGCTATTTTGAGGGAACTTCGTTTTCAATAGACGGAAAGAGTGTCACGCAGAATGAATATAAAGAGTTTTTCAGAAGCCGCGAAGCCGAAGTGATAACCGGCAAAGTCGGTCCTGATAAGGCTATTGAGATCCTGAATGGCCAGAAGACTTCCGGCGGAACCAAGATCCCGTCAAATATCTCGGATGACCCGGCTGTTTCCGAGACAACAGAGACGACGGAAGAGACAACGGCTGCTACTGCTTCTGAGACCACAACACCTGTTGAAACAACGGTACCTGCAGAGGATAAGCTGCTTTCGATAAGCAAGATAAAGGATTTTACGGTCATTCCGTTTGTGAACGAGAGCAACAATTCCACTTTTACTGTCTCAGGAGAATTTGGAAGTATCGTTTGCAGGATCCTCCCGGAGAAAGTGGTGCGCTTCACTATTAAGGACAAGTCATTTGAATATGCAATTCCTTCAACGAGCACCGGAGGAATCTACCTGCTGAAAGATTACGGAAAGGCGAACATCTTTATTCAGTTCTACGTTGAAGGCGGGAACCAGATCTGTGCATACAATGTCTTTGATAACGGTGTTTTCTTCAAAGGAGCGGTTAATAACGCCACATTCGAAAGAGCAGTCGATAATCCCAGAACATTCTGGATCATTGAAAACTATGGGGAAAATGCGGTCGTTGATGTGAGGAGAAATTACTCGATGTCCAAAACAACAGGAATGCCGGCACCTGATACCTACCTGATGTATACATGCTTCAACGTGAAGATGCCTTTAAAGAGCAAGGTTGATCTGTGCGGCTATCTGATGATAAACGGCACCATCTATAAAAACAATTTAATCTACATATATGTAGGTGAGAAAGTAACTCCGGTAAAAACAGATGAAAAGGACGTTATCATAATTCAAAAAGAAGACGGCACAGTGCTCCAGGTAAACTTCAAAGACCAGAAAGACAGATTCTACGACAGCAATAACTACCGCTGGGTCTACAATGCCATAGTGGACTGGTTCGAACCTGCATAACGCAAACATAATAAAATCAATGCTTTCAGGGGAGCTTTGAGCTCCCCTTTTTCGTGCCCTGGAAAAGAATTCAAAAAATATTCTACAAATGTAGAAAAAACTATTGACATCCGTTTTCTACAAATGTAGAATGACGCTCGTAAGGTTGTTCTACGTTTGTAGAATCTACGTCTATAGAACAACTGTTATCATACGGAGGAAATTAAAAATGAAGTTTATAGCAAACCCTATTAAGAGAGGCAGAATCAACGGATCAGCACTTGCAGCTGTTATCCTTTCAAGTGCCATTGCGGTCACGGCTTCCGGATGCACGGCAGAGATCAAGATGGCAGACGGAACCCCCATCGGAAATGTCGTTATCAATGATGAAGCGCTTGCTTCAAGCATTACGGTAAAGCAGCAGGGTGTAAATGCAGATGATATTATTGATCCCACGGTTGTTTTACCGGACGATGATTTCGATGAGATAACAGATACACAAGAGAGTGATATTCCTGTGACAACCCCTAAGGCTTATGAAACTCAGAAGCCCGGTGCGATAGCATCCGTTAAGGACGGTTCTGTCTTAAAGTTAAGAAGAGGCAACGATGATGTAAGATATACTGATAATGAAGGCTGGGGGTATATGTTTTTCTATCCCTTATCTAAATCTTCAGCAAAAGTATGGATCCAGGTCGAAGATCACGGCTTTGAGCTCCCCATCAGGAACTCTGAACTCGGAATATGCGAAGCATTCCTGTTGAAGAAAGACGGTCAGGCATACCTCTACATCTGCGCAATGCACGGCGGAGATATTTGCGAGACCAATGTTTATTCTCTTGATGATGAATCCGTAAAGTATGTCGGATGTTATGAGAATCTTTATACTGATTCGATTGAATCTATCGATTCGTTTTCCTGCTATGAACATTGCGGACGTAATTACATGTTCGTAATGCACGGATATTATAAAGTCGGTAATAACGGCATGCCGGTGCTTGCAAATAATGTGCACAGCCTTTATAACACATCTCCTTCAAGGATCAAGGTGGATTACAGCGGTCAGGCCGTAAGAAACGGAAAAGTAACCAGTGAATTAAAGACCGTCAATAGAGGTGATGTTGTTAGACTTATCGGAACAGATATGGAAAATTATATCGATGTAGCATTACAAAACGGTACTGTCATCAGACTTAACAGTAAGTATTACTTTGATATGTTCGGTAAGAACAACAAAACCAACGCTTTCTTCAGTATTTTCGAGATCGCCAAGGATTTTGATGAAGAGAAGGCCGGAACCGTTGGAGCGTTGGGCAACGGACGTATAATGACCTTCCAGGCAGAATCCAAAAAGCGTGTACTTGAATCAGCATACGGCTCATTTGTAGTTGAGAATAATATAGACAGTCAGAAGATCCAGATCATGTATAACAGACATGCTTATGTTCTTCCCGTACACACTGATAATTCAGGATTGAGGATCGGCAGCACTTACCTTGTTAAGACCAACGGCAAGGCATTTATCTACGTAACATCCTGCATGGACGGAGATCTTCGTGACATCAATGTTTACGAAGTAAATGACAGCTCGATCAAGTTTATCGGTCACCATGAAGGCATGTATCTTGAATCAAATCCATCAAGTGCCGACAAGTTCATTTGCTATGAGAATGACGGCATGAACGGAATGATCGGCATCACCAGATACTATAAGGCATCAGCTAACGGCATGCCGGTGATCGCAGATACAGTATGCTATGTAAATTTAAGCGTCAAAGTAAAAGCAGCCAAGGACCTGACAGGTTATGTTGTCAAGAACGGAAAAGCAACAACCGAGAAGTATACGATCAAGGCCGGCAGTCAGATCAATTTCACCGAGTTTAACGAAGTAACATACACGGATATTACAGAAAGTGTTACAGGTACCGTCATCAGAGTAAGCTCCGAACCTTTGCTTAACGAGTTCTATGACGAGAATGACAATCACTGGGTATATAAGGCTTTGTTAAGCCTTGCCGAACCATTATAAGATCATTATCCGGCAACAAAATAACACCGGGGGAAGAAAGCTGTTTCAGACAGCTTTTTTCATTTCTGCGTAATTGATAACAAGAATGAAATTTAGGGTCGATTAATTGTTATCCAGTAACCGAACGGTAATAAATCTCGGGCAAATCAGGATTCTATAATCAAAATATCATATTCAGGAAGACTGTCCGGGAAGAGTGAAATGAAAAAGGAAAACCTGAAGAACTTAAGCCGGAAAGAGTTAGTGGATGTTGTTTATAACATGATGAATGAACAAGATCCGTCACGCAAAAGACTCGATCCGAAAGAAGTTACTGAGGAACGGAAAAGACTAAGAAAACGCGCAAGGATAAGGCGTGCAACGTTTACTGCAGTCGGATTGCTGGCTGTAGTTGCAGCTGTTGCCGTTTTACTGTCGACATATCTTCTGCCGGTGATCCAGGTGTCCGGAAACAGCATGGAGCCGACGCTTTCTGACGGCGACGTACTGGTTCTTCTTCATGCCGGCGATTACCGTACAGGACAGCTCTGCTGTGTTGCATGGCAAAACAAACTGCTTATTAAACGTGTAATCGCCATTTCCGGAGATTCCGTGGATATCGATGAAAAGGGAAATGTTTACATTAACGGCGAACTCATAGATGAGCCTTATGTAAGCGAAAAGAGTCTGGGTGAATGTGATATTGATTTTCCTTATACAGTTCCTGAAGGAAGATTTTTCGTGATGGGAGACCAAAGAGATACTTCCATAGACAGCAGAAGCTCCGTTATCGGATGCGTGGAAAAAGATCAGATCGTCGGCAAGGTATTAGGCAAGGTATGGCCTTTGGGATGAAAAAGTGAAAAAGGAACGTATTGAGGGTTACATAAATTGGCTTAACAGGAGGCATCAGGCGAGAAACCGCTCGATGGCTTTGTTCCTTGCAGTGTCCATTGTACTTTCAGGCAATGTCTTCTGGACTCTCAGGAATACCGGTGTGGCTCTTGCCGATGAATATACATGCGGTCTTTCAGAGCACACTCATTCTGACGAATGCTATGAGGAGCAGCTGATATGCTCAGAAACAGATCCTGAGCATATTCATGATGAGAATTGCTATAACCGCGTATTGACATGCGGTCTTGATGAACATACCCATACTGACAGCTGCAGGCCTGCTGAAGTCTCTAAAAAGGAATGTCAGTCAGAGTGGGAGTCAAAGCTCCCCAAACCTGTTGCAAAGAAGGCTCAAAGCCTCGTGAACACTGCTTCTTCACAGCTTGATTACAAAGAAGAACCGGACGGATATACAAGATACGGTGCATGGTACGGAAATCCCACGGGTGACTGGAATGTAATGTTCGTTTCATTCTGCCTGCACTATTCAAAGATCTCCGAAAAGGATATCCCTTACGGTTCCGGCTGCTGGGCATGGCAGGTAAAACTTGACGAAGCAGGACTTCTTATTAAGGACTTTACCGTAATGCCCAAGATGGGAGATCTTATCCTTATTGATAATGACGGGGACGGCAAGTGCGACTTAACAGGCATCATAATAAACATTAATGACAACGACATAAGTGTTATGGAAGGCGATATAGACGGCGTTGTAGCCGTTAAGTCTTACCGGATCTCCGATGCGGTTCTTTATGGTTATGTTTCCGTAAACAGGCTTGATTCAAATGAGAGTGAACCTGCAGAAGAAACAGAGGAAACAACTGAGCCGGCTGAAACTACTGAGACCACTGAAGAGACGGAGCCCGCCGTATCTGAAGATGCCGGAGAGAATACGGAAAGCACGGAAAATACGGATGATGTACAGGACGGAGCGGATGCACCGGAAGATCCTGTTAAGAATCCTTTGGAATTTGAAGCGGTTACCGGTTCAGGAATAACCGTAAATGCGTCAGCACCTTATGGTGCGTTCCCGGAAGGAACGACAATGAACGCATCTGATATTGCAAACAGCAAGGTAAAGGCCCTTGCAGAGCAGACTGTCAGAGACGGCAAAGAGATCAAGGGCATGGTTGCCGTTGATATCTCGTTTTTTGATGCTGAAGGCAATAAAGTGGAGCCCGCAGAAGGCACAACAGTTGATGTAAGCATAAAGATCCCTGAATCCAGACAGCCAGAAGGTCAGACCTATGATCTTCTTCATATCGATGGCCAGAAGGTTTCCGTAGTGGAAGGAGCTGAGGTCTCATCTTCGGAAGCTGCATTTACCACTGACGGATTCTCCATCTATGTTGTTACCGCAACCGGTGAAAAAGACAAAGACAAAGTTCACGCATATCTTGATAATGCCGTCAACGTAAATCCCGAAACGGATCTTGCAGGTGACACTATTAAGAATTCCCCGAATTTCCCTTATGTATTGATGGAAGGAGATACGTTAGAACTTATAGGCAGGATAGATCCGGCAGATGCCAATGGCGAGAACCTTCATATCAGGTTCTATGAAAATTTAAACTGGATGGGCGAAGTCGTAAGTATCAATGAGACAAGCTCCACTCCTACCGAAGTACGTGCCACTATAACCGGTATTTCCTCACAGCCCAACGGCGGAAGCTGTGCGGTATCTTTATACCGTGGCAACACGGATCTCGATCAGGATTTCTCGATCCGTGTAATCAGAAGAGATAGCGAGACAGATGTTATTGATTTTGATCAGCATAATGACGGTGACACCGTTTATGTCAATTACGGTGACACGATAGTCTTTAAAGGAACTCCCAACAGATACGGTGAAGACTATGACTGGCCTTATATCGAAGGCGGTCAGGACAGAGGTTTACTCTCGGCTTTCGAAAATGAGAGCGAAGAAGCATACGGTGTAAGGAGCGTTACCTGCCGTGCTGAAAATTACACCAGCGGGAATAATACCCAGCAGGTCAGTTTTTGGACGCAAAACGGGGTAATGAAGAGGATAAACGTAGTCGTAAATTACGATTATCACAATGAGAATACTGATTACTATGAGATATTGGATCATGCGGATATCGAGATCGCAGACGGCGGTGTTTATACTTCCGTAAGTTTTGAACTTGGCGATGATACCGGAATGATAAAGACGGTTACCGAGTATCAGTCATATGTTTCGGGCGTTAACAGCTGCAGGATATATGATGAAAACGGCAATCCCACGCCGTTCTTCGAGACCCAGTCTGATCAAAACTGGCAGATCACAAATGCCACGCCTCTTCCGGACAACGGCTTTGATTCCGATGATTACTGGTCTGATCCGAGATTCGGCCCGGGAGATTCCCAGTACGAACTTACTTCCAAGTATCATGATGACTATATCACGAACAACAAACATTTCCGTTATAAGGATACTGATCATGTTGTTTTCGATGTCAGTCTTCAGATAGCTCCGACAAAGATCGAAAAGTATAAATACAACAGTACAACAGGCGAGTGGGAAATCATGGCTGAGGAGACTGTTGTATATACGCCTGATTATCCGAACCGCAAATATACGAAGACCGTAAACGGTGTTGTAACGGTTACGGACGGAGAGCTTGATGATATCGTCGAAAGGATTGACAGCCAGGTTTTCAAACTTGATAAGAGATATGTAATCGATGCATATAACAAGTGTCCTAACCATTCCGGCCTTGACTTTACAGTTCATGCCAATACTGCATCGGTGCAGTTTGGTGCTACGAAGGAACTTACAAACGGTGTCCTCCGTGGCGGGGATTTCACTTTCGAGCTCGTGGACAGGAATACTGATAAGGTAGTCACTGAAGTAAATAACGCAGAGGGAAAGGTGCTTTTCGAGAGGCTCCAGTTCAATCATCCCGGAATATATAGATTCTATATCAGAGAAAAAGATGATCACCAGGCGGGAATCAGATACGACAACTCCGTATACGATGTCACGGTGGAAGTAACGGAGATCCCCAACACCGGCGGCATGCTCATGGCTGATGTTAAGGAGTTTAACAACAACTACACATTTAAGTTTACAAACAGTGTTATCTTCAGCCTGCCAAATACAGGCGGGCCGGGCATAGCTCCGTTCATAGCCGCAGGAACGCTCATGATCGGAGGCGCACTTATCCTGCTGATTAAAAGGCGGTGCGAAGGAGGCGGATATGCGAAATGAATTATGAAATCAAAAAAAGAAAAATTATAAATGAAAGGAACAACAAAATGATGAAACTGATGAAAAAAACGATATCAGCGATCGTAGCAACAGTCATGGTAATGATGATCGGAACCATGGCGCTTGCCGCTGAGAATCCCAAAGTAACGATCAAAAAGAGTGACAGCAATGATAAGTCTGCCCATAGTTATGAGTTCTATCAGATCTTCTCCGTAAAAGTTGATGATAATGATGATCTTTATGACATTGAATGGGGCGAAGGCGTAACTGAGCCTGATGCGGCTTTCTATACAGCTCTTAAGGCTGTTGACGGATTTGACAGCTGCGATGATCTTAACGCTCTTCTTGAAGTATTGGAGGAAGCTAACACCAATAACGACACAGAACTCGTTGACAGATTCGCGACATTCATTGCAGGAAAGACGGTCGCATCATCTGATCCAAGTGTTACGACAGCAGAGCTTGGTGCATCCGATACACAGAAAGATGTAACTCTTGCTTCCGGGTTCGGATACTACCTTGTAAAAGACGAGATAACATCCTCGCCCGTAGTTGACGGTGCAGAGTCCAAATTTATGCTCATGGTCGTAAACCAGGCAACAAACCTTACGATCAACACCAAGGAAGTAGTACCTTCTTTGGATAAGAATATCGTAGTCGAAGGCAATGAGCAGAAGTACAACGAGGCAAGCGTAGGCGATGAGATCACATTTAAGCTCTCTTCTACGGTTCCTGACCTGACTGATAAGGGTTATAACAAGTATTGCTTCGTAATGAACGATACTTTGAGCGAAGGTTTTGATTACATCGGAACAAGTGCAACAGACAACAAGCCTGTTATCACGGTCGGCTCTAAGACATTAACTGCCGGTGATTATGATTTCACATTCGATTCGGCAACCAATTCCATTGAGATCGTATTTAAGGATTTCCTTGATTATGGTACGGATACAGATTATATCGGTGAGGATATAACTGTTACATATAAGGCAAAGCTAAATGAGAAGGCTGTAACAACTGATGCAGGCAACCCCAATACTGCCGGCCTTACTTATTCAAATGACCCTTCACACACATATACCAGCGACAAACCCGGCAACGGTGATGTTACGGGTAAGTCTCCTGACATTCAGACAGTAACTTACACTACAGGTGCCAAGGTTAAGAAGATCGATAAGGATGGAAATCCCCTTGTCGGAGCAGAATTCCATGTTGAAGGAACTCAGAGCAAGCAGGTCATCGTAACCAAGACAGAGTATGAAGTAAGCGCAACAGGTACTTTCTACAAGTTAAAGGATGGCACATATACCGATACGGCACCTACGGCTCAGACGCAGAATAAGTATGATTCGACAGATACAAAATATGTTCCCGTCGAAAGGGACAGCGTTATTGTCGAGAATATCGATGCTACGGATACAACTATCGAAGTAGATGATAACGGTGAGCTTGTTCTTACGGGACTTGGAGCCGGAACTTATACCATCAAGGAGACTAAGGCACCTGACGGTTATACATTAGACAAGACACCTCACAGTCTTGAGATCACATTTGCTTATGACAGCACGAACAAGAAGCCTGTATGGACATACAAGATCGACGGCACTGACACAACAGTAGCCCAGGGAGATCAGTATGTGGTCCTTGAAGTCGTAAACAAGAAGACCTCATCTCTTCCTGAGACGGGCGGCATCGGTACAGTTGGTTTCTATGCCGCAGGTGCTGCTCTTCTCGCAGCCGGTGCAGCTCTGGTCGTAATAAAGAAGAAGACCGGATCTGATAACGCATAATAAACTTGGAATATGAATAAGCTGCTTAATGTTTTGATAGTTGTACTGATCGCGGGAGGCCTTGGACTGCTCCTTTATCCTACCGTCAGCGATTTTATCAACTCAAAGCATTCTGCGGCCGAAATATCCAGGTACAACGAGGTCTATGTCAACACAGACATAGAAAGGCGCGAGCAGATGATAGTTTCTGCCGAACAGTACAATGAATATTTAAGGGAAGGCAGGGCTTCGTTTTTCAATCCGTCAGGAGTAACGGGATATAACGATACACTCAATATAACCGGCACCGGAATAATGGGCTATATCGACATAGATAAGATCGGAGTCGAACTCCCGGTCTATCACGGAGTCGATGACGGAGTACTTCAGATAGGCGTAGGCCATATCGAAGGCTCTTCGCTTCCGGTCGGAGGCCCGGGAACACACTGTGTCCTGTCCGGTCACAGAGGTCTTCCGTCGGCAAGGCTCTTTACGGATCTGGATAAGATGGAAGTGGGAGACAGGTTCAGGATCACCGTGCTTGACAGGGTATTGACTTACGAAGTCGATCAGATCAGGACGGTGCTTCCGGAGGATGTATCTAATCTGACCATTGATGACGGCAAGGATTACTGCACACTTGTCACCTGCACACCTTACGGTATCAATACCCACCGTCTGCTTGTAAGAGGCGTCAGAGTGGGAAGCGCGAAAAGCTCACCCGGCATATTCGTGTCAGGCGAGGCATTTAAGGTAAACAGTATTACTGTGGCGACTGTTATGGCCGTGCCGGCATTTATTGCGATAGTGGTGATCACGTTCATCGCAGAAAGGAGGAAAGAACATGGCAAGAAAAAATAAAACTGCCTGGGCAGCTCTATTATTGACTGCGATTCTTTTCTTTTTCCCTGCAAGAGTACTCGCTGCTGAAAAGCCTGATCCCGGCAGAAACTTAAGCCTTTCAATGACTCTTAAGACACCCGGTGAGAACGGCAGGACCGCTGCAGGTGCCGAAGTAACGGCTTATCTTATTGCAAAAGCCACATTTACATCCAGAGGGATCGATTATGTGCTCGACGATGATTTTGCCGAGACAAGACTGGATCTTGATGACAACATTACCCAGTCGATGGTGGACGATCTCGTCAAATATGCCGGAAACAATAACATCACCGGTATCTCTGAAAGATCCGGTGAAGATGGCGGTGTTGTTTTCGACGGGCTTACGGCAGGAGTGTATCTGATAACGGCTAAAAGCCTTCCGGAAGGATTTACATCTTTTGTTCCTTTCCTTTATTTCCTTCCGCACTATGATTACGATTCACTGGTCTGGATATATGACGGCGTTGCCGAGCCCAAGATCGAATATCTGCCGCCTGTTGATGTCTCTGTTAAAAAAATCTGGAACGATAACGGCCTGAACCGGCCTGACTATGTAAGTGTAAGGCTTATTAATGAAGACGGCATCTATGATACGGTAAGGCTCAGCGGACAAAACTCATGGAAGCATACATGGGAAAAGCTTGATGCAAGCAAAAAGTGGTCTGTCGAAGAGACAGATATTCCAAAGAACTATACGGCAACATATTCTTCCGAAGGATACGAATTTACGGTGACAAATACAGAGAAACTCATCCAGACGGGACAGATCGACTGGCCTGTTCCGGTACTCCTGTTTTCCGGTTCGTTCCTGGTGAGTGCAGGAATAGTGATCAGGCTGACCGGCAGAAAAGCAGATGAAAAATAAGCACCGTACAATCGGAAACATATTTCTTATAACCGGCTCTGTCCTTATAGGCGGAGCTGTTATTCTTATTGTTACAAACATGGTGCTCAGCAACAATCTGAAGAAAGAAACGGGGATGATCGTAGAAGATATTAAGGCTGAGATCTCGCAAAGGACCGCAGATGATCCCGTAAACGACACGGACGGCAGCAGGTCTCCTGCTCTTTATGATTCTGAACTGGAAGTTGCAGTGATCGATGACTGCCCTTATGACGGATATCTTACCGTCCCCGCAATCGAACTTGAAATGGCGGTCTTTGATACATGGAATGATGACTATCTCAGAAAGTCGGCATGCCGTTACTACGGATCTCCATATACTGATGATCTGGTGATTGCAGGACACAATTACAAAAGCGGGTTCGGGAAACTGAAGAAGCTGTCTCCCGGAGACAAGGTGTTCTTTACCGACATGAACGGAAGGGTAACGAGATATATCGTGGAAGTAATAGAAGTGCTGGACGGCACGGCTGTTGAAGAGATGATAACGGGTGACTGGGATCTCTCGCTTTATACCTGTACCTATGGCGGTAAAAGCCGTCTTACAGTCAGATGCAGAAAAGCTTGATACCGACGGTTATATAGACTCAGTTAGGCGTTGCTCCAAAAGGCAGCGCCTTTTTGATTCCCGGGTTTTAAATAAATTCTACAAATGTAGAAAAAACTATTGACATCCGTTTTCTACAAATGTAGAATGACGCTCGTAAGGTTGTTCTACGTTTGTAGAATCTACGCCTGTAGAACAACTGTTATCATACGGAGGAAATTAAAAATGAAGTTTATAGCAAACCCTATTAAGAGAGGCAGAATTACAGGATCGGCACTTGCAACGGTTATCCTTACAGGCGCACTCGCAGTTACGGCTTCCGGCTGCACGGCAGAGATCAAGATGGCAGACGGAACTCCTGTAGGAACAGTAGTGATCAATGACGAAGCGCTGGCTTCGGGTATATCGATCAATCAGCAGGGCGTAAATGCAGACGTAATTACAGATCCTGCTATCCAATTACCGGCTGATGATTTTGATACGGATATAACACCTTCAGTATCCGTACCTGAAGAGAGCAAGGAAACGGAAGAGCCCGAAGTTACCGAACCTACTGCAGCAGAGACAACAGCAGCTCCTACCAAGGCACCGGCGACAGCAACTCCCGTACCGGTAAACGACAGTAAGAAGAGGGACTTTTCGAAGATCAAGAACGGAACAGTAATTCATTTTGATATCAAGGACAACGTTAAAGAGTACAAGGTATCAGGTGATTACGGCGAAGTATCTTTCACGGTAAACGCAGGCACGCTCCGCTATGAGACAGAAGGAAACAAGTTATGGCAGGTCAGTATCAGTTCAGAAAGAGTATCCTACGCATATCTGATCAAGGAAAACGACAAGACATATCTTTATGTAGATGTTGTACGCGGCAATAACAACAACGAAACAAATATATATGAGATAAAAGAGAACTCCATCTCATGCATGACTGTCCTTACAAACTTCACGGTATCTCCTTCTATAGACAACACGAAGAATTTCAAGGGATACGATGCAGACGGCGCAATGTTCTGCAGCGAAAGGCAGTTTAAGATCGGCAAAGACGGACTCCCCGTACCTGCAGACAATATGAGCTATATCGGATCTGTAAGGGTTGTCGCAGCCAGGGATCTGTCAGGATATCTCGTATCAAACGGCAAAAAGACAAATACCAAGATGACGATCAAGGCCGGTGAAAGTGTTACTCCCACATGGCTCAACGAAGTTGAATACATTGATCTCAAGGATGCCAATAAAAACACCATCAGAGTGGATTTCACTGATGAATGCTGCAAATACTACGATCAGAACAATTACCGCTGGATCTATACGGCCCTCCGCAGCATGTTAGTTGAAGTAAGCCAGTTCAAAGCTTCAGTTAATTACCTGTCTGAAGGTTATATTGAGAAGTTCAATGACGGCAGCAAATGCTTCTGGGCAGAAGGATGCTATGGAAAATTGTGTGTCGAGACACTCGGCAATAATATGCTCAGGATCACAAACGGCAAAAAGAGCTTTGATCTCAATATAAAGTACGGTGATTCCGGTTATGCCTTGAGCAGCGCATATCTTCTTAAGGCAAACGGCAAAGCATATATCTATGTAACTACTGTCAGAAAGCCTGTCGGAGGCTGCGATCTGAATGTTTATGAATTGACTGATGATTCGGTAAAGTACGTTGGTACGGTTGAGAACCTTCTTATTAGGACATTAAAGGACACAAAGTCTTTCTCCTGCTATGAGGATTACGGAAATAATTATCCTTTCCTTATCACGAGAAACTATAAGGTAGCAAAGAACGGACTTGCGATCCCTGCTGACAATTACAGTCAGTTCGAATGGTCAACGACTTTCAGAGCAGCAAGAGACATGGAAGGTAAGATCGTAAGAGACGGAAAGGTCACAGATGAGACAAAGAAGATCAAGACTGACGATCTGATAACACCCGTAGCGGTCAATGAAGTCGAATACATCGATTTTAAGGATGCTTCAGGAGATATCATAAGAGTCGATTTTACAAACGAATGCTGCACCTACTACGATCAGAACGATTACCGCTGGATACGCCCCGCGATCCTCAGCATGGTAAAGGATGTATAAAGAAAGATCACTCCTCTGATATACAGCACACAAAAGAAAACGGACTGTCAGATGACAGTCCGTTTTCGATTAAACGCTTATTAGATCAATTAAGGATTGATTACTGTGAAGCTGTAGCCTGATACAACATCGGAATCCTCATAGATCGTCTTCTGCATCTGAAGAGCTGTAGAGAGGAGAAGTGTATAAGGTGAGAGCTTGCCCTTAAGAAGCTCAACGTCTGAACCGTAGCTGATAGCCTGAGCTTCGTCGTCTGAGAGCAGCATGTACTGTGAAACGAGGAAGAGGGATCTAACGCCAACGTTCATGTGAACGAGCTTATTGTTGATAGAGTATGTAGGGTTGGAGCTTGAAGAAGCACCTGACAATCTGCTGCTGAAGGAAAGACCCAATGTGGATGTAGCGCCGAGAGAACTTGTCTCATCCTGAATGAAGAGAGGCTTACCCTCGATACCAACCTTACCTACTTCGTGGAAGAGAGCGATGATGATAGCGGACTCTTCGTCGAGCTGAGGCATGATCGTATCCTTGATTCTTAAGAGCTGCTTAGCAACAGAAACGCTTCTGATGAGGAGACCCTTCTCGCAAGCGAGGGAACCCTTAACTTCTGCAGGTGCTGTAAGCCAGGATGTTCTGTTCTCGAGGAAATCGATGAAGTGATCGAATTCGGTCTTTCTCTTAACTATAGCTGCCTTGAGCTGCTCATAAAGAGTATCAACGTTGTCCTTGTTTACTTCGATCATCGGCATAATACCGGCAACCTTATCGGACTTGCCTGTAGCTGCTGCTGAAACAGCTGCTGCCTGAGGAGTAACTGCAGCGGAATCGTTACCGCCTGCACTCTCGTCTGCTGATGTGAATGTATACTTACACTTAGGGCATCTGATAGCCTGATTGGCAATGACCATACCGCAATCGGGACATTTCTTCATGTTGTGACCTCCTGTTTTGCGGCTCAAAGATAAACCGCAAATATAATTTAAAACTATTTTACAACCTTGTTTTTACATAATCAATAAGAAGACACTTTTATTTACTAGGTTTTATTGTTATTTTTACTAGCAAATTTTATTTACATATGCACAAATAAAAGACACTGACGAGGGGGTGTCAGTGTCTTAAGGAGGGTGTTATGAAGTAAGGAACAATTACTTTGAACAACCATATCTTACCACCCTCAATATTTACTTTAAGATTCAAAAAAGGCAAAATAGTGGCAAAGAATTAAGCAAAATCGGAGGATATGGGATTGACACTCGAGGGCAGACTCTTCGTCGCAAACAGGATGACTGAGATAAAAGAAGTCACAACGGAGGACACGGATGCCTCCTATTCAAAGCGTTTGGAGAAGGCTCTTGTAGAGCTCTGCAAGCAGATGGATATCCCCGTTCCGATGTGGATGAAGAAGAATACCAAGGAATTTGCGGCGTTCGGCCAGACGATCTTTTTCCGTGAACAGTACACGGAGAACATAAGATTCGACAGATTCCAGATAAGAGTAATCGAAGCCTGATGAAGAAGCGTATAGGCATAATCGGAGGCGGCGCAGCAGGACTTTTTGCGGCCTGCCAGTTAAAAAGGCTTAGTGGCGGAAGTGATATAAAAGTCACTCTGATCGAGAAGAATCCCGTGCCGGGCAAAAAGCTCATCCTCACAGGCCACGGACGCTGCAACATTACCAACAGGAAAGAGATAAACAAGCTTAAAGAGGGCTATCACGACGCGGATAAGTTCTTATATCCCGCGCTTAAGGAATTCGGACCGGAAGATACGGTCAGGTTTTTCGAGAACGAGATAGGATTAAAGGTAAAGGAAGAAGACAATAACAGGATCTTCCCGGTCTGTGACAGCGCGGTAACCGTAAGAGACAGGCTGGTTTCATATATCTCAGGCACCACTGAGATCGTCTGTGATGCAAATGTAAAGGGCATCAGGAAGACTTCCTGCTTTGAGGTGGAGACATCAAAGGGGACGTTATCATTTGATAACGTGATCTTATCCTGCGGCGGTTCTTCTTTTCCTAAGACCGGCTCAACGGGCGATTCATACAGGTTCGCAGAGAGTCTGGGACACTCGGTGATCCCCGTAAGAGGCGCGCTCGCGCCGTTAAAGGCTGACGGGAAGGATAAGGCCTTCTGCAAGAGCTTAAGCGGTGTACCGGTTAATGCCGGCGTCGCACTTTACAGTGAGGGCAGGAAAACCGCGTCCAAAGAAGGCGAGATACTGTTTGCGGAATTCGGCCTTACGGGTCCTGCGGTAATGGAGATATCAAGAGAAGTCCCTAAAGACATTAACGGAAAGGATGTATATATAGAGCTCGATCTCGTTCCTTCCATGAGTGATGAGGAGTTCGACAAAGTGCTTCTGGACCTGATAGGGCAGCACTCTGATACAAAGATAACCACGCTTTTATCAAGGTTCGTGCCCCAGTCTGTTGCATCTGAGATCACGGCAAGGGCAGGAGCCGAAGGACTTTACGCACAGGGCTTTACAAAGGAGAACCGTAAGAATGTCTGCCGTGAGATAAAGCATCTTAAAATCGTTCTGGCAGAAGCTGCGGACCTCAACATTGCATATGTCACCAGGGGCGGAGTGCCGCTTAAAGAGGTGGACAGGAAGACCATGGAATCGAAGATCGTTCCGGGCCTTTATATAATCGGCGAAGCGCTGGACATAGACGGCATCAGCGGAGGATATAACCTCCAGGCATGCATGAGCGAAGCATATCTTGCTTCCAAGAATATCCTTAATACAAATTAAACTCAGTCGGGATCAGTTGCTGTACTTATCGCCGGATACGCGGAAGATCACCTCGCCGGGATATACCATGTCGAGCTGTGTTCTTGCAACGCTCTCGACGTAGGCATCGTCCTTGCCGAATTCTTCCTGTGCCCTGATCTGCTGGAGCTTATCAGACAATGCTTCAGACTGTGCTACAAGGGAAGAGTTCTCAGCCTTAAGGCGTTCCTTCTGTCTGTTGATGTTGGCATACTTGGTAAGGCAGAGAATTCCGACGACAACGCAGACAATGCAGATCATTGCCGTTAAGAATGATATTCCGCCTGTTTTGCGTCTGACTTTGCGCAAGATATGCCTCCGGAAATTACAGCGATATACAATAATTATTACTTAACCCCGGGTTCAAAACAACAACCCGGGGTTAAACTTAAAGTACTTGTAATATTAATGACTCAGATTTCATTCAAGGAGCTCGTACATCGAAGCGGCTTCCTCTTTCCTGACCGTTTCCTGGAGCGATAAGACCCTGAATTTGACTTCACCGCTGCCGAAGAGGATCGTAACGACATCGCCGACCTTGAGCTTTACGGAAGGCTTTGCGGGCTTACCGTTTACGGTAACTCTGCCGGCCTGGCAGACATCATTTGCGACCGTTCTGCGCTTTATTACTCTGGAGAGCTTAAGGAATTTATCAAGCCTCATTATTTTCTCCTGCAAGGATCACTCTTCCCTTAAGAGCGGAAAGGAGTGTTAAGTCATCTGCATATTCGATATCAGAGCCCATCGGAAGACCGGATGCGAGTCTGGATACCTTGATACCTGAAGGGCCTACCATTCTCGACAGATAGAGAGCCGTGGCATTTCCTTCGGCAGTCTGGTTGGTCGCGACGATAACCTCTGAGACTTCAGGGTGATCGGCAAGGCGCTTAATAAGATCAGGTATGGTCGTATCAGAGATACTCATGGACTTCATGGGATTAAATACGCCGTGAAGCACATGGTAAAGTCCCTTGTATTCGTGGGCACGCTCGAAAGTGGATACGTCTCTGGGTGATTCAACGACAAGTATCGTGGTCTTGTCTCTCAAAGGATCCGAGCATATAGGGCAGGGATCAGAGTCCGTGAAATTCTGGCAGCAGGAACATCTCTTTGTGGACTGTCTTGCGGCCATTATTGAGGACGTCAGAGCTTCGGCATCCTTATTGTCCATAGCAAGGATATGGAATGCCAAACGCTGTGCAGACTTGCCGCCTATGCCGGGAAGACTGCTTAACTGAGCTATGAGATTCTGAATCGAAGGCGAATATCTTGCCATTATCAGAAGGGCATCTTCATGCCGCCGGTGATGGAGCCGATGCGCTCCTGGTTGGTCTTGTCGATCTGTGCCAAAGCCTGGTTAGCAGCAGCGATGATGAGATCCTGGAGACCTTCGATATCATCAGGATCGACTACGTCCTTAGCGATCTCGACACTCTCGAGCTGGTGCTTGCCGGTAACGACTACCTTAACGAGCTCACCGCCTGCTGTGCCTGTGAAACGCATTTCCTGGATCTCAGCCTGAGCCATCTCGATCTGTCTCTGCATTCTCTGAGCCTGAGCCATAACCTGGCTCATATTGCCGCCCATTCCCATTCCGCCACGGAATCCTTTAGCCATTTTAAAAACCTCCGAAATTTATTCTAATCAATTATATATTCAGTCACCGAAATGAAAATCCGTAGGAACGCCCAGATTCTGGGAACGCTCGTTCAAGTCATCGAGCTTCCTGTCGAGCTCTGACTCCTGGTTCTTCTTTTCGAGATTTGAAAACTGTGTCCTGGTGCAGAGGAAGAGATGCTCTGCGCCGAACTCATCCTTTATGCCTGCCGAGATCTGTCTGAATGCCTGGGATCTCTTAAGGTTGGACAGAAGCTTTGTATCCTTGTCTTCGAAAACGATATAAGCGGAATTGCCGTCCTTGCGGAGCTTTGTCTGCTCCAGGATGACCGCGATATTATCGTTGCTCTCCTTGAGCTTAGCGGTGATATTGGACCATCTGAAGTCTACATCAGTTGACTCGCCGCTGAAAGAAGGGGCTCTGACGCCTGATCTGGGCCTGCCGTCAACGATAAGGCCGCTCTTGTCTGCCTGAACTGCCAGCTGTGAACGCGGCTGCGCGGGAGCTTCTGCTGCGGGTTCTGCCGCAGGCTCTTCCTTGGAGCCGATATCATCTTCGAGATCTCTTAAGAATGATGTCGCAAGGCCTGCAAAGATCCCGGCTGAAGGCGCGGGCTTGTCTTCGGGCAGGTCAAATGAGAAGTTCGAAGGCGCTGCGGGTTCTTCAGGTTCAGGCTCATCCGTGCCGAAGCTTAACTGAGGTTCAGTGTCCTTGGGCATGAATGAGAATATCGTAGGCTCGGAGTGCTCATTAAATGATTCGTCTCCGGGAATATATGCATCGTCATCAGGATCGACAGAAGGCTCTTCGGGTTCATCGGGTTCTTTTGCCGTAACGTTTGCAGAAGGCGCGAAAAGAGCGTCAAAAGAAGACAATGAAGGCTCGCTTGCCTTGGGTTCCTTCGGTTCCTTGGGCTCAGACGGAGTCTGGCTGAACGGGAATAGTCCTGAAGGTGCAGAAGACGGCTGGGGTCTGTAGGGAGCAGGGTTGGAGAAAGCCGGCTTTGATTCTGCAGCGGGCTTTGCTTCAGGCTCTTCAGACTTATCTTCCTTTACGGGCTCTTCTGGAGCCTTAACGGGTTCTTCAGCCTTCTTGGGTTCTTCGGGTTCCTTCTTGTCCTCAATCGTGAGTGTAGCGGCTGCCTCAGCCTGCTTCTTCTCGAAGTCGGGGATCACGATGGGTGTTACCGGCAAAGCTGATTTTCTGCCGCAGAGGCGCATCAGCATGAGCTCGAAGCTCGTGGGAATATCAGGTGACTTGCGGAGCTCTGCGTATTCCTTGGAGAGGTAACTGATATAACCTGTCAATGTATCGGCGCTGACCTTTGCGGCCGTCTGATACATATCCTTGATGGTTTCCTTGGGGTAGGGCAGATAGATGATGGGGTCTGCCTTGACTCTGATGATCAGGAGGTCTCTGAAGTAAGCTGCAAGATCCAGTGTGAAACGCGCCTGGTTCTTGCCTGAAGCGTTCAGGATCTCGCAAAGGTCGATAAGCTCATCGAATCTGGCATCGATAAGGCAGTTAGCCATCTTAAAGAGGAATGAGCTGTCGACGGTGCCTGTGATCTTCTCGACATCCTGGGATGATATCTCATTGTCTCCGCCTGAGATAGCGGAGATCTGGTCGAGCAGTGAGAGCGCGTCACGGAGAGCGCCGTCAGATCTTGAAGCGATGAGACGGAGTGCGTCGTCGGAAGCCTTGATGCCGGACTTGCCGCAGACTTCTCTTAATCTTGCGGTAATGAGATCTAAAGGGATCCTCTTGAAATCATATCTCTGGCAACGGGAAATGATCGTTGCGGGGATCTTATCCGATTCTGTTGTCGCGAAAAGGAAGATTACATGCTTCGGAGGTTCCTCGATGGTCTTGAGGAGTGCATTGAAAGCACCCTTTGAGAGCATGTGGACCTCGTCGATTATATAGACTTTATATGTTGTTCTTGTAGGAGCGAAATTTACTTCCTGAAGGATAGGCCTGATGTCATCGACACCGTTATTGGAAGCGGCGTCCATCTCTGTAACGTCGAGGATGGAACCGTCAAGGATACCCTTACATGTGGGGCACTCGTTGCATGGATTGCCGTTGACGGGGTGCTCGCAGTTGACCGCTCTTGCGAAGATCTTGGCGATCGTGGTCTTGCCCGTGCCGTGCTGGCCGCAGAAAAGATAAGCGTGAGCGAGCTTCTTCGATACTACCGACTGCCTTAATGCAGTCTTTGCGGCGTCCTGACCGACAACATCGTCAAAGGTAACAGGTCTGTATTGTCTGTAGAGAACGATATGATCTTCCATAGCAAATTCCTTAAAGCCCAAATCTTAAACCGAAAATAAAAAAGTCCGTCCCGCCCGAACTGCCGTCGGTAAGGCTTGACCCGCGGCGCACTCCGTAAACCGCTTACTGCTGCTTCCTTCCGGACCTGACAGGGTTCACAGCCCGAAATCGCACGGGACCTTGGCCGGCGGCAGACCGCGCGGGACGAACTCGTATTTCAAACACTATGGATTATATCATAAAAGAAAAATAAGACACTTCAATTATGAGGACAACATTATTTGTAGCACAACTCGATATATTTCTGTGTATAGCTCCCGAGCGTTGCAATTGCCGTTCCCGCTGAATCTGAAGTGGATGCTTCAACGTAGATTATGAGCGCGAAAGGCTCCTTATAATCCACGATAGCGCATTCCATATATGCTTTACGCTCTGTGTTTCTGCCCAGAACGTGAAGGATCCTCGTATCCTCAGGGAAAGCGGCAGATAAAGGCGAGCCGATCTCATTTGCCGCCAGGTCGTTTAACAGACGCTGGTTTACCTGGGGGTTGATCGTGAACGTGCGGTAGATGTAGGAGAGATACTGGCCCATGTCGTAGCAGGAAATGGTTCCGGATGTGCGGAATTCCTTGCCGCTGTAATCCTTATAGATAACCTTGTCATCGAAAGAGATATAACCGCTGATCTTCTTGATCGATGCCAGAGCTTCTTCCTGGCCGCCGAGCTTGTTGAACAGGAGATTGAGCGCGATGCTGTCGTTTTTCGCGATCGCATAATAAAGGATAGTTCTCATATAGAACTGTTTGCCATAAGAATATTTACTCGCGATATAAGAAGAATTACGTGAACCCTTGGAATTTCCGTCGTAAGTAACGACTTCGGAAAGAGGTCCTGTTACGCCCGCGATATTGTCGTAATAGACGATCGCGGCAGGAATGGCCATGGCGCCGGAAGGGAGGACCGGATCGAGCTCATCGACGCCCAGACGTTCACCGCTGGACAATGAGATGAACTCATAGCAGATCCTCATATTGGGATGGCTCCTCTGATAAGCCTCAACCTGTTCCTTGAGATCATCGAGATAGACGGCGCGCTTCTGGTATGAGGCAGTCTGGATCTCGATAGGCTTAAAGCTGAAGTTCCTGTCCTCCATGAAGGGGTCAGGCGCATTGTTCTGGGAACGGCCTGTACCCTCAGGAGATACGGTAGGCGTCGGCGTCGCAGCGAGCACCGCATGAGGCTGGGTGGTCGTCATGGTCGTCGTTACCTCAGTTGTTGTTTCAGTGGTCGTATGGACCGGTCTCTGATATGCCGAATAAGCAGTAGTTGTGCTTGTGGCCGCACCGACAAGTCCGGGATACATAAGCCTGTAGGTATCCTGAGCGGACGCGATTGAACTTATGAATACTACTACGAAAGTAATCGCAAGCAGGATCAGGATGATCACGAGCGTACGCTTTTTACGGGATGTCTTTATCCCTTCGGCTTTTTTCAGAAATGTCGGATTCGGTCTTTTCATCGAAAATCAGAACAGTCCCGTAATTACACCGTTGTTATCGATGTCGATATCCATTGCGGCAGGGTGCGGGGGAAGTCCCGGCATGGTTACGATCGTACCCGTAAGGATAACAAGATAGCCTGCGCCTGCTGAGATATAGCAGTCTCTTACCGTAAGTGTGAAGCCTTCCGGATTGCCGAGCTTCTTCGGGTCATCGGAAAGTGAATACTGTGTCTTTGCGATGCAGATAGGAAGGTTGCCGTAGCCCTTAGCGACGAATTCGTCGATCTTGACCTGTGCCTCAGGAAGGATGTCTACCTTGCCTGCGCCGTAAACCTTTGTTGCGACCTTTGTGATCTTCTCTTCGACTGAATCTGTCAGCTCATAGCTGTAGACAGGGTTCTTGGGCTTGTTCTGGCCGAGGATCGAGAGTGCCTTGTTAGCCAGATCGATTCCGCCTGCGCCGCCCTTTGCGAAGATCTCTGCAGGTGCGAACTCAGCGCCCGTGGCCTTGCATGCTTCTTCGACGATCGCGAGTTCTTCTTCGGTATCCGTAAGGAATCTGTTGGATGCAACGAGGACCGGGATGCCGAAATTCTGCATGTTCTGAATGTGTCTCAATACGTTTGCAAGACCTGCCTTGACTGCTTCCGGATTAGGATTGGAGAGCTCTGCCTTAGGGATGCCTGCGTTGTACTTGAGAGATCTTACCGTTGTAACGATAACTACGAGATCAGGCCAGATGCCCAGGTCTCTGCACTTGATATCAAGGAACTTCTCAGCGCCTAAGTCTGCACCGAATCCTGCTTCGGTTACTACGATGTCGCTGAGCTTTAATGCTGTCTTTGTAGCGATGCATGTGTTGCATCCGTGTGAGATGTTCGCGAAAGGTCCGCCGTGTACAAGTGCGGGAACACCTTCGAGAGACTGTACGAGGTTAGGACACATAGCGTCCTTAAGGCATGTAACGAGGCTTCCGGTAGCGCCGAGCTGGCCTGCCGTTACGATGTTTCCGTCCATGTCGTAAGCGATCGCGATCCTGTCGAGTCTTACCTTGAGGTCATCCATGTCCTTGGCAAGGCAGAGGATAGCCATGATCTCTGAAGCAGCCGTGATCTGGAAGATCTCGGGACGTGTAACGCCCTTTGTGCCGCCGCCGACACCGACAGTAACTGCTCGAAGGCACCTGTCGTTCATGTCGAGACATCTCTTCCACAAGATCCTGTCCTTATCGATGTTGAGGCTGTTGCCCTGGAAAAGGTGGTTGTCGATGAGGGCTGCAAGAAGGTTATTTGCAGTTGTTATGGCGTGGAGGTCACCTGTGAAGTGAAGGTTGATGTCCTCCATCGGAACGACCTGTGAATAACCGCCGCCGCAGGCTCCGCCCTTGACGCCGAATACAGGTCCTAATGAGGGTTCTCTTAATGCCAGGATAGGATTCTTTCCCACGAGCTTTAAGCCCTGTGCGAGGCCGATGCTTACTGTTGTCTTGCCTTCACCTGCCGGTGTAGGGTTCATCGCCGTAACGAGGATGAGCTTTGCGTCAGGTCTTTCAGGTAGATTCTGGATGTAGTTTAACGGGAGTTTTGCTTTGTACTTTCCGTATAATTCGAGCTTGTCAGGATCGATTCCTGCCTGCTCCGCTACTTCTGCGATGGGCTTGATCTTTGCACTCTGGGCTATCTCGATATCACTAAGCATTTTTGACCTCTCCTATCTTTTTTTAGAGTAATGCTACGATTGTATTGTAAAAATTCTGCCTTTTCAATGAGAGTAAAATGCAGTTCTGTAAGAAAATAGAAAAACTTCTACCTAACCACTATATTTTGTGAGATTGCTGGTGTTTTTTTACTAAATGTTGTGTTTTCTCGTTGACAATATGTCAAGGAAATGTTAGCATTGGTGCAAGTTTGGTAATATTTCCGTAATGTTCCTTTAAGGCGTTTGCAATATTTATCAACAATTCTCCGGGCGGAGGGAAGACGTATGATTATCAGTTCCGATTTGGAAATGTGCAAGGGTAAGTTTCAAGAGCTCATCGGCAAGCGTATAGTTTGCAAGACCAACGGCGGACGCAAGAGGATCATCACATACATCGGCACAGTAGAGCACTGCTATCCTAATGTTTTCACAATGCTTTGCAAGAATGAAGCAGGTAAGGAGTCTCTCGTATCCTTCTCATACATCGATGTTCTCACAAGAACAGTCAGAGTAGGCATCATGCCTGAGAAGTCACAGGAAGAAGTAGCCGTCTGATCCTGAACAATTAAGCTAATTACATGGCGCTGTCAGAACTGATTCGGTCAGGTTTTGACAGTGCTTTTTTATGGGGAGACAAATCTCCCGGCACCTGTGTTTTTTGCTTTATATATCTTTGTAAGGTAAAATTGAATTACAAACCTTTTTGCTTTTATTGATTTTAGGAGATCCTTATGGATTCTTATGAAATAACAGCTAACGCTAAATTGAACCTGTTCCTGCGTGTCCGCGGGATACTTCCGAACGGTTATCACAGCTTGTATTCTATAATGCAGGAGATAGATCTTGCAGATAATCTCACAATAAACATCTATCCCGAGCGCGAATGCGGATTTGATATCAAGTGTATCGGCAGAAATGATATCGATCCGGAGAAGAATCTCTGCAGCAAGGCCAGAGACAGATTCTTGTCCTCACTCCGTAAGAAGGCCGGCAATGATCCTTCGATCGAAGGCGCCGCAAAGTGGCAGCATAATGAGTTCCCTTATATTGAGATCGTCCTTACCAAGCGCATTCCTTCCGAATCCGGAATGGGCGGCGGAAGCTCTGACGCGGCAGCGGTTCTCATGGTCCTTCAGGAACACTTCGGCAATCCGTTTACCGATGAAGAGCTCAACCAGCTCGCCGTAAATGTCGGTGCCGACGTTCCGTTCTTCCTTTACGGCGGAACATGTCTCTGCGAGAGAGTCGGCGAGGAGATCAGATCACTTGCTCCGCTCTCTGATATACCTCTTCTTATCGTAAAACCTAAGGAGGGAGTATCAACTCCCGAATGCTTCCATGCCATAGACAGCAAGCCTTTGCCGCCGTTTGACGAAGAACGTTACGAGGCATATATCGCAGGCCTTAACGAAGATGACGGTGATCCTCTGGCAAGGTTCCTTAAGGGCGGAGATCTTCTTACGAATGATCTCGAAATGCCGTCCGAGGAAAAGGTTCCTCTGATAAAGAAGGTAAGGGAGATGCTCCTTACAACAGGCGCAAAGTTCAGCCGCATGACCGGTTCCGGCAGCGCTGTTTTCGCGATGTATGACAGTGTTGATTCAAGGGATAAAGCTTACGAACAGATAAAGAACGATCCTGAGATCTCCGGCTGCGACATCTTCCTGTCGAAGACTATATAATCCGCAGTTTTCTATTTCAGAGAATAAGCGAAAAGTCCTCTCATATAGCCTCTGGAATTTTCCGAATCTATGAGTTTGAATCCTCTTTTTCCGTAGAATTCGACCATGTTCTTATTGGTTGCCGCTGAGTGCAGGAGTATGCATTCTGCGCCTGATCCTGCTGCAAGCTCGACGGCTCTGGTCATGAGGTCTATTCCGAGGCCCGTCTTTCTGTACTTTTCGAGCACTGCGAATCTTGAGATATAAAAAGATTTCCCCAGGTCTTTCAAGTATTCATAAGTCTTGTCTGAGAAATTGTAGACAAGGGGATTTTGGCATTCCTTGATGCAGATGGAACCGACGATCTTTCCGTCGGTCTCTGCAACGAGGCAGGTCTGCCTGGCGATCCTGTCGGCAACGCTCTCGATGCTCTCGGTCATTGCTTCGAGCATCGATGACGATATACCCGAATCCGCGCAATAAGTAAGCATCGCGCTTCTTAAGAGGCGCGATACTTCAGGTGCGTCATTGACGCTTGCTGTTCTTATTACGGGACTATTGTTCATCAGTTAAGGAAGCAGTTTACGAGGATTGCCTTGTGAGCGTGGAGTCTGTTCTCAGCTTCGTCGAATACGACGCTCTGAGGTCCGTCGATAACGTCTTCTGTTACTTCGTAGCCTCTGTAAGCAGGGAGGCAGTGCATGAAGATAGCGTCCTTGTGAGCAACGCCCATGAGCTTGGAATTGACCTGATAGTTCTTGAAGATCTCAACTCTCTTAGCCTTCTCAGCTTCCTGGCCCATGGATGTCCATGTGTCTGTATAGATAACGTCAGCGCCTTCTGCAGCCTCGAAAGGATCTTCTGTCATGAGGATCTTGGAGCCTGTAACCTTGGCGTCTTCCTGTGCCTCTGTTACATACTTGTCAGGGCATGTGTAAGCCTTGGGGGAAGCAACGGAGATGTCCATTCCTGCCTTTGCGCAAGCGTGGAGGAGGGAATTTGCCATGTTGTTTCCGTCACCTAAGTAAGCCATCTTGAGGCCCTTAAGCGTACCCTTGTGCTCCTTGATCGTAAGGAGGTCAGCTAATACCTGTGTGGGGTGCTGGTCGTCTGTAAGGCCGTTGATTACGGGGATCTTGCCGTAGTCAGCGAGGTCCTGAACGTCCTGATGCTTGAATGTTCTGATCATGATGCCGTCGACCATTCCGGACAATACGTTAGCCGTGTCATAGATGGTCTCGCCTCTGCCGATCTGGATGTCGTTGTTGCTTAAGAAAAGTGCCTGGCCGCCTAACTGATACATGCCGACTTCAAAGGAGACTCTGGTTCTTGTGGAAGACTTTGTGAAGATCATGGCAAGGGACTTACCCTTGAGAAGGTGATGCTCGATGCCTGCCTTTGTCTTGGCCTTAAGGTCTACTGCAACGTCCAAAAGGTAATCAAGATCTTCGAAAGAAACGTCTCTGTGGAAATCAATATAATGCTTCATTTTACTTACTCCTTATTTGCCGGTTTATTATTCATCGCCGTCTGTCAGGTCCGGATCTTTTCCGTCCGTAAGACCTAAAGTGTCGAGCTTGTCGATCTTTGCGTTATTTACGCTTGCTGCAGATTCCTTGATCTGCTTCTTTGTAGGAAGGGCGTCCTTGAGCTTGTCGAAAACATTCTTGGGTCCCTGTACGTTCTTAAGGATCTTATCAAGAGCCTTGATGAACTGGTTTGCCTGAGCTTTTGTAATGATGAGCGGAGGCGCGAGCCTGATCGTTGATTTGCCGATGGCGCTAACGAGGATGCCCATAGAGAATAACTGCTCACGCATGCCTTGGGCTGTGATCGTATCATCGAACTCGATGCCGATGAGGAGACCCTTGCCCCTTACCGAGCGGATGCAGTTATACTTTGCCCTTAATTTGTTGAGTTTCTCGAAAAGTTCTTCGCTAACTTCTCTTACGTTATCGATGATGTTCTCTTCTTCGATAGTCTCCAGTACGGCATTTCCTGCTGCGCAAGCTAACGGATTTCCGCCGAATGTGGAACCGTGATCGCCGGGCTTCATGCCTGTTGCGACTGCGTTTGTCGTGAGCATAGCGCCGATCGGAACACCGCCGCCCAAGCCCTTTGCGAGGGTCATGATATCAGGCTGTACGCCGTAGTTCTGATAGCAGAACATCTTGCCTGTACGTCCTACACCTGTCTGGACTTCGTCGAAGATGAGAAGGATACCCTTCTCGACGCAGAGCTTCTTGATAGCCTGGATGTATTCGAGGTCAGCGGGGTGAACGCCGCTCTCGCCCTGAACGAGCTCGAGCATGATGGCAGCAGTCTTGGGTGTTACTGCCTTGATCATGGCGTCGATGTCGTTATAAGGAACATAAACAAAGCCCGGGAGATTAGGTGCGAAAGGCAGCTGGAACTTTTCCTGGCCTGTAGCGGCAACGGTACCCATTGTTCTTCCGTGGAAGCTCATGGTAGCCGTGATGATCTCGTACTTGTTTATATCCTTATAGTAGAAATAACTGCGTGCGAGCTTGATGGCAGCTTCGTTTGCCTCAGCGCCGGAATTGCAGAAGAATACCTTGTCTGCAAAGCTTGCGCGGCAGAGCCTGTAAGCGAGTTCAGACTTCTGCGGAATATAGTAATAGTTGCAGGCGTGAATGATGTTCTTTGCCTGTGAACAGATGGCGGATGTGAGCTTCGGATGAGCGTAGCCCAGGCTGTTAACTGCGATGCCGCCGATCATGTCGAGATATTTCCTGCCTTCGGTGTCATAAAGATAGCAGCCCTTGCCCTTTGTGAATGCAACAGGGAGGAGGTTAAATACCTGAAGACAATAGTTCTTGTCGAAATCCTGAATCAGGGAGAGGTCATTTTCTATACTCATAATGTTCTTTTTTCTCCTTTACGATCATTGTGCCGATACCGTTCTTGGTAAATGTTTCGAGAATAATAGAATGAGGGATCCTACCATCTATTATGTGTGCGCGGTCGACACCTCGCAATACCGTATCAAGACAGCCTTCGATCTTGGGGATCATGCCGCCCTTGATAATGCCCTCCTCGACGAGATCCTTGATGTCCTTCTCGTCCAAAACAGGAATGATATAGTCAGAACCGTCTTCGAGCTTTCTCAATACGCCGCCGACATCAGTCAGGGTGATGAGCTTTGAAGCGCCCAATGCAACGGCTACTTCTGCTGCAACGGTATCTGCGTTGATGTTATAGCTCTCGCCGTCCTTGCCTACGCCGATAGGGGCGATGACGGGGATGTACTCGTCGTTTGCGAGCATGGCGATGACCTTCGTGTTGATCTTCTTGATCTTGCCTACAAAGCCGATGTCGATAGGATTGCCTTCTGCATCCTCAGTCATCTTCTCAGCTTCGATCAGGTTGCCGTCGATGCCGGAGATACCGATGGCCTTTGCGCCTTTGCCGCAAAGAGTGGATACGATATCTTTATTTGTCTTACCGATCAATACCATCTGGGCATAACCCATCGTCTCTTCATCCGTGTACCTTAATCCGTTTACGAAATGGGACTCTTTATTGACCTTGTTGAGCATGTCGCTGATATCGGGTCCGCCGCCGTGAACGATGACGGGGTTGATGCCGATGTACTTAAGGAGCGTGATATCGTCCATGACAGACTGCTTCAGTTCTTCGTTGATCATGGCATTTCCACCGTACTTGATAACGAAGGTCTGGCCCCTCATCTTCCTGATGTAGGGAAGAGATTCGATGAGGATCGAAGCCCTGTCCACATTATTCTTCATGTCGCCCGTGATAACGGGATTTTCTTTCTGTCCTGCCATAATCAGATACCTCTTACGATATTCTTAAGTCCGGTCGTCTCATCGAAGCCGAACATTGCATTTGCTGCCTGGATTGCCTGGAGCGCTGCTCCCTTGCCGAGATTGTCCTGAGCCGAGAAGAGCTTGATCATGCCTGTGTCGGGATCGAAAACACCGTTGATGTCGATATAGTTCGAACCTGCTACGGCCTTTACGTCCGGAAGAGTCTTTCCGGGAAGCACTCTTACAAAGTTCTCATCCTTATAGAATTCACTGTAGATCTCATTGATCTTCTCGGAGGATACATCTGCGAAATCCTTTGAAGGCTTTACATAGATGCTTGCGAGCATTCCGCGCTTAAAAGGTGCCAAGTGGGGAGTAAAGGTTACCTTTATGTCTCCCGGATTCTTTCCTGCGAGAAGTGAGCACTGCTCAGCGATCTCCGTTGTGTGGCGGTGGCCTACAGCACCATAAGGCTTGAAGGCTTCGTCTGTCTCACAGAATGCATATGCGAGATCAGCCTTTCTTCCTGCGCCGCTGACACCTGATGTAGCATCAATGATGATTGAATCCTCATCGATAAGATGATTCTTAAGGAAAGGTGCCAGAGCGATGAGTGAGCATGTCGGATAGCAGCCGGGATTTGCTACGAGCTTTGCAGTCTTAAGATCATTTCTGTAGAACTCGGGGATTCCGTAAACTGCCTCTGCGAGGAGCTCCGGATTCGGGTGAGTAAGCTTATAAGACTTTTCATATGTAGCAAGATCCTTATATCTGAAGTCTCCGCTGTGATCTATTACCTTTGCGCCTGCCTTAAGGAGCTCGGGAACGATCTTTGCGGATACTCCGTGAGGGAGTGCTGTGATGACAAGATCGGAATCCTTGGCAACTTCTTCGTAGGGAAGATCTTCGCAGATTACGTCAACGATGCCTCTGAATTCGGGATAGATCTCCGAATAGGGCTTGCCTGCGAATGTCTGGCTTGTAAGATGTCGGAATCTGAAGCAGGGGTGACCGGCAAAGCCTCTTACGAGTTCTGCCCCGACGTATCCCGTGGATCCTATAATAGAAACATACTTTACAGATTCTTCAATCGCCATTTTAATTGCCTCCGGTAAGGGTGGATAATCCCCACCCTGATGTTTGATTTATGCAATATAATGCATAAATATTCAAAAGTCAACTGAAACATGCATAAATATATTACATAATATTATCCGTGGGGATCTCCCCGCATAATAACGCATAAGCTGCATTTGTTTGTGAAATACCGTCAAAGGTCACCGAAACGTAACATAAAAAAGCCTGTTTTCAGGCCCAAAAGGATATATTGCACAATGCGAAAAAAGGCGAAAAATGCCTCAAATTATTAGATTTGCCGCTTTTTCTTGTACAACACTCACAAAATAGTTCAAGGGCAATTGATATATTTACCAAGCAACGGAAATTACTATGCCAAAATAGCAAAACTTTTTTTGTTGAGTGTGTCATATAGTAAAGAAATTTGCGTTTTGATACTATTCTCGTAGTTATCTTGCCCATGTATGTTTGGGCACATTTTTGGAGGTTATAAGTTATGGCAAGTTTATCTTTCCAGCACGTTTACAAGAAGTATGAAGGCGGCGTTGTCGCAGTTTCAGATTTCAATCTTGACGTAGCAGATAAGGAATTCGTTATCCTCGTAGGTCCTTCAGGATGCGGTAAGTCTACAACACTCCGTATGCTCGCTGGTCTCGAAGATATTTCCGAGGGTGAAATTTATATCGACGATCGTTGTGTAAACGACGTTCTCCCTAAGGACAGAGACATCGCAATGGTTTTCCAGAACTACGCTCTCTATCCTCACATGTCAGTTCGTGACAACATGGCATTCGCACTTAAGCTCAGAAAGATGCCTAAGGACGAGATCAACCGCCGTGTTCAGGAAGCAGCTAAGATCCTTGAGATCGAGCACCTCTTAGACAGAAAGCCTAAGGCTCTCTCCGGTGGTCAGCGTCAGAGAGTTGCTCTCGGCCGTGCTATCGTACGTGACCCTAAGGTCTTCCTCATGGACGAGCCTCTCTCCAACTTGGACGCTAAGCTCCGTGTACAGATGCGTGTTGAGATCACAAAGCTCCACCACAGACTTAAGACAACATTCGTTTACGTTACACACGACCAGACAGAAGCTATGACCATGGGTACCAGAATCGTAGTTATGAAGGACGGCTTCATCCAGCAGGTTGACTCTCCTACGGAGCTCTATGACAACCCGGTTAACACATTCGTTGCAGGATTCATCGGAATGCCTCCTATGAACTTCATCAATGCTGTTATCAACGTTGAGGGTTCTGACGTATTCGTTTCTTTCGAGAACGTTACAATCAAGCTTCCTGAGAGATATGCAGTTGAGGAAGTTATGGAGCGCGACGGTCAGGAAGTTATCTTCGGTGTAAGACCTGAGGCTATCACAGACGATATCACATACGTAACAGATCACCCTGAATCAGCATTCACAGCTGACGTAGACGTCGTAGAAATGCTCGGTGCTGAGACATATCTCTATGTCACAGTTAACGGATCACTCCCGCTCACATGCCGCGTTGACCCTACAACATCACAGTCCGCAGTTGGTCAGGTTGTTGACCTCGCAGTTGACTCCAACCGTATCCACCTCTTCGACAAGGATACAGAGCAGAGCATCATTTCCTAATAGTAATTAATCTTAGAACCTCAATTCAGAGACCGTGAATTCTAAAAAGAGTTCACGGTCTCTTTTTTATGTGGCAAATCAGTGTCAGATCGCTTCAAAACTTGCACCTTTTTAAGAAAAATAATATGATTTAATGTAGCGTTTTATGGACGTTTATATTGCTTCTTGAGAGGTGGAAACCATGGAAGAGATAAAGAAATGCATGCGTCAGGTAAAAACAATTATCTCCGTTAACTGCGGAGTGATTGATACGGCCGGTAAGATCTTGGCTGCAACGAATGAGATTGGGGAAGAAGAGACCGATCCTTCCTTCAGAGCCGTTGTTTCATCAGACAACCTTTTCGCTTCCACCGCTGACAGAACTTATCTGAAAGTATTTATCGGAGAACAGCTCAAATATATTCTCTATATCGAGAGCACTGATCCTGATGCAAAGATCTCTTTGCAGCTCATTGCAGAGTGGATGAAGACTCTTGTTAAGGAGAAGGGCACTGATGCGGAGAAGGCGATCTTCATCCGTAACGTTCTGCTCGATAACGAGATCAGATCAGAAGTTCCCATGATAGCAAGAGGATATAAGATCGACTGCAACAATCCGAGACTCGTTCTGGTTGTTAGAACAGGGGCAGAGCAGAGTGCGGAAGCATTCGAGATATTGCAGAATCTCTATACTGATTCCGATGTCGCTACAGTCATCTCAATGGATGACACAACAGCGATCGTAATCATCGATGCACTCGAATCACAGGTAAGTGAGGAGACAAAGGACAGCTTCATCGAAGAGACTTCACAGTCCGTTCTGGCATGCCTCACATCCGAAGGCTGCAAGGCTAAGGTTGCCGTAGGTTCTGTAGTCGGTTCATTCATGGATATCAGCAAGTCTTATTCTGATGCCATGACAGCACTTAAGGTAAGCAAGATCTTCGACGGCGAGTCGGATCTCTCCAGATATGACAAGCTCGGTCTGGGCAGACTTATCTATCAGCTTCCTAAGCCTCTTTGTGAGATGTTCATCAGGGAAGTTTTCCCCAACGAAGCATTTAAGCAGTTAGATGAAGAAACAAGGACCACGATCGATACATTCTTCGCGAATGACCTCAACGGTTCCGAGACTTCAAGAGAGTTGTTCGTTCACAGAAATACTCTCGTATACAGACTCGAAAAGGTTAAGACCAAGACAGGCCTTGACTTAAGGAAATTTGACGACGCGGTACTCTTTAAGATGGCGACAATGGTCAGAACCTACATCGATTATCTTAACGATACCAATGACAACAAGATCAGGTAAACAAATTGATTGATTTTATTGACGTAGAGAAAACATACGCTTCAGGAGTTGAAGCCTTAAAGGGGATCAACCTGACGATTGAGGACGGCGAATTCGTCTTCGTAATAGGAAAATCAGGATCAGGAAAGTCGACCCTGCTCAAGTGCATCACTTGTGAGGAGAGACCCACTTCAGGCAAAGTAACTATCGATAATTTCGATATTTCACATATGAGCCGCGCGCTCGTACCTTATTTGCGCCGTAAGATCGGAATGATCTATCAGGACTTCCGTCTGATCGAGACAAAGACAGTTGCCGAGAATGTAGCATTCGCAGGCGAGATCATCGGCGTACCCAAGCAGAGCCTTATGAATACGGTTCAGATCTGCTTATCCGTAGTAGGACTTAAGGATAAGGCAGACTGTTATCCCCAGGAACTCTCAGGCGGTGAGCAGCAGAGAGTTGCCATTGCGCGCGCAATGGTAAACAATCCGAGCCTTATCGTTGCAGACGAGCCTACGGGCAACCTTGACCCTGAGACATCCGAAGCCATCATGGCAATGCTCTTAGAGCTCAACCAGAACGGCGGCACGACGGTAATCATCTGCACACACGACAGCACGATGGTTGACCGTATGAAGCAGCGAGTAATCGAGATCGAAGACGGTCTTATCTTAAGAGATGAGAAGGACAGCAGCTATAAGGGCGAGGCTGAATCTGATGCGGCAGCATTGCAGGCACAGGCACAGAGAACATCTCTTTACAGCGGAGCAAGCTCCGTTGCATTCGGTGATGACGAAGCATATACCGACAATTATGATGATGCCGGATATACTGACACCAAGGCAGCAATCCCTGCACCCGAAGGCGTGCTCTTCGGTGAGACAACTGCAAGGGAATATGAGCCTGTTGAAGAATCCTTCAAGCCTGAATTTGACCTTGATAAGGATGTAACACCTATCACCGCGATTCCCGATGAAGTATTTAACGGCAATAATGAACCCAAGGTAACTGAGATTACCGAGGTTTTCGAGATCTCCGAAGGATCTTCTGAGCAGGAAGAACCTGCTGAGCCCGAAGAAGCAGAAGAAATGCCTGTTTCCGAAGAGCCCGCAGCTCCCGCACCTGAAGTCAAGGAAGGGGTCAAGGAAGAGATCAAAGAAGAACCCAAGGAAGAAGTTGAAGAAGCCAAGGAACCCGAAAGGGCTGAGGTCATTGAGATCAACATTCCTGATAATACGACTGCATTCTCTTTCGGCGACGAAGAGAAGAAGGCTCCTGCAAAGGCTCCCGCAAGCGCTCCTTCCAAGAAGAACCTTAATCTGGATCCCGACATCGATCCTGATGAGGATCTGTCTTTCAATACTGAGGAACCTGACAATACCAGATTGATCAGGCGCGAGTTCAAGCGCAGGGAAAAGGAAGAGAAGGCTGCTTTGAAGGAAGCAAAGCGCAAGGAAAAGCTTGATAAGAAAAAGAAAGTCAGAAGAACAGATTTCAAGCCCGGAACTGATATTGATATGATGCCGGAGGATGATGAATAATGACCGGAAGAGCTTTAATTAATTCAATAAAAGAAGGCTTTCGCGGAATCATCAGACATCCGCTCGTAACCATAGCCTCTATCACGACCATCATGCTGATGCTCATAATCATGGGCGCTTTCTACATGTTCTCCGTAAATGCGAGAAGGATCATGAGAAAGCTCTCACAAAGGCCCCCTATCGAGGTCTATATGACACTCCAGTCAACAGAAGACGAGAGAAACGTTGTTGCCCAGAAGCTTGCCGACAACCCGAACATCATCGAGTATACAATGGCTTCTCCTGAGGAGAACTACAACAACTTCAAGGCCAATCTCGGATCTTCCTCATCCATCCTGGATGACTTCGATTACAACATGTATCTGCCTTATACGTTCAGCCTCAGACTTCAGGATCCTTCAATAGCAAATGAGGTCTGCGCTGATATCGAGACATATACCGGAGTCTCAAAGGTTGCCCAGGAAAGTAACGTAATGACGTTCCTTACCAAGGCTTCAAGGATCGTAAATGTTACGACGGCAGTATCATTCGTTGTACTGTTCGTTATCGCATTATTCATTATCTCTAACATGGTCCGTATTTCGGTTTACTCGAGAGCTTCAGAGATCGAGATCATGAAATTCGTCGGTGCGACCAACAACTACATCAGACTTCCTTATATAACGGAAGGCGCTATCGTTGGCCTCTTCAGCGCATTGACATCATGGGCCATTACGACGATCGTATATCATTCCATCTATGCTAAGGCAATGAGCACGATCGACCCCACAAGTTTCTATTCCCTGGCTACGACAAGATCACTCATGTGGCAGGAGCTGGTGATCCTCGTCATTATGGGATTGATCATAGGTGCAGTAGGAAGCGGTATTTCAGTACGTCAATATATTAAAGTGTGAGGCATATTATGATAAACACGGAAACTATTGAGAGAAACGAGAATAACGGAAAAAAGACTAATTGGATCATAAAGAAAGCAGCGATGTTCTTTGTTGCTCTGCTCTGTTGCGTAGTCGCAACGGCATCAAGCTCATGGCTCAGTTCCGAGCGTGTTGTTGCAGTCGGCGGTGTACCGGTCATCGTTAACAAGGTCACCCAGGAAGACATCAACAATGCAAAGAAGAAGAGAGACAATGCCAAGGCTGAAGCCAAGAAGGCTCAGGAAAAGATCTCCAGCCTGAAGGATCAGAAGGACCAGCTCACGGGCGAGCTCTCAAAGCTCAACAAGGCAAATGCCGAGCAGAAGGCACAGTATGAGCTCATCGCTTCCCAGCTGCAGGCTGCACTGGATGAGAAAGCAGCAGCTTTGGATGAATATATCGAAGCACAGGAGAATCTCGAGAAGCAGCAGAAGCTCTTCACCGAGAGGATCACTATAATGTTCGAATACCAGAACAAGTCTACTCTCGAAGTTCTTTTGGAGTCTGACAGCATCGCCGGTTTCTTTACGAACATGGAAGTTATCTCCATCATCGCCGATGCAGATGCTCAGGCTGTTGATATGCTCCAGACAGCTCTGGATGACGCTGAGCTCCAGGCAGACATCAAGCTCCAGCACGCTGAAGAGATGCAGGGCATTGCCGATGAGAAGAAGAGACAGTTAGAAGAGCTCGAAAAGCTTATCGGACAGACAGAATCCACTATCGACGACGTTAATACGAGCATCGATTCCTGGGAAAAGAAGGAAGACGAGCTTGAAGCTGAGGCAAAGAAGCTCGAACAGAAGATCAAGAGCCTCCAGACCCAGTACAACAAAGAAAATGCAGCAACAGGCGGCGGCGGAGCCGGCACTACAACTTATAACAGCGGCGGTACAAAGACTGTCGGCGGCGTTACATGGCGCTGGCCTACATATTGCACCAGCATTACTTCTTATTACGGATACAGAATCCATCCCGTATATAAGACAAAGAAGTTCCACTCAGGTGTAGATATCGGTGCAGGTTATGGTGATACGATCATGGCTGCAGCTTCCGGCACGGTAATCCTTGTTTCAGAGCCTGTTGAGGGTAAGAACAAGGGCGGTACCGGATACGGCAATTACTGCATCATCGATCACGGCAACGGATATACAACGCTTTACGGACATGCAAGAGACATCTATGTCAAGGAAGGCCAGAAGGTCTCCCGCGGTAAGGCGATCGGCGTAGTCGGAAGCACAGGTACATCAACAGGTGCACACCTCCACTTCGAAGTCCGTGTCAATGGCAGCACTACAAATCCGCTTAACTATCTGCCGTAATTCCTTATGGACGACAGCTTTTACGACATACTTGCCCTTCACTACGATGATCTTCAGATAAACGGCGATACTTCAGCCTGGGGACCGTATATTTACGGACTTATCAATGATCATTGTAAGATCAAGGAACCTTCGGTTACTGATCTTGGCTGCGGCACAGGTGTCGTAACTAATTTCCTCGCTTCAAAAGGATTAAATGTTACGGGTGTCGACCTTTCTCCCGATATGCTCGCTTTGGCTTCAGCAGGGGATGAGTCGGGAACGGTTTCCTGGATATGCGCCGACATTACTTCTTATGAAGGACCTTCATGCGGCTGCTTCATCTCCACGATGGATACGGTAGGACACATTACCGATCCTGATGATCTGGCCGGTATCTTTAAGATGGTATCCGAGAGCCTTGAAGACGGCGGAGTCTTTATTCTCGATACGACGACAAAGAAACATTTCGAGAAGTCTCTGGGCGAGAATGTTTTCTATGAAGACTACAATGATTTCACTCTGCTTTGGGTAAATCATTACGATAAGGAGACCAGGATCAATCATGCCGAGCTGACACTTTTCGAGCTGACGGAAGATGATCTTTATGAGCGTTACGACGGCGAACTTACAGCCAGATTCCATTCTCCGGAGGAGATAGAAGGCATGGCGGCAAAGGCAGGCCTCAAAAAACTCGCGGTATATGGCGAACTTAACAGGGAAGATCCGTCTGATAAGGACGAACGGATCTTCTTCGTATTCGGTAAATAAATTTATATATAAGGAAAAGACATGGCAGACAACGCATATTACGTACCGGGCGCGCCCGAAGACTTAAAGAAAGACCACATCGTAAGAGCCGAAGGCTTGGGCGGTCTCGTAAAGTGTCTTTGCGTAAGCACGAAGACGGTATGTGAGACTGCAAGGGTCATGCACCAGATGTCACCTGCAGCTACGGCGGCACTGGGCAGGTTCATGACAGGATCGATCCTTATATCCGAATCGATGAAGAATCCCGGAGATACACAGACAACGATAATAAGAGGCGACGGCCCGATAGAAGGCATGACCTGCGTTACCGACTTCGGCTTCAAGGTCAGGGCATATCCTATGGAACCCGTAGTTCCTACCGAGTATCATAAGCCCGGCAAGATAAATGTCGGTGCGGCAGTCGGAAAGGGAAGCCTTACGGTAGTAAGGGATATCGGACTTAAAGAGCCCTATGTCGGCGTATCCGAACTGGTCTCCGGAGAGATCGCAGAAGATTTTGCTTATTATCTGGCTAAGTCCGAGCAGACCAAGTCGATAGTATCTTTGGGCGTATTGCTCGAAAAAGGTGAAGTCTCCCATGCCGGCGGACTTATGGTCCAGCTCCTGCCGGGTGCAGGTGAGGACGAGATATCATATCTCGAGAAGAGAGCTGCAGGATTCCCCGAGATCTCATTCCTCTTCAGCGAAGGATTTACCCCTGCACAGATAATCGACCTCTTCATGGGCGATCCCGACCTTGTATATCTCGACGGAAAAGAAGTCGAGTTCAAGTGCAACTGCAGCAGGGAAAGAATGCTCTCAGGCCTTGCCGCTCTCGGCAAAAGTGACCTTGAAGAGATCACAAAAGACGGCAAGCCGGTGGAGACAGTCTGCAGATTTTGCAACAGTAAATACGTTTTTGAGCCTGATGAGCTGAAAAATATATAAAAATATAGGCAAAACTGCAAAAAAGTGCTTGCAAATCCCAAAACAAGATAGTAGAATACCTTTCGCACGCGTCTAAACAGGGCGTATTATGCCCTTGACTACGAGTGATAAGGCTTAGATAACGGAGATTGCCACGAGGTAAGGCGCCAGCTGCGCGATAACTTACGAGGTGGGTAACTTCGAAGGAGCCGAAGGCAGAGGATACGATCCGATGCCGTCTCAGAACCCGATGGTTCGAGAGTTCGAAGCAGTACGTTACTGCCCAGAGAACCAAAGTGCCGCCTTAAGGAGGTAACTGGATAGTCTGGGTTTTTGAATGGAAAGCCAAGACACTCCCGACAGGGTTGAGAAAAAGAAATACAGCTTATAGAAGGAGGCCAACAAAATGGCAACAAAGACAACAATGGTCAGAATTAAGCTCAAGGCTTATGATCACAAGATTCTCGACGAGAGCGCAAAGCTTATCGTAGATGCACTCGCACGCGACGATGCAAGCTTCTCCGGTCCTATCCCGCTCCCTACTGAGAAGGAGATCATCACGATCCTCCGTTCACCTCACGTTAATAAGGATTCACGTGAGCAGTTCGAGCAGAGAACACACAAGAGAATCATCGACGTCTACACACCGTCCTCCCAGACGATGGAAGACATTGCAAAGCTTGACATGCCTGCAGGCGTTACTATTGAAGTAAAGGTCAAATAATAACGCTTAACGGCTTAAATCGGTTTTTAAAGGATTGCCAAGCCTTAAGAACCGAGGTCACGTTCTTCGGAAAACCGTTGAACCAATAACCTAAATAGGAGGAAAGAACTTTATGACGAAATTCATCATTGGCAGAAAGTCCGGCATGACACAGTTGTTCGACGACAACGGCAACGTAATTCCGGCAACCGTTATAAGCTGCGAGCCTATGTACGTGCTCCAGAACAAGACGGTAGAGACTGACGGATACAAGGCCTGCAAAGTAGGCACAGGTTCCATCAGAGCAAAGCTTGTAAACAAGCCTGACGCAGGACAGTTCAAGAAGGCTGACGTTGAGCCTAAGAGAATTATCCGCGAATTCACACCCGACGAGGAGTACAGCCTCGGACAGGAGATCAAGGTATCCGATATGTTTGCAGTCGGCGATAAGGTTGACGTATCAGGCGTATCAAAGGGTAAGGGTTTCCAGGGTAATATCAAGCGTCACGGCCAGAAGGGTGGTCCCTCAGGCCACGGCTCCATGTATCACAGAAGAGTCGGTTCCATGGGCGCTACTTCCACACCCGGTAGAGTTGTACCCGGTAAGAAGATGCCTGGACATATGGGCGCAGTTAACTGCACAGTACAGAACCTTAGCGTTGTCATGGTTGACGGCGAAAGAGGAATCCTCGTAATCAGAGGCGCAATTCCCGGTCCTAAGGGCGGCATCGTAACAGTTCAGAATACTGTTAAGGCATAAGACGGAGGAACAAAATAATGGCTAAAATTGATGTTAAAGATTTGACAGGTGCCGTTACGGGTTCCATCGAGCTTTCCGATGAGATTTTCGGCATCGAGCCCAACGAAGCTGCTATGTCTACAGTTGTTAGAAATCAGCTTGCAAACAGAAGACAGGGCACACAGAAGACAAAGACAAGAAGCGAAGTATCCGGCGGTGGTAAGAGACCTTACAGACAGAAGGGTACAGGTCGCGCTCGTCACGGTTCAACAAGATCCGCACAGTATGTTGGCGGCGGCATCATCTTTGGACCTACACCCAGATCATACAGCTACACAGTACCTAAGAAGATCAAGAGACTTGCTCTTAAGTCCGCTCTTTCTTCAAAGGTTGCTTCCGAGAAGATGATCGTTATCGAGAACATGGATCTTGCTGAAGTTAAGACAGCAGCAGTTGCTAAGGCTCTTAAGGCTATCGGCGCAAGTGATTCTTCACTCATCGTTCTCGAGGGCGTAAACAAGAATGCAGAGCTCTCTGCAAGAAATATCAAGGATGTTAAGACAGCACTCGTTAACACGATCAATGTTATGGACATCCTCAAGTATGACAGCTTTGTAGCTACAAAGGCTGCAGTTGAGAAGATCGAGGAGGTATACAAGTAATGAAGTCCCCCTATGATGTAATCATCAAGCCCATCATCACAGAGAAGACGATGGCTAGCACAGAAGAAGGCAAGTATACATTCGTAGTTGCACCTGACGCTGAGAAGCCTGAGATCAAGGCAGCAGCTGAGAAGCTCTTCGGTGTTAAGGTTCTTGCTGTTAACGTTGCAAACTTTGACGGTAAGGCAAGAAGACTTAGAAATAAGCCCGGCAAGACACCTGCTTACAAGAAGGCAGTTGTTACGATCGCTACAGACGCAGTTGAGGCTACATACCTCGGCAAGGGCGGCAAGGCAGTTAAGGCCGGAACAAAGAACAAGACATCAATCGAAGAATTCGGTTTTGGTCAGTAATGTAATCAAGGAGAGATAAAAAATGGCAGTAAAAACATTTAAACCTACTTCTCCCGCAGTTCGTGGAATGGCCATAGCTGACTATTCCGTTCTTACAAAGAAGGACCCGGAGAAGAGCCTTCTTAAGTCAAGGAAGAAGACAGGCGGCCGTAACTCTTATGGCCGTATCACGGTTCGCCATATCGGCGGCGGTAACCGTACAAAGCTCAGAGTAATCGATTGGAAGCGTGACAGAGTAGGAATCCCTGCAACTGTCAAGGCAATCGAGTACGATCCTAACAGAACAGCTTACTTGGCACTCATTCAGTATGTTGACGGTGTTAAGTCCTACATCCTCGCTCCCGAGGGCCTCAAGGTAGGTCACAAGGTTGAGAGCGGCCCGGATGCAGATATCCTTAACGGCAACGTTCTTCCTATTTCCTCTATCCCGGTAGGTACAGTAATCTGCTGCGTAGAGATGAATCCCGGCAAGGGCGCTCAGCTCGTTAGAACAGCCGGTGCTTCCGCACAGCTCATGGCTAAGGAGAATGGTTTCGCTCAGATCCGTCTTCCTTCCGGCGAAGTTCGTATGGTACCTGAGAAGTGCCGCGCAATGATCGGTTCTATCGGCAACGCAGAACACGAGAACGTTAAGCTCGGTAAAGCAGGTAAGTCCAGACATGCTGGCGTAAGACCTTCAGTTAGAGGTGTCGTAATGAACCCTAACGATCACCCTCACGGCGGTGGTGAAGGTAAGTCTCCTATCGGTCTTCCCGGCCCTGTTACACCTTGGGGTGTTCCTACATTGGGTAAGAAGACACGTAATAAGAAGAAGCAGTCCAGCAAGTATATTGTTAAGTCTAGAAAGGCATAAGGAGGCAGTTCAATGAGTAGATCAACCAAAAAGGGCTATTACGTTCAGGACGCTCTCATGAAGAAGGTCGAGGCGTTGAATGCAGCCAACGACAAGAAGATCATCCAGACCTGGTCTAGAGCTTCTACGATTTTCCCTGAATTCGTCGGCCACACAATTGCTGTATACGACGGTCACAAGCATGTTCCGGTATACGTTACTGAGGACATGGTAGGACATAAGCTTGGCGAGTTCGCACCTACACGTAAGTTCGGCGGCCACACAAGCAACGAGAAGTCCGCTTCTAACTCATAAGGAGGAAATTTCTGTGGAAAAGATTATTTTAAGCAGAGACAATATTGAGAAGAACCGCGAGAAGATCCTCGAAGCTTATGCGGCACCTTCCAAGTCTTCAAATAAGCTCCCCACTCCTACAAAGAAGCAGAGAAAGCTTCTCGGAATGGGCAGAGACAGAGGAACAGCAACAGCTAAGTACATTAGAATTGCTCCCCGTAAGGTAAGAGTAGTTGCTAATCTCATCAAGGGTAAGTCTTTAGATGATGCTTATGCTATCCTCACATACACACCCAAGGCAGCATCACCTGTTATCGCTAAGGTTCTGAAGTCTGCTGAAGCAAACGCTGTCAACAACTTCGACCTCTCCAGAGACAAGCTTTATGTTGCTGAGTGCATTTCCAACCCCGGCCCGGTTCTCAAGAGATACATCCCGAGAGCAAGAGGTTCGGCTAGTTCGATCAAGAAGAGAACAAGTCACGTTACTGTAGTTCTCAAGGAAAGGGTATAAGGAGGTTTAAGCATGGGTCAGAAAGTTAACCCTAATGGACTTAGAGTAGGCGTTATCGACGACTGGAGCTCACACTGGTATGCCGACAAGAAAACCTTTTCCGATTGTCTTGTCGAAGATCAGAAGATCCGTGAGTTCGTTTTAAAGGCAGTTGAGCCTATCGCAAGAGGCAACGCCAAGAAGCCCGTAGACGAGAGCCGCACAAATGTTGCAGGCGTTTCCAAGGTCATCATCGACCGTAAGGGCACAGACAGAATCAACGTTATTGTTAAGACAGCTCGTCCTTCACTTGTAGGTGGAGACAAGGGCTCCGGAAGAATGGCTCTTAAGGATGCACTTGAGAAGGAATTCAACAAGAACGTATCCAAGGATAAGAAGAGAGTATTTACTGTTGATATCGAAGTTATCAAGAACAGTGATACAGATGCACTCCTCGTAGCTCAGAACATCGCTTCACAGCTCGAGAACCGTGCAAGCTTCAGAAGAGCAATGAAGAGAGCAATGCAGATGGCTATGAAGCAGCCCGGCGTTCTCGGAATCAAGACAAAGTGCTCCGGCCGTTTGGGCGGTGCCGAGATCGCAAGATCCGAGACATATCACGAGGGCACCATCCCGCTTCAGACACTCCGTGCTGATATCGATTACGGATTTGCAGAGGCAAAGACAACATACGGTATCATCGGCGTTAAAGTCTGGATCTACAAGGGTGAGGTATTCGGCCAGAAGAGCCAGTCAAAGAAGTCTGAAGGAGGAAAAGCTTAATGTTACTTCCTAAGAGAACAAAGTATAGAAAGCAGCAGAGAGGCCGTATGAAGGGCCAGGCTCACCGCGGCAACTTCGTAGCTTACGGTGATTACGGACTTCAGGCACTTGAACCCTGCTGGATCAAGTCAAATCAGATCGAAGCAGCACGTATCGCAATCAACAGATACGTAAAGCGTGGCGGTAAGGTATGGATCAAGATCTTCCCTGATAAGCCGGTATCAAAGAAGCCTGCACAGGTCCGAATGGGTTCAGGTAAGGCAGCAAACGAGTACTGGTGCGCAGTAGTTAAGCCGGGCAGAGTTCTTTTCGAGATCGCCGGAGTTACTGAGGAACAGGCAAGAGAAGCAATGAGACTTGCAGGACACAAGCTCCCTTGCAAGACAAAGTTTATCGCAAAGGTAAAGGAGGAAAGCACAAATGAAGGTTGAAGAAATCCGCAAGATGTCTGATGAAGAACTTTCTTCTGAGCTCGCCTCTTTGAAGGAAGAACTCTTCAAGCTCCGCTTCCAGCATGCAACAAACCAGCTCGATAATCCGGCTCAGATTGCACAGGTTAAGCGTGATATCGCAAGAGTAATGACAATTCAGCGCGAGAAGCAGCTCGCTGCTAATAAGTAAGGAGGAGACGACAAATGGCTGAGAGAAATTTAAGAAAAACCAGAGTCGGTCTCGTTACATCCGACAAGATGGATAAGACGATCACAGTTTCCGTCGTAGAGCACGTTAAGCACCCTCTTTACGGAAAGATCATGAAGAGAACATACAAGCTTAAGGCTCACGATGAGAACAATGAAGCTCACGAGGGCGATAAGGTTGAGGTTATGGAGACACGCCCGATTTCCAAGGATAAGCGTTGGAGACTCGTAAGTGTCGTTGAGAAGGCTAAGTAAGGCGATTAAAGGAGGATATATCAGATGATTCAGGTTGAATCCAGACTCAGATCTGCCGACAACACCGGAGCAAAAGAGCTTCTCTGCATCAAAGTTTTGGGTGGCTCTTGGAGAAAGTACGCCAACATCGGCGACGTTATCGTTTGCTCCGTAAAGAGCGCTGCTCCCGGCGGCATGGTCAAGAAGGGTGATGTAGTTAAGGCAGTTGTCGTTCGTTCCAAGCAGGGCGTAAGACGTAACGACGGTTCTTATATTAAGTTCGACGAGAATGCGGCAGTCATCATTAAGGAAGACAAGAATCCCCGCGGAACTCGTATCTTTGGACCCATAGCAAGAGAGTTAAGAGATAAGGATTACATGAAGATCCTGTCTCTCGCTCCGGAAGTTCTTTAAGGAGGAATAGACACATGGCTAAGAGTAACGTTCATGTAAAGAAAGACGACCAGGTCATTGTCATCTCCGGCAAGGACAAGGGCGCAAAGGGTAAGGTTCTCATGGTAGATGAGAAGAAGGGCAGAGTTTACGTTGAAGGCGTAAATATGGTCAAGAAGCATCAGAAGGCAAGAACTCAGACAGCTCCTTCCGGAATTGTTGAGAGAGAAGGCTCCATCGATGCATCCAACGTAATGCTCGTTGACCCCAAGACAGGCAAGCCTACAAGAGTTGGCTACCGTATCAACGAGGATGGTTCCAAGTCCAGGATCGCTAAGAGATCCGGCGAGGTCATCGATACGGTTTCTAAGGCTAAGAAGGGGGAATAATCAATGACCAGATTAAAGGATAAGTACATTTCCGAAGTAGCACCCGCACTTCAGGAGAAGTTCAAGTACAGCTCACCTATGCAGATCCCGAAGGTCGACAAGATCGTCCTCAACATGGGTGTCGGTGAGGTTAAGGATAACCCGAAGGCTCTTGAGAGCGCTATGCGCGACATGGGCATCATTGCAGGTCAGAAGCCTGTAGCAACAACAGCAACAAAGTCAATCGCAGCCTTCAAGCTCAGAGAGGGCATGAAGATCGGATGCAAGGTTACTTTGAGAGGCGATAATATGTATTACTTCCTCGACAAGCTCGTAAGCCTTGCTCTTCCTCGTGTACGTGACTTCCGCGGAATCAATCCCAATTCATTCGACGGTCACGGCAACTATGCGATGGGTATCAAGGAGCAGCTCATGTTCCCTGAAATCGACTACGATAAGATCGACAAGATTCGCGGTATGGACATCATCATTGTTACTACTGCCGGAACAGACGAAGAGGCATTTGAGCTCTTGAAGCTCATGGGCATGCCTTTCCGCAAGTAATTTGGAGGAGAATAACACATGGCAAAGAAGTCAATGATTCTTAAGTCTCAGAAGACACCCAAGTTTTCCACTCAGCAGCATAACCGTTGCAAGATCTGCGGAAGACCTCATGCTTATATCCGTAAGTACGGCATCTGCCGTCTCTGCTTCCGCGATTTGGCATACAAGGGAGAGATTCCGGGCGTAAGAAAGGCAAGCTGGTAACAGTTTTCTTTCTTAAGAATTAGAACTGTCCATATTTAACAGGAGGAAGAATTATGCAGATTACAGATGCAATCGCAGATATGCTTACAAGAATCCGCAATGCCGGTACTGCTGGACACGCAACAGTTGATGTTCCCCAGTCCAACATGAAGAAGGCTATTGCTCAGATTCTCCTTGATGAAGGATACATTGAGAAGTTCGAGACACTCGAGGGCAATACTCAGGGTGTTATCAGAATCACACTCAAGTATTCGGGCAGAAAGCCGGTTATCTCCGGAATCAAGAGAATCTCCAAGCCGGGTCTTCGTACCTATGCGGATAAAGAGAATCTGCCTCGCGTACTCAATGGCTTAGGCGTTGCTATCATCTCTACATCTAAGGGTGTTATGACTGATAAGCAGGCTAGAAAGCTTGGTGTAGGCGGCGAAGTTCTCGCTTATATTTGGTAATTTTGGGAAGGTCTCGAAAAGGGATCTTCTTAAAATATATACATCTCTGAAAAGCCTTGGGTCAGTCGACATACCGGGCCCAACGGTTAAATCTTAAGAGCAGGAGGAAAAATTTATGTCAAGAATCGGCAGAATGCCCATAGTCGTTCCTGCAGGCGTTGATGTTAAGATCGACGGTCAGCACGTAACGGTTAAGGGCGGCAAAGCAGAGCTCTCACTTGATGTTCATCCGGACATCACAGTAAAGCTGGAGGATGGACAGATCACAGTTACTCGTCCTTCCGATGATAAGAATCATCGTGCACTCCACGGCCTTACAAGAGCACTCATTCAGAATATGGTAACCGGCGTACACGAGGGTTTCACAAAGACATTGGAGATCAACGGTGTAGGTTACAGAGCATCTAAGGCTGGAAACAAGGTTACATTCAACCTTGGTTATTCACATCCTATCGAGATGGTTGAACCCGAAGGCATCACAATCGATGTCAAAGATAACCAGGTCATCGTACAGGGCGCTGACAAGCAGCTCGTTGGCGAGACAGCAGCAAAGATCCGTTCTCTTAGAGTTCCTGATGTTTATAAGGGCAAGGGTATTAAGTATGCCGGCGAGCACCTTATCATCAAGGAAGGTAAGACCGGTGCTAAGAAGTAAGGCGCAAAGGGGGTATATTCAACATGATTGGTAGAATTGATAAAAACGAAATTCGCAAGAGAAAGCATGTTCGTGTAAGAAAGAAGATTTCCGGAACAACAGAGTGCCCTCGTCTTTGCGTATACAGAAGCAACAGCCACATTTACGCTCAGATCATCGATGATACAAAGGGAGTTACACTTGTTAGTGCTTCCACACTCGACAAGGAGATCAAGGGCTCCGTATCCGTTGGCAGCAACATCGAGGCAGCTAAAGCAGTTGGCAAGCTTGTCGGTGAGCGCGCTATTGCCAAGGATATCAAGGACGTAGTATTCGACCGTGGCGGATATCTCTATCACGGAAGAGTACAGGCTTTGGCAGAGGCGGCAAGAGAAGCCGGTCTCTCATTCTAATCGGGAGGAGCAAATTAGATGGCTTTAGAGTCTAAGAACATTTCAAGAGAAGAAAAGAAGGATAAAGAGTTCGAAGAGCGCGTTATCCACATCGGCCGTGTTTCCAAGACTGTTAAGGGCGGTAAGAACATGAGATTTGCTGCTCTCGTAGTTATCGGAGACAGAAAGGGTCGTGTAGGTAAGGGCATCGGTAAGTCTACCGAAGTTCCGGACGCTATCAGAAAGGGTATCGAAGAAGCTAAGAAGAACATCGTTGATGTTTCTATCGTTAACGGTACTATCCCTCACGAGACAATCGGTGAATTCGCTGCAGCTCACATCGTTATGAAGCCTGCTGCAAACGGTACCGGTGTTATCGCAGGCGGTCCTGTTCGTTCAGTATGCGAGCTCGCCGGAATCACAGATATCCGTACAAAGTCTATCGGATCCAACAATCCTAATAACATGGTCAACGCTACTATCGAGGGCCTCAAGTCCTTGAAGTCTGTCGAGGAAGTTGCAAGACTCCGCGGCAAGTCTGTTGACGAGATTAAGTAAGGAGGCCCGCTTTAAATGGCTAACATCAAGATTACGCTTGTCAAGAGCATTAATAAGGCAAGAGAGTCCGAGAAGGCTACAGTTAGAGCTTTGGGCTTAAGAAAGATCGGTCAGACTGTTGAGAAGGCTGACAATGAGGCTACACGCGGCATGATCAAAAAGGCTGTTAACTACGTAGCCGTAGAAGAGAATTAATGGAGGTGCCACATGAAGCTCAATGAAATGACTTCCGCAGGCAACGTAAAAGCATATCGTAAGGGTAGAGGTCCCGGATCCGGTAACGGTAAGACTTCCGGCCGTGGCCACAAGGGTCAGAACGCTCGTTCCGGCGGCGGTGTACGTCCCGGTTTCGAAGGTGGTCAGATGCCCCTTTACAGACGTCTCCCTAAGAGAGGCTTCAACAACAAGAGATTTGCTCCTGCTTACATTGAAGTAAACATCGGAGATCTTGAGGTTTTCGATAACGGAACAGCAGTAGATGCTAAGGCACTTGCTGAAAAGGGTGTTATCACTCTTCCTAAGGTTAATGACGGCATCAAGATTCTCGGCAACGGTGAGCTCACAAAGAAGCTCGATGTAACAGCAGCAAAGTTCACAGCTTCTGCAAAAGAGAAGATTGAGAAGGCCGGAGGCACGGCTACGGAGGGCTAATAGGCATGAATGGTATTTTCGATACTGCAGTAAACGCTTTTCGTGTAGAGTCTATACGTAAAAGACTGCTCTATACCTTCATGATCCTGGGCATCTTCATGCTCGGCGGCCTCGTACCCGTTCCGGGAATTGACGCTGACGCGTTCACATCCGTCATCCGTCAGTGGGGCCAGCTCGGTAGCATCATGGATCTCATCTCAGGTGGTGGTCTTATGCACGCCTCCATCCTGTCTCTTGGTGTATCACCTTACATCAACGCATCGATTATCATTCAGCTTCTTACTGTCGTTATCCCTGCTTTGGAAGAAATGTCCAAAGAAGGTGAGTCCGGCAGAAAGAAGATGGATAAGATCACACGTGTTTCGGCAATCGTACTGGCATTCATTCAGTCCTGCCTTTTCTGCTACTCAACACGTTCTGCATTAAATGCTTCTCTTCCTACATGGCTTAATGCAGCACTCGTTGTACTGGTATTTACTGCAGGTGCCGCAATCGTTGTCTTCTTAGGTGAGAAGATCAACGATAAGGGTATCGGCAACGGTGTATCTTTGATAATCTTCGCAGGTATCGTTACACGTCTTCCTGACATGGCAAAGACACTCTATGAGAGGTGCGTCGATATCAGCGACTCAATTGAGAATGCAGCTTTGGGATTCATTGTCGGAGTTCTTGTATTTATCGCGGTAACAGCTATCTCGATACTCATCATCGTATTCGTTCTTTATGTTCAGAATGCAGAGAGAAGAATTCCTGTCCAGTATTCAAAGAAGGTTATCGGCAGACAGACAAGAGGCGGTAACAGGGACTATATCCCGCTCAAGGTTAACATGTCCGGTGTTATGCCTGTTATCTTCACAATGTCACTTTTGGCTATCCCTTCCATTATCGTTAACCTGTTCTTCAACAACAGCGATAATCAGGTAGTCACCTGGATCAAGGAAACATTCACAGGAAGCGCTTACTATTACATAATCTACTTCCTTCTCGTAATCGCGTTTACATTCTTCTACACACAGATCAATTTCCATCCTGTAGAGATTGCAAACAACATCACAAAGAACGGCGGTATGATCAACGGTATCAGATCAGGTAAGCCTACAACCGATTTTATTAAGACAACAGCATTCAGACTCAACTGGGTTGAAGCATTCTTCCTCGTTCTCGTCTGCATCGTTCCTACTATCATCGGTATTCTCACAGGCTTCCAGAACGTTTGGTTCGCAGGTACATCTGTATTGATCCTTACGGGCGTTGCAAATGACTTGATCGTTCAGGTTGAGGGTGAACTTGAGATCAGAAGTCCTAAGGGATTCCTTGAAGATCTTACGATCAAGACAGGCAGAAGATAATAATCACTGCAAAAAAGTATTATTCAAGAGGTTGTCTCATATGAGGCAACCTCTTTTTATATCAAAGTAACCTTATCTGGATTATAATGAACGCTATGGGAAATCTGATCGACTATCTTACATGGAGAGGTGACCTTCCTTTCTCCAAAGACCCTTTTAACTGCATCGACGCAGCGCTTCTGTCGTCGCTGTCTTATATTGATTTCACGGATGTCGTTCCGTCCAAGGGTCAGGGCAAGGTCACTATGAGGGAAGCTGCAAAGCAGTTCTTCAAGCTCCATACGGAAGAAGAACTTTCGAAGGATAAGTCGTTCATCAATTTCTGTCCCGCTATCTTAAGAGCGCTCGCAAACAGCGACAGGTTCAAGGGAGCCATGCTCTCCAACTTCGTAGACGACACCGATATCGGAAGAGAGATACAGTTCGGAGCGCTTGAGATCGAGACGTCAGACGGCATAGCTTTCATCTCCTTCAGGGGAACCGATGACAGGATAATCGGATGGAAGGAAGACTTTAACTTAAGCTATATGACTGTTCCTGCTGAGACTGAAGCCGTGCTCTACCTTCAGGAGGTCATGGGCGGAAGGACACAGGAGATACGCCTGGGCGGTCACTCCAAGGGCGGACACCTGGCGATCTATGCAGCAACGCTTACAGAGCCTGATATCGTCAAGCGCATAAAGAGGATCTACAGCTTTGACGGTCCGGGATTCGGATTCAACAAGGGGATCCTTGAATCACCCCAGTTCACTTTTATCCAGCAGAAGATCGAGAAGTACATTCCCCAGACATCCATAGTCGGAAGGCTTCTGACAAGCACGGTCGATCCTGTCGTGGTAAAGAGCAATGAAATGGGAATAATGCAGCACAATCCGCTTTCATGGGAACTTGAAGGCAAGGAATTCTATAAGCTTGCATCAACGGATAAGGTAAGCGATACATTCGCAGAGACCCTTTCTTCCTGGCTCGATGAGATGAGTTTTATCCAGCGAAAAGTATTCGTCGATGATCTTTTCTCTGTTTTCGAGGCCTCGGGATGCGATACAATGAGCTCCATGACCAAGATAGGCATCAAGGGAACCAAGGCCATGATCACAAGGATGAGGCAGATCAACGACTCCGGTGACAAGGTAAGGACCCTTGTAAAGCTCTTCTTCGTAAACCTTGATGTCGTTAAGGAAGGCAAAGAGGCGCTCGTGGACAAGATAAAAAAGAACGGAAAGAAATAATCAATGCTTTATATAATGAGACACGGGAAGACCGACTGGAACCTGCTTCATAAACTCCAGGGCAAGACGGATATCCCGCTTAATGACATGGGAAGACAGATGGCCAAAGAGGCCGGTGAACGTTATAAGGATATTCACTTTGACGTCTGCTACTGTTCTCCCCTTACAAGAGCCAGGGAAACGGCAAAGCTCGTTCTGGAGGGCAGGGACGTACCGGTAATAATAGATGAGAGGCTCGCTGAGATGGGATTCGGAATCTATGAAGGCACTGAGGAAGTATTTGAGAAGCCTGAGTGTCCGGTAAGAGTACTTTTCTTCAACCCGGATGAGTATGAGGCTCAGGGCGGTGCTGAGAGCCTCGAAGATCTCCTTAAGAGAACAAACGGGTTCCTGGAAGAAGTTGCTTATCCTCTGGTCAACGAAGGCAAGGATGTTCTTATCATGGGACACGGCGCGATGAACTCCGCGATCATAGGGAATATCAAGCATAAACCGCTTAAGGATTTCTGGTCCGAGGGCATCGAAAACTGCAGACTTATTAAGCTCCTATAATATTTTCCCATAAAAGGAGCGACCACCCGGGAAAGGGTGGCCGCAAATATGGGGATAATAGGAATAGAAAAATGTCTTTGTTGATAACTGAAGTATAGTTTATTTAGTCGCGAATTTCAACGACATATATTTAATGATTATTAAATGATATTTGAAAGAAATATTAAGGATTTTATCGTTATATTAACGAAGGGGTATCAAATATCCCGCTTTTTTATTAATAAGTAAGGCCGGAAAGTGTACTTTCCGGCCCTACCTAACGGGAAGTCTGAAGCAAAAAAAACTCCAGCTTAATGCAAAAATTCAAAACTCTTAAGGGAAGGATTGCCCACGCCCTTATACGTAAGATAGAGCGGATAGATTCCGTCAGGAACCGTAAATTCTGCCTTGCCTTCAGTCCAGGCAGTGCAGAATCCCACACTGATCTTGCCCAGGACCTCTCCGTCAATGGACGTTCTTATCTCAAAATCGCCCATTCCGTAGCCTCTGGTCGTGATCTTTAATCCCTTAACATCCTTAAGATCGAAATATTTGAAACCGATCGTCGTGTTCTCATAGATATCCCTGATATGTGAAGGACCTGTCTCGCAGTCCCTGATATCCATCGTGATGTTTGCAGAGTGATACTCGCCTACATACATCTTGTTCTTGTCGTCGAAGATATTGCATGCGATGTGTGCAGGGTATTCGCCCTTATCAGAAAGAGGTCCGCCGTTAAGTCCGCATGAAGTGATCTCCACTTGGCTGATCTGTCCGTTCTCATCGAACGCGATCTTCTCGGCACAGCCCTGGCGTGAATACCAGGTGTTGTTGGTCTGTCTGTGATAGAAGATATACCAGTCATCGCCGATCTCAACGATGCTGCCGTGGTTATTGGCACCGAATGCTGTAGGCTTATCAGAAGGCTTGTATGTATCAATTCCGATATCACAGTTGCTTACGATGACTCCGCCGTACTTGAAAGGTCCCAAAGGACTGTTGGAATAAGCGTAGCAGAGCTCATGCATTACCTGAGATGAATAGATCAGGTAGAAGATGCCGTTTCTCTCCCTGATGGAAGGCGCTTCAAAGAATGCGTGGCCTTCAAATTCAGTTCCCTCGCTGTACTGTGTGGAAGGAATGACGAATTCAGGTCCGCGCTTAACAGTGAGCATGTCCTTATCAAGAACAGTCAGCATGCAGCCGTGACGTGATTTGTCGCCCTGTCCGCAGAAACCTGTATAAAGGTATGTCGTATCGCCGATGGTGATAACGCCGGGATCGAACTGCTGCTCTTCGCCTTCTTTCTTGCCGAGGAGAGTTCCGTCCTCATGGTGAACGTTGCCGATGAATTCGAACTTGCCGTTGGGTGTATCAGATACGGCAACTGAGATGACGCAGTCGTTATCAAGCGCATAGAAGAGATAATATCTGCCGTCAGGACCTATTGTTACATCAGGAGCATAGAGGCATCCTCTGTCGTCGCCGTTGGCAGGATCGTCAGATCTCTTGAAGATAACACCTTCATAAGTCCAGTTTCCGAGATCGTCAACGGGAGCCGACCAGGTAACATAATCACCGGGGCAGAAATAGTCGCCGTTGAACAGGTCATGTGAACCGTAGATATAGACTCTGCCATTAAATACATAAGGCTCGCCGTCAGGAATGAATTCCCAGTTGGGGAGGTAAGGATTGAATGCCTGCTTCTTGGGAACCTCATAAAGGTCGACCTTAGGGCCTTCGGTGTCTTTCTTCTCGCCGATTGCAGTTCCTGTGATAGTAGCCTCAATGTGCTTCTTCATGAAGTTGATGTAGTCCGATTCGGAGGATTCCTCCTGAACCTTTGCCTTCGCACCGTCGGGTGTAAAATGCATCTCATTCTTGGAAGATTCCGTATAAGGTTTCCACATCGGCAAAGCGCTGCCGTCAACGTCATTGCCGTTCGGGTCTCCGTTCTTGATGAAGTTAACGAAGTAAAGGCTCATCTGTCTTGCGATATCGTAGTGCCTTCCGACCATCGGTCTCCAGCACTTGTCGAGGTTGTCGAAGAAGAACCAGAGATCTACTGAGTGGAATGTACCGGGATTGTCCTCGCCAGGAATGTCGGGTTCGAAGCTGTAGTAGTAACCCGGTTTGTCGTTGTGCTCGAAAACAGCTTTTACGCCGCACTCGATCGCGCGTACAGGAGCGTACATGTTGCCGTTGTGTTTTCTGGCTTCGGGGAAAGATAAGAATTCAGATGCCTTATCACCGAAGATCTCTTTTGCCTTCGTCTCAAATTCTTCTTCCGAGTCCGCGAAAATGAAGCTCGGGAATTCATCGAAAGTATTTCCCGACATGAGCGGAACATGAGCATGCTTGCCCTGCATGAAGAGCTTTAAGGGTTCGTCATGCTGGAAGACGTTGTCGATCATGGGAGTAAAGAAGAATGATTCTGTCTCCCTGAACTTCGCATAGGTCTCGCGGATATAAGATGCGTCGAGCTTTCTTGCTTCTTCAACTGTCTTGACGCCGAGCTTTTCGAAGAACTTAACGCCGTAAGAGCATGCGTCATCTATGTTTCTCGGAGTCATGACGAAATCCTTTATATAAGGGAACGAGATGATGCCCGAGAGGATTATCGCCTTCCGGTAAAGGCCGATGCTCGATTCGGATGTCAGGTGGTTTAAAACGCTTCCGCCGCCTGCTGACTGGCCGGCGATCGTAATGTTGTCAGGATCGCCTCCGAATGCTGCGATGTTTCTCTTGACCCACTTAAGTCCAGCGAGCTGGTCAAGAAGACCGAAGTTTGCGGGAGCGTCGGGTGATTCATTGAAAAGGTCAGGGTGCGCGAGGAAGCCCAGCGCGCCTAATCTGTAATTAACTGATACAACGATGATGCCTTTCTTGGCGAGATTCTCTCCGTTGAATTCCATCTCGGCGGTATATCCCCACTGGAATCCGCCGCCGAAGAACCATACGAGAACGGGGAGCTTGTCGTCTTCGCTCTTGGCGTTGGTCCATACGTTCAGATAGAGGCAGTCCTCATCTATCTCGATATCCTTATCGACATGCCATTCTTTGCAGTAAATGTCAGTACCGATACCGGGCTGGTCCTGTACCGAGATGGGAGCAAATTTATATGCATCATAGATGCCCTCCCAATCCTTGCAAGGCCGGGGTGCTTTCCAGCGGTTCTCACCTACCGGAGGTTCTGCAAAAGGTATTCCTTTGAATGCAGTAATGCGGGTGTTATTTCCCGGAAGACCTCTTACAAGTCCGTTCTCGGTCTTTACGATTTTTAACATGCGGGACTCCTCAAATAAAAAATTACTTACAATTATGTTAGGAAAACGGGTTGGAATAATCAACGGGATAAATTACAGATAAGACCTGACTAAATCAACTCTTTGGGACAAGATACTTGTTTGCAAAGCACCTTGGTTTTATATAACATATTAGGGTATGAGTTTAGGGCAAAACTGATATCGATGAGTGGGGACTAAATGTTCAAATTTGTAAAGGCAAGGAATTTTTTCAGCCGGCTGAAGCTAAATAAGAAGTTCCTTTTTATGTATATTTTCGGCGTTATCTTACCGCTCATTATTACTGATGCCGTTTTGTTCAGGTCCGTATATGACGCGGAACTGAGTAACCAGAGAAACTACAGGAAAAACGCCATAGATGCTTATTCGAATCACATCCAGTCCGTTCTCCAGTACGATGCCAACGTCGCAACGGCCATAGACCTCAACAAAGACCTCAACTCATTTATCGATACCGAATACGATATCCCTTACGGTTATTTCAACAGTTACGTTTATACAGTCTCGACATCATTTTTCGCGACCTTGTCCGACATAAAGCAGGACAGGATCGTCATCTATTCCGACAACGAATCAATGATGAGCGGTCACTATTTCCACAACATCAAGGAAGCATATAACGAGAAGTGGTACGAGCAGTTCGTAAAGACTGACGCGAACGAAGCAGCGTACGCATATTACGACAGTGACCCGATCGTTCTTACTACCGACAGAGACCGTTTCATATATGTCCGTAAAATGGATAATGCAAAATCCGCATTAAAACTTACAAGGATAATCACGATCGAGCACAAGATGACGAGGATCTACGATGAACTGAAGGAGATCCCCGTAAACTGCCAGATGTACCTTTGCTGCGGTGACTACATTATCTATCCGAGCGGCGTTTCAGAAGACGAGTTCAGGCAGGTCGTCGCAAGGTCGGCATATTCCCCTTACGTAACAGTCGAAGATGTCCATATGTACGACAATACATTTACGATCTATGCCGTTACCGAGGACCTTACGATCTTAAAGGTTATCAGGGAACACATACTTCTTACGATCCTCATGATCCTCTTTACGCTGATCCTGCCCATTCTTCTCTTAAAGCTCCTCGAAAGGTCCATCACTGACCGAATCACGATCCTGGGCAAGGCGTTCGGTGAGGGCGGAAGCGAATACTTCCAGCCGATAAAAGAGATCAACGGATCAGATGAGATATCCGAACTCATGCATAACTACAACAGGATCGTTGAGATCAACAACGACCTCACCAATACGATCTACAAGGATAAGCTCAGGGAGCAGGAGAGTGACCTTGCGCGTAAGAACGCGGAGCTCTTGGCGCTCCAGAGCCAGATCAACCCGCATTTCCTTTTCAACGCATTAGAGAGCATCAGAATGCACAGTATCCTTAAGGGCGAGAACGAGACTGCGGAGATGGTCCAGAGACTTGCCGTCATGGAAAGGCAGAACGTTGAATGGCATGAGGATTCCGTAACGATAGCAGAGGAGGAGGGATTCATCGAGGCATACCTCCAGCTTCAGAGTTACCGTTTCGGCGACAGGATCTCATTTGATATCGACATCGATGACGACTGCAAGAACATCCTCATCCCGAAGCTCACCATGGTTACTTTCGTAGAGAATGCATGCATACACGGAATAGAATCCAAAGCCACACAGGGATGGATATTTGTACGTGTTTATAAAGAGGACGGAGACCTCATCATAGAAGTCGAGGATACCGGTGACGGAATGGACGAGAAGGAAGTCGTCCAGCTCAAGAACAAGATGAACAACGTTACCATCGACGCCGTCAAGAAGGCAAAACACGTAGGCATCCTTAATGCCTGCCTCAGGATCAAGATGATGTTTAAGAACCAGGCTAAGTTTGCGATAGAAAGCGAAAAGGGCATCGGAATGAGTGTCATCATTACGATCCCTGCGGAAACGATTATAACTGCTCAATCAGAGGTGGAAGATGCTTAAAGTAATGCTTGTTGACGACGAACCTTATATTCTCCAGGGTCTTCAGGTCCTGATCGACTGGGAGAGCGGCGGATTTGAGATCGCCGCCACATGCTCCAACGGAAAGGAAGCCTTGAAATATCTCAAGGAGAATCATGTGGACCTTATCATCTCCGATATCCGCATGCCTGAGATGACAGGACTGGAACTTTTGGAGACAGTCAAGAAAGAGAAGATCTCCGATGCGGAATTCGTCCTCCTTACGGGATATGATGATTTCGCATACACCCAGAAAGCCATAAGGAACGGCTGCCTTGACTATATCCTCAAGCCTGTCGAGGAGGAGGAACTCATCTCTGTCCTCCGTAAGGTTACGAATCTCAACAGGGAATCCATCATCCTGAGAAAAGACAGGGAGAAGATGGAGGACGCATATCTTTCGAGAGTCATAAGACACATCATCAGAGGTAAATACGCTGAAGAGGAGATAGATTATGCCAATAAGCACCTTCAGCTCGCCGGCGAATTGAGATTTATCTATATTGGATTCATTCAAAAGGATGCAGATGCCGATACCGCGGTTTCCGACGAATACGATATGGGCGCGATCCAGAAGCAGCTGATAAACGCTTGCAGGGAGACATTGAAGGAATATGTGAACCACTTCACTCTCGAAGTTCCTTACGACGAAGATATCTACGATGTCGGATTCATATATTGTGAGAATATGGCCTCGATGCGCGACATGTCGGAGGCTGAATTCCTTAATCAGATGATAAGAAAGATAGAAGTCCTCTTCATAAAGCCTATAAGAGTCTATTGCGGCATGAAGGTTCCGGATATCACATCACTTTCCGAATCCTACGAATCATGTAAGCGACTTAAGAGTATCGCAGGATTCCATAATACAAAGAAACTCTATTTCTATGAGGAAGCCGACACCAACCATAACGGAATAGTCCTCTGCAAAAACACCATAGACGAGATCATCGGATCTATCGCAAAGAATGATTCGGCTGCAATCGAGTCCGGTATAGAAAAACTCCACGAGGAGCTCCACGCCAAAGACAGCACCAACGTGGCATTCGACCTTAACATCAACTATCTGCTCTTCCAGCTGATCCATCTTGCAAGCGAACTTGATGACACGGTAAACCAGGAAGAGATCATCCAGTATATTTCCGAGCAGGCATCAGGCGATGCTTTTGCCCGCGGCAGTTACCAGCACTTAAAGACATTCGCTCTTGAATACGCATCTTATCTTTCCGAACTTCGAAAAAGCATATCCCACGGAATCCTTGCCGTGATAGAAGCAGAGATCAGGGAAAACTATGCAGGTGATATCAGCCTTAAGTATTTAGGCGACAAATATCACATCAACAGTTCCTACCTGGGACAGGTCTTCAGGAAGAAATACGGGGAGTCTTTTAAGAATTACCTGACAAATTACAGGATCAACGAAGCTGCCCGCCAGATCATCAACACCGACAAGAAGATAAACAGGATCGCGGAAGACGTAGGATACAGGGACAGCGACTATTTTATCCGCAAATTTATTGAGATCATGGGGTGTACCCCGTCAAAGTATAGAAAAACCAACAGAGGTGATTGAACTTAAGCGGCCTGCCTAACGCAGGCCGCTATTTATTGTGCAATATGCACTAAAAAGAACCTCTGTTCTTGTTGAGGTATGTAGAAATCATTGCATTTTTGTAGAGTTTATCAGTTGTTTGTTAAGAGTTTCTCGGGTTGTGGCAAAAATGGGGCAACCATATAATTGAATTGCTAAATACTCGCAGAATGTATTAGCGAGAATCTAATTCGGGAGGTCTACTAATGAAGACAAAGAAAATCGTTTCCTTGGTCTTGGCATCAATGCTCGCAGTATCCTCTTTCACAGCTTGCTCCGGCAATAAGTCCGGAAAGATCGTTGACATGACGATGTTCGCAGCAATGGCTGGTAAGGAGAAGGACGAGAACAACGATATCAAGGAAATCATCGCAGAGAAGACTGGCGTTCGCGTTAAGGAATCTTGGCTCACAGGCCAGACTGCTGGTGAAGCTATCGGCTCCATCATCGCTTCAGGTAAGTTGCCTGACTTCATCGATGGCGGCGACGGCTGCCCCACACTTTACGAGAACCACCTGCTCGTAGCTTGGGACGACTATCTTGAGAAGTATCCTAACCTCAAGGAAATGTACACCAAGGAAGAGTGGGATCAGTTCAGACAGTCAGACGGAAAGATCTACTGGGCTAACGTTTTCGGTAACCACTACAAGACCGATACAACAACAGGCCACAACGGTGAGGCTTTCTGGATCCAGGCTAGAGTCCTCGAAGCTTATGGCTATCCTAAGATCGAGACACTTGATCAGTACTTTGAGATCCTCGAGAAGTATGCAAAAGAGCATCCTGAACTTCCCGATGGCACACCTGTAATCCCTTACACATGCCTTTGCGAAGACTGGAAGTATTACTGCATTGAGAACGCTCCTATGTTCCTCGATGGTTATCCGAACGATGGTTGCGTTATCGTAAATATCGACGACGGCGCTGATAAGCCTAAGGTTGTTGACTACAACACAACAGAAACAGCTAAGAAGTATTTCAAGAAGCTCAACGAAGAATATGCTAAGGGCTACATCGACCCCGACTTCGCAGTTCAGACATACGACGAGTACATTGCTAAGCTTTCTACAGGTCGTGTTCTTGGTCTCTGCGATCAGTACTGGGATTTCGCTTACAGCATCATGGGACCCTTCTCTTCACCTTTGAAGGCTTCCGATGGTTCTTCCTTCCGTCTTGATGAACTCGGATGTGACTATGTACCTCTCGGACTCACAATCGAAGCTGGTATGGATCAGCAGTGGCACTCCTACGGTGACGAGCTCAACAACGCTTCCGGATGCGCAGTTACTACATCCTGCAAGGATCCTGATCTCGCATTCAAGTTCTTGAGCATGCTCCTCGACCAGGAGATCCATGACCTCCGTTTCTGGGGCGTTAAGGACGTTGACTACAAGGTTGACGAGAATGGTTGCTACTACAGAACAGAAGAGATGAGAGAGAACTGGAAGAGCGACAGCTACAAGGCTAAGCATTCTTGCGAATATTCCTACATGCCTCAGTGGAGAGGTATGTCCAAGGACGGCAAGAACTACATGATGCCTGATGAGCAGCCTGCTGAGTTCCTCGCTGGTCTCGCAGCTCCTCTCAAGAAGTGCTTCGAAGCTTACGGTGCTGGTAACTATGCAGACATGGTTGGATCCAAGTATGTTGTTGCAGCTGATGAGTTGCCTTGGTATCCTCTCTGGTCATGGTCTAATGGTCTCGGCACAGACACACCTGGTGGTGTAGCTTGGAAGAAGATGGGCGAAACAAAGCACAAGTGGCTCCCTGCAGTCGTTATCTCTAAGGATTTCGAAGCAGACTGGACAGCATATCAGGCAGCATACAATGAGTGCAAGCCTGATGACTTCCTCAAGGAAGCTCAGGAAGCTGTTAACTCAAGACTCGCTACAGCTCAGTCTAACGGCTGGAAACCGGCTTGATCAGATCATTGATCAAACAATGATTAACTAAACGATTGTGGTGGCAACCATGGAATAACCAAACTGTGGTTGCCACCATTTTTCTTGGGAGTTGCTCGAAATGGAAAACACGACTACAACAGCATCGAAAAAAGTAAAAGAAATCGATGTTAACAAGCCGAAGTTTACTGTCAAAGAATTCAAGAGACAGTGGGTGCTTGTTGTTATCGGTGCCGTCTATGTCATTTACGGTATTATATTCTATTACCTTCCTCTCGTAGGATGGATAATGGCATTCCAGAATTTCGTATATGCAGACGGTATTTTCAAGTCCAAGTGGGTTGGAATTGATAAATTTAAGTTCTTGTTCAGCGATGATCAGTTCATCATGGTAATAAGAAACACATTTGCAATGGGTGTGCTCAACCTCGTATTCAGCACAGTTTTTGCAATTGGGTTTGCTATCCTTCTGAATGAGGTTAGAACCAAATGGTTCAAGAAGACGATCCAGACGATCTCTTACATGCCTCACTTCCTTTCATGGATCATCGTTACTGCTATCGTTCACGATGCACTTACCTCTACAGGTATCATCAATGAGCTCCTTTTGAAGTTCGGTATCGTAGAACAGGCATATCCTTTCCTTATGAAGCCAGGCTGGTTCTGGCCGATCGTAACATTCAGCCACCTTTGGAAAGAGACTGGTTGGAATGCGATCATTTATCTTGCAGCTATCACCTCGATCGACCCTTGTCTCTATGAGTCAGCAGCAATCGACGGTGCGGGCCGTTTCCAGAAGATCCGTTACGTAACGATCCCCGGAATCCGTCCTACTATAATGATCCTTCTCCTTATGAACATGGGTAACGTTCTCAACGCCGGATTCGAGATCCAGTACTTGCTCGGTAACGGTATTCTTCAGGACGTTGCGAGAACGATCGACATTTACATTCTTAAGTGGTCACTCGAAGGCCGTATCATGGACTTCTCACTCGGTACCGCAGCCGGTATTTTCAAGACCGTAGTTTCCATGACGTTCATTGTTGTTTCTAACTACATCGCCAAGAAGAGGGGCGATGAGCGTCTGTTCTAAGGAAGGGGGAAGATATCATGGCAGAAGAAGTAGAATTAAAAGTAAGACACAAAAAAAAGATTGCAGCGGAAGACCTTATCTTCTATATCATCAACACGATAATAATGTTGTTGTTCGCTATTGTAACCCTTTACCCGGTTCTCAATACGCTTGCATACTCATTCAATGAAGGTAATGACGCTGTAAGAGGCGGTATCCACCTCTTGCCCCGTTCTTTCTCAACAAGAAACTATGAAGAGATCATCTTCGAGAGAAAGAGCATCATGCAGGGTCTGTGGGTAACGATCGGAAGAACATTGCTCGGTACCATCACATCATTGGCTGCCAACGCTTTGCTCTCATTCATCCTCAGCCGTAAGAAGTTCTTGTTCAAGTCCAGTCTTTCACTTTTCTGGATCATCACAATGTACGCTAACGGCGGTATGATCCCGGTCTTGATCCTTTACAGATACCTCCACCTCACATCGAGCTTCTGGGTATACATCGTTCCCGGTCTTGTAAGTGCTTTTAACGTAATGGTTATGAGAACATACATGCAGGGTATCCCGGACTCTTTGGAAGAAGCAGCACAGCTCGAAGGCGCAGGTTACATGACGGTCTTCGTAAAGATCATCACACCTCTCTGTATGCCGGTTTACGCTACTATCGCATTGTTCGTAGCAGTAGGTCACTGGAACTCCTGGTTCGACGCAATGCTCTACAACAGATTCGATCCGCAGTACACGACACTGCAGTACGAGCTTAGAAAATTGCTTGACTCAGTATCCGCATCTACGGGCGGTCAGCAGGCCGGTACATCCGCAACCGCATCATCAGCTGCGACGATCACTCCGGTTACGGTTAGAGCTGCAGCCACCATCTTCACGATGGCACCTATCATCGCTCTCTATCCGTTCCTCCAGAGATACTTCGTTACAGGTCTCACGATCGGCGGCGTTAAGGAATAATCGATAGAAGATAATTGTTAATCATTAGGGCTGTCTCGATTGGGACAGCCCTTCTGCTGAAAACTCAAATGTATTAGACATTAAATTGTTGTAGAATATTTAGGCTGTGAGGCAGGAACCAAGACCTGCCGTGCAGCTTAAAAGGAATCAGGAAGAGATAATAATGAATATTTTAAAGCCAGACAGTCCGGTAATGGATTTCTTAAGAACGATCACCAATCTTATGATCGTCAACCTGCTCTTTGTTATCTGCAGCTTGCCCATCATTACTTTCGGTGCTGCTTTCTCGGCAAAATACTATGTCTCGATGAAGATCATAAGAGGTGAGGGCACGGGAGTCTTCATTCCCTTCTTCAAGGCATTCAAGCGCAATTTCAAACAGTCGACGATTACATGGCTGATAATGCTCGTTGCAATATTCCTTATTATCTTTAACTGGCGTTACATCATTTATACGGGTTGGTCGAATATCCCGTTCATCTACAAGCTCGGCATTATCGTATTCAGCATTATCGTAATGCTCATGACGATGACTCTTTTCCCGACCATCGCAAGATATGAGATGAAGACTGCGGAGCTCTTCAAGGCAGCTCTTATCTTCGTTCTCATTAAGTTCATACCGCTCATTCTGATCTGCCTCCTCATTATCGGTTCTGCGATCGCTTGCATCTGGTATGCGCAGTGGTTTCCGCTGGTATATGCATTCACGTCCACGACGATCACGTATTTCATTTCGATCGTTTTCATAAAGCAGTTCGATAAGCTCGAAAAGATACAGGCAGACAAGCTCCAGGCACTAAAGGAATCCGTCGAATACGATCCCGAGAAGGATGCAGTCGGCAACGTATCTCTTGCAGGCAACAAGAAAGAAGCCAAGAAGCTTGAAGAGACCAAGGGTGAGAGCAAGGAAGAGGACAAGTCCGGAAACAAGCTCACAAGATATATCAGAAGCGAGAAGGCAAAGCTCAAGGGCCTTACGGGCAAGCAGAAGGCTGTATATTTCATGCAGTACTATTTCCCGCCGTTTATCCTTATCCTTCTGGTCGCAGGCGGCTTGTTCTGGTACGGATCTGACGTATACAGGGATAAGATGCGCGTCATAGGCGGCGGCGTAATAAACGGTTACCCGACAGAAGAGGGCCGTGAATATGCTACGACAGGCTTCCTTGAATGGGCAGGATATAAGAAGCCCAGAACCGCAAAGCTCCTCAATTCCGAAGACCTTAACTTCAAGAGTGACATTGAATACGAAGAAAGATATCTTGATGTCGCATTCAGGGCATCGATCCTGACAGGCTCATATGACTTCCTTATCCTGAGGGAGGATGCAGTCTATAACTATTCCACACCGGATTATTTCCAGGACTTGAGCAACCTCGTTAACATGGAGAACTTCTCGGAAGACGAGTTCTATTACTATGTTGCGACCGAAGAGGAGAAGGCAAAGCGCAATCAGGGCATATCCATAGACGATCTTCTTGGAAAGAGCACCGAAGAAGACGATGAGCCCGTACCTGTCGCACTGAAGCTTACTGATGATATCGTCGCAAAGCTCGGCCTTGATGACCAATACACTTATTACATTGCATTTGCCAATGTGCCGAAGGCTTCTGCCGATAAGATCTACCAGCAGTACATTCTTTATCTCTTCGGCAAGGTCTGAGCGCATAAACTCGCGTATTATAAGCCTTTCACTGCTTGACATTGACGGCATGCCCTAATATAATCATCAGGTTATATTATGTCTTACTATGCGCTGCCGCCAGAAACGCGGGTGTGCAACTGAAAGAATACAATGATCTGGAGGATTTTATATTATGGCAAAGATGACTTTTCAGCCTAAGAAAAGACAGAGAGCAAAGGTTCATGGTTTCAGAGCAAGAATGGAGACCGCTAACGGCCGTAAGGTTCTTGCAGCAAGAAGAGCTAAGGGCAGAAAGAGACTTGCAGTCTGATAAAGACCTGAAGTCGTAATCTCGCTTTGAAATCGGTAGCTTTAAGATTCAATTTTGAATTCAACAGGGTTTACCGGTACGGGAAATTCGCGACCGGCAGATACCTGTCGGTTCACGTGCTTAAAAGACGAGAGGGAACCACACAAAGCGGTTATAAAGTAGATCCGGCCTTAATAAGAACCGGCTTTTGCGCGAACAAAAAAGAGCTGGGTGCCGTAGGCAGAAACAGGGCAAGACGCCTGATGAGAGAAGCCTACAGACAGTTGGAAGACAGACTTCCAAGAGGGTACGATTACGTATTTACTTTAAAAGCCAAGGGTGGTATTCCCGATTTTCACGAATTGAGCACAGATATGGGGAAGTGTCTTATGAGGCTTGATCTTTTGGAAGGTAGTTCCGTATGATCCGTAAAGCCGTAATAGGGATGGTTCGCTGGTATCAGAAGTATATTTCTCCTGCAATAGGACCCCACTGCAAGTATCAACCGACTTGTTCGCAGTATATGATCGATGCGGTAACAAAGTACGGTGTCTTGAAGGGCGGACTCATGGGTATTTGGCGAATACTGAGATGCAACCCGTTTTCGAAGGGCGGATACGATCCTGTCAAATAAGCTATTAATAGTTATTCATTTAATTAGAACCGGAGACCAATAATGGGAGACATTTTCGTTCAGTTATCAATTCTCGACCCGCTGTACACATTGTTCGGCTGGCTTGTTAGAGTTTTGTTCCAGTTCTTCGGTAATTACGGTCTGGCTATCATTTTCCTTACCATAATTATCAGAGGAGCCCTTATTCCTCTCAATGTTAAATCACAGAAGTCCATGCTCAAGATGCAGGCGTTAAGCGGCAAGCAGGCTGAACTTCAGCGTTTATACGGAGACGATAAGGAAGCATATCAGGAAGCATTCATGAAGATGCAGAAGGAGAACGGCGCAGGCGGACTTTCCGGATGCCTTCTTCCTATCCTTTCCATCTTTATTATCTGGCCTATTTACCGTATCGTAAGCGGACCTTTGATCTACCTTTCACAGGTAAGCAAAGAGAATATCGCTTCTATGATCGAACTCGGCAACAGATTCGGCGAAGGCGGCATACTTGCCCGTGGCGTAAGCCCCGAGATCCATATCGGACTTATCAAGGCTCTTAACGAGAACTCACAGTTCTTAAATGAGTGCATCAAGCAGGGTTTCTTTAAGATGGACCAGATGGTCGATCTCCACTTCCTCGGAATGGACCTCACAGTTACACCTGCATGGAATCCGGTAACCATCGCGCACGATCCCAAGACATATCTGCCGATGCTCATCATCCCTGTCCTGGTTGTAGTAACTAACATCCTCGTTATGCAGATGTCCAAGATGCTCAAGCCCGGCTGGAAGGAAGAGGAAGAGGCTAAGAAGCGTGCCAAGATGAATCCCGCTAGAGCAGGACAGGCAGGCGACACAAAGGGCGGCGCAGAAGATTACGCTCAGCAGTCCATGAAGATGATGAACTGGATGATGCCTATCCTCATGCTCGTAACGACATTCACGATGCCTGCTGCAATGGGTGTTTACTGGGTCATTTCCGGACTCATGAGCATCGTTACAAACATCATCGTTTACTATATGTTCACTAAGCCTTACGAAGCAAAGAAGGCTGAGATCGAAGCAAAGAAGGATGCTGTTTTCAAGAAGTCCGGCAAGGCAAAGCTTGCAGGGATCAATGCAGAAGTAGATGCCGGTTCCGATAAGAAAAAGAAGAAGTCCGGCAAGAAAAACGATATCGAATAATTTTGGCTCGAAGGAGGCCTTGCACATATGGAAAAGACAGTAATCAAGACAGGCAAAACAGTTGATGAAGCAATCGAGGCAGCTCTTTCCGAGCTTGGCTGTACAAAGGAACAGGCAACCATCGAGGTTGTTGAAGAGGGTACAGAAGGCGGTTTTCTCGGATTAGGAAGAAAGGACGCCGAGGTTAAGGTTACATTTAATTCTGATGAGACAGTTGAAGCAGCTTCTGCTCCTGTTGAATCCGAAGATACATATTACGGTGACGATGAGAGCTTCGAAGGCGACGCAGTAAGCGAAGCTGAAGATGCAGCAGCTAACTTTGTTGCAGAAGTTCTTTCCGGTATCGGCATCCACGGTAACATGGATTCCTACAGAGAAGATGATACTATCTTCATCTCTGTAACAGGTTCTGACTGCGGTGCTGCGATCGGCCGTCACGGCGAGACTTTGGAAGCTATTTCCTACATGACAAATCTCATCGCTAACAAGCACAGCGAGCAGAGAGTTCACGTTTACCTTGACGTAGGCGGATACAGAAAGCACAGAGAACAGGTCATCAAGGGCCTCGCTGACAAGGCAGTATCCAGAGTAAGACGTTCAGGCCGCAAGGTAACAATGGAGGCTATGAGCCCCGCTGAAAGAAGGATCGTTCACTCCTATCTCCAGGGTGTTAACGGCGTTACCACACACTCTGAGGGCGTTGAACCCAACAGATGCGTAGTTGTTACACCTGAGGGCAAGAAGTAATAACGTATCAGTTTCTGATCGTTTATCCGCGGGCTTTTTTCGATGTATTCGTATGATGACGAACCAATCTGCGCCTGCTCAACGCCGGCCGGAATATCAGGCATAGCGGTTATCCGTGTTTCGGGTAACGGCTGTGGAAAACTTGCCGATAAATGTTCCGTCATCTTAAGAAGCAGCGGTGACTATTCCAGGTTATCAGAACTTCCCGGTTATACCTGTGCATTCGGATATGTAAAGGATCCGTCTACTAATGCCAGGGTGGATGAAGTCGTCTTCACACATTTTGAAGCGCCTCATTCTTATACCGGTGAAGAGATGGTCGAGATATCATCCCACGGTTCCGGAGCAGTAAAGCAGGAGATCTTAAGGTGTCTCGGCATGTCCGGGATCAGAATGGCTTATCCCGGCGAGTTTTCGAGAAGGGCATTCATCAACGGAAAGATGAGCCTTGCTTCCGCGGAAGCCGTAATGGACGTTATCAATTCAGAGACCGAGAGACAGCTTGAAGCTGCAGGAAGCCTTTTATCCGGCAAGCTCGCAGAAGAGATCGGCCGTATCGAGAAATGCCTTTACGATCAGGCGGCAATGCTTGAGACCTTCACCGAGTTCGACACAGAAGATCCCGAAGAAGAGGATGCAAAGCTCGAAGAGGTAAAGGATAACTTAAGCGACTGCCACGACAGGCTTACCACACTCTGCAAAGGATACGGCAAGGGAAGGATACTGTCCGAACGTCTCCGCGTAGCGCTCTTAGGACTTCCCAACAGCGGCAAGAGCACACTCCTTAATACTCTCACGGGTTTTGACAGAGCGATCGTTACAGAGGTTGCCGGAACCACGAGAGATACCATTGAAGTACAGATAAACATCAACGGAATTCCGGTTACATTGATCGATACAGCAGGTATCCGTGAGACCGAAGATATCATCGAGAATATCGGCATCGGCAAGGCTTACGAAGCGGGCAGGGGAGCAGACATGGTCTTCTACATGATCCCGCCGGACATGACCGTTGACGAAGCATTTACATGTGTAAGAGAGATCGCCGAAGACTGTGAATCAGTTACGGGCGTGTTCTCGAAAAGCGATGCCGGCGAGAATCCCGACAGAGATGAGATCGAAGCAAAACTCGGAGAGCTCGGCATTACGAACTTTATTTCGATCAGCGCAGAAGAAGACCTGAACATCGACAAGCTCGAAGATGCCATCATCGACTACTATAACGAGCTCGGCGGCGGCGCTTCTGAAGGTCTTCTCATCACCAACAGCAGACACTACACTAAATTCTTAAAGGCTACGAAGAAGCTTGCGCTCGCTTTGGATGCACTGGACAACAATCTTGGCACCGAAGTATGCGCATCTGCTTTAAGGGCATGCCTTGACGAGATCGGCGAGGTTACGGGCAAGACCGTATCCGCTACATTGGCTGACACTATTTTCTCCAGATTCTGCATAGGTAAATAAATGACTATCCGTGAAGCTTTAGGTTTGGATACAAGCTTTGAAGCGGGGACATTTGATGTTGCCGTAGTAGGAGCAGGCCATGCGGGCTGTGAGGCAGCTCACGCATCTGCTAAGCTCGGCCTTAATACGATCCTTTTCACGCTCTCATTAGACAGCCTTGCAAATCTTCCCTGCAATCCTTCCATCGGCGGTACATCCAAAGGCCAGCTCGTAAGAGAGATAGATGCACTGGGCGGCATCATGGGAATAATGGCGGATAAGTGCGCTGTTCAGATGAGAATGCTCAACAGATCCAAGGGCCCTGCCGTATATTCTCCGAGAGCGCAGGAAGACAGACAGATGTATTCCATGGAGATGCGCTTCTATCTTGAGAATCTACCTAATCTAACGTTAAAGCAGGCTCACATAACAGAGCTCTTAACTGATGAGGACGGCAACGTCGCAGGCGTCATGACCGAAGGCAAAGCCGTTTACATGGCACGTGCCGTGGTTATCTGTTCCGGCACATATATGGAAGCAAGGATAATCAGGGGTGAAGTGATCACGGAGAGCGGTCCTGACGGACTTCCGAGATCAGTCGGCCTTTCCGCTTCGCTCGGTTCATTGGGCGTTCCGCTCCTGAGATTCAAGACGGGTACACCCGTAAGAGTCAATTCCAATTCGATAGACTTCTCGCAGATGACAAGGCAGGACGGAGAAGACGACATCCCGCCGTTCTCATACAGGAACGAGATGGAAGGAAAGCTTCCGGCTCCCGTTGAAGAGCAGATCCCATGCTGGTCTATCTGGACTACGGAAGAAACACGTAAAGTAATCTCGGACAACATGGACAGATCGCCCCTTTACAGCGGCGAGATCAAGGGCGTAGGCCCCAGATACTGTCCTTCGATAGAAGATAAGTTCATGAGGTTCAAGGACAAGACAAGGCATCAGATCTTCGTCGAGCCTATGGGCCGTCATACCAACGAGATGTATCTGCAGGGATTCTCCACAAGCCTTCCCGAAGAGATACAGGAGAAGATGGTAAAGTCACTTCCGGGTCTTAGCAATGCAAGGATCCAGAGAGCGGCTTATGCGATAGAATACGATCTCGTTGATCCTCTCTCCATCAAGGCAAGCCTTGAGTCAAAGGTCGTTCCCGGCCTTTTCACGGCAGGACAGATAAACGGTTCTTCAGGATATGAGGAAGCAGCTGCACAGGGCATCGTGGCAGGCATCAATGCCGCTATGAAGCTCCTCGGCAAAGAAGCAGTCATCATCGACAGATCCCAGGGCTACATCGGCGTTCTTATCGATGACCTTGTTACCAAAGGCACACAGGAGCCTTACCGCATGATGACGTCCCGCGCCGAATACAGACTGTTTCTAAGGCAGGACAATGCCGACGAGAGACTTACTCCGATAGGACATGAGATAGGTCTTGTCAGCGATGAGGTTTTCGAAGCCTTCGAAAAGAAGACCGAAGCGATCGCTCTTGAGACTGAAAGACTTAAGAAGACATATGTGGCTCCCACAAAAGAACTGGGAGAACTTTTAGATACATGCGGCCAGACCCTGCCTAAATCAGGTGAGAGCCTGGCAGACCTTATCAAGCGTCCGGGTGTAACTTACGATCTGCTGGCGCCGGTCGATAAGGACAGAAAGCCTCTTGCAAGGAACATCAGGTTCGCCTGCGAGACCAATATCAAATACGAAGGCTATCTGTCTCTTGAGAAAGAGAAGATAGAGAAATTCAAGAACCTGGAAAAGATCAGGATCCCTGAAGACATCGATTATTCACTTATCAAGGGATTGAGGATCGAAGCTACGCAGAAGCTTTCAAAGATGAAGCCTGAGAACGTGGGCAGAGCTTCCAGAATATCGGGCGTATCGCCTGCCGACTGCGAAGTACTGCTGGTTTATCTCGAGCAAAGAAGGAGACAAAACAATGGCTGACGGTCTGTTCCCCAAAAGAAAACCTCTTACCAAAGCTGATATCAAGCGATTGAAGGAGAGCCTTCCCAAGAAGGTCGAGATCAGTTCTGAAGGTACGAAGATTACGGAGCATGACGAGGAAGTCACCGATGTTGCGCCTATCCTGGAATCTCACAAGGATGAGATAAGCGTTCCTTTGTCCGCAGAAGAGATCCGCGCATTCCAGATTTACGCTTCAATGCTCAAGGAGAAGAACAAGGTCATGAACCTTACCGCCGTAGACGACGATAAGGGCATCGCCATGAAGCATTTCATAGATTCCCTGACACTCTGCCCTTACATAAGGGAGGAAGAGGCCAAAGCGAAGAAGGACAAGCTTACGTTCGTGGATGTAGGCACTGGAGCAGGTTTTCCCGGACTCCCGGTCAAGATCTCATGCCCGGAGCTTTCCGTAACGCTCATGGATTCGCTTGATAAGCGCCTCAAGTTCTTAGATGAGGTCATTGCCGCATTAGACCTTAAGGACTGCTCTACGGTGCATTCCAGGGCCGAAGACGCGGGCAGGAACAAGAAGTTCAGGGAGAAGTATGACATCGTTACCGCAAGAGCCGTAGCAAGGCTCTCCGTTCTTGCAGAATACTGCCTGCCTTTGGTAAAGGTCGGAGGCGTATTCCTTGCCATGAAGGCTCACTCCGAAGAAGAGGAGAAAGAGGCTTCAAAGGCCATCGCTCTTCTGGGCGGCACCATCGAGAAGACGGATTCGTTCAAACTCGCAGGATCTGACATGGAAAGATCGATAATCGTAGTCCGCAAGATCCGTCCCACGCCCGCAAGATTCCCCAGAAAAGCAGGCACACCTTCCAAAACCCCCATAGTCTGATATTAGGACATTTGTGCTATATATTATAATATTACGTGCGCGTGTGCGTATAGTTATGGTATAATACTTTAGTTTGTAGATATATATCTATTAACTAAAGTATTCTAATTACCCGCAGAACCTTTGGTTTTCGCGGGCGGAGGCGACTAATGGCAGACATCGACGACAAGAAACAGGCCAGACTTCAGCAGGAAGCTGAGATGGACGAGGTATTCAAGTCAGAACAAACGACAATAGTTCCGGTTGACTTAGACGGAGAGATGAAGAAGTCCTTCATCGACTACGCAATGTCGGTTATCTCCGACCGTGCTCTTCCTGATATCAGAGACGGTCTCAAGCCGGTTCACAGAAGAATCCTTTATTCAATGTTTACTCAGGGTTTTACTCCCGAGAAGCCTTACCGTAAGTGCGCAACCACGATCGGTGATGTTCTCGGACGTTTCCACCCTCACGGAGACGCATCCGTTTACGATGCTCTCGTTAGACTTGCCCAGGATTTCTCACTGAGACATCCTCTGGTAGACGGTCACGGTAACTTCGGTTCATTGGACGGAGACCCGCCGGCTGCTTACCGTTATACTGAGGCAAGGCTCGAGAAGATCGCATTGGAGATGATGCGTGATATCAACAAGAACACGGTTGATTTCAGACCTAACTTCGATGAACACGAGATGGAGCCTGTATCGCTCCCTTCACGTTTCCCGAACTTCCTCGTAAACGGCGCGGTAGGTATTGCCGTAGGTATGGCAACCAACATCCCGCCTCATAACCTTGGCGAGGTTATCGACGGATGCATCATGATGATGAACAATCCTGACGTTACCGTTGATGAGCTCATGACAGTCGTTAAGGGACCTGACTTCCCGACAGGCGGCGCTATCCTCGGTACTTCAGGTATCAGAGAGGCATATCTCACAGGTAAGGGCCGTATCGTTGTACGTGCTCACGCTGAGATCGAAGATCACGCAGGCAAGACGAGGATCATCGTTCACGACATTCCTTATGCAGTCAACAAGGCAAGACTCATCGAGCGTATGGCTGATCTCGTTAAGGAGAAGAAGGTCGAAGGCATCTCCGGATTAAGAGATGAATCCGACCGTAACGAGCAGGTACGTATCGTAATAGAGCTCAAGAAGGATGCCAATGCGGATGTTGTTCTCAACCAGCTCTACAAGAACTGCTCACTCCAGGATGCATGCTGCGCTAACATGCTCGCACTTGTACCGGACGCAGACGGCAAGCTCGAGCCTAAGCTCGTAGGCCTTAAGGAAGCTCTTTATTACTACATCCGGCATCAGGAAGATGTTGTTACACGCCGTACACAGTATGATCTCGAAAAAGATGAGGCTAAGAAGCACATCGACGAAGGTCTCCTCATCGCCATGGATTACATCGATGAGATCATCGCCATCATCAGATCATCACGTACCGAGGCTGAGGCTAAGGTCCGCATGTGCGAGAGATTCGGCCTTTCAGACAAGCAGGCTCAGCACATCGTTGATATGAGACTCGGACGTCTCACAGGTCTTGAGAGAGAGAAGCTCGAAGCAGAGATCAAGGCTCTCACTGAAGAGATCGAATACTTCCACAGAGTTCTTTCCGACAAGACTCTCCTTGATGACATCATCAAGACAGAGATGACTGAGATCAAGAACAAGTATGCTACACCGAGAGTTTCAGAGATCATCAACGGTTCCTTCGAAGATATCGACGACGAGTCGCTCATCGCAGAAGAGAATATCGTTGTAACTCTCACACACTTCGGTTATATCAAGCGCCAGAGAGTAGACAGCTACAAGGCTCAGCACAGAGGCGGCAGGGGAATCTCCGGCCAGTCCACAAGAGAAGAGGACTATGTCGAGAAGATCATCACGACAACTACACACAAGTTCCTCTTATGCTTCACCAATACAGGCCGTGTATTTAAGATCAAGGGTTACAAGATCCCTGAGACAACATCACGTTCTGCAAGAGGTACGGCACTCGTTAACCTCCTGAACCTTAACGACGGCGAGACTATCAGGAACATCATCCCGATCGACAGCTTCGAAGAACCCGACCTCTATCTCACAACGGTTACGAAGTACGGTGTTATCAAGAAGACATCGATCGATAAGTATGCAAATATCAACAGGAACGGTCTTATCGCTACAAAGATCCGTGAAGGAGACAGCGTTGTTGCTGTCCAGCTCACAAAGGCCGGTCAGGAAGTCATCGTTGTATCCGCTGCAGGTAAGTCAGTCAGATTCAATTCCGACGATGCACGTGACATGGGCCGTGGTGCTACGGGCGTACGTGCAATGAAGCTTGCAGACGACGATGAAGTAGTAGGCATGGAGCCTGTTGATCCTTCACGTGAGATCCTCGTTATCTCCGAGCTGGGTTACGGCAAGCGCTCCAAGATAGACGATTACCGCGTTCAGTCCAGAGGCGGTAAGGGAATCATTACTTACAAAGTTTCCGAGAAGACCGGAAGACTTTGCGGTACAGTATCGGTTACTGACGACGATGACCTCCTCATTATTACGAGTCAGGGCGTTATCATCAGAGTAAGAGCCAACGAGATCCCTACGCTCTCCAGAGCTACATCGGGCGTTAAGCTCATGAAGTCCAACAAGGCGCGCGTGGTAGACTTTGCTCTTACAGACAGAGAGATCGAAGAACCCGAAGAAGGCGAAGAGATCGCTGAAGGCGCTGAAGTAACAGTTGATACAGAAGACGGCCTGAGCCCTAACGCAGAGAAGGTTCAGGAATTCGCAGATACTCTTGCTGCAGAGATAGAGGCAGAAGACATCGCGGTTTCTGATGATGCTGAAGGTTCTGACAAGAACGAAGAGGACGAAGATATCTGATGTTGATCAATAAGACATTAGGAAAAGCAATCAAGACAGCGGCGGTTTTTATCGCTGCTGTATTCCTTGTCTGTTCCGTAGCCTTATTTGCTTTACCTGCAAAGGTTGTTTCCGCTGACGTAGGTCAGCCTGAGATCCCGGTACCGGCATTGAGCGATGTTCACTGCGCATCCTATTGCGTTTACGATAAGACCACAGGCTTTATCGTTCTCAGCATGAATCCGGATGAGAAGATCTACCCGGCGTCAATGACGAAGATCATGACATGCCTTCTGAGCCTTGAGATCCTTGATGCTTCATCAAAGATAGAAGTAAGCAAGAGTGCCCTTGCGGGCCTCGGCAACGATTCATCCCTCATGGGTGTACTTGAAGGGGAGAAGGTAAAGGTCAGTGAGCTTTTGTACGGCCTCATGCTCCCTTCGGGCAACGATGCCGCAAACGCGTTGGGCGAAGGCTGTGTGGATGCTTTCTTCCAGAAGTATCCTGCAGGCGGCAATACGATGAATAAAGACGGTGTCAATGCGCAGTACATTCTTGATACGCTTAAGGACACCAAGGAGCATATCCTTGCATCACGCAAGCTTGAAGCATTTGCAGTTCTCATGAACCTTCGCGCGAGCAAGCTCGGATGCAAAGGCACCCATTTCGTAAATGCCTGCGGTCTCCCTGACGATAATCACTATACAACTGCTTATGATCTTGCACTCATAATGTCGGCAGCATCCGAGATCGAAGACTTCAAGACTCTCATCAGTGCTCCGTCACATGTCTTTGTTGCCACCAACAGACACAGGGCTGATGCGTGGAGCTATGTAAAGAACTCCAATTATCTCCTTTACGATCCCTGGCTTGCATCCAAGACTGCCAACGGAACCAATTCACATCTTGCTGCAGTCATCGGAGGAAAGACAGGTACCACATCACAGGCAGGTAAAGGTCTTACTATATATACAGTTAATGAGAACGGTCACGAACTCATGATTTCCATTTGCGGAATTCCGGCTGACTATTATTTTTATACTACTATGTATCTGGCTTCTGTTACGGCATACGGCAACCTCGCTTGCTGGGAAGCTGATCCGGTTACGAGAGTATACGGAACGACAGGTGACTACAGATGGGTCAATGCTCCTTCCGCACAGCAGCCTAAATACGATCCTCTCATTAACCCCGGTGACGATCTTAAGAACTATGCCGATCCTGAGGCAACACCGGTTCCCACACCTGACCCGGAGGAGCAGCAGGAGATAGAGACTCCTGAAGAGACATTACCGCCTCTGCAGCTGTTCGTAAAGAACAATCCTGTGATATCCGGAGTAATAGGCGGCTTCATGCTTCTTATTATGATACTGAATATAGTACTCATGATACGTATCAACAGGATCAAGAATGCAGCTTCGAAGAGAGCGAAAAGACTTGATAAAGAGAGAATGAGACAGTCATAAAAGCAGCGGGTTCAGCCCGCTGTTTTCATCTCTTTAATCCGCCTGTACGGAGCAGGCTTCTAATTTAGTGTAATAAAGGTTTTGAGGGCTTTTAAAAATTTTTCTCAAAACTTAAAAAAACTGCTTGACATACACACTCCCGTGGTATATCCTTTACGAGCACTTTGACGGAGGCACATACAGAATGAGCCAGGAAATCAAAGGAAATGCACGGATCTTGAAAATTGAATAGAATGCAAAACTTGAAGTAAAACGGACCTTTTTCAATTCTAAGAATTGAGTTTTTATTAAAG
>CACZGS010000009.1 GCA_902780785.1 Oscillospiraceae bacterium | reverse complement strand
TGTCGAGTTAGTTTCTACTCTGTCTCACTGTTGTACTTGAATAATACAACCGTGATAGCTTTCACATTGCCCCTGTTTTACTTTTTATCATGCCTCCTAAAGTTCTGATTTATTTGCCGCGCTATCAGAAGCGCTTGCCTTCGCCTTCTTTGATCTCGATTCCTTCCATGACAAAGGCTTCATAATATGAGTTGCAGTCGAAAGCTGCCGGTGTGAAGACGCCCGGCTTCTTCCACTTGTCCTTGCACATGAGCTTGACGCCTGCGATGAGCGCGGAACCCTTCATATACTCGAAAGCATTGTTGTAGTTCTTCTCATAGCACTCGTCGTTATCACCCTTGATGATGTAAGACTTGGTGATCTCCTTATCATCTCTCTTGCTCTGACCGGTGATATAGATCTCGAAAGATGCCATACCCTTAGCCTTATCTTCCTCATCCTTCTCGAGTTCAATGTCTGCCTGCTTGGGAAGCATTGCAGCGATGAGGTCGATCGGAGCTACCTCGACATTATTTACCTTAACGGGAATGTTGGACAAAAGGCCCATTTCCTTTAAGAAGTCGATCTTCTTCTGGGGAGGTACATGCTCCTTGGGCGGCTTTTTGCCAAGCTTGAAATATCTAACGCTGATCGCATCAGGGAACTCCTTAAGAAGATCCGTGAGCATGGGGCTGGAAGAAAGGAATACCTTTGTTCCGCCGTCAGACTTGCCTTCAATGGACAGAGGATCTGCCTCAACGACCTTGCCTTTATCGACATAGAAGACCTTCTTATCGTTGGTCGCATTCTTGATCGGAATAAGCGGCGGCTTGATGTCCTCCGAATAAAGATTTGTATCGATATCCTTCTTTTTGCCCTTGACGTTCTCTTTCTGCTCGCCTGATACGGATACGATATCAATGCTGTCGATCTTCTTAAAGTGATAGAGACCGGCATGCCTTATGATCGTGTTTGCAACGCCCGGAACGAGTCCCGCGCCGCAGACAGCCGTATTGCAGTTGTTCTGGAAAGCACTGAACTTCTCGAACTGCTTCGAAAGAAGCGAGATGGGTGACGGGAAATCCGGCACACCGAAAAGCGAGCTGTCGATATAATCAGCCTTCGCCTTAATGGCGAGATCCATAGCCGAAAGCGAGAGTTCCGGCGGCAAAAGATTAACGACCATATCGGGCGCAAAGATCCTTACCATCATCATGGCGGCCTCGACATTGTTCATGTCGATTCCTGCGGTAGTTACTCTGACACCCATACTTAAAGCGAGCTCTCTGAGCTCGTCACAGTCTTCCTTCTTACGTGAAGCAAGACAGATACCTGAAACATAGGATTGATATTTGCAAAGTTCAATGAGCAAACGCTTGGTCAACTCATTGCAACCGAGAATCAGTATCCTCTTCATAAGATCATCCCCCAACGACCTTTCCCAAAATCTGAAATTATTATATTTAAAAAAATACTAATGAGCAAAGGAAAGAATACACAAATTTTAGGGCTTTTGTGCATATACCTTGCAACCTTTCATAGCGTAATATACCGATATCCAAACTATAACAAAGGAGATTGTTATGAAGACACTTAACAAAATCGCAGCAGCTTTCCTTTCTGCAGCTCTTTTGATCGGAATGACATCTTGCGGCGCAACTAAGAAGAACCTCAAGATCCTTGACACAGCTTATGCAGTAGAAGACTATGCTATGGCTATCAGCAAGGAGAATGAACCTCTTAAGGCAGCTATCGACCAGGCACTCAAGGAACTTACAGATGACGGCACAATTCCTTCCATCATCGAGAAGTACATTCCTTCCGGCAAGACAGTAGAGAAGAAGGAATCCGTAAAGGGCGAATATCCTGATTTCTCAACCATCCAGGAAGGCAAGCTCATCATGGCTACAAACGCTTACTTCCAGCCTTATGAGTATCACGAAGGTGATGCTATCGTAGGTATCGACCCTGAGATCGCTAAGGCAGTAGCTGACAAGCTCGGTCTTGAGCTCGTTATCGAGGACGTTGAGTTCGATTCCATCATCGCAGGTGTTCAGGCAGGCAAGTACGATATCGGATGCGCAGGCATGACAGTTACAGAAGACAGACTTAAGTCCGTTAACTTCTCCACACCTTACGCTACAGGCGTTCAGTCCGTAATCGTTGTCGAAGGTTCTGAGATCACAGACGTTGATAAGCTTCTTGCAGGCAACTACAAGGTTGGCGTTCAGACAGGTACAACAGGCGACATCTACATGTCCTCTTCTGTTGAAGACGGCGGTGTAGGCGAAGACAGAGTTGAGCGTTTCGCAAAGGGTAACGATGCAGTTATCGCACTCCAGTCAGGCAAGATCGATGCAGTTGTTATCGACAATGAGCCTGCTAAGGCATTCGTTGCAGCAGCAAACAAGTAATCACGATTACTGATCTTTCGTAAGAAAACGATCTAAAAGAGCGGAAATATGGTCTGTATTTCCGCTCTTTCATTATTTATAATTGAAGTTACTTTTTTAAGGGTCGACACTTAAAAATTCGAGGAACATCAAATGAGCGGAAAAAAGACTAATAAATCCAAGATCAGAAATACGCTTATCGTGACCGGCGTGATCGCAGTGGCAGCTCTTGCAGCATATATTTTGCTGTTTATGCCCATGAACAACATCCCTTCATGGATCAGCAATATCCGTGATGCGTTCTATGCAAGCGCATTCTATTCAGATTTCGAAAACAATTTCATAACAGATAACCGCTATACCTATCTGCTGAAAGGTCTTGGCGTCACATTTGAAGTTACATTCTTTGCCGTACTTTTGGGTATCGTATTGGGAGTCATCGTTGCTCTCGTAAGATCATCTTATGACACTTTGAAGGAAGAACTCAGGGGCTTTGGCAAGGGTATCCTTTATATCTTCTATAAACTCTGCGGCGTATACCTTACGGTCATCAGAGGTACCCCTGTAGTCGTCCAGCTCATGATCATCTATTTCGTTATCTTCGCTTCATCCAACAACAAGGTCATGGTTGCCGTTCTTGCATTCGGTATCAACTCCGGCGCTTACGTTGCCGAGATCATCCGTGGCGGCATCATGAGTATCGACAAGGGCCAGTTCGAAGCAGGCCGTTCCTTGGGTTTCGGTTATGTAAGGACAATGGCCTTCATCATCATCCCGCAGGCATTTAAGACAGTCCTCCCTGCACTCGCAAACGAATTTATCGTCCTCATCAAAGAGACTTCAGTATCAGGTTATGTCGGACTTCAGGAACTTACAAAAGGCGGAGACATCATCAGATCCAGAACATATTCTGCGTTCATGCCTCTCATTGCCGTAGCGATCATCTATCTCGTGATCGTAATGTTCTTCAGCTGGCTTGTATCGTTACTCGAAAGGAGGCTCAAGAACAGTGAGCGCTGATAATAACGTAATCATATCCGTAAAGGATCTCAAGAAATACTATAACGACGGAGAGGTCAAGGCCTTAGACGGTGTTACCACCGATATAAAGAAAGGCGAAGTTGTCGTTGTCATCGGCCCTTCAGGTTCCGGTAAATCGACATTCTTAAGATCTCTTAATCTCCTCGAGCGCCCCACAGGCGGAACGATCACTTTCGACGGAGCTGACATCATGGCTCCTTCGACAGACATCAATAAGCTCAGACAAAAGATGGGAATGGTTTTCCAGCACTTTAACCTCTTCCCTCACTTAACGATCCTCAGAAACATGACGATCGCTCCGATGAAGCTTCACGGTCTTTCCAAGGAAGAAGCAGAGAAAAAGTCTATGGCACTTCTCGGCAGAGTCGGTCTTGCTGACCGTGCAAACGCTTATCCTTCACAGCTCTCAGGCGGTCAGAAGCAGAGGATCGCGATCGTAAGAGCTCTTGCTATGGATCCCGAAGTAATGCTCTTCGATGAGCCTACCAGCGCTTTGGATCCTGAGATGGTCGGTGAAGTACTTGAGGTTATGAAGAATCTTGCGAAAGCAGGAATGACCATGGTCTGTGTAACGCACGAGATGGGCTTCGCACGCGAAGTCGGTACTCGCGTTATATTTATGGACTGTGGTAAAATCATCGAGGAGAACACACCTGAACAGATCTTTACAAATCCTCAGAACGAGAGACTTCAGGCGTTCTTACAAAAAGTTTTATAAGAAATCAGGAGGGGTAGATTATGTTTTGCGAACAATGTGGTTCTTTAATTCCTGACGGTCATTCTTTTTGTTCTAACTGCGGTGCGCCCGTAAGCACTCCGGCAGCAGCTCCTGCACCCGCTGCAGCCCCTGCTCCCGCACCTGCACCGATAGAAGCAGCTCCTGTTGTTGCAGCCGCACCGGCACCTGCGCCTGCTCCGGCTCCTGCAGCTCAGCCTGTCCAGCCCGTATATCAGCAGCCTCAGGCACAGCCCGTTCAGCCGGTATACCAGCAGGCTCAGCCCGTACAGCCCGTTTATCAGCAGCCTGTACAACCCGTTTACCAGCAGCCCGTCTATCAGGCAGCACAGCCCATATATCAGCAGAATGCCGGTACAGGCAAGCGTTCAAACGGCGCCGCTGTCGCAGGCCTTGTTATGGGTATCCTCACACTTGTATTATTCTGGATACCGTTCTTCAATATCTTTACGACCGGTATCATGGGTCTTCTCGGATTGATCTTCTCCATCGTAGGAATCTGCAAGAAGAATGCAAATGGCAAGCCCATGGCAATTATAGGTCTTGTTTTAACCATTCTCGGCGTAGCAGGCACCATCGGTTTCTATGGATTGGTCTACCAGACGATCATTACCGATCCTTCGCTCAGCCGGGAATGGGAAGATATCTGGGATTCAGTTGATACCAGTGCAAAAGACGCAGATCTTAATTACGGTGATCTCTATATCGACGGCGACTTCATTAACACAGATAACAATTATGTAACCGGTGTTCTTCACATCAACGGTTACAGAGTAGATTTCTGATATTACTTTTAGAAACTGAACGTTCCTGCCCGCATTTGAAAGTGCGGGCATTTTTTTTGTATGGTAAAATCAAGAATTGATAACATATTTTTGTTTTGGGGGTAGATGTTATGTATTGCGAACAATGCGGTTCTTTTATTCCGGACGGTCAGGCTTACTGCTCTAACTGCGGCGCAGCTGCACCTGCAGCTAATACTGCACCTGCTCCCGCATCGGGTCCTGTAGTCCAGCCTATAATCCAGACACCTGCACAGCCTGCTTACCAACAACCGGCTTATCAACAGCCTGTTTACCAGCAGCCTCAGCCGGTCCAGCCCATTTACCAGCAGCCCGCATATCAGCAGGCTGTAGTCATTACACCTTTCGAGCGTCCGAAGAGCAACGTTGTTGCTGTTGTAGGTCTTGTATTTGGAATCCTTACTTGCGTAATATCCTGGCTGATGGTTTTTAATATCATCCCGGGAGTCGTTGGAATCGTATGCTCCAGCATCGGACTTTCAAGAAAGAACTGCGGCGGAAAAGGCGCTGCCGTAGCCGGTCTCATTACTTCGATCGTAGGAATCTCATTAGGATTTATCATGCTGGCTCTTGCCATGATTGGAGGAGACAGTTATTAACGCTTATTTGCGCTTTCTTCTTAACGTCTCGTCGTAAGAATAATTCTCTTCAAGGAAATCCTCGCCCTTCTGTTCTTCTTTGAACGACAGGCCGGGATAGTTAAGCTGTCTCAACACTTCGTAGATGGCAACAGCTGCCGCGTTGGATACATTAAGGCATCTGCAGTCAGCTGCCATGGGGATCCTGAAGCACCTGTCGAGGTTTGCCCTTAAGATCTCGCCCGGTATTCCCGTGCTCTCTTTACCGAAGATAAGATAGATCTCAGAGTTCCCGGATGCTTTCTTGAAATCAATATCCGAAGGCGGTACTTTGCCATAACGTGTCATGAAGAAATACTCTCCGTCGTTCTTTTCCGCAAAGTCCTGCCATGAATCGTAGAGCGTGTATTCAGCCCAGGTTATGTGGTTGGTCGATGCCCTTCTGAATTCAGGATTCTCAATGTCAAAACCGACGGGGCCGATTATGTGAAGTGTTGCTCCCGTAGCTACACAGGTACGCATGATGTTGCCGGTATTCTGCGGGATCTCCGGTTCGAACAATACGACATTTACTATGCTTTTACCTGATTTGCTCATGTTTTTCTCCACACGGGATATTCGTTTATATAGACGGTAGTCTATGTTTTATGCTTTTGCTGCAGCGATCTTCTTTTTGCTCTTTGTATCTTCTTCGACATTAACATCCTGAGGCATCTTGAGAGAAATGAGGTTCGACTCTGCGGCAGCCTCTGCGATGTTGAGCATGTGGTCACCCAGACGCTCGAAGTCTGTAAGCATCTCGGAATAGATAACGCATGCATCACCTGAGCAGCTTCCTGACTTAAGTCTCTCAAGCTGGTGCTCTCTGTAGTCTTCGGTCATGTCGTCGATCTTCTGCTCCATCTGAGCCATCTTGATATGTACTGAACCGGGCTTGCTGCCAAGGAGAATGTTATAAGCATCCTTTGTTGTAGCAACCATCTGGCTTACTTCCGCCCTTGCCTTCTCGGAGAGCTTCAAGCCCTTGCTCTCAAGGAGATTGGCGTAGCCTGAGATGTTCGTGGCATGGTCACCCATACGCTCGATATTACCAGTGATCTTGAAGAGAGCACTCATTGCGACAGCGTGCTTTTCGGACATATCGAAAACCATTGCATGCGAGATATAGTAAGAGATCTCTTTGTTCAGGTAATCGACATATTCTTCAGTATCGTTGATCTGCTGCTGTGTCTTCTCGTTGTTTTCGAGGACGGCCTCGATACTTCTCTGAACGTTGTTTCCGGCCATCTCGAGCATTCTGCTCATCTCGTTGCAGAGAGCCCTGATGAGGACTTCTGTACCGACCTGGCTGCTGGAGCTGATCATGCTGGGGTTAAGGTACTTCAGGTACTGTACGCTGTCATCTCCGCCCTTCTTGTCGGGAACCATAAGCTTGACGAGCTTAACGATGAGCTTGCCGAAAGGAAGCAGAATCACCGTTGAAGCAAGGTTGAATACGAGGTGCATGTTGGCAAACTGTCTTGCAACATCATTAGGTGACAGGGCTCTTACCCAATCAGCTATAGGGAGCGCGTAATAAGCGGCTGTAAAGATCGCCGTTCCGATAACGTTGAACATCATGTGGAGCATGCCTGCTCTTGTAGCGTTTCTGGAGCCTCCGATAGATGCGAAAACAGCCGTAACACATGTACCGATATTAAGGCCGAAAATGATGAACATTGCCTGGTCCAAACTCATGAGCTGAGCACCCGAAGCTGACATCGCCATTGCCTGGAGCACGCCGACACCGGCAGCAGAACTCTGGATGATGATAACGAAGATGATGCCTACGATGATGCCGACGAAAGGATTATTGATCGAAGAGAAGATCTCCTTAACGATATCCATCTCGCTCAAGGGAGCCATGGATTCCTTCATGAGAGACATTGCCACGAAGATAAAGCCCAGACCGGCAACTGCTTCGCCGATGCTCCTGAGCTTCTTGTCTTTGGTAAGAAGGCAGAAGAATGTGCCTAAGAGAGCTACGATCGGTGCTACTGCGCCGACATCGAAAGCGATGAGTTGGGCGGTGATGTTCGTACCGATGTTGGCACCCATTATTACCCACAGCGCCTGGTAAAGGTTCATGAGTCCGGCATTAACGAATCCGACGGCCATAACCGATGTCGCAGTCGAAGACTGGATCAGCGCGGTAATACCCGCACCGACAGCTACGCCCAGGATCCTGTTTCCGGTAAGTTTAGCTAAAACGTTCTTTAATTTGTCACCTGCGATCGTCTGTAAGCTTCCGCTGGTGATCTTAACGCTATACAAGAATAAGGCCATACCGGAGCAAAGCCCCAATAACGCCGGCCATACATCTGCCATAAATAATCATGCCTCCAACTGGCTACGCAAAATACCTCTGATTCACAGACAATATAATATTTATTAAGGAGATGCTTTTCAAGGTTTTAGGATAAATATCAAAGTCCTTTTGGGTTATCAGATGAGAAATTTGACAGTTATATAGATAACCGTCTATATCTGCATATTTAAAGCACCGCAAAGTCCTTTATTTACAGGCTTTTCGGAACATTATCGATTGATCTTCGGGAAGTTATCTATTGCGTGATTAAGCCTTGCAATGCACTTTCTGCAGTACTCTCTCTCGACCGGAACGGAAAACTCGTCGATCTTCTCCAAAGCCTTGATCGCGCAAATTTTTGCGGTCTCGACATTGCCGAAGCAATTAAGTTCATAGAAGCCCTTTACGAACATTGAATTAGGCTCCGTATCCTTCGTAATATCGTCAATGATCCTGTGATAGTATTCCTTTGCCTTTGAAGGAACGATATTGTGGTAAGAGTAGTAATAGATCAGGTCCATGCAGACACCCAGCTCGACCTTGGTCGCGGATGCCTGAGGCTTCAATGTCCTCTCGACATCTGCAACTGCTTCAGGCATCCTGTCAAAGTAGTCATTGGCATCCAGATATTCGAAATAGAGAATGAAATACATCATCTTCTCTGTGTCCCAGACCTTCTTGTAGTTCAGTTCGCTTATGGGCTTAAGATCCATCTGATCGAAGGGTACGCCGGCCCTTAACATGCTTAAGCCTTCCTGCGTATACCCGCCCAAAGACTTTTTGGAATTGACCTTGGAAAGGACTGATATGGCGAGGCAGAATTTGCCGATGATGAATATCAGGAGCCATGAGCCCAGAAGGAAGAATACCGATGCCAGAAAATATGAATCTACATTGAATGTAGCGATAAGAAGTCCTGTGAACGCGCCGATCCCTACAAGGAGCATGGCAGTTGCGTAGAAGATCATGAAGGCCTTCTCTTTGGCGAGCAGCTTCTTGCTGTCCAGGCCGGAATCCTTCTCGAGATCAAATGACGTTAGGACCTGTAAACCTACGCCGGCTTTGCGTCCTCTCTTCTCCCATTTTCCGGATTTGAGCTTCGTGTATTTAAGACCGAAGATGATGATATCCGTGACTTTCATGCCAAATGCTTTAGCGAATGCGAGCTGTATAAGTCCCTGAACAAAGGTGGAAAGGACCAGTCCGACGATCGCCATGAGCAATATGATCACCGGATTAAAAGAAAGCTCTCCCAAATATCTCAAATACTGCATGCTGCCTCCGGAATGAACTTTTTCGGGTATTTATGTTGAATATATTAGCATTTTACTTTGAAGTAAGTAAAACATATCGTCCCCATAGTATAATTAGCCAAATCGAAGACGGCGGTTCCCTATGACAAGCACAAGAAAATTCTGGACATTACGATATATCATCATCAACGCGACTTACTTTGCCGTATACAGCGGCATTCATGCTTATGCGTCCGTTTTCCTGCTCGAAAAGGGTTTCTCCAACACTCTTATCGGCATCACGCTGGCCCTCGCCAACATCCTTTCAGTCGTATTCCAGCCGTTTGTCGCAGGCCTTATCGATAAGCAGGGCAAGCTCACTAACCGCAATGTCTCCATGGCGTCGACGGCGCTCCTGCTCATAGGCTCGGTACTCCTGCTCCTGATAAAGAACGGGATAGTAGTAATATTTATTATTTTCGCGCTGATATATATGGTACAGATGGTGTACCAGCCGATCATAACGGCGATGTATTTCGAGTATGAGGCGGCAGGATGCCATATCTACTATGGTCTGGCAAGAGGTCTCGGCTCTGTGGGATTTGCCGTCACTTCATTCTTTACAGGTAGAGCTATCGGAAAGTTCGGCGTGAACATCCTCATGATCTTAGACATCATCTTCCTTACCATCGCGCTGATCGTACTGTACTTCTTCAAAAAGCCCAAGACTGAGACTCCTAAGATAGAGAAGAATGAGGTAGCACATAATAACCTCTTCAGCTTCATTAAGACCTACCCCGGCTTCATGCTCTTCGTGCTCGCGGCTGTCTGCTTCTTCTTTGCGCACAATGCGATCAACGATTATATGATCCAGATAATCACGCCTCTCGGCGGCACTGAGGCCCAAATGGGAATCGCCGTCAGCTGCGCAGCATTCCTGGAGCTCCCGACAATGGCGCTTATCGACAAGATCATCAAGAAGATCTCAGTTAAGAACCTTCTCCTGATCTCCGGCGTGGCATTCCTTATCAAGACACTCCTGATGCTCATAGCTCCCAACATGATCGTTGTATACATAAGCCAGGCAATGCAGATGTTCGCATATGCGGTCTTCATCCCTGCCGGCGCTTATTTCGTAAACCAGACGATGGAAAGACTCGATCAGGTCAAAGGCCAGGCTTATATCAACGTCTCCATAACGCTCGGCGGCGTCTTCTCAAGTCTTGTATGCGGCAGACTCTTAGACATCAAAGGTCCCCACTTCATGCTGATCGTAAGCTTTGCAGTTACAACGGTTGGTCTGATAATTGCGTTCCTCGCCCTCAAAGTTGTGGCAATCTCAAGGAAAAACCGCTCTTAAATAAAATTCAGTATTGAACATTGTATAATACCGCGTTATACTCCCCATATAGGCCGGAAACCTGATGGGAGAGATTTATATGAGTAACGAATGCTGTTTAAAGTACCCATTATTAATGGTTCACGGAATGGGCTTCCGTGACAGGAAACATCTGTGTTACTGGGGCAGGATCCCCAAAGTTCTTGAATCAGAGGGCGCAAACGTCTTCTTCGGCCACCAGGATGCCGTGGGCTCCGTCGAAGGCAACGCGGACATCATTGCGAAGAGCCTTGATGAAGTCCTTAAGATCACCGGCGCGCCGAAGGTAAACATCCTCGCGCATTCCAAGGGAGGTCTTGAATCCAGATATCTTTATAACCACGGTTACAGCGACAAGATCGCTTCGATCACCACGATCGACACACCCCACCACGGCTCCAAGACCGTTGATTTCCTGATGAGAGCGCCTCATTGGATGGTCAAGGTTGCTGCCAAAGGCAACGACGTCTGGCATAAGATCCTTGGCGACAAGCATCCTGACAGCTATGCCTGCTTCGACATCCTCACGACCAAGACTGCCGAGCAGTTCAATATCGACAACCCCACACCAGACAACATCCTTTGCCAGAGCTACGGCTTCAAGTGCAAGGGTTCTTTCTCGGATTCCGTCTTCTGCATAACTTATCCCATCGTTCGAAAATTCGACGGTGATAACGACGGAATGGTCTCCACTGATTCTATGCACTGGGCAGACTTTAAGGGCGTCAGAACGTCCACGACCCACAGAGGCATCTCACACGCTGACGTTGTCGATATGAGGCGCAGACGTTTTACGAAGAAAACACCTTCTGCTGATAACGAAGTCAGCGACATCGTCCCCTTCTACGTTGAAGTCGTAAAAGGATTAAAAGAAAAGGGATACTGATTCCAAGCTTTTGTTTCCTCTTTTTTGCCACACTTGATTTCAGGTGCAGTTTAGGTTGGCCCTGTATTGTAAGGCTGTAAACCACAAAAGGAGGAATAAGGCAATGATCAGGAAAAAAGTTCTATTCATACTGGCAATAGTCACTGCCGCAGCCATGTCAGTCTCGGTCACTGCTTGTCTTGCTTCAAATAAAGCAACCGAATCTTCAGAGACGGAAGTCCAGACACAGTCTGCAGACATAAAGATAAACGAAGAGATAAGCAACGACAAAGACGGCGAACATGCGATCGAGGTCAGCGGTAATACAGCCGAGTATTCAAACATCAAGGTAACCAAGACAGGTGATTCCGCTTCAGGAGACGAAGCAGATTTCTACGGCGACAACGCTGCGATTTTCGCGACAGACGGCGCAACACTAACACTCACAGACATAGTAGTCGACACGAACGGCACACACGCCAACGCAGTCTTCTCATACGGCAGCGGCACGACAGTCAACATCAGCAATTCCGTCATCACAACTTCCGGCAACTGTTCCGGCGGCCTCATGACGACCGGCGGCGGTACGATGAATGCCACAAATCTCGACATTCACACGACGGGCAATTCATCCGCAGCTATCAGATCTGACAGAGGCGGCGGAACCGTAACGGTTGATGGCGGAACTTACGTAACGGACGGCACGGGCTCCCCTGCCATCTACTCCACCGCAGACATCACGGTAAGCAACGCCACGCTCAAATCCACGGCATCTGAAGGCGTTGTCGTTGAAGGCAAGAATTCAGTAACTCTTAACAACGTAAATCTGACCGCAGACCACAATAAGAACAACAGCGACAAGACCAATAATCTCAACGCTGTCATGATCTACCAGTCAATGTCTGGTGACGCTTCCGTCGGCCTTGCGACATTCACGATGACAGGCGGCTCACTTACAAATAAGAACGGCGACATCTTCTTCGTAAACAACACTGCGACAACGATAACACTTGAAAATGTCGAGATAGTAAATCAGGATTCAAACGGCGTTTTCTTAAGAGCAGCTGCAGCAGGCTGGGGCACTGAAGGTTCCAACGGCGGCAAGGTAAATCTCTACCTCAAGAAGCAGGCCCAGACAGGCGATATCGTCGTAGACAAAGTCTCCGCGTTGAACCTTTATCTCTCAGAAGGCACGACATACACAGGCGCTATTAATGCAGCCAACGAAGGCGAAGTTTATGTAGAGATCGAAAAGGGTTCCACCTGGGTCCTCACAGGCGATTCATACATCACTGGCCTCACATGCGAAGCTGATGCGGTCGATCTTAACGGACATAAGCTCACAATAGGCGGCACCGAATACACAGCAGGCACATCTTCAACAGGAACAGCTATTACGATAGCAACCGAATCATCCGGAAAACCGGACGGAATGCCCGGTGAACCTCCTTCAGGCGGTATGCCGGACGGCGAGAAGCCCTCAGGCGACTTCCCCGGCGATCCTCCGTCAGGTGAGAAGCCCTCTGGTAACCCTCCGGGAGATCCCCCGTCAGGTGAGAAACCCTCAGGTGATCCGCCGGACGGCTTCCCGGGCGGAAAAGACGGTGAACGTCCCGCAAAGCCAAGTGAAACAACTACTTAAATACAAAGGTTGTCTCAAATCGAGGCAACCTTTTAGTTTGTCTGTTTCAGTGGGTCTTCAGGCATTTTTAAGTCAGAACATCAAACAGTTTATTCTTCTGCGCCGTATTAACCGCTCCGGCTTCATAATAGGCGGGATTGTACAGAACTATTCCTGTTTCTTTTCCGGACAACAAGAAGTGTAATTCTGTATTCATATCCATCTCTTCGATCCTGGAATATACCCTTTTGCTTTTACGTATAAACCTGTCGGTCATAACGCTTCGTGGTATTACTTTTTCTATACCGTGGTATACCGCTTTTATCTCATTGTAATTCTGTGGAAAAGTTAGTTCTTTGCTGTTTAACTTAACAAAGCAAACAGAATAGCCAACGCTTTTCTTTTCGAGCACGCCTTCAGAAGCCAGAGTTTCACAGACAATACGGCAATCATCAGAACTAATCGCCTGAAACTCTTCTTCGTGTCTAAGCGTATTTGCTATTTTGAAAGGATCAACAAGGGCGCACCACACATTGCTGCCGCAGAAGTCCCAACTGCAAATCTCTGTGCCGCCCTCATATACCGAGCATCCGATTCCGTGGAATTTATAATTAAGATCTCCAACAGTTATTTCATTGCCATGTGAAACTGCGTAATCATGCAATGTGTATACGTCATAAACTCCGGCCGCACCACTGTCATTAAGATGCTTAACCAGGTCACGGCATCTCTTGTTTACCACATCAAGATATTTGCTGAGTATATATAGATTATCCATCATAATTCCTTCGCAAAACATATCGCCCCTTCAAGCTTATCATAAGGCGGATAGTTATCTATCAACACGTATCCTCGCTTTGTGTATAAATGGACGGCCTCTTCCATCTGCGGTCTTGTCTGGAGGATCGCGCGTTTGAATCCGAGTTCTGCGGCCTTTTTCTCCAGCTCGTCCATCATGACAGTAGAGATATGGTTGCCTCTGAATTCAGGATCTACCCACACTCTCTTGATCTCAACATCAGAATCAGAATAGGCTTTTAATCCTGCGCATCCGACAGCAACACCATCCACTGAAGCTATCAGGACATCCGTTATGCTCTCAGAGATGTTATACGGAACAAATGCTGCGCGGTTCTTCAATCCGCCAACAATGCTGCTGTAGAATTCCTCTGTCTTAAGATAAAACTTTTGGAAATCCTCATTTCTTCCGTCTGTCCATTTATAATCGATATTCATGGTATATTTGCCTTTTCCTGATTATACGATCCTATTAACTGTGCCGATATTCCACTTGTCTTCGAATTCTTTTTCGCTGACTTCGAAAACATAGTAGTTACCGTCATCATAAGTATAGTCAAGCAAAATGACATGCTTTTCTGATTCGGCACTCATTCGTCTGTACTGTTCAACGCGGTCTTCTGCATCCTCATCATTAATTGAAAACGCCTCGCATATACCATTCATATAAGCATAAGCCAATAGGAATGACTCTTCATTCAGTTTGCTTTGTTCCAGAAAATCAATGTAATCTTCCTTCTTATCAATAAACAAAAGATAACTGATCACATCAGGATATCTGTCATAGAGCGCAATACAATTGCCATTGGCAAATGTCTCTTTCACAAAGGCTGTATCTAACTCTCTGTTCTCCAATAATGTGTATAAATCCATCACTCAGCTCCCTTATCACTCAATACTATTCATAACCAGATCTGCAACCGATTCCACTGACTTTCCGGTCGTGTTTATACAATCATCCAGGCTCGAAAAATACTCCAAAGACTTAAGTGAAACATTGAACCATTCCTCTGTACGCCACGGGCATGTGACATCCGCTTCCCACTGTTTTCTTAACTGGCTTTCATCACTTACAAGAGTAACAGACTTTACATTCAAGCCCATATCTTTGATGCCGTTTATTAAGTTCTCGTGAACTTGTTCATCGTCCATGATCCACGCAACAACTACCATTTTGCAGACAGAACATTCCTTGTAATTGCCTATCATGTGAAGGATATTGTTGACTGCCATATCCCTGGTCTCTTTATTGCCGACAAACGGATGAAGATCCATGCACCAATCGCCGTCAATAAAGGCAGTACCGGGATTTGAATCCGCGATATACGTCCCTACTGTTGTTTTCCCGATACCCATCGGGCCGTTAATAACAATTACGTTCATTCTTTATCCCCCCGGCTTTTACTGTACCTGCTCAATGCTAATCTTATATGTGTTACCTTCAAAGTCGGAAAGCACAGAATCAATTGCGTAAATATAATTCAGCACAGCAGGAAAATCTATGAAAACCATCCGGTATCTGTTGGATAATTTCGTATGTTTGTTAAGATAAGCGCTTACTGCCAATGCCGGATCACGCTTTAAATCTACGAGCATAAAGAACCTTTTCTCATCAATATAGAAGATCCTGTTTGTCTCGTATGGGAACTCCCATCGACTTCCGTCACCTGAAGTGACAACGAGCTTCCGGTTCTCATCCTTTACGAACTCAAGGCTATTTTTCTCGAACACAGACTGCTTGATCTCTATATTCCCTGCAGTCTTAAGCTCTTCCTCAACATATTTGGGCGCTATATGATCTGGACTGATGCGAAGAAGCGTTTTGTCATCGTTAAAGATGTACCGGTGATCCGTATCTTTATTAACGCGCTTTTCCAGCATCCTGAAATCATATTCAGGCTTATTCATGCCTCGATGAAGCCCTGAGATATGGTTGATTATCTCGTCAACATTAAACCAACCATTTTCATTCTTTTGAATGGAATCATGGTATAAAACAATTTGCAGAAGATCATTTCTATCCCAATCTTTACGTTTAAAAGCACTCATTCGTTATCCCTCAACACTGATAATTCGTCTGACTAAGGATCAAACACCGACTGAATCCATTTTACTCTTCTTTTCACAGCGTCATTAACGAGCACGCTTTCAAAAGCCTCGTCATATCCATGACACGTGCCCTTCATTTCATAATACTCAACAGGTATATTTTCCGCTTGAAGTCTCTTGGCAAAAAGCACCCCTTCGTCATGCAGACAATCAAATTCTGCTACTTCTATATACGTCTTAGGGAAACCTTTCAATGAAATTGCCTCCATTGGCGAGGCATACTTTATTGGTACCGTCACTTTATTCCTGAGATATTCTCTCCAAAACATTCTGTTTCTGACAGCATCCCAAACAGGTGTGTCTATGTATTTCTTCATTGAATCAGTAATCATGCGTCTATCCAAAACAGGATAGATAAGCATTGCACCTATTGGAAGTGTTTGTTCATTGTCACAAAGCATCATTGATACGGCTGCAGAAGCATTGGCACCAGCACTGTCTCCTGTTACGATTATCTTGTTTTTGTCGATTCCTAAAGCTTCTGCGTTGGCAATGACCCATTTATATGTGTCATAACAATCATTAACAGCAATAGGAAACCTGTATTTAGGCATCAGCCTGTAATCAGCAAATATTACTTTGCAAGGAGTATAATCCGCATACATTTTTGCTATCTGATAATGCGACTTTGATGCCCTTAATAAGTAACCTCCACCATGGTAGAAAACAATACACGGAAGCGTTCCGGTGTTCTCCCTAGGTTCAATTAAATATGACTTGAGCATTGAACCGTCTTCTGTAGGTATGTTGACTGTTTTTACATTGACCCTATTATCAGATACACACTTATGCAATTTTAGAAAAGCATTTACTATCGGAAACAGATGAACATTCAAAGGCACTTTGGCCCTCGAAAGATTCAACAATTCATTGTTCAATTCGTATTTCATATTGCTCACATGTAATACCACGTAAAGAACACTTTATGCCTGACGGTAAATTTCTCAGAATATTTCTCTTCAAGCATCTTTCTGTGCTCAGCATCAAACTGCGCAAGCTGCTCTGCATTCATTGACGCCATAACGCCTCGGCTGGCCATCATACGTCCGTGCCAGGATTCTCTGGTAAAAGGAATATCAACGAGCATCGTATCCGTGTGCGGATCTTCGAAATAGTGTGTATTCAGATCCTGAAGTGCCGGCGAGGCGCCTTTCCAATTGCCGTTAATTCTCTTTACAATGCTGTTTGAATCCTGAGCGATTGATTCTTCCTTCAGGTAGCTCATGTACAATTTCAAAAATACACCACCGGGCTTCAGCCGCGACTTGATCACAGGCACAACGGTATTCGGATCAAAATACCAGAAGCACTGGCATGCCGTAACAGCATCAAAACTGTGTTCCGGATAAGAAATATCTTCCGCTGCCAAAACTTCGTATTTGATATTGGAATAATCCTTCGAGAGAGCAATGGCCTCCGTTATCTGCTGCTCCGATATATCTGTCGCAACAATGTCTGCGCCATACTTGGCAAGGCCTCTCGGTATTACGCCGGTTCCCGTGCCCAGATCCAACCATCTGCTGCCTTGCACACCGACTCCGATGTCATGCAGTTTTTCGAATACTTCTTCAGGATAAATATCCCTGTATTTCGCATACGCTTTTGAAGTCTTCCCGAAATCAAATGCTTTCCCATCATCTACTGTTATCTTTTCCATCTATTGTCCCCTGTTTTTTATTTTTACTTCAACTTGTAGAACTCTTCCAATGAATCCGCCTTAAGAATACTTTCGTTATCTATAGGATCAAATTCAAATATCTTTCCATCTGATATGTAATACGGATTCCCTGCCCCGTCACCGGAAAAGACTACACCGTTTATTCCGTACTCTTCCCGGTAAAACTGAGTTTCCCTGTTGATCTCATCCAGCGAATAAACAATCCAACCGATTACTATCTCCTCACCAGTTTGGGGATGAATCATAATCTCCTGTATTCCGTTAGTCTGAATCAGCAGCTTCTTTAACTCTTCAGGCAAGTCATAATTATTGCAGTCTGCAGGCTCCTGCAATTTGATCATACCATCGTAAAAATCTTTAATAACATCAATTATCATTCTCTGCTAACCATTCATATATCTCTTTAATCAGTTTATCTGAAGTGTCTGTATTTAATCCCGGAAGAGCCATAATAAATACTCCTGACCAGTTATCCCAAGAAACAAATACATGTTCCTTTTTCATTCGTTCACCGAATTCCGGCAGGATCATTTTCTCGACAACATCTATATCATTGCTGTCCAATTTTGAATTATCACAAGAGAGACTTCCGTTAGCAACAGTATGCAGTTCCCAGCCGTTATCACTTTTCGAAATTATTGACATTCACTTTTTCCCAACGATCAAAAAGTGCGGGCTGATTCCCATCATGGAATCATCAGTCTCAGATGCGTGCAGGATCTCAAGAAGTCTCGCACGTCTGTCGGGATCTTCCCACTTACTGTTCAGTTCAGGCGTAAACCATACGCATCCTTCAACGGCATGCTTGCCCACAACAGAAAAGCCGCCGTCAGAAAGTTCTGAACAGAGTCCTTCAGGTGTGTGGAAATATGCATCAGCGATAATCCTCGGATATGTTGCCGGACGGATGTGCTCGCCTGTAGACATTTCGCGCTTTAACATATCCATATAGACATCATCGTCAATAAAGTCGACGCCGTTTCCATAGACTGATAATGCCCATGTGGCGGAGCTGAATTTCGAGATGCCGGCAGCAAATAAAAGTCCGCCGGGCTTCAAGATCCTGTAGGCTTCTGATATTGAAGTCATTCTGTCAGACAGGTTCATCAAGTGATACAAAGGTCCCATGAGGAGTACGGCGTCGCAGGAATCAGAAGGAACATCGAGCTTTCTCGCGTCTCCGACTTTGGCAACGTAAGGAGTCTTCATTTCCTTGTTGGCGTATTCAACTGCGACAGGTGCGAGCTCGATCAGAGTCACATTGTGGCCCTGCTCTGCGAGCCATTCAGAATAACGGCCGATACCTCCGCCTACATCGCAGATGGTCTGTCCGGAACCGGTCAGATAGTTTGAGATGATCTCTTTGGATCTGTAGAACTCGATGACGCCAAGGCCTCTCTCAAGACGGCCGATCTCAGCGCCGCTGTTATAGAAATCAAATACATTAGTGATGTCTTCCATATATTATTCCCCTTAAATTAATTGAAAACGTTATTACTTGGCAAGGTACTTAAAGAACACGTTATTCTCGTAATCATACACGTAGAACTGTGCCTGTACCATAACAATATATTGCTCGTCATTGATATTGCCGAATGATTCGATACCTGTCTTGATATCAGTCTCAGGTTCCATCTTGGCATATGTCATGAACGTAAGAAGCGTTGATGTCAGCATGAAGTTGAAGCTCGTAAATGCGGCAACCAAAAGTGACAAAACGACGAGTCTCGGCTTGACTTTCTTGTTGCCCTTTTCCATCATCTCGTTGAAGCTGTCCGTTACGAACATCACGGCATAAAGGCCGATCGCAAAGAGCGGCGCCATGGAGCCTCTCATGAGAAGATCGTTAGGTCCGGTCATCTTATAGATCGGAATGATGAGCATCGTTAAGATGGCGCAATAGAACATCCAGTCCTTCTTATACTTCTTGTGTATGAGCAATACCCATAATCCGAACTCGAAAACAACATACGCCACATAATCGATCACCATGGTGAACTTGTTGCCGTAGAACGTCCATATGAAGCCGTAATCGTAGGTCGCATTGGAATTTGCCGTATAGAATGTCGCAAAACAGACTAAGAAGACGACCGGTGCAACGAGGTTGCCTATAGTAAACAGATTCTTAAGGACTTCTTTTGCATTTAGTTTCCTGTTGGTAATTATCAGTTTGCAGATGCACATGGGAAGAACGCCGATTGCTGCCCACGGAGAATAACAGAACATGAGTGAACCCAGAAGGCCGATGCTTTTCGAGTTCGTGCATAACAAGAGCAGGAGCGTAATAAGCCAGCCGGGAAGCGACTGATGGAATACGTTCATTAACTGATAGAAGTTGCCGACTACGCGGAAATGCCAGGTCCAGTCCTCCCATGTCGCTCCGAACCCGCTTATATATTCGTTGTACAAATACGGGAAAACATCAAAGCCTGCGAAAAGCACGAGTCCGATGAATAAAAATCTGGACTGTTTACCGTAAAGGATCAAAGCACCAATAGCTATCAGGATCAGTCCGATCGCGGACCATATGAGCAATACGATCCTTGCAGCCAGAAGGCCGAATAGTTTACCGACTACGGCAGGAACCATCCAGAATACAAAGTAATATGCGAACGCGACCTTGCCTTCGCCTAAAGTCTCAGCGACAACGGGATTATGCTGTGTGGAAAAATCGTAGATGACAGGCCATTTGTAATTGATGAGGTCGTTGAGCGTCGCATAACGCACGCGGTGGTCACCAATGCTCCACGCGAACTCACCGACGCCTCCCAGATAAAGGAAGAATAAAGCAAACGGAATAAGCCACAGAAAGTATGAATATTTCAGTGTGACAGATCTCTCATTCTCAGCCAGAGCCGTCTCAGGCTTTTTCTTCGCTATATCAAGATAAGCCCAGGCAGCACTTCCAACAGTAAGCACAGAGAACAGGATCGCCCAGACAGGCTTCAGATAACCGATGAAGAAGATAACGATCGGCAGTACAAGATAGATCATGCAAGCAAGGAAGAACTTGCTGAACGTGATCTTTACGTCTTTCTGAAAGAAGCTTGTCTTAAGTTTATCTGTCGTCTGCATAATGCTCCTGTTTATCTTTTTCTCAATATTCTCTCAAATAAATATTATAATCTATTCGCGTGATAATATAAATTAAAGATACAGCCCCGGATTGCTCCGGGGCTTCTTTTATATCTCTTTTCCTGCAAGTATCTCTTTATAATCTTTCAGGTTTTTCTTCAGGAGATTCGGTATGTCGAGTTCATAGGGACATCTGGTCTTGCATATGCCGCAGTCGACGCAGTTCTCGATCTTCAACATCTCATTCTGCCAATGTTCCGTAAGCCAGTTCTCGGACGGTGCACGTCTTATCATCTGGCTCATTCTCGCGCACTGGTTTATCGTAATGTCGACAGTGCACGGCATGCAGTAGCCGCACCCTCTGCAGAACTCTCCAAGAAGCTCTTTTCTGTCGTTTTCGATGAAGCTCCTTATCTCATCTGTCATTGTTATGTCGCGCTCGAAAAAGCTCAGCCACTCATCCATTTCAGACTCTCTCTGAACGCCCCAGATAGGAAGCGCTTCATATTCACTCATGAATGCCATGCATGCTTCAGAGTTGGTGAGAAGTCCGCCTGACAGGCCCTTCATTGCGATGAAGCCCATGCCCGCCTTTGCGCAGTTATTCACGAGAGCAATATCCCTGTCGGATGCCAGATACGAGAACGGGAACTGTAAAGTCTCATATAGACCGCTGTCTATGATTTCTTCGGCGACGCCGATCTTGTGCGCAGTGATTCCGATGTGCTTTATCATGCCCTTCTTTTTGGCTTCCTTCATGCACTCATAAAGCTCATCGCCCTCACCGTAGCATCTTGCTGCGCAGTGGAGCTGGTAGATATCCAGATAATCTGTCTTAAGGAGCTTTAATGAAGTCTCAAGGTCTGACCAGAATTTCTCTTTTGTGGTGGCCTGTGTTTTCGAAGAGATAAATACCTTATCCCTCATGCCTTCGAAAGCGATGCCGACCTTCTCTTCACTGTCGGAATATGCTCTTGCGGTATCGAAGAATCTCATGCCGCCATCGTATGCTTTGCGCATTAACTTAACGGCATCTTCAGTGCTTATCCTCTGGATAGGAAGCGCGCCGAATGCATTCTGCGGAACGGTTATGCCGGTACGGCCCAAAGTGATATTTCTCATAAACGCCTCCTGTCCTGATGCTTTTGCCTAATTATATCTTATGACAACAAAAACCTCCGCACTTAACTTGTGCAGAGGTAATTGTTCCATTTCCTATTCCCACTATTATCCGAAGTTTATGATTGCTTTGAATGTTCCTGATTCAGATACGAGTTCGAGCTTATAGCCAAGGATATTCAGGTTGTTCTCGGCTATGGACAGACCAAGTCCCGTGCCTTTTGCACCTCTCGAATCCTCGCCCTTAACAAAAGGCTTTTTAAGTGAATTTACATCGGCATAAGTCTTGTCGGTCTTGTTGGTGATAACAAGCTTTTTTAGGTCGATCGATATCTCGACCACGCTTTCCTGATCACCGTATCTGTCGCAGTTTGAAAGGAGATTATCTATCGCCTGCTTAAGGATCCTCTTGTCTGTCACAAGAACAACATCCGTTCCGGTTATATCAGTCAGCATATACGGAAACTCTTCGCAGCTCTGCTTAACGAGCTCTACAACATCAACGTCTTCCTTGCTTACAGACTGATGGCCGGATTCACTTTTCGAATACGCGAGAATGCCTTCGATCATGTCATTCATCGAAGTAACCCTGTCACTGATATTCCTTGAATACTCAAGGGTCTTTTCCGGATCATCGGCAGAAGATTCAATATTCTCAGCGTAAGCCATGATGGCAGACAAAGGAGTCTTCAGATCGTGTGCCATAGCTTCAGTTGTCTTGATCCTGTATTCGAAGATCTTCCAGACGGTCTTGTCTTTCTGGTACTTAACAACTGCCAGAACAAAGGCGACCAGTGCAGAAACAAACAGATATATGATGATTATCAGACTGAATGAGACCGGTGCAAGTCTAAAGACGGGAAGTGTTCTTGCCTGTATTCCGACATGCCACGGCAGTTCCTTCAGTAATGGCTCATGCATATAGTAATCTCGAGCATCGAGCCAATATGGTTCTCCTTCTTTAATGTTCGAATACATTACATCGGATTCCTTATAAGGAACGCAGTGCATATAATACTCATCAGAAGGCTCCGCAGGATAAATACGGTAAACTATTTCCAACCGTTCTCCGTTTTCATTGTTACGGTATTTACTCAGATGGATCTTCTCATATCCGCTGGTATCTGCAGGCGTGCAATCGATCTCATATTCCTCGCCCAAATAAAAGACTTTAACAACGCCCGGAAGGAACGTGTGCTTTCCCCAATCGACATATGCTGTCATAATCCAGTAGTCTCTGAAGTAATCAAAATTACCGACCGTTTCACATCTGTCAAATATGGGATCACGCACATAATCGAGATACATTTTCGACTGTTTCCGCTCGTCGAACCTTCCGCCCGGATAATCTTTTATAGGATCAAGATACGAGATATCCTCGATCAGATAGACATTGTATGTATCATAAATATCCTCGCCCTGTTCGACGTCCCACTCATTTTTTCTTGGAAGAGTAAACCAGGCAGTATCACCTACAGTAATGTCCTGACCATCGACAGTTACTTCCGCAGCCGTATAGTTGTCAAACTGCAACCAGGCAATCTGTTCTTTTAATTGAGCCAGGGTAGCTTTATATTTACTTGAACCGGTTTCTTCATCGTGGAGTTTCTTGGTAAGTTCAACTATTTTGTTCATGCTGACTTCAATACCAGTAAGTCTCTCGCTTTGAACATGTTCATTGAGGTCATACAAAGCATAAACCGCTAACCCTGCCAGGAGGATCAGGCAAATCAGAAATCTGACGAGAAAGATCTTCCCGAACTTAGGCTCTGTAATTACCCGTCTTGTCTTTGTGCGTTCCCTCATGAGTCTTCCTCCGATCACAGGATCTTGTAACCGCCGCCGATTACAGTCCTGATCGTTTCCCCGGAATTGCCGAGCGCTTTCCTCAATTTTTTGATGTGGCTGTCAACGACTCTGTCCGAACCGTCAAAACCTAATCCCCAAACAAGATCTAAGAGCCTGTCTCTTCCGAGGACGATCCCCTTGTTCTCCATGAGAACCTTAAGGAGGAAATATTCTTTGGGAGCAAGCGCAACTTTGCGTCCGCCCGCTTCCACTTCCATTCTTAACGGATAGAGCTTGATGTCGCCGCATTCGAGTACGGGTTCTTTCCGAAGTTCTGCATCAGTCCTGTTAAGAAGGGCCAGACACTTGGCATAAAGCACCTTAAGGGAGAAAGGCTTTACCATATATTCGTCAGCACCTATCTCATAACCTTTAAGGATGTTCTCTTCTGTACCGAGCGCTGTAAGGAAAACAATAGGGCATTTACTTTTTCCGCGCAGGGCTTTGCAGACATCAAATCCGTTAGTACCGGGAAGCATGATATCCAGGATCGCTATATCGTACTCATACAAGCAGATGAGGCTTAATGCACGGTCGCCGTCAGGTGCAGTGTCAACATCAAAAGAACCCTTGCTCCTGAAAAAATCAGATACAAGCATAAGCAATTCTTCGTTGTCTTCAACGATCAATATCCTGGCCATCAGAACTCCCTCCCACAGGAATAATCTACAATGCACGTGTGTCCTTTGTATGTCCTAAAATGCTTTATTTGAACATTTTTGAACGTCTTCCCCAAACAAGCTAATTATACTTCAATCAATACAAAAGACGGCCGGATAATTCCTGCCGCCTTCTGCAAATTTATTAACGATCAGATATTACTTAAGTTCTTCTCTTCTGAACTTTACATATGAAAGAGCGATAACTGCTGCGATGGCAACTACTGAAGTAACGAGTGCCATAGCGATGTTGCTGTTGCTCATGTCAGCGATAATGAACATTGACTGACCTGCAGGTGTAAGTCTTACGAACTTTTCTGCCCAGTCGAAGTTAAGAAGGATCTGTGCGCCGACATTGGACATTAACATAAGTCCTGTGTTAAGGCCGATAGCGCCGCCCTGGTGTCTGATGAACATTGATGCGAAGAAGCATGTTGCTGCATAAGCGATCTCGACAACTGTAAATACGGCTGCTCTTGCGATGATCATTCTTGCAAAGCTTCCGTCAAGGCCGGTAACGCCGCCCATTGCGAAGCTGATCGTTGTAGTAATTATCATTGAAACAACGCTGTACAAAGCAACTGCGGTTGAATATGAGATGAACTTTGCCAGAAGAATGTTGAATCTGCTGTTGCCTGCCATGACTGCCGACTGGATCTTACGTCCTTCAAATGCGCCAGTTACATGTATGCCTGCGAAAACACCGATCAGGAAAATAACGAATGCATTGTAGTTGTTCAATCCTTCAAGGAAAGCGTCATAGCCTGTAAACTCGCTTGCGAATGAGAGTGCTGCGAAAAGCATCAGTGCCGGAAGCGTAACGATCGCTCCGCCGATTATCCAGAATGATTTTGAAGAGAATGTCTGCTTCATCTCCCACTTTAATAAAGTACCCATTATGCGCCCCTCCCTAACAGTTCAATATAGTATTCCTCAAGTGTCCTCTCATGCTTTGCCAGATGCGTTACGAGCAGATTGTGGTTGCGCATGAGTTCGGCGACTTCCTTTGTATCAACATTGTCGAAGATCATGATCGATCCTTCGTCGTTATCGACGCCGCACAATCCGTTCGCTGCAAGGATCTCGACCGCGGTGTCATTGCATTCAGTCTCCATGACTATGTGTGTCGTGCAGAGATTATCAAGATCTGTTTTCGAGAACGTCGAAATAATCCTGCCGTGCGAGATGATTATGTAATCCGTCGCGAGCTGGTAGAGCTCAGCAAGGATGTGGGATGAGACAACGATCGTGATCCCGTCGTCTCTGCATAATGAGATAAGGAGTTCTCTGACATCCACCATTCCCATAGGATCAAGGCCGTTTACGGGCTCATCGAGAATAAGGAGTTCAGGGTTATTTATAAGCGACTGCGCGATTCCCAATCTCTGCTTCATACCGAGTGAGAAATTGCCGACTTTCTTGTTCTTAACATCGCCTAAGCCGACTCTTTGCAAGACCTTGTCGATCTTACCGCTGTCATTGTTTCCGTAAAGAAGCTGCGAAGACATAAGGTTCGCTCTTGCAGTCTTGTTCAATTCCAGGATCGGCTTTTCAACAAGGCAGCCCAGCTTTCTTCTTGCCTCTACAAGGCCGTGCTCATCAGATTTTCCGAACAGTTCGATCGTGCCCTGGTCGATCGGGCTTAAGCCCGTGATGGCCCTGATCGCTGTAGTTTTGCCGGCTCCGTTCTCTCCGATAAAGCCGTAGATCCTTCCTCTCTTGATCTCAAAAGACACGTTGTCCAATACCTTTTTCGCGCCATAAGTCTTAGAGAGATTGCTGATCTTTAAGATGGTGTCATTCATTCCAAATTATCCTCCCGTGTGATTATGGCTAAATGATAGCCCCCTATCCTTAACAGGAAGATAGTTGAACATTAACGTAACATTAAGATTAACTTATTTGTAGTACTCTGCCGCCCCCTGCCTGCACCGATTTTTATTGAAAACCCATTCACCAAAATATAGAATATTGCTTAGGAATAAGGCTGGGGTTGTTCTGCAAAAGAGTGGAACACGTAGGAATAAGGGAGGAAAATATCATGCCACATGTATCAGGTGGTGGTTCATTTGGCGGCGGTGGTTTTAACGCCAATAACATTGGCAATGTAATCCATGGCACCAAATATTATTACGGAGATTCCGGTAACCGTATTGAAGATCCTAATGACGGTTCTGACCGTTATCTCGGAAAAGCTACACTCGCCAAAGCTAAAAAAGCATTCGTAAGATCGATGGTCATTACTGCGGTTCTGACCATAGTCCTGACTGTCTTTTTATCGATAGCTTTCCCTCTTAGCGCGGAAAAGCTTGCTGCATCTGAAAGCGCAAAGCCTGTGATCTGCGACAATGCAAACATTATTGCCGATGAGGAAAAGCTCCTGGGAACGCTTAATGAGTACCGTACTCTTACGGGAATCACTCCCGTGATCTATACGGTATACGAAGAGGAATGGAGGACCGGCGATACAAGTAATTTCTCTGAATATGCCATGGAAAAATATTCGAACACTGCATCGGACGAAACATATTTTGTGATCGTGTATTCAGTGCCGAAGGATGAAGCCGGCGCAGCAGCAAACGGCGGCATTAAGAACGTCACGAACAAGATCCGCACCGTTCAGGGAGATCTTACTTATCCGATCCTCCGTGCTCCTACGCAGTGGGAATTCAACGGTGTGCTTAAGTTCAACAGCCTTACGGGTGCCAATCCCGGTGATGCTCTCGAGAAAGCATTCCGCTTTGCGATCAGTAATGCAAAGAATAAGCTGGATAATTCAGCAGGCAGCAAGCTCCTCACTTTGCTGGATAACACTCCTCTTATGATCGCGTGGATAGTCTTTCTCGTGATATTTATTGTCATTATCAGAAAGTATGTAAAAGAGAGGAAAGCAGGCTGCGAGCAGCTCCTAAGCGATAAGAAATCAGAGTAAATGTCAGACTTTGCGGATGATTATCTCTACTGTAAATCCGCCGCCCTCACGGTTCCTGACTTCAAGGCCGCCGCCCATCTTCTCCATGAATCGTGATGCGAGATAAAGGCCCAAACCGCTGCCGTCCTTGGAAGATTCTGCTGCAGCAGAACCCCTGTAGAACTTGGATGTGATAAGCGATAATTCATCTTCTGGGACGCCCGGTCCTCTATCGGAGAGGATAACTCTGATGTTGTCCTTTTCGAGCTTGTAGTCGACTTCAAGAGGCGTGCCTGCATACTTAAAAGAATTGCCGGCAATGTTGTCTATTACCTGCTCAAGCCTTAATTTATCGACCATTATAAGGCACTCGGGGATCTTGCCAACCTGCTCGACCGTGCCGTAGAAACGCAGGTCCTTGAGCATGCCGTCGATTATGAGCGAGCTCTCTTCCCTGGGTGTGACCTTGAGCTCATCAAGATCGTCCAAAGTTGCGCGGAACATGTTGTCTATGAGCTGCTCGACAGAAGTTGCCTTGGACTTGATGACGGACACCTTCTCCTTAACATCAGGATCGTCGTACTTGATCTCCATAACTTCGCATGTAGCCTTGATCGTGGCGACAGGCGTCTTTATGTCGTGCGAGAGCTCTGCGACAAGCTCCTGTTTGCTCCTGTTTGCCGCTGCTTCGCGCTCATTTGAGAGCTTCAGTTCTTCACGCATGCGGTCAAAGGATTCTGTGAAAGCACCGAAATAATTATGCTTGTTCATCTTGAGCGGCACATCGAGATTGCCCTTCGATACGCTCGCTGCAAAATCAGAAAGCTTATTGAAAGGTCTGATGTAAAAATACCAGATGATGATCATGAGAATAATGCCAACTGCGTAGATGACCGCAAGCATCGTGATAAGCTGGCTCTGCGAAGTACGGATCAGGGCCTCGTGCTCTTCTGCTCTGGCATTAAATGCGATCTTGCCCTTGATCACGCCGTCTTCCATGTAGTCGAAAACAGACATGTCTTCCTTGATGAAGTAGCTGTTTACGGACTCATAATTATTATCTGAAAGAAGAACGATATCGCAGGAATATTCTTTCTCAAGAGCGTCGATATCAGCACCTGAAGAGAGCTTGCCGGAGATCTCATCACACTTGGTGTTGAGGTCCAGCATGTCGATCTTGTAGGCAGTCTTCTTACCGATGCTGTTCCATAGATACAGACCGCATCCCAGGATAAGAACGGTGTAGATGATGGCGATTATGCGGATCTTCATTAATTTGTCTCCAGGATATATCCGGTGCCCCAGACGGTCTTGATGAACCTGGGCTCATTGGGATCTTCCTCGATCTTCTCGCGTAAGCGCCTGATATGAACATTCAGAGTCGAGTCAGAGTAGAATGAGTCGCCCCAGACCTCATCGAAAAGAGTTTCCTTGGTAACTATCGTATTCTTATGTTCATAGAGGCAGGACAAAAGCTGGAATTCCTTTGATTTCAGCGATACGGTCCTTCCTTCTACAGAGCAGCTCATGGTAGCAGGATCTATTGTGAAAGCCTTATCCGTGGCCTCTTTCGCGGCTGTTCCGGCCTGCTTAACGGCTTCAAGTCTTTTAAGCTGGACCTTAACCTTGGCAAGAAGGACACTTAATGTATAAGGTTTCTTTATATAGTCGTCGCCGCCGATATTGAGCGCCACAAGGACATCATCGTCGCTCTGGCGTGCGGAGATAAAGAGGATCGGCGTGTCGTACGTCTCGCGTAAGCTTTTGCAAAGGGCAAAGCCGCTCTCGTTGCCTAAGTTGATGTCGAGAAGGAAGATGTCTGCCGTGTTCTTCTCGAGAAAAGACAAGCATTCTTCAGAGCTTGATACGATGGCGCAAGTTACTCCGAACATCTCAAAATATTCCTGCGTCATGCGGGAAAGATCTTGTTCATCATCGATTATTAAACAGTTATAATTCATATTTCGAAGTATAGCACAACAAACATCAGGCTGAACCCTGTCGGAATTCATGTAAGAAACAGTTAAGAATTGAGCAAGGCTTACGTAAAGTATTCCTTCTCCGGGAGTCGTACAATCGGCAGTGTAAGAATTCTGACAAAAACAATTTGGAAAGGGAAAAACAAAATGACAACAACAGTACTTAAAGCTACAGACCTCTGCAAGACATTCTCCAATGAGAGCGTTCAGCAGCACGTTTTGAAGAATCTTAACCTTGAGATCAGAAAAGGCGACTTCACGGTAATCATGGGAGACTCCGGCGCAGGCAAAAGCACACTCCTTTACTCACTCTCCGGCATGGACCGTCCAAGCCTCGGCGCAGTTCTCTTCGGAAATGAGGACATCTCAAACTACAGCAACGACAAGCTCGCGATCTTCAGAAGAAAGCACTGCGGATTCGTTTTCCAGCAGAACTACTTAAATGACACAATGAGTGTTCTGGACAACATCATCGTATCAGGCCTCCTCAAGAGCCGTGACAGAAAGGCGATCGCAGCCAGAGCAAAGAAACTCTTAAAGCAGGTTGGTCTTGATGAGAGCTGCTACAACAAGTTCCCGAACCAGTTATCCGGCGGCGAGAAGCAAAGGGTCGCACTCGTAAGATCAGTCATCAACGAGCCTGAGATCCTCTTTGCAGACGAGCCCACAGGTGCTCTTAACTCACAGAACACAGCAGCAGTACTCGATATCCTCACCGAAATGAACAGAAGAGGACAGAGCATCGTAATGGTTACACACACTGTTGCAGCAGCCGAGAGAGGCAACCGCATCCTCTACTTAAGAGACGGTGTCATCTGCGACGAGATCTCACTCTCACCTTACGAAGGCAAGAATCAGGAACGCCATAAGCAGCTCCGCGAATTCCTCACAGATATGGGGTGGTAAACATGAATTCATTATTCTTCATTGCAAAAAACAACATAAAGAAGCATAAGGGCGAGGTTGCGATCCTTTTCACGCTGATCTTCATCTCGGCACTGCTCCTTTTCTCAAGCCTCTCACTCATGATGTCGGCAACAAACACGATCAATGAGTGTGATGAGAAGTATCACGTGGCAGACCTTATGGCCTTTGGTCCCGGCATCTCACTTGAGGATATGGAAGAAGATCTAAAAGACGTTGAAGGAATCGAAAGAGCTGATTTCGTGCCCATGCTCGCCACAAACTCAGATTATTACTACAAAGACATGACTGAAGCTGATTCTTTGTCGTATCAATTCTATTTCTTTGACGCATCATACCCGACATATCTCAACGCTTTCCCTGAAGAGTTTAAGGACTTAAAGGATGACGAGATCGTTCTGCCCTATTACATGTCTTATACGGTTAATGCCGGAGACAGCTTTAATGTAAAGCTTGCAGATAAGACTTATGCCTTCAAGGTCAGGGGATTTGTCGAGAATCTTTATTTCGCGACATCAATGAACATAACCGGATATTATTCGCTCGTAAACCACAGTGTTTTCGATGAGATGGAAGCAAAGCTTGATCCTACGAATGCCTTCGCAGTTGCGTTGTTCAAGACCAAAGAAGGCACTGATCTTCACGAATTCGATCTGAGGGTTCAGAATGCTTTCCCGGGTGATGCCCAGATCGACAGCGTCGACCGCGACACGATGAATATTGCGACAACAGGCATGACTAATATCGCTACCTCGATCGTTCTTATCTTCACGATAATGCTTATCGTAATGGCAGTGATCATCATGCACTTCTCGATCAAGAATTTTATCGAGCTTAACGTTCAGAATATCGGATTGCTCCAGGCTACCGGCTACACAGCAAAGGAACTCCGCTTTGCATGCGTCATGGAACAGCTGATCATAGGCATGATCGCTACAGTTATGGCTATTGCAGCAGGCATCTTCTTAAGCAAGCCTTTGAGCAGCCTCTCAGGCATGATGATGGGTCTTTCAGGCTTCTCCGGAATCTCAATTCCCGCGCTCATCGCAACACTTATCGGAATCCCTGTCATGGTCTTCATCGGCTCAATGATCGCTACGACATCTTATAAGAAACTCACCGTTCTGGAAGCTTTGAGAAGCGGCATCACAGCACACAACTTCAAGAAGAATCACTTCCCTCTTGAGACAAGCCGCCTCCCGTTAAATCTCGCAATGGCCGGAAAGAATATCTTCGGATCACACAAGAAGAGCATATTCATTACAGTCATCGTTGCAGGACTTGCGTTCTCGACATGCCTCGGCTTCACACTTTTCCAGAACTGGGCACTCGACCAGTCAGCTCTTCTTAAGCTCGTCGGATTTGAATCTTCAGACCTTCAGGCTCATGCACCGGGTGACAATAAGTTCGTAAAGGACATGCGCAATAATCCTGAGGTTGAGAGCATCAATACCTGGACAACATTAACATCAATGGAAGTTACTTATCTTAATAATTCAACTTCACTCGGAATCGATGTATACGGAGATGTTAATAAGCTCAGAAATGAATACGTCATCGAAGGTCATCTGCCTCAGAATGAGAACGAGATCGTTCTTACTGTAGTCGAAGCTGACATCATCGGTGCATCACTGGGAGATAAGGTTAATGTTAAGTCCATGGTAGATGACGGCACGGTAGCCTATACAGTCAGCGGCATCGACCAGAAGATCAACAACATGGGCAAGAAAGCGGTCATGACCGAAGAAGGTGCAAAGCGACTTAATCCTGACTATGAATTCCAGGATGTGATCATCTTCCTTAAGGATTCATCCAAGTGCAAGGATCTGAAAAAGCAGTGGGAAAAGGATTATCCTGACATCCAGTTCACACTCGTTGAGGACCTCATCGGATCAACGATCGAGACAATGAAGTCAGCAATGGAAGCGATCTGCGTTATCTTCATCATCGCAACATGCTTCGTTGTAATCCTTACACAGCTCCTTCTTACCAGAGCACAGGTCATCCGCGAGAGAACCGACCTCGGTGTATCGAAGGCCCTCGGCTACACATCAGGCGAACTCATGAGAAGAACCCTCATGACAAACATGCCGACCATCGTACTCGGCATCGTACTGGGAATCACAATGCACTACCTGTTCTCTAACCAGCTGATCCTTCTTGGCCTTTCTTCATTCGGCATCAGACAGAACAGCTTTAACACATCTCCTGTCTGGATCCTTGTAACCGCAGCGATCATCCTTGTCTGCGCTATCGTTACAGCATTCTTCAGCGGCACGGGAATCACAAAGCTCGAGCCCGTAAAGATACTCAAAGAGGAATAAGGTTTTAATATCAAGTGCCCGGATTCGTAACGGATCCGGGCATTTTTGATTGGGAATATTTATTTTGCAACCTTTATCTTGTCCTTCAAAAGAACGATAAGGATGCCTGCTGCAACCGCCAGCACGACAGTGGTGATTATGCTTGCTTCTATACCGTAATCAGCACCGTTCAGGATATTGCTTCCTGAAGAGCTCATATCAAAGACCGCGTTAACTCTCTCATCCTTGCCGCTCAGATTGAGTCCTAAGATGCTGTAGAGAATGTAGTTCCATGCAGAATGCAGGCCGCATGCTGCCCAGATGCTCTTAAAACGTATCGTAAGAAGCGAGAAGATAAGTGAGATCAGTACAAGATTTACGATTGCCACAACGATAATGGCCGGGCTCCCTCCTGCCATATTTCCGAGATGCGGAATGGTAAACAGCGCAGCCGTAACTCCCAATGTGACCGGAACAGAAGCCTTCTTTATCAGGAGCTGCTGGACAACGCCTCTGCAGAGAACTTCTTCCATGGCTCCCTGGAAAACGAAGCAGAGGGCCATCATAGATACCATCTTTACGTCGATATTCGCGAAAATGCCATTGAACATAAAAGCTCCGGCAAGCACTGCAACGATAATGGATACCGCTAAAAGGATTGTTCCTGCAACAGCGCCTACAAAATAACTTCCGAACTTTCTTGTAAATCCCAGTTCCGCAATTGTCTTCTTCTGGAACAGCTTCCACAGGATCATTATGACCGCTATCACGACAGAATATCCGAGATAGGTTATCAGCATGATCGTATTATCGTCGAACAGCTCGCCTTCAAGAGGATTCTTGCCGCACGCAAAATGCACTGCTATGGCAAGCACTTCTCCGACAAGTTCCGAACCGAACTTGAACACCCAGAATATGATAATGACCTTGATGATATAGAGAATAACGGGCATCTCCGTACGGTTGTTGAATGGGCTGATGTTCTTTGTGAATTCTTTTACCTTGCTCATGTAAAAACTCCTTTTCCGGGCACACAAATATATAAGACCGGTCCAGCCGGACTTCTAAAAAAGCAAATCTTTGGATCAGATCAGGTCGGGAAACCGTTAATGAGGAAATAGATCAGCATCGAGATGAAATCTATTCCGAGTAAAATACCGAATCCTATGAGGACCCACTTAATGATTGTTTTCGCGCGCTTGCCGTTCTTCTTCGTAAGGACCTTCTGGTCGATCACGTCTGCCATGGTCTTATGGTCATCCGTCTTGACCGGCTCTATGCCTTTAAGAAGATAATCCGTGGTCACTTCGAAAATGTCGCTCATTATGACGACTTTATCAAGATCAGGCGTTGCCTGCTCACTTTCCCACTTCGATACAGCCTGCCTGGATACTCCGACAGCGTCTGCCAGTTCTTCCTGTGACATGCCTTTGGACTTCCTGAGGCTCTGTATTCTATCAGCTATTGTCATCCGTTCCACCTCCAAGGTTTGCTGGCCTGAGATTAGCAAAACTGCCCTTTACATAACCACCAACCAGACCTTGAATTTTGTCAACCGGCGGTTGCAAACCCTTATTTTATTGAATTTCGCTCCAAATCTTGCCTGTTATTTCACCTCTGCATAAGCTAAAGCATAAGGCTCGTTAAGGGTCGAATCTTTTGCTACTACAACAGCAAAATAACCTTTTTTGATCCCTTTCCCACAATCAATATTATAATATGCTTTGCCGTCATTGTATTTTTCAGGCTCAATCTCATTTGAATATATCGGCTCGGCCATATCTTCCAAGTCGAATTCTCCATCCTCGCTGTAATAATATGCATAATAGACAGTGGCTTCTGTCTCGGGTTTGACCTCTATTGAAAACGACAACGTCTTAGTTGTTATTTTGTAAACACCCGGGCTGCTCATTGTGGATTCATAATCCCACCATCTGGCCTCAATAACGTTGTCACAGAATGTTCCGTTATAGATCCGGTAATTCTCTCCGGATAAGACCACTTTCATTGATTTGATCTCATCCAAGCTCACCTGGAAGGGATTATCATAAGTATCTTCACCGTTTTGAACAGCGTTGCTTTCAACCGGAGTCTTTGAAGTCTGTGAATCACTTTTGTCGTTGGAATTCTTCTTGCCGCAAGCCGTGGAAATACAAAGAATCATTATAAGCGCCAACGGGAGCGCAATAATCCTTCTCTTCATATAGTGTCCTCCTGTTTATCCTTCAGATAAACGGCAGCGATCTCTCTTGTCGGCCAGAAAGCGCACAGATGAAGTCTTGTTATCTTTCCCATGAAAGGCTGGAAATTCTCCACTAAGACCGGCAATGCTTTTTGTATCGTCGCCGTTTCGTCAATAATAATCGTTGCGTGTGGAGTCCATATGAAGTTCTCTTTGGTTTCTGTCTTGATAGCCTGGCGCATATCCAGCAAACCCGCAGGATTCATGTCAGGAGCAGCATAAAGCACTTTGCCTCCTGCAAACAAACCCATATGGCTGATATGCACCGGTATTGAAGTGAACTTCTCAGCAAGTTCCTTCATCTCGTTAACAACTTCCTGTTCCTTATCGAGCGCGAAACTTGCAAGGCTGATGTGAAACGGAAGACCTTGTGTCTGCACTCCGGTAAAACCTTCAGCCCGGAGCTTGTCATACCATCCGCCCATGATCTTTTGCGATTCATCATCAAGATCAGCCATCAATACCAATATTTCTTCTGCCATTTTCTATTTCCCCAATCGATTGTTTTCTTCTCTTTACTGTTAAGAATAATAAGACCTTATGTCTGCATCACATGCCGGACAGCGGTCCAGAACTGTTTGTGAGGACAGCGGTGTTCCACAGAACGGACATGTCTCAGGACCGGTTATAGTCTGTGCATTTCCGGCTGTGTTGCCTTTCATTGCGTTCGCTAAGGAACGGGCTGTAACAACATTAGAGGAAACCGTTTCTGCCATTCCTAAGCCTGCAAAGCCACCCGCAGCTCCTGCAGGATTTGCGGCTGCCAACTGCGAAGCTGTCGTAAGTCCTAAAGCAACCATAGCACCGAGAGCAGCAGGATCATCAGCAAAGATCTTTGCCGAATCGAACTGCTCGACACGGTTCCTCGAAGCCTCATCAAGAGTCAGATCGGTCAGTGCGATCGACTCAACGACCATTCCGCGCTGTTCGCGCCACATCTTTGATACCGTCTCATTTACGGCATCTTTAAGTATGCTCTTATTCGAAAGAAGCTGCGGGAAAGGAACCTTGCCGTCTTTGGCACAACGGTTGAGCGCTTCCTCCATGTGATCCTGCACTTCAAGGAAAGGCATTTTCGGGCTGTATTCAGAGCCCATGTAATCGTATACGGTAGTATCCTTGCCGGTCTTTTTAAAGAACTTAGCAGGATCAACGATCCTGAACGAAAACATTATCCTGAACTTGAAATACAGATTGCCGTAGATCGGGTCGGGATACATGACATTAAGGAATTCCTTGCTGGTCTGATTCATTATCTCGAGCGCATTGACGTAATAGATCTTCTGGCTCTTCGTGACTTCGCCTGCGAATCTGAACCTGTCGAAAGCATCTCCCACAACACTCTTGAGTCCGCCGGACAAAACAGAGCCTGAAGATGAGTTTTCCCAAGTGTACAGACCGGGCGTGGTAACAGTATCGACGATCTGTCCGTTGTCGATCATGAGAGCATATGTGCCTTCAGGAACGAGGACTTTGGATCCTGCCGAGATGATGTCGCTGCTTCCCTGGTTGCGTCCGTTGGAATTAAGACGGTGTGCACGCTTTACAAGCATGTTCTGCCCTAATGAATCGGTTCTGAACGCCTCAAGATACTGGTCATTGATTTCCGAGTTGATTGAATCTGAAATAGTGCCTGCTATGTTGCTTATAAATCCCATGTTATGTATTAGCCCTCTATTGTTTTTATGTGCTCGAAATCATCAAATTTTCCATGTATTTGGTCATAAGAATAGCCAGCCGTACCATATCTATAGGAGGAAAAGACTTCTCCTGATTTAAACCTAATATATTTTTTCATCTCCATGATGTCATTTTCATCGATGCCATCTATACGATCCTCATTATAAAAAACCGAAATGAAATTCTTCGTTCTTATACATGATAAACGCGAATCACCTATTACTGTTATAAAATCCTTGGGCACTGAATAACACTCAATAGTCTTCGGAACTTCACCGCTTTGGAGTATTCTGATCAATTCTTTTTCCTTGCGCTTGGCAGTAACCACGTTATCCGGAGAATAAGAAGCGCTGCTAATTCCATAATGAGTAATCTTAAGGCCGTATTTCTCAAAGAGCGTTCTAACGGCCAGATACCATTCGTACCAATTAGTATCTATCGGTTCGCCCCAAAATGTATAGTTGATCTCTCTGCCTCTCATTTTCGATTTCTCCAAATGATCACTGCTTCTTCTTCACATCCGTGATCGTGCCGTCAGGATGCTTGATCTTAATACCTTCAAGTTGTGAAGATAAGTTGCCGACCACAAGCGCCCTGTACTGGTTGCGAAGCTCTGTCTGTTCAGCCTTCTCGGCAGGCGTTAGGCCTTCGGTCTTGGATTTCCTGCTTAACTCATTTATGCGTTTTATCAACTGATCAAATTCCATGTGTTTATCCTGCTATATCAGCATCCTCAATGGTGCCGTCTTCGTCGATGTTTATCTCTATTGCGTGGCCCCAGAAAATGTCACCGTCATAATAATACAAAGTCATGTTTCCGTACGGGGTTACCGTCCACTCCGACACACCGATTGCTTCGATAAACTGCTCTCTGGTAAGCGGCTCGTTCTCGCCCTCATCGCTCTCCTGCCATTCATGTGCAAGATCAAGAAGATTATCTGCTGCAAATTCCTTATTCTTTCGGTCAAAGTCTTCGAAATTCTCTGCAGTCTTTAAGAATACCTTGAGTGCAAGTTCCGCTGTCTCACCATTGTCTTCATCGGTTTCAAGGAAAGCCGTAAAATCCAAACCGTTCAGTTCGATCTCACCTTCAAACCATGACATGGATCTGTCCAGAACAAACTTGCCATAAGGCGTATCTATCTCTACAGGCTTCGAAAGATACTCTTTATACTCAAGGAGCTTATCGTTCTGAACATTCTCTTCCAGAACTTTGACGATCATATAGCAGTTGTTCAAAGTCGCACTTTCAAAGGATTCCAGTTTCCTGGGAATGCACTTTCTGACAAGGAGCTTGTATATTCCGTACTGCTCAAAGTCATAACCCCATCCTTTTCTGTCAGGATCTTTTTTTATCAACCACTCGAGACGTCCTTCTTCCTTGATCATCTCTCCGGTATCGTTATCGATCGAAGCAAGGAAATTTACTGACGGTCTAAGCCAATCGCCCAGGACCGCTGCGCCGTTACTGCTGTCTTTAAGCAAAACGGTAATCTCGGTTTCTTCTGTTACAAAGCCGCTCTCAAAATCTTGCAACATACTTTTTCGCTCCCTTATTAATATCAGATGCCAAGGACTATCTCGCCGGACATGAGCTTTTCGAGGAACTCATAAAAGCTTCCGGCCACTACAGAAGTATCTTCAAATTCCGGCTCCCAGCCTTCAACAACCTCGCCTGTCTCCAGATCGATAGCGTAGTAGTGATAGTCTCCTCCGACGCCCATAACTATAGGCAGCGTCTTGTCCCAGAAAGCCTTGATCGATGCGGTCCATTCATCGTCGCCGTCAGCAGCATCAAGGCTGATATCTTCAAAGTAGGAACAGTTGTCAGCAAAGTAATCAATGGTAAGGAAATACACATCTTCGGCTTCGTTCGTTATGGAATTGAAGCTCTCCATAAACTTGAACCATTCCTCCGGAATATTCTTATAACGTGACAAAACACCTTCGGAAAAACTAATAGGCTCATCAGCTCTCTGAACGATCAAGCCGGCGTTGTTTGCCCATTCAGCGAATCTGTCGATCATGATACGCACCCCCATAAGTCTGTAAATACAATGTTGTCCTTTGTGCTAAAAAGTCAGAAGGATCGTTCTTACTGACAGATAAAGTATAACACGAGGGCTTCAAAGACTTTTGATTTTTGTCGAATGTTTATTTAAAATTGTTGTATGGATAAGATATCTTTCGAACAAGGAGGAGAACATGAGTTACTCTAATTACGAAAAAGCTATGGAATTAGCTCCGCAGTGTAAGTTTTACACCACCGCCGGTGGTAAGAACGAAGAAGAGATCAAAAAGGCTGAGGAATTGCTCGGCGTAAAGTTCTCCGCGCAGTTAACAGATTTCTATAAAAAGTACGGCTATCTTTCCTTTTTTGGAACTGAAATATTCGGTATTGAACCTTTTGATACTTCCGGCGAATTGGAAGGCAATTCCGTCGCTTATGCCCTCAATGACAGATTCGAATACGGTCTTCCCAATGAATGGATCCCTATCTTCAACTGTGGTGACGGCTCGATGGTCTATCTCGACTATTCAACTCTGAATGGCGATAACGAGCCGAGAGTCATACTTGGTGCTTATAACGGCCTTGAATATACGGTTGTTGATACGCTCTCAGAAGACTTTGGCGATTTTATGCTGGAGCTGGTCACCGAATCTCTCGGGTAAGACTTCATAAAGAACATGAAGAAAAACCTTAAGGCTGTAATCATTACAGCAAGTATTTTGCTGGCCGTCACGCTCATTGCGGCATGCTCGCTCTATTTCGGACTGATACATATCAACAATCCGGAACTAAACGGATTTACTGTAAAAGGCGTTGATGTCTCCTCTTATCAGGGAAATATCGACTGGCCTTTGCTGGCCTCCCGGGATATTGATTTTGCTTATATAAAAGCTACTGAGGGCTCATCGTCACAGGACCGTTGCTTCAGTCGGAATTGGCAGGAAGCCTCTAAAACAGGCATCAGGATTGGCGCTTATCATTTCTTCAGCTTCGAGTCTGCCGGTCAAACTCAGGCACAGAACTTTATCGATATGGTCGATCCCGTTGATAACATGCTGCCACCTGTGATCGATGTCGAGTATTACGGCAGCTTCACATCAGAAGACACTATCGATGTAGGTGCGGTCAGGAAAGAGCTCAGAACAATGGTCGATATCCTGACGGAAGAATACGGCATGAAGCCTGTGATCTACGTAAGCGAGAACTCTTATAAGACGATCGTTAAAGGCTCTTTTGAAGACTGCGGTCTGTGGTACAGAAGTGTCTATTCCAAAGTGCCAAGCGATGTTAACTGGATGTTCTGGCAGTATTCGAACAGGCACAGGCTCAAAGGTTATGACGGCAAAGAGGCTTACATCGACATGAATGTTTTCGCGGGCAATAAAGAAGAATTCATCAAATACTGAACGCCCGTAAATGGTATAATCAAAAGGATTCCATTTTTCGATGTGGAAACAGGAGCCAAAGTAAGTGGAGATCGGCAGTTTAAATGATGCTGCAACTGTGAAGGAACAGTATGCGACATCAAAAGGGTTGGATATCAGGATCGAATTTCACAATAAGTATTCCGCTAACAAGCAGGGATATACACCCTGGCTTGTTTCCAACTACGACATACGCGAAGGAATGAATGTCCTGGAACTCGGATGCGGCACAGGATCTTTGTGGATTGGCCACGATGACCTGGTGGCACGCTGCGTCAGGCTTGTTCTTACGGATCTGTCAGAAGGAATGCTGGAGACTGCGAAAAGAAATCTCGGTGAACGTGATAATGTGGAATACCGTGTAGAGGATATTCAGTCACTCTCTTTTGACGATGACACATTTGATGTGGTGATAGCCAATGCGATGCTCTATCATGTACCGGATCTTAATAAAGGTCTTCGTGAGGTGCGGAGAGTGTTGAAGAATGGCGGGGTGTTCTACTGCGCTACACTGGGCGAGAACAATTTTACCGACAGGCTTGCTGAGTGGTTCAGGCTTGGCGGCGAGGAATTCAACCCGAATCATATCTTTACGATGCAAAATGGCGTCGCAAGACTGCAAACAGCCTTTAACGATGTCACTCCGCTTTTTTACGAAGACTCTCTTCACATCACTGAAACAGAAGATCTGGTGGCTTACCTTCGCAGTCTGACATCATTTAAATCTGTTTTAAGCCTTCCGGAACAGAAGATAAGAGATATTCTTGCAGAGCATGTCTCCGGCGGCGCCATAGATCTGCCCAAAGATTACGGCATGTTCATATGCAGATGAGAATCCTTGAAAAATAAAAACCTCTCAGGCAAATGCTTGAGAGGTTTCTTTTTGGCGGAGAAGGAGAGATTCGAACTCTCGAAACCCTTTTGGGGTTTACACGATTTCCAGTCGTGCGCCCTCGACCAGGCTAGGCGACTTCTCCGTGTTCTTAAAATTGCTCAATGATTGTATAATCTTTGTGTTCAGTTGTCAACTTATAAATGGGGATTGACCCTAAGATTTATTGTCAACGCCCTGTTACTGTGTTATACTTCATAGGCTTTGACTTGCCCCCATAGCTCAGCAGGTAGAGCGCATCCATGGTAAGGATGAGGTCTCCGGTTCAAGTCCGGATAGGGGCTCCATAGTAAAAAGGCTGTCTCTTATGAGGCAGCCTTTATTGTTTTCAGATGTACATCATGACCACGCCGGCCACAAGTGACGCGAGGCACGCGCCTACGGCAACCACTATGAGCGATCTCTCGAAGAATCCGAGGATCAGGGCTACAACAAATCCGATCGCCGCGGATATTATCGAACCCGTGGCATAAAGGATCGCCGGGAACGTCATGGCTGACAGGACCGTATAAGGGATATAGTCGAAGAAGGCCTTGATGGAAGGCTTTTCGAGCTTTTTGCGGAATAAGGTGAACGGGATCATGCGGACAAGATATGTCGTTACCGCCATGACGATAAGGAGCGGCACGAAGATCTTGCTGTCCAGAGACCCGTTGGCGCCGTTGAAAGCAACCTCAGAGGTCTCAGGCATGATATATGAAGGTGCTAATACCGCGATGACTATGGCTAGAACTACAGCTAATACGATCGCAGTTACCGTTCCGGCCTTGTTTTCGAGCTTTTTGCGCGCGAAAACACCTGCCAGCGCTGCAACAACAGCCGCGATGATTATCGCAAAGCCCTGTGAGACGTTCTCTGAAAGTGCCGGAACATAGAAGAACACGCAGGATACGATGCATGCAAGGAGCGAGCTTGCAAGGATAACCTTGTTGTGCTTTGCCTTAGGCATGACTATCGATACGAACATACCGTAGATGCCTATTGCAAGGGCGTTTGTCAAAAACGGTGGGAATACCTGGCCTAAGATGGCGCCGATCACGGTGCCTGCAACCCAGCCTAATACCGGAAGGATTGTAAGTCCGAAGAAATATCTCGCGCCGAATTCTTTATCCTTGCTTACTGCGACACCGAAGATCTCATCCGTGATACCGTATGCCAGGAGGATCCTGAGGAGCGGCGTCATGGACTTGTCGGCCTTCTGCGACAGGGCTATGCCCATCAGTGAATAACGCAGATTGATAACGATCTGGGATATTATCATTGCAAGGATGCCGCCTGCTGTAGTCATTATTCCGAGGCCTGCGACCTGGCCTGCCGATGTGACGTTAAAAAGAGATATGAGGCCTGCCTGGATCCAGGAAAGGCCCTTGGATACGGCAAGTATACCAAAGGTAAAAGATACCGACAGGTAACCTAAACCAATGGGGAGACCGTCTCTGACGCCCTCCCCTAATGTATATCCTTTATCTGTTTTCTCTGTCGTCAGATCAGGCATAAAGTGCTCTTATCTCTTCGAAAGATAGATAGATATCTATATTTGCTTTCGTTTCTTCAATTGCAGGGTCATTAAGAGCCATAAGCTGTGTTACGGTCTGATCGGTAATGTCCACTTTATAAAGGACGCCGTCAATGATGTAGTACTTATCGACAGGATCGAAATTACCGTCATTGTAAACCGTTGTACGTGTAATGAAGATCGAATCGCCCATATTGAAGTACTCGTCGTACTGGACGCCGTTCTCAACGCTCTTCTCCATCTGGAGTGATTCGTATTTGTTATCAGGAGATAACGTGTAGGTGCAGACAGCCTTAACACCGCCTAAAGTTGCACCGTTCGTTGTCTTCTGCTTAACTTCAGAGGCATGCTCTCTCATATATTCGTTTATGCCGAAAGTATATTCACGCATTTTCGCATCGATGGCGCCATAAGACATCGTATCAACGACATCAACGGTATTCGGCTCTGAAGGATCGCTTGAAGATATCTTCTTTGAACAACCTGTACCGGCCAGGATCAATGCAGATGCAAGAACTGCTGCTACCAAAGATTTCCTAAATCCCATGATCTTATTTCCTTTTCCTTTTATTAATTATTTCTATTACTCTTGCCGATAGATTATAGCACACGAAAATAAAAGAGGTTGCCTCAATTAAGACAACCTCTTGTAAGATCAATCGTTGAAAACCTTATTTAACTTCGCAGTAAGCTACGGCGTAAGGCTTCTTGAGAGAATCATCGGAAGCTACGATTACTACGTAATAGCCCTTCTTGATGCTCTTGGAGCAGTCAACGTTGTAATAGATCTTGCCGTTGTAATACTCAACAGGAACTATATCGTCGGAGAAGATAGGCTTGGACAATTCATCCTTGTCGAATTCCTTATCCTTGCTGTAGTAGTAAGCATAGTAGATCTCTTCATCAGCATCATCGTTAACTTCGATGGAGAATGCCAATGTCTCGGCATCTGTGCTGTAAACGCCGGGCTTATCCATATAATCTTCATAATCCCACCATCTTGCTTCTTCAATGTAATCGTTGAAGTCTTCATCGTAGATAGTGTATTTCTTGCCTTCCTTGACTGCATCCTTCTTCTCGATGCGCTGAAGGATATTGCCGCCCAAGCCGCCATTGATAACCAGGACTACGCCGAAAATGATGAGTGCCAATGCTACAACACCGATTGCGGCAAAGAGAATGATAAGTCCGACCTTGCTGTTCTTCTTAGGAGATACTACTGCAGGATCAACAGCAGCAGGTACGGGAACCGGACCGGAAGGTGCTTCGAATGGGATAGGCTCAGCTGCTACGGGTGCTTCAGGAGCAGGTGCAGGTGCGGGAGCTGCTGCGGGCGCTGCCTCAACGGGAGCTGCTGCGGGCGCTGCCTCAACGGGAGCTGCAACAGGTGCTGCTTCTACAGGTGCGGGTGCAGGTGCTGCTTCAACAACGGGAGCAGGTTCAGCAACAGGTGCAGGAGCTGCTTCTACAACAGGTTCAGCAACGGGTGCTGCCTCAACAGGAGCTGCGGCTGCAGCAACTACAGGTGCTACAGGTGCGGGCTCAGCTACGGGTTCAACTGCAGGAGCCACCTCTGCAACGGGTTCTGCAACGGGTGCAGGAGCTGCTTCTGCAACAGGCTCAGCTACAGGTGCGGGTGCTGCCTCAGCAACAGGAGCTGCAGCAGCTTCGGGTGCTTCAACAGGTGTAGGATTCAACTTTGTTCCGCATTTAGCGCAGAAAGCTGCAGTATCCCTAACCGGACTTCCGCAGTTGGTACAAAACTTAGCCATATTATTATCCTCCCAATATTATTTGCTTCATAAATTAGATAATACTACATCGCAAAGATGCTTGCTACATAAAAAAGGTGCAGCTTTGGACTGCACCTTCACTAGTTTTCTGATTTGATTTTATTTCGCGCCGTTAAGAAAATCTATCGCCTCGATATAACCGTCAAAGCCTTTGCCCGTAATGGTTTTCGAGCAATAGTATGAGACATAGGATATCTGGCGGAATGCTTCGCGCTCGTTTACTTTGGAGATGTGCACTTCAACTGCAGGGATCTGAACAGCCTTCAATGCATCCAGAAGCGCGACTGACGTGTGCGTGTAAGCGCCCGGATTTATTACGATTCCGTCTACCTTGTCGAAATAAGCCTGCTGGATATAGTCGACCAGATCGCCCTCGTGATTGCTCTGGAGGCACTTAACTTCGATGCCGTTCTTCTCACAGTGGGAAGTGATCATGGAGATCAGGTCATCGTATGTCGAAGCGCCGTAGATATCGGGCTCTCTGATGCCGAGCATGTTGAGGTTAGGTCCGTTAAGCACGAGTATCTTCATATTATTTCAAGGCTCCCAGGATGTCCGAAATTGCTTTGTCGTAGAAATCATTCTTCTCTTCGAATCTGTCGTAGAAGAATCTGTAATCACACCAGGACTCGTATTTGTCCTTGCGCTGTTCGTAAAGCTTCTCGACGCCGTGGAGTTGTGATATCGGTCTGTTCTTATCAGTAAGTGCCGTAAGCGGACGCTCAAGATAGAATACGTTTGAGTTGCAGCGCACATAGAACTTGTTGACGTCACGTGTAACTATACCGCCGCCGCAAGAGATAACAAGTCCGCTCTTCGGAAGGAACTCTGCAGCGATCTCGCACTCCATCTCACGGAATGCATCTTCGCCGGGACCATTCAAGACTTCTGCAGGAGTCTGTCCGAACTTCTCTGCAAAAGCGATATCAAGGTCAACAAGCGTACGGCCTGTAACTGCTGCGATATTTCTCGCGAGAAGTGACTTGCCTGAACCCGGCATGCCGATGATGGTGATGTTGCGCATGCGGTTTTCCAGGATCTTGATTACCTTCTCAATGAGTTCTGCTGCTTCGTCAGGAACATATGCCGCGCCCTTATCGCTGTCGGGATTGCCCAAAGCTTCAGCGCCTGCGATATCGCCCGCGAAGACTCTTGAAGACTTGTAAGCCTGTGCAACGAGCATTGCAAGGCCGCCGCATGTCTTAAGTCCGAGAGCTTCCGCATCCTGTAAGAACCTGGTCCTTGAAGGGTTGTAAACAACGTCTGCGCAAGCTTCGAGCGCAGGGAACTTAGTAAGGTCGAGAAGCGAATTATCTACCTTCGGATACATTCCGACAGGTGTGCAGTTGACGATGACCTGAGCATCGCCCGCTCTGTCGTAAACATTGGAATAATTGATATCTGTCTCAAGGTCGCACGCATAAGTCTCTGCCGCGCCCAATGTGTTGAGAGCATAGAAAACTGCGGATGCGGCGCCGCCAGTGCCGAGCACGAGGACCTTCTTATCCTTTACGGAAATGCCCTTTCTCGTAAGCATGTATATGAATCCGAAGTAGTCGGTGTTCCATCCCTTTACTTTGCCGTCTTCGAAAAGAACCGTGTTAACGCTGCCCGTTGTCTTAGAAGCATCGTCTAATTCATCGCACATTGCGCATGCATTTTTCTTGTAAGGGATCGTAACGTTGAAGCCCTTGAAAACGCCGCTCTTAAAGAGTGTCTCCAATTCTTCGGGCTCGCGCTCTATTACCGAATATGAGTAGGATGAGTCGAAAAGACTGTGTATCTCAGGTGAATATGTATGTGCAAGAGTTCTTCCCAAGACGCCGAACGCAGGCTTGTTCTGGTGTGTTTTCGAGATATCCATGAGAGTCTTGAAAAGATCTCTTACATAAGGTCTGCTCTCGAATCCCGCGATCTCCTCCAAAGCCCGGAACTTCTCTTCTTCCCTTGAAGGAATGTATACGTCCAGACCGTTCTCTCTTTTGTAGTTTCCGATCTGGCGGCATGTGGCCATTCTCTCTTCGAGAAGATCAAGTATGCTGTTGTCGATACCGTCCAGCTTTTTTCTGAGTTCGTTTAAGTCAGGTCTCTCGGACATAAGTTCTCCTCCCCATTACATTGATACGAGCAAAAGATCGTAAAGTGCTATAGCTGCTGCGGCTTCAACGACCGGAACCGCACGGGGTGCGACACACGGATCGTGTCTGCCTTCGATATTTATCGTTGTATTCTTATGCGCTGCCATATCGACCGTCTCCTGTGTCTTGGAGATGGAAGGTGTGGGCTTCATTGCGACATCGAATACGATCGGAGCAACGTCACCGAGGCTTATGCCGCCCTGGATTCCTCCGCTGTGATTTGTCTTCAAAGTAAGATTGCCTTCGTCGTCAAAAGTGAATGCATCGTTATTCTCCGACCCCTTAAGATCAGAGCCTTCAAATCCGTTGCCGAACTCAACGCCCTTAACTGCGGGAATTGCATAAAGGATCTGCGCAAGCTTAGCCTCGATGCCGTCGAAGATAGGACCTCCGATACCCTCCGGATAACCGTAGATAACGCATTCGATGACGCCTCCCACAGAGTCGCCTTCCTGTCTTGCCTGCTCGATCTTCTCCTTCATGAGTTCGCCCTTTGCATCGTCTACGACAGGGAAATCCTTGTTCTCGACGATCGCCAGTCTGTTCCTGAAGACTTCGTCGTTTACGCCGTGATCAAAGTAAGAATCGTCACTTACTCCTGCGACTTTCTTAAGATGCGCGCTGATCTGAACGCCTCTCTTGTTGAGCTCCTGCAAAGCGATGGAACCTGCGATGCAAAGAGGTGCGGTCATGCGTCCGGAGAAGATCCCGCCGCCTGACTTCGAAGCCTCGTCGCCGTAAAGAAGTGTTGCCGCATAATCCGCATGCGAAGGCCTCGGGCAGTTCAGTATAGATGAATAGTCCTTGGGCTTTGTATTTGTGTTGATGATATATCCGTGAAGCATTGCGCCGTTGCACTCGAAAATAACTTCGTCAGCTTCTTTTCTGGGTGTGGACCAAGCATTCTTGCCGGGAGCCCTTCTTGCCATGAAAGCTGCAGTCTTGGAAGCATCAGGTGTTACGTCTTCGGGAAGTCCGTTGATATAAACGCCGATCGCCTCGCTGTGAGACTCGCCGTAGATCATTATGTCGAGGGCATCGCCCTGATATGTACTGCTCATGCTCATCTTAAGATCATCTCCTCTTCCACTACTTTCCTGAACTCAGGAAAAGATTTATTGAGACAATCGATATCATCCAATTCGATATCCTTGCCGGTGGCTGCCGCACATAACACTGCCGCCATAGCCATTCTGTGATCACCCGATGAAGTAAGCACGATATCACCGTTGATCTTATCTATATATTCTATCGTAATAATGTCTTCTTCGAGCGTAACTTTTCCGCCTATTGCAGATAACATTTCCGTTATCGCCTTCGCTCTGTCAGACTCCTTTATCCTCAAGCGCTTAATGCCCTTAAGAACTGTCTTTTCAGCCCTGAACGCACCGACTACTGCCATATAGGGAACGATGTCGGGAATGTCGCTGCAGTCCATCTCAAGGATCTTTCTTACCGTGTTTATGTGACTGTCCATCACGAAGAACGTATCGCCTTCATTAAGGAAAGTAACGCCTGCAAGCTTTAAGAAATGGAGTATCTCGCGGTCACCCTGAACTGAATCGGTTCTCAAGCCTGATATCTTTGCGGAACCGCCGTGAATAAGGCTTCCAAGGCAAAGCAGGAATGCGCCGTTGCTCCAGTCGCCTTCGACTTCGAAGTTTCCGTCAGGTGCTTCATTTATTGACTTTGCGGGTACCTTATAAGTGTTGCCTTCTTTTACGATATTGATACCGTACTTGGCGAGCGCATCAGTCGTAAGTTCGATATAGTGGACAGAAGCGATGCCTCCGGTGACCTCTATAACGGATTCCTTATCAAAGCAGGAAAGCGCCATCAGGAGGCCTGATATATACTGCGAGGAAACACTGCCGTCGATAACATATCGACCGGGCTCTATATTTCCCGTAACTGTGATCTCATTTGCTTCAGCGTTCTTTGTTATCTCAACGCCAAAAGGTGCGAGGCAGTCAGCAAGCTCTTTTATGGGCCTGTCGATAAGTCTTCCGCGCGTCCTGAAGATAAGTTTCTTAACGTTTGAAGACTTTGCCGCGAGTGATACGGGGATCATGAAACGGAGCGTCGATCCGCTCTCGTTGCAGTTAAGGATTAACTCTTCAGAGTCAGTTTTTTCGAGAGCTCTGAGACATGACTTGGTGGCTCTGATATCGTCATTGTCATTAGCGGAATCGTCAAGGAATCCGCCCCTTGCGCCGAGCATGAAATTTATAATGAGCTCTCTGTGATAGACCGACTTCGAGAGCGGCGCTTTGATATCAAGATTAAGATTTCTGCAAGCTATTCTCATACGGATAAAAACTTCAGGAACTCCTCTTTATTCATCTTTCTGATCTCGGCCTGACCGATCTTATTAACAAGTATAACCGATAAAGTGTCACCGCGTTTCTTCTTGTCGTTCATGGCACCTTCAACGATCGCTTCGGGTGTGATGTCATCACTTACCGGGAGCTTGTAGAGCTTTAAGAGAGCCTTCATTCTGTCAGCATCTTCAATGGCCAATGTTCCGGCTCTTACACATGAATCGATAATGATTCCCATGCCCTTTGCAACACAGATTCCGTGAGGCTTTGCAAAGCCGCTGTCGCGCTCGATAACGTGGCCAACCGTGTGACCGAAATTAAGCGTCTGGCGTCTGCCGTTATCGTGCTCATCTTCGCCTACAACACTTGCCTTGTCAGCAACATTCATGTAAACGATCTCTTCCAAAAGATCCTCGTCAGATCTGATGTCACCTGCAGCTTCCTCAAGCTTTGCAAGGAGCTCAAGATCCATTATGAAAGCATGCTTGGTAACCTCGCCCATACCCTCTGTGAATACTTCATCAGGAAGCGTCTTCAGGAATGAGACATCCTCAATAACAAGTGACGGCTGCCAGAAAGCGCCGACCTGGTTCTTGCCCATCGGAATGTCGATTCCGGTCTTGCCACCTACTGATGCGTCGACCATCGCAAGAAGCGATGTCGGAAGCTGTATGACCTTGATTCCTCTAAGGAATGTAGAAGCCGCAAAGCCTGCCATATCAGTCGTTACGCCGCCTCCGAGACCGACAACAAAATCTGTTCTCGTAAAGCCTGCTTCAGCCATCTTGTTCCACATGCCGGCGATCTCGTTGATGTTCTTATTCTGTTCGCCGGCCTCGAAAACATAATCAATGACTTCAAAGCCTGCGCCTTCAAGCTGTGCCTTAACAGCATCCAGATAGAGCGGAGCAACGTTAGTCTCAGATACGATCAATGCTTTCAAAGCACCGGGGCAAAGAGTCTTTGCCTGCTCACCGAGGGATGTGACCGCATCCTTGCCGATAAGGACGTCGTAGCTTTGTGAAGCTGCATTTACGCGGACTGTTCTCATATACCGTCGACCTCTTCTTTTATCTTTCTGCCTTCATCGAGCAAGTCGCGGAGGCCGTCAAAGTCTTCTTCGACCAATGCTTTCCTGTATTTAGCGAGTTCTTCCTGAAGATGGTCGATCTCGAAGATCAGGTTGTCCCTGTTCTCCAGAAAGAGCTGTGTCCACATTGTGGGGTTGAGCCATGCGACTCTTGTCATGTCCTTGTATGAACCTGCAGAGAAGCCCTTATGATTCCTTGCTGAAGGGCTCTTGATGTATGCGTTCGAGACGAGGTGTGCCATCTGCGATGTGAAGGCGATCATCTTATCGTGCTCATCGGCGTGAGATAAGTGATAACTTCCGAAGCCGCAGGGTGAGAGAAGATCCTTTACTCTGTCGAGCAGGAACATGTCGTCAAATCTCGGCGGTACTACTACCATCGGCGCGCCGAAGAACATGTCTGATCTTGCATATGTCATGCCGGAGAATTTTGTTCCTGCCATCGGGTGGCATCCGACGAAGAGAAGGCCGTTCTCTTCGGCGATCTTAAAGCACTTCTCACAGACAAGTCTCTTTGTGCCGCATGCGTCGATTATCATGCCGTTCTTGTTGAAATGGTCCTTATGTTCTTCCATCCAGTTGATGCTTGCTTCAGGGTAGAGAGAAAGGATAACGAGATCGCACTTTCCCAGATTCTCATCTGTCAGTTCCTCATCAATGATTCCCTGCATCTGAGCCATCTGAGTAATGCTCTTCGTACGGTTCCAACCGTAGACCGTTGCTTCCTCATCACTCTTGTAAGCCTTTGCGAAAGAGGCACCTATAAGGCCTAATCCGACTACACCGACTGTCATCTTCATTTTAAATACACTTCCTTTTCGAACTGATAAAAAAAGACGCTGACAAATATCAGCGCCCGATTGATCACAGAATGCTTCTTGCTTTTGCAATTGCTTCCATTACTTCTCCGAACTGCGCAGGCGTAAGCTGCTGAGCTGCATCGGAGAGTGCTTTTTCCGGATTGCAGTGAACTTCGATCTCGAGAGCATCCGCGCCGGAAACTACCGCTGCCATGGACATCGGCTTTATGAGACTGGACTTGCCTGTTGCATGTGAAGGGTCACCTACGACAGGAAGGTGTGTGATCTGCTTCAATACTGAGATAGCGCTTACATCGAAAGTATTTCTCGTGTAAGTCTCATATGTTCTGATACCTCTCTCGCAGAGGATAACGTTCGGGTTGCCCTCGCTCATGATGTACTCTGCGCTCATGAGGAGCTCCTTGATCGTAGCGGAAAGACCGCGCTTTAAGAGGATCGGCTTGCCTGTCTTACCGAGTGCCTTAAGAAGGTCGAAGTTCTGCATGTTTCTTGCACCGACCTGAAGGAAATCCACATCTTCGAAAACCGGGATCTGCTCAGGGCTCATGATCTCGGAGCAGATGGGAAGGCCTGTCTCCTTCTTAGCTTCAAGAAGAAGTCTGATGCCCTCTTCATGAAGTCCCTGGAAATCGTAAGGTGATGTTCTGGGCTTGAATGCGCCGCCGCGAAGGATCGTAGCGCCTGCTGCCTTTACTGCTCTTGCAGCGCTCATGATCTGATCTTCGCTCTCTACTGAGCAGGGACCTGCGATGACTGCGAAATTGCCGCCGCCGATCTTAACGCCTGCTACGTCAACGACCGTATCCTCAGGATGGAACTTCCTGTTTGCCTTCTTGAATGTCTCGGATACTCTCGTAACCTTCTCGATGATATCCAGGCCCTGGAGCATGTCGATATCTACTGTCGATGTGTCGCCGATGAGGCCTAAGACAGTGCAAAACTCACCCTTGGACTCGTTGACCTTAAGGCCCTTATCCTCGAACCATGAGATGAGGCTCGCGATCTGCTCTTTTGTTGCCGTGTTCTTAAGTACTGCAATCATGTTAATTATCTCCTTCTAAGGGTTCGGATATCCCTATTTGCTACCTGATTCAACTTGAATAAAAAACGCTGCGGGGCTCTTTGCGTACCCTGCAGCGTTATTCAAATCAAATCATATCTTTGGTTCTCTTAGGCGCTAGCAAAAGCCGCTTTAGTTCGTCTCCCTAAAGTAGTAGTAATAGCTATACGCATAAAAGAAAACCGCAGTCTTCATAAGGAATCTCCTTAAATCAAAACTGCGGTTATTAAATCACACCTTTTTGCATATTGCAATAACTAATACCAATTTACCGGGTTTCTCCGTATTCAACGTCTTTTATGCGAAATCTTCCAGTCCCGTCTTCTCATGGATCATGTAGGCAACGCCGTCAGGTTCCATGTTAAGAGCGACTGCGATCTCGTTGTTCATCCTGTTCCTCGCATCGACCAGGGCACGCTCGTCCTGTGCGTTCAGATGCTTGCCTTCCTTGGCGAGCTTCTCCGCGTGTCTGTTGATGAGATAGATCAGTCCGACTATATCTTCCCTGCTGCCGTTAACGATGATATCCGTAAATGTAGCCTTGCGCTCATTACGGTCTTCGATCCAGCTGCAGTTATCGATCGGGAGCTTATCGATCAGGGCGATCGCTTCCTTCTTCGAAGCAACAGGTCTGATGCGGCTTACCTGAGCCTCATTATTGAGCGGCACGTATACGTACTGGGACCTTGCTACAAAGAGAGGCTTCAGAACATAGTATTTCTGAGGTTTCTCTTTGAAGAAACTGATGTCTTTGATGTCGTCTATCTGACAAACGCCGCTGCCGGCATAAACGATATTGTCGCCAATCTTAAAGCCCATACGAACCTGCCTTTCTTAGAATTTCTAAAAAATTATTTATAAAATTTATGAAAAAGTATTTGTAAAAATCGAATTATGGTATATACTAACAGATTTATTTTATCACGGGTCTGTCAAGTGTGGGGTAGTCAAATTGGACAAAAAACGCTCTATTTCGCGTTATTCATTCTACTTTGCCTACATTTTGCCCCCGTTTTTTGAGCAGTTAAAATGCCTGCAGGAGCACTTAAAAAGTTCCCGTAGGCATCAGTTATGATTTTCGCTTTGTGATCATCCGCCTGACCGGCGTATCAGCTTTAGTCCTTGCTGCCCTTCTCGCACGCTTCCTTGATCCTGTCGACCACGATCTCCAGCGCCTTGATACGCGCATACTTCTTGTCGACGGATTCCAGGATGTACCACGGCGCGAACTCGGTCGATGTCTTCTTGATCATCTCGTCGATCGCCGTCTCGTACTTATCCCACTTCTCACGGTTGCGCCAGTCCTCATCAGTGATCTTCCACTGCTTCTCCGGATTTGCCTGACGCTCCTTGAAGCGCTTGAGCTGTGTCTTCTTGTCGATCTGGACCCAGAACTTGATGACGACTGCGCCCCAGTCGGTAAGTTCTTTCTCGAACTCATTGATCTCGTTATAAGCTCTCTGCCAGTCGTTCTCCGAACAGAATCCTTCGATACGTTCTACCATGACCCTGCCATACCATGTGCGGTCAAAGATCGCGATATGGCCGGTCCTCGGAAGCCTCGTCCAGAATCTCCAGAGGAAGTGTCTGTTCTTCTCGTGCGGCTCCGGGCTCGCGATCGGAAGCACCTCAAATCCTCTCGGATCGAGCGCGCCCGTGATCCTCTTGATGTTGCCGCCCTTGCCTGCAGCGTCCCATCCCTCATAGCAGATAATGACAGGGATCTTCTTCCTGTAGAGCTTGTTGTGCAGGTCACGGAGTTCGTCCTGGAGCTTATCGAGCTTCTCCTCATACTCCTCGTCTGTCAGAGTCTTGTCTTTAAGTTCGATCTCCTTAAGGAGCGGAGTCTTCTTGAGAGGGAAAACATTCTGCAGGATCGGCGCTGCCGTGTTCTGATTCTTCAATGCCGTCTCGATTCCCTGATTCAGGAACTCAAGCACCTGAAGCTCTGCGAACTTCTTATCCTTACTGTCGATGATGTACCACGGCGCCGTCGGATTGTTCGTATCCTTCAGATACTGGTCGTAAACCTCAAGGCAGTCATCGTAGTGCTTGTTTTCATAAAGGTCACCCTTGTCGACACGCCACTTCGTATCCTTGTCGTCGAGGAGCTTTTCGAGGCGTTCCTTCTGCTCCTTCTTACTGATCTGGAAGAAGAACTTTATTACAAGGTAACCGTTATCAACAAGTGTTCTCTCCGTCTTGTTGATCGAATCGATCATCTCCTCATATTCTTCGTCGTCGAGATAATCCTCCACACGCGCGTCCGTGATCTCCTCCATCCAGAAGGTGTCATAGAACGCGAACTTGCCCTTCTCCGGGATTTCCTTCATGTAGCGGTAAAGGAACGGATATCTGAGCTCCTCCTTCGTCGGCTTCGGGAAAGTCTTGACCCTGAAAAATCTCGGATCGATATTCTTAATGATCTTTCCTAAGACGCTGCCTTTTCCTGCCGCGCCCCACCCCTCGAAAACTACCATTACGGGGAGTCCTGCTTCCTTTATCTTCATCTGGGCAGCGAAAAGCTTCGCCCTCGCCTCTTCCAATCTCTGTGTAAACTCTTCGTCTTCCGGCTTAGCTGCCTTAACAAAATCCTTTAGCATAAGAGACCTCCTAAATCCCGGCAACCTGGCACTTCTTCGTGTGCCCGATTGCCTGGCAACCCACCGCTCCTTCGCGGCCCGGATTGCTAAATTTTTTCTTACACTTTAATTATGAGAACTCTCCCTTTGATATGTAAGTCGGGAATTGCATTATTTTATGCCGTACGCATTGTGCAGAAAATATAGGTTGTATGTAATTAAGAAAAAGCCTCCACGCGCCCCTTGTCGGTTTTTGTCGTGTTTTGTCGTGAAAAACCGACAAGCTTTCCCCTTATAATCAGGGCACCATAATATTCACCAGCTTAGCACCGTATACGGAGGTTCCCCATGACCATTCTCGAACCCTATATTCCAAAAGAATACCTCGCCCTCAAGATCAATTACTGCAAGCAGCAACTGGCCGCGCTGCCGGAAGTAACGATGTCCGAGCGAAAGGTAAAAGGCACTACAAAGAAAGTCTATCTCGTTAAAAATCATATCTATCTGCCAGACAGCAAAATAGGCACAAAGCTCCAACTAGTTACGCAGCAAAGAGAAGAGCTCCTTTGTGACCTGTCTAAATATGAAGGCTTGTGGAATAGTGCTTTTCGCGGACTGCCGCCTCCTGACATCGCCCCCAGAAAGATTGTTCGAAGCTACCTGAACAACAATGACGAACCAATAATAATGGACAGCGCATTTTTCAATAATCTCAAAAACGATGCTGACCCATTCTATCCGGATAACAAAAAGTATCTCTATAATGGCACCTACTATCGCTCTGCTTATGAAGTCGATATCGCCAGATACTACACAGAACAGGAGATTCCTTTTAAGTACGAACCTGAAATCTGGATAAAGGGCCTTAACTATCCAATCTATCCTGACTTCGTATTTCTTATTAAAGAACTCGATTTGTGTAAGATTCACGAACACTTCGGCATGAAAAACTTTTCAAACTACGCTCAGTCACTTCAGGCAAAATGCTCAAACTATTCCAACGCTGGATTGGTCATGGATTTCGATGTGATCAATACATATAACTTCGACAGCATCCCTTTTGACCTCAGTATGTTATCAACCAAAATTAATCATGCGGTTTATGACTCGCTTTTTGCTATGGATATCCCTTACTGATTATTTCAAAAAACGTCAGTCAACTTTTAGCTTTGAATAATGGGACAAAAACATAGCTAAAAAGTTGACTTTTTGAAAAAGTCAGGTTTTTGGATAGTAAATTGTCCGCAAAATCAAAGACAAAAATCGACTTTTATAATTACACGAAAAAGCACACCCGAACACGCCCCCATTTCCCGTCATCCACCCATTAAAAAAGGGGCTAATGCCCCTTATTACTTAAAATAACCGCGAACGGATGCCTTATCAGCTGACTCTGATCTCTTCTAGGAAGTTCTCGTAGTCGACTCTGTCGAGCTCGGCTTCTTCGTTGAGATAGTCGAGGATCGTGGTGCTGCTCTGTTCGCTCTCAAAACTGTGATCGTAAGAATAGTCTTCCATAACCGAAACACCTTATTAAGTTATTTCTCGTATTCTACTACTACTTTTTCAAAAATTTTTATTACATTTTAATTCGTAACCAAATAAACATATTTCGCCCGGTGTGTTCGAAAAATATTTGCAGTATTTTGTTATTAAGGGTATTATTCTTTACATGGATAAAAAGCAATTGACAATTACACTTTCGATCATCGGCGGCGTTCTGGTTCTCATACTGGTAGTTGCGCTGATCATCCATGGCTGCAATAAAAAGAATGATGTTCTGGTTCCCACTGAGACCACGACATCTTCCGAGACAACCACAGAGGCCACCACGACAGAATCCGAGACAGAGCCTTCAGTCACAACTGACGAGGGTGAGGTTATCGTAAGACCTGACGGTGATACAACAACGACTACAACTACTGCCGCAACTGATTCTGGCAGCGGTTCAGGTTCAGGTTCAGGCTCAGGCTCCGGTTCTGCAACCAACACACCTAAGCCGACAGCAACAGCTACGCCTACTCCGAAGCCGGACGCGCCTACAACGACACCGACATCATCCACAGACAACGGCGTAATCGAATTACCTTTCGTTCCTGCTGACGAACTCTGATACTTATAACAAAATGAATTAACAAAGGCTGTCCGGTAAGGGCAGCCTTTTTTAGAACTCTATCTTCCTGTCGCAGATCTCGAGCGCGGCGGCGCGGTGTGTTACGATTATTACCGTCTTATCCGTCAGCGCGCGCAGGTTCTCAAGAAGCTTCTTCTCAGTCGCGTCATCGAGCGCGCTGGTAGCTTCATCGAGGACCAGAATAGGAGAACCCGAGAAGATGGCGCGTGCGATCGCGATCCTCTGCATCTGACCTTCTGAAAGGCCCGTTCCGCGTTCGCCCAATAATGTATCGATACCGTTATCCAGCTCGCTTATAAATGAATCTGCGCATGCGATCTTCAGCGCTTCATTGATGCGCGCATCGTCAGCAGAAGATGACTTATCCGCAAAACTTACTATCTCACGGACGGTTCCGCTCATGAGTTTATTTCCCTGCGGAACGTATGCGAAGAGACGATGCCACGCAGCAGAGAGTTCCTGCTTAGTGCCGTCTTTCAGCGAGACATAACGCATTCCCGAATCAGGTTTATAGATGCCCATGAGGAGCATAAGCGCTGTTGATTTGCCGCAGCCGCTGTGACCGGTGAATGCGACATACTCGCCCTTTGAGATAGACATGGTGAGAGAAGATACTGCGACCGGCATATTGTCTTTGACCACGCTGTCCACTTTGTTCGAAGCGGGATAGTAAGTATATGAGACGTTGTCGAGGCCGATGGAAGAGAAAGAATCGCGGTAGAATGACAGAACATTTTCGCGCGGTTCGGAAGACTCAACGATATCGTCATCAAAGCTCTCGATCTCCATGAGACGCTCGGCGCTTGCGATCATCTGGTACCAGCGCGGCAGGTATCCGGTGATGTTAGCAAAAGGAGACTGGATCTGTGTTATGAGCTGCGTTATGGCGGTCAGGGTACCGTATGAGATCGTGCCCGTAAGGATGCCGTAGCCGCAGTAGATGGCACCGAAGATATACATGCCGTTCATGGCGCCTCCAAAACCGAAGTTGCAGATATTGGAGAAACGCATGCGTCTCATGCGCGCCTTTTTATGCGCACCGGTCTTCTGGCGCTCTTCCTCTTCAGTCTGTTCCTCTGCTGCAAATGAGCGGATTACCATGAGGCTTGAGATCCTCTCCTGCATGAAGATCCTCACGTCACCGTCCTTCTCCTGAACCTTCTTGTGGAGCTTTTTCATGTTCTTTCTGAACGCAAAAGTCAGAAGTCCCAGAAGGATTCCAAGCGGGATGATTATGAGTGCGAACCTCAGATCCAGGACCGTGATCATGACGAGTGCAGATATCATCTTTACCGCCATGCCTGCAAAGCCCGGAATGATCTCCGTGTAGTTGTTTGCAACGACCGTAGTATCGCTCGTGAGCCTGTTGAGCCACTCGCCTGAATGGACGGCCGCTACCCTGCCGAAATCCTTTCTGAGGATGTTATGCATAACACGTTCTTTGAAGAGATTCTCGAATGTCGCGCGCGATAATTCCGACAGCCATCTGGTGACGGCATTTAATGTAAGCTGGATGATGACGAGCCCGATGATGCAGCCTGCATTGAAGATGAATCCGTCTTTATCTTTTGCGACTGCACTGTCGACGATGCCTCTTAAAAAGAGCGCGTAGAAAACGCCGCTCGCACCATAGAGGCACTGAACGACAGTGAGCAAGACGATGTAGATCTTCTTGCGACCCGGCACTTTATAAAGCCACTTTACCGCGCTGTTCTGCATTTCCTGTAGAGCCTTCCCAATAAGTTTCTGGCTTTCATAAATATAACACGGACGGGATATACGGCATACCAGAACCTTGAATAGAACTTGTATCCGAAGCTGTTCAGGTCGATCTCTTTGCCGCCTCTGACGAGCGATATGAGAACGCCGATGATCTGGTCTTCCCTGATATTCTTTTCCTTGCGGAGACAGTTATCGCCCAGGATAACGTAGCCTTCATCAAGCACCTTTACGACGCGGTGCAGAACGTACTGTCCGTTGGGGCGCTTATAGAAAGCAACATCGTATTTCTTGAGGCGCCCGTCGGGCTTCCCGATGATAGAGATATCGCGGTCCTGCTTTATCAGCGGCCTCATGCTGACGCCGACTGTCGTATAGACCAGCTTGCCGCTTTTCGCGAGCTCTTCTTCGAAACTATTCATTCCTGTTCATGCCCTCGTAAGCGACCTTCGCGGCCTCTATGTCCATGTTGCAGCCGAGCCTGTAGAGCTCAACCTTCTCAGCCATCTTATCTACAAGTGTCAGTGTTTTTTGGAGCGCGAAAACATCGTTCGGCCGGTATGCCTGCTGCAGCAGCATCGTGTATGCTTCAGCCTTAGTGATCTTAACGATGGAATTCTCCGCAGCGCGCGTCAAAATGCATATCGCCTTGAGCGGCACTGCGATCTTATTCGAGAGCCTGTGCTTGCCGTCGTAAGGCGTTCCATATGCGGTAACAACGTCACCGATATGAAGCAGGGGCTTATCATCATTTACCATCACCGCACGCTCACCGAAGAACTTGCGCCATAAAGCGACATGAGTTGATTTGCCGGTGCCTGATGCGGCAGCAAAAAGATATGCGACACCATCTACGGCAACAACCGATCCGTGGAAAAGAATGGTGTCATAAGAAGGCATCTTCTCTGAGATCTTGCGGTATACGGCAAGTTCTTCAAGATACCCGTCAGCACTTCCCTTATGCTCAGAACGCGCGCGTTCGTAATCTATGTCTTCCTGCGTGGTGGTGACAGAGAAGTCTGCTGGCACGTCAGTCAGATATTCAGCACAATATTCGTGAACTTTCCCATGAAGGGAATTCACTTCCACTACTTTGCCTGCAAACTCATATTTACCGGTCAGCATAAGCCCCCATAAAAAACGGAGACTGCCCTAAGACAGTCCCGTTTGTTTTGTTTACATTAGTATACCAATTCTCTCATTCGAGTGCGCCTATCTTTTGGAGTTCGGAGATGACGCGGTCAACGTCTCTCTCGATCGCTCCCTCAGGTGCCTCAAAGCGCTCTTTCATTGCTGCAACGACCTGATCTCTCGTTGTCTCTTCCTTGAGCAGTTCGATGATCGTGCCAAGCGTCTTATTGCCCTTTACGATCCCTGAGAACTCAGCGCCGGAAGTCGGCACGAGATAGGATTCGTCTGATGAATTGTGTGTAATAAAATCTGCTCTGAGTTTCATTTTGATCAGTCTCCCGATATCTCACCCTCGGTATTGCAAGGACTTGTAACGATTACGTCTTCAGCATCAAAGCTGATCACTTCATATCGTAATTCTTCGTATTCTGCTTTCTTGTTCATATAGCTCCCCTTACTGGTTAACAGCATTATTATAGGCATTTACCTTTGTATAGTACATAGCAAATGCTTTGGCGAGATTCTTCATCTCCGGTGTTGTGTTCGCATTGACCGTTACCGACTTTGCATAATTCATCGGAGAATAAACGAACGTCTTTATCTTGGTTCCGTTGTAATAGATCTCAACAGTAAGACCCGTGTTAAGTCCGGCTGCATTGAGTTCTCCGGTCGTGATCGAATAGAGCTTGTCGCCTTCGGAAACCTTCTGAACTTCCTGTCCGTCGATCTTGAAAGTATAAAGCTCCGGATTGCTCTCGATCGTGAAGTAGTGCTTGAGCTTGTTGCCTGACAGGAATACAACGGCAGAACCTGTGTAGCTGATTCCGTCCTGGATCGTTCCGACAGTTACCTTCTCATAACCGGGCTCAACAAGTGTTAAAGCATCTGCTTCAAATATCGGTTCAGCGGGGCCGAACTTAAGCTGCGCATAGTAGCCGTAATTCTTGATCGCCTTGGCAAGGTCAGCTACTTTCTGATCGGAGCTGCTTGTATAAGCATTAACACAATCTCTTGCGGTAAACGGTTTGAACGTCAACGTGTAATCCTTATTCGTTAATGTAGCAGTTATTGTCTTAGTCATGTCAGAAGGAGCTACCTTGACATCGAAAACATAATAATCGCCGCGTCCCTCAACAGTTACATAACGGGCTTGGTCAAATCCGACTTCCTGCTTTGCGAGTGCGGGAACACTGCTGTCATGTGTGAATGTGATCTTCGTGTTTGAATCCCTTATGCCCTGATCGAGAGCGACATAGTAAGAGATGCCGATATAACCGTCAAGTCTTACATTGTATCCGCCATACTTTGCGAGTTCATTTGCGGGATTGCTGTTTGAAGTGAACGTAACGATGTAACCGTATGCCCAGTCAGCATTCGCTCCGGTGGGTTTTGTGAGCATGAACTCATTGTTGATAAAACCGATACCGGTCATCTCAACAGGCTCGGCATTTGCCTGGGCAATGCTCTGGAATGTGGCATTTAAGTTGTCTTCGGCGCCGATCTCCACATTCCGGTATACCTTTACGGATACGGATGTATTGCTCTTCGCAAGCTCGATCTTATATCCGTTGCCGGAAGCGCCTGCCGTGTGCCACTCCTGACCGTCAGTTGAATAATCGATGCGGCTGATTGCTGTAGATGAGTCAGGGAATTCAATGAAGAACATCTCTTCCTGCGGGTCAGCGGTTACGAATTCAATATCATAGTAGTTGCCCCAGTCGCCATTCTTATTAAGAGTGATCGTCTCAGGATGGTCCGGATCAAAACCGTAGTGTTTTCCGCTTATTAATTCAGTACCGTTATACTTTACGATCACATTGCTTATTACAATATCAGCGGGAATGGTGTAGCCGATCGTTATCGTATTGCTGTTCTCGTAGATATCTTTAGCTATATAATTTCCGTCAAAAGTTACGGTATTGCCGGAATCAAGCTTATATGTAAAGCCTGTTATCTTGCCGCCAAGATCATCGAATCTTATGCCGTCAGACTGCTTGCTGACGCGGACGATAAATACCTTATCCCAGCCGGAACCCTTCTCCATGAAATAGAGGTCGCTCTCTTCAGCATGGAAATCCCTGTTATCGTTTGCATCTGTTGTGCAGCGGATCTCTGCCTGCAGATGGTCAAGAGAAGAACCGAGCTTGATAAACAATTCGTTATTGGTTCCGAGAGCAGACGCAGCGATGCCCTCTTGTCCGACAGCTGTTGTCTGCGCATCCTTGGTGAAGCCGTAGCTGATGCTCAAATCGCTGCCGGTCTCATTTACAAAATAGATGCCCTGTTCGAATCCAAGGCGGAATTCCACTTCGTATTTACCTTCCCAGGTATCACCATTACGCGCAACGTAGAACATCTTGGTTGATCCGTTAGCCTGTGCCTGAGGAACAGCACCATTTACCAGAATAACTGAATCATCTTTGGGTGTGGCAACAAGTGTAAATCTTACATAAAAGCCTTTTGCGTTTCCGAGGCTCTCGAAAGTGACCCTGTCCTTGTCATTGCCTTCCAAAGATTTCCATTCACGGCCGTCAACAGAATACTCGATCTCGCCCAAGATATATTCTTTCTCATAATCAAAGAAGACTCCGAAATCATTGAAAGGACCTTCGTTTGTATTTCTGATCCACTTGCCGCCTTCATAACGGAAAGTCTCAGTATTCGTAAATGTGTTAAAAGGTGTAACGCCATCCGTATCATAAAGAACAAGGCCGCCTGTAACTGTAGCACCTGCACCGATCTCCAGAATGGCATTTCCGGCACCCTTTATCTTCTCTTCACCGGCAGTTAATGTTCCGTTCTTAGCTATGCGCAGAACATTTGGCTTATCCGGATTAAGTGAATTCATGCCGATGTTTATTCTGCCGCCGACTGTAAGGTCATCAGTCTCGAAAACAGTACCTGTGCCGTCAGCCTTTGTTGAAATATTAAATATCTGGCTTGTGCCTACTTCGTATGTAAAAGTATCAGCAGAATGTTGAAGCAGGTAATTGGCAATCATTTTATATGCCTCATCGCCATAAACTCCAGTGCCGAGGATAGCTGTATTTTCAGTTTTTGAAGAGACCATGATGTCGTTGAAGACAAGCGTGCTGCCCAGCAACAGATAATCAGGTGAAGAACCGTAATTGCCGTCATATCTTGCTACAGCATCATTAAGACAGAATCTGTAAGTTCCGGGCACAACAAAATTCTCGTCGTGTCTGTATCCCGTATAAAGCGCACAAAGGAACTCACAGCCATCGTGAGCATCAGTTGCGCTGTTTCCGAAATACGCATCAACAGCTGTTTTCGTGCCGCTTTCCTCGTCAACGAGTTTCGCGAAAAGGTAATAGGTATCACCCTTACCGTTTGCGGCATTTACGATCTTTCCCGGCATGACGGAAAAGATCACGCCGATCGTGACCAGGATTGCTAAAACGCTGCGTGAAAACTTTAAAGTATTTCTCATAGTATCCACCGTCCTTTATCCCATAATTAGACATATTAATTATATCAGGGTTATCAGACAACAGGTGATAAATATGCTAAAAAATAATTACATGCGTGTAACTATAAAAACTCCCGCGGGGCGTTTGCCGCGCGGGAGCTTTTCGCTTACTTATATCACCTGGTCCTTAAGACTTGATACCTTTGCACTCATTGACATACTGTCTGATGGGTCCGATGTCTGTGTACTTCTTAACGCCGTCGCCGTCAGGAATGATGAGGACAGGAACGTTAACGATGTCGAACTGTCTTGCGAGATCTGCGTCATCATCAGCATAGATGAGATCGTAGTCGAAGCGCTGCTCGTCGAACATTGCCTTAACTGCCTTGCACTTAGCACATGTGTGTGTTGTGAAGAGCATCGGCTTTGTGCCTATTGCGTCAGGTGCGGGCTGGAGCTCGGGAAGTTCCTTCTCCTCTGCCTTTGTGACTGTAACAGTAGCTGTTCTGGGCTTCATGGAAGACTCGCATGTGTTGTATGTCTTTCTGTCCTTGAACTCCTGGAGCTTACCGTCGTTCCAGTTCTTTACCGGACGGTAGTAACCTGTGATACGGCTGTATGTTTCGGTCGGGCCGCCGCACTCAGGGCAAGCTTTAACTTCGCCGGGGAGGTATCCGTGTACGGAGCAGATGGAGTATGTAGGAGACATTGTGTAGTAAGGCAGTCTGTAGTTCTCGGCGATCTTTCTTACGAGAGAAGCTGCAGCCTTCCAGTCAGGGAGACGCTCGCCTAAGAATGCGTGGAATACCGTACCTGATGTGTAGAGAGTCTGGAGGTTATCCTGAACATCAAGAGCATCGAAGATGTCTGTTGTGTATCCGACAGGAAGGTGTGAGCTGTTGGTGTAGTAGTATACGCCGGAAGCATCGTTAGCCGTGATGATGTCGGGATATCTTGCCTTGTCGTGCTTAGCAAGACGGAATGCCGTGGACTCTGCAGGTGTAGCCTCGAGGTTATAGAGGTCGCCATACTTCTCCTGGTATTCGGAGAGCTTATTTCTCATGTGGTTAAGAACGTCAGCTGCGAATGCCTGTGTCTCTTCGTGTGTGAGATCCTTTCTGATCCACTTAGCGTTGAGGCCAGCTTCGTTCATACCGACAAGACCGATCGTGGAGAAGTGGTTGTTGAATGTTCCGAGATAGTGTCTTGTGTAAGGATAGAGACCCTCATCGAGAAGCTTTGTGATTGTGTTTCTCTTGATCTTGAGAGATCTTGCTGCGATATCCATGAGGTGGTCTAATCTCTTGTAGAAATCTTCCTCATCAGCTGCGAGGTAAGCGATTCTCGGGATGTTGATAGTAACAACGCCGACAGAACCTGTGGACTCACCTGAACCGAAGAAACCACCGGACTTCTTACGGAGCTCACGGAGGTCGAGTCTTAAGCGGCAGCACATTGAACGTACATCGGAAGGCTCCATGTCGGAGTTGATGTAGTTGGAGAAGTAAGGGATACCGTACTTTGCAGCCATCTCGAAGAGAAGCTTGTTGTTCTCTGTCTCTGACCAGTCGAAGTCTCTTGTGATGGAGTATGTAGGGATAGGATACTGGAAGCCACGGCCGTTAGCGTCACCTTCGATCATGATCTCGATGAAAGCCTTGTTGACCATGTCCATCTCGGCCTTACAATCCTTGTACTTGAAGTCCATCTCCTTGCCGCCGACGATACAGTTCTGCTCAGCCAAGTCGTTCGGTACTGTCCAGTCGAGAGTGATGTTTGTGAACGGGCTCTGTGTACCCCATCTTGAAGGTGTGTTAACGCCATAGATGAAGGACTGGATGTCCTGCTTAACCTGCTTGTAGTTGAGGTTATCAACCTTTACGAAAGGAGCAAGGTATGTATCGAAAGAGGAGAAAGCCTGAGCGCCTGCCCACTCGTTCTGCATGATGCCTAAGAAGTTGACCATCTGGTTGCAAAGTGTGGAGAGGTGCTTTGCAGGAGCAGATGTGATCTTGCCTACGATGCCGCCCAAGCCTTCCTGGATGAGCTGCTTTAATGACCATCCTGCACAGTAACCTGTGAGCATGGAGAGGTCGTGAATGTGGATATCAGCATTTCTGTGAGCGTCTGCGATCTCTTTGTCATAGATCTCAGAGAGCCAGTAGTTTGCTGTGATAGCGCCGGAGTTGGAGAGGATGAGGCCGCCTACTGAATATGTAACTGTGGAATTTTCCTTAACACGCCAGTCTTCAACCTTGACATAGCTGTCTACAAGATTCTTGTAGTTCAAGAGAGCTGAATTCATGTTACGGATCTTTTCGCGCTGGTTACGATAAAGGATGTAAGCCTTTGCTACGTCCTCATAACCCATTCTCTGGAGCGTAGCTTCTACGCTGTCCTGGATGGATTCAACGTCAACCTTGCCGTTAACTGCCTTCTTCTCTGCGTCTGAAACTGCGTTTAACGCGAGCATATCAATGATCTGATTGTTATACTCTCTCTTCTGTGCGATGAAAGCCTTCTCAATGGCTCCCGAAATCTTGCTTAAGTCGAACTCTACGACTTTGCCGTCTCTCTTGATGATCTGAAACATGGTCCTCTCCTTAACTCTCTCCGCGAATCTTTGCCTGCGGTATTATTTTCTTTGCACCTTCCAAAGCCTTTTCCAATTCTTCCCTCGGCATCTCACTCAAGCCTTCGCCGTTCAAGAGGTCTCCGGAATCCACGAAGCTCTGCAGGAAGTAATTCTCAGTTCCTTCCACCTGCTTCGCGATGCCTTCAAAATCCTCTGCCTTATGCAAAGGCGATACCACAGTAGTCCTGAACTCGTGGGCAACCCCGCTTTGTTGGATCACCTTGATGCTCCTCTTAATGAGGTCCGCATCGAAGTTCTTGATCCCGACTGTCTCCGCATACTTCTCAAAGGTGTTCTTGATGTCCATCGCCACATAATCTACGTTGCCATCTGCCAGGATCTTCTCGAGCCTGTCCGGGAACGTGCCGTTGGTATCAAGCTTTACCTTGAAGCCCATCGACTTGATCTTTGCGATAAACTCACCGATGTCAGAATGCAGAAGCGGTTCGCCGCCAGTGATAGCAACTCCGTCAAGGATCCCCTGTCTTTTCTTAAGGAACGCGAAAAACTCGTCTTCGCTGATCCTCATATCCTCCGGGGGATTGAAAACCAATGCCGGGTTGTGGCAGAAGGGACATCTCAAGTTGCATCCGACGGTAAATACCGTACATGCAACGGTTCCGGGGAAATCCAAAAGTGTTAGCTTCTGAAGTCCGCCTAAGATCATGCCCCAATACCTCGCTTCTAAATTGAAAAATAGGTGCGAATGCGCCCCGTATCTCTTCGGGACGCTCTTAAAGATTACCTATATGTTGTGGTTGTGTCAACCTCAAAACCCAATATATTGTGCTTGTAATCGGACTGTAATAATTGAGCAAAAACTTGTCAAACAATAGGGTTTCAAGACTTTTTTAGATTTTTTCTGATAAATTTTTTGGAAAAATGTAATATTTCTCGCCGGGAAATTGACATGGATTTTCAGCCTTCAGGCTTTCTTCTTTTTCTCTATCCTGTTGAACTGGGGTCTGACTTCGACCTCCGTCACAGCCGCGCCCTCGCGCATGTTGATAATGGACTTAACGCACTCGGCCGTATCTTCGGGAAGCAGGTAGCAGCCCTCTTCCTCCGAAGGAGTGAAATCGGCATTCCTGTAGAGCTTGGTTCCCAGAGTAAGATCCGGGCAGACCGTAACTACCCTGATACCGGTCTTTCTGACCTCCTCGTAAAGGCTCCTGCCGTAGCTTCTAAGTCCGGCCTTAAGAGCGCCGTATGCCGCGCCGTGGGTATTGATCCTCGTTGAGGTAACTGATGCGATGTTTATTACCATGCCCTTAGTGTCTTTGAGCCTGGGAAGCAATGCGGACGTGAGGATCATGGGAGCCTCCAAGTCCACCCTGCACATCTCCTTGATCTGGTCCGGTGTGTTGAACTCAGCAAGGCCGTAGTATGCAGAACCAGCCGCATTGACCAGCAGGTCTACTTTCTTTATTTCAGATACTTTCTTTAAAAGAATATCCGTATCTCTAATATCCAACGATATCCTCTTCTCAAAGAAATCCGCACCCTCAGTGAAGATCCTTCCTATGCCGTATACCTTATAACCCTCTTGGGAGAGCATCTTAGCAATTGCAAGTCCTATTCCGGAAGACGCTCCGGTGACGATCGCTGTCTTTAATTCCATGTGAAGATCTTCTCCCTTCCGATATGCTTTTCGAGCAGGGCGCAAACAAATTCCTGCATCTCTTTGTCTGTCTCAGGTTCGTACTGAGCCACTCCGTCCTTTATGACATAAGGATACCACGCGGTCGCAGAACCGGGATATGCCCTGCGCATCTTGTTCAGATAGTCCGCGGAGATCCTGAACGTGCCGACACTGACATCCGTGAGCTTATTAAAGTCTATCTGTTCCGCGCACTCACTGACCAGCCTCTCATAAGCTTCTTTCCATTCCGGGATCTTGATTATGGGGTCAAAGCAAAGGCGCACCTTCGCACCGTTCGCTATCGCTTTTGCCGCCGCGCTGATGCGCGCGCTGACAGGTGCGGTGAACTTCTCAAACCGTCCGACGACATCTTCGGGCGATACGGTAAACGCATAGATTATGTTCGGTATGTTGTCAGTCACCTGAACGGCAGCCTTTGTTCTCAGTTCGACGAGCAGGTTGTCATGTGTGAGCGCCATTTCCTTCCAGAAATCAGCATGACCGGTAAGCGGATTCATCGCAAGAAGATCGGTGTCATAGGAAGCGCAGACATACATCGGCCCTTCTTTAAGCTTCTCTTCAACGTCGCTCCCGTAGCCTTCGAGATTAACGAAGACGACCATGTTGGAGGAAGGATACATGCCCTTGAGATAGCAGTATTCGCAGTCGAAAGGACAGTTCATCATGGAGCTCGCGTAATAGAAATTCTTCTGCCCCATGGACTGGCACACCGGCGCGCCCTTAAAGATCCTATTGCCGTCCCTTACCGCGATGATCAGCGCCTGGTGCTCTTTCTGGGCAGGCGCATCCTGCCTCTTTCTGTCGAACACGTCCTTATAGTGCCTGATCTTAATGACATGAGCATCAGGGAGCTTTGTAAGGATCTGCTCCGTCAGAGGATACGCAAACGCTCTTTCCTCAACGTAGATATGAGTAAATCTCATCGAGCACCTCCCTTCCGGCCTTCTTGTCCTTTACAGGGATCCGCTCTTGCCCGCGCATCTTATCGATCAGCGCGATGAGCTCATCTTCTCTTCCGGCCGCGGCACAATAATGCTCCAAATCTTTGAGCTCGTTGCGCATATATTGTGTCAGGCGCAATTCTTCGAAAATACTTTCCGGCAGGAATTCATATTTGGTTGCAGCACCGCCTTCAGTCAGGAGTTCAGCTATCTTCTTTATCTCATCAATATGCTCTCTTATGAGCTGCGTCACTTCATTCTTGGTCGGGAACTTGTTGCCGCTGTCCGAGACGACTTTGTAGATCGCGAGATTGGACGGCGGGATCACCTTCAGGACGCTGTCGCAGACAAGCGAAGATTCCATGTCGTAGAGCATGCCTTCTTCGACTTCTGTCACGACCTTATCTGACGTCGTGATGCTCATCTCATCCGCGCCGGACTCGAAAAGAATATCCGGGTAAAACCTTCTGCCGGTAACAGCAGATATTACCTGATTGATCAGATAGCCTTTGCCCGGTTCCTGCCCCGCGCAGATGCCGACGTTGAGAACGAAGTCATTTGGGGTTAAGGCTATTTTCGAGATCGTGCTGATGGCACATCCGCCCACGCCTGTAATGACGACCTCACCGGGCAGTCCGGCGAGTGCAGAAGCTTCGCATTTCAGAGCTGTGAGTATATAAAGCAAGTGATAAACCCCGTTTGTTTTTGATAATTATATTATAAAGTGTTAATATTAGTCGTCTTAAAGACAACGGAGGTTAGTTATGGACAGATTACTTACGGGCCTTCAGCCCAGCGGTTCACTTACGATCGGAAATTATGCGGGCGGCATCTCGCAGGTCGTAAACTATCAGAAAGACTATGAGACATTGCTCTTCGTCCCTGATATGCATGCAATCACAGTACCCCAGGATCCTGAGGCTCTGCACAGGAACATCATCAACGCCATCGCAATGTATATCGCATGCGGCGTCGATCCGGATCTTCCCAACATGCACATCTACATTCAGTCGGAGAATCTCTATCACGCAAATCTGTCCTGGATCTTCGAATGCCACACACCTCACGGTGACCTTACAAGAATGCACCAGTTCAAGGCTAAGTCAGCACTTCACGAAGCTTTCACGGAAGGCCTCGTAACATATCCTGACTTGATGGCAGCAGACATCCTTCTCTACGATCCTAAGTACGTTCCTACCGGAATCGACCAGAAGCAGCACGTTGAGCTCGCAAGAAACCTCGCAATAAGGTTCAACAACCGTTACGGCGAACTCTTCAAGATCCCTGAGCCTTTGATCCCTACGATCGGCGCTAAGATCCGTGACCTTCAGACACCTACTCAGAAGATGAGCAAGTCCACGGACAACCCGAAGGCATCAGTCTTCCTCTCTGATCCCGAGAAGACGATCAGAAAGAAGATCATGTCCGCAGTTACAGACTCTGACGGCATCATCAAGTTCGACGAAGACGAGAAGCCCGGTGTATCGAACCTCCTCACCATCTATTCCGTATTCACAGGCTGCGCTATTGAAGATGCAGTTGCCAAGTTCGAAGGCGGCGGATATGGTGACCTTAAGAAGGCAGTTGCAGATGCAGTCGTCGAGAAGGTAGTTCCTTTCCAGGACAAGTACAACGAAGTAATTAACAGCGGCATCATCAACGACATTCTTGACGCAGGCCGCGATTACACAAACGAGATCGCAAAGAAAAAGTACGAGCTCGTAAGAAAGGCAGTCGGATTCGGAAGAGTCTGAAGCTGGTTTTCAGAATGAATTACATGAGCTGCTCCGGATCCGGGGCAGCTTTTTCTTGCACCCCAAACTCCCCGCCGTTGAGCGGTTTTCACCCTATGCACCGTATTGGTGACACGATTCTTACAGGGTGGTGCTTGATGTTTTCGAGGTCGAAGACGATACTAAACTCACATCTGCAGGTGATTTCACGAAAGGAACGGATTTGACATGGTCGAATTTGGCGAACAGTTAAGAAGAGCAAGAGAAGCGAAAGGTATGACGCAGCAGTCTCTGGCAGAACAGCTCTATGTAACAAGACAGTCTGTCTCCAGATGGGAGTGCGGCGACCGTTACCCTGATCTTCTTACTACTACCAAGATTGCTCAGATCCTTGAAGTGAGCCTTGACGACCTTTTATCCGGAAAAGAAATGGAAAAAGTTGTAGAAAGAAATCCTGTAGTTGAGAACAAGACAGCGAACAACATCATGACCGCGCTTTATGCAGTAGCGCTCATAGTTTTGATCGTGCCTATGCTTAATGCCGCTCTGACAGGCAATTGGGAAATAGACAATATTACGTCTACCATCATCGTCACCCTGATATCATTTGCGTTGAAGGTCTTTGCCTTTGGTTACGGATTGGTCAATGCGATCAAAGGCTCCCTGTCACCTAAAAGAATGGGTGCGGTCATCGGAGCATTTTTCACAGCCATGTGTATTACAAACGCAGAGGTCTTAACAAGGGTCTTCCCTCCCGACATTCTCAGTGTGGAATTTAAAAACGGTGAGATCCTGAGGGTTGCTGCGATCTTTCTGTTGCAGATGTTGCCGGGCATTATAGGAGCTCTTGCGACGTTCTTCTTTTTTATCAGGAACAGTAAGCATAAGATCTGGCCGGTACTTATCATGCTGACATCATCCTGGCTGATACTTTTGCAGGCCGTCAGTACGGGCACAATGCTTACCAGATTTAACGAGTTATATTCATTAAAGAACACGCTCGGACTGACGCTCAACATTGCTGTTTGTGCCCTGATCATCTATCAGACGATTACGCTTCTGAAGAAAAGAAAGATCGCATCTCAGACAAAGACAGTATGAAAAAAGGAGATGACGACCTCATCTCCTTCTTTCTTTTCCCAAATCTACTCCCTTATCGCCAATATGTGCGTTTTTGGTTTGCCAAAGCCCCTATTCCGTTGGGCTTTGACCCTTTCCCTTTCTCCAATTAGATTTTAAGAAATTCCGATATATACTGTCCATAAAAATCGTATATACCAAATTACCAAACAGGAATCGCTCCGGAAATATCCGTTTTGTCTTTAGTGCACTAAAAAGCCCTCTGAGGCCGTCATACGTGGTGTCACAGAGGATTTGCGGGTTGTTTTTAGGGTGCTCGAAAATGCAAAAAGCCGGAAAATTCATTCCGGCTTTTTAGTTTCGATCTTAAATAGGCAACTTAATGAATGTCGTATCTTGGTCGGGTTACTTATTCTTCAAGGAGCTTATATAAAATCTTATATAGTGCCATCGCGTCGCTCTTGCTGAGCTTCACGCATGAACTAACCTTGTTGGGCATGTCCTTTGCTTTCTTGTAGAGTGCCTTGCCTTCAGCTGTAAGAGATATTACAACAACGCGCTCGTCTTCTTCGCTCCTGGTCCTCTTGATGAGTCCCTGCTTCTCGGTGTTCTTGAGCATCGGCGTGACCGTTCCCGTATCGAGCATCAGTCTTTTGCAGAGCTCACCGACCGTGATGTTGTCCTTCTCCCAAAGCACCAGGAACATTATGTATTGTGTATACGTAATGCCAAGCGGCTTAAGGTGCGGCGTGTATAAGTTTACCACTTTTCTGGACGCTGCATAGAGGGGAAAACAAAGCTGCGAATCAAGCTTCATCGATTCATCGATCTTCATGCGTTACTCCTGTCAGATAAGACTCTCAACAAATGCCCTTACTTCCTTCATGTCTGCGGTGGGCTCGAAACGCTTTACTACATTGCCGTTCCTGTCTACAACGAACTTTGTGAAGTTCCACTTGATGTCGGGCTTGCTCTCATAATCCTTGTCACTCTTCTTGAGCATCTTGCTCATGATGAGCGCTGTGGGGCCCTTTCCGAATCCCTCAAAACCCTTCTGTTCCTTAAGGAATTTATAAAGAGGCAGAGCGTTCTCGCCGTTTACGTCAGACTTCTTCATCTGAGGGAACTGTGTCTTGTACTTAAGCTGGCAGAATTCGTGAATCTCTTCATCCGTGCCGGGTGTCTGTCCTGCAAACTGGTTGCATGGAATATCGATTACTTCCAATCCCTTGTCGTGGAGATCTTCGTACATCTGCTCGATCGGCTTATAGTGAGGAGTAAAGCCGCAGCCTGTTGCAGTATTTACAATAAGGATAACCTTACCCTCGTAATCTCTTAAAGATATCTCCTCTCCTTTGGGTGTCGGAACTGAATAATCATATATGGACATGTGGTGTTCTCCTTTCGGTTATGTTTGATTAAATTATATTGTGTCAAATATAAATCGTATATTGAGAAACACCATTTTTATGTTCTGTTTTTGTCCTAAAAACGGATGGTTTATATCACGGTACCGTGATATAATTCAAGTGGGCACGGAGAGGAAAATAATATGTTTCACAAAGTAAAAGCTGTTTCTGCGTTACCGGATTTCAGATTAAGCGTTCAGTTTGCTGAAGGCGTAACCAAGATCTATAATGTTGAGCCGCTGTTTTCGAAATGGGAATCGTTCCAGGACTTAGAGGATCCTGATCTGTTTTCCGGCGTTGAGGTGGACGTAGGCGGATATGGCATCATTTGGAATGATGAGCTTGATCTGTCATGCGATGAGTTATTCGAAAATGGCGAGACAATAAAAACACCTTTTGACGGACTTATGGCTTTCACTGATGCGACTGAACTCTGGGGATTAAATGAAAGCACACTCCGCAAGGCTATCGCGTATGGAAAGCTGGTCTGTGGTGTTGATGCCTGCAAGTACGGAAAGCAATGGGTTATTTCTACCGAAGCGATGCTGCGTGAATACGGAGAGCCAAAGGCTGTCTAATGTGCTAAGTAAAATAGAAGGCATCCTTCACTTCAAGGATGCCTTCTTTTTAATTAATCTATCTTATATCCGTCCTTGCTGTTGCCCGATAATGTAAGGTTCTCAGAGGCTCCGAACACTACCGTTCCTTTGTACATGCCATCAACTTTGACCGTATCGCCGCCCTCTGTAAGAACGGAGAATTCAACTTCAAGGTTGAACGGAGCGTTCTTGTCGTACTTCTGGTAGATGCTGTACTCGTCGATCTCCAGGTCGAAGATCTCGCCCTTCTTGATAACAGAGTAGTCGGCATTGCGCACACCGCCGGTCGCCTGAACGTCACCGTTTATCGTATAGTCCATGATGATCTCTTTTACATCATCGGAATCGATCGTGACGTAGAACTTAAAAGATTTCATCTCGCTGTAGGCACCGGACTTTGACCACTCTTCGTAATCCTGGGACTGAATGTATTCAGGTGTAAAAACATCTTCTTCAATCGTTGAGATGTCGCGCCAGAACATATCCGGATCCATGAAGCCGTTAACATTCTTTTGAATAAGATAGTTATCAAAAGGATCCTCATTCAGCGTATAGATCCTGCAGTTCTTATCGTCGTCAACGTACCCTAAGCAATCCCTGAGTGAACTCTTGGACATGGAATTCTTCACAACGCCGTAAGGTGCATAAGTCCTGCCGTTAACGTCAATCAACATTGAGTCAATCTGATCTGAATCGTACATCTTAAAAGACTGGGCATTGGGCTGCATGTCAGGTGCCTTTGCACCAAGATCCATAATTGCGGAACATCCTGAGAACAGGAATGATACGGTAAGTGCACCGGCAGCTGCCAGTAACTTGATCTTCTTGATCGGTTTATTAGGTGTCATAGTAATCTACCTCCCCAAATGTGCCGTTATCATAGCACGCTCAGTTTTGTATTGCAATATTTTTTTATTGCAATTCAATATAATTTTATTAATTTTCGAGAATTGCCACATTTTCGCGCCAAAGAAAAAGGCATCCCTTGCGAGGATGCCCTTCTGAATAGATTTAAAACAAAACTAATTCTCGTTCGGATATACCAGACGCCTGTCGGTATCGAACCAATCTGCTACCGTTCTGAAAGCACTGACGATGAACTTACCGCTCTCAGTGATGGAGTAAGTACCGTCAGGATTCTGCTTGATGGTGCCGGTCTCGACCTGCTCGTTGAAGCGCTTCTCGAATGCGCCGTAATCAGTTACATACTTTGACGTAAATACTTCGCCGACTGATTCCTGGGTGAATGTCTGATCGGAATTCTCTTCCATGTAGCTTAACATGAATACCGATACAGAACGCTCGACCGTAACCGGAACGAGTACGAAGAGGACCGTATTTACGCAGCAGAATATAACGAACATCATTATGATGTCGCGCACTGTGATAAAGCCCCAGAATTTACGGATGACGCCCATGACGACCGCAGCGATTATGCCTGTGATTACGATGAATGCGATTCCTCTGTACATGAGGACTTCCATATTCTTCAGTAATCCGGTGTGGAACAATCCTACAAACATTACCGAGCATACAAGATAAATAAGAATATATATTCCTATGAGTCCAAATACGTTGCCCGCAGTACCGCCGCTTTTGCTGGTCTTAGTCATTACTGGTTATCCCCGCTCTTTCGCTTTATTTCTTCAGTTGCCAGAGCCCTTGCCTTCTCGATCGGATCTGCAATGTAGGCAATGCCGCTCTCGCTGATCTGGATCGCAGTTCCGCAGAACTGGCAGAAACCTGTAGAACCTCTTCTGATACGGTTGCCTGTAGAACCGCAGTTAGGGCACTCGACTGCAACGCTCGCGCGTGCGATCTCGTCTTCCAACTGAGTTCTTCTGTGTCTTGCATTCTCTTCGATGGTCTTCTCTCTGGAAGCCTCAGCCTGAAGACGCGCCCTCTCGGACGCTGTCCTTGAACGCTCGATCTCCTGCTGCTTTAGAATGTGATCGCTTACCCTGAAGCCAATTCTTACTAAACTATTTAATCCTATCCCGAACATAGTATTCCTCCTTTGGAACCTATTCATATTCCAACGATTATTTTACCATGTTTGATAGTTCTCTTGCCAGTCTTGAGACGGGGAATCCGACGACGTTTGCGTAGTCTCCGTCGATCCTTTTGACCAGGAGCGCGCCCATATCCTGAATGCCGTATCCGCCGGCCTTATCGAACGGCGAACCGGTGTCTATGTAATCTGATATCAGCTTCCTCTGGTAGTCGTCCAGTTCGTTGAATTCGACTCTGGTCTCTTCCGTAAATGTCTTTTTGTTTGAGCCCTCGAAAATCGCGACTCCGGTCGCGACCACATGCGTGTGTCCTGAGAGCATTGAGAGCATATTTACCGCTTCATCCCTGCCCGTGGGCTTGCCGAAGATAATGTTATCCAGAATAACCGAAGTGTCCGCGCCTATGACGATCGAATTCTCCTTCTCCTCATCGGACAAAGAATCGTAGACCGCCCCGGCCTTTATCTCCGCAAGGTGCTCACTGACCTTAAGCGCGGGAATGCCCTCTTCTTCCATCTTTATCTCTGCAGCGCGCTCGTCAACGTCGGCTGTCAGGACTTCGAAATTATCTGTAACCAAAGACAGCAATTCGCGCCTCCTGGGAGACGCGCTTGCTAGGATTATTCTCTTGTTATTCTTGAAAGAATTCACGCTGTTCATCACTGACCCGGCTTCGGCGGAGGAGCAAAGATTCCGGGCGGAACAACAGGTCCGTCAGAAGAACCGTAGCTCTCGATCTCCTTTTCGAGATCGTTGAAAAGATCATCTACCGAAGGTTCCTTTTCAAAGGATGCGCCGAATGAAGTCTTTGCAGGTTCTTCCTTGGCTGCGCCGAATGAAGGCTTAGCGGGCTCTTCCTTAGCTGCACCGAAAGACGCATTGCCGGTCGGCTTGAACGGATTAGAATCAGCAGGCTTGGAGCTTGCTCCGGGTGCCTTGAATGCGCTGTTGATAGGCTCTGTCTTCGTAGCGGCAGAAGGTGTTGCTGCAGGACTCGGGAAAGTCGTAGCTGCAGTTGACTGTCTTAAGAAGCCGCCGGATGTATCCTCGGAAGACTTGGATAAGCCTGCTGAAGGAGTAGCTGCAGGTGCAGCAGTCGGTCTCGGAACACTGTTGGAAGGTGTTGCTGTTGCAGCGGGCTGAGGTCTTGCAAATCCGCCTGCTCTCGGGAATCCGGAAGGTGCAGGAGCGGGCTTTTGCTTCGGCTCGGGTGCCTTGAATGCTGAATTGATCGGCTGCACGGGCTCATTCTTGGGAGCCGCAGTTGCAGCGGGCTGAGGTCTTGCGAATCCGCCTGCTCTCGGGAATCCGGAAGGTGCAGGTGCGGGCTTTTGCTTCGGCTCGGGTGCCTTGAATGCACTGTTGATAGGTTCTGTCTTCGTCTCGGCAGCAGGTGTTGCGGCAGGCTGGGTCCTTGCGAATCCAGGTCTGGGGAATCCTGCAGATGCCGGAGCAGCAGTCTTGGGAGCTTCATCAGCCTTAGGTGCCGTAGGCGGAATTATAGATTTTGCGGGCTCTGCTGCCTTGGGAGCTGCAGGTGCCTTGGGTGCTTCAGGCTTATTTGCCTGAGGGATGATGGACTTCGGCTTCTCAGGTGCCGGAGTCTCTACTCTTGTAAACTTTGTAGGTGTGCCGCCGAATCTGAAAGTCGTCTCGCTGTTGAGCTTGGGCTCTTCTTCATCAGTGAGCTTCTCATCAGGATCCTTAAGAGTGGACAGAGGGCTTATTGACTTGTTCTCTTCCTTCTCTGCTTCGGCAGCTCTTGCTGCAACCTTGGCAGCTGCTGCGGCAGCAAGCTTCGTGTGTGCAGCAGGTCTCATCGGAGTCTCAGCTGAAGTCGTGGTGGCATGAGCCTTGGAAGTAACATTCTGCTGCTGCTTAAGTCTTGCATCCATGGCATCGGCTGATGTCTTACGCTCAGTCGTTGTCTGTGCTGCAGCTGCAGCCTGGACTCCGCCATGCTGTGCGCCTTCGATTGTATCCTTGAGCGAATCCTTGAAGCTTATAGTGATCTCAGGAAGAACGCCCTTGCTGTTGTCTTCGAATCTTGCGTCCGGATTATCACTGAAGAGTGTGTATGCTTCCTTCGGATTCTCCTTATGTGTGATCTTATAGTAGAAGTCAACGAGCTTAGCCAGGGACTTGCTCATGACGAGCTTGGATGCAGTCTTTACAGGTGCATCGTTGCCGCTGATCTCGTTAACATCCTGGAAGAACTCACCGGAGGTCTTATAGTCGCCTGTTACGATGTAGCCTGCGCCGGGCTCGCCCTTATCTGCCAAAGTGAGCATTGCGTTTGCAACGTCTCTTACGTCGACGAATGCACGGCCGCCCTGCTTCGGAGGGATGGTTCCGTTATTAAGATAACTGTTCAAGACCTTGTTGATCTCATAGTCTTCGGAATAACCGGGTCCGATAATGAATGTAGGAAGGACCATTACCGCATTAAGTCTGTTAAGAGATACCTTCTCCATGACATAAGCAGCTGCTTCCGCCTTGGACTTTGCATATTCACCTTCAACCTTGTTGCGGTCGAAATGGATAGTTAAGTCTTCGCCCTTAACCTCAGGATTGAGAGCATAAGCGGAGCTTAAATAAACGAGCTTTCCTACCTTACGCTTAAGGCACATATCGACGATGTTCTCGGCGCCGATAACGTTAACTCTTCTCATGGTGAGATTAGTTGAATCGGAAAGTGATACATATTCATCAGTGTGGAACAGGATTGCTGATCTCGGATCTTCAAGATCGAAGAATTCGATCATGGAGTCCTTGTCAGTGGAAATACCGTAGCAGATCTCGATATTCGGATTGTTACGATAGATCCTGGTATCAGAGAGCTCGCTCATGAGGATTCTCACTTTTTCTCCACGCTGGAGAAGCATGCTGATAACAGTCTTTCCTAATGCGCCTTCGCCGCCTGATACAAGATACTTAACCGCCATACGTTTTCTCCTCGGCTAATTGTTTGCTGTTCGTTAAATACGAGGTCTTAAGTTGTTCATTTAAAAACTCATTATCCAAAATTAGCAGATTGCATAAAATCAGATAATAAATAATTACGTATATTTTACACTCTTAACTAGCCGCGTGCAAAAACTAATTTAAAATGATTGTTGACATTTCTGTAACGCAGATATATTCTTATGTCACATTTCGGCTATGAAATGCATACAATTGAATAACTCTAAAGGCTGTGACGAAGAAAGCCGCAGAGATTCGGTCAATACAGAGAAGTGCTGTAAGCTGAGAGGCACGTGACGATATTTGCAACAGGCTATCCCTTCCGAGCCGGCATTCCGAAAAGGATCATTCCCTAGTAGACAGTGCCCGTGATGCTGCGTTAATGCAAAGGAGTTGTTAGACTTCGTAAGTGGCAAACAGAACGTTTGCAAATTGAGTGGTACCGCGGATTTATATTCGTCTCAATGTCCAAGTAGGATGTTGGGGCTTTTTTTTTGCCCCACATGGGAACAGACAAGACAGATTGACAGAAAAGGAGAAAAGTTATGTCAACAGCAAACAACAGCAACGTCGAGCTAAGACTCGCAGAAGTTGCCGACAGAGTTCACGGCCTGAGACTGGACATGGGTCTCACACCTGAGGAAGTTGCCTCCAAGCTTGATATTACCACTGAGGAATATCTCAAGTTCGAAGAAGGCACCCAGGACTTCAACTTTACGTTCATTTATAAATTCGCAAACCTCGCAGGCGTCGAAATATCAGACATTATGGAAGGTTCCTCCCCTGCCCTCACCGAGTATGCGGTAACAAGAAACGGCCAGGGCAGCCCTATCACAAGACGTACAGGCTATAAGTACCAGCGTCTTGCATCAAGATTCAAGAACAAGCTCTGCGAGCCCTTCCGCGTCGTAGTTCCTTATTCCGAAGAGGCTTTGAATCCTCCTTATCACCTCGTTTCACATAATTATCAGGAAATGAATATCGTCGTTAAGGGTACATTGAAGGTCATCATCGGTGATTCCTCCGAAGTACTCCACGAAGGCGACTGCATCTACTTCGACTCCACTCAGCCCCACGGCGAGTTCGCTCTTGGCGGTGAGGACTGCGTATTCTATGCGATCATCTTAAATCCTGAGGCATGGGGCAAGGGCGAGAACTACACCACACCTTACAACTCAGAAGAGATGCGTACAGACAACGTTACCAACGTTGACGCAGCTAACCTTGAAGATGCTGTCTACACACACTATCTCAACGGCGTTCTCGACGAGAACGGCACATTGGTCGACGTAGACGTTAACGTTCCTGCATGCAAGAAGTTCAACTTCGCATATGACTGCGTTGACGTTATCGCAGACAAGAACCCCAACAAGCTCGCTATGCTCTGGGTCGCTAAGGACTGCGTAACAGAGAAGCGCTTCACATTCGGCGACATCAAGAAATATTCCAACATGACCGCCAATTACTTCAAGTCATTGGGCATCGGCAAGGGCGACAAGGTAGTCCTCGTTCTTAAGCGTCACTACCAGTTCTGGTTCGCCATGATGGGTCTCGAGAAGTTAGGCGCAGTAGCTATCCCTGCTACCCACCTCCTCCGTGACCACGACTACGAATACCGCTTCAACGCAGCAGGCGTTAAGGCAGTCTTCTGTACATCAGATGACGATGCGGCAGATGAGTGCGAGAAGGCAGCAAAGGTTTGCGGAGTTGAGACATTGATCCTCTGCAACGGTTCAAGACCCGGCTGGCACGACTTCAACGAAGAGTTCAAGAATTGCTCCGATGTTTTCGAGCGCCCTGCAGACTATGCATGCGGCTACGATCCGATGGTAATGTTCTTCACATCAGGTACGACAGGCTATCCTAAGATGGCTCTGCATTCCTACATGTATGCTATCGGCCACATCACGACAGCAAAGTACTGGCAGAACGTCGATCCTAACGGACTCCACTTCTCCATCTCCGATACAGGCTGGGGTAAGGCACTCTGGGGCAAGCTCTACGGTCAGTGGCTCTGTGAAGCACCTGTCTTCACATTCGACTTCGACCGCTTCAAGGCTGAAGAGATCCTCCCTATGTTCAAGAAATACAACATCACTACATTCTGCGCACCTCCGACGATGTTCAGATTCTTCATCAAGGAAGACCTTTCCAAGTACGATCTGTCTTCCCTCAAGTATGCAGTTACTGCAGGCGAAGCTCTGAACCCTGAGGTATTCAACCGCTTCATGGCAGCAACAGGTATCCGTCTCATGGAAGGCTTCGGCCAGACAGAGACAACGCTTGCGATCGCAAACCTTGTCGGCGCAAAGCTCCGTATCGGCTCCATGGGTAAGCCCAATCCGCTCTACGAAGTTAAGATCCTTGATCCTGACGGCAACGTATGCAAGCCCGGTGAGACAGGCGAGATCTGCATCAACACACAGAACTATCATCCGAAGGGACTCTTCCTTCAGTACTACCTCGCACCTGAGCTCACAAACGAAGCTTGGCACGACGGCTGGTATCACACAGGCGATACAGCTTGGGCAGATGAGGACGGCTACTTCTGGTATGTCGGCCGTACGGACGATGTCATTAAGTCTTCAGGCTACCGAATCGGACCCTTCGAGATCGAGAACGTCATTATGGAGCTCCCTTATGTTCTTGAGTGCGCAGTTACGGGCGTACCTGATCCTCAGGGCGTAAGAGGCATCGTTGTCAAAGCTACGATCACACTCGTTAAGGGCACTGAGGGAACGGAGGAACTCAAGAAAGAGATCCAGAACTACGTTAAGGAAAAGACAGCTCCTTATAAGTACCCGAGAGTAGTTGAATTCGTAGATGAACTTCCTAAGACATTCAACGGCAAGATCATGAGAAAGGCTATCAGATCATCTTCCGAAGAAAAGAAGTAATCTGAAAAGATTTCACGAAGCTTTTAACCAGAGCGGCTCTATCGCAGAGCCGCTTTTTTTCTGCCCCGGTATGACCCTCACGTCAAAGCGCCTGTCCCTGACAAAAGGCCACAGACAGTCATAGGCCTCCTTGGGATCCCTGAAATCAGGTATCGGGAAATCAGATATATCAAGGAGCATGTTCTGATCCGCATAGCGCTCCAATAGCAGATGATGCCTCTTGTCGTAAACAATGAAATCATCGATGTCGCGGCGCTTGAGCACGGGATTCCTGATTATCGGAAGTACTGAATTCCTTGGATTTATAACGCTGCACGAAGCCTCTTCGCCGAGATAGAAGTCAAGCTCCTGCAGTACAGACTGGGACTCCCTGTAAAGGTCTCTTATCGCCATCTGTATGCCGCTCATTAGTTCGCTCGAGTAATCCTCCGCGACCCTCGCGCCGTACTTCAGGGAGCAGAAGATCATCTTATAGAGATTGATCTCCATGTTGTTAACGTCAGCCAAAAAATAATCTGATACCATCTGCTGGACTTCGGCACTGCTCCTGGCACATATCGTGGAGCAGAGATACTGAGCATCCTTAAGGCTCGTCGATATGTTCACGGCTGCGTCAGGCCTGTCATCCACCCTCCGGTCAGTTATCGAGGCGGGCACTTTGCCCGACCTTAAAGCCGCCAGGACTGCGCAAAGATATCCCTCGAAAGTGCCGTCATATGTGTATCTCATGCCCCGGTCTGTCATGCTTTATTCCTCCTGTCCGTCTTTAAGTGCCGTCATTCTATCACCCCGAACATATGTTTGTAAATACCGGTTTTCGCATGTGTACCAATAATGGTTCCCAAAACAAAAAGAGACTGGAATTAACCAGTCTCTTTAGTGTTTTACCTTATCGTTAAGGCTTGATGATTATTTCGAACTGCTTCCGCACAAGCGTAGCGCGGAAGACTCACAGTGAGAAAAATCATCAAGGCTTGGGGAAGCCGAGCTCCTTAAGGAATGAGGAGATCTTTTCCTTGTCACGCTTGCTGCCTTCGATGGAATATACTTCGATGTAAACATTCTGGTTTACATAGACGCCGCCGAAGATCTCGCTGTCCTTGGACAGATACTTTGTACCGACCTTGGAACCCTTTTCGATGTCACCGTTGAATGTGATCGAACCGGTCTTCTTGCTGATAGCCATGGAGTGTGATCCGTCAAAATCCTTATCCTTTACGGTATCGTTGAAAGAATCGTATGCATCTTCAAAATAATCCATTGCATCTTCAGCTTTCTTGAATCTGACGTAAATGTATGTATTGTCTCCGTCTTTTGCCTGAATTACATATTCAGCCTTATCGCCGTTAAATGTTGTGCCCTTCGCATGCTGAGTCTCATCCTCATCGATACCTACTGCATTATCCAGAGCATCGAAAAAAACATCCTCATCATCGATAAGCTTAACCCTTGCGCATCCTGCAAATGAGATCAAAGTTGCGCATGCAAGTAAAGAAGCGATAACAGCACGCATCTTCTTCATAATCGTTCCCTCCTGACGCCAAAAAAGTTAAACTTATTTTACCGCGAGCAAAAGCCCTTTTCAACGAATTCAGAGCGACAAACTTAACTAAATATGCGGATAAAAAATCCCCGACATCAACATATGCCGGGGACTTAAAAACCAAATTATAAAGGACTTATCAGACGAGCTTCAATCTATGGTATGTCTTCTTGCCCTTACGGACGATAGCTTCGCCGTTAGCATCAAAGTCTGATTCTTTGAGAGCATAGAACTGGTCTTCAACGACTGCATCGTTGAGGTATACGCCCTTCTGCTGGATCATACGTCTTGCTTCACCCTTTGATTTCATGAGGCCTGCCTTAACAAGAGCGTCAGCGATCTGCATTTCAGATGCGAGCTCATCGTTTGTGATCTCAGTTGTCTTCATGTCTTCAGATCTTCCTGCGTTCTCGAAAAGATCCTCAGCGGTCTTTTTCGCGATCTGGGCAGCCTCTTCGCCGTGAACGATCTTTGTAACTTCGTAAGCGAGTCTCTTCTTTGCTTCGTTGATAGCGGAGTCCTTAAGCTTTGCGTACTCGTTGATCTCGTCCATCTCGAGGAATGTCAAAAGCTTCATGCACTTGATGACGTCAGCGTCGTCAACGTTTCTCCAGTACTGATAGAAATCGAAAACAGGTGTCTTCTCAGCATCGAGCCATACAGCACCCTTAGCTGTCTTACCCATCTTCTTGCCCTCGCTGTTTGTAAGGAGAGTGAATGTGAGACCGTATACGGAATCGCCCTTCTTACGGCGTACGAGCTCCATGCCTGCGAGGATGTTGGACCACTGGTCGTCACCGCCGAACTCAAGGTTGCAGCCGTACTTCTCGTGGAGGTAATAGAAGTCGTAGCCCTGCATGAGCATATAGTTGAATTCAAGGAAGGAAAGACCCTTCTCAAGTCTCTGCTTGTAGCACTCAGCCGTGAGCATCTTGTTAACGGAGAAGTGTGTTCCTACTTCTCTTAAGAACTCGATGTAATTGAGGTTCCTGAGCCAGTCTGCGTTGTTTACGATAAGAGCCTTGCCCTCAGAAAAATCAACAACCTTGCCCATCTGCTTCTTGAAGCACTCAACGTTGTGGTCGATAGTCTCGACTGTCATCATCTGACGCATGTCGGTACGGCCTGTAGGGTCGCCGATCATGGCTGTACCGCCGCCCATGAGAGCGATCGGTCTGTGGCCTGCCTTCTGCATGTGGCTCATAACCATCATCTGAACGAAGTGGCCAACGTGAAGAGAATCTGCAGTCGGGTCAAATCCGATGTAGAAAGACACACCGGGCTTGCTCAGGAGCTCATAGATCTCGTCTCTGTGTGTAGCCTGTGAGAAGTAACCTCTCTCTTCAAGCACATCGAAAACATTTCTGTACATATATTCCTCCAACAAATTGTTATCTCTTTATCAAACGCCGAGCTTGATATAGTCGATCGCTGCCAAAGCCGCAACTGCGCCGTCAGCACAGGCGGTCGTAAGCTGTCTTACCTTCTTGACTCTCGCATCGCCTGCCGCGAAGATACCTTCGACATTGGTCTTGCAGTTCTCGCCTGCTTCGATGTATCCGCCCTGCAGTGTTACAAGATCCTTGAAATCAGCTGTCTTGGGCTCCTGTCCGATCGCAACGAAAAGTCCGTCAACGTCGATCGTCTTCTTGCTGCCGTCTTCCTTGCTTACGAGCTCAACACCCGTGAGCTTGGGATCACCCAAAAGGCTCTCAATGGTATAAGGCGTTACGATCTCAAGGTTCGGCAAAGCTTTTGCCGCATTGACGAGAACCTCGTCAGCTCTGAATTCGTTTCTGCGGTGTATAAGATATACCTTGTCTACGATACCTGCAAGATATATGGCATCTTCAACCGCCGTATTTCCTCCGCCGTTGACTGCAACTGTCTTTCCCTTATAGAATGCGCCGTCACATGTTGCGCAATAGGAAATGCCCTTGCCGAGAAGAGCGTCTTCCCTGTCGATGCCAAGGTGGCGGTTGGATGCGCCGACAGCTAAGATTACTGCCTTTGCGGTATCCTTCTTGCCTGAATCGAGAGTTACCTCAAAGCCTGTATCTGTTTTCGAGACAGAGGCAACACGGTCAAACTCAAGGACCGCACCAAGATTGATTGCCTGGTTATAAAGGTCGTTGGCAAAATCAAAACCGGAGATCTTCGCAATCGCAGGATAGTTCTCGATCTCGGGCGTGTTGACGATCTGACCGCCGTACATCTCGCCCTCGTAAAGGACCGTGTCCATACCGGCACGTCTTGCGTAAATGGCTGCCGAAAGTCCTGCCGGACCTGCTCCTACGATAATGATGTCTGCCATAGTATTAGCCTTTCTTTCCGTTGACGAGCTCGTCGAACCTCGCGTGCTCGACAGGCTTCTCCTTCTGCATCGAGATGACCTTGCCCTCCCTGTTGATGAAGCAGTGCTCGCTCGTTCCCGTGCATCTTACCTGCTCGGTCTCCTTATCGAAGATCGTGTACTTGATGTCGAATCTGACACCGGTATATCTCGTGATCTCGGCCCTTATGACGACCGTATCACAGTACTTTGCCATCGTCTTATACTTTGCGCTAAGTCCGACGACAGGGCTTATGATGCCCATCTCTTCCATTCCCTTGTAGCCAAGTCCAAGCTCTTCAAAGAGCTGTGTCCTTGCCTCTTCGAACCATCTGATATAGTTCGAATGATGGACAACGCCCATCTGGTCCGTCTCGTAATACTGTACGAGATGTTCGCAATCCGTCATTGCTGCCATTTCCCTATTTATCTCCATTCACAATAGATTGTTTAATTGTATTTTGACTACAGAAAACTGTCAAATATTATAATAATAAAAGGACAGATATTTCACTCGAAAACAGATATAATGACACCTATGGATACCGAACTCTTCATCTTGATAACAGACATCATCGGCACTGTGGCTTTCGCAGTGTCAGGTGCCATGGCCGGTATCAGGAAGAAGATGGATATCTTCGGCGTCAACATCTTAGCGCTCTTAACGGCTACGGGCGGCGGCATCATCAGAGACCTCGTCACAGGCTCCACCCCTCCGATGGCATTTAAGAACCCTTTCTTCGTCATCATCGCAGCGATCGCCGCAAACATCACGTTCATCTTCGTCTGGTGGCAGCACAAGAACAAAAAGAACGTATCTGAGAAAACCCGCGCGATCTACGACAAGATCTTTTTCTGGTTCGACACGGCAGGCCTTGCAGCCTTCACCGCTGACGGTGTCCACACAGGCCTTTTAGGCGACCACGCAAACAACGCCTTTCTAGTTATCTTCCTCGGTGTCGTAACCGGTGTCGGCGGTGGTGTCTTAAGAGATGTTCTCTCACTCGAGATGCCCTATATCTTCGTAAAGCACATCTACGCCTGCGCATCCATCGTCGGTGCCGCAGCGGTCTATATCGTCTTCAACATCACGGGCTCGCCCGAAGTCGCAATGCTCGTGGGATTCTTCTTCGTCTGCGCGATCAGATTCTGCGCCGCCCACTACGGCTGGAACCTGCCGAAGGCGTATAAGGATTAAAAAAGCCGCCCTACAAAAGGAGCGGCCTTCTCTATACAAACTCAAATCAATATTCTCAGTTTGAATCCGGGACAGCCTTGATGGCAGCAAGCAGTTCATCGAACTCCTCAAATGCAGGGATGTCCGGGTTGTCTGCAATGATCTTCTCTGTGCTCTTAAAGAGGAATCCTGCCTTTGATGCCTTGATCATGGCGAGGTCATTATATGAGTCACCGGAAGCGATCGTGTCGAAGCCGATGGACTGAAGAGCCTTAACGGTGGACAGCTTGGAATCAGAAATCCTCATCTTGAAGTCTTCGATCATGCCGTCTTCGCCAACAACGAGAGAGTTGCAGAAGAGTGCCGGATAGCCGAGCTTAGCCATAAGGGGCATTGCGAACTGTGTAAACGTGTCGCTGATGATGATGACCTGCATGTCCTTGCGGAGTTCGTCCAGGAATTCCTTTGCGCCCGGAAGCGGATCGATCTGGGCGATAACGTCCTGGATCTCCTTGAGGCCCAGGCCATGCTCTCTCAAGATACCCAGTCTCCAGTGCATGAGCTTATCGTAATCAGGCTCATCTCTGGTGGTTCTCTTAAGCTCGGGAATGCCGCTCTTCTTGGAGAATTCGATCCAGATCTCAGGTACCAAAACGCCTTCCATATCAAGACAAACAATGTTCATTAGTTATTTCCCCCTTAGATTCTTGCGTATATGAATGAACCGGAATCATAGCCTAAGCCGTACATTCCGAATACTAATGTAGCTACGACGAGCACCATGAATGCTGCCCACAGTAAGACAATGCTCTTGCTTCTCAAGAAAGCGGTCAAAGACTTTGCCTCTTCGTCCTCGCTCGGACGGTATTTGAATGCGTCGACAGCGAAAACAAGGAGCACTGCAGCGGCCAGAACGATGAGGTTTGCGAGCGTCATGCCGGTTGCACTGAAGTTGGTCCAGTTAAGAGGCAGGCCGCCCTTTCTGAAGATTGCAGCGTACATGTCGACGGCATCCTTAACGGTTGCTGATCTGAAGAATACGAAGCCCGTGAGCATGAGGATAAATGTGCGGACGGACTGGAAGATCCTGAAATAGAGCTTGTCAGCGCCGATCTTAGGTCTGATCTTCTTGAACAAGGGCTCGAATATCATGCCGAGCACGATGTAGATAAAGTGCAGGATGCCTGAACCGATAACGTAATTCCAAAGTCCGCCGTGCCAGTAACCTACTGCGAACCAGAGGATGAACAGCGCAACATAAGTAGGAACCTTCTTGCCGTTCTTCTTGCCGAACTTGGCCTTGGACCAGTCGCCGAGCTTGATGAGCGGAGTGCTCTTGAGGATCGGATACATGAGGTAGTCACGAAGCCATGCGCCCAGTGTGATGTGCCATCTTCTCCAGTATTCCTTTACGGTCTTTGAGAAGAACGGGCAGTTGAAGTTCTCGGGCAGTTCGATGCCGAACATGTGGGATACACCGATTACGACTTCCATGCATCCGGAGAAGTCCGTGTAGAGCTGGATCGCGAAGAAGAATACGCCGAGCGGAACATACCAGCCAGTATATGTCTGGTGGTCAGCATAGATCATGTTGACGACTATTGCTGCACGTTCTGCGATAACGAGCTTTTTGAAGAAGCCCCATGCTACTCTTACCGCTCCGTCAAAGATCCTGGATAAGGAGAACTTTACTTCCTTAGCCTTTTCGAACTGCTCGGAAAGCGCAGCATAAGTGTTCATAGGACCCGACATGAGCTGCGGGAAATATGTCGAGAACAATAAGACCTTGAAGAAATTCTTCTCGGGTGCGATCTTCTCCCATCTGCAGTCAAGGATATAACCCGTTGTCTGGAGAACGTAGAAAGACATTCCGACAGGGACTGCGTAGAGGAAGAACTTGTTTGCGCCGTTAACCGCGCCGAACAGGAGATTTAATCTCTCTGCGGCAAAGCCGATGACGTTATAGTATTTGACTGCGCAGAGCAGTCCGATGTTGATCACTACGGTAATGATGGTTGCTGCGTTGCGGAGGGCGGTCTTTTTCGAAGGGCCGGATAAAAGGCCTCCGACATAGCAGAGCACGGCAGATACCAGAACGAACAGCAGTGTGTAGAATCCCAAAAATGCCGAGAATGCGAGGCTCGCTGCCAATATCACCCAGAAGCGGAAGCTCTTGGGCAGAACATAGTACAGCAGCAGGGCTGCCGCAACGAATACCAGAAATAACGACGATACCAGCGACATCAGTTAACCTTTAGCCTAAGTGGGCGATGATCCTGTCGACCATCTCGCCGACGTTCTTAAGGCCTGTAGTCTCACCCATCGTGAACTTGATGCCAAAGCATCTCTCGACTGCAACGATGAGGTTGATGTGCTCCAATGAATCCCATCCGTCAACGTCTGCTGCGACTGTTGAATCGTTAACAGTGATGTCCTCGTCATCGAAAACATCCTGGAAGACTTCATTAAGCTTGCCGTAAATCTCTTCTCTTGTCATTTCCTTATCTCCTTAATGGTGCGGTCAGTTTACCTTGATCGCAACGTTACCGCTCTTATGCGGCTTGTCCAGGTCGAGCAGCCACTCGGAAGTGCCGTCTTCCATCTCTCTTATCTTATCGAAGCCCTGAAGCTCGTAAAAATCCTTGACCATTTTATTCTTCGCGGTCGGCAAATAATAGCCTTTAATTTTGGTAATTTGTCTGGATTTTGCCTCTCTTATGAGCTCATCCATCATTGCAAATTCCATACCGCGCTTTAAGACTCTGCAGCTCATGAGCCACAGATCGATGTGGAAGAACTTGTCATTGCCGAAGTCTTCCTCGTGTCCGAAGGTTACCGCAACAACGCCGTTGTCGCCGAACTTGTCCTCAAGCCTTCCGTAGAGCGTGATGTACTTGGGGTCGGACGCGATCTTCTCGATGTCTGCCTGGCTGCAACGCTTTGTCGTTAAGTTGAACTGGTTGCTCTTGTTTGTGAGCTCGGCGATACGTGCCATATATACGGGCGCGAAAGGCTTGATCTCAGCGGTCATCTCAAGGGACTTGAGATATTCGTCGTAGTTCGTGAACTGCGCGGAAGCCTTCGCACGCTCCATGTTGGCCTTATACATGCCGCTGCGCTTGATGTCTTCTTCGGATATTCCGGTAACTTCGAAAAATCCGTTTGAATCGAGGATATCGATATATGTCTCAGGCGCGCCGACCTCAGGAACTGAGATTCCGGGGATCTGATGCTCAACGAGGGCACGCTCTACCGGGTTATCGTCAACGAAGACGAAGCTGTCGGCGCCGATGTTGATCTCCTTGGCGGTATTCGCGATATTGATGTCCTTGTTGTCCCAGTTGGCCTTGATGATGAGGAAGTCGTCCTGCTTCAATGTGGAGTCGGGTCTTGCAAGGCCTGCCAGCGCATTCTCCTCGTCGTTCTTGGATGCGACGGTAAGAAGGATTCCCAGGTCCTTATGGGCCTTAATGTATTGCTGGAACTCTGTAAAGAGCTCGGATTCGGCGTCCTCGTGGCCGACCTTGATGTTCTCCGGACCGTCGTCACCGACGATGCCGCCCCAGAGCGTGTTGTCCATATCAAGGGCAAATGCCTTCTTGTTCTTGCCGTAAACAGCCTTGATGATGTGCGCGAGATTGAACGCAAAATCAGGGATCGCGGAAACGCTCAGAGCGTACTTATATCTGTACCAGTCACCCGGATCTGCCCACTTCTTGATGCCGTAGACAGCGGAAATGTAGTTGATGTCGTTAATGAAGAAATTCCTGTGGCTCTGGGCATAAGCGCAGAATCTGTCATTCAGGCGGTTGATGAAGTTCAATCTTCCGTGGATATTCGTAAAGTCGCTGTTACCTAAGAGCCTGTAGAAAGGCTGCTCGAAGTTATTCTGGATAACGGTGCACTTATAGCGCTCGGCAAGTGCTCCCCAGATCTGCTCGAACCTGCCCATGGTCTCTTCGATAAGGGCGTCGATCTGTTCGGGGGAATCCGTAACAGACGGGAACTTTGCGATATTTCTTGTTGTTGTGTGCACGAAAACAAGGTCCGGAGCAAATTCGTCCAGTTCGGGATTGCCGAAGACGGCATCCTCAAAATACTTGTTGTACTCGGACTCGAAGAACTCGGGCTTGATGCCGTAGTTCAAAAGGAAGAGCTCTAATATCTGCTTGATGTCGCTTGTGGTCGAACCGCCTAAGATAGCGATCTTCTTCTCGACATACTGTATTCCTTCCCTTGCCAAAAGCTCTCTCTTGATCGCCTTCTTCTTGCGCAGGATAAAGTCGGAATCGTAAGGATATTCAAGCTGTTTCATCAAAAAGCCTCCACCCGGACCTGATGGCTCAGGTCATAATTAAACACCTTATAATATCATTTTTACGCCTGGAACACCTTATTTAAATAATAAGTTTGTGTAATATGCAATCTATCGCTAATTTTTTTGCGTGATATAACTAGTAGCGGTGGAAATTCGCAGGGCCTTATGTGCCCTTTTTGTTTTAATTTGGAGAAGATACTTTGGAAAGCCTTAGATTTTTAATAGACGTTGCTTTGATACTGTTTGCCGCTAAGACATTCGGTATCATTGCACGTAAACTCCACGCCCCTGAGGTCGTCGGAGAGATCATTGCAGGTCTCATCATAGGACCCGCCGTCATCGGCATCGTCGACCAGTCTGACTTTATAAGCAAGATGGCTGAGATCGGTGTCATCATGCTCATGTTCGAGGCAGGTCTTACCACAGACATGAAGAAGCTCAAGCAGACAGGCCTTAAGGCTACGGCTATCGCCTGTGCAGGCGTTTTCGTCCCGATCGTTCTGGGCACGGTCCTCTTCATGAGTTTCTACGGCTTCGGTCCCATAGGTTCCGAGCAATTCATCAAAGGTCTTTTCATCGGCACGATCATGGCAGCTACATCCGTCAGCATCACGGTTGCTGCACTTAAAGAGCTCGGCAAGCTCAGCAGCACAGTCGGAACCACTGTCGTTAGCGCCGCCATAATCGACGATGTCATCGTAATCGTCGTTCTCACATTTGTATTAAGCGCAAAGGGTTCAGGCACTTCAGTCTGGACAACGATGCTCAAAGCCATCATGTTCTTTGCTATCGCGATCGTTTCCGGCTTTGTCGTCTACAAGGCCTTCAAATGGCTCGACGCCAGATATGAACACACGAGAAGGATCCCTATCGCAGCCCTCTGCTACTGCATGTTCATGGCTTATGTGGCCGAGAGATATTTCGGCATCGCAGACATCACTGGCGCTTATGTCGCAGGCGTTGTCCTCTGCAACCTCCATGACGTTAAGTACGTTGAGCGTAAGGTCGACGTCAGCTCCTACATGGTCTTCGCGCCGATATTCTTTGCAGGCATCGGACTTAAAGTTTCTTTCGAGAACTTCAATCCGACATTCCTTTTCTTCTCCATTGCTTTCGTTTTCGTGGCGCTCTTATCAAAGATAATAGGATGCGGCTCGGCTGCTAAGCTCTGCAAGTTCAACTGGAATGATTCCCTCAAGATCGGCATCGGCATGATGACAAGAGGCGAGGTCGCGCTCATCACTGCTCAGAAAGGCCTTCATGCGGGGTTGATCACCTCCGACTATTTCACGGCGGTCATCCTCATGATCCTGGTGAGCTCCATCCTCGCGCCGGTATTGCTCAAGGTTTTATATAAACCGAAGTCAGCCTGAATCTTTATGCTAATATAATCACTATGGAAAAAGACGAGATTAACATGACGGCACTTGTTCCGATAGTGATCCCTTCCTATGAGCCTGACGACAGGCTTATATCTTTGCTTGAGGATCTGGATTCAAAGGGCATGGGACCTGTCATAATCGTCAACGATGGTTCATCCGAAGAATACGATCCCATCTTCGAAAAGGCTGAAGGACTCATCGCAAAGCGCGGAGGCAAGTTCATCTCATACCGTCCCAACAGGGGCAAGGGCCGTGCACTTAAGACCGCATTTTCCTATATCGCAGAAAATATGCCGGATGCATTAGGCTGCGTTACCGCCGACTCCGACGGCCAGCACACGCCTGAATGCATCACCAAGATAATAGATACCCTTAAAGCCAATCCCAACAACCTGATCTTAGGTGTCAGGAAGTTCGAGAAAAAAGACATCCCGTGGAAGAGCTGGTTCGGCAACACAGTCACCATCAGCGTTTTCTCATATGTCGCAGGCATGAGGGTCAGCGACACACAGTCGGGCCTTCGAGGAATTCCTTTCGCGTTCATGAGAGAACTCATCGACTGCAAGGGCGAGAGATTCGAATATGAGATGCAGATGCTCCTTGAATGCGCAGGCAGATATGACCTTACCGAGATCCCGATACAGACGATCTACGACTCCAAGGAATCCCACCAGACGCATTTCAAGCCGATAAGGGATTCTTTGAGGATCTATAAGATATTGGGAAAGAAGTTCATCAAGTTCATATTCGCTTCTCTCTCATCTTTTGTCATCGACATAATCCTCTTCCACCTGCTCGTGCTCCTTCTGAAGGACTCGTTTCCGCTGCTCTACATCACCATAGCAACGGTCGGTGCGAGAGTCATATCGGCATTCTATAACTATCTCATCAATTACAAATTCGTTTTCAAGAGCCGTGCATCGAAGACAACGTCTCTTGCCAAGTATGCGCTTCTTGCAGTCATCCAGATGGCCTTGAGCGCCGGCATCGTAAGCTTATTTGTACACATAATCCCGGGCTGTATCGAGACACTTGTAAAGGCGGTCACGGACACGATCCTGTTCCTTTTAAGCTATGCAGTACAGCAGCGCTTCGTCTTCAGTAGCAAGAACAAAAACAAATCGTAAACCAAGGAGTCCTTAATGCATAAGATCATAGCAATCATTATCTTTCTCATAATGTACATACTGATGGTCGTGCTTCCCAAGCGCCGCGCGATCGTTGCACTCGCAGCAGCAGCCATCATGATCATCGCGCAGATCCTGCCTCTCGGCAAAGTCCTTCCCGCGATCGACTGGAACGTCCTCATGATGATCTTCGGTACGATGGTAATCGTCGATTATTTCATCGAATCCAAGATGCCGAACAAGATCGCCGAATCGCTCTTAAGGATCTCCAAGAACGTCATGTGGGTAACGATCCTGATGTCACTTTTCTCAGGCATCATCTCCGCATTCATCGACAACGTTGCAACAGTCCTCATGGTAGCTCCTGTAGGCCTTGCGATCTGCAAAAAGCTTAAGACAAACCCCGTTCCGATGATCATCTGCATCGCCGTATCATCGAACCTTCAGGGCGCCGCAACACTCGTCGGCGACACCACTTCGATCATGCTCGCGGCAGCAGATCACATGAACTTCAACGACTTCTTCTGGATGGAAGGCAGGCCCGGCATGTTCTTCGCAGTAGAGCTCGGCGCGCTCCTTACGATCCCTCTCATGATGGTCATGTTCAGGAAGAACAAGGAATCCGTTGACTCCCAGGAGCATACACCCGTCACAGACTACGTTCCGACTATCACGATGCTCGGCCACGTCGTGCTCCTCATCATCGCTTCATTCATCCCGAATACTCATGAATGGACAAACGGCATCATCTGCATGGTATGCGGAATCCTGACGATCATCTGGGAGCTCATCAAGCAGAAGTCCACAAAGGGCATGGTCCACTCATTGAAGGCTCTGGACTACGACACTATGCTCCTCTTAACGGGCCTTTTCGTCGTCATCGCATCCATCCGTGAAGTCGGTGTCATCGATGATCTCGCAGAATTCATCGCAGGCTTCGGCGGTTCTAACAGATTCGTTCTCTTCTCAATCATCGTATGGGGTTCAGTCGTAATCTCCGCCTTCATCGACAACATCCCTTATGTCGCAACAATGCTCCCGCTCCTTGCAGGCGTAGCTACCGCAATGAACGTCGAGCCGCACTTCTTATACTTCGGACTCCTCGTTGGCGCCACTTTAGGCGGCAACTTAACACCTATCGGCGCTTCCGCAAATATCGCCGGTGTCGGAATGCTTCGAAAAGAAGGTCACGAGGTCGGCTTCGGCGACTTCATGAAGATCGGCATCCCCTTCACGCTCACCGCAGTCATCGCAGGCTACCTCTTCGTCTGGTTCTTCTGGGCGCCGAAGTGAGTTCCGGATCGCGCTGTAAGAATTACAACGAAAAGTATCTTTTTCGAGCCCATTTCGTTGAAAATAATCAGACCAATACAAAAGGGGCCGCCTCAAGTGAAACACTTATAGGCGGTCCCTGTAAAATTCAGTTCCTTTAGATATCAGCCTTCGCCTTCACCGTAGAAAGCTTCGTATGCGGCTTCAGCCAAAGTACCGGAAGCGTTTGCGATCACAGTGCTGTCCGGTGCAAGCAATCTGTAACTTCTCTCACCCAAAGAGCCGATCGGCATCTGGCCGTCGATTCCAAGGAGGATGTTATAGAAGCAGTCTGTCAGCACAGAATCGAAAACCTCTCTTAAGAGTTCGTCGCTGGCACCTGCCGCTTTAAGTTTTGCAATCTGCTCACCTGCCATAGAATCGGTGCTGCTGAGATAATTCTCGAGCATAGCATCCTTCTCTTCCCTAGCTGCCTTAGCAAATAATGATGCGTCCATGATAAGTGCCCTCCGGCTTCACAGATATATACCTATTTTATCAGGTGGAAGGTACTATCGTAAAGTGGCTCAAGTTTGAAGAGACTTCAGATATCTGTAAGCAGACTCATATGTAAGCATCGCAAAGGACGGTTTGCTGAGGATCGGGAACTCTACATCGTCCTGCGAAGGCTCGTAATTTCTGGTAAGAACGATCACCGTTTTTGCCACATCATCCTTGAATACTTGGTTGTACTGTTCCTCAGTTATCTCGGTTCCTTCTTCGTAGTATTTTACGGATGAAGCCTGGTCTTCAGGAAGATCGTAATCGTAGAGATAATTACGTCTGTAGGAAGCTATGAGATCCCACTCAAAATTGTAGATTTCAGTCCAATACTTGAAGTCTGAATCTTCACCGCCTGCATGCGTGATGATAAGTCTGTTTGATGTCGCATACATCAGGAAAAAACCTCCTGAAGCAGCCATGTACTGAACGCTCTCGACCTCAATCTGCTTCAATGCTTCGCCTGCATACTCGTTATAGTTATAAACGTAAAGATTGCAGCTATAGAACTCTTCATTCGTGGCCGCCACGAAATAAAGCTCCGGAATACCGTCGCCGTTGATATCATAGATGCCTACGGGATCGAACTTGTATTCGTACTGCACACCTTCGATCATTTTCTTATTGTCTTCAAGAACCTTCATATAAGCAGCTATCGCTTTCTGGTAACTGTCGGCAAACTGGGTGCCTGTAGGGAATGCCGGCTCATCCGTAGGATCGGTTTCTTCAGTCGGCATCGTCGGCCACTGCTTTGTCTCAAGGTTAGGCCATTCTCCAGAGAACTCCATTAATTCTTCAAGCGCTGTGATCTTTGAGATCTTCCAGTCGTCGCCGTCCTTTGCAAATTCGAGTGATCCCTCAACGGTAATAACGTTCATGCTGTCCTTGATCGCTTTTACAAGATCATCGGCAGTAACATGTGACTCATCATAAAGGGTCTTCCAGTCCACGATAACGTAAGTTACATCTATCGAAGCCTTCTTGCCGTTGACCTTGATAGAGGTGCCCTTATAATTCAATTCGATCGTATTTGCCGTTGCCTCATAAACATCCCAGATGTATTCGGCATTGGCGTCAAAGACGAAGCAGTCCTTGAACTCTTCGTATTCCTTGTCTTTTTCATCCCAGGTCGTCATGCCCAGGATCTTTTCCTCGTCCAGTTTCTGGAGAGCCTTGCCGTACGACTTGATAACACCGTCGACATTGCCCATTTCCTTCCTGTAGCCGAAAATATCACATCCGGCAATGCCAAACGCCATTGATGCAACCAGAACTGATGCAACTGTTTTCTTAAACATTTTATTACTCCTGTTCCAAATGGATTTTTACGAGAGCTTTATCAGATACGAGAGCATGCTCTCGTAATTCATGATCTTTGCCGAAGGCTTTGACAGCAGGGGCGAATCTTCCTCTTCGGACTTTGACTTCATGTTGGTCGCAAGGACCATCGTCGCCTGGTCGATATGGACAGTGACCAGCTGGTCGTATGCAGTCTGGTCAGCCGGGGACCCGTTCGCATAATACTTGTTTACGATCCTCTCGGTGGACGCATCGTGTACCTGCGTCAGCTTATAACTGCCGTTCTTGTAGAAGTTCATGTCATAAACGATCGTCTCCGTAACGGATTCCGAACCGCCTGTGGAGCGCGTAATGAGAAGTGCCACGGGTGATGTGAATACCGCATATTCACCGTCGCCGCCGGACAGGTACATGATGTTCGGAATCTCGATCTTCTTAACTGCAGCATCACTTCCCTTGTCGTAGGTGAAGACGAAGAATGTCGCAGAGTATCCTGTCGAATCGGTGGCAGCGAAAAAGTAAAATTCCGGAATGCCGTCGGAATTGATATCGTAAAGGCCGCACGTAGGCACATTGAAATACTTTTCGATGATCTGGATCGAATCCTTATTGACCTTGATCAATTCCTTGTAAGCGTTGACGGCCTTAACGCCGTCCTCGTTCAGGGACATCATGCTCTCAGTCACTTTCGAATATATGGAGGCGGTAGCTTCTGTAGTCTCAGTATTACAAGCAGACAAACCCAAAGCCATTGCGGCTGTTACGATTATAGCCACTGCACGCTTGAACATGACAAAGCCCCTCCTTCGCATGACCCTCAAATAAAAGCGGTTGCCGGATAACCTCCGACAACCACATTTTATATCTAATATGCTTTTACACAAATACCTAAAAGGCTTCGAATTATTACTTTTCGCCGTTGAGCACCGCGAGAATGTTCGGAAGCTCCTTATCAACGATATCGTTGTCGAGCTGGCATGTGCCCGCATTGGTGTGTCCGCCGCCGCCGTATGAGAGGCAGAGCTGGCCGATATCCGTCGTGCCTGCTTTGTTGATTATGGACTTGCCGATCATGACTGCCGTATTCTGCTTCTGGAAGCCCCACGCAACGTGAACGCTTACCTCTGCCTCAGGATACATTGCATAGATCATGAATCTGTTGCCGGTATAGATCGTCTCAAGCGGTCTTAAGTCGAGGAGCGCTACCTTGCCTATGATCTTAACATTCTCGGAAAGCTGCTTCTTGAACAGTTCCTGCTGCTCGAAATACATTTCAGTACGCTCTTTTACGTCAGGATGCTCGAGCACTTCATCAATGGTGTGATGAGCGCAGAAATCGATGAGCTCCATCATGAGCTGGTAATTGGAGATCCTGAAATCGTGGAAACGGCCGAGGCCTGTTCTTGCGTCCATGACGAAATTCATGAGGACCCATCCCTTAGGCTCTAAGATCTCGTCGATCGTAAAGTCAGCAGAATCGCCCTTATCAACAGCTGTCATGATCTCTTCGCTGACAGTCTTGAATCTCTCGGCGCCGCCATAGTAGTTATAAACGACTCTTGCAGCGGACTTCTCGCGGAGGCAGATGAACTTATGGCCGTAAGCTTCCATGTTGTTTCTGACGAGTTCGCTCTCGTGATGGTCGAACGCAAGTCCGACTCTGGGATCGAAAGGAAGATTCGTCGTGATGTCGTTCTCGTTGATATCGACCTTGCCGTCCTGAACATCCTTAGGATGAACAAACTTGATCTCGTCGATCATTTCGAGTTCACGGAGGAGCATTGCGCATACGAGTCCGTCAAAATCACTTCTGGTAATAAGTCTCTTCTTTTCCATTACTACTTTCCTTCCTTTTATCTTGCCATCCCGAAAACAGCTTCCACACCATTAATATAAGGAAAATTTTACTAGAGATTACGGCAAAATTCAAATATCAGTAGAGGTTCGTGCCATTTCCGGAATCCTTAGTTTTGCAACATCTTAACCTTGACGATGAAGTATGCGGTCGGTATTGTAAGGTTAACAACCAGATAAGGAATAAGGTTTATGAATAGATCTTTTGTACGTAAAACAGCAGCCTTAATGGCGGTCGTGACATTGCTCCCGATGTTCGCTTCATGCTCGCTTTTTAAGAAGAAAGCAGTCCTTGAAGCGGCAGGTGCATTCTGCGAAGCGGTCGCGTCAGGTGACGATACCGCGATCTTAAGAAAGACCGACGGCCTAGAGCGCGATTACAAGAAATCTTTTAAGGAACTCCTTAAGAGCGACAATTACACAGACGAAGAAAAGATCTTCAACCAGCATATGACAGGTTCGATCGCATCAGAGATCGACGAGAAGTCCGTAAAGATCGACAAGGACACAGCCAAGGTCGGTATCACTTTCACAGTTGCAGATCTGAGCAAGCTCGCAAATGGTGACTACAAAGACGCAAACGCACTCGGCACGGCAGTCGACAATGCTGATACCAGGACCATCGAAGTCACTGCGGAACTGGCACTTATCGAGAAGGAATGGTATGTCACAAACTTTGATGCTGAGGAGTTCAAAGACCTCTTCTCCTTCTACGGCAACATGCCCGCGATCGGCCGCGGCACTCTCATCGAGGCAGCCACAAATCTTGCCAAAGCGATCAAGGACGACGATTCAGGCGTAGCCATTTATCTTGCAGGTTCCAACGCGTCTGCCACAACGGTAGAAGCCGTAAAGGACTATTTCGATGTCGACGGAAAACCGACAGACGAAGACAATGCTTTCCGCGCTGCCGTAAGAAACGGAATGAGCTATGAGATCGATGAATCTTCAGTAGCCATCGACGGCACCAAGGGCAGCGTCAGAATTGTCATCAGGAGACCTGATTTCGAGGTCCTGGCAGGCAAGACTTTCTCCTCTATTCCGGAGATCGAGAAGGCCGTAAACGAATGCGAGATCATCAATTACGAATACAAGTGCGAACTTGAGAGGACCGGTTCCGAGTGGTTCGTCACGAACCTCGATTCCGTTGAGTTCGGCGAACTCCTCTCTTATAAGAAATTCACGATCAGCATGAACTCCGTCGACGGCACATACAAGTCCGCAATGGACATCACAGACAAGTTCATCAGATATATCGCCAAGGAATACACTGTCAGCGTTCCTTCCGACTGTGAAGGCAAGATCTACATCCGCTCCACGATGGTCCTCAAGAACGGCAAGTACGAAGTAAAGATCGACCGCGATGCCTTCGTCTCCGATATCAAGTCCTTCGTTGAAAAGAACATCGACAAGATCATCAAGAACACCTTGGGCACCACTTCATCCGTCGGCCTTGACGCCATGGCAAAGATCGCCGGCTACAAGGACTATGCCGACATGAAGCAGAAGATTCTGGAGCAGGTAACGACGAGCGTCGAGAGCATCAATACTTCAAGCCTTGAGAGCTCCGGCACCTACACCGTCAGCGGCAACAACATCACCTTCAAGTCCGCAGCCGATATAATGCCCGGCACGGTCGACAACTTCGGCAACATCACGGTCGAAGCAGTTGTTAAAGATCCTGACGCCAAGAAGCTCCTGGAGTCAGACAAGATCACAATGGTCTATAAGAAGGCGGCATAAAGGGACCACTGACTGTTTTTCAACAAACGTTAATATGCACTATTTGCGTTCTTTTTTGATGCAGATAGTGCATATTTTTAAGTTTTATGCACTATCCGCTAAATTTTCTAGGCCAAATAGTGCATTTCTTAACCGCCCTCCGGCCCAACTAAAAAGGCTGCCCTTTAAGAGCAGCCTTTGTTTTCGAGTTTTTGAAAGATCAATTACTTCTTGATAAGAAGTGACTCGCCTGTCATCTCTGCAGGCTGGGGAAGTCCCATGATCTCAAGGAGTGTGGGAGCGATGTCGCAGAGGCGGCCGCCCTCACGGAGTGTGTACTCAGGATCGTAGTTGTAGAGGATGAACGGAACGGGATTTGTTGTGTGTGCAGTGTGAGGCTGCATTGTCTCGAGGTTCATCATCTGCTCGGCATTGCCGTGGTCAGCGCAGATGAAGAGAACGCCGTTCATCTTCTTTACTGCTTCAACAGCGCCGCCGACGCAAGCGTCAACTCTCTCTACTGCTGCGATAGCTGCTTCGAGAACGCCGGTGTGGCCGACCATGTCAGGGTTAGCGAAGTTGATGATGACTACATCGTACTTGTCAGAGCAGATTGCTGCGTCGAGCTTCTCGGAAACTTCGGGAGCGCTCATCTCAGGCTTAAGGTCATAAGTAGCAACTGCAGGAGAAGGAACGAGTGTACGGTCCTCATCCTTGTTGGGTTCTTCGATACCGCCGTTGAAGAAGAATGTAACGTGAGCATACTTCTCTGTCTCTGCGATACGGAGCTGCTTTAAGCCGTTTGCTGCAAGGTACTCACCAAGAGTGTTCTTGATCTCTTCCTTCTTGAAAGCAACGAACTTGTTGGGAATGAGCTCGTCGTAATCCTTGAAGCATACATATGTGAGAGGCATGAAGCCGTTAGCTCTCTTAAGGTACTTAATGCACTTTGTGTCGGAAGCGTCACCGGGCTGAGCTGCAATGTCTTCATCACTGTAGCAGAAAGCCTTTGTGATCTCTCTTGCACGGTCAGGACGGAAGTTGAAGAAGATGATGGAGTCGTTGGGCTTAACGACTGAAACGGGCTTGCCCTCAGCATCTACGATAACTGTAGGAAGAACGAACTCGTCTGTTACGCCGTTGTCGTAAGACTTCTGCATTGCTGCAACAGGGTCTGTATCCTTAACGCCCTCACCCAATACGAGTGAATCGTAAGCTGTCTGGATTCTGTCCCAGTTGTTGTCTCTGTCCATTGCGTAGTAACGGCCGGACATGGAAGCAACCTTACCAACTCCGATCTCAGCCATCTTGTCTACCAGTGCCTGGAGGTAATCCTTTCCGGATGCCGGAGGTGTGTCACGGCCGTCGAAGAAAGGATGAACGTAAACTCTGTCGAAGCCCTCTCTCTTGCAGAGCTCTAAGATAGCATAGAGGTGTGTGTTGTGTGAGTGAACGCCGCCATCAGAGAGGAGACCCCAAACGTGGAGGTCGGAATTCTTCTCTTTGCAGTTGTTGATCGCACGGAGGAGGTCTTCATTCTTAAAGAAAACACCATCCTCAATATACTTTGTGATGAGTGTGAGGTCCTGATAGATGATTCTGCCGGAACCGATATTCATGTGGCCAACCTCAGAGTTGCCCATCTGTCCGTCAGGAAGTCCTACTGCAAGGCCGGATGCAAAACCCTTAACATAAGGGCACTCAGCCATAAGCTTATCGATTACGGGAGTCTTTGCCATTGCGATGGCATTGTATTCCTTGGTGTCGGAAAGTCCGAAACCGTCAAGAACCATAAGTACTACAGGTCTTCTCTTCATAGTATTCTCCTTTGTATTTAAGTTAACTTACATCAATGTCCGGCCGTAAAACGGTTGAGGCCTTCATCGTACGAATATCCCGCGTTAGCCAGCGTGCTGACAATGTCTTCTTCTTTCACGCCCAGAGAGCCGCAGAGCTCTCTTAAGCTCGCGTAATTGTCTCTAAGCTGCGTATTTACATAGCTCAAAAGCATGAACGGATCTTTTGGCAGGGACATCGAAAATCACCTCACATCATTTTGACCGGCGACATTTTAACATATTTATTAGAGGCGTGCTCGAAAATATATGCCCATTTATGTCTGTTTCCTGACAATTCCTTTATGCAGTTTGTCACGGCTAACCAATGCCGACTGTTAATGCATCATTTAACCCAGTTAACGACCTTGAGTCCTTTTACCCTGCAAAACTCTTTAGTGTTATTCGTAACCAGTGTACATCCGGAAGATCTGGCGTGGGCTGCGATAAGCATGCCCATAGAACCTATGGGCGTTCCGCCCTTCTCCAGACTTGCTCTTATCTCACCGTATTCGGCTGCAGCAGCATCGTCAAAAGCAACTATCCCGATGCATGACAGCATCATGGCCAGGGCCAGACGGTTCCTTTCTGTCTGCGCGCTCTTCTCGACTCCGTATGCAAGTTCGGCGTAGGTTATCGACGAGATACAGACATCTTCAGGATCGAGCTTCTTCAGTTCGCGGAGAACGCTCTCAGGCTTATGCTTGATCACATATATGCATATGTTGGTATCAAGCATGTATCTCATAGTTCTTCACGTTCCTGCAGGTATTGCACGCCGCGGTCTTCGATCAGGAAATCCGGTGAGAACATGTCCAAAGATCTCATAAACGTTTCCCACTTGGCGGATTTAGGAACAAGGAGTACCACGTCACCCACCTTGTTTATCATGACCTCATCATCTTTGAACCTATATTCCTTGGGAAGCCTCACGGCCTGACTTCTGCCGTTCTCAAATACCTTTGCTGTCATCATGGTGATCACCGCCTTTCATCATAAGTATATACCGTGGTATATATCAAATCAACAAAAAAATAACCGGATGCTCAAACCTGCATCCGGCAAAACGGTTTATTTAGTTAACTCCCAGAAAGCTACCGCGCTCGCTGCGGCAACGTTAAGCGAATCCACGCCATGGTACATGGGGATCATGACCCTGTAATCGCTTGCCGCGATGACTTCTTTCGGCAGGCCGGGGCCTTCGCTGCCCATAAGGACGGCGAGCTTATCATTCGCCCTTATCTCATCGTTATCGATGCTCGTGGAATCTTCGGTCAGCGCCATCGCGACCGTCTTAAAACCATATGAATGGAGGATATCGAGGAGGTTCAGTCCCTCCGATTGTTCCAGTGTTGCTTTGGTCCACGGGATCTGAAAGCAGGTCCCCATACTGACTCTCGCAGAGCGCCTTGTAAGCGGGTCGACGGAAGCGTGTGTGAGCAATACGCCATCCATTCCGAGCGCTGCCGCAGATCTTATTATCGCACCGACGTTCGTGGGATTTACGACGTCCATCAGCACGGTGATGCGCTTTTTGTCTTTGCAGAATTCTTCGACCGAGATCTCAGGTCTTCTTCTGAGCGTCATCCAGAGGCCGCGCACCAGAGTATAGCCAGTAAGCTGCGTTACGATCTCGCGCCCCGCAATATAGATGGGCATCGATGTGAGTTTTTCCCTGCCGCAATACTTTTCGATGCACTCGAAAACAGGGCCTGCTTCGGCCTCTAATCTCTCGCTCTCAACGAGCATCGACAAAGGCTCGTATCCTGCTTCGATCGCACGCATTATCACGTTCGCGGTCTCTGCGAGGAATATGCCTATCTCAGGCTCGAAATATGTCCGGAGCTGCGGTTCGGTTATCCTGGAAAACGCGTCCAATTCCGGTGCGTTGATGTCTGTTATCTCGATAAAGTTCATTTATTCTCACCGCCGGTAAGTTTACGGCAATACTTCGCCTCAAATTCGTCAAGAACACGCTTTAAGCCGCTGTCCAGAAGGAGTCTGCCCTTCTTCCTGATCTCTTCGGGAATGCTCCCGTAATAAGCTTCGGCAATGCTTCCCGCAATCGCTGCGATCGTATCGCTGTCGCCCCCGATCGAGATCGCTTTCCTGATGGCAGATTCGTAATCGCTGCTCTCAAAGAACGCCTCGATAGCAGGCGGAACTGAATAGTCGGAGCGGCTGTCGAACTGGTATTCATCGCGGATCAGATCCAGAGGATAGAACTTCATCTTGAAGTTCTTTTCGAGCCGTGCCTTGATATCTTCCTTGGAAGCACCATTGCGCGCCATGAAGACAGCGATCGCAACTGCCTGCGCGCACCTTACCGCTTCTTTGTTGTTATGGGTGTAATGGCAGCTCTCGCTGACCTGGCGAAGGATCTCTTTCTCGTCGTCGAAGGCCCAGCCGATGGCCGACACGCGCATCGACGCACCGTTGCCGTAACTGTGCTGGACACTTAAGTGATCTGACGTCGCCCAGTCCTTGAACATGTTGCCGAAGCCGGCGCCGGGATAACGTCTGTAGTAAGCCTTTATGTGGTTGGCATAGCATTTGCGGGGAGAGTTGTTCTCCATGTGAAGTATGCTCTCGGCAATTGCGACAGTAAGGACCGTGTCGTCGGTAAATCTGGCCTCGCGAGGAAAAAGATCGATGTCCTCGCTCTTCTTGTTATGCCATTCGTACCAGGAACCGATTATGTCTCCGAATACCGCGCCGTACATTTCTCACCGCCAACATAAGATTAATAAACCGATTATATCACGGCGTGGCAAAGCTGAATCAAGATCAAAGGAACGGTGCTCCCGCATCGTAATCAGATATCTCCGTCACCGGAACAGGGAGCTCTATTCCTATCTTTTCTTCCTTATAATTCAGCTGTCTCGAGTGACCTTCTTTGCCGGTCCTGTCTATCGTGAAAGCCTGCATCGTATTATCTTCAAGGGAGATAAATGCATGACCGATACCCTCAGGGATCAGTACGGCAAGCGCATTTCCGGCAGTGAGTTCGATCGATTTCCACTTAAGGTAAGTATCAGAATCCTTCCTTAAGTCGATTACATAATCCATGCCGCTGCCCTTAACAACAGTGACGAGCTTTTGCATCGGTTCGCTTTCCTCGCGGTAATGAATGCCGAAGAAAGTGCCCTTCTTAGGCATGTCGTAAACGCGCGTTTCCTTGGCTTCAAAGCTTTCTATTCCGTCTTCGTAAACATAAGTCATCAGGCCGCGGTTGTCGGTGCGCGACTTAAGTTTATAGACCTTAACGCTGTCAAATATCGTCTTAACGAGTTCCATATTTCCCCACTTAAATTCACACCGTCTCGTCCGGATAGCTCCAGAAACCGCCCTTGTGGAAGTTCTCATTTCCGAGAGGCTTTGCTGTGAGCTTGAAGATAACGCAGCCGTCAGGGCAGACCACAGTCTTGGTGTACTTCGAATCGCCGCCGACGTTTTCCAGGTCGCCGCCGCTTCTTACTGCTTCCATCAGAGGATAGAGCATCATCATGGTCTTTGAGCAGATGCCGCATCCGTCCTGGTTTACGGGGCATCCGTATGTGCATGTGTATTTGTCGCCGATCTCCTCGCCGTTCCTGCAGTAATTCTCGGTCTTATCGCCGTGCAGAAAACCTGTTACTTCTACTGTAAATTCATATTCTTCGTCATACCACTTCTTCATGTCTTTGCCTCCTCCGGCTTCTTCCGGCCAAACACATATACTAAGCCCGTTACGGTCACCGCCAGTATCAGTATGTGCAGCACCGTGTGATACACGTCGGGAACATATACACCGTCTATCTCGAGCCACTTTACGGCGCCTTCGAAATAGTGTGTCTTATTCTCATATCCGTTGCCTGTTATCGTGACCAGCTCGTGGCTCATGAACTGTGCGATGAACCATATTACCGACCATGTCAGCACTGCCCACTTACCTATCTTATCCTTTATCAGGAAAAGCACCACCGTCGACAGGTATATCAGGAAAAATAGACCATCATCTATATATGATCTCGTGACCAGATAACTGTCCTTAAAATATACACCTGTCATGTCCAGAAAGAACCAGATAAGAAGCAATATCTGGCAGATCAAAAACGTTTTCTTCTTCATATTCCTATTACTCACCCATGTGCTTGTAGTAGACTTCGAGCTTGGGCTTTGCGGCAACGTAATACTTCTCGAGCCTCTTGTCAAAGTGCTTACCGAAGCTCTCCATCATGATCTTGTCTGCATCATCGAAAGAGAACTTATCCTTATATACACGCTTACTTACAAGTGCATCATAGACATCCGCGATAGCCATGATTCGCGCCTCGATCGGGATCTCTTCGCCCTTAAGTCCTTCAGGATAACCGGAGCCGTCCCAGCGCTCGTGATGGTAGTGCGCGACGTTTACCGCAACCTTGTGGAAGGCTTCATTTTCGGTGCCTTCAAGGATGGAATCGACGATGCGCGCGCCTTCTGATGCGTGCTTCTTCATCTCATCGAATTCTTCGGGCGTGAACTTTCCGGGCTTTCTCAAGACGGCGTCATCAACTGCGATCTTACCGAGATCGTGCATCGGCGCCGCCTGGATCACGTTCCTGCAGAACTCGTCTGTCAGGCCGTCCCTGCCAAAGAGAACGAGGATGTTCTTCTTGTCTGATGAAGCATCGCGCCTTATCTCGTCGATCAGGATCTTGATGATGTCGCTCGTACGTCTGATGTGACCGCCAGTGGAGTTGTCGCGGCTTTCAACCATGGTCGCCATGCCGAGGATGAGACGCTCATGCATCCGGACGATGTTCTCGGTCTTTTTCGCAACCTCATCGGAAAGACTCTCATTATAGTTTGCGAGGAGCTTAACGTACTTTCTCGAATCGGTGTCATCTGTAATGAAGAATTGGTAGCCCCTTCTGTGCTTGCCGTCGTACAGATAACGGATCGTGACAAGATAGATCTTATCGCCGGCCTCATAGTAGAAATGGTCCTTTGTCTCGTCCCTCTTGAACTCTTCGAGCCACTTATAGATCGTATTCTTAATGACCTCGTGCTTGCCCGGACGGGTATCGACATTAATGTCGTTGAAGACCGGGAAAACCTTCCTCGCGGATTCATTGGACCCCAGATAGTTATCGTCAAAGTCGAATGAGATGAATCCCGTGTCGCCCTTCTTTACGAGCGAATCAACACCGAGATCCGTGATGTCATAAAGGCACAGTCTGTGAACGATGACAAGGTATATGACCTGCGCGAAAACATAAGACAACGGCATAGCGTCAAGGCCTTCAGGCAGGAGCTTTCCGGCAAAATAACTGATGAAGGAAACCGTCATCGGGAAAGCCAGGAGCAGGATCGTCTTGTTGGAAACATCCTTCTTCTTAACGAGGCTGTATATCATCGCGGCAGCGCTGATAAGGACGAACACCGTGATGACGACATAAGTCAGTGTGTGCGCAAACCCGTATACCTTAATGAGTCTGCCCATGCCCTTGTCGATCTCGAATCTGACCGACTTATAGAAATAAGGCGCATTGCCGACCGTAAGCGCGAACGAATAGATTCCCATGCAGACCAGGGTCATTAGTGCGCTCTGCCATCTTCTTATGCTGATATGGCAAAGGCTTAAGATACTCTGCGTAATGAACAGGGTCAGGAAACAGCCGCCGATGTAAGTGATCTTAACGGCCGTCAGCGCTGTATTGAGGTCTCTCGAGTGCGCAAGCATTGCATAGCCGAGATTGGCTATGGGAATGAACGCAAAGATAAGCGAGATGTGCACATCAAAATGCTTGTGCCAGATCGCCAGATATATGAGCGTCAGTAAGACCGACAAGCCAAATAAGATCTCGTAATAAGCAGTCACTTTAACCTGTTCCCTCTTCTTCTCTATATTTCAGATTCTAACACCATTGACGCCACGCTGCTCGAACGTTTTTCGCAGATTTATACAGTTTCGGAACTGACGATAGAAACAACCTCTCTTGCTGCTTTTTCTTTGTCGAAAAAATCCTGTAACGTTTTGCGGAACACTATCGCGAAAAAAGTTCCGATGACAAGTCCCAGCAGATGTATCACCATAGAAGGAATGCCGGTGACGCCCGCAACATTAGGTGTCACTGATATTATTACCGTCGGGATCGCTATGCTCATCAGCACATAGAAAGATACCTGCTTAAAGAGCTTTCCGTAACCGAATCTGCTTCCAAGTAAAAACAGCGCATACATTCCGACCGGCATGAACGCAAATGCCATTCCAGAAGCGCCGGCGCAGCCGTAAGTATCACCACTCCTTGTGTAAATAGCACCCATTATCAGATTGGCAATAAGGTCCGCTATGCATGTCGTGGCAAACAGAATGAGCATCTTCTTTGTGCCTATTATCTTCTCGACCAGTATGCCGAAAGGCAGTATGAGCAAAAGATTATATCCAAGATGTCCGATCGTAAGCTGCATTGCCGAGTACTGAAAACCTTCAGGCAACAGTTCCTGAGGAGCACCCTGCAGGAAAATGTAGGAGATCACCTGCCACGGATACTTCACAGGATACATAAACCTGAATGCCCCATATGTCGAAGGGATCAGCTGTGAGATCAGGGTGACAACAATGCAGAGCACCGTCACCGCGATGCAAAAGAACGGTATGCGTTTGCCAAAATAGATGTTCCTGATCTTCATGTTGTCACCCTCCTTGATATTTAGTTTATTACTTTTATGTGTTCTTCAAAAATGATTTTACTGCATTTGCGAACTCTTCCGGGCGCTGTCCCTGAGGAGAATGGCCGCATCCTTCGACCAGATACATATCCTTATAAGGCGCAGACATTTCATCGTAGTAATCTTTGATAAGTCCTACCGGACAGATCCAGTCTTCGGAGCCCGAAATGAAGAGGACAGGAACTTCAAATGATGTTCCCTTATCACCGATATAAAACAAGTTGAGCGTGTCGGTCAATCCTCCTATGAGTTCGGCGTATTTTGAATAGTTAAGCATCATGCTTATCTCCAGAAAGTACCATCTGAAATCATCTGCTCCGGCATAAGGTGATGTGATTCCTGCAAATGTTGATACATCATCTGTTACGGGCAAGGGGTGATAAACATCCGTGTAAGTTCTTAACTTCATGATGTTTGCAGTGCTCGGATCTGCCAGGAACATTTCATATGCTGCTTCCAGATCTGTTGTGTCTGCACCTTGCGACTTTGCTTTACTTAATGCATCTGCATAACTGTACTTTTCGCCTGCCATATCGCGCTCGTCAATGCACTGTCCGATGCCGATATAAGCGGATACCTTATCAGCGTGTTCCCTGACATATGCAGAACCCAGCATAGAACCGTAAGAATGGCCCATAATGATGACCTTCTCCTGGCCGAATCTCTCGCATGCATAATCGACAAGAGCGTCGAGGTCTTCTATCTGCTTTTCAAAAGTCACAGTCTTATTGTTCGGATCAGTCGCAATATTCCTGTAGTACGATCTTCCGCAGCCTCTCTCGTCCCAGCACAAGACCGTATATTCATCTGTCAGGCAATCGATGAAACAGTAATCCAAAAATGTTGTCGGCGCGCCGGGTCCGCCGTGAAGCGAGATGATGACCGGATTATCAGTCTTCTTTCCCATCATGAGGACATATTCTTCCTGGTCGGTAAGTTTGATATAACAGCCTTCATTTATGCCGCCCTTGTACATAAACGCACGGCTAACTTCCCTGTAATTTCTGATTGCGATTATTCCTGCGAGAAGCCCAAAAACGAGTACCAGGACTGCAATTCCAAGCCCCTTAAGGATCTTGAACGGAAGCTTTCTTTTCTTCTTTCCGCATACTTCATTCTTGTGCGCCTGATGAATTCCGATGTGGCCGATCCCGAGGATAACAGAGCCTGCGATCATGATGATGTTTCCGCCGTAGATTCCCAAAAGGAAGAATGCGATAACAGGATAAGTCGCTAAAGCCAAAGGCATTCCGAGAAAGCTCTTATAGAAATCCTTCATGGTCTTTTCGGACTTGAAATATCTGATCCATGCGATGTCGTATACAACAAGATTAAGAAGTGCAAGGATCAAAACAGAAGTCCAGAAATTAAATCCGTGAAAATTGAAGTTGGAAAAGATCAACGCTGCAGGCGTTACGATAAACTGTCCGATGCGCTCAAACGCCAACAAAACCTTATTCTCTTTTTCCGCATACTTTTCGTAATCTTTCGGCTGGTTCTTCGTCCAGATAAAATTAGGGATAAACAGCATCAAAAGCATTATCAGACCGATATAAGAAAAACCTAATCCCATTATTATTTCTCCAATCTTTTAAGGAAATCTCTCATCGCGTTTTCGCATTTGTCAGGCTCTAAGAGATATACGCTGTGACCGCAGTCTAACTGCACGATAGCAGCGTCAGCAACACATGAAGCATAGCCCTCGGCATATTCTCTCCAGCCTTCTTCAATCGTTCCGTCGGAAATTATCAGAAGAGTCGGAATATCAGGCATCTTCATGCTCTCGATCACTGTGCGGTCATGAATAATATAATCTCCCTCTCGTGAAACAGTCTTGTTACAGAATCTGCTGCAGACAAGAGCCATATAACTGTTGATTTCCTCATCCGAATAGCCGTCAGGGATCGCGCCTTTAACCAAAAATCTAAGGATTCCGGCTTCTCTTGCCACTCTATACCAGAAATAGCTCGGGGCTGATGATTTTATCTCCTTCTCGCCAAAGTGATCGTAAGCGCCAGGAACTGCCATATCGAGACCGGCAATCGCTTCCACTTCATCAGGAAAAGTCTGCGCCCAATATACTGTTTCAAGACCGGAATAAGAGTGCGGGCATAAGATGTAAGGCCCTTCAACTCCTGCTGCCTTAAGAGCCTGTCTGTCCTGATCTACTCTTGTCTCTACATCTCTTGAACCGTCAAACGCGTCGCTGTAGCCGTATCCGAATTTCTCGATGACGACAACTCTATAGTCCTTTTCAAAGCGGTCAATAAATCTCTTGTAACCGAGGATCGGTGCAGTATCTCCTGAGCCTGCCAGGAACACTAATGTATGCTTGCCTTCTCCTGCCACATATACACTCATGTCATGGCCGTCTACTTCAACCTTCTGACCATAGATCTGGTTTTCCAAAAGGTCTTTTTCTGATGCTAAACAGATCTTGTTGTAAACACTCGAAGCGATAAGCATTGCTACAATGACACAGACGATTCCGAGTAAAACTTTTCCTGTATTTTTCAATACTTTCTTCATAACTTTTCTCCTTCAAATAAAATGCCGGGCAAAGCTGCCCGGCTATTTTATTTTTCTATCCCTTTATCTATTCCCTGATCCTCGGAGGTAATTTACGGGCGCCCCCGAGAACGGATCCATATCCAAAACCCGGGGACATAACAAATACCTCCGAGGTCTTAACTTAAATTATCCGGACCAAAACTTTCCGGAAGGAGATCACCTAAAGTGAATTCCTTGTAATCATCGGCACTCTTGGCCAGGTATACCTTGAAGGAAGGCTTACAGAATTCTCTCATCACCTGCCGACAGACACCGCAAGGTGCACAGTATTGCAGATCTCCGTCTCTCTTTCCGCCGGCGATCGCGATGGCAGCAAGATTCTTATGGCCTTCGCTTACAGCTTTGGCTATTGCAGTTCTTTCAGCACATATGGAGGGGCCGAATGCGCTGTTCTCGATATTGCATCCGGTGAAGATCTCACCGTCTTCAGTAAGGACCGCGCTGCCAACGAGGAAATCCGAGTATGGAGCGTAACTTTTAGATCTCATTTCGACTGCCTTTTGGCAGAGTTCGGAGATTGCATTCTTTTCGATCATCTTTAAGCCTCCTTTAAAGATATACCGTGCCTTTTGCCAGTACCGTTTTTCGAGTTCCCCGGGCCTGTTACGGCCCGGACAATGAACTCTTACTTGATCTCGATGTTTCCTGCGTCAACCTCTACCTTGATAGAGCCCGGACCTGCACCCTTTGAACTGTAATGTCTGCCTGATGAGCTCCTGCCGACCTGGATCGAACCTGCATCAACATCGCACTCGATATCGTATGCATCAAGGTCGTCCAAGCCCTTGATCTCTACGTTTCCGAAGTCTGAGTTGACCTCAACTGTCTCAAGATCCGTATCGTGGATCTGAACATTTCCTGCGTTTGTCTCGATCTTAAGGATCTTGAATGAGGAATCGTCGATCTGGATGTTGCCTGCATCTGCATCGAGGTCAGCCTTGTTGAATATGCAGTTCTTGATAACGATGTTGCCTGCGTTGAAATCGCCGAAGAGATAATCTCCCTTTACATTCTTCATGTTGATGTCGCCTGCGTTGATGTTCATTTCGAGATTATCGAGATATACATCAGTACCGAGCGTGATCGTGAGCCTGGGGCTGTTGATCGAGTAGAATGAGAAGCTCTGCTTGTTCTTCTGTGTTGCAACGAGCTTGCCGTTCTCGAAAGTAACTTCAGGCTTAAGTCTCTTGTCGCCGGAATACTCGATTCCCATAAGACCTGATCCGTCCTTGACCTCAAATGCTACTTCGCAAGCCTTAAGATCCAACTTGATAGAATTTACTTCGCCCTGCATATCGACTGTATCTCCGTCTGTTAATTCATATGTTGTAGCAACTGTATCGATGATGTCATCCTTAATGAATACGCCTGTTACGAAAGGAATTACGAATCTGACACCTGCTGAGATGACAACTACTGCGATCGCAATGATGGAGCAGATGATGATGGGAGCCTTGTTGACCTTGCGGTCTGACTTGGGAACGAATTCTTCGCTCATCTTGCCTGATTCATTGAGGGCAAGAAGTCTGTCGTAACCGTTCATTCTTGTATTGGCGGATGTGATAAGGAATACGCCAAGTGCAACGAATACGAACATCATTGCAGCGCCGACATTTGAGTTTATGAACGGGATCTTATCGAGAAGGATCGGATTGAGGAAGCTCAGGATGCAAAGGCCGATACCGAAGGAAGACATAAGTCCGTATGAGTTCTTAAATCCTCTTCTTTCGTTTCTTACATACTCAGCGCCTTCAATGCTGAGTGAGCATTCCTTATTCTTAACTTCCGCAAATTCCTTGCTCTTGATGCCGGAGAAGATAAAGAGTCCTACGGCGATCGCGATGATTCCGAACATTCCACCTGCTCCGATTATATCAAGGTCGACCGGCAGGATGTTTGCAAGGATCGGTGATACTACGCTTAAGATGCAGAGCGCGATACCCAGAGGTGTAAGGATCGCTCTTGTATTGTTCATGCTGAGGTATTCCTTGACTCTGTCCATTGAGAGCATCGGCTTGTCTTCAACGGGATTCTCGGTAACTGCCTCAGAGATTCCAAGTGAATCTGCGAGCTCGTCGAGATTACCGAATTCTGAGATAACGATACCGACAGCCTCGTTCTCTGTCTTGCCTTCGGAGATAAGCTCTTCGTACTTATCTTCCATCATTTGGAGAAGCTCTGATTTGGCTCTCCTTACAGCTTCCGTGTTCGGAAGGTTTCGGAACATATTGTCCAGATAATTTCTAATTGCGTTCATTTTATGTACTCCCCTCAACCTGCAATAAACTTTTCGATAACTTCTTTTGTAAGTGTCCACTCCTCACACTTAGCGCGGTAATACTCCCTGCCGGCCGGTGTGATGCGGTAATAAGTCCTCTTCTTTCCGCCTGCCAGATCCTCATCTACGAAAGACTCGATGAACCCGTTCTTCTCCATTCTCGTGAATGCCGAGTAGAGCGTCGTTTCCTTGATGATGTACTTGTCTTCGGACATCGTGCGGATCTGCTTTGAGATCTCGTATCCGTATGACGGTGAATTAAGAAGCAGGAACAGAATGATGATGTCGTTATATCCTCTAATGACATCGCTGCTGATTTCTGCCATAGTCTATCTCCTTCCAGTTTTTGTTACGACTGTCGTTGCTACGAGTGTCGTTGCTATGACTGTCGTACTACGTCTGTCGTGGTAACTATAACACCCCTCGAAAACGATGTCAACAGGGTATGCTAAATTTTTTCGCGAGAACCCGAAAAGCATTACAACACTTATATCTCAAATTCTTATATACTTCCCGCCCGCGCGTTGTTATATTAAATCCATAGTCAAAAAATCCTTAGAAAAGAGGTACCGCCATGGAACTTTATGTAGACATCAAATTCCTTAACAACTCAGGCGACGGCACGAAGGAGAAGCCTTTCGGCACGATCTCCGAAGCAGCTGCTATCGCACAGCCCGGCGACACTGTCCACGTAGCACCCGGTGTATACAGAGAGTATGTCTCACCTGCCAACGGCGGTACCGAAGACGCGCGCATCACATACGTGAGCGACGTGCCTTTGGGCGCAACGATCTCCGGCGCAGAGCAGATCACCACCTGGAAGCCCTACGACGGAGACGTTTACATGTGCACGGTCGACAACTCCATGTTCGCGCCCGACTACAATCCCTACACGACATTCTGCTACGGCGACTGGTATTTCGCAGGCAAGAACAGACATGTAGGATGCGTTTACATCAACGACAGAAGACTCTACGAAGCAGCTTCCATCGACGAAGTTCTCAAGGCCCAGGTCTACAAGTGCTCATGGGTTCCCGAGGAGTCGAAATACAAGTGGTACGCAGAAGAGAAAGGCGACCAGACCGTCATCTACGCTAACTTCGGCGGCCTCGAACCGAACTCCGAGATGACCGAGATCAACGTCAGAAGAATGTGCTTCTTCCCCGCCGAGACTGGCCGCAACTACATCACGGTAAGGGGCTTCAAGATCTGCAAAGCCGCTACCAACTGGGCACCTCCGGCAGCATGGCAGGAAGGCATGATCGGACCTCACTGGTCAAAGGGCTGGATCATCGAAGACAACGAAGTCTATTTCTCCAAGTGCTCAGGCATCGGCCTCGGCAAGTACTTGGATCCCGAGAACAACCATTACTTCACATATGAACATCTTAAGAGCCCCACGCAGATGGAGCGTGACGCAGTCTGCAGAGGACAGTATCACGGCTGGCTCAAGGAAAACATCGGCAGCCACATCGTCCGCCGCAACAACATCCACCACTGCGAGCAGGGCGGCATCATCGGCCGTATGGGCGCTGTCTTCTCTATCATCGAAGACAACCATATCCACCACATCAACAACATGATGGAACTTGGCGGCGCTGAAGTTGCCGGCATCAAGCTCCACGCAGCTATCGACGTCATCATGAGACGCAACCACATCCACCACTGCGTCATGGGCATCTGGACAGACTGGGAAGCACAGGGTACCCGCATCACACAGAATCTCCTTCACGACAACCAGCGTCCTGAATATGCAGCACCTCTCAAGGGCGGCATGGGCAGCGAAGATATTTTCGTCGAAGTCGGCCACGGTCCTACTCTTATCGACAACAATATCTTGCTCTCCGACGCTACGCTCCGTATCGCAACACAGGGTGTCGCAATGGTCCACAACCTTATCTGCGGCGCATTCACATCCGTCGGCGAAGGCACAGACTGGCGCTACACGCCTTACCACATGCCGCACAGGACCGAAGTCATGGGCTTCATGACGATCCTCCACGGCGACGACAGATTCTATAACAACATCTTCTTCCAGAAGCACCCCAAGGAGTCACTTATCTCCCGCTTCGACGACGGAGAGATCTGGGAAGAAGAGCGCGTAGTCGGCACACACGTCTGGGACCACTACCCTCTCTACGAAGACTGGATCAAGCAGTTCGACATGGACAGCGACACACCAGACATGATGAAGATCGCAAAGGCCCACTTCGGCCACCTTCCCGTCTGGATCGACGGCAACGCATACTTGGGCGGCGCCCAGCGCTTCTGCAAGGAGAAGAACTACCTTATGGACGAGAAGACTGACGTCTATGTAAATGTGCGCGAAGAAGGCGACAAGGTTTATCTCGACACCAATCTCGCAGATGCCATCGGCTCGTTCACATCTTCTCTGGTCACCACCGACGTCCTCGGCAAGGCATTTGAGCCGCAGCAGAGATTTGAAGACAAGGACGGCAACGACATCATCTTCGACACAGACTACTTCGGTGCAAAGAGAAGTGCCATCATTCCGGGACCGTTCGCTACGCTCGACATCGAAGGCATCAACGTAGTGCTTTAAGTTCTATAAAGTTTGAAAATAAAGGCTGCTCCTATGGGGCAGCCTTTTAGTTATCTCTCGTTCAGGACTTTCTGCGCTCTGTCCTGGGCGATCTTGATAACCGATTTAAGATCTTTCTGTCCTACGAAATAAGGTGGCATCTCTTCAATCAGGATGATGTTGATAGCTGCATCTGAAGAATCAAAATGAGTGCAGCTAAGGATTATATTCTCGAGATATGCCATGTCGTCTTCAGTGAATTTCATCCTGTTCTTGATTGGCTCATAGGTAAAATGATTAATGCTGAATTCATTGTTTGCTCTGGGACTGTTGCAGTAATCAATAACAAGATTTGAGACTTTCTTATAGGCATCGCGACTCACAATGAAACGATTAGATTCTGCAAACTTATACTGAATCTCATCGGACAGAAGAATTTTCGCAAATTCTGCGCAGGCATCGATATTCACAGCCTGAGAAGAAACAGCTACTGAGAGATCAGAGCAAAGCAAGGGACCACGCCCATCAGCAGAAGGGATGCCGAGAATTGCTCTTGCACCCTGAAGTTCATTAACTCCAGCAAGATACATGGTGAACGAACCATAAGTCGTTAGACGTGCTATTCTGTCGTTCTGATTACGTTTCTCAAGATACATTTCCTCGGAATCCATCGAAGGAGCTTTCTCCTGGACATTGTTCTTAACGAATTCTGCTAACTCTGCGAATTCCGGCCCTGAGAAATCAACTTTACCGTTAATGATAAACTTGTCGCTCATCGAATTAAACAGAGTTGCAAAATAATAAGCTTGTCCGGACTGATTAAGATCATAGCCATTCAACGGACCATAGAGAAATTTTTCATACTCCTTAGTCGTAAAACCAAGACCTGAAGCACCGGCATTTGCAGAATCTGTTTGTATGCCTTCAATCCTGAAGGTTATCGGAAGCTGATATAACTTGCCGTCCGTCTTTGCCGCGTTGAACACGTTCATAAAATACTTTTCGGTATCGAGATCACCCAGATATTTACTTAAATCAGCCAGATTATTCGGATTGTTCAGCCGTCCCATATCATCGCTGATAATCAGGATATCCGGACCAACACCATTCATAATGTCCATTGCGAGTTTGTCGTTCAGAGACAAATTGTTCTGAAGCATAACATTTGTTACATCATCCTCGCTTTCAGTCAACTGGCGGTTATATATTCCATCAGCTGTGTAGCGGCCTGTAACTTCGATGAAGTAGTCTTTGTTCGCCTCATTAAAACGGACCATCGCTTCGGAGATCGTCTGATCCACATATCCGTTCGCGGCATAGAGTTCAAGAACAGTCTTTCCCGCATTAGGGTTTTCTGTGGCCTTCGTTATTACATATATATCGAAGTTTGCTTTAATAGAATTAATTAACGAGAAAGTTCCGACACGGCCTCCGAGAAGAATGATGCCGTTTTCTGAACAATCTGCTATCGTGCTATTGCAGAGAAGTTCTTTATTGATCGGACAGGCATTGTAGTTGAAGAAATCTTCGATCTTTTTGTTCTTCATGTCGATCTTTGAGATACCGACAGAATTTGCGAAATATGCCTGTCCGTCCTTACCGCCAAATGTGTTATTAATCCTTTTGAAATCGATCCATTCGTAGTCTTTGCCGTCTACTTCAACTGCCTTTTCAGCCTTGATATCAACTTCAAAATATGACGATTCATTAGCCGATGTCCACGGGAAAGGCACCATGAGTCTATCGTCATCTAAAGACAATATGATCGGAATACCCCCCAGGTAGTAGCAGTCCGATTTTATAACAACAATATGCTCTTCTCCTTCAGAAGAAATGATTTTAAGCTTGTAAGAAGATTTATCTGATGAAATGTCATATTCCGACTTTGCCAGAACAATATATTTCCCTGCAATAAATCTCTCGTAATCTCCCGAGCCGTCATTTTCGCCAAGATCTCGTTCATCAGTTTTCTCTCCAGTTAGCACATCGTTATCAACCTCGACAACAACTTGCGATTCCCCCTGATAATTGTAAATTCTCGATGTGATCTTGCCATTATGATACTCGACGGAGCTTACAAATCCCTGGTCGGAAAGATACTGATTCAAATCAATAGAACGAATCTTATCTCCTGTATTCCTGTCAACTATGGTAGCAATAAAGTACGAGTAATCACGGGAATCGTAATTCTCCGTATCATCAGGACGTGCAAGGTTTCCGTTTGAAAAAACTACAATATACTTATCGTCTATGCCAACCAGTTGTTGCTGTCCATATTCGATTACTTTCCCCTTGGTGTCGAGGTCAGGCTCGATACTATAAACCTTTGCATTGAACCAGGGATCTTCAGGCGTGATCTTTTTGGCTTTTTTACCAGAGGCCTTTTTTCCGCACGATGCAATTGATAACAGCATCGCGGGAATCAGGATCAGAGATAATGTTTTGCTTAATAGCGTTCGTTTCATTTGTTGTATTCTTCCCACTGTTTTCTTACAGAGCTTATATATTCGTCCATACCATCTGCCTTGAGTTTCGCAGTGTATTTCTTGTATTCTTCATCAAATTTATTAACAGTGAGACTTTCAATAAACTCATCGAAATCTTGCGATATAACACCGCTTTTTTCATGAATTGGGTGAAATCCTACAAAGGGAGACAGCTTCATGCTGTCATAAAAAGAAAAGTAATCTTCTTTACGGTTGCTGTCAAAACCTTCACCCTTGACAGGATGCGTGTTTATGAACAGATTCAGATTTGTTTTTGTAAAGTGGTTATAAAACTCTTTGCGCTCTTTACCATCCACGTCTGCCACATAACCGTCTTTAAGTATATAGTCCTCGTCCTGCTTACCATAAAGCAGAAGGTTTCCGTATTTTTCTTCTCCATATAGGATTCCAAGGAAATCAATGATTGCATCTAATTTATCTGTGTTTTTGGAGATTCCTATTGAGGCGGCGATCTGAGACGGAAGACACCTTTGAATTTGTTTTATTCTGATATTTTCTTTTAACAAATATTCTTCTGGTTCACCAGCAGCTAATACCACAAGGAACTTGCCAGATTCAAGATTTTCTTTCTCATCGATATAAGCAGTATTTGCGTAATATGACACAGACTTAGGCATAAATCCTTCAGTTTTCATCTGATTAAGCAATTTAATATAACTGATCAATTTCTCAGACTCCGATGGGTTTTCTATCTTCATGGTATCGTAATCGTAAAGAAGACCATCTTGAATATCACATCGTAACAGATCTCCAATATCATCACTATTTAACAGATATTGAAAGCGCGGGGCATCCTTGTCATTCCACTTGGCATTTTTGACTATCTCGTATATACCTTCAAGACTTCCATCCCAGTTCTCAATTACTTCATTGCTTAGATAATCCCTATTAAATGCGGCAAAAACCGTCCATTTTACCGGTGTAGGGTTCGGTATGGAATAGATATGTCCATTAAACTTAACTCTTTCCCACCAAACCTTTGGGAAAGCTTCATACAGTGCTTTTCCCTTTTCAGTTGTGATCACCTCATCAAGATCGAGCAAAGCTCCTGAATTGAAAAGATTGATGAATTCACTGCTCCCATCATCATAACCCAGAAATGCAACATCTATATTTCCGCTTCTCAGTTCCTTCTCAATGGTCTTGAAATATTCACCATTCTCAGCATCGTCATCAAACTGGGTTAATTGAAGCCGGTATTTATGTCCGTCTTTTTTAAGCTCCTCATTAAAAAGTTTCAGTTTTTTATCATCTATACGGCAATAATATGTAACAGCAAAGTTAATGGTTGTTACATCCGGATCTACAGTCGACTGAACTTTAGATGCTGTTGTCTCTGTAGACCAGCTTTCGTCCTTTATGCCGCATGACGCAAAAGATAAAACTGTGGTAGAAATCAGGATGGAGCTAACAATCTTCTGCAAATTCTTTTTCATTTTTTTCTTTCTCATTTATTAAAATTCTAAATTTATAGTTGCTTAGCTTTTTGATCGTGGTGATTTTGCTTTAGTCAAGCAAAACCACCACGAATCGTAATTAACTTATGTTTTTCTATACAATGTCTACCCAAGTAGAAGCTTTGGTTGTTCCAGTCCAGCTTTGATTAGTTGCAAAAACTTTGTGAGTAGTGGTTATCCTCTTGCTTTGATACTCATTAGGTGCTTTAAAACTTAATTTTACAGTTCCGTAGGAACCTTTGCTTCCAGTCAGAGTTTTCTGTTTGTTAGAATTGTATTGTGTAACGATATATTTCGAATTTACACTTACAGAACCACTACCAGTATATGTTGTAGAGGCACTTGCATTTTTTTCTTCAATGGTAGCTGTGGCATATGCTTTATAACCGCCAATCGTGGGACTTAGACTTGATGCCGCAAAAGCAACACTGCTAATACCACATATCACACCTAATGCAACGCCTAATGCCAGAATTCTTTTCCCAAACTTTTTCATAATAGATTCTCCCATAATAATTGATAATTAATTGCTTCTATTGCTCATAACAATACTAACAACCCATTGGTCTGCACCTCCATTATCCCCAGGATGCTTATCAATACTGACTTACAAGCCGATACTGATTAGTGATTTGTTAATAACATGAATGTCATAAGTAAATCAATCGAAAAAGCCAAACTCAGGGATAAAGTAAAAAATCCAGGGATAAAGTAAAATTTGTCAAAAGCAATTGATACAATATTGCCAATATTTGGATCCGCTTTTTGTGAATAATGACAGCCTCGATCAGCAGTGTCTGCCAAGCAGGATAAGCTGTACTCTAAGCA
>CACZGS010000008.1 GCA_902780785.1 Oscillospiraceae bacterium | reverse complement strand
ATGAAGATGTTTTCTGCATGAAATGCGGCACGAAGGTCGAAGTTGCCGAGAGGCTTTCTGCAGATGAGAGCATAGCGCTTGCAAAAAGCCTTGAGCAAAAATACGAAGAGTGGGGCACCCTGAAGGACGAGATCGATGAACTCGAAAGAGAACTTCCGAGATATCAGCTTCCGGCAAAGCCGGTCAGATATTCGGCGTTCAAGTTCTTCTGGCCGTTCCTCATCTATTCGCAGATTGCCCAGCTCGTTGTTTGTGTAATTTTCATTGTAGTTTTGTTCAGCTCCGGTTCCGCATCCAGATATCTTGATGACACTGACAGCCTTAAGACTATTATGACTTTCTTCGCCCTCTTAGCAACCGGCGCAACCTTGATCATCGGCGGTATTTATGCAGGTAAAAAGAGAGACCGTAAGAATTCTGAACTGATCGCATCTGAGAATTCCGTGCTGGATAAGAAGCATAAGATCGAATCAAGGCTTATTGAACTTAAGAGCAGACGCAGTATGCTTGAACAGGAGCTCAGGCAGTATAACGGCTGGATACCTGTTTCTATGCGCAGCGCATTCTATATTAAGAGGGCAAGATCTTATATCGAAAACGGCGAAGCTTCCGACCTTTACGAAGCCGTAATGCTCTTACAAAGATAATAAAATAATATGACAAATGATATGATCATTTTGAGACAGATTCAGGGGGTGGATTACTATGAATTGTGTTAAGTGTGGCTCTGTCATTGCTGAAGGAAATAATTTCTGCATGATCTGCGGCACACCTGTCGGAACTTCAGCTCCGCAAGCGGCTCCCGCTCCGGCAGAACAGGCAGCATATCAGCAGGCAGCTCCGGCTCCGCAGGCACCTGAAACGCCCGCGATCCCTTATTACCAGCCTGTCATGGATGGTGCTAATATCACACTCCCGTTGAGCAGAAAGTTCAGGATACGCTGTCCTGACTGCGGTCTTGTTGCAGATGACATTAAAAGGGATCAGACAGTCGGTTTCCCGTGTCCTTCCTGCCATAAGGCATATGCTTACGGCGGCCAGCTGCTTCTTTACAGAATGGGAAACGGAATGCCCAGCTGTGCGATGCTTCCCGTTGATATCATAATAGACGGTGTTGTCTACGGTGAGATCAGCAACCGTGAATCCATAAGGATAATGCTTCCTTCAGGAACACATATTATCGGCATGAGAAGCAGACCGGCCTGGCCATATTCTCCTAACGTGAGCAATCAGTTCCAGATCGTCGTCGGACCTCAGAGCTGTAATCTGGCGTTCAAGCTCAGCATCGTATACAGATACATGGCTACGAACGGATTGGAGCTGGCAGAGTGCGCCCCGCAGGAGATTCCTGACATTTGATCAAACTCTTTTTAGTTTATTGTGACAAGGTTGTCCGTTTTTGGGACAACCTTGTTTTTTGCCACCTTTAGGCTTGAAGGATATCGAAATCTTTGTGTTATAATCGAGAAATCAAATACATATATATTATTTATAATTAAGGAGTTGGGAACAATATGCCGGGTAAGAAAGATTACGGCAACGAGAGTATTTCGATGCTCAAGGGCGAAGACCGAGTAAGACTTCGTCCTGCTGTTATTTTCGGTTCAGACAATCTTGAAGGATGCATTCATTCTTTCTTCGAGATCCTTTCGAATTCTATCGACGAGGCCAGAGAGGGGCACGGCGATAAGATCATCATCACGAGATTTGCAGACGGTACCATTGAGGTCGAGGACTTCGGCCGCGGAATCCCTATGGATTACAATGCCAAAGAGGGAAGATATAACTGGGAACTTGTATACTGCGAGCTTTATGCGGGCGGTAAGTATAACAACAATTCATCAGGTGACTATGAATTCTCATTAGGTCTTAACGGTCTTGGCGCATGTGCTACGCAGTATGCATCTGAATTCTTCCAGGTTACCGTATTCAGAGACCACACCAAGTATGAGATGGGCTTCAGGAAGGGTGTGCCGGTAACAGAGCTCATGCAGGAGCCGTACAGATTCAAGCGTACAGGTACTATCCAGCGCTGGAAGCCTGATACAGAGGTATTTACCGAGATCATCATCCCTCTTGAGACATTTAAGGAGATCATCAAGCGCCAGTCCGTTATCAACAGCGGAATCGAATTCGTTCTTAAGGATGCCGAGTCAGGCGAAGAGTTCTCATTTATCTATCCTGAGGGAATCAAGGGTTATGTTGAAGAACTCAATGCCATGAAGGGCTTTACCGAGACATATACATTCTCAGGTGAAGGCAAGGGCAGAGACAAGGAAGACCGTGACGAATATAAGGTCAGGGCAGAAGTTGCTTTCTGCTTCAACAATGAAGTCAATGTTCTGGAATATTTCCATAACTCCAGCTTCCTCGAGCACGGCGGTTCACCTGATAAGGCTGTAAGGAACGCTTTCGTAGCCGAGATCGACAAGCAGATAAAGCTCCGTGACAAGTACAAGGCCAATGAATCCAGGATCACATTTCAGGATGTTGCGGATTCCCTGATCCTTGTTACAAACACTTTCTCAACACAGACTTCATACGAGAACCAGACAAAGAAGGCCATCAACAACAAGTTCATTCAGGACTTCATGACCCAGCTCATAAGAGACAATCTTGAGATCTGGTTTATCGAGAACAAGGATTTTGCAGCAAAGACAATCGAGCAGATCCTTATAAACAAGCGTGCACGTGAGAATGCCGAGAAGACCAAGGTCAATATCAAGAAGACTCTCATGGGCAAAGTCGACATCAACAACAGGATCAAGAAGTTCGTCGACTGCAGAACAAAGGACGTTGCAAAGCGCGAGCTCTACATCGTAGAGGGTGACTCAGCTTTGGGTTCCGTTAAGCTCGGCCGTGACGCCGAATTCCAGGCCGTAATGCCTGTCAGAGGTAAGATCTTGAACTGCCTTAAGGCTGATTACGCCACCATCTTCAAGAGTGAGATCATCACGGATCTTCTTAAGGTCTTGGGATGCGGCGTAGAGATCAAGAACAAGCACACAAAGGATATGAGCGCTTTCAATCTTGATGACCTCAGATGGAATAAGATCATAATCTGTACCGATGCCGACGTCGATGGTTTCCAGATCAGGACCCTGATCCTTGCAATGCTCTACAGACTTACTCCTACTCTCATCGAGAAGGGATATGTCTATATTGCCGAATCTCCTCTTTTCGAGATCACATACAGACCTAAGGGAAAGAACGCGCAGGAAGAGACATTCTTCGCGTTCAACGAGAAGGAAAAGGCTGAGATCCTTGCCAAGGTCGATCCCAAGCTCTGCACGATCCAGAGATCAAAAGGTTTGGGTGAGAATGAGCCTGAGATGATGTGGAAGACGACAATGAATCCGAAGTCCAGAAGACTCATCAAGGCTTGTCCCGAAGATGCAATGAAGACAGCGGAGATCTTTGATCTTCTCCTCGGAGACAACCTCGCAGGAAGAAAACTCCATATCGAGATGGACGGTAAGAAGTACCTCGATATGCTTGATTTAGGGTGATTTAAATGGCACGTAAGAGAAAAGAAGATATCAATTCAGATTCACTTAAGGCAAGGCTTACAGACAGCAATGCCAAGGACATGCCGGCTATCGACCAGCCGATAACCGAGATGCTCGAGATCAACTATATGCCGTATGCAATGAGCGTCATTGTATCCCGTGCTATTCCTGAGATCGACGGCTTCAAGCCTTCACACCGTAAGCTCCTTTATACAATGTACAAGATGGGCCTTTTGGGCGGTAACAGGACCAAGTCCGCTAACGTAGTAGGTCAGACCATGAAGCTCAATCCTCACGGTGACCAGGCTATCTACGATACGATGGTAAGACTTACAAGAGGCAACGGTTCATTGCTGCATCCTTTCGTAGATTCAAAGGGTAACTTCGGTAAGCAGTATTCCAGAGACATGCAGTGCGCTGCTCCGCGTTATACGGAAGTAAGACTTGAGAAGATCTGCGAAGAGATCTTCAAGGGTATCGACAGAGATGCTGTCGACATGATCGATAACTACGACGGAACCTTGAAGGAACCTTCGCTTCTTCCTACGACATTCCCGGCAGTTCTGGTAAATGCCAATCAGGGCATTGCCGTCGGTATGGCTTCAAATATCTGCTCTTTTAACCTTTCGGAAGTATGCGCTGCAACAGAAGCATACATGAGAGATCCCAATACGGATCTTCTGGAGATCATGCCTGCGCCTGACTTTTCCGGAGGCGGTAAGATCCTTTACAACAAGGAACAGATGAAGTCCATCTACGATACAGGTAAGGGAACATTCTCCGTAAGAGCAAAGTATCAGGTAGATAAGGCAAAGAACCTCATTGAGATCACTGAGATCCCTTATTCCACAAGCGTTGAAGCGATCATCGATAACATCGCGGATCTCGTTAAGAGCGGTAAGGCAAAAGAGATCGCCGACATCCGTGACGAGACGGACCTTGACGGTCTTAAGATCACCATCGACTGCAAGCGCGGCACAGATCACGAGCAGCTCATGACTAAGCTCTTCAGATTCACTAAGCTCGAAGATACTTTCTCATGCAATTTCAATATCCTTATCGACGGTTCACCGAGAGTAATGGGCATTGCCCAGATCCTCGACGAATGGCTCAAGTGGAGAAGGACATGCGTTTGCCGTGAGCTTTCCTTCAACCTTGATAAGATGAAGAAAAAGCTCCACCTGTTGGACGGTCTTGCAGTTATCCTTCTTGATATCGACAAGGCTATTAAGATCATCAGAGAGACAGAGCTCGAAGCTGACGTTATCCCTAACCTCATGAAGGGCTTCGGCATCGATGAAGAACAGGCTGAATATGTTGCTGAGATCAAGCTCCGTAACATCAACAAGCAGTACATCTTAAACAGGATCGCAGACAGGGATAAGCTCAAGGCTGATATCGCCGATACTGAAGATCTCCTTGGCAGCCCCAGAAGGATCAACAACCTCATTGCTAAGACCTTAAAGGAAGTTTCTGAGAAGTATGGCCAGCCCAGAAGATCAGAGCTTGTCGGAGCAGAGGAGACAGAGACATTTGTAGAGTCTGCGGTAATCCCTGATTACAGGCTCCACCTTATGCTTACACGTCACGGCTATCTTAAGAAGCACACAATGAAGTCTTTGCAGAGTGCAGGCGAACTTAAGACAAAAGATGACGATGAGATCTTTATGGGATTTGAATGTGAGAACAGATCAGATCTCTTGATCTTCACTGACAAGTGCAATCTTTATAAGACTCATGTTTACGATTTCACTGATACAAAGCCGGGTGATCTCGGTCACTTCCTTAACAGTGAACTTGAGATGGAAGACGGTGAGAGACCGATGTTCATGATATCCACAACAGATTATAAGGGCATCCTCTTTATCGCTTTCGAGAACGGCAAGGCGGCAAGATTCCCCATCTCCGCATATGAGACAAAGCAGAACAGAAAGAAGCTTATCAATGCATACTTTGACGGCAGTAAGGCAGTAGGATTCATACTTCTTGATGAATCGGAGGATCCTGATCTTATCGTTACAAACACGCTTGATAAGGCTGCAGTATTTAAGGCATCACTGATCCCGCTCAAGACGACGAGAACGACACAGGGCGTCCAGCTTCTTGCATCCAAGAAGGGATCGGTATTAAGATCACTTTCACGTCTTGCGGAAGTTGACGTACAGGATCCCGAGTATTACAGGATCCGCAAGGTGCCCGCGATCGGTTATTACATTAAGGAAAATTCTTTGGAGGCAAAGCAGGTAAGCTTTGATGATTTGAAGTGACGGTATTTTCTTCCGAGTATCATGTCGCAGAAGACGAGATAAAGGACACAAGAGGCTACAATATTGCGGCCGTCCTTTGTGCTGTCATGCTTATTGCACTGACAGTAACGACATTTGTCCTCGGAAGAAAGAATGCTTATGAACTTGAGACTGTGCCGAGCTTCGAACTTGCCATAAACGAAGGACGTTACGGTGATGCTCTTGATATCTACCGCGGCATCCAGGATGAAGTATTGATGTCATCACCCGATGAGCAGGCTTCCAATGCCCAGCGCATTCAGATGCTCGATGATATGCAGAATATCGTAAGAGAGCAAGTTGATGAGCTCTGCAACCGTATCATCAGCAACCGTTATGTGCTTACGCCGAGTGACATTAATTTCCTCGACTCAATGAAGGAACTTACGAGCTCGGTCGTATCCGAGAGACTTTACGGCATCTGTGAGGATTTCCTTCTCGGTAAAGTCGAAAAGCCTGTCGTTACATACTTTTTCGAGCAGCTCCAGCCTATCGGTAATTTCTCTGCGACAGCTAACCCGCTTCTCCGAGAATTGGATTTTATCGAGACAGCGACGGGTGATGTCCAGACTGCAGAGACCTCGCTCGAGAAGGGTGATTACATTGCTGCGGTAAAGAAGTATACGCAGGTGGACAGCAGCTATGACGGCTTTGTCGGTGATTACTGCGATAAGAGGATCGCAGCGATAAAGGAAACGATGTATGAGCCTATGATGGCTGAAGGTGAGCATCTTCTCGCAACATATAAGTTCTATTCTGCTGAGAGTCTTTTCTCTGACCTTGCAGTCATCTTCCCGGAAGATGAAATGATCAAGAGCAACCTTCTTACAGCTACATCACATACAAGTGAAGTCAAGGAATACAGGGGTAAGATCGAGTGCATCTGTGTAAGATCTCTCATTGCCGATACCGATGTTGCTTTCTCAGGACGCTATCATTCGAGCAACACGAATCTGCATTTGACGATAAAGGAATTCGAGAAGATCCTTGAGAATCTTTATGAGAGAGGATACGTACTCGTAGACGTTGAAGACCTTATCGACCAGAGCGATCCGACTTTCCTTTTGGAGCGCAATCTCAAAGTTCCTAAGGGTAAGAAACCGCTTATTGTTGTAATCGAAGACCTGCAGTACAGTGTCGCTGATTACAGATGCGGAACATGCAGAAAACTTGTTTTAAATGATGAGAACCAGGTGTGCGGTGAGTACCAGAATAATGCAGGCGAGACCGTAGTCAGCAGAACTGCTGAGGCTATCGGAGTGCTTGATGTATTTGTTGAGAAACATCCTGATTTCACCTATGACGGAGCAAAGGGAATCATATCCGTAAGCGGACATGAAGCATGCTTCGGTTATGTTGTCGCTGCCGGCGAGCTTGAAGACAGAAATGCCGCTTTATCCGCTGCAAATCTTCCCCAGCTCACGAACATCACGAATGACGATATCGATTTCGCAAGAGAGAAGGTTATGGAGATCAAGAACGTCCTTGCCGACAACGGCTGGAAGTTTGCTTCATGCACTTATTCTTATATCGCAGACTGCAGAAATACCGAGAAGCAGGAGCTAATCGATGACTTCGTAAAGTGGCAGGATCAGATTGGTACGCTTTTCGGTGAAGTCCACATATTAGTATATCCGAACGGAAATTATATCTATGGTACTGACGACAGGGCAGTGTATTTTAAGAACCGCGGCTTCAGGATCTTCTTCGGCGGCGGCGCTACTCCTTACCATATCTACGGAGACAATTATCTGTTTGTTGACCGTGCCATGATGAGTTATACGACATTGAACAGAAAGGCCTACAAGGATCTGTTCGATTATAACGAGATCATTGATCCGGTAAGAACCCAGAATACCGATAACAAGAACACGTAATATTAATATTACATTTCATTTTTGATTTCTTTGTACACATAAAGTGTTTTTTATTATAATGTAAGTTGTGAAGAGCAATTTTGCTTTCTCGAAGGGAGCTTAATATGGGCAGAATCGATAAACTTACAAACCTTACCGAGAAGGAAGAACTTCTCTGGCAGGACAGGAAAAGATATTTAGGCATGCCCATATCTTTTACGATCTACAGCTTCACGCAGAACAAGCTGTATGTGAAGAAAGGTATCATTAACATCAGTTCCGAAGAGATCCTCTTATACAGAGTTTTGGATATCACATTCAAGCAGTCTATCTGGCAGAAGATTTTTGGTGTAGGTTCAGTCATCTTAACTACGGCTGATAAGACCACCCCTGTTCTTGAGCTTAGAAATATTAAGACTCCTGACAGGATCAGGAAGGCTTTGAGCAATCTGGTTGAGCAGAGGCGTGACGAGAAGCGTGTTACCGGCAAAGAGATGTTCGGTGCTGCAGGCTTGTTCCATGATCACGGCGATCTTGAAGGCGTTGATCTTGACGGCGACGGAATCCCTGATGTTCATTGATCGAGGTTTAAGTAGTGGAAACTAGGATTGACAGATTCGGAAGTGTAAGAGAGGACAAGATAAAGCAGCTCAAGGAGCTGATCGAAGAGTCCAAGTACATCGTGTTCCTTGGAGGAGCAGGTGTATCGACCGAGAGCGGAATCCCTGATTTCAGAAGCGGCGCAGGTATCTATAATACCGAGAGCGGCACAAAGTACAGACCCATCGATATCATCGCCCATGACTTCTTCATGGAGCATCCCGAAGATTTCTATGATTTCTATAAGCGTAAGCTCATCTATCCTGATGCAAGACCGAACAAGGCTCACAAGGCGCTTGTAAGACTTGAGAGACAGGGCAAGCTTAAGGCTATCATCACACAGAATATCGACAACCTTCACCAGGAAGCAGGCAGCAAGTGCGTAATCGAGCTTCACGGTTCCGTTTACAGAAATTACTGCATGGACTGCGGCAAGAAGTTTAACATCGAATACATCGCTTCACAGGAAGGCGTACCTCACTGTGATAAGTGCGGCGGTATCGTAAGACCTGACATCGTTCTTTACGAAGAGAACTTAGAGCACGAGAATGTTGATAATGCGATCAAGGCAGTTAAGAAGTGCGACCTCATGATCATTGCAGGAACATCGCTTACGGTATATCCTGCTGCCACTTTCGCACAGTTCTTAAAGCACGACAGGATCGTGATCATCAACAAGAGTTCGACATATATGGATCTTAAGGCTTTGCTCACCATTCACGATAATGTCGGCGAAGTCCTTGATAAGGTTGTTCCCAAGCGTGTATCAAGGAAGAACACATCTTCCAAGACGGGCGCGAAGAAGACAACGGTAAAGAAGACAACTGTTAAAAAGACTACAACAAAGACCGCTGCAAAGACTGCAGCTAAGACAACTTCAAAGGCAGCATCCAAGACAACAGCTAAGGCTGCTCCGAAGAAAGAAACCACCAAGAAACCTTCTGCGAAGAAACCTGCAGCTTCAAAGGCGAAGAAGGATGAAAGCAAATCTTAATTACTTCGAAGAAAAAGATAAATCGATAATTGCCGATCTTGCTAAATACGGAAAGCAGAGCGGCATTTTATCATTTTTAAGACTGATATCTTTTTTGGGTTCAATATCGCTTTTTATCGCTGCCTATGCAGCAAAGATCCCTGCATTGTATTTTGCAGGCGGAGCATTGTTCATCGTATTCATCGTCCTTTGCATAATACACGGAGGGATCCTCGATAAGGTTAATTATCTGAATGAGCTTTCCAAGGTAAATGCTTCCTATATCGCAAGGATCAAGGGAGACTTCAATGAGCTCCGCAACATTGCGGTCAAGGGGTTGAAGCGGGCAGAGGATATAGGCCTTGCAAAGAGCAGGCTTTACGGCAAGGAATTTGAAGTCCAGGATCATGATTACTGCCTGGATCTTGATATATTCGGCAAGAAGTCGCTTTTCTCATTGCTTAATGTCTCTGAGACTTCATTCGGAAGAAAGAGATTTGCAGACAGCCTTCTTGATCCTCATGTATCAGGTATTACGGTAGATGAGCTTAAGTCAAAGCAGGCTTCAGTCAAAGCCTTATGCGATAAGCCGGATGTCCTTATGGATTATCAGGCTACTGCAAGACTCGGCAGGATGACAAAAGATCCCAAGGCTCTTATGGATTTTGCGAAGAATGGCTCGAAAACAAAGACCGTTGCTAACATCCTCGGTATCATCGGATGCATCATCTGGATATCCGTTCCCATTGCTTATATCGTAGTTCCTGACTATGCTGCTGCAACTATCCCTTCATGCCTTATCATCAACCTGTTTATCTTTATGGCAGGACGCATTTTCAACGACAGTTATCTTAAGGCTTGTGAAGGCATGCCTGCACAGGTAAAGACGATTCTTAAGCTCTATAAGATACTTGAGAATGCAGGCTTTGAGGATGAAGGACTTAAGTCGCTTATAAAGGGTTCAGATAAGACAGAAGGCGCTTATGAATCTCTTAAGAAGCTTAATGATGTATTGAAGATAGCAGGTCTTCGTTCACAGCCTTTATTTGCGTTGTTATTAAATCTCATCGCACCTTTGGATTATCTGATCTCATTCATGCTTGGCAACTGGGCCGTAAACCACGGCAAGTACCTGCCGTCTTACATTGACGGTCTGTCAGAAGTGGAAGCCTTGATGTGTGCCGCACAGACAGGTCTTGTACTGCCGGTAAGCACTTTCCCTGAATTTGTAGATTCGGATAATGCCGTTGATAATGCATACTTCGAAGGATCTGACCTCGCACACCCGCTTCTTGCGATCGACTCAGTTGTCAGGAACTCAGTAAAGATAAGCAATGACATTGCTATCATTACAGGCTCCAACATGTCAGGTAAGACAACAATGATAAGGACTGTAGGCGTTTGTACGATATTGTCTCTTACAGGAGGCCTTGTTCCCGCAACAGCGCTTAAGCTCGGAAGAATGAGAGTCATGAGCTCTATGAGGATCGTAGACAGCATTGAAGAGAATATGAGTACGTTTAAGGCAGAGCTTATAAGGATCTCCGGGATCGTTAATGCGGCAGGGGAAGAGAAGGCTTTGCTGTTCCTTATTGATGAGATATTCAGAGGAACAAACTCCGATGACAGGACAGAAGGAGCCCTTACAGTACTTAAGAAACTTTCGAAGCCTTATATCTGCGGTCTTATGACAACACACGATTATGCCATGATCGATAAGACGGAGACCGGCTTTAACAACATCAGATATTATCACTTCTCCGAATCGTATACTGATACGGAGATCGTCTTCGACTATAAGCTTTCGGCAGGAATCAGCAGACAATCTAATGCAAAATACCTAATGAAACTGGTCGGCATAGAGTGACAGAGAGTACAATTACCACAAATTTACGTTATTTATGTTAAATTTGTTCGTTTTTTATTAAATCTCTTTCTTTCCTTACTTGAATTCTAAAGTGCCATATTTTAGAATTACGGTGGAGAGAAGGTGTTTAGATAATGTTCGAAGGCTTGAGCAAGTATTTTTCTATTGTTCTTGACTACTCTGTTGTGCTTGAATGTTCCAACGGAGTGCTGTTTGATGAGCTTTTAAACCTTTTCAACGATTACGGTATCGACTGTTATGTCAATGATACTTTCAAGGTTCTCCACAAGTGTGTAATTGCGCAGCAGGATCCTAAGGACAAGGCGGTTCAGCCCGCCATGCGTTCTCTCATGCAGAGCCTGCTTACCACTAACAAGCTTCACCTTATCAACACATGCAATACTGAGAGATTCATTGAGCAGGTAAATGAGCTCGATTTCTCGGTTCTCCTTACTACGCAAAGAAGTATTCTTTATAAGAGATTCTTCGAGAAGGATCTCGAATATAATCACGATGTTGCCATACTCTCTCCGAAGGGACTCAAGATCTATTCATCTCTTAAGGAGATGAAGGAAGATAATCCGATGCCTGAGATTAGCAACCTCGCGAAGATCAATTCATTCCTTGATGCAGATGCCAGAGCTAGTATCGGCGATATCGTAAATTACAACGGCGGCGAGAGAATGGTCCTTGAGAAGAGGCTTTCCGGCGGCGCTGAGGGTATGGTATTCATCACCGATAACAGAAGGCTTGTTGCTAAGGTCTATCATAAGGGGGTGATCACCCCTCTCAGATGGGCTAAGCTCAAGAAGCTTACAGAACTCGGCATCACTTCAACTTCTTTCTGCGCACCGCAGCATTTGCTCTATTTCAGAAATGTACCCATCGGTTATACGATGTTCCTTGGTAAGGGTACGACTTTAAGCAATGTTTTCGATGGTCCTGACGCTATACTCGAGCATTTCCCTGATTGGACCAGACTTGATATCTGTGAGACATTGCTATCGCTTATCGGCAAATATCTTTATCTCCATATGCATGATGTCATCGCAGGTGATATCCAGCTTAAGAATGCGTTGATCGAGGATTCCGCTCACCAGTATCTTATCGATATGGACAGTGTCCAGGTCGGAAATCTCCCTTGTCCTGTTGGCACGGAGGATTTCACGGATCCTAATCTCTGGGGCAAGGATTTCTCAGGCTTCGTCAGAACATTGAAGGACGAGGACTATTCCATCGCAATGCTCGTATTCTCTGTATTGTTCTGCGGTCTTCATCCTTATGCCACAAGAAACGGTGCAGAGACTTTAAGGGAAGAGATCCTTAATAAGAATTTCCCTTATACGCTTGATAATTCAGATACAGAACATATTCCTTTAGGCGGATATGCCCACATCTGGGAATACCTGCCTGAATATCTTCGCAAGATGCTTTACAGGACCTTCAAGGAAGGCAAGTCTTATGAAGCCGTATGCTGGAGAGACGCTGTTCAGCAGTATATGACTGAACTCGAGACCTTCAAGTACGATGATGCGGAAGCATATAAGCTTTTCCCTTGCGAGAACTATAAACAGATCAGTATCAATGTAGAAGAATACAGAGCCAAGCTTGCTGAGCAGAGAGAAAATGCCCAGAAGGCAGCTGAACCGAAGCCGAAGTTCGAGAAGAAGCAGTTCAATAATGTTCCTTCCGGAAGATTTGTATCTTCGAGTGTAGGTGAGTCTTCAAGCTTCAGACCGATGAAGTTTGATGAGGAAAAACCTGCCAAGTATGATGCTCCTGCTTCTATACCGACACCTGCTCCTAAGAAGAAATTCTTCGGTTTATTCTGAAGCCTCTTCTGATATAATTTTTATGTGCAAACTTTAACTCTCGAATATTCGGAGGACTTTTATGGCGGACGGTTTTTCAAGTTCAGATTTCGGTACAAGTACAAAAAGAAGACTCCCTATCTGTTTTGCTCTCGATACATCAGGTTCCATGATGGGAAACCCGATCAAGCAGCTCAACATGGGCCTTCAGAACTTTGTAGCTTCGATCAAATCCAATGATGATACAAGATCTTCCACAGACATAGCTATCATTACTTTCGGCTCCAAGGTTGAGATCGTAATGCCTTTCGGTAAGATCTCAAAGGAGAAGGGTTTACCCGAGATTACGGCATCAACCACACTTACACCTATCGGTGAAGGTGTTCTTACGGCTTTAGAGCTCCTTAATGCACGTAAAGAAGGCTATAAGGAAATGGGTATCAAGTATTTCCAGCCCTGGCTCGTTGTTATTACAGACGGTGCTCCGCAGGGTCCCAATGCAATGCAGAACATGGAACGTGCCATTGAAGCGTGCAATGAACTTGAGAGAGACGATAAACTTGTCGTATTCAACATCGGCGTAGGCTCCGGCGTTGACTTTGATATATTGAAGAGACTTTCAATCAAGCGTCCTGAACCGATCTCTGTTAACTCTGCAGACTTCGGTAAGCTTTTCGAATTCCTCGGATCTTCCTCATCTTCAATCGTATCGTCCGGCATGAGCGACGATGCACTTTATAACATCGACACCACACCTCAGGGCAAGGCTGTCGATGTGGATGATTTCATGAAGTTCATTAACGAGGAAAGCTGATGTATACCGGAATTACAGTTGGCGCGATTACAACCATAGGTAATAAGCATGTTAACCGCGGTACTCCCTGCGAGGACGCGTCTTTTGCTGTTACCAAAACCGGTGTTTCAGTTGTCTGCATAGCCGACGGTGCCGGCGGCAAGCAGTATACCGATGCAAGATTCGGTTCTGACTGCGCCGTTCATGTTATCACGGATACATTATGTGATCATTTCGATGCTTTATACAGCGAAAACAGGGAGGCGGCCGTAAGAGGTTATCTCATGGCAAAGCTCCGTGTTGCTTTCGCAGGCATTATGGAAGAGCGTACGATCGACGTGATCGACAGGCTGTCCTGCACTTTGCTCTTTGTAGCGGTTAAAGACAGACGTATGATGATCGGTCATATCGGTGACGGACTTATCGTAAGGATATCTCCTTCAGGTGTAAGCCCTGTCTCAATGCCGCAGAACGATAAAGACGGTAAGACATATTTTGTTACCGCAGCGCATGCAGATAATTACATGCGTCTTCTTAAGACCACGGTTGATGATGTCCACGCCATAGCCCTCATGACTGACGGCGTTCAGGACAGCGTATATAACGAAGAAGCAGGCCTTGTAAAGCCCGTCGTAGCCAAGATGGCTGAGACATTTAAGGACGGCAGGGAAGAAGGCGAGAAGTCCATCCTCGATACTGTTAAGCAGTATATTGTCGGAGCTTCCAATGCCAGTGATGATGCAAGCTTCGGTGTCATGTATTTCGAAGGCACCAAAGCGCCCCAGCCTGATACTCTTGAGACGACGGCAGCAAAGTTCGCTTCTTCTTCTGAGACATTCAAGGATCTCTCATTGGCGATCAAGCCCGAGCTTATTAATGCCCATGAGATCATCGTGAAGTGTGCAGGCGGCGAAGTGCCTGAGACTGAACAGGCACCGGCTGAGACAGCTAAGGCAGAAGAGCCGAAGCCTGCTGAAGTTACAACTGAAAAAACTGCAAAGGAGCCTTCCAAGCTCAGCAAGATATCCATTATCGTTCTGGCCATCGGAATTATCCTTTGCATTATTGGTGCGATAGAATTAGTGCTTTCGTTAAAAGGGTGAGTGATCTATGAGAGAAGAGAAGAAATACGAGATTTTGCCCGGTGTTGAGATTCCTGACATTAAGAAGATCCAGGAAGCTGCATCAGACTTCAGCATTTCTGAAGTAGGCGATGTTGATATCAAGACGGTTTCTTATGAACCTGTCTTCGAGCATACGGCTGCGGCTGTTTCACCTGAGGAACTTGCAAGACTGCAGGCTCTTGGTGTTAAGGTTGCAGAAGACGAAGAGCGCTCCAAGGCAGAGAGCCGCGCTAAGATGGAGAAGATCATGAAGAACGTTCAGGCTCCTGAATCGATCGGTGATCTTAAGGCTTCACATATTGCCCAGCTTGACGATCAGAAGCGTAAGCAGCTCGAAGAGGATATGAAGGAAGCAAACCAGCAGCAGGCTGATGAGGAAGCCAAGAATAAGGCGCGTGAAGAGCGCCGCCAGCTCCAGCAGAGACTCCTTGAAGAGTCCAGGGAGAAGGCTGCGAAGGAAGCCGCGGAAAGAGCTGCCAGAGAAGCAGAAGAGAAGGCAAAAAAAGAGGCCGAAGAGAAGGCAAGAAAAGAAGCCGAAGAGAAAGCTGCAAAAGCGGCTGCTGAGAAGGCTGCCAGGGAAGAAGCTGAGCGCGCTGCAAAAGAAGCTGCAGAAAAGGCTGCTAAGGAAGCCCAGGAAAAGGCTGAAAGAGAAGCTGCCGAGAAGAAGGCTGCTGAGATCGCTGAAAGAGAAGCTAAGGTCCAGGCTGCCAAGGAAGCTGCACAAAAAACTGCGAAAGAAGCTTTGGGCAAGGCTGCCAGCAATGCAGCGGTCAAGGCTCAGGAAGAAAAAGATAAGAAAGAGCCCGTTAAGCCTATCTGGGAAGTCAAGAAGACGACTACCACGCTCTCTACAGAAGAGACAACTGCCGCATTCAAGGAATTCCTTGATGACGAGGACACTTTCTAAAACAGCTTAGTTTATTACATTTCAAGGAAAATAGAATATAAGGAAAACAAAAAGCGCTCCGCAATTGCGAAGCGCTTTGTTCGTTCTGGTGCACCTCCAGGGACTCGAACCCTGGGCCCACTGATTAAGAGTCAGTTGCTCTACCATCTGAGCTAGAGGTGCGTCAAGCAACGTGAGTTATTATAGCCATTAGGTATTTTAATGTCAACAGTTATTTTAATTAAAGAAACCTGACATATCAACAGAATTGAAATCTTCTTCCAAAGGAAGCTTAACAGGACGTCCTTCTTTGGCTGATTTATATATACCCAAGAGCGTATCTACAGAGGAAAAACCCGCATATGCGTCGGCAATAGGGGCCTTATCTTCAATGATTGAATCGAAAAGATCCTTATATATTCCGAGATGAGGATTAAGCGCGCACTTATATGAGAAAAGACCGCCTTCGGAAAACTGCTTACGGATATAGTAGCCGTTAAGCTTCTTTGTCTTGCCGTTCGGCTTAACTCCGTAAACTGAAATATGGGGTTTGCCTGAATCAAGACCCATCGACAGCTGTCCGTTCTCGCAGAAGACGGAAAATTCTGCCGTATGCTTTGAAGGGATCGTAGCCGTCGTACCTTCGATCTGGGCCAGGGCGCCGTTCTCGAGTCTTAATACGGCCATGCCGAGGTCTTCAGCCTCGATATTCCTTAAACGCTTCGCGATCATTGCGGTAGCTTCCTCAGGCTCTGATCCCATAAGCCACATAAGAAGATCTATTGCGTGTATTGTCTGGTTCATGAGAGCGCCGCCGTCACTCTTCCAGGTTCCGCGCCATGCAGCGCTCTGATAATAATCCTCGCCGTGGCCCCAGCGGACATAGATGGTGCCGTGCGTGACCTTGCCGTATTTGCCTTCGGCGATGTCCTGTCTTACAAGACCTACGATGGGCAGATAACGGTAGATATGGCCCATTGCGATCTTAAGGCCGGTCTTTCTGGCGAGCTCATAGATCTCGCGTGCTTCGGATACCGACATCGTCATGGGCTTCTCGAGAAGGAGATTGCTGCCGTGCTCCATAGCATATTTCGCGATCTGGAAATGAAGACCGGAAGGAACCGTAACGGATACTATGGCAGGCTTGATCTCGTCTATGGCCTGCTTATAGTCGCTGTATTGCTTAACATTCGAAAAACCTTTGACGGAGTTTAAGAGTCTCTTGCAGGAATCGGGATTTACATCGACTACTGCCTTTAGTTCTAAGCCCTTGAGCTTTGAAATGGCTTTTAAGTGCTTCTCTGCGACTCTGCCGCAGCCAATGAGAACTACTCCTAAAGGAGCCTTAAAAGATGTATTGTTCGAATTACCGGCCATTTACAGCCTCCATAAAGGTATTTGATTGAATTAGTTTAGCACATTAAGTAATTTATTATGCATTATTGATTATAATATACACGTAGGGATTATATCGGAGGTGATCTTCCATGAATATGCGGGATATTATTATCGCCAAGAGGGATAAGAACAGTCTTACTGATGAACAGATAAAGTTTTTTGTAGAGGGCGTTACTGACGGCTCTATTCCTGATTACCAGATATCCGCGCTTCTCATGGCCATTGTCTTAAACGGCATGGATGAGCGCGAGATGACGACACTCACATTGGAAATGGCTGCATCCGGCAGCCAGATGGATCTGTCCTATCTCGATGGCGTTCCCGTTGATAAGCACAGCACAGGCGGAGTGGGAGATAAGATCACGCCTGTCCTTTTGCCTCTTATCGCCACCTTCGGCGTAGAGACAGTAAAGCTCAGCGGCAGGGGATTGGGATTTACGGGCGGTACCGTAGATAAGTTTGAATCCATCAAGGGATTTAATATAGAGGTTGATTCCAAAGATTTCCCCAGACTCGTAAAAGAGACGGGAATGGTCATATCAGGCCAGACACCTGACCTTGCTCCCGCAGATAAGATCCTTTATGCATTAAGAGATGTTACGGGAACCGTTGATTCGATCCCGCTTATTGCTTCATCCATCATGAGCAAGAAGATCGCAGGCGGCGCCAAGGTCATTGTCCTTGATGTAACATGCGGTTCTGGAGCCTTCATGAAGGATTATAAGATGGCAAAAGAGCTTGCCGAAGCCATGATCAAGATCGGTAAGCTCGCGGGCCGTAAGACCGTTGCGGTCATCACTGACATGGACCAGCCGTTAGGCAGGTTCTGCGGCAATATACTTGAGATGCAGGAGGTTTTCGATACCGTAACGGGAAAGGGTGAAGAAGACGTCATTGAGGTCGTAACGGAGCTTGCATACCACCTTATAACTCTTGCAGGCAAGGATGCCGGCATGAGTGAGGAAGTCTTAAGGAATGAGATCCGCGCAAGATTATCCGACGGTTCCTGCTATGAGAAGTTCAAGGCCCTTATAAAGTCCCAGGGAGGCGAATTAAGCCCTTCCGGATATCCTGTATATGTTGATAAGCCTTTTGACTCCATGCACGTCAATTCGCCTGAATCAGGCTATGTACAGGGCATGAGAGCCGATCTCATAGGTCAGGCTTCTGTCCTTCTTGGAGCAGGACGACTTGCCAAGACAGACAGCATCGATTACGGCGCCGGAATAGGGTTCTTTGTAAAGATCGGCGACAGGGTAGAGAGGGGAGATTCCCTTTGTGCCCTTTACCAGGGCGAGAACAGCACGCTTCCTGAGGAGAGGCTTTTCGACGCCATGGATCTCATTCTGGAAGCATATGAGATCGGACCGAATCCTCCTGAGAAGAAAGCAGCCATTCTGGATGTGATAACATAAGTACCATATGAGAAAAGTACTGTTCTTAATATCGGTCCTATTATTCTTCGCAGGTTTCTCGCCCAGAGGGTGGGAGGTATTCTTATGCCTGTTCCTCGCGCTGCTTATCGGAGTGCTGACGATCAAGCCCGGACTTCCGGAGAATTTCAGTAACAAGTCGGTGCTTCTTACTGCCGTCATTTCCATCTTCTACGCAGTATATGTATTCATAACGTTCGGTGAGATCGCAGGCGACAACATGATATTGCTGGCCGGGTTCACTTTGCTTACGACGGCGGGTGCATTCTGGTTCATATTGAACATCCTGAGCATGCTGCCGAAGATCAAGACTTTGCCTAAGAACCTGACTTCCGAAGATAACAGCATCGGCAAGGCAGGCCTGCTCTATCTCCTGATCGTGTCATTGATCAACGTAAGCTTTATGTGCCAGGCATCGCCTTTGTATCCTCTGAATTACTGGGATGACGTAAACAGCTATGTTACAGTCAGCAGATCGCTGGCTGCCGGCAAGATCCTATATAAAGATCTGTTCGACCATAAGGGTCCGCTGCTGCATTTTCTGAATGTTCCTTTCTCCGTATTCAATCACCAGAGCTATTTGGGCGTATATATTCTTGAAGTCATATTCTGCTTTTTCTGGCTCGTGCTGGCTCTCAAGATATTGTCCCTTTATGTAAGGCTCGAGCGCACATGCTTTATTGCCGTACTGCCTCTTGCGATGCTGACATATTCCGTCAACGCGTTCCATTATGGCGGCAGCACCGAAGAATATGCTCTGCCTTTGCTCACGCTCGGTCTCTATATCGGCCTTAAGATGATCAGGGAAGAACGCCTTCCGAAGATAAGCGAAGCATTTATAGCAGGTGTTGCTTCAGGTTGCCTTTTCTGGATGAAGTACACTCTGACAGGTTTTTATATCGGCTTCATCTTATTTGTAATCTACAGGTGCATAAGATCACGTAAGGGTCTTGCCGTACTCAAGCTCAGCGGCATGTTCATCGCAGGCTTTGCGGCCGTGACGCTTCCTGTCCTGTCCTATTTCTGGATAACGGATTCAATGTCATATCTCTACGAAGCATATTTCTACTTTAACATCTTTGTTTACAGCGGCGATTCGGTATCTGTCGCAGGAAGGATACCTTATGCTCTGATCCTGATGTTTATCCAGCTCGGAAGAAACAGGATCCTTGCAATATCTATCGCTGTCGGACTGATCTCTGTTTTCGCGCGCAAGAACAAAGACGAGATCGTATTCGTCATTCTCAGCTTCATAACCACGTTCTTATGCCTTTATTCCGGCGAAAAGCCTATGTTCTACTATTGCTTCGGTCTTGCATGCTTTGCAGTCTTAGGCTGGACGGGACTGGTGCCGCTCATAAGAAATACGATGAAGAGGATAAAGGTAAGGCCCAGAAAGATCCTTATCGCATGCCTTGCTTCGATCGCTTTTTGTACTGCAGCATTTGCAGCGTCTGACAGCTCACTTATCATTTTCCGTGACCGCGAAAAGTATCCGCAGTACATATTCGCCAGACAGATCCTTGATTCGGGTGACCAGACAGTACTTAACTTCAAGTGCCTTGATTCAGGCATCTATAACGCGACCGACACTGTTCCTGATTTCAGATTCTTCTATCAGGTAAATTATCCGGGCAGCTATACAAAAGCAGTCAAAGAACCGCTCGATCTGGTTACAAGGCGCCGCGTGAGATATGTCGTAACGAATGATTTTTACGACCTCTCCAATGTCGGATACCGCCTGAAAGATGCGAGGAGCTGCTATTACACGGACATTAACGGAAATGTGGCTCAGGATGTCTACTATCTTTATGAGCTCGACCTTTTCGCTTGATTTAAAATAGTGTTATTGTATAATACGAACAAATGTTTATATAAGGCAGGAGTACTATGACCAGAGAGCCCGTCAAGAAGAGAATAATCGGTATCGACCCGGGTTATGCCATTACGGGCTACGGGATCATAGATAAGGTCGGCTCCAAGTTCGAAGTCATCGATTACGGCGTCATAGAGACAAAGGCCGGTGTTGATTTCCCATTAAGACTTTTGGCGATCAACGACAAGATGAGGTTCCTGTTAGAGCAGTATAAGCCTGATTTCATGTCCATCGAGGAACTCTTCATGGGACATAACCATACGACGGTAATCGGTACCGCACAGGCAAGAGGCGCTGTCCTCGTTGAAGCCGGAAGAGCCGGTGTTGAAGTATTCGAGTTCACACCGGGTCAGGTCAAGCTCGCCATAACAGGCTACGGCAAGGCAGAGAAGAAGCAGGTCCAATTAATGACCAAGTCTATCTTAGGTCTAAAGGAAGTGCCGAAGCCGGACGATGCTGCGGACGCGTTGGCTCTTGCGATCACTTTGGCTAATACCGGCACTGCTTTCGCAGGCAAGGCCGTCTCAGGCTACCAGTACGGCAGATACGGATACTCGAACCGTAACGCGGGATTTGTCTGATTTATTGATAGAATAGTTCTATAAGTCTTAAGGAGAAGTTGAATGTACGCTTATATCAAAGGTGTTATAGCTGAACGTAATGACCAGCAGATCGTAGTAGAGAATAATGGTATCGGTTATCTGATCAATTGCCCTCTGGGGATATCCGCTGAGATCGGAGGGATCGGAGATAACGTAACCGTCTATCTGTACCAGAGCGTTAAGGAGGACGATATCTCCCTTTACGGCTTTAATTCCAGAGACCAGAAGGAGATGTTCTTAAAGCTCATCACTGTAAGCGGCATCGGTCCCAAGGTTGCGCATACTATCTGCGCTTCACTGTCCGCAGAGCAGATCGCGGCAGCAGTAATGAGCAATAACGTGGCGCTTCTTACCGGCGTTAAGGGCCTTGGCAAGAAGACCGCCGAGAGGATCATATTGGAGCTTAAGGATAAGCTCAAGGCACAGCTCGGAGGTTCAGCATCAGTTACAAGCACACCCGTTGCAATGGCTGTTACTTCAGGAGGCGACACTGGCGTCATGCAGGATGCTGTCGGAGCTCTCGTTGTGTTAGGATATAAAGATCAGGAAGCGGCAGAAGCAGTAGCTGCAGGCTACGAAGAGGGAATAGGTCTTGAAGACCTCATCCGCAAGGCTTTGAAGATCGCTTCAGGCAAGAAGTTCTCTTAAGGAATCAGACTGATGATGAATTTTAACGAACATGAGAATGAGGAAGAGCGCGTCCTTGGCAGGCTCAGACAGCCGGGTGATAACGAGGAGAAGGCGTTAAGGCCTGTTACCTTCGAAGAATATTCCGGTCAGACAAAGGTAAAGACTAACCTCAAGATCTTTATCGATGCTGCCAGAAAGCGCGGCGAAGCTTTAGATCACGTTCTCTTATATGGCCCTCCGGGACTCGGCAAGACCACTTTGGCAGGCATCATCGCTTCAGAGATGGGCGTTGCAATGCATATCACCACAGGCCCTTCGATCGAGAAGGCAGGCGATCTCGCGGCCCTCCTTACGAATCTCAATGAGAATGAAGTCTTATTCATCGATGAGATCCACAGATTAAATAAGAATGTCGAAGAAGTCCTTTATCCCGCGATGGAGGATTACTGTCTTGACTTAATGATCGGCAAGGGACCTGCTGCAAGGTCCGTAAGACTTGATCTTCCGCACTTTACTTTGGTAGGCGCCACGACCAGGGCAGGTATGCTCTCGGCTCCTTTAAGAGACCGATTCGGCATGATCCACCGCCTTGAGTTATATGAGACAGAAGACCTTATGGAGATCCTTAAGCGTGATGCAGCCCTGCTCGGTATCGCGATCAATGAAGAGGGCCTCCGTAACATCGCTTCAAGGTCCCGCGGTACACCGAGAATCGCCATTAGACTTCTTAAGCGTATGAGAGACTTTGCCTCATATCTCGAAAAAGAGACTATCGACAAAGAAGTATCCGACTACGGTCTTAAGGCTCTTGATATCGATGAACTTGGCCTTGATGCAGTAGACAGAAGACTGCTCACATCGATCGCAGACATCTTCAAGGGCGGACCTGTTGGACTTGAGACCCTTGCTGCATGCACAGGCGAAGATCCTATAACCATTGAAGACGTATATGAGCCTTTCTTATTGCAGAACGGCTTCCTTCATAAGACACCCAGAGGAAGAATGCTCACGTTAAGGGCTTTCGAGCACCTTGGCATGACTCCTCCGCCGTCATTTATTGCCGGCATAAAGGCTGAATCCACGCCGCCGCGCTATGAGAATATCTCAATAGAAGACTGGCAGAATGCCAACAAAGGCGGTGAGAACAGCTGATGGGGAAGATGCTTCTTCATTGCTGCTGCGGCCCCTGCGCCATGTATCCCATAGATCTTTTGCTGACTGATGCAAGGGATCTCGATTGCTTCTGGTATAACCCCAATATCCAGCCGCAGTTTGAGTTCGACAGACGTCACGAGAATCTTCAGAAGGCGTGTGATCATTATGGCGTGAAGCTTATATCCGTCGGTACGGAATGCATGCAGGAATACTGGGAGTCCAAGAAATATCTGGAGGAATTCGCTTCAAGATGTGAGATGTGCTATGACATCCGCATGGACCAGGTAGCAAAGTTCGCATCTGAGAACGGATATGAATCCTTCTGTACGACACTTCTGGTAAGTCCTTACCAGCAGCATGACAAGATCGCCGAGATAAGTGATAAGAAGGCTTCACAGTATGGTGTTAAGTTCGAATATATGGATTTTAGGCCTGGCTTCAGACAGGGTCAGGATATGGCCAGGGAGATAGGCTTATACAGGCAGAAATTCTGCGGCTGCATATTCTCATTAGAGGAATCCAAGTTCAGGGATAAGATTTATAAGGAAATACAGGATCATACCGGCGCACGTCTTGACGGCATATTTTCCACCTGATACACGGTCATAATCCTTGAAATACGCTCGTATTCCTGCGGATTCTGACCTAATCACGTGAAAAATCTGCACGCCAATACGCACATCTGTATAATCCTGTATTTCCTTAGTCCTTTGAATGAGGCTCTTTCGCTTCAACAAGAACTGAATAGTAACCTTCGTAGATGACCATTCCGGGCTTTGCTCCCGGGATCTTTTTTACATGGGAGACAGGGCAGTAGTCTACCTCGGCTTTGAGCTGGCCGGGCTTGGAATCTTCGCTCGTCATGTGTTCTTCAAGGATGATAGCTTTCGAGAAGAACGCTGCAAGACTTGCTGCTTCAAGCACAGCATTGTCTGAAGGCATTTCTTCGTTGGGCTTTGTCTTAAGGATAACGTGTGTTCCGGGAAGGCCCTTTACATGGAACCACCAGTCGCGCCTTGAAGCGGTGTGGAATGTGAGCTGGTCGTTCTGAATGTTGTTTCTTCCCGCAAGGATCTCGTAACCGTCAGAAGTCATGTATCTTCTTAAGGGAAGGGCTTTTTCCTTGCCCTGGTTCTTGCCGGCTTTGTTCTGGTTTGCGCGCTTTGCGGCTTCTCTTAATGCTCTTGAGGAAGCCTTGCCGGATTTGGCTACACCGACCATCTTGTTCGGATCGCCCTTATTTACGTTGGCGTGCTTGGTGGAAGAACCTTTTCGAAGGCCGGAATCACCGGTGATCTCAGATCTTATCTCATCGTTGATCGCTTCAAGATCTTCAATGCTTGATGCCGCATTTACTGCAGCCATGAGGGATCTAAGATACTGTGCGGCGAGCTCGTCTTCCTTAAGATATTGCTCGGCAAGTTCCATCTTGCGCTTTGCTTTATGGAACCTCTTATAGTAATCCTGTGCGTTGCCGGATGCATCAAGCGTGGGATCTAAGCTGATCACGACTTCCTGCTGGCCCTCATCCGTATAATCGGTAAGGGTAACTGACGAAGAACCCTGGCTTATCATGTACTTGTAGGTGAGGATAAGGTCGCCGGAATGCTTGTAGAAATCGGCCTTTTTGCCTTCCTCCAAGTCCTGCTCATGAAGCTCGCGCTTCTTAATGACCCTTGCAAGAGCGCTCGTGATAATCTGTCTTAACCTGTCGCTTCCCATATCAAGAACGAGTCTTGAATCACGCGCGAGGTAATAGAGATTGATAGCATCAGAGATCGAAGGGAGTACAGAAGATCTCGCAAATCCCTTAAGATCTGCAATGGAGCAGTCTACAGGGTCACCCGCTTCGTCGTAGAATACGGATGCCTTATATGTGCCTTCTGTGATCGATATGAGGAATTCCTTTATTACGGAATTTAGCCTTGCTTTCTGATCGTCTGAGAGCATCGAAAAGGTCTTCCTGTCATCGATGTCTGCCTTATCGGTAAGATAAGCCGCAAGGATAGGGGAAAGGCCTTTGATAGAACCTACGAGTGCTTTCTCGATCGGGCGCGACAATTCGGATTCCATGATCGGAAGTTCGCCTTTTCGCGCGATATCCAGAGCTTCATCAGGCGTGAGCTTATTTTGTGCCGGCGGATAGATATAGACTCTTGCAGGCATGACTTCTCTTACACGGGAAACCGAGAAATCAACATGGACAGCCGAATCCAGGATCCTGCCGTTCTCGTTTATGAGGACGAGATTTGAGAAGCGTCCCATAAGTTCGGCTGTAAGGGTATAAGTTTTTCTGTCTTTGAGTTCGTCGAATTTACTGACGGTGATCTCGATTATTCTCTCGTAACCGGGATTTTTTACGCTCTCGATCCTGGAACCTGCCAGGTATTTTCTGAGCAGCATGCAGAATGAGGGAGGCATGGAAGGGTTATCGAGAGTATTCTCGCTGAAGCAGATCCTCGGAGCGCCCGGATCTATCGATATCAGGAGCTTCTGGTATCCGCCTGTGGATCTGATGTGGAAAATTACGGTGTGCTTGTCAGGCATGTAGATCTTATCTACACGCTTGCCTTCGAGTTCTGTATTCAACTCATTGGCGAGAAGCTGACAGGTGATGCCGTCTAAGGTCAAGGCCTTATACCTCGGAATCGTAGTCCCCGTCGGGATCGGTACTCTTTCTCGAGAATACCAGAGTAAGGATAACCCATACTATAACTGCAAGGAGGACCTCTATGCCGAGGATCTTGAAGAACATAGCATACTTATCCCAGCTTATAAGCAGGTCGATACCTACGATGAGCAGGACAACCGCAATGAAGATGACGGGTGAGGAGGCTTTGGAAGAAGCAAACTTCCTGATAAGACCGCCGAAACCGGATTCTTCCTGTACGGGAGCAGAGTTTCTGCCTGAATTTTTGCGGGTGCCTGTAGAACGGGCAGACTTGCCGGAGGTGCTCTTTTTCGCACCTCTGGAAGAGCTTGCCGAACGTGACCTCGAAGAATTAGCCATTATCAGCCGATGTTCTCTTTCTCCTTGAGAAGCTTCTTGATCTTCTCAGTAGGATTGATGAGGCTGGAGAGTGAAGCATCGTGGTTGATTGCGTCGATAAGGAGAGCTACGAACTTGCAGAGGTTAACATCTGCGAACCACGGAGCCTGTAAGAGCTCAGGTCTTCTGTAGATGAGGTTTGTAGCGAAAACCTTATTGATGATTCCGTCTTCGTATGCCTTATTGAAGTGATCGATGCCTTCAGTGAAGAGACCGAATGTAACTGCGCAGTAAACGTTTCTTGCACCCTTTTCCTTCATCTTCTGTGCGATGTCGATCATGGAGTCGCCTGAGGAGATCATGTCGTCTACGATAAGAATGTCCATGCCCTCAACAGAGTCACCTAAGAACTCATGAGCGATGATGGGGTTCTTACCGTCTACGATCCTTGTATAGTCTCTTCTCTTATAGAATGTTCCGAGAGGGACACCGAGGATGGAAGCGTAGTACATTGCTCTTCCGATACCGCCTTCATCAGGTGAGATGATCATGAACTTGCCGTTAGAGAACTGCAGGTCAGGGATCTGACGGTACATTTCCTTGATGATCTGATATGTGGTAGGGAGGCTCTCGAAGCCTGCCAAAGGAATTGCGTTTGCAACTCTCTCGTCGTGTGCATCGAAAGTGATGATGTTTGCAACGCCGAGATCATAGAGCTCTTCAAGAGCGAAAGCGCAGTCAAGAGACTCTCTTGCGTTTCTCTTGTGCTGACGGCTCTCGTAAAGGAAAGGCATGATTACGTTGATTCTTCTTGATTTACCGGAGCAAGCGAGGATGACACGCTTGAGATCCTGATAGTGATCGTCAGGGCTCATTCTGTTGTCCTGACCGAACATCTTATAAGTGCAGGAGCAGTTCATTACATCGCTGATGAGATAGAGGTCATGGCCTCTTACTGTATTCTTAACGACAGCCTTACCTTCGCCGGATGAGAATCTCGCATTCTCAACGGGGATCGTATAATCCTCTCTGAAGAATCCGGGGTAGGTGTTAACGATCTGCTCTTTCTGGTACTCGTTACGTCTCTTGTTGAGGTAGAAGTTAACCTTCTGTGTGAAGTCTTCGCTTCCTCTAAGAGCAATAAGTCCAATAGGTCCTACCGGCGCCATCGGGTTGTCGCCGTATTGGTCGTAGCGGGAATAAGCTCTTTCGTCAGATGCTGATGTCATAATTGCAGCCTACCTTTCATGCCTTTATATTGTTTCTGTGTCGTCTTCGTCTATAAGGTCACTGATCTTTATCTGGCTTGCAAGATCCTGTAATCTCGAAGTGGAATGGATCAGATCGTAGATAGACTCATCTGTGTTAAGTGCGTCGATGATTCGTCCCATGTAAGGCACCATATCTGCCTGCAGGTACCAATCACGTGTTTTCAGTTCTTCAGGTGCGTAAATAAGATTTGTGGTACATACGCACTTGAATGTTCCCTTTGCAAATGCTTCATCAAAGACTTCCAAACCGTTTGTGAAAAGAGCAAACGGTGCCATGCAGTAAATGTCCTTCGCGCCGGCAGCCTTAAGCTGTTCAGCGGTCCTGAGCATTGTATTGCCTGAATTGATCATGTCATCGATAAGGAGGATATCCTTATCTGTGACATCTTCTCCCAAATACTCAAATATCTTGCCGTTCTGACCGGGCTTGCCGGTATATTTCCTGTAGAAAAGGCTCAAAGGAAGATTCAGGTGTGAAGCGTAAAAAATAGCCCGCGATACACCTGTCTCATCAGGGCTGACCACGAGCGTATGTTCCTTATCCAGCTTGAGTGTATCAAAACAGTTCAAGAGGGTAGAGGTCATCTTAAACTGGCAGCGCGGCATTTCGATCGACATGAGAGGAACCGCATTCTCGATCCTCGCATCATGGGGATCAAAGATGATAAGGTTGGATACGCCGAGCTTATAGAGCTTCTTGAGCATATCTGCGCAGTCGTAGGATTCTCTGTGGGAGTCGAGCTTCTCACGTCTGCCTTCGTATACGAAAGGCATAATGACATTGACTCTCTTAGCTTTGCCCTTAAGTACGGACAGGATCCTTAAAAGGTCCATATACTGGTCATCAGGGGAGATGACATGAGTTCCTTCAACGAGTTCGAGTTCCATATTGTGGGAAAGGACGTCCGTAATGACAAAGATGTCATGACCTCTGACGCTCTCGCCTATAGAGAACTTGCCTTCACCTGTCTGGAATCTTATGAGTTCTGTGTCAAAAATATAGTTGTCACGTGCATAGCCGGGATCGTTTGCATAAGTGTTCTCGGGTCTTAATGCACGGCGCTTTCTTCTGGCGGAAAGGTCGTCAGATACAGCTTTAACAAACTCTTTATTGGAAGTATGCGCGATGATGCCGATAGGGCCGAAAGGTGCCAAAGTTATAGGCTTAAAGTCTTTGTTGACTTCTAAGTCACTCATGGCAAGAAGATACCCCCTAAAATGAAGCTAATTAAATGATATCTAAGTAAAAAAATATTTCAAAGGACTGTAATACAAAAATTTGCACGAAAAGTAATAAAAAGATTGTTGATTATTTGCACACCTCATCAGAGAGCGCCTGCTTCAAATCATTTATTCCTGATTTTTGAGGATTGGTCTCACTCGAGGAAACCGCGAAAACACGGGCATCTTCAGCAAAATCAAGGCTGTTTGACATCATCTGCAGCTGCTTCCTGACCTGCTGTGCAGAAAGCTTGTCACATTTGGTGAAGACCAGAAAATAGGGCAGACCCACGCTGTTGAGATAATTCAGCATTCCGATATCGTCTTTCGACGGTTCGTGCCTGATGTCGATCAGCAAAAGAACAAGGTCAATGCCTTTTCTTACCCTGAAATAGTTGTCGCAAAGCTCGGAAAACCCCTTGGACTTGTCTTTCGAAGCCTTCGAAAAGCCGTAGCCGGGAAGGTCAGCAAGGATCGCCTGGCTGTCCATGTCAAAGTAGATGATCTGCTGTGTTTTTCCGGGCGTCTGTGAGACTCTCGCGAGCTTTTTGTTCCCGCCGAGGGCGTTTACAAGGGAAGACTTGCCGACATTGGATCTTCCTGCCAGAACGATCTCCGGGAGGTCCTCTCCGGGGAGGTCTTTTGTTGAAGCACAAGTCTTAAGATATCTGATCTTTCCGTAATTGATTGCCATGTATATAACTCTGTCCAAAGTGTCAAACTTGTCGTTTTTGTCGGCTTTCTTGTCGGTTTTGGCCCAAAAGTTGAGACTAAAACCGACAAGGGTCCGCATTAGAATTTTAACATGAACGGTTTTTATGGCAAAACGATCAAGAATTACGGGTGCCAAAGTACCGGAGAGCGCCTGATCTTTTGGCTAAGATCACATGTTAGTGAGCTTAGCTGTCTTGACCAGGCTTTCTCGAGGAGACCGCTTTTGCTTCCTGCGGTCTTGCTTATCACTTGCTGCATGCTGAGTTTTTGGTCAGAATCTGTAATTCCGGCAGCTTTAATGTGCGTGGTTGTAGTATTCGTGGGAGTTAGCTATTGGCAACTTAAGAAGAACGCAAATGCTTTATTTCTGGCATTGATCATATGCCTGATGCTCTTAAATAGCGGTTTTTATATATCTTCAAGACTTAATGCGCGTGAGGATACTGGAAATACTGAATTTCTGTGCCGTATTACTTCTGTTTCCCGTGATATGTCAGGTGATATTGACGTTACGGTAAGGCTTAAAGGAGGCGCTTACTGCGTCCTGAAATACTACGGAAAAGATCCTTTATACAAGACTCTTAAGTCCGGCGATGTCATTCTGGTCCAGGGGAAGATAAAAGAACCGCGAAAAGCAGGTAATCCGGGCGAGTTCGATTACAGGGAATACCTGAAAAAGCAGGGTATCCTGTATGTTGTTACCTGCGACAGCTTTGAAGTGTCAGAAGGCGGATTTACGTCGAATGTCACGGGGTTCCTGCAGGACTTCTTTTTCGGGCTGAGGAAAGAAGCTTTGAACGCTGTATCTTCCACGTTTGACAGGCCTTCGAAGGCACTCGCGGCAGCCGTCTGCACAGGCGATAAATCCCTTATCTCAGATGATGTCAGACGAGATTTTAAGATGAGCTGCTGTTCGCATCTTCTTGCCGTATCAGGAACGCATTTTGCGGGCTTCCTCGTCTGCCTTCCGATGGTGCTCAACGCCTTCAGATTAAAGCGCAGAAGCGCATTTATTGTTCACTCTCTGTTCTGTATTCTGATAGGGTTCATGACAGGCTGGAGCGATTCAGTCACCAGGGCGGCGATTATGAGTATCTGCCTTTTTGCCGGCCGTGACTGGCTGTCATCCCTATGCCTCGCGTCGGTCGTTATGACGCTGGCAGATCCTTTCTGTCCTTTGTCTTCAGGGTTTCAGATGAGCTTTTGTGCTGTCCTCGGAATAAAGGTCTGCAGCAGGAGACTGACAGCAATCCTCATGCGTCTTCATATGGGTGAGAAGATATCCTCCGTGCTTGCGCTGGCGATAAGCGCGGGCCTTGGCATGATACCGTTCTGGACGGAGATATCGATGAGGCCGGATATTGAGCATCTGCTGATACAGATCGCGGGTTCATTTATTGCCGGACTGGCCTGTACATGCTTTATTCCGTGTGTTTTTCTCTGTTCGCTGCTGCCGTTCTGGTCAAGATATCTGTCATCGCCTTTGCTCTTGTGCATAAAAATATTGGAGAGGCTCGTGTCTTTCGGAAGTGATCTGAGCGGGAAGGGAGGGGCTCCGGTCCATCTTCCCAAGGCATTTCTCGTTGTTCTTGCGGTCACCGTTTTCCTGATCTTTCTGCCGCGGAACATGCTGAAACGGCCTGCATTAACGGTATTGTGTCCGGTACTTGCCGTAATGACCGGTCTCAACGTATTTTCAGTTATAAACAGACCTGAATGCAGGGTTGTTTTCGCTGATGTCGGACAGGGAGACTGCTGCCTCATAATGACACACGGGAAGACATGCCTTATCGACGCCGGAACCTGTGAAGAAGGCGCTTCGACGGTTGCTGATCTGCTTGATCATTACGGCATTTCGAAGGTTGATGTCTGTGTCATGAGCCATTGGGATGTCGACCACTCTGGCGGGATCGCGGCGCTGTGCGTTCAGGGGAGGACGAAGACTATCCTTACTTCTTACGTGCCCTCTGCTGATGACAAAGATAAAGATGTAAAGGATTTCTTTAAGTCCACGGGTCTTAATGAGCGCGAAAAGACGTTGTACTTAAGTCAGCTTAAGCCGGCTCATGCAGGAGACAGGATGTTTATATCTGAATCGGTGTGGCTGGATGTTATCTATCCGTCAGAAGGCAAGGGCGGCGGCAACGAGGAAAGCCTGGTGGCAAAGCTCCATATAGACAGCCTTGATCCCGTGGATATCCTGTTTACAGGCGATATAGGCAAGGATACCGAGAAGCTGATGATCGGGGATCAGCTCGATCTGGACTGTGACATCCTAAAGGTCGCACACCACGGATCCAAATATTCATCGACGGCAGAATTTATAGAGGCCTGTTCGCCCTCGGTTGCCGTGATCTCCGTGGGCGCCAATAATTTCTACGGCCATCCGGCGCCGGCAACACTAGAACGTCTTGATTCCTACGGCTGCAGGGTGTTCCGGACCGATCTTGAAGGGGCTGTGGTACTGGAATATTGAACTGATTTAATAAATCTCCTTTGCCATAATTTGTCCCATAAACCGCACTGGAAAACGTAATCTATTTGTTATAATCGTTTCAGTATGGGAGTATAGGAAATGTACCGGCCATGTGCCGGGGAATGGAGAAATATGCATTTAAGACTAAGCAAACTACTGAGAATAGCGGCTGTGACAACTATTGTTGCATCCATATCGCTGGTGTCCCTCACCGGATGCAATGTTCCCCCTTATGAAGAGGGCATGCGTGACGGCAATGACATCAACACGTTCGAGTCTTCTGAGGTAACAGAGACTGAGCCTGAGGCTACGCCCACACCTACAGAGACTCCGACACCCACACCTAGTCCGACGCCCGCCAAGCCTCATATGGACAAGCCGGAAGAAGATACCAAGGCACCTATGTTCTTAAGCCTTCCCGAGACTGTCAGCATCAAGGTCGGCAATGAATTCAATATCCAGAAGCATATCGGTTATATTGACAACTGTGACGCGGATGTAGAGATCACCGTTGACGGCGAGGTCGACACATCCACTGTCGGAAGCTATCCGATCACGATCACACTTAAAGATGACGCCGGTAATACCAAGACAGGCAATATGACCGTTAAGGTCTATAAGCCGAGCAATTCCGGCGGCGGAGGCGGTGGCGGCTCCAATACGCATACGACCCTTAAATACAGTGATTTCATGGCAAGATATCCTGACAGTGATATCGCATACGGCATCGACGTCTCAAGATATCAGGGAGATATCGACTTTAACAAGGTTAAGGCTGCAGGCTGCGAGTTTGTATATCTCAGAGCCATGATCTACAACAACGGTGAACTCGGTGAGGACCGTAAGTTCGAGCAGTACTACAAGGATGCAAAGGCAGCAGGCCTTAAGATCGGTGTGTACTACTATTCCACTGACAGCACGCTTGAGATGCTCCATGAGCACTGTGATGAGCTCCTTGGTGTCTTGAAGGATAAGGAGATCGACCTTCCTGTTGCATTCGACTGGGAGAGCTGGTGGAATTTCCAGAAATATAAGATGAGCATCGTAGATATTAATAATCTGTTCTACGAATTTGCCGATATCATGGCGCAGAACGGGTATAAGACCATTCTTTACGCGAGCAAGTATTATCTTGAGATCATCTGGGATCCCGCAGGTTACGATGTCTGGCTCGCTCATTATGTAAAGCAGACCACCTATGAGGGTGAATATACGATCTGGCAGACCGGTTCCATCGGAAGGATCGACGGCTGTTCCGAAGATGTCGATACAGACATACTCTTTAAGAGCAAGTATCCTGAGGTCTTTGGCGGAAGCACGTCCGGCGGAACTTCTGCAGGCGAAGGAGATATGGTTGGCTAAGGCAAAGGCATTGCCCAAGGGAGTCTTGAATTCCCGTCAGATGCTTGCAAAGATCAGCAAAGAAGCTGATTCATTAGGTCTTGTCCTCTTATACGGCACCGAGAACTATATGCTGGACGGTGCCATTTCCATGCTTAAGAGATCCTGCCTTGGAGAAGGCGCCGAGGACATGGATTATGCCGTTATCGATACCAGAACCGGCGATAAGTTCGATATGGGCAAGCTCGAAGAGCTCGTTTCCATGCCGCCCTGGATGTCGCCTAAGAGGCTTGTGGTCATCAAGCAGTCCGGATTGCCGAATAAGGAATTGTCCGATAAGGATCTTGAGATATTGAAAGATATCCCTTCATCAGCGGTCGTGGTCTTTTTCGAGGAGACCGTAGACAGCAGGAAGAAGGCATTTAAAGCGTTCCAGCAGTACGGAACCGTCGCTTCGATGAGCGGGTTCGAGGAAGACGAGCTTGCCGGCTGGATAAATAAGAGGTTTGCCAAGGAGAACATCAGGATCGGCTTTGAGGCCGCCAATTCAATGGCTTCCAGATGTGCGAACAACATGATGGAGCTTGTAAATGAGATCAACAAGCTCACGTTATACTGCCAGGGCAAGGGTTATACGGAGGTAACTCCCGAGATCGTCGAGCTTTGCTGCCCTCCGGATCTGAGCAGCACGATTTTCGATATTATGGACGCATGCGGTTCAGGTAATGCAAATACAGCTTTGGGCACGCTCGATAAGCTCATTACAAACAAAGAGCCGATTCCCAGGATCAGGGTCTCCATCGTTAACCATATCAAGGCTCTGATAATGGCAAAGGACGCGGGAAGCGCCGCCAGACTGGTCGACAGGACCGGAATGAACGATTTCAGGGCCAAAAAGCTCGTAGCCCAGTCACAGAATTTCAGCATGAAGAACCTTATTTCGCTATATCTTGCGGCTTCCGACTCCGATAGTGAGTTCAAGCACGGCCTTATTGATGAGCGCTATTCATTAGAGATTATCCTGGTTAAGGCATCTGCCAAAACCAACGTTTAAAACGACAGTTATTTTGTGCGTTTTCATTTGTTTTTTCCCCATTATCCTATTTGACGTTGGGGTACTAATGACTTAAAATCTTCTAGTATTATTTATAAGAATGGAGATCTTATGGCTAAGATTCAGATGAAAACCCCGCTTGTAGAGATGGACGGGGACGAGATGACAAGAATTATCTGGAAGCAGATAAAGGACATTATCATCCTGCCTTATGTTGATTTGAAGACCGAGTATTTTGACTTGGGACTCAAGCACAGAGACGAGACTGCTGACCAGGTTACCATCGACGCAGCTAACAGGACAAATGAGCTCGGCGTTGCAGTTAAGTGCGCTACGATAACACCTAACGCGCAGAGAATGACCGAGTATAACCTCCACACAATGTGGAAGAGCCCTAACGGAACCATCAGAGCTATCCTTGACGGTACCGTATTCAGAGCTCCGATTCTCGTTAAGGGCATCAAGCCTTTCGTATCCTGCTGGGAAAAGCCCATCACCATTGCAAGACATGCTTACGGTGACGTTTACAGAGATACCGAGTTCCTTGTAGACGGCCCTGCAAGAGCTGACCTCGTGATCACATATCCCGATGGAAGACAGGAGAGCCAGACGATCTTTGAATATAAGGATTCCGGCGTTGTCCAGGGTCTTTACAATACCGATAAGTCCATCGAGGCTTTCGCAAGATCTTGCTTCGAATATGCTTTGGACACAAAGCAGGACCTCTGGTTCGCAACAAAGGATACTATTTCCAAGAAGTACGACGGACGCTTCAAGGAGATCTTCCAGAACCTTTACGATGCTGAGTACAAGGCTAAGTATGAAGCTGCAGGAATCACATACTTCTACACACTCATCGATGATGCTGTTGCAAGAGTTATGCGTTCTTCCGGCGGTTTTGTATGGGCTCTTAAGAATTATGACGGCGACGTCATGAGCGACATGCTCGCTTCCGCTTGCGGATCACTCGCAATGATGACATCCGTTCTCGTTTCGCCTAAGGGTGTTTATGAGTACGAAGCAGCTCACGGCACAGTTACAAGACACTACTACAGACATCTTAACGGTGAGCAGACATCAACTAACCCGATGGCTACGCTTTTCGCTTGGTCCGGCGCGTTGAGAAAGAGAGCACAGCTCGACAACCTTCCTGAATTGGAGGCATTTGCCGATAAGATCGAGCAGGCTTCCATTGCAACAATCGAGGAAGGCACCATCACGGGCGACCTTAACAATCTTCTTGATAACGACAACAAGAAGACAGTTACGACCGAGGAATTCCTCAAGGCCGTAGCTGCAAAGCTTTAATAAATTTGGAGGAGAATCAAAATGAGTTATTACAAGACATGGATGGATAGATCTGAGGATGCTTCCAACAGACAGGAATACATGGAGTACATCAACCGTTACTATGCTTTGGAGAAGGTCGCTTATGAGAAGATCTTAGGCGCTTATCCGGACAATGAGGAATTCCTTAACGGCACAGCTGCCGAGCTCGCAAGAAAGCTCGAATTCCCTAAGGATTCAATGGATGTATTCGTAGGATTCATCGACGGTATCAAGTCCAGCCTTACAAACGGCGATGATCTAGATATGGAAGCTATTGATGACGACTATCAGATCAAGCTTGTAATCGATTACGAGAAGCTTTACTACAACATGCGTGATGCAAAGGCTGACTGGCTCTTCAACATCAAGGCATGGAAGGACATTCTCTCTGAAGAGAAGAGAAACGAGATCACAAAAGAATACCGTGAGAGCAACATGGCTCACTCCGATCATATCGGACGTAACGATCCGTGCCCTTGCGGTTCCGGTAAGAAGTATAAGAACTGCTGCGGTAAGAAGGGCTGATCTGTAAACAGTCAGAGGAGTATTCTTGAAAAAACTGCTGAAGTCCAAATGGTTCATATCATTAGTCGTTCTGCTTGTTTTGGCAGCATGTGCTATCTTGAGCCTGATCCCGGGAAGCCCTGTAAAGAAGCTTTTAACGCCTGTTCAATCGGTAAGTTCTCCTGCCCAGTCCATCGTTAAGCGGGCAGGTGACACATTGACTGACTTCTGGTCGGCCATTACTGATGGTGTTGCCATAAGAGAAGAGAACAGGGCACTGAAGGAGCAGATCGCTGACTTAAGATATCACCTTACGCAAAACGAAGAGGCAGCGCTCAGATATGAGGAGCTTAAGGACGCTCTTCATATCAAGGATATGTTCAGCAACTACGTAATCTACGGAGCTTCGATCCTTTCAAGAGAATCAGACGAATGGTTCTCGACGATAAGGCTTAATGCCGGAAAAGCAGACGGCATCGTGCTCGAGGAAGGTAATTCCTATCCGGTTCTTGACGTTGAGATGAACCTGGTAGGACGAGTTATCGAGACATCCGATACGGAATCAAGAGTATTGCCGCTCCTTCACGAAGGTTTCGCGGTATCCGCAAAGGTTAACGCAGTAAACGGCGCGACATTCATGGTATATGGCGATGCCGAGTTGAAGCGAAAAGGCTTATGCCTCGCTAAAGATATCGATCCCGATGCAAGACTTGAGGTAGGAATGGAGATCGTTACTTCAGGTGACGGCGGACTTTTCCCTGAAGGTATTCCGATCGGTGTCGTTGTATCTGTTGATAACTCCAATCCTCTCCAGGTTACGGCTACCATCAGTCCTTATTCGCAGATCGGTAAGCTTGAGGACGTATTCATCATGATCCCTTACGTTGAACCGGAGGATAAGACGGCTGCTTCCACTCAGGGGTAATCTGCCATGCGTTTTATCAATGCCAATGCAAAATACAGGATCAGGAAGATAGTCGTTTATGCGATCTATATTTTCCTGCTTTCCTCTTTGCAGGTATCTTTCCCTGATTCGTTCGGTTTCCTGGGACAGACGGCCGATCTGATGTTCGTGTTTGTAGTTCTTTCAGGATATTTCAACGGTTTCTGGGACGGTGCTGTCGTAGGCTTTGTGTGCGGACTTGTTAGAGACGTTTTCTCTCCGCCGGCGGTCGTAGGTCTTGACGGGGAAGTCAGGGTTACCGCATTCATCGGCGTTTTCACGCTTTTTGCGGCCGGTATCATCGGTGCGTCGTTCTTTACGAGAAGAATGCACAGGAACATACCTTTTTCGATCGTTGCGGTCGTTTTTACCACAGCATGCTACAAGATCGGCGGATATATCCTCATCTACGGATGGAGCCTTTTGGCAGGAGCCTCTTCAGGTATCTATTCTCCGCTTACGTTCATTATCTATTCGTTCCTGCCGCAGCTGCTGCTCAATACGATAGCGTCGGTACCTTTGCTGTTGCTTATTAGATTCTTAGGACCGGTTTCTTTCAAGAAGAACTCCGGTGACGATGAGATATTAGATAAACAGGGAGATGGAACATGGCTCGGAATCTGATAGATGATTACGGCGCATTTGACCATAATGCCGAGAAGGGCGGACACGGCGAGGCCGGTTCGGTCTTTAAGCGTGCATTTAAGTTCCTGACCAACAGATATCTTGTTTTGGCAGTGGGATTTTCCATCTTCGGAGTAATAATCCTCATAATGACCACAAAGCTCCAGTTCTCAGGCTATCAGAAGACATTGTCCGAGAGTTCGTCCGGTGTAATCAGACAGTACACGTCCGAAGCTCCGAGAGGCGATATCTATGACGGCAGAGGAGTATTGCTGGCATCTACGAACGAATACAACAACGTAATGATCGCCAATGCTTATTTGGACGATACATCGCTTAATTCGCTCTGTCTTGAGCTCTCTTATCTTTTCGACCAGTATCACTGCATCAACATCTCGGATCTTGATCAGTATTTCGTTCTGGATCCCAAGGCAAGATTCGTTAAGGAAGAGGCAAAGATCAGAAAGTGGCAGACCGATTCAAACCTTTTCGACCTCAAGGACTACGCATCGGGCGTTATCGTTACGTTCTCGGATGATTACGTAAAGACTGACCCTAACGTATTCTTCCTTTATCTCAGACGTAAATTCAATATCGATAACAACTATACGATCGACGAAGCGTACAGGATCATAAGGATCAGATATCAGATATTTGCCGATAACTGGGCATTTATCAAGGGTACGCCGGTTAAGATCGCGACGGATGTTCCCGATGAACTTATCAGGATCTTCGAAGAACAGAATTACCACTATATGGGTATCGTGGCCGGTAAAGAATACGCGAGGACATATACATCCGAAGCTCTTTATGCGAGCCACATAGTCGGTTATTGCGGAAAGATCTCCAACGTCTCATATGCCGATCTCGCACCGTTCGGTTATACGAGTAATGACGTTGTAGGCAAGGCCGGTGTTGAATCCCAGATGGAAAGGTATCTGCACGGAAGCAACGGTACGACGCCATACAGTATCTGGACCAAGAACGGTGAAGAGGGCTTGTTCGTACCGCAGAATTACGGTGTTCAGCCCGAAGAAGGCGCGACTGTATATCTCACGATCGATTCGCATGTTCAGGAAGTAGGCGTTGAAGCGCTGAAAGAATACATCCAGAACGAGAAGGCGTCAGACGTATCAGGTTATAAGACCGCATCTGCCGGAGCGTTCGTTCTTATGAACGTTAATACGGGCGCGATCATCGCAATGGGTTCTTATCCCAACTACGACCCGAACGACTTCATCCTCGCAAACTACGGTTCCGAACAGGCGAAAGAGCAGGTTAAATGGTATCTCGGCGTTGATGAATATGAAGAGGTCACATCTGCAGACCTTCCTTTGTGGAACAGAGCGATCATGTCTATGTATGCGCCGGGTTCCACATTTAAGCCCTGCACGGCTCTGGCTGCGCTCGAGAGCGGCGATATTACTCCGACCAAGACAACACTTGTCTGCAACAGCCCTTATTACGTTGACGGCTGGAAGTTCCGATGCCTCGAGTTCCCTAACGGCGGACACGGTTATCTTACCTTGGATGATGCCATGGCGCAGTCCTGTAATATCTATTTCATGAGTCTCGGTATCAAGACCGGTATTGATAATATCTCTGCTATGGCAAACAGATTCGGTCTGGGCGTTAAATCCGGAATAGACCTTCCGGGTGAGATCCCCGGAGTCATGTCAAGCCGTGAGTATAAGAGACTTACAAGACAATCCGTCTACGATAAGACATGGTTCCCGTCAAATACTGCCCAGGCTTCGATCGGACAGTTCGATAACTGCTTTACGATCCTTCAGCTTTGCAGATATACGGCAGGAATCGCTACCAATAAGCTTTGCACACCTTATGTAGTTGATAAGGTTGTTGCAAGTGACGGTTCGATCCTCTATCAGGGACAGACGGAATCCGTTGATATCGGAATCGATGAAGAGAACATTAAGGCAGTAAGAAAGGCAATGCATGCCGGAGCTTATGGTTCTAATCATTACAGTTCGACCATTGGCAGTGCTTTCGACAAATATCAATATCCGATCGACATGGCATGTAAGACCGGTACGGCTGAGACGGGCTTCGAGGATTCACGTAAAGAGTATTCAAACGGTCTCTTTATCTGCTATGCGCCTTACGATAATCCGGAAGTTGCACTGGCTCTCGTGGTTGAGAAGGGTAAATGGGGTTCTTCGTCAGTTGTCATCGCGAAAAAGATCATGGCGGCGTACTTCAATCAGTCTATAGATAAAACAAAGACAACCACAATTAATAACCCCATACTTGGCGACTATCTTCCCAAGGTAAATGCCAGGACGACCCGCCGTTAATAAGTCCTTGAGCATAATATACAAGCCAAATCAAAAAAGTTTGTATTTCTTGTGAATTTGTTATAAAAACAAGTTGCTCGAAAGAGCATTTTACTGTACAATCTGTTTATTAGTTTTTTAATGGGAGATTTTGGATGAAGATCGTTTTGATGGCCGACAACAGGAAGACTGAATTGCTCGTTAATTTCTGCATTGCCTACAAGCCTTTGCTTGAGAAACATCAGCTCATCTCCGTATACAATACCGCTAAGCTTCTTAAGTCTGCAGCTGATCTGGATGTTTCCGGACTCTCTGTAGATTATTCGAGCGGATTCGAACAGCTTGCTTCCAGAGCAGAATATAACGGTATTGACTGTGTCATCTATTTGAGGGACGGCCGTCAGGTAGGCGAATCCAATCCTTTCGAGCTTTTGGATGTCTGCGATCAAAATACGATCCCTTATGCGACGAATATCGCTTCAGCCGAGATCCTTGTTACAGCGATCGACAGCGGCGCTCTTGATTACCGCGAATGGACTGCGGGCTGATCACCTTACCATTAGGACCTTTGGAGTCCAATATGTACATTCTCACCGGCCCGTCCGGTGTTTTTGTAATTGATCCTTCCGTATCGCCTGAGGCTGCAGAGTCATTTTCAAAGATGTCCGGACTTGCTGCAGGAGATTGCCCTGTCAATGCTTTGCTCCTTACCCATGGCCATCACGACCATATCAAGTACATCAATGAGTGGATCTCTGCTTATCCCAATGCCAATGTCTTCTTCAGCAGCAATGACAAGGACCTTATCAAGAGCGGCTTTATGAATTGCTCTTATATGGAGGGCAGGGAGATATCCTACGACTTCAAATTTTCAAATCTTGCAGGTATGTACGGGCAGAATATCTTTAAGGATGATGATCTCGAGATCAAGCCTTATGAGACACCCGGACATACGATGGGAAGCGTTTGCTTTATGGTCAATCTCTCAGGCGAAGAGATGCTCTTTACCGGCGATACGGTATTCAGGGGATCTGTAGGCCGCACCGATATGCCGGGCGGTTCATCCAAGATGCTCATTGAATCGGTAAGAAGGATCGCCAAGCTTGATCCGGAGCTCAAGATCTACCCGGGGCACGGTCCTGCATCGACGATAGGTTTTGAGGTAAGATTTAACCCTTATTTCTCGCTGTAATGTAAATATAAGACTATAATGACGGACAAGGTTTCGAAAATGCCGTCAAAGGCAATAAAATAAATCATTTGCGTATTTTGAACGCTCCGGGAAAGGGGCGTTTTTTCTTGTCGGTTTTTGTCGTGTTTTGTCGTATTTTGTCAGGAATATCAAATGCCTTCTGATTATAGAATCTCATAAAAGGAGGTGCTCTATGTCTACTCTTGAAACGGCAATCAGCTTTACTTTGATCCTGGTGCTTCTGACCTTTATGATCACGGGCCCTGAAGCTATAGCGCTGGATAGCTTCGAATGCGCAAAAGACGGCGGAAATGAACTCTTTTACATGGAGCAGGACAGGGAGGTCATGTACGGCAATACTGTTCACGGCGTCACATGTTATGACACGTCCGCTGAAAGGCTCTGCACATTCCTGACGGGCATATCAGATAATTTCAGGCTCATATACGGTTCTGTTTTCGATCTTTCGAAGGGGGCAGAAAATGAAGAGAATTAATACCCGCAAAAGAAACAAGCACGGAGCATCCTCCATATTTCTGGCGATCATAATGTCAGCGCTGATACTGGTCGAGTGCACATTCGTGGCATTTGTATGGAATCTCGATTACGCATTAAGCGTCAATACCGCTTTGAAGAATGAAGTCGAGACGATCCTCGCCGATTATAACAGGCAGTTATACAGCGTTTACGGCATTTATGCTTTTGCAATAGAAGGCGTTGACGGAGAGTGCTTTGAGAAGGCTTTGGAGATCAACGGACTTACATGTGAATCCGAGCTTTTTGTGTCAGGGAAACAGAGATTTACCTGTGAGGACCTTAAGAAAGCGATCGATTCGTATTTCTGGTACAGAGGAACCGGATTTACCATGAAAATGCTCGTCCAGCAATATGCCGACATGATCAGGGAACTTGATAAGAACGGCGTGCTGAACGAAGTCGGACAGTTCATGAAGAGCCCCGCGGCAGGATATGTGTCGAAGATAATCACAGGTTCTGACAAGGCTGAGGATTGGATCAAAAAGGCAGAAGACACGTTAAATATTGACGAGCTTGTCGAAGAAGCAAATGAGATCGATTCCCTAAGCGAAGACTATAAGAACGCCATAAAAGACATAGGCCTTGATATCGACGTCGATCCCGCCAACTGGCAGCTCTTTCTGAACACTCTTTCCAGAATGGAAGGCCTAAATTCACTGCTGACGGATAATTCGCCTGAAGCTCTTACCAAATGCAATGTTTCCTTTTACTGCGCTTATAACTTTGACTGCTATTTCAGGCCTTCCGGAGATGCATCCATAAACGGAACCGGCTTTGGTTCCATACACAGCAAAAAGAGTCCGGACTGCGAATATATCATCACAGGGCATGAGGGCATGACCGGTGTATACGAGCTGTTGTTTTTTGACATCCACATCATGATCGCTTCGTGCGTACTTAAAGATTATGCCGATGAGAAGTTCAGAAATACCATGTATGTCATAGCACAGATCGTATCGGAGATCATATTGGCCGTAAGCGAAGGCACTGTAGATATCGATCCGAAGATAATCCGTGCCGGACTTATCTTTTTCTGTGCCACGCTCCAGGCTACCAAGGATCTGAATGCCATAATGTACGGCGGAAGGGCCGTGATCTTCGAATATGAAGGGAATAAGCTCGTGACCTGGAATTACAGGGATTTCCTTTATCTTTACTGCCTTTGCGCTTCTATGGATAAGCTCCTTGAAAGAAGCCTTAAAGTGCTCGAGAGGGATTACGGGGACCTTTATAAGGGCCTTACGCTTGAAGCGGATTTCAGAGGCAATACCTATTCGGTGACCAAATCCTATCAGCTTTATGAATAGACCGGAGGAAGACCCATGAGAAAGAATAAGCGCGGAGCAGTAACGATCGAAGCGGCTATCGCTTTTACCATAACGCTTGTCCTCATAGCTTCGATAGTAAGCGCAATGGACTTCTACAGAACGGATATCCTGATGCGAAGATCCGTTGAACAGACCTGTGAGAAGATGGCGCTTCTATATCCTGTCTCGATCCCTTCCTCAGATCTCATGTCTGCAGCAGTAAACGCATTCCCGGACTTAGGCGTCGGGAATACCAAGGGCGGCGAGATAATCTCGAAGGTCTTATCGGTCGGGGCCGGCATTGATAATGCGACGGGTTATACTCTCAAAGAGCTGATCTTACAGGGCCTGTTCTCGAAAACAATGGAAAAACAGATAAGAAACGCCTATATCGAGAGAAACGGCGGGTCGGATTTCTTTTGCCCTAAGGATATTGAGGTCTATTTCGCGATAAATCCCAGACATCATGTGATCGAAGTCTTAACTGAGTATTCCGTTGTTACCATAGCCGGAAAGAAGTCAAGGAGCGTCTATTCCGTGATCCCTTTGTACGGTGAGCCCGTACTGTTCCTGAATGCAGAAGAAAACAAAACAAAGGAGCAGGAAAAGGACAATATCTGGTCTTTGAGCAATTTCGAGAGGGGAGAAGCCTTCCGTGAAAAGTACGGGGCAAACCTTCCTAAGACATTTCCGGTAATTGATTCAGTTAACGGCGGGGAAGTTACGTCCATAAGGAGCATCGATCTGACGTCGCCTTATTACCAGGATGTGTCCAATATAGAGAAGAAGATCAAGGATGACATCAGGTCTCTTAAGGAATTTGAGCCCCAGTCTGCCACGATAAACGGTAAAAAATATGAGGTGACCCGTGTTGATTCCAGACATCTTAAGGTTATAATACCTGAGAACTCGGGCCAGATTGGCAGGGAAGCCGTCGAAAACCTCAAGGGATATGCCTTTGTTCAGGGCGTTATACTGGAAATCTGCGAGTATGAGACCTCTGAAAGGTACAGTACTTAAGGGGGATCCCTCTTTATTGTCTTAAAATAAATAATTTGTTATTATGTATTGGTATGTTTGGAGGTAAACAAATTGAGACATAATAACAGCGTTAGACGTCCGAGTCTTGCAAATTCGAAGATCACTACGGACAAGACTGCGTCGCTTTCTATTGGGGATTCTCTTAGGAAAGCCAAGACTAATCTTATATTCTCTAGATTGCTCCTGGGTATTCTCTTAATGCTCGTTGCTACGGTCATATTTGCCGCAGTATACATGGGATATGCTAAGCCGATCTGGGATTATCTGCTTAGAGTCGTATCGTGATAACGGGTAATAGGAGACAAGATGGACAGCATAAGTGATGCTCATTTTACAGAGAGCGAATTAGAGGAATTAACCGATCTTTATAACGCCATGCTGACTATGAGGGACAGCACAGAGATGCACAAGTTCTTTTTGGATCTCTGCTCATTAAATGAACTGCATTCATTTCTTCATCGTTGGCAGATCGTAAGAAGGATCGAACAGGGCAAGAGCTACGAAGAGATCATCAAAGAGATCTCGCCGGCAGAAGAGCCCTCTTCCGACAAGGCAAATTCGAACAAGAAATCAACCGGCAGAGTACGCGGAAAAGCGAGATCTTCCACAAAGGTCAGCTCCACGACCATTTCGAGAGTCAAGAACTGCTATGTGAATCCCGAAGGCGGATACAGAACGGCACTTGAAAGACTCAAGGAAGCTTCCGGAGAAAATAACGAACAAAAACAATAAAGGGTAACGGACAAAATGGGATTAATTGAAAGCATTTTCGGCACACACAGCGATCACGAACTCAAGAGGATCAATCCTCTCGTAGACAAGGTCTTCTCATACGAGGCAGAGTATGCAAAGCTCTCCGATCATGACCTTGCCGCTAAGACAGACGAGTTCAAGAAGAGATATGAAGACGGTGAGTCACTTGATTCACTTCTTCCTGAGGCGTTTGCAACAGTAAGAGAGGCAGCCTGGAGAGTTCTGGGCATGAAGCCTTACAGAGTACAGGTCATCGGCGGTATCATTCTCCACCAGGGCAGAATCGCCGAGATGAAGACGGGTGAAGGTAAGACGCTCGTAGCTACAATGCCTGTTTACCTCAATGCACTCACAGGAAAGGGCGTTCACGTAGTAACGGTCAACGATTACCTCGCAAAGCGTGACTCCGAGTGGATGGGTAAGATCTACAAGTTCCTTAAGATGAGCGTCGGTCTCATCATTCACGATATCCCCATGAAGGATCGTAAGGGAATGTACGCCTGCGACATCGTTTACGGAACAAACAACGAATTCGGATTCGACTATCTCCGTGACAACATGGTCGTAAGTAAGGAACAGATCGCTCAGAGAGAGCTTAACTACGCTATCGTCGACGAGGTCGACTCGATCCTCATCGATGAGGCAAGAACACCTCTCATCATTTCAGGAAGAGGAACAGAATCCTCAGACCTTTACCAGAAGGCAGATACATTTGTTAAGTCCTTGAAGCAGTACACTGTTATCGAGACAGATGACAAGGTCGATATGGACGATCTCGTAGGTGATGCCGATTACGTTACAGACGAGAAGGCTAAGACTTCAGTCCTTACCGCAAACGGTATCGCAAAGGCCGAGAAGTTCTTCAACATCGATGACCTCTCAGATCCTGACAACTTCGACCTTCAGCACTATATCAACAACGCTTTGAAGGCTAACGGTAACTTCAAGAAGGACCAGCAGTACATCGTTCAGGACGGCCAGGTAATCATCGTAGACGACTTTACGGGACGTCTCATGCCGGGCAGAAGGTTCAGTGACGGTGTTCACCAGGCTATCGAAGCTAAAGAGCATGTTAAGGTTGCTAACGAGAACAAGACCCTTGCTACCATTACATTCCAGAACTTCTTCCGTATGTACACAAAGCTCTCCGGTATGACCGGTACGGCTTATACAGAGGAAGCAGAGTTCAGACAGATCTATAACCTCGACGTTATCCAGATCCCTACAAACAGACCTATCGCAAGAGTTGATGAATACGATGCAGTATTTAAGACTGAGAACGGTAAGTATGCAGCTATCCTTAAGACTGTTAAGGAAGCAAACGATAAGGGCCAGCCTGTACTCGTAGGTACTGTAAACGTCGATAAGTCAGAGCTCCTTTCACGTATCTTCTCCAAGTACGGAATCAAGCACAACGTATTGAACGCCAAGAACCATATGCGAGAGGCTGAGATCGTTGCACAGGCAGGCCGTAAGGGTGCCGTTACGATCGCTACGAACATGGCGGGCCGTGGTACCGATATCATCCTCGGCGGTAACGCTGAGTTCATGGCACTGCAGGAGATGAGAAGATTAGGCTATACAGAAGACCTTATCACTGCATCAACAGCTCACAATGAGACTGACGATGAGCTCATTCTCGAAGCAAGACAGAGATTTACCGATCTCGAGAACAAGTTCAAGGCTGAGCTCGCACCTGAGGCAGCTGAGGTAAGAGAACTCGGAGGCCTTTATATCGTAGGTACAGAGCGTCACGAATCAAGACGTATCGATAATCAGCTCAAGGGCCGTGCAGGACGTCAGGGCGACCCCGGAAGATCCAAGTTCTTCCTCTCCTTGGAGGATGACCTCCTGAGGATCTTCGGCGGTGAGAGAGTTTCCGTTATCTACGAGAGCCTTGGTATCGAAGACGATATGGAGCTTCAGGTAAGATCCCTTACAAAGGTCATCGACAGCTCACAGAAGAAGCTCGAAGCAATGCACTTCTCAGCACGTAAATCCGTCCTCGAATACGACGACGTTAACAACGTTCAGAGAACGATCACTTATGACCAGAGAAAGCAGGTCATCATGGGTGAGGACGTTCACGGTATCTACCTCCAGATGATCGAGCGTGTTGCTTCCAGAGTCTGCAACCAGTTCGCTCTTGACGGCAAGATCACATCAACAGAGAGATATTCTCTCGGTAAGCTCCTCGAAGAGATCTTCGGCCAGCTTCCTTCCGTTCTCCTCGTTCAGGATGACGACAAGGAGATCCCTGACTGCGACGAGCTCGCTGCCAATATTGCTGAAGAAGCTAAGGCACTTGTTGCAGAGAAGGAGAAGGAGATCACTAAGGAAGTATTCCGTGAGGCTGAGCGCCAGATCCTCTTAAGAACAGTCGACCTCAAGTGGATGGATCACATCGATGCATTGGATCAGCTCTCCAACTCCATCAGAATGAGAAGTATCGGTCAGCACGATCCTGTTGTTGAATACAAGCTTGAAGGTTCCGCAATGTTCGAAGAAATGAACGAGAACATCCAGAATGATGCTGTTAAGTTCATCATGAGAGCAAGATTCACTCCTGAGACTCACATTGAGGCGAAGCCCCAGGTCAAGGAGATGAAGGAGAGCCACGCAAGCGCAGCTGCTGTAACACCTCAATCTGCTTCAAAGCGTATTGAAGGTTCTACAGGAAACAATGCTCCCCAGGCACCCATCAAGCGTGATTCCTCCAAGGTAGGAAGAAACGATCCGTGCCCTTGCGGTTCAGGCAAGAAGTATAAGGATTGCTGCGGAAAGAAGTAATTCCGAAAGCTTAAGATCTAAGTAATCTGACGGGTCGGCACTAAGGTGCTGGCCCGTTTTTTTGTAATGATTTTTGGCCGCATATTCAATCGCGAAAAAAGAAAATAAATTATATAATTGTCCTATGATTACAGATGTTAAAGAATTTGTTGAACGAGTAGACGGCGCTGCTGATTATATCAGGGGCGTTTTGTCTGACAGAACACTTCCCGCTGTTTGTATCGTGCTCGGTTCGGGTTTAGGTCCGCTCTCTGAGATGGCTGAGGATGCCATAGAGATCCCCTATAAGGACATTCCCGGATTCCCGGTATCAACAGCTCCCGGACACAAGGGCTCGCTTATTGCAGGAACCCTTTCGGGCAAGCCTGTCTTCATGATGAACGGCAGGTTCCATTACTACGAGGGTTATCCGATGGAGACCGTTACATTCTATGTCAGGGTAATGGGCAGACTGGGTGTTAAGGTCCTTCTTCTGACCAACGCTTCAGGCGGCATTAATCTTGAGATGAAAGTGCCTGAATTAGTGGCTATCACTGACCATTTATCTTTCAATGCAGAGCCTGTTTTAAGAGGTCCCAATATAGCTGAATTCGGCACCAGATTTCCCGATCAGTGCCATGTCTACGATCCGGAACTCACAGATACTCTGGTCAACAGTGCCAGAGACCTTAATATCAGGATCAGCAGGGGTATTTATGCTTATACCAAGGGCCCCCAGTATGAGACTCCCGCAGAGATAAGAGCGCTCAGGATCATGGGTGCCGACTGTGTCGGAATGTCTACTGTACCTGAAGCTATTGCAGCTTCTCACATGGGCATCAGAGTTGCCGCTATGTCCTGCATCACCAATATGGCTGCAGGAATATCGGGAAACCCTTTGTCAGAGCAGGAAGTGCTTGATAACGCTGCGCTTGCATCCGCTAACAGCTGCGCTCTGGTAAAAGAATTTGTAAATAGAATTATCGTATAAACCGGTTAGAAAGAGGTATTTTCGATGGGAAGATACAATTACGAAGTAAGAGACATCAGTCTCGCGCCGAAGGGCTTGGAAAAGATCGAATGGGCATACCGCAATATGCCTGTTTTAAGGGCTATCGAAGCCGAGCTTATCGAGAAGCAGCCTTTTAAGGGCATGAAGATCTCTGTATCCGTACACGTTGAAGCAAAGACGGCATGTCTTGCAAGAGCTCTTGCGAGAGGCGGCGCTGAGGTAGCTCTTACAGGGTGCAATCCTTTGTCCACACAGGATGAAGTTGCCGCAGGTCTTGCATCTTTGGATATCATGAACGTATATGCAGTTCATGGCGATGACGAAGAGCATTACTGGGGAAGACTTAAGAAGGCATTGAGCTTTGAGCCTGACATCGTAATCGATGACGGCGGCGATTTTGCCTTGCTCCTGCATTCCGAATTGAAGGATATGGCCGCTAAGGTCAAGGGCGGCTGTGAAGAGACCACGACAGGCGTTCACAGGCTTGAGATCCTTAAGGGTGACGGCAAGCTCCTTTATCCTGTTGTTGCTGTTAATGACGCACGCTGCAAGCACCTATTTGATAACAGATTCGGAACAGGCCAATCCGTATGGACGGCGATAATGGCTACAACGAACCTTGTTGTTGCAGGAAAGACAGTAGTCGTAGCAGGTTACGGCATGTGCGGCAGAGGCGTTGCCATGAGGGCAAAGGGCCTTGGTGCCAAGGTTATCGTTACTGAGATCGATCCCGTTAAGGCATGTGAAGCTATCATGGAAGGCTATCAGGTCATGACCATGGACGAGGCAGCTCCTTTAGGTGATTTCTTCGTTACCGTAACAGGCTGCAAGGACGTTATCGTCGGAAGACATTTCGAGGCCATGAAGGACGGTGCGGTATGCTGCAATGCAGGCCATTTCGACTGCGAAGTAAGCGTTGCCGAGCTTAAGGAAATGTGCGTCGAGAGCGCAGAACTCCGTAACAACATCATCGGATATAAGCTTAAGAACGGTAATACGGTATGCGTTATCGCTGAGGGAAGACTCGTAAACCTCGCTTCAGGAGACGGACACCCCGTCGAGATCATGGACATGAGCTTTGCTCTGCAGGCACAGTCTGCAATGTATATCGCGAATAACCCGGAAAGACTTCCCGTTGACGTATACCAGACACCTGAAGTCATCGATAACAGGGTTGCCGAGATCCTCCTTAAGACAAAGGACATCAGGATCGACGAGCTCACGGAAGAGCAGAAGAAATACATCAGTTCCTGGGATCTCTGATATTTAATAGACAATTTAGACTAAAAACAGCAAGTGCCGGAGCAAATCTTCGGCACTTGTTTGTCATATATAATAATTTATAATATATAAGGAAAATTACGGATTGGAGGCCATAAGATGGCTTTAAGAAATTTAGTACTTGAAGGTGACCCGCTGCTCCGCAAGACGAGCAGACCGGTCGAAGAGATCACACCCAGGATCATTAAGCTCCTGGATGATATGGCTGACACCATGTATTACGGCGGAAGGGGAATCGGCATTGCCGCTCCTCAGGTCGGCGTATTAAGAAGAGTGTTCATTGTTGACGTAGGCGATGAGCACGGACTTATCGAATTCATTAATCCTGAGATCCTTGAAGTATCAGGATCCCAGACTGATAACGAAGGCTGCCTTTCAGTTCCGGGCAAGACCTGTGAAGTCGAGAGACCTTCTCACATCAAGGTCAAGGCAATGGACCGCAACGGCAATGAGTTTGAACTGGAAGCCGACGATCTTCTCGCAAGATGTATCTGCCACGAGAACGATCACCTGAACGGCATTCTCTTTATAGATAAATCTGTTGACGGAAAGATCTATAACACGGCAGACCTTGAGGACTGATAAGATGGACAGGCGTGAACTTAAGATAATATTCATGGGAACGCCTGAATTCGCTCAGACGAATCTCAAGGCACTTATCGACGGCGGTTTTAACGTCGTCTTAGCTCTCTGCCAGCCTGACAAGCCCGTTGGACGTAAGCATATCCTTACTGCGCCTCCGGTAAAGGTTTTGGCTTTGGATAGCGGCATTGAGGTATATCAGCCTGATACTTTGAGAACTGACGAAGCGCTCGAAAAGCTTTCCTCTTACAATGCTGATCTTATCGTTACTGCAGCTTACGGCAAGATCCTGCCCAAGGCTGTTCTGGATCTTCCCAAATACGGCTGCATCAACTGCCACGGAAGCCTTCTTCCCGCAAGGAGAGGTTCTGCTCCCGTACAGCGCGCGATCCTTGAAGGAGATAAGGTAACAGGCATTACGTTCATGAAGATGGATGTAGGCATGGATACGGGCGACATCATAGACAAGATCGAAGTCTCTATAGATCCCAATGAACATACCGAATCACTCATGAACAGGCTTGCTGTTGCAAGTGCTGAGAAGCTCCCTTCGATCATTGATTCATGGGTTGCAGGAGAACTTAAGACGATAAAGCAGGACGATTCCCTTGCTACGGCATGCCCTCCGATCAAGCCTGAGGAGGGTGAGTTTACATGGGATCAGGATGCTTTAGATATCCATAACAGAGTAAGAGCTTTGAGCGCATGGCCCGGTGCATTTGTAATGAAGGGTGAGAACAAGCTCAAAGTCCTTGATTCTGAAGTAGTTGAAGATATGACACTGATCCCTGAGGATCTGAAGGATTCAGAGCCAGGTATCGTAGTCAGGGCAAAAGGTGAGAACCTTATCGTTAAGTGCGGCAATGGTTTCCTTAAGGTAAAAGAGCTCCAGCAGCCCGGCGGCAAGAAACTTCAGGCAAGAGACTGCGCACATAATTTTACTGTAGGGAATCCGGTAATGCAGGAGTAACCTCATGTCAGACGAGATCAAGTATAAGAAGAAAGAACTGCAGAGGCTGATCGCCGAAGGTAACGAGAGAGAACTGGCTTTTCTCATGCTCTACTGGGTATATGAGAAGGATGCTTATTCCAATCTCGTTTTAAAGAAGGCCGATAAGATCGCAAGTGCCGAAGGCAAGAAGATCGACTTTGCGAGAGCCATGCTCTACGGAACTCTCACATATACTTTCACGATCGATTTCCTTATAAGGCATATTACGAAGGAAGAGACCGATTTCATGGATCCTGTCGCAAGGACTGCCATAAGAATGGCTGTCTGGCAGATCCAGTTCGGAAATAACATTCCCGCTTATGCCGCAGTCGATTCTTCAGTTGAGATCACGAAGAAGTATAACCACAAGGCTTCAGGCTATGTTAATGCGGTCTTGAGAAAGTTCGCTGAAGCCCCTGAAGCAAAGAGATATCTTGACCAGTTTAAGCCCGGCATCAAGGTAGCATTAAAGCCTGAGATATACGGCATCCTCAAGAAGGATTACGGCAAGCAGGAAGCATATGAGATCGGCAAGGCTTTCCTGGAGCCGATGAATCTTACAGTAAGATTCGATGCTCATAAGGTGGATCAGGAGACACTCATTAAAGAGCTTAAGAAAGAGGGCATTACCGCAGTTAAGGGCAGCTTTATTCCTGACTGCGTTGAGATCACCGGCGGACTTAACGGCCTTGAGAATTCCGAATGTTTCAATAAATACGGCATGTTCGTTCAGGGACAGGGCGCCATGCTCGCATCTCACGTTGCGCACCCGAGGGTCGCCGATAAGATCCTTGACTGCTGCGCGGCTCCGGGCGGCAAGTCCACACATATGGCGCAGATGTGCAGGGATGACCTCTATATCTACGCTGTCGATATCAATGAGTCCAGATTAAAGCTCATAAGGGATAACTGCGAGAGATTAGGCCTTACATCCATTGAGACCATCTGCGCAGATGCATCGACGATCAATAAAGACGATAAGGATTCCAAGAAGTCATATGATATCGTGCTTTGCGATGTTCCGTGCAGCGGCTTGGGCCTTTTGGGCAGAAAGCCCGATATCAGGGATAAGTTCACTTACGATGAATTAGACGAGCTCATTCCTTTGCAGTATGCGATCTTGGAGCATGCAGCGAAAATGGTCCGTCCCGGCGGAACGCTCATTTACTGCACATGCACGCTCAATATCGATGAGAACCAGAATCAGGTGGAGACATTCCTTGCAGAGCACAGGAAGTTCCATACGGTACCTATCGACAAGTACCTGCCTGAAGGGATCTATATGGATGAAGAAAGAGAAGAGAGTGTTGCTAACGGCATGATAACCCTTCTCCCGAATAAGGATAAGTGCGAAGGTTTCTTTATCTGCCGCATGGAAAGAGACAGAAAGGAAGATTGATCTTGGAAGATAAGTTCTGTCTGGATCTGACTTTAAAAGATCTTACCGCATGGTGTGAATCACGCGGCGTGCCTAAGTACCGCGCTTCCCAGATCTACGGATGGCTCTCATCAGGTTCTGTCACAACTGATGACATGACCAATGTCCCCAAGAATGTAAGGGCGATGTTGGAAGAAGACTTCATTTTCGGAGGCTTCGAATTAAAAGAACATCTCGTATCCAAGCTCGACGGCACCGAGAAGTTCGTATATAAGCTCTACGACGGCAACATAATAGAGACTGTTGCGATGAGATATAAGACAGGCATATCAGTCTGCATCTCATCACAGGCGGGATGCCGCATGGGATGTGCTTTCTGCGCATCCGCAAAGATCGAGTTCGGAAGAAATCTCTCATCAGGAGAGCTTCTTGCACAGGTATCCGTAACCCAGAAGCAGCTGGGCGAGAGGGTCCACAGCGTAGTAATAATGGGTATCGGAGAGCCTTTCGATAACTATGAGAACGTAATGGGATTCATAAGGCTTGCAAACGATCCTGAAGGTTTGAATCTCGGTGCAAGACATATCACGCTTTCGACCTGCGGCCTTGTGCCCAAGATCGAAGAATTCACAAAAGAAGGTCTTCAGGTAAACCTTGCTGTATCTCTTCATGCGCCTAACGATGAACTTCGTAAAAAGCTCATGCCTGTTGCAAAGGCATATTCCATCGAGCAGCTCATGAAAGCATGCAAAGACTATACGAAGGCCACAAACAGAAGGATCACCTTCGAATACAGCCTTCTGGCAGGCGTTAACGATACGCCGCAGTGCGCCTCAGAGCTCGTTAAGCTCTTGAAGGGCGGACTTTATCACGTAAATCTCATTGCAATGAATAAGGTTCCCGGAACGATATTCCAGTCGGCATCTCCGGCAAAAGTCAAGCAATTCAGGGATATCCTTGAATCCGGCGGTATAAATGCTACTATCAGGCGTGAGATGGGCAGCGACATCATGGCCGCCTGCGGACAGCTCAGAAGGGGAACAATAGAGGCAGAAAGATGTTAGCTTACGGAATGTCTGAGAAAGGTCCCGTAAGGGACACCAATGAAGACAGCTTTGCTTACGAGAAATTGGGCAATTACTTCTGCATGGCAGTTGCCGACGGCGTAGGCGGTGAATCCTGCGGCGAGATCGCGAGCAGGCTTGCCGTTGAGACAGTCATGAATACGCTCAAGGACAGTCTTGCTTTCATTGACAGCAGGGATGAATTGCCCCAGTTCCTCAAGGTTGTTTTCAACAGAGCTAATATCGTTATCCTTCACAATTGTCTCGAAAACAGGGAGCGCATGGGTATGTGCACGACCCTTACTGTCGCATTGCTGAAGGGAACTGAACTTACGATCGCCCACCTGGGCGATACAAGGGGATATCTCCTTCACGGCTCTGAACTCATCAAGCTTACGGAAGATCACAATGAGGCTGCAAAGCTCGTTAAGAACGGTCTTTTATCCGAAGATGAGGCAAAGGTTCACCCCGGAAGATCAAGGCTCTTCAAGGTCGTAGGGGAGAACCAGTATCTCAATCCTGACATTTACAGTTATAATATAAGTTACGGTGATATGGTCTTTCTTTGCTCGGACGGACTTTATTCATATGTAAATAACGAGCAGTTTAAGGCCTGCACAAAGGAAAGGAATAAACCTGAAAGCATCTGCGCTCAGCTTATAGCCCAGGCGCTCGAAGGAGAAAGTACAGATAATATTACGGTTACAGTTGTAAGGGCAGAGCCCGTAACCGAACTATAAGGAGATAATATGGCAAATCAGGTTCACGGCCCCGAGGGCATGATATTTGCGAATAAGTACAGGATCGTCAAGCTCATAGGCTCAGGCGGTATGGCTAACGTATATCTCGGTATCGACATGAATACCGGCGCAAACGTTGCCATAAAGATCTTAAAGCCCGAGTTCTCATCTGACGATGAATTCATCAGACGTTTTGACGCGGAAGCAAAGTCAGTTGCATCCCTGAACCACGCAAATATCGTTAAGGTATACGGTGTAGGACACGAAGGCAATTTCAGATATATCGTTCAGGAATATATCGAAGGTATTACCGTAAAGGATCTCATCAACCAGAACGGTCACCTTGACTGGAAGAATGCGGTCCCGATCGTAATCCAGATCGGCCTTGCGTTAGACTACGCACATCAGAACGGAATCGTTCACAGAGACATCAAGCCTCAGAACATCCTCATCTCACGTGACCGTGTCGCTAAGATCACGGACTTCGGTATCGCACGTGCGGCATCTTCCACGACGATCACCATGACAGGCGTACAGATGGGTTCCGTTCATTACTTCTCACCCGAGCAGGCAAGAGGCGGTAATGTAGGACCTCAGTCCGATATCTATTCTCTCGGTGTCTCACTTTTCGAGATGGTAACGGGAAGACTTCCTTTCGACGGTGATTCAAACGTTGCGATCGCAGTTAAGCATCTGCAGGAGACACCTCCGGTTCCTTCATCTTTGATGCAGGGAATCCCGAAGGGCCTTGATTCCATCATCGCGAAATGTATGCAGAAGAGCCCTGAGAGACGTTACCAGACAATGCGTCAGCTCGTAACGGAATTAGACTCTTTGCTCGTTGATCCTAACGGCGTTTACGGTGTCATCACGAATGTTCCGGAAAAGACAGCAAGCTCTGATACGAATATTTCCTTCAGACAGGATCCTGAATATGAGAAGATCTCTGAGATCGAGAAGAGCGCCGAATCAAGACGTATCTCCAGATTCAGGGATAATGTCCTTCTGGCTCTCATCATCGTCGTTATCGTCGGTGTTCTGATCGGTATCGGAATCCTGGTCATCAAGGCTGTCGGCAATGCGACGAGCATAGATCCGAATACGGATTACGTGATAGAGAACTATGTCGGTCTGACGGCCGATGAGGTTACCAAGAAGCTTATAGCCGCAAATGTTAACTATACGATCGAATACCAGGATACAGATGCTTATGAACCCGGTATCGTTATCGGACAGAGCATCCGTGAAGGCGTAACCGTCTCAACGACGAATAAGCTCAGCAATCTTGTTCTCACTGTCTCTGCGGCTGACGAATCGATCGTGCTGCAGGATTATGCGGACATGAATTACAAGAATGCTTATACATCACTTAAGAACTTAGGCCTTGAGCCTGTTCTCCGTACAGAGCCTTCCGATAAGGTTGAACCGGGTCTTGTCATAAGGACCGAGCCTGAAGCAAATACTCAGGTATTAAGAGGCGAGACCGTCATCATCATCTATGCTACGGAGCCTAAGTCTTCGATCGTTCCTGACGTTGTAGGCAACACAGTAGCTGAAGCAGTCAAGAAACTTGAGGAAGCAAACCTTAACTATACTATCGAAGGCTCTTCCGAAGTTCTTGCGCTCGACCAGAAGAAACAGTATGTAATCCTTACAAATCCTGTGGCAGGCTCATCTGTCGCAAGAAAGTCTTCCGTCAAGCTCTTTGTTGGAACAAAGGAAGATTACCAGAACGGCGGTACACCTACACCTACACCTCCTCAGGCTGTTGTCGACATCATCATCAAGGGAAGCGGTACCGCAACCGGCGCAGGCACATATGAGCTCAATACCCAGGTAACGCTCACTGCAACACCTGCAACAGGATTCAAGTTCGAGTACTGGGTAGACTCTTTAGGAAACATCGTAAGCTACTCACTTAACTTCACGTTCGTCGTTAAAGAGAGCACGGCATATACGGTAGTATTCTCGGCACTTCCGACGAATACTCCGGCACCGACGGATACACCTACACCTCCGCCGGCAACACCTACGCCGACACCCGCGCAGAACCCTGATCCTAATCCGGGCGGCGGCGGAAACCAGAACCCGCCCGATCCTAATCAGGGCGGCGGAAACCAGAATCCCGGTCAGGGCGGAAACAACGGCTAGGGTTAATGTCTGATGGCTGAGACTGAAGCTTTTCGCGGAGTAATTACTAAAGGAGTGGGCGGTGTTTACACCGTTCGCTTCTTTAATGAAGGCTCCTATGAATATGTTCAGTGTGCGGCAAGAGGAGCATTCAGGCTTAAGGGCATCAAGCCTGCCATAGGCGACAAGGTGTTGATAATGAGCTCGGGCGACCCTGACATTCCTTATGTCATTACTGATATTGAGGACAGGGCAAGCTTTATCGCAAGGCCGCCTGTGGCAAATCTGTCGATAATGCTCCTGACGTTCTCTGTCACGAATCCTGAGCCGGATCTTACATTGCTCGATAAGATGCTCCTCGTGTGCTCTTTAAGAGACATCAAGCCGGTGATCATTTTCACCAAGAGCGATCTTAATGAAGACGACGGTGACAGGCTTTGTTCAGTTTATACTAAGGCAGGTTACGAAGTTTTATTATCTTCACCTGTTAAGCCTCTTACCAAAAGTGATCTTAAGGATATAATAGGTGATGGAATTGCCGCCTTTGCGGGTCCTTCCGGAGTCGGAAAGAGCACGCTCTGCAATTCTCTTTTGGGTTATGACCTGATGGAGACGGGCGAGGTAAGCGCCAAGATAAAGCGCGGAAAACATACGACAAGACATGTCGAGCTTCACGAGTTCTTCGACGGCTTTATATGCGACACACCGGGATTCACCTCATTGTCACTGGAGGACCAGGGCGTTGATTACAGGGATGTCCTTTACGGTTACCCTGAGATAACCAGGATCGCCACAGGATGCAGGTTCGACGACTGCTCACACCGTAAAGAAGACGGCTGTGTCGTCCGGAATGCATTAGCTGACGGACTTATCGATGAAGGACGTTACGAGAGATATAAGAGCTTTTATACGGAGCTTTACGATAATAGGAACAATTACAAGCATAGGAGAAAGCAATGAGTTACATTGATATAGCACCGTCGATCCTCGCAGCTGATTTCGGCTATCTGATGAGAGATATCAAGAAGGTGGAAGGCCATGCCGAATACCTTCATATCGATGTTATGGACGGTCACTACGTAAATAACATCTCCTTCGGAATCCCGGTCATCCAGTCGATCAGAAAATATACCGACATGAAGTTCTATACGCACCTCATGATCACTGAGCCCGAGAAGTATATCAAGGCTTTTGCAGACGCAGGTTCGGACAATATCACTTTCCATGTCGAGTGCTCAGATAACCCCGACAAGCTCATTGAAGACATCAAGGCATTGGGCTGCACAGCTGGAATATCCATCCATCCCGACACTCCTATCGAGAAGGTTTTCCCTTATATCGGAAAGGTAGAGATCATCCTCATCATGACCGTATATCCCGGCTTCGGCGGACAGGGTTATCTTCCTTCCTCCAACGAGAGGATCGCCAAGCTCAGAAAAGCAATTGACGAACAGGGCGCTGATACCATCATCTCCGTTGACGGCGGCATCACATTAGGAAACGTTAAGGAAGTCTACGACGCAGGTGCCAGATTATTCGTTGCCGGAAGCACGGTATTTAATGCCGAAGATCCTGCGAAAGCCATAGAAGATCTTAAGTCATGCGCTGTGTCATCGTAACAGGCGGACCTTTGCCTGATGAGGCTTCTGATGTTATCAAGGGTTTTGTAAGTGATCCTGATACAAGGCTGATCGCCTGCGATTCGGGCTGCGATTATCTTTCCGGAATCAGCATAGTTCCTTCCATTGTCATTGGAGATATGGATTCCATTACTGACATCGGTTTGGAGTTTATCAGCGCCAATAATATCCCTGTTGAGAAATATCCCGTCGAAAAGGACTGGACCGATACCGAGATAGCCCTTATGAAGACCGAGAGCACCGATGAAGTGATCCTTGTATGTCCCGTGACAGGAAGGATCGATCATGTATTGGCTAATCTCGGCCTTGCCGTAAAATACAGAGCCGAAGGCAGGAAGATCACCGTAACTGACGGTGTTACCACATGCATCCCGATGGCAGGAGAAGACAGGGCAGAATGCAGTGTTGAATCTTTTGAAGGCGGAGCAGCTGTATCGCTGGTGCCTTTCAGTTTTGACGTGCCGGTTACGGGTGTTACGACAGAAGGACTTTACTATCCGCTTACTGATGCGGCACTTACGGCCGGCTCATCGTTCTCTTTTTCGAATCATCCTGTAAAGAGCGCGAAAAAGATCTCTGTATCGATAAAATCAGGAAAGCTCCTTCTTATAGTAACAAAATCCGTCTAAAGCCTTTTGAATATTGCGTTTGCGGGGGTTTTCAAGGGGCGGAAAATGAATTTTAGGGTGCCAAAATTGAGACTTTAGCTTATTGAATGAGACTGGCACAGGGGCTTATACTTAAACTGCAAATAAATGAAACGCATCCTTTTCGGGGTGCGTTTTTTTATTGCCAGATTTTATTGCGGAGGAACAACAATATGATGGACTACGAGAGTTTTAAGCAGAGAGTAATGGACGAATTCTTGAGCTATATGCCGGAGAGGTATTCTGACTGCAAGATAGAGCTTAGAAAGGTTCCTAAGGTCAATTCGTGCCTTACGGGTGTCGTGATAATCCCCAAGGGAAAGCCGCGTTCATACTGCAGCCCGACATTCTATATGGAGAGGATGTATGAGCAGTACTTAGAGTGCGATTCATTCGAGCAGGTCATGGCAAACCAGGCCGTTTATCTGGAAGAATCGATCAAGTTCCTGCCTGAAGACATAATGAAGCTCGACTTCGAATCACTGAAGGAGAAGATCGTTTTCCAGATCGTCAATACGAATGAAAACCAGGAAATGATCAAGCACTGCCCTCACAGGAGCTTCATGGATCTTTCCGTCGTTTACAGAGTGATCGTAAACGTGGATGAGCACGGTGTGTCCGGGTTCCTCGTAACCAATGACATCGCCAATGCCGAAGACCTGTCAGAGGCTCTGTTATACCGCCTTGCAAAGAAGAATACCAAGAAGATATTCCCGTTCAAGAGCGAGCGTATCGAAGATACCATGATGCGCATGATGAGGCGCTGGGGTGTAAAGGAGCAGGATATCGAAGCATCCTTCGCAGGTGTTGATGAGATCCCCATGCAGGACCGCGTATATGTCGTAAGTAATGAATACGAATTCTTCGGAGCGAATGCGCTTCTTTATACGGATGTCCTGAAGAAGGTCGTAAAGAACATCGGAACCGACTGCTACATTCTGCCGTCATCTGTCCATGACCTTGTCATATTGTCAACTGAGACATTCAGTGAGAGCTCCAAGCTCAGGACTCTCGTCAAAGATACAAACTGTGAACACGTAAGGCTTTCCGACAGGCTGTCTGACAACATCTACCGTTTCAGCATCGTTGACGGATCGCTTACCTGCGTTACTGAATCGGAGGCAGCATCGTGAAGAATAAAGGATCACCAAAATACAAAGCCAGATTACTGGCTGGAATAATGACGGCAGCGGTTGTTATTTGCTCGTTGCCGTTTTTTATTGGCTCGAAAAATGTTAATGCCGCCGTATTAAGTTCTAATGCACTCGTACCGGAATCCAATGCGAGAAATGCCGGTTATACGAGTGAGAAAGCCTTCCGTGATGAGATCCTTGCTGCGTGCGCTAAGATGTCAGGCGTCAAATACCAGTGGGGTGGCGGAGGGTGGAACGGTATAGACTGCGCAGGTTCGGTGAGCCTTGCATACAGCGTGGCCCTTAAGACTGCGAAGATAACAGGCACTTCAGGCTCATATGGTAAGAAAACCCTGTCTTATTCAGGCGGAGCAAATCCTGACAGATACGGATTTTACAGACCGGGTTTTGCGGGCATCAAGTCGACCATCACGAATTCATTGTTGAAGTATAAGGGCATTACACCCACGGAGAATAAGTTCTCTAACTTTGAGACCAACGGCAAGAGCGGAATACAGGATGATGAGTGGATCAACATCATCAATACCTACGGGTTTAAGCCCGGCGACATGATCATGTGGTGGAACGATAACAAGGACAAGAATAATGCCCAGCACATAACCATCTATGCCGGAATAATAGACGGTGTTCCTATGCAGTGGACGGCAAGCTCCACCTCAGGATATTTTTGCAGAAAGTCATTGTCGAGCAGTTCTTCCGAAGCTGGAAAAGGAAGTTTTACAGGCTTTATGGGACTTCGTGCCACATCGTTAAGAGACGCTGCTTATGCAGGATTCTATCTGGATAAGAGAGACCCTTCGGGGATCAACTATACGGGCGCGGTATTCACGATCTACAAGGATGCTGATCTTAAGAACAATGTGGGCGAACTTCGGGATGACGATAACGACGGCGTCTATACCGACTTCTATTATCTCAGCGGTTCGAACTACACGAAGCAGAAATTGAGCCTGACACCGCAGGACCAGTCCGGCAGTTCATACGAAGATACTCTTTATATCAAAGAGACGACTACCCCTGACGGTCTCATATTACCTGACGGAACAAGGAAGGATCTTAAGGATTCAGAAGGCAATATTCCTTCGATCTATAAGTTCTCTGATCCGGATGTTTATAAGATGCATATCAGGATAACTGAGACTGACGGATCTACAGGAAAGCTTGAATATTCGATCGGAAAGAACGGCGGAGACGAGCTCTATTCATTCGTAAAGAACGGTTATGCCTATACATCAGGTTCTGATGTGATGGTCGTAACTAACATGAAGACGACAGAGTCGACCGAAGGAAGAGGAAAGGGTGCAGGGCTTTTTACCGATGCGAGCAGCCTGTCACTTGAGAAGACCACATCCACGTCTTTTGATACTGCCTCTGTTGTATTTACCGTTAGTGAAGGTGGCACTCTTGTTGCCACATACAAATATGCTGACGGCAAGTGGAACTGGTACGATGCCTCCGGAAACAAGTGGGAAGGAACTGATGCTTTCCCGATCAAATACGATACGGAATATGTGGTCACGGAGACTTTTGACAAAGGTGCCCCTTTTAAGTGCGCTGACGGCACGGTAATTGAATATGAATTCACCAATGATTCCGGCTGGACCAGGACAGGCGATTCGACATATCAGTATGTCTTTAAGACAGGCAGCCTGTCATCTAAGAAGACATATTCGTTTAAATGCGAGAACAACAAGCATTCGGGATCTCTCAAGGTCCTTAAGGCAGTGGCGGATGAAGACGATACAAAGGACGGGTTCGTTTTCGAGCTCTGGAACAAAGATAAGACGATAAAACTTGCGGAAGGAGTGTCTGACAAAGATGGGAAAGTACAGTGGAAGAGAGGAGGCACAGTTTCTGATGAGCTGTCAGGAGTGCCGGTCGGAGGATACTTTCTTGTCGAAGTGCGTCCTGATCATAAATATCATGCATCTAAAGCCGGGTATGTATATGAGATCCCTGAAGGATTCACAGACGGAAAAGACGGGAAGTGGTACAAGGAGATAAAGGTTACAACAGACAATTTGGAAGAGAACGTTACCAATGACAGATTGGAAAGTTCCATTAAGGTAGTTAAGACTTCGGAAGACGGCATCACTTCAAATGTCGGATTCAGTCTTATATATGGCGGTACCAATGAAGAGCCGGCGTGGGATGATACGGCTCTTGCAAAGGGCAAGACAGATAAGAACGGAGTGGTCACATTTTCTGATATTCCTACCGGCTGGTACAGGATAGAAGAGAAGATCGAACCGGCTTATAAACTGGTCTGGGATGACGGCAGCACAGGCAACAGCAGGACCGTAAGGCTCACAAAGAAGAACGACAACAAGGTGGTTACAGTAAAGGCCACTAATAAGATCGATATCAACCCGAAGATATCGACTCAGCTTACTGACAGCTCAGGCTCACACAGTATCAACTGCGGCAAAGAGATCGAACTTACCGACAAGGTGCGCTTTGAGAAGCTGACTTCAGGCTACGAGTATAAGCTCTCAGGGTGCCTGTTGGATAAGTCAACCGGAGAGATACTTAAAGACAAGGAAGGCAACGAATACAGGGAAAGCATAACATTCAAAGCTGACAAGACAACCGGAGAAGTTACTCTGGACGAAAAGGGCAGAGAAGTCGTATCTGGTGAAGTTGAAGTCAAGTTTAAGATAGACAGCAGTTATCTGTTCTCCGAAGTATTCGAAAAAGGCGGGACATCTTTAGCCGTTGTATGCTTTGAGACGCTTTATTTCAGGGATATCGCGATCGCCAAACATAATGATCTTGAGGACGAGGGTCAGACTGTTGCGATCAGCCCGGCTATCTCAACTAAGGCAACTGACAGCAGCACCAATACGGGTGTCCTTGCGTTGTCTGAGAGCGTCGGTATCAATGACAAGGTTTCTTTTGAAGGACTAAATCCGGGAGACAGATATGTCCTTACAGGAACCTTGATGGACAGATCTACCGGACAGCCCTATGCGGATCCTGACGGAAACACATATACCAAGACCGTAACTTTCAGGCCGCAGGATTCTTCCGGATATGTAATAGTTCCATTTGAGAACGTTAAGGTGCCGCTTGATACGACAGATCTGGTTGTCTTTGAATCATTGATTCCTGATGAAGGCGGTAAGCCAATAGCAAGACATGAAGACATCAATGATGATAATCAGACGCTCAGAAGACCGTCCTGCAGGACTGTTGCTACGACCGTTAAAGGCGATAAGGCTTTCCTTAAGAATTCAACGGTTACTATAGTTGACCACATCAGCTATGAGAATCTTGAAGCAGGCCATAAGTATTATGCCAAGGCTACTCTCAGATTAAGCGATGGTACGGAAGTGACCAATAAAGGAACCGAAGTCGTATCGCTGCAGCAGTTTGAGCCGGTTGAACCTTCCGGCACGGTTGATGTAACCATCAAGTTCAGAGCTTCTGATCTGGAGAGCGGTGACACGGTCGTAGTCCTCGAGAACATCTACGACATGTCAACCGAAGAAGAGGTTGCATCGGGCCTGCAGAAAGAAGATATCAGGGTCCTTTCCCACGAAGACCTGAACAACAAGGACCAAAGCCTGTCAGTTACAAATATTCCGATATCGGGAGAGATCCTTAGCAGCAGAACGGTTATCGGCATGATCGTATTTGTTGTCTCGGCCGGTGCGGGAGCTTATGTGATCACGGGCGAGGTCAAGCGTAAGCGGATCAGAAGGAACAGATAATGAAGAGCAAGTATTTAAGACCTGTGGCGGGATTTGTTCTTGCTGTCTTTTCTATTGGAGGACTCTTATTGTTCGTGGAAGAGTATGCGAAGTCTTATTTCCGGAACACTGTAAAGGACGAAGTGCTAAGGAGAGATACTTCGGATGATGTTGTCTATGAAGTCCCCGCAGGTGACTATCTGTCGGTAAACGGTGAAGAGAATACTGATGAAGAGTCATTTGCGGAAGGCTTGCTGGAGATCGCAGGCTATTGCGCGGGAGACGATAACGGGACAGCTGATCTTCATCTGGCAGGGATAATCACGATACCGGACCTTGGTATCGAAGAACCTGTCTGGGAGGAGAACACCAATCTCGCGATGCGTTACGGCGTGATACTCATGAAGGAATCGGCAAGGATAGGACAGAAAGGCAACAGCATCATAGTGGGACACAGGAATACGATAACCCACACGGTCTTCGATAAGCTCCCGAAGATCCGTAAAGGAGATGAGGTCATAATAACCACACCCGACGGCTTTGAGCAAAAATACAGGGTGAACGGTACTTACTACTGTTCACCCTATGATCTTCAGGATTATGTAGGCACTTCATCAGATCATCCCGTAATGATAACCCTGATAACCTGTGCCAGAGAGAAAGGCAACTGCTGGCGCTTTATCGCGACGCTGGTGCCTTCAGAAGATTAAAGCTCTGCTCTGTGGCTTATGCCCAGTTCCTCGGCAACTGCGAAGAATGCTTTTCTGGAATTCCTGATGGATACTTCGGAAACGCAGAAAGCAAGACGGCAGTAACCGGGACGTGCAAAACTCGATCCCTTAACGAGAAGGAGATTCTGCTTAGCGCAGATCTTTGCGAACTCTTCATCGGTCAGGCCCTTCGGAGTGTTCATGAAGATGTAGAGAGCGCCGTTAGGTTTAACTGCGTCAAAGCCTGCATCAACGATGTTGGCGTAAAGAAGGTTTCTTCTGTTCTCGTAGTTGGCAACGTCAACTTTTGCGTAGATGGCCTTCTCGATTACTTTCTGCCAGATGGCGGGAGCGTTTACGCTGCCCAGAGTTCTGTTGGAAAGAACGATAGCGCCTGTGAGCTCTGCAAAGTCAGCACACTTAGGTGATACGAGAGTATAACCGATTCTCTCTCCGGGGAGTGACAAGGACTTGCTCCAGGAGAAGCAGATGATGAGGTTGTCGATATACTTAAGTGCGCAGGGAACTTCAGCTCCGTCGTAAGCGAGATCGATATAAGGCTCGTCAGAGATTACATAGATCGTGTGATCCTGCTTCTTGAGCATATCGTTGAGTTCGATAAGGAGCTCAGCGGGGTATACGACACCGGAAGGATTGTTAGGTGAGTTTACGATGATCGCCTTAGTCTTGGAAGTGATTGCCTTCTCGATATCGGCGATGACGGGATTGAACTTGTCGTCAGTCTGGACGATCACGACCTTACCGCCGTGGTTTGCAACATAGCCGTTGTATTCCATGAAGTAGGGAGCGAGAAGGATTACTTCGTCATCGGCATCAAGTATGGAGTGGAGAACGTCGTTCATTGCGGATGCAGCACCGACAGTCATGCAGACAGCGTCAGCGCCGATCTCCATTCCTGCTTCCTTGCCGCGCTTCTCGGCTACGATCTGGCGGGTTGAAGGATAACCTGCGTTAGGCATATAGCCGTGCATGCCGGGTGTAGGATTATTTGCAAGGTCCTTCAGAGCATCGAAGACTTCCTTCGGAGGCTCTAAGTCAGGATTGCCGATAGAGAAATCGTATACGTTTTCAGCACCATAGATAGCCTTAAGTCTGCCGCCTTCTTCGAACATCTTACGGATCTCAGAGCCGCCCTTAAGGGCTTCAGCCATTTTCTTGGAAATCATAGTAATACCTCTTATGAATGAAAATTAGAAATAATATAGCACAAATAACAGGGATGCCAACAAGTTAAGTGACAGGCTGTGATTCAACTGCAGGGACCGTGACTTCATTCTCGTAAGACGGGTTCTGGAGTCTGTCTAAGAAGAATCTCTCAGATAACGGCTTGTCGTAGAAGAAAGATTGGTAGAGAGTGCAGCCGCACATCATAAGGTCATCGACCTGCTTTTGTGACTGGACTCCTTCGCAGATTACCTTATAGCCTAAGATCTTTGCGAGGTTGATCATGTCGTTGGTAATGATACGGCCTCTTGCATCTTCAGGGTCGAACCTGTCGGCGTCGATCTTAACATAACTTGCTTCCATGTCGTGGAGGAGGGTAAGCGTTGACTGGCCTGTGCTGAAGTGGTCCAGAGTAACAAGGATTCCGGCCTCAGATAAGGTGTGGGTAACATCCTTAAGGATCGGCATTCTCTGCGTAAAGTCAGGCTCAGAGAATTCGATGCCGATGAGATGGTGGTCGACTTCGTATTTGTCTATTACGCTTAAGATGTCGGTAGCGATAGAAGAATTGAAGAGATGACGGCCGGAGAAGTTGACCGAGATCGGAACAAGCGGAATGTTCTGTGCCTGCCATGACTTTATGTTCTTGCATACGTTCTCAAGTACGTAGAAGTCGATCTTGGTAACGATGCCTGAATCGGTGGCAAGCGTGATGAATTCCTGCGGTGAGATGATCCTTCCGTCTAACGGCCATCTTGCCAAAGCTTCCGCTGCGTGGAGGCGCGGTTTATCTTCCAGGCTGATAACAGGCTGGTAGTAGATAAGGAACTTGTGTTCATTGAGCGCACGGTTAAGGGTCTCTGTATTGTTATGGTTCTTCTCGTTGATCTCCTCGGTATAGTAGACGATATCAACGTTGTTCTTCTTGGAATAACTGAAGGCCTGTGAACATTCTCCCATGACTTGGTTGCCGAAGCGGTGGCTTGTACGGATCGTGGTTATGCCGGCTCTGCAGCTGAAGATATGCTCGAACTTGTCTCCGCCGTATGTAAGTGAGACCGGTACTGAAGCAATGAACTGCTCAAGCTCGGGAAGACGGGAGGTAATGAGTACGACTACGAAGTTGTCACCGCCAAGGTGAACTGCGAATTCGCCTCTGCCTTCGTCCGGGAAATCATTGAGCTTGGAACCGAAGAGCTTTATTGCAGAACCTGCGATATCTGAACCGAAGTATCTATTCAGCTGGTTAACGTGCTTTATGTTGATGAATGCGACGGAATACTTGGTGGCTGTGCCGGTCATGAAGTATTCTTCAAGCTTGGTGAAGAGATAGTTCGCATTGCGCATTCCGAATTCGATATCGTTGTTGTAGAGATAAGAATACTGGCTGCTCAGACGGTAGACTGCGATCTTGTGCGCAACGGCAGCTCTGAATATCTTAATGAATTCCTGCTGCTCGACAGTCTGCTGGGGAGGGAACTGCTTATAGGTGAATCTGATCACGGTAGTAACGGAATCAGGGCTTCCGAGTGATACCTCAAAGAATTCCTGACCGACGTTATCTGATAAAAAGTCCACGTTCTTGGAAACGGGACGGCCGCTTATTATCTGCGTATCTTCGATCTTGGCGATCGAAAGATAGTCGGCATACTTGAAAAAACGGTCATTGAACCTGCAGTCGACGCATTCGTCGAGAGCATCAAAGAAAGCTTTAATATCAGGTGTGCCGGCGACCATAATCTATCCTTTAAATTTAATACCTTGATTTTAAGGCACTAAAGAGACCTTTACAAGAAGAAAGAAAATTATCAAAAAAATCAGACTAATAAAGATTAACATGAAAGAACGAAAATTGACATACAGACAATATATTGGAGCAAAAGGCGAGGAATCTGCCGTAAAACTGCTTGAAGACAACGGCTTTTCGATCCTTAAACGTAACTATTCGGTACACAATGTCGGCGAGATAGACATAATTGCGGAAAAGGGCGGAGACATCCATATCGTTGAGGTCAGGACCAGGCTTAACCGCGGGTCTTATCCCGATTCGGCGGAATCTGTTAAGGGCGCGAAAAGGCTCAAGGTTATGAGGACTGCGGGATATTATCTTGCGGAAAACAACCTTTATGACAGGAATGTTGTTTTCGAGGTGTGCATGGTCACACATGATAACAGGGGGAACATAGAACGGACCGAGCTTGTACCGTTTTGAATGCCTGATGTTATAATCTTAAAGATTAAAGAATTCTGAAGATTTACGGAGTGGAGCATGGTCGTAATTTTGCCTTATGTTTTTACCTTGATCATTGTGATTATCACAGTGGTTGAAGAGATCAGATTCCGTAATTACAGAAAGCCTGAGAAGGTCGCGAAGAAGTTCGCGCTCATTGCGATCGTCTTTGGAATACTCCACCTTATCTGCGATTTTTACCCGTTTGATTATACCGGCGGCACAGGTATCGATTATATCGGACAGGCCGTAGCTTATAGCTTGTTCATTAACGCGATCATATACTCGACTTTGATCGTATACCTTAACTTCGCTGTCGCGGCATCTGTGTATGCAGTCAAAGCTATTAAGAATAATAAGACCCGCAAAAAGGGCATCTTATGGCTGGTCTTAAGCTGGATCTGCGCTCTTGTTGTTGCCGGAATAGTAATTGGAAATATCATTTCCGATGATGTCCGTAAAAACAGCATAAAGGTCGGAGTCAAAGAGGTAACTTCTGTTACCGATACCGACGGAAAGCCTTCGGCGCTTGTCGTTTTAGAGTTTTATAACGGCACCGGCAGCGACATCACATATCTGTCGACGGTCTATGACGAAGTATCCCAGAACGGCCAAGAGATATATGACACCAACATAGAAGATTCCGGCATCGATTATGAGATAGAGGCAGTTAAGCCCGGCTGTTCGGTCGAGATCCGTAAGGCGTACAGGCTGGATGATCCGTCTGAACCGGTAAAGATCGTGTGCCAATCTTATGACGGATATGTGGTCTATGTTGACGCCGAGTATGAGGTTAAATGACTGATAACCATAGGGGATTAGTAGGTTTCTGCCCCTGATTTTCATCCAAATAACCACCCGGACTTAAGATCCTGGTTGTGCAACGTGCCGAATTTCCTCAAAAATGCATTTTTGAGAAGAAGAAATGCCATTTTTCAAGTTTTGTTTATTGCTTTAATTACTTAATAGACTATAATTGTTGAGGCTTTGGGCTGGGTGGCCCATGTCAAAAAATGCAAGATTCAAAATGCAAAATTTCATTTTAGGAAGGTTGGCTATCATGAAGGGTTACCGTGAGATGACAAAAGAAGAGCTCCTCAAAGTCAGGGAAGAGCTGAACGAACGCTATGAGAAGTGCAAGGCACTGAATCTTACGCTCGATATGACACGCGGTAAGCCGTCTCCTGTACAGCTTGACCTTTCCAACGATATATATGACACGCTCAAGGATGGTTTCAAGACTGCCAAGAACGAAGATACCAGGAACTACGGTATCGCTCCCGGCATCGAAGAGATCAGAGCCGTTTTCGCTGAGCTCCTCGGAACAGATAAAGACAATATCTTCATGGGTAATTCCTCTTCTTTGAACCAGATGTATGATGCGATCATGCGTTCTATGGTCTTCGGTGAAGTTGATTCTCCCAAGCCCTGGTCACAGGTAGAGGGAAGAAAGTGGCTCTGCCCGGCACCCGGTTATGACAGACACTTCAGAGTTACTGAGACAATGGGCTTTGAGCTCATCGCTGTTCCGATGACAGAGAATGGTCCTGACATGGACGTTGTTGAAGAACTCGTTAAGGATGAGAACGTTAAGGGTATCTGGTGCGTTCCCTGCTACAGCAATCCTGACGGCGTTGTTTATTCCGCAGAAGTTTGCGAGAGGCTCGCGAAAATGGAGACCGCAGCACCTGATTTCAGGATCTTCTGGGATAACGCTTATGTTTGCCACCACCTCTATGAGGACAGAAACACATGGGGCAAGCTTCCTGACATGCTTTCCCTCTGCGCAAGCTTCGGTCACGCAAACAGAGTATATGAGTTTGCTTCTTCTTCAAAGATAACATTTGCAGGCGGCGGTATTTCCTGCTTCGCTGCAAATAAGGACAACATGACTTGGGCTAAGAAGTATCTGAATGCCCAGGCTATCTGCACGAATAAAGTCAACCAGCTTGCACATGCAAGATTCCTTCCCGACGCTGAGGCTGTTTATGCTCACATGATGAAGCATGCTGCGATCCTCCGTCCGAAGTTCGAAGCTTGCAAGAACGTTCTTGAAGAAGAGCTCGGTTTTGACGATCTCTGGCACTGGACAAACCCTAAGGGCGGTTATTTCGTAAGCTTCTACGCTATGCCCGGAACGGCTACAAAGGTCGTATCAATGTGCAAGGAGGCAGGCGTTGCACTTACTCCTGCAGGTGCAAGCTATCCTTACGGAAAGGATCCTTCTGATTCGAATATCAGACTCGCTCCTTCATTCCCCGGAATAGAAGATATCGAGAAGGCCGTCAGAATCCTCACGATCTGTGCTAAAATCACAGCAGTGGATAAATTGTTGGAGGATCTTTAATAATGAGTAAAGACACATACGAGAGCCCCTTAAACTCCCGCTATGCCAGTAAGGAGATGCAGTACATCTTCTCGCCTGATAAGAAGTTCCGTACATGGAGACTTCTTTGGATTGCTCTGGCAGAAGCAGAGAAGGAATTAGGTCTTGATATCACTGATGAGCAGATCGCTGATCTTAAGGCTCATAAGGATGACATCGATTACGAAGATGCAGCAGCTGAAGAGAAGATCCGCCGTCATGACGTTATGGCTCATGTCCATTCTTATGGCAAGCAGGTCGCAGGTTCCGGTGCTGACCGTATCATTCACCTTGGCGCTACATCCTGCTATGTAGGTGACAACACAGACATCATCATAATGAGAGAAGCTTTAGAGCTCATTAAGAAGAGACTTGTAGTTGTTATCGCAAAGCTCGCTGATTTCGCTGACGAATACAAGGCTATGCCGACTTTGGGATTTACTCATTTCCAGCCTGCACAGCTCGTAACGGTAGGTAAGAGAGCAACACTCTGGCTTCAGGATCTCGTTTTCGATCTTGAGACAGTAGAGAATGCTATCGCTTCATTGAAGCTCCTCGGATGCAAGGGTACAACAGGTACTCAGGCTTCATTCTATGATCTTTTCGACGGCGACCACGAGAAGTGCGTTGCGCTCGATAAGAAGATCTGCGAGAAGATGGGCTTTGAGCAGTCTTACTATGTATCCGGCCAGACATATTCCAGAAAGATCGACTACACGGTTCTTTCCGCTCTTGCTGCAATCGCACAGAGCGCTCACAAGTTCTCAAACGATATCAGACTTCTCCAGCACTTAAAGGAGATCGAAGAGCCCTTCGAGAAGAACCAGATCGGATCTTCCGCAATGGCTTATAAGAGAAATCCTATGAGATCAGAGAGAATCGCATCTCTTTCAAGATATGTTATCTCTGACGTTTTGAATCCTGCCATGACATCTTCAGAGCAGTGGTTCGAGAGAACACTGGATGACTCCGCAAATAAGAGAATCTCTGTACCTGAGGCATTCCTCGCAGTTGACGCGATCCTCGGTATCTATACAAACGTTGTTTCCGGTCTTGTCGTATATCCCAAGATGATCGAAAAGCACATCAATGATGAGCTGCCTTTCATGATGACAGAGAACATCATGATGGAAGCAACAAAGAAGGGCGGAAACCGTCAGGAACTCCACGAGGAGATCCGTCAGCTTTCCATGCAGGCAGGATCTGTTGTTAAGAACGAAGGCAAGCCCAATGATCTTCTCGAGAGGATCGCAGCTGATCCGAAGTTCGGTATGACAATGGACGAGCTCTTGAAGCTCAGAGACCCCAAGCTTTACATCGGCCGATGTCCCGAGCAGGTCGACGCATTCCTTAATGAGTGTGTCAGACCTTTGATCGCGGCGCACAAGGATGACCTTGAGGTAAGTGAAGTAGAGCTGAAAGTATAAAAGACAAGTAAGCAGAGTAAACAGAAACTTATGCGGGATATTCCGGCTTGCGTTATCGCAGTTTGGCATATCCCGCTTTTTATATTAAAATATAAACAACTCGAACATGGTGGCCTCTAAATTGGACCTACATGACGTAATAAGGAGCTTGGGCCTGTCTTTTTGATGTAAAGCCTTGTAAGTTGGACTATTGAGATCTGATACCTGAGCACCGCCCTGGATTTCCGGGTGTCAATCAGAGTCCGCTATGCTTCGGGGGTTTTTAAGGAGAATATGATGGAACAATATATCGATGCATATAATTCAGCATCTTACGGCCCGGCCTCTGATATTGCGGCTGGTGCTGTTTTTTTATACCTGAAATTGATAAACATGAGATCCTGTCGATGTTGAATCACTATCTGACCGGCTTAATGATTTAACACGAAAAGGAGATATTGATATATGAAGCTTTATAACACACTCACAAGATACAAAGAAGATTTCAAGCCTATGGAAGAAGGCAAGGTCAAGATGTATGCATGCGGCCCTACGGTCTACAACTATTTCCATCTTGGCAATGCAAGACCTTTCGTTACTTTCGATACACTCGCAAGATATCTGGAATACAGAGGCTATGACGTTACCTTCGTCCAGAACTTTACGGATATCGACGATAAGATGATCAAGCGTGCAAACGAGGAAGGCATTACTGTCGAGCAGCTCGCTGACCGCTTCATCAAGGAATACTACGTTGACGCTGACGGACTTAACATCAAGCGCCAGACATACCAGCCCAGAGCCACCCAGTCGATGAAGGCTATAATCGGCCTCATCAAGGCTATGGAAAAGAATGGCTACACTTACATCATCGAAGGTGACGGCGTTTACTACGACGTTTCCAAGAAGGCTGATTACGGCAAGCTCTCACACTATAAGCTCGACGAGCTCGAAGCAGGCGGCGGTGAGCGCAAGGCTTCTTATGAAGGCAAGAAGAATCCCGGTGACTTCGCTGTCTGGAAGTTCAAGAAAGAGGGCGAACCTTCCTGGGGTTCACCTTGGGGAGAAGGAAGACCCGGCTGGCACATCGAGTGCTCTGCCATGATCAAGCAGTATCTTGGTGACACCATTGATATTCACGGTGGCGGACAGGATCTTATCTTCCCGCATCATGAGAATGAGATCGCGCAGAGCGAGGCTGCAAACGGCTGCACATTCTGCAATTATTTCGTCCACAATGCTTTCGTTAACATCGACGGCGAGAAGATGAGTAAGTCATTGGGCAATTTCTTCACGATCAGAGACATCGTTAAGAAGTATCCTTACAACGTAGTAAGATTCTTCATACTGCTCGGACACTACAGAAGCCCCATCAATTTCTCCGATGAGCTTCTTGCAGCTGCCCAGACGAGCCTCGGAAGGATCTCCAACTGCGTAAGGAATGCCAACTTCGTGCTTGGCAACGGCAATCTTGCAGGCGATGCAGAAGCTGATAAGGTCCTTGAAGAAGCAATCAAGACAGCAGGTGACAGCTTCATCGCTCACATGGATGATGACCTCAACAGCGCTGATGCCATTACTGATATCTTCAACCTCGTACGTCAGACAAATACGAGCGCACAGGAAGCAAAGGTATCTGCTGCAATGCTCACTGCTGCAAGAGATAAGATCTTAGAGCTCACAGGAGTTCTCGGAATCGTTCTTGATCTTGAGGATGCTATCCCTGAAGAGATCACCGAGCTTGCAAATAAGAGAGCAGAAGCAAAGAAGGCTAAGGATTACGCTGAGGCTGACCGCATCAGGGATGAGATCCAGGCTAAGGGTTATGTTGTAAAGGACGTACCCGGCGGCTTTAAGATCGAGAAGGCATAATTAATGATCAAACCGTTTATTGCACAGGATCTTCGCGAAGTATCGCCTCTGGTATTGGCTTATATCGGCGATTCGATCTACGAGCTCTATGCGCGCTGCAAATCAGCTACGCTCGGAGCCGGAAGCAATAACAAGATGCATAACAACACTGTCCACTATGTGTCCGCAGAGGCTCAGGCGAACAGTATAAGGATCCTGCAGGACGAGCTGACTGAGAAGGAGACTGATTACTTCAGAAGAGGTAAGAATTCCAATCCTCATGCGGTCTCGAAAAATGCGAACCATGCTGACTACATGTACGCAACAGGATTTGAAGCCCTTCTGGGATATCTCTTCCTCAATAACGAAGAGCCCAGGATGGAATATCTGATCTATAAGAGTTTTGATATCTGCGACGGCGTCATCAAAAAGGCGCCTGCAGCAGAAACTGAAGCAGAAGAGAAGGAATAAGCTTTGGACAAAGGTAAGAGACGTTTTAATCAGGACAGAAAGCCCGGAAAGCCCGCCAGGCAAGGCAGGCCTGACTTTAAGCGCGAACGTGAGGACGATGCTTTTACGGAGCAGGGCTCCACGGATAAGCTCGAGGGCAGAAATGCCGTAACGGAAGCTTTGCAGGCCGGAAGAGACTTCAACAAGATCTGGATCTTAAAGCCCGAGGGCGATAAACCGTTGGATCACGGCCTTATCAGGATCTTAGACGAAGCAAACAAGCGCGGAATAATCGTTACAAGGGCTACAAGGCAGATCCTTGATAAGATGAGCAGCACTCATAATCATCAGGGCGTTATTGCCTCAGTTGCACCTCATAAATATGCCGACCTTGATGAGATAATCGGTAAGTGCAGGGATGAGGGCAGACCGGCTCTGCTCGTAGCATTGGATGAGATCAAGGATGCCTATAATCTGGGCTCCATCCTCAGAATATCCGACTGCTGCGGCGTAGACGGTGTAATTATCCCTGAGAGACGTTCGGTATCTCTTGATTCGATGGTTGCAAAGGCTTCTGCCGGCGCTATCGAGTATGTGCCTGTAGCAAGAGTAACCAATCTTGCCCAGACGCTTACAAGGCTTAAGGAGAAGGAAAACTTCTGGGTCTGCGGTACCGATATGAACGCTGATTATGAATACCACGATGCTGATTATTCAGGTAATCTTGTAGTGGTCATAGGAAGCGAAGGCGACGGCATGAGGGACGGCGTAAGGAAGTGTTGTGACTTTACGGTATCGATCCCGATGTCAGGACACGTAAACAGCCTGAACGCTGCAGTTGCAGCAGGAGTAGTGCTTTTCGAGGCACAGGCAAAGAGACATAAAGAGGATTAAGACTTTGAAAATGCATGGTGACAGCATGAGAAAGTTTAAGGGATCTGTTCAGAAGATCCTTGCTGTTGTAATGTGCATTTCGATGGTCCTGGGAATGTCAGTCTGTCTTACGGGATGCAATTTCTTCACGGGCCTTTCCAAGGGCTTTAAGGCATCTCAGAAAGACCTTTCAAAATCTGAACTGGCCAGGGCCGTTGTAGTTGCGATATCTGACGAACGTAAGGTGTCAGAGGCTTTTTCCGGCATTCCTGAGAGCCAGCTGGATGGCCTGTCTTACTCGGTCTTTGCGGAATACTGTACTGTTCTTCGCAAGAATTCGCAGGCCCACGGCACTGTCGATTCGTTCAGGTTCCTGACTCAGAGTGAGAAGGAAGTATATTTCCGTGCGATCGATGCTGATGCCGGAGAGGAATTTATGACCATTGACGAGTACGGCGATATGGAAGTCGTCGAGCTTGCTTATTCCAAGGACAGGGATTCCAAGGCTCCGCCGGTAAGATTCATCTTGTCCAATAATGACGGTCATTTCTCGATCGGCGGCAAATATGTAACCGATTCGATGTTCGCATATGCTTATATGAATCACTATTTCGACATGATCGAAGACGGCAAGGTGGATGCTCTGGAAGCGATCATCAAGTCTTCCTACAATTCTGACATCTATCTGAATTCCGTCATTAATGCCAAGGCGAATTCCATTTCCGAGTACTACAAGTTTAAGGTTAAGACGAGCAGAAAGGATTATGAACTGAAGATCCTGTCTCCGACGCATGTCTCATACAGGATTCCTGAAGTTATCTCTGATTATAATGATTCGTTCATCTCGAAAACCGTATCTCTCAGAGTCTACAAAGGCGGCAACAACAGCTTCTGCATTCAGGATCATATCCCGTCAACGATCGATGAGATAAGCCTTTATAAGAACGGCGCAAGCAAGCTAAGGATGGGCTCCACATACAGCCAGATCGAGATCTACAGACTTTTGGGCGAACCGGTTCTTTCTACCGTTTCCAACGGCGTTGTTGCCCTTGCATACAGAGGCGTTACCTTAAGATTCGCGGCTGACATTAAGGACGGAAAGTGGTCTGCGGGAAGGCTCTTTTCCATCGTTGTGCGTAACCAGGGAGACTTCACGCTCGGCGAAGAGATCTACGTCGGCATGAATGTCTCTGAGCTCCTGCTCGTTTATCCGATGTTTGACGAATGCAATTATCAAAGCTCATTCAAGAACGTCGACGGCGAGTTTACTCTGTCCTTCGAATTTGATGATTTCGGAAACGTAAAGCGTATCGACTTAGGCGAGAGTGTAGGTTAAGGCTTTTTAACGCACTTGGCTCTGAGAAGTTCGATCTCGTGTTCTGTGAGACCGTTAGCCATAAGAAGTTGGAAGACGTCGCCGTCCCATTTCTTGTCGATGTAATCCAGGAACATTACCATATTCTGCTCATCTGATCTCAAAGCATGCTTAAGGTCGTCAGGCATCCTGCGGATATATGGCGCAAGAAATTCTTTAAGGTATTCGTATGAGATCTTGTAGTTGGTTATTATGTCTTCTCTGGAAGCCCCGCTGATAAGATAGAGGATCGCAGCAATGACTCCGGTCCTGTCCTTGCCGTGATGGCAATGGAACAGTGCAGTGCCCTTGCAGTCCAAAAGGACTCTCATGATCTCTACTAATCTGTCACCCATCTCTTCGGCGATTATTATGTAGTAATCACCGAGAACGTGGGTCCTAAGATATTCCATAGTCTGGTCCTTGGTATCGTTCGGATTGCCGTTAAGGAGAGGGATGTTATAGTAATCAATGTCAGGATCTTCGATAAAAGGATTTCCGGCCTGAGCGATCTCTTCGACACCGCGAAGATCCACTACTGTCTTGATCCCGTATTCTTTGACTTCACGGACTTCGTCCGGTCTAAGGTAGTGAGGAGAGCCTGATCTTATGAATAAGCCTTCTCTGAAAGTGTTTCCGTCCTTGAGCGGCATGCCGCCGAGCTCTCTGCAATTGATAAGAGCCAGTTCCTTTACCAGCTGTGTATCAGGATTATAATTGCCCATGTTTATTCCCCATATGATTTAATCGCAAGTATTCTATCCAAATCGTGATTGACATTCAAGGCTTCAAGTAATATCATTATTAGGCTATTGGGAGACCAATGGATTTATACGCGCCTATAGCTCAACTGGATAGAGCGTCTGACTACGGATCAGAAGGTTGTGGATTCGAGCTCTGCTAGGCGCGCCAGAAACAAAGCTGTTGCTTTAAGGCGGCAGCTTTTTTAATACCCGAAGGAGGTAATCACATGCGTAAGGTTCTTGTTGTCGTAGACATGCAGAAGGATTTTATCGACGGAGCACTCGGTTTTGAAGGTGCTGACAAGATCATTCCCGGCATCATCTCGAAGATCAGGGAATTTGAAGGATCAGGCGATGAGATTGTCTATACGCTTGATACCCATTTCGAGAACTATATGGAGACACAGGAAGGAAAGAACCTGCCTGTACCTCACTGCATCAAGGGCTCAGACGGCTGGGGCCTCTGTGAGGAGCTTAAGCCCTTGCTCGAAGGCAAGAAGTGCTTCGAAAAGCTCACATTCGGAAGTGTCGATCTCGCAAACTACCTTAAGGAGAACGCTTCAGAGATCTCGAGCATCGAAGTCTGCGGCCTCGTTTCCAACATCTGCGTAGTCTCCAATGCCGTAATCGCAAAGGCAGCATGCCCTGAAGCAGAGATCATTGTAGATTCGTCCCTCACGGCATCTTTTGCTCCTGATCTTCACCAGGCAACACTCGATGTCTTAAAGGGAATACAAGTAACCGTATTATAATATTGCAATCTTTTACCGTGCTGTGATACAATTCATACTCGGCTATAAATTAATAATAATTATTTTGGAGGATATATAACATGGCATCCACAATTGAGAAGAAAGAACACTCTCAGGTTGTAATCAGCCTTGAGTCAAGCAAGGAAGAGTGGAACGAAGCCTTAAAGAAGGCTTACAGCAAGAACAAGAACCGTTTCCAGGTTCCCGGCTTCCGTAAGGGCAAGGTTCCTTATCAGCTTGTCTGCCAGTATTACGGTGAGGGCGTACTTTATGAGGACGCTATGAACGAGATCGCAAATGCTCAGTATCCTGAAGCAGTTAAGGAGCACGACCTCAAGGTTGTTTCAAGACCTGAGATGGATGTTACAGACATCAACGAGGACGGCATCAAGTACACGATCACAGTTTACGTAAAGCCTGAGTTCGAGCTTGGTCAGTATGAGGGCGTTGAAGTTCCTTTCAAGGATCAGGTTGTTACAGATGAGGACGTTGACGCTGAGATCGAGCGCATGAGAAAGAGAAATGCTTCTCTTGAGGAAGTTGAAGACCGTGCAGCTCAGGAAGGCGACACAGTTACGATCGACTACGAAGGATTCAAGGATGGCGTTGCTTTCGAAGGCGGCAAGGGCGAGGGTTATAACCTCAAGCTCGGTTCAAAGTCCTTCATCCCCGGCTTCGAGGAGCAGGTTGCAGGCCACAACGTTGGTGAAGAGTTCACAATCGAAGTTAAGTTCCCTGAAGATTATCATGCAGAAGACCTCAAGGGCGCTGATGCTACATTTAACGTAAAGATCCACGCAATCAAGACAGAGATCGTTCCTGAGCTCGACGACGAGTTCGCAAAGGACGTTTCCGAGTTCGATACTCTTGACGAGCTTAAGGCTGACGTAAGAGCAAAGCAGCAGGAGAGAGCTGACAAGGACAACAAGGCAGCTTTCGAGAATGAGACAGTTCGTGCCGTATGTGACAACTGCGAGATCGACATCCCTGAGTCAATGGTACAGAACGAAGTAGAGCAGATGGCTGACGATCAGGCAGCTCGTATGTCCAACCAGGGCATCGCTCTTGACATGTATCTCCAGTATGTCGGCCAGAGCATGGACGAATTCAAGAAGTCTCTTGAGCCCATGGCACGCGTAAGAGTTAAGTCTTCACTCGTTATCGAAAAGATCACAGAGAAGATCAACCCTGAGGTTACAGACGAGGACTACAACGAAGAGCTCTCACAGATCGCTAACACATACAAGATCGACGTTGAGGAAGTTAAGAAGTCCATCGGCGAGGATTCCGCATTCATCAAGGATTCCATCCGCGCCCGTAAGACGGTTGAGTATCTTGCATCCAAGGCGGTCAAGGTTGAGCCCAAGGAGCCTGAGGCACCCGCTGAAGAGGCTAAGACAGAAGAGTAATTCTTCTCTGGATTATTGTAATCACATACACCCCGTGAGGATTTGTTCCTTGCGGGGTGTTTTATTCGCGGTATATAGGCGTTGCCGTTGTTTTGCCGTTCGTTTTCGAATTACAGGACAACAATGAAAAAGGCAGCCGTTCATTTAAGAAGGCTGCCTGAATACTACTCTGAAAAAACTATAGCTTATGTTCTGTAGCTTCCGTTGATCTTTACGTAATCATAGGAGAAGTCGCAGGTGAACATTCTGTCGTAAGCATCGCCTTCGTAAAGTGTGATGTCTACCTTGAGGTCGTGCTCGGAGAGCAGCTTGGCGGCTTCGTCCTCATCGAAAGCAACGGCTGCGCCGTCCTTGTACATGAGCATTCCGTTTAAATGAATGTCGACCTTCTCGGGATCGAACATAGCACCGGAGTAGCCGACTGCCGTGAGGATACGGCCGATGTTTGCGTCTTCGCCGAAGAAAGCGGTCTTGCAGAGAGGTGATCTTGCGACTGATGTGACGATGAGCTTTGCGTCTTTCTCGTCCTTAGCGCCGTGAACTTCGATCTCAACAAACTTTGTAGCTCCTTCGCCGTCTGCAGCGATCATCCTTGCAATGTCCTCAGCGAGCCCGCAGAACGCGTTCTCAACGAGCTGATAATCTTCACTTCCTTCTTCTACGGAAACGCCTGAGGCGCCGTTAGCGAAGATTACGACCATATCGCAGACGGATGTGTCTCCGTCGACTGAGACGCGGTTAAAAGTGTATTTAACGGCCTTCTGGAGCATCTTCTTCAGGGAAGCTGAATCGATGCCGCAGTCAGTGGTGAAGATGCTGATCATGGTGGCGAGGTTAGGGTGGATCATTCCGGAACCTTTAGCGATGCCGGAGATGGTAACTGTCTTGCCGTCTGTAAGCTCGATCTGTGCGGATACTTCCTTGGGAACCGTATCTGTTGTCATCATGGCATACTCTGCGTTGTGAGCGGCATCTTCTGAAGAAGAAAGTCCGTTTACGAGAGAAGGGATGACGGGAAGCATCTTATCAAGAGGAAGTCTGGATCCGATAACGCCTGTGGAAGCCGTGAGGATCTCAGATGCATCGCAGCCGAGAAGGGAAGAAGCAGCTTCAGCGACTTTGGCTGCGTCTTCAACGCCGACTGCTCCTACGCCTGCATTAGCGACTTTGCTGTTTGTAATGATCGCACGTGCTTTGCCTGTGTTTTCGATGATGTTAAGTGATCTTACGAGGGAATGACCCTTTACGAGGTTGGATGTGTAAACGCCGGCAACGTTGCATAAGGTGTCTGAACAGATCATACCGACATCAAGGTAAGAGGATTTGGGATCGTTTTCATTGATGTTTGCGGGATCAGCGCACTTCATGCCGGCAGATACGCCGTTTGCCTTAAAGCCCTTAGGCATTGTTATATAGGATTTAGTTAATTCTTCTTCCATAATAAAAACCTCTTAAATAAGAATCTGATGCAAATGAATATTTATGCAAAGGATTGTATAATTCCGCATATAATACACTTGCGTAAGATAGTAGTCAACTGAATAATATCAGTAACGACCGTATATTATACATCTTTATTTTATGGTGCAATAAACTGCTTGACTTAAAACGCACTTAACATTATACTTTTGAGGCAATTGGCTGTCATGGTGGGATTAGTTCAGTTGGTTAGAGCGCTAGTTTGTGGCACTAGATATCATGGGTTCGAATCCCATATCCCACCCCAATTTTTTAATTGCCTCTTATCACTGGGGTGTAGCCAAGGGGTAAGGCACGGGTCTTTGACTCCCGCATTCGTAGGTTCAAATCCTGCCACCCCAGCCAAATGGTTCACTAGCTCAGCCGGTAGAGCACTTGACTTTTAATCAAGGGGTCTGGAGTTCGAACCTCCAGTGAGCCACCAAATTGATTAAATCCCAGCCTCCGTTTAATAAGCGGAGGCTGTTTTATTTTTCCTGAGAATCCCTCGAAAACATCGAAAATCGCCCTTTTTATGTTACAAATCTGTGGCATTTTCGGTCATCTGCCTTGATTTTGCTTAGAAATGGGGGAAATATCAGGGACATAGATGGTAGAATTACAGTACAAAGAAGATTGGGCATACCAAAGGAGAAGGTCAATAATTGAATTACAGGTTGTTTAACATCTTATCGGCTTCTTTGGCGGCAGTTGTTGCCATCGGTTCTATCTGCATTTATGAATGCGGATCCAATAACGATACACGCCTTCAGAGCCCTTCGCTTCTGGCTCCCGGTTCGGTCGATTTCTTCCAGAGACAGTTGATGGATGACGAACCTTTGGAGACAGGCCTTGTTACCGTAAGCCTCGGTAATCCTAATGTAAGCATTAAGGATTATACTTTCGTAGCTACAACTTCTTTTGCTGATGTTAAGATCGACTATGGTAACGATCCTACGGATCCTGTTACTTATGACGGCGCAGTTTACTGGCTGAAGGTAGATACTTCTCTTGTATCGCCCACGCTCCCTAATTCTTCCGATGCAAAGACTAAGAAGAATGAGCCTGTTCCTGAGATCAAGCTCAAGATCGGTGATTCATTCAGAAGACTCTCTTATACAAAGGAATGGTCTCTTGTAAGGCTGGAGGACGGTACAACGGGATATCTGAGAAATGAGGATCTTTCCGCAACTCTCATCACACCTGTTCCTACAAATACTCCTACTCCGAAGCCGACACCTAAGCCGAAGAAGAAGGCAAGCACATCATCTTCATCTAAATCATCTACAAAGACAAACAATAACGTTAAAGAGACAAAGGTATCCAAGACCGTTTATGCTACCTGCAGTCTCAATACAAGATCAGGCCCGGGCATCTCATATTCGTTGCTCTCGACACTTAAGTCAGGCGCTAAGATATCCGTAGTCGCCGAGACTGATAACGGCTGGTATAAATCAAGTTCAGGATATTACGTTAAGGCAAGCCTTACATCATCTAAAGCACCCTCGGGCGGCGGATCTTCATCCTCTTCGTCCTCGTCATCTTCGAGCAGCAGTAGCAGCAGCTCATCATCTTCCTCTTCGAAGGTTGGCGATAAGTCCGGAGATTTCGCTAAGTACGTAAGAAGCTTTATCGGATGCAAGTACGTTGCCGGCGGTGCATCTCCTTCCAAGGGTTTTGACTGCTCCGGATTCGTTATGTACTGCTTCAAGAATTACTACAACGTCTCGTTGCCTCACGGCGCTACATCGCAGTCCAAGAAGGGCAAAGAGGTTTCCAAGGACGACATCCAGTGCGGCGATATCATCTGCTTCGACCGTAATGGCGACGGAACGATGGAGCACTCAGCTATCTATATCGGCGGCGGTAAATACGTACATGCCAAGGGTAAAGCTTACGGCGTAGTCGAAGACAATTTCTCAAGTGCCAAGAATGTCGCGCATATCAGACGAGTCATATAGTAAAACCAAATGCAATAATAAAGCGCTGATCGTTACGGTCAGCGCTTTTTGTTTGGTCATATATCGGAAAACTTATTCGGTGAGTGCCTTGATCGCTTCGGTGAGTACCTTTATGTCGGTCTCGAGATCTTTAAGCGCACGGCATTCGTTTGCCTGATGGCACTGGTCTTCCTGCCATGGTGTCTGGATTCCGAATGCAATGGTGTTGGGCATGTGTCTGGCATAAGTGCCGCCGCCGATCGCGATAGGCTCGGTATAGAGGTCCAGATATTCGGGCTTGTAGCCGCTGTATAACGGCATGTTTTCTTTCCAAATGTCTGTAAGAACAGAGATCTCAGGCAGATCCTTGGCCTTGTAAAGGTGATCCATCTGGTTCGTAACTTCTACTGAAAGGCCGTAGTTTGCTGCCTTCATGGCGATGAATGAAGTGATCGAATCCATCTGGTAGCTGACAGGGCATCTGATGTCGATGATAAGGGATTCTCCGTCTTCGCCGCACTTTAAGATAGAAGGATTTGCTGTAACGGAGCCTGATTCGTCAGTGATGTCGCAGCCGGTGTATTCGGCAGATGTCTTATCAACGAGTTCGTTCGCGATAAAGCTCAATATCGGAGAATCCGAATAATCTGAAGAATCGTTATTAAGCATCTTTATCATCTCGAAAATCGCGTTTACTCCGAGTTCCGGCTTTGATGCGTGAGCGGTCTTTCCCATGGCCTTGTATTCCTTGCCGTTGACGGTGCAGACACTCTTTGCGGGAACCATGTTAGCAGCTGAACCTGCTGTCGCAGTTACCTTGGAAGGAGTGTCATTTGAGACCTTGATGTTCATGATGCCTTTCTCGGCATAGATGACAGGGAATTCCGCATCAGGTGTTATCGAGAAAGAAGGGATCTCGCCTTTTGCGGCATAGGTCTCAACGCAGGAACATGTCCTTTCTTCGTCGGTTCCGAGGATAAGACGGACTCTCTTTTTGAGAGCACTGCCGCTGTCCAGAAGCCTCTTCATGGCGATATAGCTTGCTGCTGCAGGGCCTTTGTCGTCAACTATCCCGCGGCCGTAGAGAATGCCGTCTTTAAGCGTTAACTGGAACGGCGGAGTATCCCATCCGTCACCAGAAGGAACAACGTCCAGATGGCATACGATGCCTATTAGTTCAGCGTTCTCCGGACCGATCTCGCACCAGCCGACGCGGTTATCTATGGTTCCTGTACGCATGCCGTCTTTTGCTGCCGTATCCAGGAAAAACTTCAGTGCGGAAAAAGGTTTTATGCCGTAGGGAAGATCTCCGTAAGTATCGTTTTTCTCAGGCGAAGAGCCTGTGCTGTCTATTGAAATGAGCTTTGTGATAAAGCCGAATTCCTGTTCGGATAATGAGGATTTTTCCATTTGTGCCTCCGGTTTCTTTGCTATTTTGAATAATAACACAATGGCTATTTACCAGCTTGTGACTGATATTTATAAATCTCCGAAATGAATATATCATATCGGCTCTTTAATGGCACTAGCCTGATGCCTCTACCTGATATAATTCAGGCTGCTTTTATCTTGATTATCTGTTCTCCTGTCTTGATGGGAATTGCTCTTGCTTCACCCAACTTCATCATCTGATATGCAGCATTTACGTCTGCGTTTATCAATATCCCGGTGTTGCTCTTGAATAGACCGCGTTCTACTCTTCGTGCCTTGTCATAGTGAGCTCTGTCAGGCTTTTCTCCATCAAGATAACTCGTGCCGCTCGTGTAGCTCTCACGCACAGTCTTTACCTCAATGCCTTCAAGTCTTGCTTTGTACACAATCATGTCAGTAAGAGTCTTATATGGTATGGATACAAAGGTTTGGTTTGTTATGTTTCCCATGTGTACTTCCTGTTTCCATCCGTGATTGGCTCCAATCACTATGAGTCCGACACCTGACGAGACTGCCATGTCTACGATCTTCCTGCTTGCTTTGTGCATGTAGTCTTTTATCTTGCGGTTCCTTTTTGCCGTAAGTTTATTCATTCTTTTGGTACTGTTCTTTCCGTTATATATCTTCGCCTCCTTTTGCATATGCGCTTTTGCCTTGTTGTAGTACTGGTTTATCGATTTCAGCGGTTTCCCGTTGATTAGCACAGGCCTGTCTTCAGAATCCCATGCGGCTGCTATGAGATTGTTTACTCCCAAGTCTATCCCCATAACCTTTGTCCCTTTTGTAGTCTTTTCTTCTTTCTCATACATCAGACTGACAAGTATGGAGTCCTTGAACATCTTTATCCGTATCTGCCTCACATTTCCGTGTCTTGCACGGATGTGTATGCCACTGAGGAACTTGGGCATGGTTACTTTACCGGCCTCATCAACCTTGAAGTTCTGACTGGTTATCACAAGAGAACCTCTTCCTGTTTTCGGGTCCAGATATCCCGGTACATGCGGATGCTCCTTAAACTTCTTTGGATCTTTCCCGTATTCTGCTGTCGCTCTGTAGAACGACTTCCACTCTCTGCATTTCTCCTGTATGCATATCTGGCTGCATGTCGCATACGGAACCTCTTTATATACTTCTGTTCCTTTCAGATACCAGCTGAGGAAATATGCATCGGCTATGTGTCCGTTATCGGTATCAATATAACGTAACCGCTTGACTTCAGAGCGGCCCAAATTGTATTCCGTGATGCCGCTGTTTATCGCTCTGATAAGTTCATCTTCCCATTCTTCTAGAGTCTTACCGTTCTTTATCTTCGTGTGAATGCGGTAGCACTGTTTTATCAGGTAGTTAACGCTGTTGGAGAGGTTCTTCACTTTATAGCAGTAACTGTCTATCTCGTGAAGAAGCTTCTTATTGTTATGTTTTTTTATTCTGTGTTCTTCCGAGAGTATCATGTTACATACCCCTTATCTCTAAGTGACGAATGAAAGCGGCGGTCTTGCCGATATGAAACATTCTTTTGCAGTTTCCTTAAGAGTCTTTTTATCCGACATGCATTTCAGATACTGAGCCATACACTCAAGTTTTTTCTTGTGCCTAACGCGATAGAACAGGAACTCGGGATAAATGACTTCTTGCAATAACGACAAAGAAAACGCCGTACACCATCTTTACACTTTCCGTTCTTAACGACATGAGAGCCTTTGCAATAGATACATGCATTACCATCGGCAATACGTGTTTCAATAAGGAAGTCCTTTAAATTGTCATCGCGTACATTTACATTGTTGGAAAGGAGCGTTTAAAACACAATATGATCAGTGAAGGATAATTTCTTATATGCAGCAATGATTTCATTCAATTCTGAAATCTTTCTGGCTCCCTAAACAACAAACAAATGTTCTATTTATATGATAGAGCTAGAACGTTTGTTTGTCAACTATGAAGTTTAAAAGAGCCTAACATAATTAGTCCGGACTGAAGGAAGAGCTTAGTCCTTTTTGGCATTTTGCCGATAGGATGTCTGATGTCAGGCGGCAGTATAGGCAAGGTTGCTCGTTTGTAGAGATAAGCCGTTCAGTCTATAATAAAAATATTAAATAAGAGGAGATAATAGATGGATTCGAATAACAGAGAGCAATCCAATGTAAGTGCGAACAACAATGTTGTTCTGATGCTGGATACTAACGAGAATGATTCAATGTTAAGTCTTAAGGACCTTCTATATTCTGTCTTAAGGAATCTCGGCATCATTCTTATCGTTGCAATCGTGCTCGGCGGTGCGCTTTTCGCATATAAGATCACAAGAAAGACAAACGGCGTCATAAGCTACAGCAATAATGTGCTTGATACGAGTGTCCAGTATGATAATGAATCTGATGTCGAGTATCAGCTCCGTGTTCAGAAGGTAGGCAGGGCAAAAGACCTTGCAAATACCATTACCCGTGTCAATTCGCAGATCGACCATCAGAGACGTTATGTCACTGATTCCGTATATATGCAGATCGATGCGGAGAATGTTTATGAGACGAAGGTTCAGTATGTTGTATCGATGGATGATAATGCCGTTGCAGGTGTAGACCGCGCATTGGTCAACGCTTATCAGAATGCCGTATTCAGCGGTGATTATCTTGATGATTACGCCAAAGAGCATAATATCAAGCCCGATTACATCAAAGAGGTCATTTCCTTTGAGAGTGCTGTCACCGATTCCTCGATCGTCACAACAGAAGCAGGCGCAAGCAAAGCTGCTTCTTTCACAGTTAAGATCATCGGACCTACTAATGAATTCACTGCTGATATTGCAGATCTTATTCAGGCAAGAATTAAATCTTCTGTAAGCCAGCTTAAGAACAAAGTCTCTGACCATAAGCTCACGCTGGTAGCTGTCCAGGATAATGTCAAGGTCGACGCTTCGATCAGAGATAACCAGGCTAATCAGACAACAAGGATCGAGACATTGCAGAAGCAGATAATCGGCTTTAACGATGCTCTTGACCAGATCGCAAGTGACCTCTACCTTTCAGGCAAGGAAGATATCCTCGGATATTTTGCGAATGAGGCTGATGCATTAGTATCAGATGCTGCTTTGACTGATAATACTGTGGAAGTAACATCCGGCGGTGATCTTAAGTCTTCCGTAAAATTCGGTGCTATCGGCTTTATCGCAGGTTTCTTTGTCGTTGCCGTTATTCTTATTCTCGCATATGTATTCGGCAAGAAGGTCACAACACAGGCACAGTTCTTCGGTAAGTTCAAGTCTGTTAAGAAGATCGGTGTCTTGAAGCCCACAGGCAACAGATGCAAGTATACCGAGTATATCGACGTTAAGTCCGAAGATGATTCCAAGATGAGCGCAGAGAATGTCAACAAGCTCATTTCAAACAATTACGCCAATATCATAAAGGGTCTTGATAAGGTCCTCATTACCGGTACAGGTGATAAGAAGGCTATGGAAGAGACTGTCAAGAAGCTCGGCCTTAAGGGCGATTTCAAGCCTGACATCTTCAGCGATCCTGACGTGCTCAAGGATATTCCGGATTATGATGCCGTAGTTCTTCTCGAACAGCGAAAAGTATCACTCTGCAAAGACATCGCAAATGAGATCGACCTGATCAATAATGCAGGCACAAAGATCATCGGAGCGATCATAATCTGATAAAAATCAACCCGCTTTTAGAAATAGATCCCCCGCAGTAAAAATGCGGGGGATTCTTTCATTTTTCTTACACAATATCACCAAAACCCTTACAAAATACCCCATTTTTCTTATTTATAATACTTTTGGATTTAATGATAAAATATCGTCATGTGGTACGTTGTTCAAGTGCGCACGGGCGATGAGCGCAAACTGGCTGACAGATTGAAGCTCGAAGTCAAGGCTGATGATGAGGAGATCTTCGTTCCTTTGTTTGAACGGAGAAAATGTTTCAAGGGCGAATGGACGAAGGTTACCACGCCGCTTTTCCCGGGATACATTTTCTTCCAGACAAATGATGTAGAAGGCTTTTATCTTCGATTGAAGAAGATCAATGCTTTCACGAAGATACTTGGAACCGAGAGCGGTTACAGCCCCATATCACCTGACGAGGAGCGATTCTTGAGGATCCTGATCGGAGACGATTATATCGCCCAGGAATCTGTAGGCGTGATCGAAGGGGATAAGATCACCATCAAATACGGACCTTTGCACGGACTGGAAGGAAGCATATTAAAGGTTAACCGTCATAAGCGAATTGCGATCATCCGGGCTGACTTCATGGGTGGTCCGCGTGAGATCAAGGTAGGCCTTGAGATCATCGAGAAGATTCCTTCCAAATCTTGATTACAGGCAAAAGGAAAGATATTTAGTGTACAAGAGAAACGCACAAGGCTGGTCAAAGCACATAGACTTTATGTTGCTGGATCTCATAATCCTTCAGCTCTCATATATGCTCGTATATTATTTCCGCTTTGAGGAATGGGCATACTTAACACGTGTATACAGAAATCTCGGCATAGTTCTATTACTTGCAGATCTTCTTGTCATCGTACTTAATAATTCACTTCACGACGTTATCAAGCGTACATACACAAGAGAGCTCATCGAGCACGGCAAGCATTGCTTTTATGTATTTGCCGTTATCGTTTTCTATCTGTTCTCCACACAGCAGGATGTCTATTATTCCAGATTCGTATTAGCAGGAACGATGCTTATTTATTCTGTCGCAGGATACTGCGTCAGGATCCTTTTCAAAGAGATCTTAAGAAGAGGCAAGTTCAGAAGAGAAAGAAACAACATGCTCGTTGTCGTATCCGAGAAGAGCGCCGATCAGCTTATCACACAGCTCTTGAGCGATAACCGCGCAGGCTATGATATCGTCGGCATCGTTTTGCTCGAATCATCCAATATCGCAAGCATTCACGGCATTCCCGTCGTATGTGACATAAAAAAGGCTTCACAGTATATCGCAAAGGAATGGATCGATTCGGTATATATCGATGCTCCGATCAACGACAGAATGGTAATTAAGCTCATGGATGCATGTGCCATAATGGCTGTTCCCACTCATTATCATGTTCCTTACATGGGAAGGAACGGCGTTAAGAGATTCTCCGAGAAGATCGGCGGCACATCAGTCCTTACAACGGCTATCAACTATGCAACACCTGTCCAGATCCTGATCAAGCGTCTTTTCGACGTCTTCGCAGGTATCATCGGAAGCATCCTTGCATTGCTCATCATGGCAATAATCGGACCAATCATCAAGATCCAGTCACCGGGACCTATCCTCTTCAAGCAGAAGAGAATCGGTAAGAACGGCAAGCACATCACGATCTATAAGCTCCGTTCGATGCGTATGGACGCTGAAGACATGAAGCAGGAACTCATGGAAGACAACCTTGTCAAGGACGGCATGATGTTCAAGATGGACTTCGATCCGAGGATCATCGGCAACAAAGTCCTTCCTGACGGTACCAAAAAGACCGGTATCGGCGAGTTCATCAGAAGAACGAGCCTTGATGAATTCCCGCAGTTCTTTAATGTTCTTACGGGTTCGATGTCGACTGTAGGTACAAGACCTCCTACGATCGATGAATATGAGAAATATCATTTCCACCACCGTGCGAGAATGGCCGTTAAGCCTGGCATCACCGGAATGTGGCAGGTATCGGGAAGAAGTGAGATAACTGATTTCGAGGAAGTCGTAAGGCTTGATACGGAATACATTTCCAACTGGAGCCTGGGACTTGATTTCATGATACTGGTAAAGACGATTGGAGTCGTATTTACAGGCAGAGGCGCAATGTAAGTTAGGGACTGTCAGGAGGGGACATGAACAGCAACTGGTACAAACTCGTTATGAAGGCTTCGAAAGTGAGGTTCGGCAAGAACCTTCTTCTGAAGGGATGTCCCTTTATCTATAACAAGAAGGGCGCTGAGCTTACGATCGGAAACAACGTTACCGTCAAGTCTTCATTCCTTTCTAATCTCGTAGGACTATACAGCAGGACGATAATCGTTACGCGCGCTCCCGGAGCATATATCAGGATCGGCGATAATGTAGGCATGAGCGGTGTTACGATCTATGCGCGTAAAGGTATTGAGATCGGCGAGAATACTGCCATCGGCGGCAATACAAAGATCCTGGACAATGATTTCCATCCCATCGAAGCAGAGACAAGAAATAAGCTCCTCATGGACAAGAACGGCGGAGACAGTGATCTGATCCCGGCTAAGCCCATTAAGATCGGCAAGAACTGCTTTATCGGATGCAACGCAATAATCCTTAAAGGAACCGAGTTAGGTGACGGCTGCGTCGTTGGCGCAGGCGCCGTAGTATCAGGCAAGTTCGAACCTGATTCCGTTATCGTAGGCAATCCCGCAAGATGCATTAGAAAAACCGGAGAATCCTGATGAAGAAAAAACTCCTCATCTATGCTCATTACTATGCGCCCGATGCGGCGTCCACAGGCCAGATCCTTCAGGATATGGCTGAGGGCATGAAGGACGATTTTGACGTCACGGTTATCTGCACCGTGCCTTCATATACAGGAACGATCGAAGAGAAATACAAGGAAAAGAAGATCTACGAAGAAGAGTTGAACGGCGTAAAGATCTTAAGAGTTCCTGTCCCGGAGTTCTCCAAGAGCAGCAAGAAGAGCAGGATCAAAAATCTCCTTGCTTATTACACTCAGGCTAAGAAAGTAACTAAGAAGGCAGGTCACCAGGACTATGTCTTCACGATATCCCAGCCTCCCATTATGGGCGGCATGTTGGGCCTTTACGGCAAGAAAAAGATCAGGACAGAAAATGGCGCTCACCCTAATTTCATCTACTGCATCCAGGACTTTAATCCCGAGCAGATCGAAGCTACGGGCTATGTGAAGATGAAGCCCGTAATGAAGATCGCTATGAGTCTTGATAAGAAGTCCTGCAGGAAGTCTGATCTCGTTATCACAGTAGGCAGAGACCTTGTCGATACGCTGAAGAACAGGTTCAAGGGAGAAGAAGTTCCCAATTACACTATGATCAACAACTGGATCGACGAGAAGCAGATATATCCTTTGGATCCTTCTGATCCCGGTATCATTGAGTTCAAGCAGAAGTACGGCCTTGAGAACAAGTACATAATCATGTATTCGGGCAATATCGGTCTTTACTACGATCTTGAAGGCCTTATCAAAGTCATCGAAAAGTTTAACGGCAGCAAGACTCCTGACGGCAGGGACGTTGTTTTCGCGTTCGTCGGCGCAGGAAGCGTGCTCGATAAGCTCACAGCTTACGTTAAAGAGCACAACATGGATTCCGTTAAGTTCATCCCTTATCAGGACAAAGACAAGCTCATCTATAGCCTCAATGCTGCTGATGTTCACTGGTGCGTAAATGCCAAGGGAATTAAGGGCGTATCTTGTCCCAGTAAGTTCTACGGTATTGCAGGCGTTGCAAAGCCTGTTCTTGCAGTGCTCGAGAAGGGTTCCGAAGTCGAGATCCTCATCAATGAGATCGGCTGCGGCAAAGTATCCGAACCCTGTGATTACAAGGCTGTTGAAGATAACATCAGATGGTTCATCGAGAATGCGGACAGCAGGGAACTTGCTGAAATGGGCACAAAAGGCCACGATTATCTGGTTATGAACCTTACAAAAGATATAAGCATTAAGAAATATACAGATGTGATATCAAAGCTCTGATTGATCCAGGTGATACAGCGTGAAAGTACTGCAGATAAACACATTCGGAAATTTGAGCACCGGCAAGATCGCCGTTGATATTTACCGCACATTAAGAGCGCATGGTAATGAAGGCGCTGTTGCATTTGCAAGAAACGAAGTTCCCGGTGATGTTCCGTCGTTCAAGATAGGAAATCCTTTATCGGTCTATACTGACGGAGTTCTTACCAGACTTACTGACAAAGCCGGTCATTATTCAAGAGGTGCAACGGAGAAGCTTATCAAGCAGATCAAAGAGTACGATCCGGATATCATTCATCTCCATAATCTTCATGGATATTATATAAATGTCCCTATGTTGTTCGACTATCTTAAGGAAGCAGATAAACCTGTGGTATGGACGCTGCATGATTGCTGGGCATATACCGGGCACTGCTGCTATTACAGCATGGCAGGATGTGATAAATGGAAGCTGACCGGATGCACCAAATGTCCTCAGAAAAAGGCTTATCCGGCAAGTATCTTCAAGGATAATTCTTCTAGGAATTTCAGTGAAAAGAATCAGATGTTCCATTCCGTTAAGAACCTTCACCTGGTTTGTGTCTCGAAGTGGCTTGATAACGAAGTGAAGGAGTCATATTTAAAAGACCTGCCTTCAAGAGTTATCTATAACGGCATAGATACATCCGTCTTTAAGCCTTCTTCAGGTAATTTCAGGATCAAATATGATGTGGGTGATAAGCGTATCGTTTTAGGTGTTGCGAGCACCTGGGATACGAGAAAAGGCCTTGCGGATTTTATTGGATTATCGAAGATCTTAGATGAACGGTATAAGATCGTTCTTGTAGGACTCAATGATAAGCAAAAGGCATCGCTTCCGGACAACATGCTCGGTATCGGAAGGACCGATGGCCCAAAGGAACTTGCCGAGATATACAGCGCTTCCAATGTTCTTTTTAATGCGAGCGTGGAAGAGACATTCGGTCTTCCTAATGTTGAATCTCTTGCGTGCGGAACACCTGTTGTCGCATATAACTGTACGGGAATCCCTGAGACCATGACGGAGAATGACGGATATATCGTTGAACCTCATGATCTTAAAACTGTTGCCCTGAAGATCGGAGAGATCTGTGATGCAGGTAAGAGGATAGAGGTAAGCTCTTTCAGGTTCCCGAAGGATAAGACATATGAGGCATATATGAAGCTTTACGAGGAACTTGTATGAACCCTTTAAGAATAATTTTTGTTTTCGGTTGTCCGTTGAAAAAGGGCGGTACAGAAAATGTCATGATCAATATCGTGAAGAATATCGATCGTGACAGATTCCATATTGATTTCCTTATTTTCGATAAGACCCCGGATCAGTCTGATGATAAGAAATATCTTGAATCATTAGGCTGTGAGTTTTATCAGATAACGGCAAGAGGCGTAGACAGAAAGCTTCATAACAGGGAGCTTGATGAGTTCTTCAGAGATCACAAGTACGACATTGTACATACTCATATGGATGCGATCGGTGAAGAGGCTCTTAAGGCAGCGAAAAAGCATGGCGTAAAGGCACTTATTGCACACAGCCATAATACTGACCAGCTTGATAATCCAAAGGGGTTAAAGGACCATCTTCATAAGTGTTATCTGATCTATGAGAAGCACCTCTTAAGGCGCTATGCCGGATATTTCGTTGCTTGTTCTCCTGAAGCTGGCAAATGGCTCTTCGGCGATAAGATATGCAATGGTGATAAATACCTTCTCCTCAATAATTCGATCGATTCGTCGGCATATGCTTATGATGAAGACACTAGAAATGCCGTGCGGAAGGAATTAGGCCTTGATGGAAGGAAAGTGATCATTCATGTCGGCCAGTTCCGTACCCAGAAGAATCACGGCATGGTCATTGATGTATTCAATGAACTTCATAAGCGTGATGATTCTTACAAGCTTGTTCTTGTTGGTACCGGTGAAGAACAGGACAATATAAAGGCAAAAGCGGAAGAGCTTGGACTTAGAGAAGATGTTCTTTTCCTGGGTAACAGAAATGATATTCCCGGTCTTCTTACGGCATCTGATATCTTCCTTTTCCCGTCTCTTTATGAGGGCCTGCCAATAGCTTTGCTTGAAGCACAGGCAGCCGACCTGATATGCGTTGTATCAGATACTATATCTGAAGTTGCATTATTAACGGAGAAAGTTAAGTCCTTAAGCCTTAGCGCGAGCCCTTCTGTCTGGGCTGACGTGACTGAAGCCATGATGAAAGAATACAATGTAAGATGTGTCCGGAGAGAATTCTTTATTGAAAAAGGTTTCGATATAAGTACTAATATAAGAAAGCTGGAAGATTTATATAAGAGAGCGGTAGAAAATGGCTAACGATATCGATTTTGTAGTTACATGGGTCGACGGAAACGATCCCGAATGGCAGAATACACGCGCAAAATTCCTTGGAAACATTACATCCGGGGATAATTCAGGTGAGAACAGATATCGTGACTGGGATCTTATGCGCTATTGGTTCAGGGGTGTTGAGAAGTTTGCGCCGTGGGTCCGCAAGGTTTATTTCGTTACGTGCGGTCAGAAGCCTGAATGGCTGAATGCTGAATGCAGTAAGCTCGTTCTGGTCGATCATAAGGATTATATGCCGGAAGAAGCTTTGCCGACATTCAATTCCAATGCGATTGAAGTAGGTATACATAAGATAAAAGGTCTCAGCGACAATTTTGTTTTATTCAATGATGACTTTTTCCCCGTAGCTCCTATGATGCCCGAAGATTTCTTCGTTAACGGTGTCCCTTGTGACTATGCGGCTTTGGACTGCCTTACGCCTTCAAATGATTTCGAATATATAAGGCTTAATAATGTGCTTGCTATCAACAGGCACTTTAATAAACAGCAGGTTATTTCTGCTAACCGCTCGAAATGGTACAGCTTAAAAGACCCTAAATCATTGCTGCGTACGCTTAAGCTTGCAAAACCGTGGACGACATTTCCGGGTATTCGTGATTATCATGTACCGACCGCCTTTACTAAAAGTGATTTCGAGAAGGTCTGGGAAGCAGAGCCTGCTGTTGTTAAGGAAACACAGAATAAGAGATTCAGATCCAAAGAGGATATTTCCATCTGGCTTATGAGATATTGGCATCTCATGGAAGGAAACTTCACAGTAAAGTCCCAGCAATGCTTCGGATATACCCAGATTAATGATGACGATGTGTCTAAAATATGTGAAGTCATTGAATCAGGGAAGAAGAAGGTTCTCGTAATAAATGACGAATATAAGGGCAATGATTTTGAGAAGACCAGGGATCAGCTGATCCGGAGCTTTGAGAAGATCCTTCCCGGTAAGTCTTCTTTCGAGATCTGAACAAAGGATTGTATATGAGTTTTAAAGTCAGTGTTATCACAGTCTGCTTCAATGCAGAGAAAACAATAAGAGATACGATAGAGTCAGTTCTGTCGCAGTCTATAACTGACTTCGAATATATTATCGTAGACGGAAAATCCAAAGATAATACTTATGGTATCATCACAGGTTTTGATGACGCATTCAGTGCAAAAGGCATTGAATATAAGCACGTTTCCGAGCCTGATAATGGTATCTATGATGCGATGAACAAAGGTGCAGGAATGGCCTCCGGTGAATGGATCATCTTTATGAATGCCGATGACAGGTTCTCGGATCCTGAGGTATTAAAGGATATCTTTGAAGACTGTGATTATTCCGGCTATGATGTTGTCTATGGTGACAGTTACAGAGTTAAAGGTGATCTGAAGAAGCTTGATAAGGCTGATAAGGATATTGAACTCCTGCGTGATTTTAAGTTCTTCTGCCATCAGGCGACTTTTACGAGAAAGAGAGTATTCTCCGAAATAAAGTTTGACGGACAGTTCAAGATCTGCGCTGATTATGACTTCTTCCTTAAGGCTTATCTGAAGGGATATAAGTTCTTTTATAAGGAAAGGGTTGTCTGTGTTTATTCTGTTGAGGGAACATCCAATAAAGTTTACTACAGGACTATCCTTGATAATTACAACGTTAAGATCAGTAACGGCTTGGAGAAAAAGAGCCCGCTTATCAAAGTAAAGGCTTTTATCTGGAACTTAAAGCATATGATAAATAAAGAGTGGTAAGCATGAGAAAAAGCAGATTTCTGGAAATTATCGGTTTACTGTTCTTTGGATTGGTCTTTTTTACGCCAAGGGCTTTTGAGTTTATTCCGGTCATATCTTCGTTTTACAACAAGCTTTTTCCGGTGCAATGCGTTGTTTTGCTCTTTGCGATCATACTCTCGGCAACATGCAGTTTTAAGAATCTGAGGAATATCGTAACTTTAGGTGCTGTTATCTATCTGCTGGCAGGATTATTGCTTGTTGTATATCACGGCGGTGACTATAAGCTTTATATCCGTTCGGGTGTGCATCTTGCAGCAGTGTTTATGATCGTATCCTACGAACTCAGGAAGAAAGATAACTGCCTGATCGAGGTAACGGCATGGTTCTTAAATATCCTTCTCGCTGTAAATCTCGTGCTTCTGATCTTAAAGCCTGAAGGCATATCATCTTTGCTTACTTATTCAGAAGACATGGCTTTTAAACAGCTTGACCGTGTCAACTTCCTGGAAGTAGATAACCGTCTGTCGCTGCCTGTACTTATCGCCATCGCAACATCTTTCATGATGCCCGATAAGAAGATAAACAGAGTTCTTCGTATCGTTTCCCTTGTCATTGGAGGCGCTACTAATCTTCTGACGATGTCAGGTACAGGAATCGGAAGCTTCTTTGTCATGCTCTGTTATGTTGTATTTATTCATAGATCGAAGCTCAGATCAAAACTCATAAATATGAAAACGCTCCTCGTAGCATATTTCGGATGCACGATGCTTATTGTTTATGCCGGCATGATCCCGCCGCTCCGGAATATCATCCAGGATGTCCTTCATAAAGATATTACTTTTTCCGGAAGGACATATATCTGGGAAATGTGCATTAAGATGATCGCCGGACACCCTTTGGCCGGTTACGGCAACTTTGATTCGGGCTGGATCATCAAGTGGAACGGCATTATGAGAAATGCTCACAATCTGTTCTTCGATATATTGATCCAGGGCGGCATTATCCTTCTTGCCGGATATCTCGTGTTCCTCCTTACAGTATTCATTACGGCATCTGATAAGGAGAATAAAAAATCACAGCTGATCCTTGTTCTTTTATTCTGTCTGTTTGTGGTAATGCTCTGCGAATCCTTCCTGGATAACAATTATATTTTCCTCGCATACTCACTGGCGCTGGCTGTTAAGTACAAGTATATGGATAAAAAGGATACAATTAAGCTGTTAAAGGAAAAGCTTAGATTAAAGGCAAGATAAAGGGGAGAACCCGCCAAATGGAAAACTATTTTACCAACAGTAAATCCAAGGTAGTAGATTCCGACCGTGTTCTTTATACGGCATCTAATTTCGCGAGGTCATCTCTGTTCCATCTTCAGGAGATCGGAAGCCTGAAGGCTCTTAAGCCTCACGTATCATCAAGATCCAATCTCCAGTCTTATCTTTTCTTCATCGTCGAAAAAGGAAGCGGCATCCTTGAATATAACGGCAGGGAATATGAGCTTAAAGAAGGCACCTGTGTTTTTATAGACTGCCGCAAGAAATATTCCCACCATCCTGATACGGATAATCTTTGGACTTTGTCATGGTGCCACTTTTACGGACCGACATTAGCTTCCATCTACAACAAATATTGTGAGAGAGGCGGAAGGCCGGCATTCGCACCTTCTGATACAAAGCCTTTTACTGATACGCTTGGCGAACTTATAAGCCTCTCGAAAAGTTCCGAGCATATGAGGGACATGCTTATAAACGAGAAGCTTTCGACGCTCCTAAGGCTCATAATGGCAGAGTCCTGGCATCCTGAAGATAAAGCGCTTCCCGTAAAGAAAGCGAGCGTTCTTGAGGTCAAGACTTATCTTGATGATAACTATGAATCTAAGATATCTTTGGACAGCCTTTGCGCGAAGTTCTATATCTCAAAGCATTACCTTACGCATTCATTCAAAGAGCAGTTCGGCATGACGATCACATCGTACCTTTTATCCGTCAGGATCACGCATGCAAAGCAGCTCTTAAGATTTACCAATAAGAGCGTCGAAGAGATCGGATATGAGGTTGGGATCGGCGCGCCTCATTACTTTTCGCGGGTTTTCAAAGAAGTAGAGGGAGTATCTCCGACAGTTTACCGTGAGCAGTGGTAACAAAAAAGCTATATAATGTAAGTGAACTGCAAAAAGATGAATTCTTAGCGCGGTTCGCTTATTTTAATATGGTCAAGTATTTGAACCATTTTGTGCTAATTGATTACTAATTGGAGGAATGAGATATATGAAAAAAGCATTGATCACCGGTATCACAGGTCAGGACGGCTCTTATCTGGCTGAGTTCCTGCTCGAGAAGGGCTATGAGGTTCACGGCATCACAAGAAGAGCAAGTATCGCCAATACAGGCCGTATCGAGCATATCTTGGACAAGATCAAGCTCCACGACGGAGACCTTACGGATTCGACTTCACTTATCCGCATCATCAAGGAAGTTATGCCTGATGAGATCTATAACTTAGCAGCTCAGAGCCACGTTCAGGTAAGCTTCGACGTTCCTGAGTATTCCGGTGATGTTGATGCCATCGGTGTATTAAGACTTCTTGAAGCAATGAGAATGTTAGGCCTTGAGAAGACATGCAAGATCTATCAGGCTTCCACATCTGAGCTCTTCGGCAAGGTCGAGGAAGTTCCCCAGAGAGAGACAACACCTTTCCATCCTTACAGCCCTTATGCAGTTGCTAAGCAGTACGGCTTCTGGATGATCAAGGAATATAGAGAAGCTTACGGCATGTTCGCCGTAAACGGAATCCTTTTCAATCACGAGTCTGAAAGACGCGGCGAGAACTTCGTTACAAGGAAGATCACACTTGCTGCAGGAAGGATCGCTGAAGGACTTCAGGATCACTTGGAACTCGGTAATATGGACAGCCTTCGTGACTGGGGTTATGCAAAGGATTACGTAGAGTGCATGTGGCTCATCATGCAGCAGGAGACACCTGATGATTTCGTTATCGCTACAGGTGAGCAGCATACAGTACGTGACTTCACGGAGAAGGCATTCAAGGCTAACGGCATTGAGATCCGCTGGGAAGGCGAGGGCGTTGACGAGAAGGGTTATGACGTTAAGACAGGCAAGATGCTTGTCTGCGTAAATCCCGCATGGTTCAGACCTACAGACGTTGATAACCTCTGGGGCGATCCTACAAAGGCCAAGACAGTCTTAGGCTGGAATCCCCAGAAGACAACATATGAAGAGCTTATCGAGATCATGGCAAAGCACGACAGAATGCTCGCTAAGCAGCAGAAAGCAATGAAAGAGGCGCTCTGATATGATGGACAAAAATGCAAAGATCTACGTTGCCGGCCACAGGGGCATGGTAGGCTCAGCTATCGTAAGAGAGCTTGAGCGTCAGGGATATCACAATCTCGTTTTAAGAACACATAAAGAGTTGGATCTCACAAGACAGGACCAGGTAGAGAAGTTCTTCGAAGAAGAGAAGCCCGAGTATGTTTTCCTCGCTGCTGCAAAGGTCGGCGGCATCATGGGAAATGCCAAGGCTAAGGCTGACTTCATGTACGATAACATGATCCTCGAAATGAACGTTATTCACAGCGCATGGAAGAACGGCTGCAAGAAGCTTGAGTTCCTGGGAAGCTCATGCATCTATCCGAGAATGGCTCCCCAGCCTATGCCTGAGTCATGCCTTCTGACTTCTTCACTTGAGCAGACAAATGAAGCATATGCGCTTGCAAAGATCTCAGGACTTAAATACTGCGAATATCTTAACGGCCAGTACGGCACCGACTATATTTCCGTAATGCCTACAAACCTTTACGGACCTAATGATAACTACCATCCGGAACACAGCCATGTTCTTCCGGCTCTTATCCGCCGTTTCCACGAGGCAAAGGTTGAGGGCAAGGAATCAGTTACATGCTGGGGCGACGGTTCACCGTTGCGTGAATTCCTTTATGTTGACGACCTCGCTAACCTCTGCGTATTCCTCATGAATAACTACAGCGGAGACGAGACAGTAAACGCAGGTACAGGTAAGGAACTTACTATCAAGGAACTTACTGAGCTCGTTGCAAAGGTTGTAGGTTACGAAGGAAAGATCGAGTGGGATACCACAAAGCCCAACGGCACACCGAGAAAGCTTTTGGACGTTTCCAAGGCAACAAAGCTTGGCTGGACATATAAGACAGAATTGGAAGACGGCATCAGGCTTGCATATAAGGATTTCTTGGAAAACCCCATGAGGGCAGAAAGGTAATTTATGAATATAATCCTTCTTTCCGGCGGTTCGGGAAAGCGCCTCTGGCCTTTATCAAACGATATCCGCTCAAAGCAGTTCATTAAGATCTTTAAGAAAGATAACGGCGAATATGAGTCAATGGTCCAGAGGATCTACGGCCAGATCAAGGCTGTTGATCCCGATGCGGTCGTAACCATCGCCACATCCAAATCGCAGGTGTCCGCTATACATAACCAGCTCGGAATGGAAGTGGGCGTATCTGTTGAGCCCTGCAGAAGGGATACTTTCGCTGCGATCGCTCTCGCAACTGCTTATCTTCACTGCGTAATGAATGTTCCGAGAGATGAGGCTGTCGTTGTATGCCCCGTTGATCCTTATGTTGAGGATTCTTATTTCGAGTGCGTAAACAGGCTCTATGAAGCTGCTTCCAAGGGCTCGAAAAATCTGACGCTCATGGGTATCGAACCTACTTATCCGTCTGAGAAGTACGGCTATATCAAGCCCAAGAAGAACGATGACGGAACTGACGGATGGGGATTTACCGAAAAGCCTACAGCCGAGAAAGCTCAGGAATACATTGACGGCGGCGCTCTCTGGAACGGCGGTGTCTTTGCTTATAAGCTTTCCTACGTTCTTGATAAGAGCAAAGAGCTTCTGGGTACCGATAACTACGACGAACTCTTTTCGAACTATTCGAACTTAAAGAAGATCTCATTCGACTATGCTGTAGTTGAGTCTGAGACTTCAATTGACGTTCTCCGTTACAACGGAGAATGGAAAGACCTTGGTACATGGAACACACTGACTGAGGCCATGACGGATCCTATTATCGGAGACGGCGCTCTTAACGAGAAGTGCTCCAATGTTAACATCATTAATGAGCTCGGCATTCCAATCATCGGTATGGGATTGAAGGACGTTGTTATCTCCGCGAGTCCTGAAGGAATCCTTGTATCAGACAAAGAGCAGAGCTCTTACATCAAGCCTTTTGTAGACGAGATCGACCAGAGAGTAATGTTCGCCGAGAAGAGCTGGGGTTCATACAGAGTCCTTGATATCGAAGAGTCATCTATGACGGTTAAGGTAACACTTAATCCCGGAAATAAGATGAACTATCACAGCCATGATAAGCGTGATGAGGTCTGGACAGTTATCTCAGGTTCCGGCCGTACGATCGTTGACGGCATGGAGCAGCTGGTAAGGCCCGGTGACGTGATCACTATGGCTGCAGGATGCAAGCATACCGTATTTGCAGGTGATGAGGGCATCCAGCTTATCGAAGTCCAGCTCGGCGAAGATATCAACGTAGCAGACAAGCATAAGTACGAACTGTAATCAGGAGAGATGCGATGAACAACAAGCCGTTCCTGTTAAAGCCTGCATCTAAGGACTACCTCTGGGGTGGTTCAAGGCTTAATGACGACTTCAAATTCGGCATAGACGCAGAACCCTTTGCAGAAGCATGGGTCTGTTCGACACACCCTGACGGCTGTTCGAACCTTACGACAGGTGAGACCTTAAGGGAAGTGCTTAAAGCTCATCCCGAATACATCGGAACGCATGCTTCGACAGTTGCGGGCGGTCATTTCCCGATACTTATAAAGCTCATCGATGCCAATAAGGATCTGTCTGTCCAGGTCCATCCCGACGATGAATACAGCCTTAAGAACGAGGCACAGTTGGGTAAGACAGAATTCTGGTATGTCCTGGATTCCAAGAAAGATTCATCACTTGTCTACGGCTTTAACCGTGACGTTGAAGCAGATGAGGTACGAAAAGCCATCGAAGACGATACGATCGGGAACCTTCTTAATCATGTGCCGGTCAAGAAGAATGACCTTTTCTTCATTGAGTCAGGCACCGTGCATGCGATAGGCGCAGGCTGCCTTGTTGCAGAGATCCAGGAGAACTCAAACGTTACATACCGTCTTTATGACTATGACCGTGTCGATAAGAACGGCAAGCAGCGTGAATTAAATATCGATAAGGGCCTGGAAGTCGCTAAGCTCAAAGCTTCCGCGGCACCCAGACAGCCTATGAGAGTCTTGAGATACAGGAACGGATGCGCGAGCGAGCTCTTGTGCCGCTGCAAGTATTTCCAGGTCGAGAGACTCCTTCTTAATACCGAAGTTAACAGGGAACTCGCGTCATTTAAGACGGAAGAGAATTCTTTCCATGCGCTTCTTTGTGTCGACGGCTGCGGTATAATAGCAGCTGACGGCTTTATGCTCAATTTCTTTAAAGGAGACTGCATCTTTGTTCCTGCCAACAGCATCGAAATGAAGCTCCACGGTCAGGCACAGATCTTAGATGTGAGTTGTTGATATGAGGATCGCATATTTTGTTACCGATCACGGTTTTGGCCATCTGATGAGAGAATTGCCCGTCATGGCCGAGATCATCCGCAGAGGGCATGAACTTACCGTGGTAACAGGTACGGCACAGGCTGAAGTTACTGATAATTATCTCGAACACAAAGCAAAGATTATCGTTGAGAACACCGATGCAGGACTTGTTGTTTTCCCGGGATCGTTGATCATCGATACAGAAGCCACGATCGCTAAAATTCGAGATCACGTTCAAAGATGGGATAAGCTCATAGAAGAGAGCGTCGATGCCGATGCTTATGTCGTTGATATCTGTCCCTGGGCTGTTATCGCAGCCAGGAAGAAGGGTATACCTTGTTTCCTCATGACTAATTTCACATGGATCGAGCAGTATGAGAGCTTCGTTCCCGAAGAACTTCTGAATTGCTACAAGGATGCCTACAGGATGGCAGACAAGGTCATCTATTTCGACCTCGCGAACAAGGAATCGAGAGCTTTCTTAGGTGAAGGATTTGAGGTCGGATTCTCTGCAAGACCTTTCGATCCGGAGAAAGTAAAAGCCATAAAGGATTCTTCTGATAAGCCAATCGTACTTATCACCTGCGGCGCGAGCAATTCAGGTATCGATTATGATATTGATGTCAGTGATCTTCCTTACACGTTCATTCTTACGCGTTCTCTTGATCTTAAAGGAGATAATGTGCGCTACTTGGATCCGAAGGTCGCCAATACTCAGGATTATGTCGCTGCAGCAGATTACTGCATCGCAAAAGCCGGCTGGTCTACAGTTGCGGAATTCGTTACTGCCGGTACCCACACGGCTCTTCTTGAAAGAGATGATACGGCTGAAGACACGATGACCATAAACCAGTTAAAGGACAGGCACCTTGCGATATCAGTCAAGGTCGATGAACTTAAAGATCTTAAGAGTGTTATCGATAAGATGGATCATTTCGAATGGTCTTCTGAGATATACGAAAATGAATACAGCAGGATAGCGGATGTTATCCTCGGAAATATCTGAAACGGAGTAAAACAAATGGATTACAAAGCAGAATATAAGCGCTGGCTTGAGAAAGTTACTGATACAGAGCTTTTGGAAGAACTTGAACGTATGGACGATGTTGCGATGGAGGATGCCTTCTACAGGAATCTTGCATTCGGTACGGGCGGCCTTCGCGGTACTATAGGTGCCGGCACAAACCGTATGAATATCTACGTTGTTGCCAAGGCGAGCCAGGGCCTTTCTGATTATCTGCTTAAGACCGTTGATGGTCAGCCGAGCGTTGTTGTCGGATATGACAGCCGTATCAAGTCTGACCTCTTTGCCAAGGTTGCAGCATCTGTATTTGCAGCTAACGGCCTTAAGGTATGGATATGGCCTACATTGAATCCTGTTCCTACAGTCAGCTTTGCTATAAGAGACCTCAAAGCATCTCAGGGCATCATGATCACAGCTTCACATAACCCTGCGAAATATAACGGTTATAAGGTCTACGGCGCTGACGGCTGCCAGATCACGACTGAAGCTGCAGCAACGATCCTCTCTGAGATCGAGAAGCTCGATATTTTCGTTGACGTTAAGACCACGGATTTCGAGAGCGCTGTAGCTGAAGGCAAGATCGAATTCATTCCTGATACTGTCATGGACGGCTTCATTGAAGCTGTTAAGAGCCAGTCAGTCCTCTTCGGCGATGAGATCGACAAGAACGTAACGATCGTATATTCACCTCTGAACGGTACAGGATTAAAGCCTGTTACCAGAGCTTTGGAGGAGAGCGGTTTCACCAACATCATTGTTGTTGAAGAACAGCGAAATCCTGACGGTAATTTCCCGACATGCCCTTATCCGAATCCTGAGATCAGGGAAGCTATGGAACTTGGACTTCAGTATTGTGAGAAGAACGGCGCGGATCTTCTTTTCGCGACAGACCCTGATGCTGACAGATGCGGAATCGCAATTAAGACAGCAAAGGGCGACTACCAGCTCCTTACAGGCAACGAAGTCGGAATCCTTTTGCTCGACTATATATGCAGCCAGAGGATAAAGCATAATAAGATGCCTGAACATCCTGTGTTCATTAAGACTATCGTTACGATGGATCTTGCAGAGAAGATCGCAAGCCACTACGGAGTTGAGACGATCAATGTCCTTACAGGGTTTAAGTTCATCGGAGAAGTTATCGGCAGAATGGAAGCCAAGGGCAGGGAATCTGATTATATCTGCGGCTTTGAAGAGTCCTATGGTTATCTCACAGGATCTTATGTAAGGGATAAGGATGCCGTAAATGCAGCATTCATAATAGCTGAGATGTTCGCATTCTATAAGACAAGAGGCATAAGCCTTATAGATAAGCTCAATGAACTCTATAAGGATTACGGCTATTGCTTAAATACGCTGCATTCATTTGAGTTCCCGGGTTCTGCAGGAATGGAGAAGATGGGGTCTATCATGGAAGCTTTCCATCAGGGACTTGATTCTATTGCAGGCCAGGAGGTCATTAAGACCGAAGATTACAGCAAGGGATTGAACGGCCTTCCTAAGTCTGATGTGCTTAAATTCTATACAAAGGATATTTCCGTAGTCGTAAGACCTTCCGGCACTGAGCCTAAGCTCAAGACTTATGTGAGCGTAGTAGCTGATAACAGGGAAAATGCCATGGCTGTTGAATCAGAGATCATGGCCGAATTATCAGGAAAGCTCAGTTGAAATATATGTTTATGAAGCCGGGTAACAGTATCAAAAGTCATGACAGAAATGACAGGATATTCATAATCGTATCCTTTTTATTGTTCTGCGCATGCTTTTGCTTCCTGTTCGGGTTTCTGAACGTTAATCTGGAAAGATTTTTAAACTCTGACGATTCGAGTGAATTCATGCTTGCAAGACTGCTTGCAGAGGAGAACCGCCTTATTACTCCGAATTGGTTCTATTCGACCGAACTGCGCGTCTTTAATACGCAGATTGTTTATGCGGTCTTTTTTAAGTTCTTTAACAACTGGCATAAGATCAGGATCGTATCTGAGATATTGCTGTCTTTGACGATGATAGTATCTGCATACTGGCTTTTCAGCGTTTTCAAGTTGAAGAAATATGCGTGGTTAGGTCTTACAATATTGATCCTGCCAACATCAGTTCATTATCTCGAGATAGTGTTGAAGGGCGCTTATTACTATCCTCACATCGTTATCTCGATCCTGACGGTTGCGATCCTTGAGAGCTTAAGGAATTTAAACGGGAAGAAGTTTATATCCTTCATCCTTCTGACAGTCCTTTGTTTATTGGCTTTCCTGTCAGGTCTTGGCGGCCCCAGACAGATACTTATCATTTATGCCCCTTTGGTTGTTACGGCAATCGTTCTTCTTATTGTTAACTGTGCCGGAAATTATAAGAATGGTGAAAAGAGCATCGGAAAATGTGTCAGCGCTGCAATAAAGGGTGGCTCTGCGCCCTTATTGGGAACGGTCCTTACCTTCATCTTTGGTCTCGCCGGCTATTTGATCAACTCGACCGTACTTCATCTTTACTATGATTACTACAGCTATACGATCAACTTCAGATCGTTCAGTATTAACAGGTTAAAAGATGTCATTGCATTTTACTTTCTGAATTTCGGATATACGGAAGGTAAGGTCTTTTCTTTTAATATCGTTCATAACATCGTCAGCTTTGTCTGGTTTGCGGTTTTCGTTGTCTCGCTTATCGTGGGATTAAAGAGGAAGAAGAAAGACCTGTATTTCAGATTCTCTTTGCTGACACTTGCTTCATATTTGTTCTATGTGCTTGTTTTCATTTTTACTGATATAACCTTCAAAGACAGACACAGCCTTGTTCTAATATGGATGACGATTCCCTGTATATTCTTTTTGTTTGAAGAGATCAGGAATAAGGTCAATATGAGATATATTCCCGTGATCATATTCTGCGGATTGATTTTGATTACAAGTGCCTGCCAATACAAGACTTTTTCCCAAAGAGATGATCTTTCAGAGCTTAAGAAGATCACAGCTTTCCTGACTGAAAACGGTTATAAGGACGGCTATGCCACTTTCTGGAACGGAAACGTCTTAACAGAGCTTTCAAACGGATATCTTGAAGTCTGGATAAGCAGCGATGAATTAAATGAAGGCGAAAACAACGACCGCACATTTGAATGGCTTCAGCTCAAATCCCATGTCTATGAGCATCCCGAAGGAAAAGTGTTCTGGGTATTATCTGAAGATCAGAGAAGGGACAGCAGACTGATAAAGAATGTTCCGGACCGGCACATTATCTATGAGACACCTGAAGAAGTGAACTGGGATGTCTTTGACAACACTAAACTCGTAAAGAGATACTATGTTTACGGGTTCGGCAGTTACGATGAACTCTACGGACTGATAGGAAATATTACTGTTTCAGACAATTATACTGTCGCTCCTGGCAAGGAATATAAGACCAGAAATGTTGAGCTTTATCCTGATGATTACTATGTCATCATTACAGGCACAGATCTGGATCTTGTCGATGCAGGTATCCAGTACGATCCCGTGGTAGTAAAGGATTTTAAAAAGACCACATTGAACAGGCCTCATGAAATCTCAAGTACAGTTGTATCAAGAAGTAATGAGCATATAGTCTTGAAGTTTAAGCTCGATGAGGCAACGAAGAACTTGAGGATAACCGCACATAACAACGGTTCATCGTACTGCAATATCGAAAGTAGTCAGATAACAAAGAAATACGTTTATCACAGTGATTTCTTCAGTTCCCAGTATGTAGTCCGCGGTGCTGATAACAAAGGAATGCGTGAACTTGATCCTGACGGCGTCTCGTTCGGACCTAATATGACATTGGTTCCGGGCACCTATACCATGGAGGTTGAAGGTGCCGGCCTTACTGATATAGGATTTGGCGTAACTTACAAGCAAGATGGGGAGATCAGGACGATCCCGGGAAAAGTGATAAAGCACACCGATAGCGTCATAGAATATGAATTTACGCTAGATAACACTACTGATAATTGTGAGTTCAAGGTATCCAATACATCCGGCAAGTCCTGCACTTTGAATGTTATCCGGGTCAGGATAAAAGAGTGACCTTCCACTGTAAAAAGTTGTAAATTTGCTTTGTGTTATAATGGGTTTTCAGGGGATCTGATCCTCCTTGAAATTCAGTAGTTGAGGCATATAGATGAAGGCATTGATTCTTAATTCCGGTTTGGGGCACAGGATGGGCGTCCTTACGTCTGAACACCCCAAGTGCATGACAGAAGTATCTGCCACCGAGACTATTTTATCCAGGCAATTAAGACTTCTTGAGAGCTGCGGTATAACCGAAGTCGTAATGACGACGGGTTATTTTGATACGATCCTCGTTGAATACTGCAATTCATTGGGGCTCCCGATGAACTTCACCTTCGTAAATAACCCGCTTTATGCTGAGACAAACTATATCTACAGTATCTATTGCGCAAGGGATTATCTTGATGATGATATCGTGCTGATGCACGGTGACCTTGTTTTCGAGTGCTCCGTATTGGAAGACATACTCGCATGTCCCACGAGCTGCATGAAGGTCTCTTCGACGATACCGCTGCCTGAGAAAGACTTTAAGGCCGTTATCAAGGACGGTTTTGTCCAGAAGGTCGGCGTTAATTACTTCGAAAATGCCATGGAAGCGCAGGCTCTCTATAAGCTTAACCGCGCTGACTGGAGACTCTGGCTTGATAAGATAATCGAGTTCTGTGAGAGCGATAACCGCAAGTGCTATGCGGAAAATGCCCTTAATGAACTGGACGGCGCTTGTAATATCGCGGCTTTTGACGTTAAGGACAGGCTCTGCTCCGAGATCGATAATCCTGAAGACCTGGCTGTCGTATCAGCAAGGCTTAAGGAGGTCGAGAACAGATCAGTCTATATGTCCTTGTCCACGAACGTTATCCACGGCGGACATATCTCGATCATCAAGAAGGCCGCAAAGCTTGGGAAACTTACCATTGGCGTTCTTTCAGATGAGGTTGTAGCAAGCTATAAGCGTGCCCCGATCGTTCCGAGATCAGAGCGTAAAGCCCTCGTTGCATCTATTGCAGGCGTTTACAGGGTAGTTGACCAGGACACATTGTCTTATGCGGACAATATCCGCAAATATAAGCCCGATATCGTCGTTCACGGCGATAACTGGGTAACCGGATACCAGAAGCCTATAAGGGAAGAGGTTATAAAGCTACTTGAAGAATACGGCGGAAAGCTTGTCGAATTCCCGTATTCAGCTGATGCCAAGTATAAGTCTATCGAGAATACTTTCAGCGGTGAGATCACGGATCAGGAGAACCGCGATATTGAGCTTAATGTCTGGAAGTCCGTTGAAGGCATCATCACGGCTGAGAATAATTACGAGAAACTCGATAAGTGGATCGCTTCCTGCGGTGCGAGATCTATCATGCTGGTCTGCGGCGCAGCTTTGGATGCGATGCCGATCAAGAGATATTTCGACAGCGTAGAGGCAAGGCTCGGAATAAAGATCGTAAGATTCAGCGATTTCACGCCGAACCCTGTTTATGACTTTGTTGTTGAAGGCGTCTCACTGTTCAATAAGGAATCCTGCGGTGCGCTCATTGCGATCGGCGGCGGCTCGGCAATGGATGTTGCCAAGTGCATAAAGCTCTTCTCGAATATGGATCAGTCTAAGAATTTCCTTAAGCAGGAGATAAAGCCCAACGATATTCCGTTCCTGGCAGTGCCTACAACGGCAGGTTCCGGCTCTGAGGCTACAAGATATGCGGTTATATACTATAACGGCGCGAAGCAGTCCATTACTCACGAGAGTATTATCCCGAAGACGGTCCTCATGGACAGCAGCCTTCTTAAGACGCTGCCGCTCTATCAGAGAAAGTGCACGATGTTCGACGCTCTCTGTCATTCGATAGAATCCATCTGGTCAGTTAACAGCACTGACGAGAGCAAGGCATATGCGAGCGAAGCAATCCATCTGATCCTTGATAACATGGACGGTTATCTTGCAAACGACGATGAGGCAAACCTTGAGATGCTTATGGCTGCTTATAAAGCAGGCAAGGCGATCAATATCACACAGACTACCGCAGGCCACGCGATGTGCTATAAGATGACATCTCTTTACGGTCTTGCCCACGGACATTCTGCCATGCTCTGCGTAAAGTCTTTGTTCCCCTGGATGCTCGAAAACATTGATAAATGCATCGATCCGAGAGGGGCGGACTACTTAAAATCCGTAATGGATTACATCGCCGAGACGTTCGGCTACAATGATCCTTACAAGGTCTGTGAATATCTGGAAGGATTGTATTCCAGACTGAATATGTCGACGCCTGAAGCTACGGAAGAGGAGTTTATATTGCTCGTATCTTCTGTTAATGTAGACAGGTTGAAGAACCACCCGATAAAACTTGACAGAGATTCCATCGATCTCCTGTATCATAAAATACTTGGCAATTCATGATTGGAGGCTTATATGACCACTGAACTTACAAGAAAGCAATTCGATATATTAGAGGCTTTGGCTACTGCCGATAAGGCATTCTCCCAGCGTGATCTCGAGAAGCATACCGGTTATTCTCTCGGTACCGTAAATAAGGCGATCAAGGAGCTTACCGATCTCGGCTACATCGAGAAGAGCAAGATCACGAGCAAGGGCTTGGAGGCGCTTGAGCCTTACAGGGCAAAGAGAGCAGTCTTCATCGCTGCAGGCTTCGGTTCCAGAATGGTTCCGATCACACTTAATACGCCTAAGCCGCTCGTAAGAGTTCACGGCCAGCGCATCATTGATTCCCTTATCGATGCATGCCTTGCAGCAGGGATCGAAGAGATCTATATCGTAAGAGGTTATCTCTCTGAGCAGTTCGACCAGCTTCTTTACAAATATCCGATGATCAAGTTCCTTGAGAACCCGTCTTACAACGATGCAAATAACATTTCGAGCGCTCTTGTCGCAAGATATATGCTCTCAAATGCTTATGTTTTGGAAGCTGACCTCGTCTGCAGCAACCCTGCTATCATCAAGAAATATCACTATTCTTCAGACTTCCTTGCTATTAAGAAGGACCGTACCGACGACTGGTGCTTTACGGTTAAAGACGGCATTATCGTTGAAGAGAAGGTGGGAGGCCTCGATTGCTGGCAGATGGTCGGCATCTCTTACTGGAATGAGGCTGACGGCCATAAACTCTCAAAGGATATCGAAGATGTCTTCCAGACACCCGGCGGACGCGAGAGATACTGGGAGCAGGTACCCCTTGTTTACCGCAAGGATAACTACAAAGTTGCGGTCAAGGAATGCTTTGACGAAGACATCGTTGAGATCGATTCTTTCAACGAATTGAAGGCTCTCGACAAGAGTTACGACGTCTGATCAGACAGAATAGTTCATTTTTCTGGGCAATATTGGTGAAAAATGAACGCTTATTTCTAAATATATATTGTTTTTGCCTCCTGTTGTGCTAATATTGAGTTCGATTTACTCGTAAAATGAACGCGGGAGGCGTTTTAATGGATCCGATTGTCAAAAGAAATGTTCTCTTAAATCCCGGTCCGTCCACAACGACAGATACGGTTAAGATGGCTCAGGTCGTACCTGATATTTGTCCCAGAGAAAAAGAGTTTGCTTCACTCATGAAGGGCCTTCGTGAAGATCTCGTAAGGATCGTTCACGGTGATCTCGAGAAATATACTTCAGTGCTTTTCTGCGGATCCGGCACGATCAATATCGATGTGTGCATCAATTCTCTGCTTCCTGAAGGCGGCAAGGTTCTTGTTGTAAATAATGGTGCTTACAGCACGAGAGCCGTTGAGATCTGCGAATTCTACGGACTTCCTCATATCGATCTCAAGTTTCCTGTTAACCAGAGACCTGACCTTGCGGTAGTAGAAGAGACTTTGAAGAACAATCCCGACATCAAGCTTGTTCACACGACTCATAACGAGACAGGCACGGGTATCTTAAATCCCATCAGAGAGATCGGCGCTCTTGCTCATAAGTACGGTGCCATCCTTACTGTTGATACGACGAGCACTTATGCTATGCGTCCGATCAACATTGAAGAAGACAATATCGATTTCTGCATGGCTTCAGCTCAGAAGGGTCTTATGGCCATGACAGGACTTTCTTTCGTAGTAGGCAACAGAGCCATCATCGAGAAGTCAAAAGATTACCCCAAGAGAAGTTATTACTGCAATCTCTTCCTTCAGTACGACTGCTTCGAAAAGACCGGCGAGATGCACTTTACACCTCCGGTACAGACTATCTATGCAGCACTCCAGGGCATCAAGGAATACTGGGCTGAAGGTGAGGAAGGCAAGTGGGCCCGTCACACCAGAGTATTTAACGCGATCAACGAAGGCCTTGATAAGCTTGGCTTTAAGCAGGTCATCAAGCCTGAAGAACGCGCCGGCCTTGTAAGCACTGCAATCTATCCCGATGATCCGAACTGGAGCTTCGAGAAGGTTCACGATTACTGCTACGAGAGAGGCTTTACGATCTATCCCGGCAAGATCAGCTCCACAAACACATTCAGACTTTGTGCTTTGGGCGCGATCGACGTAAAGGATATAGAAGACTTTTTCGCTGTTTTCGAAGAAGCATTGAAAACAAACAACATCCAGATCCCTGTTATCTATAAGGAGAATTGATCCATGAAGACTGTATATACCTGTTTCTGCACTGACGTTATCCATGACGGACATCTGAACATCATCGAGAAGGCAAAAGAGCACGGCCGCGTTGTTGTAGGCGCTCTTACAGATGAGGCACTCATCAAATACAACAGATTCCCTACGGCTTCTCTTGAGGAGAGGATCAAGCTCTATAAGGAACTTGAAGGCGTTGACGAGGTCGTTGTCCAGAATGACTTCATGTATAACGACGTTATCGCTTCCATCAAGCCTGATTATGTAATCCACGGCGACAACTGGAAGAATGGTCCTGAGAGCGCTATCCGCGAGCATGTTGCAGAGCTCCTTAAGGAATACGGCGGCGAAGTGATCGACGTTCCTTACACATATAACGAGAAGGTCAAGAAGATCGACATGCAGCTTAGAGAAAAGCTCGCTATGCCTGAATACCGCCGTAAGAGATTAAGACAGCTTATCAAGATGACTCCTATCGTTAAGACGATGGAGGCTCACAGCGGTCTTACAGGTCTTATCGTTGAGAAGACGGTAGTAGAGCACGATGGCAAGCTCGAGCAGTTCGATGCAATGTGGATCTCATCACTTTGCGATTCCACGGCTAAGGGTAAGCCCGATATCGAGCTCGTTGACATGACATCAAGATTCAGAACGATCGATGACATCATGGAAGTTACGACAAAGCCTATCATCTTCGACGGTGATACAGGCGGACTTACAGAGCACTTCGTTTATACGGTTCGTTCACTTGAGAGAATGGGCGTTTCTGCAGTTATCATCGAAGACAAGAAGGGCTTGAAGAAGAACTCACTGTTCGGTACTGAAGTTAAGCAGACACAGGCAACCATCGAAGAGATGAGTGCCAAGATCGCTGCAGGTAAGAGAGCGCAGCTCACAGACGACTTCATGATCATCGCCCGTATCGAGAGCCTTATCCTCGAGCAGGGTATGGAAGACGCTCTCGCAAGAGCCAAGGCCTTTGTTGCTGCAGGTGCTGACGGCATCATGATCCACAGCCGCAAGAAGGATCCTGCTGAGATCCTTGAATTCTGCGACAAGTTCAGAGAATTCGATAAGACAACTCCTATCGTTGTTGTTCCTTCTTCATTCAACACGATCACTGAAGAAGAGCTCGCAGCACACGGCGTTAATATCGTTATCTATGCAAACCAGCTCACAAGATCAGCTTTCCCTGCAATGCAGAAGACTGCTGAGGATATCCTTAAGTATCACAGAGCCAAGGAAGTTGACGACAGGCTTATGTCCATCAAGGAGATCATTACACTGATCGACGAGATCTGATTTTGGCAAATATCTGATCAACGTGACAAACGGTGCCCGATTATTGGGCACCGATTTTTTATTGATTAAAAAGATTTAGTGTATAATAGCGTTGATATTTGTGTTTGTTTTATGGAGAACTGATGAGTAAAGATAATAACAGCGTTTCAGCTAAGAAGGCCAAGACCAAGGGTCAGGGTTCAAGATATATATACCGCGGCATCTGCGCAGTCATTCTGACGGTGCTTGCCACAATGAGCTTCATGCTGGTGTGGCTGGATTACGTTAACAACCAGAATAACAATACCAAACGTTTGCTCGGCATGGGCAACATCGCGATGTCGGCTATCATATACATCATGATGTTCATCATATTCGGAAGATTCTGCAGGGCTTTCTCGATCGGTGTTGAGAGGATCGCGAAGCAGACTGTAAGCGTTTCTTTAAGTCTTTTTATCACCGGTGTTGCCGAGATCCTGGTATCTGCAACGATCCAGAACAACTTCAGATATATGCTGGATTTTGCCTGGAGATATATGCTCCTTGCATTAGCGCAGTCCATAGTTCTGGGTGTACTGGTCATAATCATGAACTTCATATACAGGAAGATCATTCCGCCTTTGAATATTACGCTTATCTACGGCTATCACCCGAATAACATCGAAGATAAGCTTGCATGCCTTCCTCATAAGTATCAGGTCGTAAACAGGGTCAAGTTTGACGATCCCGGTGTTGATCTCGAAGCCGTAATTAACGGAAGTTCCAGCGTTCTGATTAATGATGTTCCGTCACCTGTTGAGAACAAGATCATTAAGATGTGCTTTGATAAGGATGTCAGGACTTATGTCGTTCCCAAGATCGCTGACATTATCCTTAAGTGCTCTGACAGTATCAACGTTATCGATACTCCTCTTTATTTGAGCCGTAACTTCGGCATGAGCTTCGGTCAGAGATTTGCGAAGAGGGCAATGGATATTATCCTTTCAGGTCTTGCGCTTATCATCTTCAGCCCTGTATTCATCATCACGGCTCTTGCCATCAAGATTGAAGACCACGGTCCCGTATTCTTCAAGCAGGAGCGTGTAACCAAGGGCGGCAAGCACTTCATGATCTTAAAATTCCGTTCCATGATCGTTGATGCCGAGAAGGACGGACGTCCGCATCCGGCAGGCGAGAAGGACGACAGAATAACTAAGGTCGGCAACATTATCCGTGCATGCAGAGTAGACGAGCTCCCTCAGCTGTTCAATATTTTCGCAGGAGATATGAGCATCGTCGGACCGAGACCTGAGCGTTACGAGCACGTTATCAAGTACACCAACGACATCCCTGAATTCAAGTTCAGAGAGAAGGTCAAGGGCGGACTTACAGGTTATGCCCAGGTATACGGAAAGTACAATACTTCAGCTCTTGATAAGCTGAAGCTCGACCTCACATATATCGCTAACTACAGCGTTTTACTTGATTTCCAGATCATTTTCGAGACCATCAAGATATTGTTCCAGAAGGAAAGCACAGAGGGCTTTGACAGCGAGCGTGCGAAAGAAATGCACGACGCAGACTGCAAATAATTGATATAATTGAATTGACGTAACGGCTTTTCTGATTATTGGTGCAAAGGCTTATGGACAATTCATTTGACGTGATCATCATCGGAGCAGGCGTAACAGGATGTGCGATAGCAAGAGAGCTCTCGCGCTATGACTGTTCTGTGCTCGTTATCGAGAAGGACGAGGATGTCTGCTGCGGCACTTCCAAAGCCAACAGCGGCTTGGTCCACGCGGGTTACGATGCCAAGCCCGGTTCCCTTAAAGCAAAGATGAATATCAGAGGCAATGAGCTTATGACAGCTCTTTGCGAAGAACTGTATATCCCGTTTAAGAGGATAGGATCCCTTGTAGTTTGTACTGATGAGGCGAACCGTGCCGGCATTGAAGATCTTTACGCCAGGGGCATCACCAATGAAGTTCCTGATATGAGGATCCTTGAGGCTGATGAAGTCCGTGAGATAGAGCCTAATATCTCTGATGATGTCGTCTGCGCTCTTTATGCTCCGACTGCAGGCGTTATCTGCCCTTTCAGACTTAATATTGCTTTGGGTGAATGCGCCGAGCAGAACGGCGTTGAATTCATGTTCGACACCAAAGTTACTGATATCCGCCGCACCGCAAATGGCTGGTCGGTTGTGACTGATAAAGATACTTTCATCACCCGCGCTGTCGTAAACGCTGCAGGGTGCCACGCTGATGAGCTCCACAATCTCGTATCTGATAAGAAATATCACATTACTGCCAGAAGAGGCGACTACATGCTCCTCGACCGTTCATTGGACGGCTTTGTTAAGCATATTATCTTCCCTCAGCCTACGAAAATGGGTAAGGGAATACTCGTAACGCCTACTGTCCACGGCAACACTCTTATCGGTCCTACTGCGGTCGATACTGACGATAAGGATGAAGCGCCCGTAACGGCAGATGGCCTTGTAAAGGTGCAGGAAGGCGCCGCCAAAAATGTTAAGGGACTGCCTATAAAGCAAGTAATAACGGGCTTTTCAGGGCTCAGAGCCCATGAAGACGGCGGCGAATTCATCCTTGAGGAAGCTGAAGGATGTCCCGGTTTCTTTGACTGTGTGGGCATTGAATCACCCGGCCTTACCGGGTGTCCTGCGGTTGGCGAATATATGGCTGAGATGATATCCGGAAAGCTCTCATTAAAGCTGAAGGATACCTGGAACGGTATCTGCAAAGACGTTGTAAGACCATTTGAATTATCTTCTGAAGACCGCGAAAAACTTATAAAAGAGAATCCGGAATTCGGACGCATCATCTGCCGTTGTGAGACCATTACGGAAGGCGAGATCATCGATTCGATAAGACGTCCGCTTGGTGCAAGATCCCTGGACGGCGTTAAGAGAAGGACCAGAGCCGGCATGGGCAGATGCCAGGGCGGATTCTGCTCTCCCCGTGTAATGGAGATACTCTCAAGAGAATTGGGCTTGCCTCTGGATGAGATCACGAAGAGCGGCGGGGATTCCAAGATCGTTATAGGGAGGACCAAAGATGAAGGCTGATATCGTAATCGTCGGCGGCGGTCCTGCCGGTCTTGCGTCTGCTATAGCTGCGGCAAAAGAAGATAGCACACTGGATATCCTGATCCTCGAGCGCGATCACGAGCTTGGAGGCATATTAAACCAGTGCATTCATAACGGATTCGGGCTTCATACATTCAATGAGGAGCTGACTGGCCCTGAATATGCAGCAAGGTTCGAAGAACAGTTAGACGGCCTTGGGATCCGCTATATGCTGGATACCATGGTGCTTGATGTTGATTCTTCAGCCGTTACAGCAGTTAACAGCAATGAGGGCGTGTTTACGGTCGAATGCGGAGCGATTGTTCTATGCATGGGCTGCCGCGAGCGTCCGAGAGGAGCTCTTAATATTCCGGGACTCCGTCCTGCCGGTGTTTTCACTGCGGGAACGGCTCAGCGCCTTGTAAACATTGAAGGTTATATGCCCGGCAGGGAAGTCGTAATCCTTGGTTCAGGTGACATCGGCCTTATCATGGCGCGCCGTATGACATTGGAAGGTGCGAAGGTAAAGGCCGTATGTGAGCTTATGCCTTATTCCGGTGGCCTCAAGCGTAATATAGTCCAGTGTCTTGATGACTTTGACATTCCTTTGCTCTTATCCCATACGGTGATCGACATTAAGGGCAAGGAACGTGTGACTTCAGTCGTTATCGCTGAAGTTGACGATCATTCCAAGCCCATTCCCGGCACAGAACAGGAGATTGCATGTGATACGTTGCTTCTGTCGTGCGGCTTGATACCTGAGAATGAACTCTCTAGAGAAGCCGGCGTGGCGATAAATCCTGCAACCAACGGACCTGTTGTTAATGAATCCTTTGAGACTTCGATTCCAGGTGTCTTTGCCTGCGGAAATGTCCTCCACGTCCATGACCTGGTCGATTACGTATCCGAAGAATCAGGCAGGGCGGGGAGAAGCGCTGCAAGATATGTTAAGAATAAGGGTAACGGCGGAGGGCCTGTAATTCAGGTGAAGAATGGCAGCGGCGTGCGTTATACCGTTCCTTCAACTGTAAGGGTTAATGAATTGGACGGTGATCTGGTCATAAGATTCAGGTCCGGAAACGTCTATAAGGACTCTTATATCGATGTCACCTTTGACGGCGGGAGCAAGCTTCACAGAAGAAAGCCGATTATCACGCCGGGCGAGATGGAACAGGTCATTCTGAAGAAGGAAGACCTGGATCCTGCGCCTTCTGAGATACTTATCAAGATTACGGAGAACTGATATGGAAACACGTGAACTTACATGCATAAATTGTCCCATGGGTTGCCGTATATCCGTAGTGATGGAAGGTGACGATATCATCTCTGTTACGGGAAACACCTGTAAGAGAGGCTTTGTATATGCCTGCAATGAGGTCAGATCTCCCGTAAGGACCGTAACGACGACCATCAAGGTCACGGGCGGAGTTGCTGACCGTGTCAGCTGCAAGACCAAAGAACCCGTGCCGAAGGATAAGATTTTCGAGGTCATGGAAGCAATAAATCAGGCTTCCTGCAAGGCTCCCGTGGCTATAGGAGACGTCCTTATTGAAGACTGCGCGGGCACCGGAATACCCGTTGTTGCGACAAAAGCGGTTTTTCCTGCCTGATTTGCCTATTTCTTATTTTGTCTTTATTAGATTATTTGTTATTATCTAATGAGACTTTGGTAAAAGAGGAAATCGCGCAAATGGATAATTATTCTGTTCTGATGAGTGTTTATCACAAGGAAAAGGCAGAATTCTTACGTGAAGCATTGGACAGTATCTGGAATCAGACGGTTCAGACGAACGACTTCGTACTTATTTGCGACGGCCCCCTGAATGAGGAATTGGACAGCGTTATCGAAGAACATGTGAAGGCTCATCCTGATGTTCTTCATGTTACAAGGCTCGAAAAGAACGGCGGCCTTGCAAACGCTCTTAATATCGGCATCAAGCTTTGCAAGAATGAACTTGTCGCCAGAATGGATTCCGACGACATCTCATATCCCGACAGATGCGAGAGGCAGCTCAAGATCTTTGAATCAAGAGATGATGTTGATCTTGTCTCCGGTACTATCGAAGAATTCATTGAGACAAAGGATGTCATTGAATCCAGAAGAGAGCTCCCCGTAGAGCCTGAAGAAGTATACGAATACTGCAAGACCAGATGCCCTTTTAACCATCCCTGCATAATGTATAAGAAGACCGCGATCGAAGAATCCGGCGGATATATCACGTTCAAGCTTGAAGACTATTATCTCTGGGTACGTGTCCTCCAGCACGGCTTCAGAGGCTATAACATCAAGGAATCGCTTCTCTGGATGCGCGCAGGCGCGAACATGTATAAGAGAAGAGGCGGAAAGGCTTATGCCGAAGCCGTAAAGGAGCTCTTCAAGTATATGAGGGATACCGGTTTTATTACTAAAGGCCAGTATTTCAAGTGCACTACGGTCAGATGCGCAGGTGCCCTTGCGCCTAACTGGCTCCGCAAGTTTTTGTATAAGACGCTTTTGCGCAAGACATAAGATATGGCAATGAAGAAGCAGAAAGATATATATTCCAAAGTCTTCAGCGAATTCGTATTCTCGGATGAGCAGATCGAGCTGCTCCATAATACGCTCTTTGACATGCTCATGGACATTAAGAGAGTATGCGATAAGCACGGTATCACGTTCCTTTTGTCAGGCGGTTCTATGCTCGGCGCCGTACGTCACAAGGGCTTTATCCCGTGGGACGACGATCTCGATATCATGATGCTCCGTTCGGAATATGTGAAGTTCAGAGAGGCTGTTCTTTCCGAGATGACCGATAAATACGATCTCGTTGAACCTCTGGACGGCAAATATACGAATAAAAAGCCGAAGCTCTTCTTAAAGAATTCGGTATTTACCGAAGTTGTCTATGCAGGACTTCCCGCAGAATACAGGCGCGTATTTATCGACGTGTTCATCATTGAGGACGTTCCCGCATCTGCTTCGAAGAGAAAGTTCATCGGCAAGTTCTATGACTTTGCTTTCCACGCTTCGAGCTTTATCGGCGACTACAAGTATCCTTCACCGATAATCCTTGAGAAGGGCAAGACAGATGAGGAAGTCAGGAAATACTATGCTTCAAGACGCAGGATGGGCGGACTTCTGAATGTCTTCTTCGGAATGAGATTCTATCTTAAGATCTGCGCAAAGCTCGATCACACGAAGAAAGAGACCGGCGTCGTTGCTGTCCCGTCGGCTATCAGTTATAACCGCGAAGTCTTTTCGAAGTCTCTGTTTACGGACTTAATTGAGGTAGAATTTAACGGTGAGATGTTTAAGATACCTTCAGATTACGATTCATATCTGAAGAACCTTTATAATGACTACATGAGGCTGCCGCCTGAGAAGGACAGGGTCATTCACAGCTGTGCAGAGTTTAAACTTAATACGGAGGAATAAAATGAGTAACGTAGCATTATTGATCGCCGGCGGTTCCGGAAACAGAATGCATCAGGACATCCCGAAGCAGTTCATCACTGTAAACGAGAGACCTGTAATCGTATATACACTCGAAGCTTTCGAGAATCATCCGGAGATCGACTGCATCGCAGTTGTCTGCATCGAAGGCTGGGACCAGGTCCTCTGGGCTTATGCCAAGCAGTTCAACATCACCAAGCTCAAGTATGTTGTTCCGGGCGGCAAGAACGGCCAGGATTCAATAAGAAACGGTGTTATGGAGCTCGAAAAGCATTTCGAGCCAACAGACCTCGTTCTCATTCACGACGCGATCCGTCCGATGGTAAGCGCTGAGATCATCTCAGACAACATCAGAGTCGCACAGCAGTACGGCAACGCCATTACGGTTATTCCTTGCGCAGAGGCCATGATGCAGACTGAAGACGGTCTTGTATCCGTCGGAAGCTATCCGAGAGACAGACTTAAGAGAACACAGACACCTCAGGCATTCAGGATCGGCGACATCTGCGACCTTCACAGAAGAGCACTTGAGGCAGGCATTACAAACTCCGTTGCTTCATGCACATTGAAGATCGAGATGGGTGAGCAGGTTTATTTCTCAGCAGGTTCCGAGAAGAACATCAAGCTTACGACCGTTGAGGATATCGATATCTTCAAGGCGCTTCTCGCAGCAAAGCGTTCAGACTGGCTTAAGTGAGGATCTTATATGCTTTACGATAATCAGAAGTGGATAGCTGACATTGATAAGGTCATTGAAGTAGTACCCGAGCTCGACGAACTTGCGGGAAAGTCCCTGATGATAACAGGAGCTGCAGGCCTTGTCTGCTCAGCTGTTGTAGATATCATCTTCCGTTATAACGACACACACGATAAGAAGATACAGGTCCTTGCCGCTGGCAGATGGCCTGAGGAAATGTCCGGCAGATTCGGAGATCTCGTAAACAGGGACGATTTCACTTTCGTAGTTTACGATGCTTCCAAGACTGATAACGTAATAGATGTCCATTCCGATTACATCATCCACGGCGCAAGTAACGCGTCACCCAACATGATCGTTAAAGAGCCTGTTGAGACCATGATGAGCAACTTCCTCGGAATGAAGTATCTCTTAGATTATGCGAAAGAGCAGGGCACCAAGAGGATCCTTTATATCAGCTCCAGCGAAGTTTATGGTGAGAAGGAAGGCACAGAGCCTTACAAGGAAGGCCAGTACGGATTTATCGATCTTCTTAAGGCCAGAAATTCATATTCCGTAGGCAAGAGGGCCGCTGAGACATTGTGCGCTTCTTATGCTGACGAATACGGCGTTGAATCAGTTATCGTCCGCCCGGGCCACATCTACGGACCTACGGCTTCACCTTACGATAACAGAGTAGCTTCAGCATGGTCTTATGCTGTTGCAAAAGGCGAAGACATCGTAATGAAGAGCGACGGCTCACAGATCAGAAGCTATTGTTACTGCTTGGACTGCGCATCTGCAATGCTCAAAGTCCTTCTCTGCGGTGAGAACTGCCACGCATATAACATCTCTAATCCCGATTCGATCATAAGCATCAAGCAGATGGCTGAGATCCTTGTTAAGAGCGCCGGCGTTGAACTCCGCATGGAACTTCCCACGGACGAAGAGCGCAAGGGCTTTAACCCAATGAGCAATTCTTCGCTTGAGAGCACAAGCCTTATAGGACTTGGATGGAGAGGGTGCTTCGACGCTGAAGCGGGCTTTACTCATACCGTTCAGATCTTAAAGGAGACTTACAGCTTATGAACCTTAACGAAGAGGTAAGATGCGACTACCTTATTTCCGCCGACATGAAAAAGCTCTGGGCGGAATTCCTTGATATATACGATCAGATAAACCAGATCTGCAAAAGACATAATCTTACTGTAATTGCCGACGGCGGCACGCTTCTGGGCGCCGTAAGGCATCAGGGATTTATCCCGTGGGACGATGATTTCGATCTCGACATGCATATCGATGACTATGAGAAGTTCATCGAATACTGCAAGGACGAACTGAAGGAACCATACTTCCTTCAGACATGCGAGACTGAGCCCGGTTATCCGCCTTTCCACTTGAAAGTAAGAAAGAGCGGCACTACATGCTTTACCGACTGGGAACTCGAGATGAGTCCTGAAGGCAACCGCGGTATCTTTGTCGATATCTTCCCGATCTATAACGTTCCTGATGACGATGCTGTTTTCGCGAAGCAGGTAAAAAGATTAAAGAAGATCCGTGATATTTTCAGCTGCTATCAGATCGACAGGGCTATTACCAAGTTCGGCGTTAAGAAGACCAAATTCAAGGCTAAGCAGCAGCTCCGCTGGAAGTTCTATTCGATCTTCACGAGCCCCGAGAAGCTTTGCAAGGAGTATCTGGAGCTCAGTAAGCTCGAAAAGAACAAAACTAAGAGAGTCAGCGTAATCTCTTTTGATCCCGGCAACAAAAAGCTCGTCTGGGACAGAACATGGTTCGACAAAACGGTTGAGCTTCCTTTCGAGGACATAACCATATTGGGACCTCAGAATTACGATGAAGTCCTGACGGCGCAGTTCGGCGACTGGCATCAGTTCGTTAAGGGCACATCGCTGCATTCCGGCCTGAATTTCTCGACTGATACCGATTACAGAGACTACCTGAAGAATCTGAAGGCTCAGGAAAAATAAGGGAACAGGGAAATGAACCTCGAAGAAGAGATTAGAGACGGCTATACAGTATCGGCTGATATGAAGAAGCTTTGGTCAGTCCAGATGGAGATCCTGGATGAGATTGACCGTATCTGCAAAAAGCACAACATAACATACTATGCCGACGGCGGCACGCTTTTGGGTGCCGTAAGACATAAGGGCTTTATTCCGTGGGATGATGATCTCGATGTCCAGATGTACAGGGACGATCTTGAGAAGTTCTGCAAGGTCGCGAAAGAAGAACTCCAATATCCGTATTTCCTTCAGACATGGGAGACCGAAGAAGGCTTTTATCCCTGGCTCTTCAAGGTAAGAAAGAGCGATACCGCATGCTTTACCGAATGGGAGATCGAGAACAATCCGGGTGGCAACCGCGGCATCTTCGTCGATATCTTCCCGGCTTATAACGTGCCCGACGGCAAGCTCGCATTTGCGATGCAGTCCAATAAACTTAAGCGGTTGAAGTTCCTTTTCGAGTGCTATCAGACAGACAGGGCATTATCCGTATTCGGCGCTAAGAAGACAACCAAGCGCAAGGTCGCACAGGCCATCTGGAAGATCTGCAAAGTCTTCACGTCGTCAGACAAGATCTGCAGGAAGTTCATCAAGACCGCAACCAAGGTCGGACCTGAGACAAAGAGGGTAGGCTATGTAACCGTTTTCCCGGGCAACAAGAGATTTATCTGGGACAGGGAATGGTTCGACGGCACGATCGATCTTCCGTTCGAAGACCGCATGATCCCGGCGCAGACAGGATACGAGAAGAGGCTTGAACAGGATTTCGGAGACTGGCGCACGCCGATGCAGATAAAATCAATGCACTCGACGCTCCATTACTCGTGCGATGTGCCTTATGAAGAGTTCCTTAAGACATTGAAAAAGTAAGCAATAAAAAAGGCGATGCCGTTGGGACATCGCCTTGTTTTTTACTTTACAGTGTTGTATCAGCGAGAGCTTACTGCAGCACCTAAAACGATAAGGAAGAAGTAGAGTGCTACGATACCTGTGATTACGGAACCGCCGATAAGTCCGCCCAATGAGAGATACTTACCAACTTTTGCTACGCCGTAAAGCTGACCGCACTCTTCTGTGAACTTCTTAGCCTTTGAAAGACCGATAGCACCGCAGATAATGGATGCTAATGAGAAGAAATAGAAGACGCAGCAAGCAACTGCAACGATTCCCAAAACAAGGATTGTCTTGCCGAGGCTGTCGTTAGTGCCAAGGGTTACGGGAGCGATAGGTGTAGCCTGTGAATAAACGGGCTGAACCGGCTGAACGGGTGCAACGGGCTGAACAGGCATTGCAACAGGTGCAGGTGCGGGTGCCGGTGCAGGAGCAGGCTCAACGGGTGTAGCAACCGGAGCTGCTGCAGCAACAGGTACTGCCTGAACGGGAGCTGCCTCAACAGGTGCAGCCTGAACGGGTGCTGATTCAATGGGAGCTGCAACAGGAGCAGGTTCTGCTACGGGCTGAGCTACTGATACTACCTTTGTGCCGCAGTTAGGGCAGAAAGAATTACCATCATCAAATTGTGATCCACAATTAGTACAGAACATATATTACCCTCCATAATATTGAGATAAAAGAATATTAACATTATTGATTTTGGGGTGCAATAAAACGAACCTTAAGATTAGCTTAATTTCATTGGCTTTGAGGGCGGTCGGAAATTCTCCGGATAGGGTAATGAAATTAACATATAAATTTGACAGATAATATTATATTATTGTTCTGTAGGGTCTTAATGGACATTGGTCGTTTCTTTAAGAATTGTGGGGTCTCATATGAAAAATAAGAGAATTCTTACTGCCATTCTTTCAATGGTTGCGGCTGTAGTTACAGTTGCGTTTTTGGGTGGTATAACCGTATCAGCGGCTGAGCTTACAGAACCTGTCAGTGGCGACTGCGGAGACGGTGTAACGTGGACGCTTGATGTTGACGGCAGTCTTACTGTCAGCGGCTCAGGTGAGATGCAGTTCTCAACCAATCCTTGGGCTGGTTATAAGGATAACATCAAGACCGTTACCATAGAGCAGGGTGTTACCAGCATTGCAAATGGGGCATTTTCAAGTTGTAATAACCTAACAAAAGCTACACTCTCATCGTCTGTTACACATATCGGCAACGCAGCTTTTGCAGGCAGCGCTAATCTCAGTGAAATCAATCTTCCCGACAGCATTACAGCAATCGATGATTATGCGTTTACTGCTTCCGGAGTTAAGAATGTAACTCTTCCGGCTAATCTTTCTAAAGTTTCTTCAAATTTGTTTTCCGGCTGCCGTTCGCTTGAATATGTTTATATCCCGGATTCAGTTACAACATTTGGTAATTCTGTATTTGCAGGAAGCTCTATAACTTCCGTAAGACTTCCTGAGAACATGACAACTATTCCGGCAAGTTTGTTTGCGAGCTGTGATATCAGTTCGATCGAATTCCCTAAGAATCTGACTACTATCGAAGATAATGCATTCTATTACTGCGATTTTGAAACGCTGACCATTCCTGAAGGTGTTACCAAAATCGGTGCTAATGCGTTCTGCCAGAATACGAAGCTGAAATCCGTTGTTTTGCCAAGCACTTTGAAAGAAATTGGCATGCGTGCTTTTGATACGTGTACTCATCTTGAGAAGATTTCGATCCCCGGCAGTGTAGAAGTAGTCGGTGATTATGCATTCTGTCAATGTTATGGACTTACAGCTGTTACTTTCCGTGAAGGCTCAGCTGAAACAGCTATCGGAGAATATGCGTTCCAGAGCTGCAGCAGTCTTAAGTCTGTAGTTATTTCATCAAACGTTGTCTATATAGGCGGCAGTTCATTCAATGATTGCAAAAATGTAGAAGCTGTATATTGTAATTTCGATCCTGAAAACCTTACATGGATCGATACAGACGGTGATGATTTTAAGGCAGACAGGAAGACAATCTGCTATGTGCCTTCTTCACCTGTAAGCTATCTCGAAAAGTATGAATCGAAGTTCCATTCCGGATCGGCTTTTGATGTTAACGTAACTTTCAAGGGCGATCATGATGATATGGAGATCGGTGACCTTCTTTCCGGCTACTCGTTGAGCCTTGAAGGCGATATCGGCGTTAACTTTTATCTGCGTTTCAAGAATGCAGATGCATTAAGCGAGAACGCAAAGATGGTATTTACCATTAAGAGTGTTGACGGCAAGCATTCCAGAACACAGGAAGTCTATGTTAAATCCCAGACTGATACATCACGTGCCGTAGCTACACAGTCAGGCGGCTATTACGTGTTCAAGTGCACTGTTAATGCTAAGGAGATGACTTCTAAGATTACTGCTCAGGTCATTGACGGTGAGACTTCAGGCAAGGCCTATGACTATACAGTTCAGGAATACGCCAAGTACATGCTCCAGCATCCTGATACATATTCAAAGGAGCAGGATCTTATTAAGACAATGCTCAATTACGGTACAGCCTGCCAGAGCTACTTTAACTACAATCAGGGCAACTATGCTAACAGCGTTCTTTCAGGTGACGACAGGGATCTGTCCATTGTAACAGCTGAAGAAGTCATCGCGGGGGCTGAGCTTAACGATCTTACGATTGACGGAACTGATCTAAAGATCGCCAAAGCAAGTCTTATCCTTAATACTACGATCACTGAGAAGCTTTATTTAACAGGCGTAACTGAAAATATGGTCTTTATGTATGGCGATGAAGTTCTTACTCCTGTTAAAGAGGGAGATTATTATGTGATAAAGATCGTAGGTATTCCTGCATACAGGATCAACTTTACTTATAACATCAAAGTCCTTGATGGCAACAAACGTCTTGGTACCGTAAACTACAGCCCGTTGTATTATTGCAGGCTTGTCATTGACCATGAGGAAGATGCTACCGTAACAAGGTCGCTTAAGGTTTTGATCAGTACAATGGTCAGGTATAATAAAGCGGCGTATAAATATAGACCGCCTGTTCCTGATGATTTTTAATAGGGGGGAGTAATATGGAAAATAAAATGGAAACTAAAGATATGTATGAGAGTCTCATTCTCGCGGTTATTCCTTTCGAGAACGATGACGTAATCTCAGAAAGTAACCAAACACCGGATCTCTTTACCGGAGCTTAATGATCTTCAAGTGTAAGTAAATAAGGTGGCCTCACTGAACAACGAGGCCACCTTTTAAATCGTTTATGGTTCAAACTCTTCAACCTTGATCCTGTTTTGCTTACACAGATCGATCATGCTGTTATACAGCCTGAAATACTTTTCTTCAGGATCATACTCCACAGGCTTGTTCTCTATAAAGTAAGCATGTCTTTTGCCGGTATCTTTTTCGAAGATATATAGATTGCGGTAAGCTTCTTCCTGGCTCTGAAGATAAGGCGGTGTTATGTATATGGATTTGATCTGTTTTAAAGGCCATGTCTCATTGTTGATCTTGAGCTCTGTCGGCATGAGGTAAAGGTTCTGGATCGAGATCACGGAGTTCTTAACCAACGCCTGATACAATCTGAAACAGATAAAGGCCATCACCAAAATGAAAGCGCCATGCAGGATCAAAATGTCTTTTGCGCCTGATAGTGTGTACTTGTTGATGTAAAACCAGGCTACACCTGCGTTGACGGCAATTGCGATAATGACACCGATAATCAATTGATTGCGGGATTTCTTTGGGTCGTAAACCTCTTTGTCGGAACCCTCATAGTGATCATCTTCGAGCTTGTCAGTCGGATAATCACCATCGCGGAAAACGTTGTATTTAAAGATCCTGATGCAGTCTGCGATCTTTTTGAAATCACCCCATCTGAATCCCTCACAGTCGATCAAGAGATACTGGTCGTCAGTATCATCTTCATCTTCAAATATGAGTGTGCCGAATTCATTTTTCTGTCTTCTTGTAGTCTTATAACCTCTGAAATCCTTAAGCGGGTAAAAACCTTCGGCTTTGCCTCTGATTACTTCAACGCCTTTCTTGTTTACGGTGATCTTCATCTTCGGGATCTTCAGCATAGCAACAATTCCCATTATGGCGCCGATTACAAGCGCTGCCGCCAGGACGATCAGCATGTTCTGCAAGTTCAGCTTTTGCGTGTCGTCTTTGATGAAAAATCTGTTTGACGATACCAATCCGATTGCCGCAAACAACATTAAGCCAATGACCGGCTTGATAAATGCAGGGAAATAAACGTTCTTGTTCTCAAATACTTTTTCGCCCATATAGATACCCCATCTGTTTTCGCGAAAGACCAAAACCCACAATTGGATTATACCAATAATCTTTGTAGGAAAAGGCCTAAATAGTTGAGACCAGTCTCAATTTTTGCCAAAAAGTCTCATTTTCGAGGCGTTATTTTGCATTTGGAGCAATTCGCCCGCACAAGGCTTTGTTTGCTGTTCATAATGTGGGAAAAGCGTGAAGGAGAATGTCGTTATGAATAAGATCGAATTCCCTATGAAAGTGCTTGCGGTAAAGCTGGAGTATAGAAGGCTGAAGTTGGAGAAGATGGTGCATGGGTACTTTGATGAGAAAAATGGCAAGCGATACATCGTTATTACATATGATCCGAGTATTCCTAAAATAAGCACTCGTCATCAGCGTATCCTCAGTCCAAGATCAAAATTGGGTAAGTGTTATATAGAACAGATAAATGAGTACCAAAATCTTAAGGCAGAGTATGATGTCTTATTGAATGAATGGTATTCCAGATATTGTTTTGCCCCACCTAAGGTAAAGTTCCCAATAGTTCAGTATTCAGATCCTCACCGTATGAATAACGAATACTACAATGCTCGTGAGGGAAAATTAGGTAAGTACACACCCGATAACCCAACAGTTAGTGAACACGGGGATTTGAAGTCAAAGAATGAATTAATGGGTTTGGATCTGCTCAAAGAAATCGGTATTCCATTTAAGTATGAGCCTGAAATATATCTAGCGGAAATAAATGAAACGATCAATCCGGATTGTCTAATAAATTTCTATGAGATCGACAGATGTGCCTATTTGGAAATATTGGGAATGACCGATAAGATCGAGTATTACGTAAAGACGTGTAATAAGATCTATGGTTTTTCGAAAGAAATATATAGACCAGGTAGGGAAGTAATCTATGTGATTATGTACGATAAATATAACTTCGATAAAGACTACTTTATCAGTCAGGTTTTATCCGCATATAACGACATGATTCCTGATGATGCATTGCTATGGGAAGATACATCAAAAGCCGGAACACTGAAAACATCCGGCGAAACTCCGGGCGTCGCCTGAGGTTTTGCCTAGAGTTTGGGGTAAAATGGGCCTTTTTCCAGGCGGAATGCTAGGCGTCGCCTGAGGTTTTGCCTAGAGTTTGAAGTGGTAACGTAAAAGTAGACACAATTTTCAGGAATATATACACCTTCAAGTTTTTCAGTTACATAATTAAGTATCAGGTAAACGGAGGTTTAAA
>CACZGS010000007.1 GCA_902780785.1 Oscillospiraceae bacterium | reverse complement strand
TCGAGTTAGTTTCTACTCTGTCTCACTGTTGTACTTGAATAATACAACCGTGATAGCTTTCACATTGCCCCTGTTTTACTTTTTATCATGCCTCCTATTAACTCTTAACCACCATAGTACTTTGCAAGCTGCTCTCTGCCCCTTTGGAGCCAGGTAGTTACCGTACTCTTCGGGATATGGAGCATCGAAGCAATTTCTTTGGTGCTGTATTCCCCCAAGTAATATAGAGTGATGGCCGGTCTGTACTTCTCATCGATAGAAGCTAAAGCGTCCTTGAGTTCGACATTGTATTCGTCAGTTACGGCAGGCTCTTCCCATTCTTCGAGACCTGTCTGCCGCTTTCTGTCTTCCAGGATCTTATAGCAATTGTTTATAAGGATCCTCGTCATCCATGTCTTAAAATACTTGTCTTCTCTCAGTGTGTTCAACTTCTCAAAGCAATTAAGGATCGTCTCACTGACGGCATCGGCAACGTCCTCGTCATTCATGAGGATTGCCAGTCCGACTTTGTACATCTCCTGCATGTGCCCCTGCATCAGCTCGGCAAAGGCAAGCTTATCGTGCTTTTTCGCAAGTTTTACAAGCCTTGTCGTTTCATCAATCTGCATTACTTCTCTTTCCTTGTGTACACAACCGAATGGAGTTCTGTTTTCCATTCTCTATCTATTAGATAGACTAAGCCGGCGTTTGGTCTCAACTAATTATGTTAATTCGCGAAAAAGTTATCAAGAGAACTGTGATGTTATAATTCTATTGTAACGTCGGAAGCCACGCCAAATTTGTGGAGGATAGCGAAATGAGACACATTACACTTACTAAGGCAGTCATGTTATTGCTGGCCATTATGACAGTCTTTTGTTTTGCTTCATGCGGCAAGGCTGCGGAAACGACTCATAAGATGGAGCCCGCCACTTACGAGAAGAACATCTCCGGCAGGGATGCTTTTGAAAAGGGTTATTACTACGAACAACTGGGTTCTCATAAAAAAGTGCTTATCCGGAAGCTCGATCCGGATTCATACGTAATCTGGGAAGTGTATTTTACGAAGGAAAAGCTTCCCGAAGAAGAGATCGAGAAGCTTTTGGAACGCGAGCCTGATATCACCAACAACGGCGAATTCGATGCCACAAATTATGATTACGTCTACTTTTTCTGCAGTAAAAACTCCAAGAATTCCCAAGAGCCGACGGAAGATATGGTGATGATAAGTTACCAGGCTACTTATGCCTGAAACTCCTCTTCCCTAATGCGCACATCATTGAACATGGCGTATCATAAAACTCAATAAATTGCTTAAGCCCATCACGACCTTGATCCTGATGGGCTTTTCTTGGGAGCTACTGCGATTATTAATTCGCAATTTATCAATCTTTATGTTCCTTCCGTCTCACGGGCAGCCAGATCTCGTTGTGCAGGCCGTCTCCGTTATCGTTCGGAACGCCGTAACGCTCGACGTTATATTCATCAACGAGATCATATTCGTTGGCCTCGAAAAGCCATTCTCCGAAGATATAGCGGCGCATCTCCTGCGATGCCTCCGCAGAGTTATCCCTGCACTTGAACTTGGCCCAAACAGTCTCAGGAACCGTTATCACAGTGAGGCCTTCAGGAACCCTGCCGCCCTTGTAATCAATACCTGTGAGGAACAGAAACCTCTCACCGAAGGATATGTCCTCATACGTTTTCGACCACGGCTTGCCGGTCTCATCCGTAATGGTATCGCAGTCGCCGACACTTATGCCGTAGAAAACATCAGCATTGAGTTTTCCGCCATACATATTTATGAAGTCATAAACGAAGTCCGGGATCTTCTCATATTTGTTCTCGTTCGAGAAAACATCCGCCTTGCCCAACACCTTGAACTCCGGCATCTTCTCAATTATGACGTCCACAGTGTCCGCACCCTTGACCGAGAATTTAAGTTTCATAGGCAGGAACACCTTTGCAGGCTTATTCTTCTTTTTGATCTCATTGGGTGTGGCATCGTGGAAACGGCTGAATGCCTTCGTAAAACTCTCGGGCGTCTCATAACCGTACTTTGCTGCCAGATCGATGATCTTCACGTCTTTCTCTATCAGCTCCATAGCCGCCAGATAGAGCCTTCTGCTCCTGATGTACTCACCGATGGTATAACCCGTGATCATTTGAAAACTGTTCTGCAGATAACTTGATGATACATGAACTTCCATAGCAACCTCCTTTGGACTCTGAACTGTCATGATGTTCTTTTCCAAATATGAGAGTGTCTCATTAATTACATCAACCCAGTCCATTTTTCGCCTCCACCGATAAGTTACTATGTCCGCCTTAATAAATCCTGTCTTAGAATCCGAAGATCTGTCTGATCTTCATCACTCACATTCTCCCGTTATTTCACACCGTAAATATATACGCCGGGGCCGGACTTTCCGGAAAACGAATTGGGCTCGGCGCTGTACCAGAAGACAATGTAATCGTAGGAATCAAGCGATTCACCGTTACTGCCTGTTTTCGCATCAGTGGCACCATAGCTTTCAAAGATCGCCTTGTCAAAAGACTTGCAGTAGGAGATCTTTGTTACTGCTTTGCCGGTATAATTACTGATCATGTGCTCACCAAATGACTGCCCGCTGTAATCCTCGTGTCCGGTCTTGTATTTCTCAAAATCAGTACTGTTAAATGCGTTCTCATCCGTATAGATATATACACTGTAAGTTACATAATGCCTTTCCTTATATCTAAATGTAATGTCCTCAAGATCGTTGATCATACCCTCTATCTTTTCGAAATCAGTCGAGCATACGAAAACATCAAGACCATCATCTGTGCTGACGTCATCGTAAATGTAATACTTATCGAAACGCTCATCCAAAGCGTTGATGAATTCGGCTTTTACATCATAGTGCCCTTTTCTGTCCGTGTAGTTGTGGTAAAAGGCAGCATCATTCTCTGCGCCGTTAGGATACTGCTGCCTGTCATAGACATAATATGCATCTTTATATGTTCCGGACGCTTCGAAACCGATCCTATCGTTGATTATCTTAAGTTCGTATTCGGTCCCGTCAGTGACATTCTGATAAGCAATAGGGCCGTCCATCCAGGCTGTAGGCACCCTTAACTGCTTTTTCGAAACGATCTCAACGGTAACTGTATCACCGGTCTCTTCGTATATTTGCTTCTGTGCATACGCAATGATCTCATCTTCGGACAAAGGACTGTCTACAATGATCTTGTCGTATCCACAGCCGGACAGCAAAAGGATCAGGATCAAAGGAATGGTAATGATCAGCTTTTTAATACTCATACAACTACCCCATAATCAAAAAATACAGGTTTTACTGCTCAACAGAATTGCGCAATTCATCCCGCACGAGCATTAATGTATACCCGAGCAGATTCTGTCCCTTCCAGGCATTAAGATCATTCCTGTTATCATCCGTCATAGATAAGCCTATACCCCAGATACAATCTTTTACCGCACACTCAGCAAGGATGTTGTTGCCGGTATCCAGTAAGGCTTTTCTCAGATCATCATTCTGCCTGAATTTCTCCAGCAAGCCTTTGTATATAATGATTTGCCTCATGCCATTCCAGACAGAATCGTTATAGCCGGAAACCTTTCTTCCCAGTTCTTTTATGGTAACAACATCATCTGTGTTCTTTATTTGTGCAGCTATTGCACTGTCTCCGAAGAGCATTGCCTTTTTATACATCATGTACTGTTCCATTGACGAAAATCTGATCCCGTCAACAGTAAACGCCGATAAATACCAATTGCTTAAAAAGCCATACGCTTCATCCGGATTATGGAAGCCGATTACACTCATTTCCTGCAGCCCGCTTGCGCTCCATTGCTTCTTCAGACTATCCATCCACTTCTTCCTGAATGCCTCTTGTTCTGCAGTGTATACATATCTCTCCATTTCACAATAATCCCAAAAACCATGAACATCATCCATTCCGGCGGGTTTTCCCATTTCCACCAGATAAACAACATCAAGATCGCGCATCATTCCCGATTGGACAGCATTTATCCTGGCTGCGTTGCACATAATTCCCCAGGCCATTTTCAGCATCTTGTCCCTAAGCAATTGGAACGCGGAAAACATGTCATCTGCCTGAGCTTCAAACTCCACTCCGTCAACCACAGTCTTTAATTCATAGTGATCATCATAGTCTTTTACGAGAACTTCAATCTGCTTCTCATTCTCGTAATATCCCAGATCAGCAACTGTTATCAGATAAGATTCAGTATTCATTTTCCTTATTACCCTTTAATGCCATGAACACCTCGAAAAAACATACATCCTTATTTTAATTAATTTAATTCACGATTAAAAAGACTATACATAGTTTTCTTATCTGCATCAATGTAAACCTCAGGCTTAGTGCTGAGGTTATGTTTGAGCATAAATCTGCTGCCTTCCCACTCACACTTTTGGACCGCCCAATCCAGCGGGAATTTGGTATATCCTTTTGAGATCTCATATCTTTCCGTTTCTTTATTCTTATCAGTGATCTCATCATAATCCAGCTCACCCTGAGGCGTCAGGAGCCTGTAAGTATTGGCTTTAAACGATCTGTCCGGAGACTGCTTTGAGAGCTTTTTGACAGGGATCAAAAGCTCAAATCCCGTCGCTTTAACATTTTCAACAGCTTCAAGAATGAAGGGTATGGCTGCTTCGTTTTGGGCTCTTTTCGCAATGTCTGTCAGTGTATTTTCGATGATGCCGAGATAGAAACTGTCCCACTCTTCGGGCTTGATATCCTTTCTTTTCTGTACGGTCTGTTCGTCGACATAATAAACAGCGATCTTGAAATTCTCATCATAAAAATAGACCGGTTTATCTTCAGGTTTTTCGCCGACATAGATCGTCAGTTTTCCTGCGCCGTCAATCTCCGTCTTCTTGAAAAAATGCATGAATAACTGAAGCGCATTATATGCTTCAAGCCCTACTGTATTAAACCATCCGTCTTTTTTCTTCGGAGGAACATCTTGAATTACAAGCAAGTTTAATTTGGACATATATACTCCGCAAATGCATTTCTAACTGCTGATTATTATCTGTTCATTTATCTATGCTGTGGGAATTTGATCCACAACAACATTATAAGTATCGTCAGCCGGAATCAAAGATCTATCCGGTCCTGACATCATTTTTTCTTCCTTTTCGAAAACATTGACCTTGCCAAATAATATGCTCAATTCCTCAGAAATCATATAAGAGCCGTCATGTCCATAACCCCGGCCATCATTATATGAAGCTGAAACAAAATGTGAGTAATCCCAGAATAAGGCTTTTATTTGGTGGTCTGGAAGGTCTGCATAAGCCGTTTGCTCAGTATTCCATACAACTCTGTATGGGCATAGTAATGCTATCAGCATAATGACAGCTATTATAACGATCCACTTTACGCGTTTTCCCTTCATTACCCTAACCACAACCAATAGCCGTTATATCCGCGCATGTTCGGATTCCAGAATTTGACGAAGAAATCCGGATAATCCATGCTCTCGCGGTACTTTTCCATGACATAATCCTGTGCCTTCTCATAGATGGCTTTCTCAAGGCTCTTGGATTTTCTTCCGATGCCGAGGAACATATAATCCACTGTCTCATACACGATATTAAATCCCTTATTCGAAGGATATATTCTATTGGGACGCTTTCCCAGCTTCTCTTCCAGAAGAGAGGACACTTCGTTTTGGCGGTTCGAAATAAAGTCCAAAAAACATCTCTGTTCATAGGAATATGGTTCAATGAGCATCCGGTTATCAAAACATTGATCGCGGTCTATATATTCTTCGTAGGGGTGCAGAATATCCCACCACATGTCTCTTAAGTTATCTGATACTTCTTCTGTTAAGCAGTCTCTCTCATCAACAAGCTTTTTATATGTTTCTTCACGGAAATTCACTTCAAGAACAGGCACATCTTTACACTTTTTGTACCCGGTCTCTACGCCCATATGGCTGTCTTTGCGCTTAACGAGTTTGACGTGATGGACAGCAAAGCCATACCATTCCATGGCACGGTCAATAAACACCTTATAGCAGGTATTCAATATGTTTGCTTCGCTGTTTTTTATACCTTCCATAAAGACGGAAAAGTTATACCGCTATAGCAGACGTAAATACATATTGAGTCCTGCTGAGATCCAGATAACCGGTACGCATCATTTGTTCGCACCAATTGTTGTAATCTCTCTCATCCACTTTTTCCGTAGTCTGGTAACTATCAAATTTTTTAGCCTCAAAACGCTTCGAGTAAGGCAGGATCAGGCCGACCGTTCCCTCGTTAAAGCGGATCAACTGAGTGACCTCAATGACTACCGGTGTTCCGTTTTTCAGTTTGAAACATGCTCTCATATAACTGCCTCCTCTCAATTTATCTCTTTTACTAAGAGACTATCATCATTAATTCTTGCCTATATATATCTTATGCTCTTTTGCCTTCGCGATAAAGTCAGCCAGACGGCCGTCTTTGACCACCGCATCATCAAGACCGGGATACATCGAAGATACCTCTTCTGCAGTTGTGTTCATCCAGAAATCTGAAGGAAGATCATTATAAAAAACACCTCCGAAAGAGTTGCCTGCAGACGAACCGGGCGAATCAACATCCGACCTGATCTGAACGCTTCCGTCGCGCTTAAACTGAACCGTAAGAAGCGTAGTCTCCTGAACTTTCTCGTACACATACCTTGCGATGATGAAGTCAGCAGGCCTGAAATTATGGCCCGTATCTGCTGCAAATCTCTCAGCGAATGAATCCAAAGAACCCCTTATCAAAGTGTTGTTGTCCTTCAGGATCTTCTCAAGCTTCTCGCTCATGCTGATCTCAGTTATGGAATCAGGAAGTATCAGTTCCTTAAGGTTTTCGAGCCTTTCAAGAAAAGCAGTCTCGACCTCTGTAAAGCCGTAATCAAAGCCTGCTTTCAGCGTGTCTTCAATAACCAGAGAAATATCGCGCGGGGCTCTCCCGCACTCTGCTTCGTATCTTTCGAGAGCTCTGGTAACATCGCCGTCAAAAGCTTCGCTGCTGACGGTTCCGTTGCCGCGCACTTCGAATCTGATGTCGTATTCTTCGTTGAATATTGAATGCAGCATGCTCACTTACAGGTTCCCTTTATCCTTCAGACTGATTGCTTCCTACCAAGGCAACGCCTTAATAAAAATTATAACATGCCTTAAAGGAACAAACGCGGGTACCCTTATGAGCTGCTCTTTATCCTTACTTTCTCTCGCTTAAGACCTTCTGCGCTCTGTCCTGAGCGATCTTAACCACTGCATCAAGGTCCTTCTGGCCCAGGAAATACGCAGGCATTTCCTCGTAGAGGATGATGCTTATAGCGGCATCTTCGGAATCCATTTTCGAGGCCGTCGAAATGATCTTCTCCATCTTGTCGATAATACTGTCGGAGAAGGTTATGCTCCTGGGATTGTATTCCGGTGATCCGGGATCAGTGACGTCATCAGGGGTGTTAAAGTAAGCCACGGTCTCCTCCGCACTCTTCCTGAAGGCTTCACGGCTAATGACGAACGAGTCGTTCAATGTGAGCGAATACATGATGTCATCAGTCATGAGGAGCTTTACGAACTCGGCGCAGGCGTCGACATTTACAGCCTGGGCTGAGATGGCGACAGATACGCTGACACAGAACATCGGACCTCTGCCGTCAGTTGAAGGAATGCCCAATATCGTTGTGTCGCTCGAAGGATCAGTCATGTTCATAAGGAAATTGCCGATGCCGGCGACCGTGCTGTAGTAAGCGGGCGGCATATATACAAACTCGCTTTGTGATGCTCCGCCATCGGGATCGCCGGCCGCCGGCTTCTCGTTGACATTGTTCTTAACATACTCTGCGAGCTCGGCAAATTCCTTGCCTGAGAAATCCGCCTTGTTGCCTGAGATGAACTTGTCGTTCATGCCGTTAAAAAGATTGGTGAAGTAAATCGCCTGGCCTGCTGTCATTACGTCCTGGCCGTTCAGCGTGTCCTTAAGGAACGTCTCATATTCCTTGGTGGTAAAGCCGACTCCGCTTGCTCCTGCATATTTTGCGTCAGTCACGATGCCTTCGATACCGAAGCAAAGAGGCATGTGGTAAAGGGCACCGTCAGTTTTAGCGCCTTCGATGATGTTGGTGAAATACTTGTCCTTGTCCAGCGTGTCGGCATATTTGGAGAGGTCGACAAGATAATTGGAATTGTTGAGCTGGCCAAGACCACCGACATTCATGAGGATGTCCGGACCTTCGCCGTTAATGATGTCCATCGCGAGCTTGTTGCTCAGATTCGCATCTCCGTTAAGCGCAATTGCAGCATACTCATCCTGGTTGACCGCATTTCTGTAATCGTCTTTCTCATCGGCAGCATAACGGTCGGTGAACTCAATAAAATATTCGCCGTTCGTGCTGTTGAACTGATTGATCACATCCGCGATCTTCCTGTCCACATACCCGTAAGGCGCGTAGAGCGTCATGATGGTCTTTCCTGCATGAGGATTCTTATCAGCCTTCGAAAAGTCCATGATCACGAACGTCTCCTGATCTGCTTTCCTGAATTGGTAATTCTCATATACTGATCCGCAAAGAAGGATAGAATCATCAGAACAGTCTGCGATCTGTAAAGTAGCGAGCTCATCCCTGTTCTCGCCGCACCAGCTGAAATTGAACACCTCCTGCGCATTCTTATTCTTCAGGTCTGCCTTTGTAATGCCCGTAGAAGTGTTGTAATAGAGGCTCCCGTCAGCGCCCGTCCTGGACAATACCAAATGGTCAAAGTCGAGCCATTCGTAATCTTTGATATCAAGTGATCTGACCTGGCCTGATTTGAGATCGACTTCCAGGAGAAGTCTTGCATCGCCGTCAGTATAGGCAGGAACAAGAACCTTGTCATCGCCTTCAGGAATGACTGTATTAACATCCCAAACGCTCTTGCCTTCGACTTTAAGGGGTACATCTTTTTCCTGTCCGTCCGGCGATACGATCTTGAGCAGATGATACTGTTCCTCACCGCCCGCACTGCAGATGCTTATCTTGTGCGAACCGGCATAAAGCACCTTCTCGACGAAACAATCCTTGGAAGGCTTTGTTGTTTTGGTGTTTATTATCGCTCCCGTGGAAGGATCGATTGTGTTCTCCATATAACTTGGCGCGCCGGTATACTCATCGTACATCTCATATATAACCTTGATCTTGCCGTCAGAATAGTTTGCTGACTGTACAATGGGCGCATCCGAGAAATCTTTATAGAGGTCGATCGTCTTCGTAACCTGCTTAGTAGCCCTGTCCACGACTGTCAGCATTGCAACCGCTGCATTTGGAGATCTGTAACCCATCCAGATGATGCCGGGCGAGGAATAAGCATCGCCACTCGTGTAGATGACAATGTTCTTGTCATCGGCCCCCGCCAGAACGGAATTTGTATATTTTACATTCTTGCTCGCGCCGATCTCCGGCTTGATCACCGTCTTAACCGAATCAAACCAGGGCGAATCTTCCGCAATCTTCTGTCCGACCCTGCTCTTGTTCTGTATCTGCGTTGTCCCGCCTTTGTCCTTGTCACATGCTGCAAAAGATAGCGCCATCGCTACAACCAATGCCGCCGATACCAATCTGACCGCTGTATTTTTCATATTACTTTCTCCACTGTCCCAATATTATTATCAAAAATAATTGTAAGCGCGTGGAAAATACAAACAGCATCAAAGATTAGGCAAAAATTGGGTAAAGAGTGTGTCATAGATAGTCTGCGCCGCTAATCTCGTTCCTTCAACGGAGGCATGTCTCCTGTCCTCGAAATACAGATCGATCTCCGGATGCTCATGGATATGAGCCCACCATTTCTCGCCGACCGGGGCCACTTTACACCCGTACTTATCCGCAAGCTTCCTGTATCTTGAAGACATCTCTTCCTGAAACGCCTCATTGTCCTCTTCAGTCCAGGTCATGAAAAAGCATGCTATAGAACGTGTCTGCTTTATCCACTCCATTATCCTGTCAGAAGCTTCTTCCAGGACAGAGAACTCACCCATAGGGTGCGCCACATGCTGAAGGATTATAAAGTCGTAATCGCCGAAAAGAATATTAAATCTTGTCTGCTCATTGTCCGCATGATACTCAAGCCCCATGCCGCCCTTCGTAAGCATGGTCACCTGCATATCAACACCGTTTTCCCTGCAAATATCCGCAAAGACCTTCGGCATATCGTTGTAATATGTGTGGCTGTTACCAATAAAAAGAGTTCTCATAGACAATTTCTGTCCTTTCCCCAAAACTCAATTGAGTTTATTCATTCTTCAGCTGAATTCTTTAACAATGCAAACTTGTCTTCATTTAATACTTTCCCAAGTTCACTCAAGGCCTTTTCATATTCATTCACATAGTTTGAAAATGTATCTGTCTTCTGCAATTTGAATCCTAGTGAAAGATACAACAATATAGCTTTCCAGCTCCATGGCTGAGTATGGATATAAACAGGGAAAGCACTCTGCCCTGCGTATATGTTCATCACGGATACACTTAGTGCTCTTCCAATACCGATTCTCTGGTACTGTTCATCAACCACCAGCCAATGAAGAGAAGAAACAGTCTCTAAGCCACGCTTATCCTGCCAGGCAATACATGAACCAACTACAGCATTATTACTGTCCACTGCAAAGAGAATATTCGGAATTCTTTCAGGTTCCCGCAAATAGGCATTTGCGAAATACTGTTCAGCTTCCATTGTTGAATCAAAATCGCCAATAGCGCATTCGAGTCTCGCCCATTCTTTTTCATAGCCGGGATGGTAAGATACGATTGAAAAGCCTTTCGGCAATTCAACTTCTATTTTTTCATAACGTGAACATTTCAAAATCGTGTTGCAAAACGGAATTGTTCTGTCAAGCATAATACTCCTCCTAAATCCCACTCTAGACGTCAGTTATCCTGCCAATTCTCTGTTCTTTCACTTATTATCTATGTACCAATCAATGTCCAGATCAGCCCTGACTTTCGAACAAAAGTCGATTACTTTCATCGAAGGTGATATACAGGGTTTCTCATGCTCACAACAGATGCTTGGTACAACTTCCAAAGTAAAAGTCGCATCAAAGCGTTCACGTATCTCATTAAGCAGATCGATCTTCGGAATCAGTGGTTCTATCGTTTTTTCCATCTGATTGCTGATGATCACGTCATATTCATCACAACGGCAGCCATCCCAGCAAGAACATGAATACTTATATCCTGTATCGGTCTTTTGACCATCTTTCAGATAATATCTGGGTTCGCCGGCTCGAAATGTCTTTACCGGTTGGATACCAAGAATTGCTGAAATCTCGTCCGGATCAAACTCCCCTTTGATAGAGAAATATGTATAGCACGTTGTTTCCTTCATTTCTATTCCTTTTACATATTGTAATTACAGTTATCTCACGGCCAGTCCTGTTTCAGGATCAACTATAAATGTATCATCTAAAATATCATGCACAATGATCTTGTTGTCTTCCGTAAGCTTAGCTGAACGGATGAGCAATGATCCGATATTGGAGCCGTGTACGCGCCACAACACATTGCCATCAGCATCATAACAGAGCATATTACGTTCCCAAATGACTTCGTAAACAACTATGGTCCGATCCAGATAATCAATGGTTTCCATGACCGGGAAAGCAACTTCGGACATCTTACAATGATCGACCCATTTCGCTCTGTCCATATAATCATTGTGGTAAAGGCGCTTCATGCGGCCAAACGGATCATCAGCGAATATATTCTCAATAAAAGACTCCGTCGAATCTCCGCACTCATAAAAGTTGATCCAGTCACCCAAGTAGAACTTTCCCTTTCTGCCAATATAGATCACGTAATCGGACACACCTCCGACAGGGAAAAGATCATCACCTGCAATCTTCTCTAATTCTTCCATCCGGTCATATTCGCCACTTGCATAGCACTCCGGATCAAAACAGACTTCTACTCTTGATCTGGCGCCCTTGCCCGTTCCGGTAAACTTCAGCCCACCGAATCTATTAAGAAACTCCTCGGCATATTCATTGTACTTAAAGCCTTCTGAGACCAAGCTTTTCACCCATTCTACGACTTTCCCGTTCTCATCAGACTTCAATGTAAAATCTGCTAAAGTCCCGACTAAATAATCGACACCTTCCACATGTACATCCTTTACCCTGATATCTTGTGCTTTTATCTGTTCAGTAACTATTTCGACAGCCTCATCATAAGCACCTAATTGCTCATAGCCTTTGATCAGATCCCGGGCAATGCCCAGTTCAGATGAGATCAGGCGGTAATCATGTGAATCCCTATATACTATTTCTGCTATTTTCTTCCCGCCAAAGAGGATACTGCATGGAACTATCGGGCCAAAGCCATACTCGCATTCGCAGCCCACATAATTAATGCATTTCGGGCACAAATAGATAATGTTTGGCGCATTACAATTCACTTCATAAGCGTAGCCGCATTTATCACAGATTCTTTTCGACATTGCTATTTTCCCAACTCAGACGCTATTACTGATGATTAACCTGTCCAAAGGTTCTCTTGGATGGAATGGTTAATTCATGCTTATCTGAAATCTTTCTGTGTCAGATTATTATTCTCCATGATCATTTGGTCTAACTCGCCAAACATTTCATCATAATTCTCTATTACGTAAATACCGTCAACCTCTTTTCCGAAAACAGCATTACCGTATTTCTTGTATATTTCAAATAATTTGACATAGCACTTGCAGCTAATGGTATACCCAAAATCCACAGTTTTTTCAGGAAGAAGATTGTTGTACGCTAAATAATTATCTGCGAGCAAATTGCCAATGTAGAAGTTTTCAGGACTTTTAGAATCTTTATCAGCACTCTTGGCATAATCAAAATCATTAATATCTTTTAGGAAAGAATAATCATTCGCCTCGATATACGATTCAAAGTCCTCTATGCTTGGCGTCGTATTCAGATAATCAATTACTTTTTTTAGATCATCATAATAATAGTCAGGAAGATTACCAATATCGTATCTTTCAGGAAGTTTGTCATTCAACCAAAGAACCAATATTCGGTATTCATATTCCAATTTGTTAGAGCTAAAAACATGATCCTTATAAACGGAATTAGTTTTATGGGAAAGATAGGTATCAACTATACCAAAATACGTAATATTAACATCTATCTTTTCGTCTTCATTGGAATTAGCTGAAATATCTAATGTTATGTGAAATATGTATTGATACTCAGTATACACATACTTAGCTAATCTCAGGGCTTTCTTATCATCTTCTGAAACAGATTGATTATCAAGGAGATTATCTATCATTTCATAATCGTTTTTTCCCGGTTCCAAAGCCGTACTTGTATCCTCTATCACACTAGTCTCTTTTATCGTGGCAGTCTCTACAGTTCCCTGCATTTTTGAATCACACCCCAGGAAAGAAAAAGATACAACCGCAACAAGCAACAATGTCAAAACTTTATTCTTACGTCCTGTAGTCATCATAGCCATATTATTTCCTCTGTATTATCAAATACTGCCGATTATCCTCACCACCCATTATATCAAACGCATGCACCCACGCCTTTATGGTATATTCTAATTATCTTGCACGGGCATTTCGAAAAGTAACACTTTGACGAACGGAGACATGATATGGCTCAAATGGAACGCAAAGAGAATTCGATCGTTACGGTCATAAAGTTCGCATTGCTGATCGTTGTGAACTGCCTTTTGCTCCTTCTCGGAATCCTGAGTATTTGTCTCTGGATTGATGTGGACACTTACAACGAGAAACGGACCCATCCCGGATTTATCAGCTATAAAGCGGAACTGACGCTGAATCAGGATATTACCGTAGTTAACTCGGGCAAGCCGGATTATTCAATAGCGCTGAAGAAGGATACTGTGATCAGCTGTGAGAACATCAACAAGGATGGTGTGTTGTACTCATACACGGATGACGATAACGGCCTGCATTATCATGAATATATTCCGTTTGATTACTTTGTTGAAAGCGAAGAACTGAAAGCAGTAGTCGAAGAACAGCAAAACCATGTCAAAGCAATAGAGCGGGCCGCCGCGACCAAGCAGATCTGTTTCTCGGCTGTTTATCTGGCAATAGCTGTTCCGGTAACGGTTATTCTGTTCAAGAAGAAAAAGTACCGTACGACTATCGTGATGAACTTCATACTCCAGTTTGGCGCGTGTCTTATATCCTGGATTATGTATCTGTTGTTCCATAAAGCTTAATTTTCGAGTGCTTTTAGCTTCGCTTCGATCTTTTCCAGCTCCGCATAGAGTGCTTTGTTCTCGGCGTCTATTCTGTTTATCTCTCTGATTCTCGGTAAGTACACAAGCAAATTCAGCAAGGTGACTCCGACAGCCATTGATAAGCCGACACTCAAATTTAAAAACGTTGAACCACCGTCAATTATATTGTAAACCGTAAACGCTACGATCGACGCATCAATGACCCATAATATAATGAATACTGTTATCGGAGGCTGTCTGAAGCCGTATTTGTTCTCGGACATCAGTTCTTCACGTGCTCTTTTATTGCACTGGATAGTGTGATTGATCTTGTGCAGTTCTTCTCTCAGAGAATCTGTTTCATTAATGTTGTTCATTTTTACTCCCCTTATTTGCAATGCTCCAAAATACTCTATTAGAAATAGAATACGTCTTCGAATTTCTTATCAAGTGCTATGCAGATTACCAACGCAAGTTTTGCCGTCGGGCAGAACTGTCCCGTCTCGATCGAACTTATCGTGTTTCTGGATACGCCGACCATCCTGGCCAGTTCATCCTGCGACAGGTTCAGTTCCTTGCGGTATTCCTTTAATCTGTTTTTTAATACCAGTGAATCGTCCATAGCTCTTACCTCAAGGATGGACCTGAAAGATCTCGCAGACCGTCATGAACGTAAAGATACCAAACGGTATGGCGTTCGTGAGTGTCATTATGATGTATTTGCGGTCTTTCTTCTTGATCGCATTGAAGAGACTCATCGCGAAAACAATACAAAACTCCGTGGCCACGATGCCATAGATCATCTTGCTGCGTGCGATAAGGCTCAATAATGCCATGATAAGTATGAAGCAAAAACCGGCTATTATCGCGAATCTCGCCGAATTCTTGCCTTCTTCGATCTTGGGCATATCACGGCCCTTGTTCTCCATACGGCTCTTCATTAAAATCTCGTCTTTATCCATTTCCTATTTCTCCTGTTTTCGAGTTCTATGACAAGTATACTTGGCACTTTGAATAATAGCATTGCCAAGTTTACTTGTCAACAAAATCATTTAATTCTTCTGAGAGCTAAAGTACGGAGACGCAAGACGAAGTCTTCCCTATACTCACTCGAACAAGGCTGCTCCTATTGCTCGAAAAACTCAGTGATAACCTTATAGTCGTTACAGTTAGTGATGATTATGTATTTGTCAGACGGGTCCTTGTATACGGCAAGCGGGACATATCCGGTTGCAGCAAATTCCCACCAATCCTCATGTTTAATACCTGCATATCCATTGAAGTAATAGAAGCCGCCCGGCTGTGTGTTAACGCTTAGCCATTCATCGAAATGGTCACTCCTGACAATAAGGAATCCATAATCCTTATACTCGCCTCTGATACTCTTATCGGTTTTCTTGCTTATCTTCTGCAGTTTGGTCGCGGCATATGTCTCAAAGTCCGAATCGCTGACGGTTATATCCGGAGAATTAAGATCATATCCTTCAGGAAGCATGTACTTGGTGACATCGTATTCAGTATTCGACGCGTCTCCCAGTCTGCCCAAAGGATACATTTCATTAGACGTTATTCTCCTGGTTGTGTTTGCGTGTTCCACTACAGCAGGGCCAAAAACGATAACAGCAACAACCACACATACGCACTGTATAACGATTCCGGCGACACCGAAGCCTTTGCCTCTTTTGCCTGATCTGTCGGCCGTGACAACTCCCGCTATAGAAAAGATCAATCCGAGCAAAGGTGATAATAATAATCCGGCAATCCATACGAGATATAATTCCTGGATTATTACGCATAACAAGAGCCATGCCGGCGGCGAGAGCGTCAAGATGAATCCGGCCAGACACAATTTGCTGAGTTCTCTATTTTGCTCGGGCTTCCCCAAATGTTCGTCAGACCATTTATTTATAAACCTGTTCTGCTGCCTTGAATCAGGGAATTCATCGATATCTGCCTCATACCAGATATCCACCGTGTCTTCCGGAAGGGCCTTCGCGCCTGATTCCAGGACATATACGCGGGGACCGTTTTCGAACTTTGACAGCGGAGCAGCATTCAGACGCGCACCATTGCACTTGATCCCATATCCGGCTTCGAGCAGCTTATCCCTGAACTGCTGGAAAGCGGCAAAATACTTGTCCTGCGTGGATACTATTTCCTGCTCATTAAGTGAACACCAAATTATAAAAGCACCGGTAGACATATCCTCACCGGTCTGAACATCGAGCGGGGCTTCATTATCCGTGCCCAATTCAACAATAGTTACTTTGTGATTCTTGATATATCCGACGTTATCCATTTGCCCTTACCTTAGCTGATGCGGCTGCTGACCATCTTCCCTAACCATTATATCAAACCGCCGAAGCCCTCCCGTTGTGGTATATTCAAAAGTGTTCTGATATAACATCTCGAAAAAGGAGCCTGCCGGTTATGTCTGTTTATATCGCGTACAGGGATCTAGTAAATTACAACTTCCAGATGACTCTTTGCGGAGGGCCGCCGACAAATCCCGATTTCCGCCTTGCCACGGTACAAAGTGGTGTTTATCTTCTGACATGCGGCGGGAAGGATTATGCGGTCACCAAGGAAAGAGGTGAACAGTTTAAGGACGAGGTCTTATCAAAGACCACGGGTAGCCACGCAGGTCATTTCCCGATGATGGTTCCCGAGCATAACGGCAAAACGACTGCAGCGGTCATCGAGATAACCGAAGACAGCAACACCACATGGTATGACTTCGATGACGAGCTCATGCTCAAGATGCTGACTGATCTGAAAGACGAGCTGGGCGAACCTTTGGACAAAAGGGGCCTCATCAATCACTGCTATCCGAATCCGGAGCTGCCTGATGATTTCGAGCTCCAAACAATATACCATCAGATATACTGTGCACCGGAATATACGCCTCAGGCAGTTGTCAGGACGATGTTCCCCGACACCGAGACAAGCCGCCTCTGGACGTTCGGCGACGAGCATTTCGTCGTTATCAGAGAAGGCTTAAACGAGAACAAATACAAAGTTCCGGACAGCCTCATTCCCGACATAAAGGATAAGGTCAGAGTGCTTTGCAAGGATCCTGCCGAAGCTTACGTTGAACCCGGCAAATGGGAAAGCTACATCCAGTTCGGCAAGACAAAGGAAAGGATCTTCACCGATCCCGGCAAGACAATGGAGCTCCTGAATTACATCGCTTCCAATTCGGAATTCATCTCGACATCACAGATAGATACAAGCAAGTATTATCCCTACAATTCACCGCCGGCCAACGCATTCGGCATGATGGGCTTTATGAATAATATGATGGCGCAGCAGCAGGCCGCTGCAAATGCATATGCGAATGCAGCTGCCGCACAGGTAACAGAAAAACCTGCAGAAAAAACCGACGGCTGGAAGTGCCCCATGTGCGGAGCCACCAACACCGGCAAATTCTGTACGGAGTGCGGTTCAGTAGGGCCTGACTACGGATAACGCATATTAATTATGCTTATATAGCCCGCTAAGCGTTCCTATTTCAGTAATTGTACCGAGTTTATAGTATCGTCCATCAGAAATGATCTCTTGCAGTTTTTTCCAGTGGTTTTCTTTAGTCAGATCGTATCTGCAGATATTGTTTTCGCAGATATAAGCTTCAATGAGTTCATCATCTATATCAATGTCACTCAACAGATAGTGATATTTGAATGTCTCCACGCTGACAAGAGACGTATCGAAAAAGAGGGCCAGATCAGTGTCGGGCACATCCGGATCATCGGCCAGAACAATGTATTTGCCCGAAGGATCAACAGCAACGCGAAAAACATTGTGATCCGACATGCCTTCTGGTCCGTTGTGGTTTTCTTCATATAAGATCAGCCGTCTGGCATCGTCCGTCACAAAATCAATAGAAGTGCTCGTGCGAAAGACATATTCAAATAATTCCTGTGCCTTCTCATAACGACCGACACGAAATCTGGTGCCTCTGAAAACAAGAACAACACACTGAAGTTCATCGTATTCCTCGTAAAATTTATTGGTGTCATGTCTTGATCGTGCCAGTTCCTTCAGTTCTTCAAAAGATGAAGGTGCCGGCTCAATGCCCAGGTGCTGCTTAAGCATTGCGCTGTAATCCGGTGCCTTTTTCTTATAAGTGGTCGGTATCGGCTCATCAGTAATCGTATTCGACGAAGTAATATCCACATCGGGTTCTGCATTACACGCACAGAGCGGCACGCAAAGCGCACATACCAGGAACCATATCAACAATCTATTTGCTTTCATGCTACATCCCCATATTCATAAGCAATGTTTTTAGTTTGATTTCTCCCATGCTTCATGCGATTTTCTGACTTGTTCTTTGTACATCTTAATATCGCTTTCGCGAAGGTATGCTATATACTTTTTTATCTTGTCATCTTCACAGTTCATCTTCTTTTCGAGATATTCGAATACCGCCTCGACCGTATTGATCCAGTAAGCTTCTTTTTCCTCTTCGCTCATCTTAACGTATGCAGAATGATCGAACGGAACAGAAATCTGCGGATATCCTTCGGAAAGCTCAGAACTGATGCAGATCTCTTTTGCAGCCGGACTGCAGCATATGTTAAGTTGTCTTAAATATGCGTTATCAACGTATTTAGTCTTATGCCAGAAAATATAATCAAGAAAATCGGAATCGGCTCTTAATTCGCCGGTCCGTTCCTTTGTCTTTTCAGGATCACCTAAGAAATCCGAATATACGTTAATGCTCTTTAACCTCATGTGATCTGCCCTTCACGCATGTTGTTTGCGAACTTCTGCTCACCTCATCCAGTTCCGCCAAACCACGCCCATTGCGCTCGCATAGGACGATTTGGCTTCCTCGGCTGCGGCCAGGTATTTGGTAACGCCCGGAATGGTAATTGCAAACAGCGCGAAAACACTGAGTGCTCCGCCTGCGATCGACAGGATCAGTCCGGCAGCTGCAGCGCCTTTGGAACGTGCATTCTTCTTTGCGAGGCCGGCTATCGAGAAGATCAGGCCCAGTAGTCCTGTAATGAACGGAATTCCGGGAAGCCAGCAAAGCACAATAGTAAGTATTCCCATGATGAGGCCTGCTAATGCTATTCCGTTGGAACGTTTCTCGGGCTCAGGTTCAACGACGGGCGCCGGCGCGTTAGGGTCAGGCACAGGCGCTCCGCAGTTGGAGCAGACTGTGCGCTTGCTGGGTATGTATGAACCGCATTTATTACAATACATAAGTGTCTCCTATCCCCTTTTAGAATCAGTTATGATCGTTCTTTTCGCTGTTTTCTGTCTCAGTTTCATTCAATGATAAGATGATTATACCATCCTTGGCACAAGTGTTTTTTAATCACCGACTGATAAACTCTGAATAAAAGCTAAAATCCCAGAAGCAATCTCATGTATGTCGTTATCTAACCATCGTTGACGTGACGCTGATACACGTTTCAAATACTTTTCATCACTGAAAGTCTTGTCCAATCGCCTGACTATATCATCAAATGTGTTTTCGTACATGTCAGTATCATCAAATATGAGAAGACGGATCACTTGTTTCAGTTTCTCTTCCGATACAACATCCTTCAGGTAGAACATGTCAAACACGTCTTTGTATCGCGTGCTGTTAGTACCAAACTTCAAAAGTGATCGAAGCTTTTCCGCAAAGGATTGTTCGACAGTGTTCTTTAGAAGCGTCGCACCTTCATCATCCATACACACATCAAAACAATATTCTTCCTGATCTATTTCGAGATGTTTATGAATACCAATGTCTATTTTGCTCCTGACTGTATTCCCGTTATCATCAGTAATTGCCACCTCTATACTTTTCCCGTGATAATCCTGATGTTTCAATTCTTTAATCTCTCCGATCATATCGATTTGAATTCCATTCAGGCAATTTAACCTTTTGACCAATTCACGAATTGACAATTCATCCAGGGAATAGTGAATGAGATCAAGGTCAATATCACTTGTTGCCCTACGGTTGTTTTTCGTAAGACTTCGCATAACAACACCGCCTTTAATGGTAACATTTCGATTGAGCGGACCTTCCGATAATGCTTTCAGCACTATATCCTGACAAACACGTGAAGCTGCCAGATCTCTTGCAAGACCTTCTTCCATGTACTCGTTCATCAGATTCTGCAGATCCACTTACATGACCTCCTCGTCGAGAGCTTTGGTTATCATCTTGCTCTTTGGGAAAACTCCGGCATATTCCTGGATTCTCCAGATTTCCAGGTTGCTGATACATTCTCTGTAATTAATCAGGATCTCTTTGTACAGATCATAAGGCATTGAATTTTTATGCCTCAACAATTCAATCAACATTCTCTCTTTGTCATATATCCTGACAACAACACCGTCAATTTCTTTCTCTTCTATTCCAAGAGAAAACACATCACTGGTGACATACTCTTGACTGACCCTTATGTCAGTCAGTTTTGCCGCTTTTGAAAGTGTAGCGAGATTATATTTCTCCGGAATTACATTGGTCATTCCGTGAAGATAGAATGCATATTCCCCTGTCAGTACAGCCTTTGGATATTTCTTTGCGATTATGCCAAGTTCAGATACATTTTTGGAAGTGGAATATATTCCTTCCTCTTGCTTATATATCGTTCCGGACAATACTGCCTGATGCAATTTGTACTCACTTCCACATTTATTTACTGCTTCTTGATAGGATAAGATCATTAACGTAAACCTCGGTGTTATTTGTAAAATTACCTATGTTTACCTAATGATATAGGCAGGCGCTCCTGCTGTCAATGTATTTATCGGTATTTTTTTTATTTTTACCTATGTTTACCATAATCGTTTGGTTGGAGACAAACTCTGTTCGCGGACTGACAATGTTATAATCTTCGTATCTGAGCGAAAGCGGGGACACGTAAAATGGGTATATTCGGAAAGATGTTTGGCAAGAAAGATAACAGCGATTCTAACGAAGCTCCGTCCGGCGGCACATATGTCGTTGAGGATACATTCAGATTGAATGCCTCAGCGGATCTGGTCGTTGTCGGCAAGATCAACGGCACTGTCAGGACCGGCGATAAGGTCTTAATCGAAGGTGCCGATGAGAATAATCTGATCACGATTAAGGAACTGAATATCTTCAGGACCAAAGTGAAGTCTGCGACAGATACCAATGTTGCGCTGTGCCTCGAGGATGGTACTAATTACAAGATTACAAAGGGCACGGTACTGCAGATAAAGGCGTAAGATTCTTAACCCACAAGCGCTTTTATCTGCGCGAATATCGCCTCTGTCTCCTGACCGGAATTGCCGCTAATGCAGTAGACATTTCCGTCTGATTCAAAGCGCACGTAGCTGTCAGATTCGACGTTAAGGAATACCTTGCAGTTCTTCTCGCCGTTTACGACAAAGGTGCCGATGAATATCGGTTCCATGCCGATTCCGACCTGTCTTGAGAGTGAGAAGCCGGAACCCATTTCGCACAGTTCAGGATCAGAGATCTGCGATACAGGGATCTTGTAGTGATCGATCACCTGATTGCATACCAGCGTGTCGTTCTCGATGCTGACCTTCATTGAAGATCTGCCGAGAGTGCCGAGGAAGATCACCATGCACAGAGCTGAGACAAGTACCAGAGCAGATATTACTGAGATCACTTTTCCTGCAGGGTGAGCCATGTTGATAGTGCCGCCGATTCCCATTCTCTTGGCAACATTAAGTCTTCTGTCATCAGGATTGTAGTAGAACGAACCGAGTATCCATTTGTCGTCGTCATCTGCATCGATCGTGGTCTCCTTGCGGTAACGTCTGTCGATGGCAAGTGACCTTTTCGCGAGCAAGGCAACACCGCCCATGAGAAGGAACATATAGACCATCATTTGGATAATGACAACGATATCGCTGTGAACGAAGAACAGAAGGACTGTATAAAGGATCACCACAATGGTGTTTGCCCAGGTCATCGACACGAACATGTCTGCGTAGACCTTCTTCTTTGCCCTGTTGTAATTCATGTTCGTATCGCTGTCAGAAGAGATGACTTCGTTGCGGATGTTGTCCATCATAATAGCGATGGGGATCATGATGATGCCGATGAACAGGAACGTGCCGGTCATCGCAGTCAGAAGAAATGACCCGTTGGGATCATATACCGGGAGCTTTATTACTCCGAGATCGAATAACTGTGAGACTGCGAAAAGCAATGCCGTCACTACATTCGGAATTATGAGTCTAGACAGCTTGAGAGCGCGTACGGAACCTGCACCTTTAAGGTCGGCATATGTTGTTCCTGCAGCGGATCTGATACCGATCTCTTTCTTAAGGCTCTTCATCTCGCGGTTCGATCTCATGAACGGAACCGAGATAATGAAAATGTCTGCAAGTACGAACACTACCCAGAGTGCCATGCGGATCATCTCATCAGGTATCAGCATTATGAGGCCCATCATAAGCAGTGATACTGCCATCAGGATGAGCACCGTTTTCCTTGTGGAACGCACGATCTTATCTATCGCGGCAGATGCCTTTGCCTCTTTGAATTCTTCCCTGTTCCTTACGCCGAAGATGAGTTTTCTTTCCTGCCACTTTAACGGGTACTCATAGAAAAACATGATCAGCAATGTCGGCACCATTATTACCAGCATAATCACATCGAAATATCTATCCATAACTTATTCTTCTAACTCCTTGATCATTTGCCTGAGTAATACTCGTCAACCAGCTTTTGGATGTCCTTTTTCGAGACACCAGAGAGCCTTGCCTCAGACACTATCCTTCTTAATTCATTCTTATTCTCTTCGGAGATCACGCCCGATTGGGCGATCTGCTCTCTTACGCGCGCGCCGTTCTTGCGGTCGGTCATGATATAGCCTTCGTTCTTGAGCATCTGGTAAGTCTTGCTGACCGTCATCGTATTGATACCGATCTCCAGAGCCAGCGCCCTTACGGTCGGGAGCTGCTCGCCGGCCTTCAGTTCTCCTGAAGAGATGCCCATCACGATCTGATTTCGGATCTGCATGTAGATGGGGACATCTGAATAATCATCTATCTTTATAACCATTTCTTCAACCTCTGCGCATTAAGCCGCAACAGCCTTTTTCTTATCTTCCTTAAGTACGATCACAGCCATGATAACTGCAATGATCAACGTGGGGATAACGCTGATAAGACCGTGAGGTGCGGGTCCGAAGACAAGGAGCCTTGCAATCTCTTCTTCATGTTCTGCATTAAGCACCAGCTGGAAAAGTGTGCTTCCCGCATTGATCGAACCGTGGAGTAATGCAGCGATCCAGATGCACTTTGTCTTATCGTAAACGATCTCATGAAACATACCCCAGACAATGCATGTGATCGTGAAAGTAACAAGACCTAAGACAGGTGCGCCGATATAATCAGTACCGTATTCATATCCTACAAGGAGCATTGCCGGGAAATGGAATGCTGCCCAGATCGCGCCTCCGATGATCCACGTGGTGACTCTGCCGAATCTCTTTTTGAGTTCAGGATAAAGGAATCCTCTCCATCCCGATTCTTCACCGACAGCCAAGAACATATTCACAAACGGAGCATATGTCACACACTGAAGCAGCGTGATCAGCATCATCGTCTGCATCGACAGTCCCTGCTGCTCTAATGCCTGCACATACTCTGCAGGATCCACTCCCGTAGATTCCACTGCTTTCAGCATGTAAGAGCCGTCCAGGCTGAACAGGTCAGGCCAGAAAACGAAGAATATAGCACATCCCAGTGCCGTGAAAACAACAGGCATGAAGATCGCAAAGAATATCCACTTTACATTTCCTTTGAGCCTCGGCTTCCATCCGATGCTCTTAACACCGGTCTTTGCGATTATCGAAGCGATCAGCGGCGTAAACATGACGACCATCATGCCGGCCTGGAAGGCCAGCGTTCCTGCGTAACCTTCAACGTTGCGGGCGATGAGGCACACAACGATCTGAATGAGCCAGGACATGCCCAATGCCAAAGCCGTAAACTTAATAACTTTCTTCTTATCCATATCACCACTCCCTTTCATGGCGTCCCGCATACAGCATTATTCCGTTTGCGTGTATGCTTTTTGTATTAGTTGTTGTAATACAGACTATACAATGTTTTTGGGGAAAGTCAAGATGGGGGGCGGGTTCAGGGGTGCTGGGGGCGTCTTGTGCCCTATTTCGAGGAAAAACAGGTCAAAAAGGGCATAAAAAGCCGATTTTGTGCCCTTTTTCGCGAAAAACAGATAAAAAAGGGCATAAAAAAGCCCAGGGTGTTCTCCCGGGCTTGGATTATATAATTCTATTTGATGCAGATACCGTTAAGAGTGTTTCAACCTATGCTTACTGTAGCAAGTATTGATCCGACAAATGCGAACATACCGATGGCAGCACCTGTTATCGGAAGCCAGAGCATTTTTCTCTTTCGCTTAACCAACATAACGATCATAGAGATTATTCCAAACAAGCCGCCAACAGGTGCGAGCATGTATCCGAGACAGACTCCCAAAAAGAAAACAGTCAGCCTGGCGCCACTTTCTGAATCGATCAGGACACTTCTTCCGGAAGGCATTGCCGCGGCTATTATTATCATCACCATTCCTATTATTCCCAAACCGGAAAACACCAATGATAAAACGCCGAATACTTTCGAAACTTTTGGAACCTGATTTACACTGTTCTCAACCATATTGTTCTCCTTTTTACTCGCGATCTTCTGAACTATTTTCAAATCAACATATGTAATTGCCGCCCTCAGGGATCCTTAATACTACTAAGCTTATATTTCTCGAGAATTACGCGTTCAACTCCCAGATCTTTTTAATGGACACTTTCGGCGGCTCAGGTTTTAGCATCAGACACTCGTGACTCTGTGCTTCTTTTTCAGAAAACCCGTGCAATTCCCAGTTTTTATATTCCAGCAGGTATCTATAGTCAGTATCGTGGAACCATGAATCCCATATTACCGGAACGTCATAAGCATGGCTTTTAATCTTTCTGATATCAGTGAGTTTGTAATCCGAGAGCTTTGCTGCGAAAGAATAACAATCTAAGATACTTCTTGCCTTCACATATCCGAATAAATAGACACCATCTTCTTGGGCCTCCACATGTCGCAAAACCATGTTCTCATCATCATTAAGGCACTCTGCTACTTTTTCAAATGTTGAGCCGTCATATATGGTCAGCTGAGTTCTATAAGATATCACCGGCTTTTCGATGTTGTAGAACAGATCTCCTGTTGAAGAAAACGCAAAACCCTCATCCTGCGCACCTCCCACACGCGAAAACTTGATCTTCTTCACAAGGCTTAACTTATCAAGATCAAATACCAGCAGATGATCAACAATTGATTTTGCTACAAAAACATTCGACCCCGGCCGGAAAGCCCCCTTATACGTACATGAGAATCCCTTGAATTTTGCCAGTTCATTCTCATTCTGGTCATAGACATAAATCGTGCCGCCGTTACAGCCAACCTTATATTTTCCATTATCGAAAAAACCATAGAACTTTTTCATAATCTTTGCCTCTCACGGAATCTGATGCTAATCTGCCTTTGTAAGCTATCCTATCGATTATCCTATTGAAACTCTGCACCAAAGGATCCCTCCCCCGATAAAGTAATTATACTCATCCTCACGGCGTAAATGCCACTTGCTGTTTGTGCCCTTTTTCGCGAAAAAACGTATCAGAAAGGGCATAAAAAGCCTGTTTTGTGCCCTTTTTTACCTAAAAAACGCCATTTAGGGCACAAGCAGTATTTGTTCAAGAGGTGCTAAAAGCTCGAAGCCTCAAATCGTACTTTTTCACCCCTCTATAAAGTACGAAAACCACTTAGTATTTAAAGGGGCACCGCTAACATCTCATGATACGCATTTCCTTGCCACGAACCCTTCCCCATACGACAGCCCGTACCCTCTCTCGAATAAAGGTTCTTCCAGACCAAGTATCTGTTTGGGAGAGTTATACCAAGGTGACGGAAGGCGTCCTGTGAAATCAGCACAACCGCAGAGGACGTCAGAGATGCCCTTGCCTTCTGAGCCGGGCAGATAGCACATGACCACGCTGTCCCAGGTGTCATAGTAAGACTTGCCGAGGAAGAGATGCCTTCCGGCAATGATACAGGCAACGACGGGTTTGCCAAGCGACTTGGCCTGTTTGACCGCACTCATGTTGTTCTTAAGGCCGTTGTTGCCGATCAGGGTAAGCTCCATGGAATCGCCAAACCACTCGGCATAGGCATCCTCGCCGACACAGATAATGACCACATCTGCTTCTTTGAAGCGCTCAGGATCTGTTATGACTTCGATGCCGTATGCATCTGCATTCTCCAGAAAGGCTTTGTATATTGTCGTAACGCCTCCGATACCGGTCGAAGGACTTCCGTTCCAGCCCATAGTCCATCCGCCGCACTGAGCTGCGCAATTATTGGCCGCGGGTCCGATGATCAACACCTTGCTTCCTTCTTTAATAGGCAGCGTGTCATTCTCATTCTTGATAAGGACAAGGCTCTTCTCGACGAGCTGCTCGGCGACCACCCTGGAATCAGCAGATCCTATTTCACTGCTTACCTTTATGTTCTGGCAATACGGATCTTCGAAAAGCCCTGCATCCTTCTTAACCTTGATTATCCTCGTGACCGCATCGTTCACGCGATCTTCTGTGATCTTGCCGGCACCGACGGCGGCAACGATTATCTGACGTGCCTGCTCATATTTCTCGCCTTCCATGAGCATGTCGATACCGCTGTTTATCGCCGTGATGACCTGCCCTTCGTAAGTCGACGGAGACGTGTACTGAATAGCCATACTGTCGCTTACAACGAAGCCCTTAAAACCCATCTCGTTTTTGAGCTTCCAGATGTATTCGCCGTTCTCATGCATCTTAACACCGTTGACTGAAGAATAGCTGACCATTATGGTCTGGACGCCGGCATCGATCTGGGCTTGATATACCGAGAGGAGCTGAGCGATCTGCTCTTCAGATAAAGTGGCATTGCCTCTGTCGATCAGACTTAAGTTGCTGTATTCTTCGTGGTCACCCGTGCCGAACACCACGTTGCCGTCGCCGAAGAAATGCTTGGCGCACGCTATGACTCCGCCGTCGACAAGGCCTCTCGTGTATGCCGCAGAAAGCCTTTTTATGGTCTCAATATCCGAACTGTAGCATTCATAAGTCCTGCCCCATCTGGGATCCTTTGACTGCGCCACGCACGGGTAAAGGTTCCACATCATGTGGCACTGCTTGGCTTCATTGGCCGTGATGAGCCCCATCTGATAAGCAAGCTCCTCGTCGTTTGCAGCACCTATGCCGATATTATGAGGAAAGTAAACCGCATCTCTGCAGTAACCGACGCCATGAACATCGTCCTGGGCCAGCAGCATCGGTATTCCGGCATCGGACTCAATGGCGGCCTTCTGATATTCATCAACGATCTTGCGCCACTCTTCTGCCGTATATTTCCCCTCATCGCCGTAGATGCTTCCGTAGCAATGGTCCTGCATGCCCTCTGTCTTCAGGTTCTTAAGCAGCGGCTGCACAATCTGCGCCGCCTTCTGCTCCAGCGTCAGTTCCGCAACGATCTCTTCAGGCGACATCGCCGCATACCGCTGGTACTTATAGTCGTATTGAGTTTCCGTGGCTGCGGAAGTCTCACTTCCCGTCGCCGCCCCGCCCGGCCTGCATGCTGCCATAGGCATTAACATCGCGAAAACCAACACCATAGAAAGCGCTCTCTTCATAGCATTCATCCTCCCTTAGGAGAAGCTCATTTAACGATTCTTCTCCATCTTATGAATGCATGTTAACAACGTAGCTTGGAGCACATGTGGAAGTTTTATGGAGTTTATGTGGAGAATGGAGATTGCCGCTATATGTTTGTGCCCCAAACGTCAAAAAAGATGTCGAATGGGGCATAAAAAGGGAATTTTGTGCCCCAAACGCCCTTGAAAATCCTCGTTTGGGGCACGAATAATGTACACTCAACATTTGCCTCAACTTTTTTCTTGAAAATGTTGATGAAAACGTTGAAAAAAGCGAAAAATCAACTTTTCTCTCAACTATTTTCCCGGAAAAGTTGATAATAATATTGACTCGACCTTACGCTGTTAATGCAGCTGTTCTTCCGTTTCCTCTTCCGGTGCTTTGGTGCCGGTCGGGAATGTTTCTGTCCTTAAGCCTTTCGCCTTAAACCTGTCGAGCATGAGGCCGGCATTAAGCTTATCTGCGAACTTGTAATCCCTGTAAGTGCTGTCTTTCCCGTGTAGTCTGATGTAGTAATTGATCGTGCGATAACGGTACGCACGAACATAAATGGAATACTGATCTGCTTTGGTAATGTCTTCGAGCTTTACTATGCGTAATTCTTCAGTGGAATACACAATGCAGTAAGTCTCGCCTAATGCCATAATACCATTAGTGAGGTAATTGATCGTGGAACGCATGAAGTCGTTATTTACGTCATCAGCATCGAAGCCCTGCTTTATTATTGCTGCCTTAAGTTTATTGCCTGGAATGAAGCTTGGCTCAACCAGGATTGCTGCAACCACGAACAGTGTGCTGAGCGTCTCGACGACAAAGAAGGCACATATGATTAACGGCACATTTGTGACTTTATTATCGAGCAATTCGAGTACCAATAAAGCGTTCAGGATTACCGCAATGATAACTGCTATTACGATCCTGCCCTTCCTGTTGTTCCTGATCACTTTATCGCAGGCTTCGTACATGTCCTTGGATCTTTTAAGCGCTTCAATACTTTCGAAATGCGCTGCAAGATTTTTCTCTTCAGCCATTTTGGTAAGAGGATCAGGATTGTCTCTCAGATTGAAATGTGCTTTCTTATTGCTCATAGATCCGCCCGCTCACTTTACCTTACCTACACCCTAATAAACCTGCACTCATCATACACTATCCCCTTCCAAAATCCGTCCCTTATATTATTGCCCTTTTTTGCACTCGAAATATCATCATTTCCACATATCAGTCTCTTCCGGATTGAGGCCGATATCGGAGGCTTTGAACACAGGGTTCTTGCCGGCTTTCTTCTGCGCCTCATAGTCTTTCAGAGTTTTGATCGCTATGCTTCCGAGCAGTACGCATGCTGGAATGTTGATAAGCGTCATGCCGCCCATTGTGATGTCGGCGGTCGCCCATGCAGCGTCCATCGGGATAACGGCACCGAAGAAGATAACGATGGCACATATGATGTGGAAGATGTTGAGAAACCTCTTCGAAGGCATCTTCTTGTGATTAAGGAATGCAAGAGCGTTATCGACGTAGAAAAGATTTCCCAAAAGAGTCGTGAATGCAAAGAGCACCATCGCCACGGTAATGAATACCGGTCCGAAGCCTCCGAATACTGTCGAGATTGAATTCTGGACGTACTGCGCGCCGGCCACGTCAGCGCTGCGCTCGGCACCTGAAGACAAGCACATCAGAGCTGTTGCGGTGCAAAGAAGGAGCGTATCGATATATACGGACAAAGTCTGGACGAGTCCCTGCTTTGCAGGATGAGTAACATTCGCAGAAGCGGAAGCGTTAGGAGCGGAACCGACACCTGCCTCATTTGAATACAGACCACGCTTGATGCCGTACACGAGGCATGAGCCGGCAACACCGCCGAATATCGCTTTGAAGTTGAATGCGTCCCGGAAGATCTCCACAAACATGGAAGGGATATTCCTGAAATTGACCACGATAACGATCAGGGATATAAGCACATAAGCGATGCCCATAAAAGGAACCAGGATCTCCGTAAACCTGACCACGCGCTTGCCGCCGCCAAGCATGAAGAATGCCACAAGCACCATAAGGATGAATCCGACTGCGATGGCGACAACACTTACTTTATTGCCGAACAGATCGAACATATTGTCCTGATAGAATCCGTAAGCCTCAAATGAAGACTGGAGATTATATGAGCAAAGAAGATTGAATCCGAATCCGTAGGTCGCTATTAGGAAAACGCAGAATACCGCTGACAGCCAGGGTGCGTGAAGCGCCCTCTCGATATAGTATGCCGGGCCTCCGAAATAATGCCCTGTCTCATCCTTCCTCTTGAATATCTGTGCAAGCGTACTCTCTACAAATGCGGAAGCCGCCGTGATAATGCACATCAGCCACATCCAGAAGCATGCGCCCGGGCCTCCGATACATACAGCTGTGGAGACGCCTACGATATTGCCTGTTCCGACACGCGAAGCAGTGGATATCATGAGTGCCTGGAACGACGATACCGTCTTGCCTGATTTATCTTCCGAAGGTTCGAGCAGGAGCTTGCATGATTCCTTGAACAAACGCAGCTGGACAAACTTTGTCCTGAACGAGAAATACAGACCTGCTGCTGTCATTACTATTATCAGTACCGGAAAGTACAAGACCGAATCAGCCGAATTCAAAAAATCAAGAATGCTTTGTCCCATGCATAAGTCTCCTGTAACTGATTAGTGTTCCTTATTCTTCCGCTTCAGTCTCAATTCCCCACCCGTGCAGCTTCCCGATAAGAGCAGCCGGGGCATCGTGATACATGTTGAATACTATTCTCTTCAGATTCGGAAACTGTTTTATCTCGGCTTCGGAGATGTCGGTGACATCGAACATCTTCCCGTCTTCGAAGTATTCATCGTAATCCTGCCATTGGGGATTGATATTGTAATAGACATCCAGTTCGTCGCCGCTGTAGAGAGACGTGATCTCTTTGGCCATTGAGCTGGGGATCTTCAGCGACTGGAAATACTCATTAGCACTTTTGATATGTTTCTCCAATCTCGAAATAGCTTCCTTCTCGGAAAGATCATCCAGATCAGGATTCTTCTCAAAGAACTGATCTCCGCCAAAATACTCCGGCTTTAAGAGCTTCTTATCGTACATGAGAACCTGAATGACCAGCAATTTGAACGGGTAATTATCGAACTTCAAGAATTCGCCGTTATCACTCTCTTTTTTCTTTCCAAAAATACCGAATAATCCCACTTGTAATCCCCCATTTAAGATCCTTTTATCCTGCCAGCCAATCCGGATTAATAAAATTATCTCATACTTCGACCACCATTTATCTCATAAAAAACGGCTGTTTTTTGTGAGATAATCACTTCAGAATCATTTAACACACAAAAAAATGCTATTTTTTTGAGTTAAACCGATAAAAATCAAATAACACACAAATTTTTGGTGATTTTTTAGTGAGGCAAATAAATGAGCGTATCAGACAAGCGCATTGAATATGGTTCGGACAAGGCTGCTGACAAGCAGAAGGCACTGAGGGGCTCCGGCAGCATGGGTGCTGATTTTGAGGAGATGGCGAAGAACGTCTACAAACATCTTAACGATGAGATATCAAAGAAGGTGTTCGATGCGAGAATGCAGTATGCCAAGACGGGCGACCTGGGTTACATCACCTCCCTTGAGTCCAAGTACAGGAACCTAAACAGCGACATGCAGGTGTATGTCGAGAAGATCCCCAAGGGTTCGCACTGCCTGATGTATGGCGCGGGCGTTGCGGGACATTATCTGGCAGGAAGATTCAAGAATTTCGGCGTTAATATCGATGCGTTCATCGATCCTGATGAGAGCAAAGGCCCTGTTGACGAGCAGACCGGGATCAAGGTGATCACCGAGAAGGACCTTGCTGAGAATATTGCTCTTTACGTCGATAAGACACTCGTTATCTCTTATCCCGTTAAGCCCGTGGCTGATGAGGTCAGGCACCGCCTTATTGATGCCGGAATACTCGAAAAGAATATCATCGGCGGTATCTTTGACTGGCGCAATAACCAGGGACAGTATTTTGATTATTTTGAAGCAAGGGAAAATGAGGTCTTTGTTGACTGCGGATGTTTCGACGGTGCTACGTGCTTCAACTTCGCAGGCTGGTGCGGCTCTAAGGGCTTTGACCACATCTATTCCTTCGAAGCCGATCCGAAGAACTATGAGAGAGCCAAGGAGATCCTTGCGCCTCTCGGCAAATGCGACCTCTACCCTTATGGCACGGCAGATGTAAGCAAGAAGGTTTATTTTGCTGCAGATGCTTTTGAGACTTCGTGCATCATTAGCAAGGAAGACGCTGAGAAGAGAAACTTCGAAGGCGTCGCAGAGATCGAGACAAGAGCTCTTGATGACGTGCTCGCCGGCAAGAAGATCACCTTCATCAAGATGGATATCGAAGGCGCGGAGTACGAAGCGCTTCTGGGTGCTCAAAAGCTCATCAAGGAGAACCGTCCGAGAATGGCAATCTCCGTCTACCACAAGTTCGAAGACTTCGTCACGTTAGCTGATCTCGTTCTTAAGGTGCATCCCGACTACAGGATCGCGTTCAGACACTACGGATACGATGATCTTGAGACGGTCATGTATGTGGAGTGATTAGGGTGCAATTTGCGACTGAGTCGCAAATCGAGGGTAAACGGAATTGAATATCGAACTGAGAGAACTAACTGAAGATAACCTTAAACAATGCTTTGAACTGAAAGTCTCAAGTGATCAGGCCCGGTTTATCGCATCGAATGAGGAATCCTGGAATGCAGCAAAAGAGAACGCGAAAACAGCCCGCCCTTTCGCCATCTATTGTGACGGCAAAATGGTGGGATTTACGATGTTTGCATTTGATGAGGACTATGAGGATCCCAAAGACAGATGATAGATCGATATAATTATTTAGAAAGATGTCATTCGTTCTTTTCAATATTTAACTTTATATGCTTGTTGATTTTGGGGTAATAAATCTTGTCATAAATATGAATGTGCTGTTTATCTATCGAATAACCAATATTCCTTGGCTCAAGTATCCGAACATCACTAGCCTCAGTAAAAACACCCTCATTGAACTGCGACAGAATTACAAAATCTAATTCAGCTGCTGATTGAATAATAGAAATCATATCTTTTGTTATGGGGAAAGGCCTGTGCTTTCCTTTAAAAGAAACAACAGAGCCATTCCACCCTGCATGCATAAGTGTAGTGTCACAGTGTAGCTCTATAATAAAGCCAGTTTTTATTTTTGAACCGTTAATATGTTTATTCTTTTTGTATGTCTCTAAGTTACCGTAGTGTTGACCAAATACTCTTTTGAATCCGTCAATATACTTATCATAATCGAAAGATGAGGCAATATTGGCGATACTATTTATTTCTGCTTCTATATCCGCTGTAGCACTATCTATATCCTTATCATTTATTGTCCCGATTAACGGATCATGATATCTGTGATAAATGTCAGATACTTCTCTGCTTGCACGCTTGCTCTTGGACTGATTGTTGTTTGGACCATCATAACAAAAGTCAATCAAGAAATGCTCTATAGCATAAGAACAAGAATTAGAGTCATCATTAATAATAAAATCAGGCCTTTCTGACTGAAGAACACTCAATTTTTCATCTACAATCGGACACAGAGAATGAATATACTTGCGAACTGTCAAGCTCGTTCGTAATTCTATATATTCTTTGGTTAGTTTTAAACAGCTTAGTTCAGCATATTTCTTCTGGTATTCGATACTCATTCAGTTTTTCACTCGTTAGCGACTGAAACGGTTCTGACAAATATATCTTTAATATCCTTATTCAAATCCCTCATATTTTTATACTTTGAAACATTAAGTTGACTCACTATCTGTTCGTGTAAATCTTCAGGCAAATTCTGATCCACTTTCGTTCTATACGCATCAATTATCTGATTAACACGATAGTGCATATATTTAGTCTTGTCATCATCAGTAAGAAGATTGAAGATGCCTTTGTAGTCTAGTCTTGATTTAAGTTCAGGTGATATCTTCTGTTTGTATTCTTCTGGTGTCATATTTGACGTGAACACAATGATATATCCATCTGCATCATATTCATCTCCTTGGGAATCGGTTATTTTCCCATTCTCTAACACATCTAAGAAATAATTAAATACAGGCGTGTCAGCTTTTTCAAACTCGTCTATTAATATGAGTCCAATATCCGAGTCTTTTACTCTTTTAATTAGTTCTCCGTTCTCGCTTCCAACATATCCACGAGGACTGCCAATTAAGCTGTTTAACGCATCATGACTGCTATAGTTGCCAAAATTGATTTTAGCAAGTTTTGTTTTGCCTCCCAATGCCTTATGAATTGATCTGGCAACCTCGGTCTTTCCAACTCCTGAATCACCCATAAGGAATAAGGACAAAATCTTATGCTCACCAATCCGATTAAACACTCGAAACGATGCTATAAGTTGTTTAAATTCGGTTTTAAATCTTGCATGTCCATAGAGCTTAGAATCAAAGGACTGAAAAAATGCATCCAATTCTTGTTCATCCAAATCAACAATTTTTCTCGGCTTACTCAATGGCTCAAGATTAGAAGGCGCTGCTTTGCTTTGTTCTTCTACATGAGCATATTCAAACGCATCAAATACAAACCTAAAACTATATCTTAATTCGTCTTCGAATTGCTTATCACAAATAAACAGGACGGAGTCATCTATACCATTAAACAGCTGTTCAAACTGAATGATTTTATCTCCACTACTTGTTATAAACGGAATAAGACACGATAAATCAATACAGTCATTTTCTGACAGCTTTTTTATTCGGTCATTAGAATCAGATAACAACCGAGAAAAGCTAATTACATTTTGATCCTTGTTTAGTTCTGTTTTGAAGGATTCAAATTGAGTTCTGTCATAAAAGATAACTTTCTTCATTTTGACTAGCATCTCCGTTTAATTTTGGAGTCTTGTTGAGGCAAAGACACATCAGCTATGACATCTTGTATGACGGCTATTAAATCCACATAGTGGTAATCACTATCGTCAGAATCTTTACTTGCTTTGGGGATTTCAAGATCTTGGCTAGGATGAACGTCACTATCATCGGAATTGTTATTAAAGCTTTGACTTTGAAAGGAATTCAGTGTGTTAGTTAGTTGCTCGATTTTAACCTTCCCCTTATAAATCCCTATTATAGATGTTTTTCCTATAAACAGATCATCGATACTGTACTGACTTTCAAATTCGTTGTCAGAAGCAAATGGGATTTTTATAATAATTGGCTTATCACATTTTTGACATTCGCCTAAGAGCTGATAAGAACAGTCTTTCAGAAGAGAAGAAAAAGCATTGTTAATATCCAGTCCATTAGCTTGAGGAATACTAAATCCCTTTAACAGCCCATTAGACAGCATCTTCATTGCGCGAATATCAGATTCATTATTTAGCGAGAGTGACACGTTGTTTAATTTTATTAATTCACCTTCTCTAACATTTTCATCAATAGAATCAATGTCTTTACACTGACTTATTACCTCATTAAGAATTAATGATTTTGTCATCACTACTTTGAAGCTGTCTAGCACTTTATCCGAATCTGTGATAGTGCCCTTAATATCGCTTCCAAAGGAAACATCAAACAATTTAAAAGCTTTCAATCCAAGTTTTGCCTGGAGATCACCTTCAGCATCTCTTTTCTTTGAAACTTCAACAGATTTCTCAACGGCTATAACATTACTGAGCATAGTCTTAATCTCATATGCCTTCTGAAAATTCATATAGTAAATGCTAAACATTGCTTACCTCCCTCAAACTATCTGTCTGGCACAGTTATTTTGAAATACGGACTCATATTGTATTTTGACGCAATTCCCAGTTCTTGCCCTGAAGATGTGACCGTGCACTTAGACATGATATCTCGCAGAGCAGACTCAAATCTGGTTACACGAAACCAAGTCTTGAACTTGTCTGCATCATTCCTGTAATATGCTGTTATATCTTTTTTCTCCGGAATAACATGCTGAATCTTATCAACATAAGCCCAGTACCGGTTCGCTGCTCCGCTGTGTATCAGAAGAATCCTTGGTTCATCATTTTTAAGTATTTCATCAAAAACTCCAGTAGCGATTTTGTTGCCCAGCTTGCCGTACCAAACATATCCTTTCTCTCGAATTAACTCATTGTGAGCCTCTATAGTTCCACATTCCGGAGCAAACTTATTTGAAAACCTCAACGCTATTGTTCTCACATCAATCACTCCGTAGTTCTTTCAAGCAATTCGTTAACTCTACTAACAATTCTCAGCTGTTCATCTACGGGCGGAAATGGAATACGGAATTTTTCAAAACTTTCTGCCGCCAGATTTGGTTGTGCTGATCCTCCGTTATATTTCTCGATTTCATCTCTAAACAACTGTGAATCCAAATAGACCATCAAATAATCATTGATTACATCGTTTTGTATATAATTTCTGGCAATAATAAGGGATGATGCTATTGCACCTTTATCAAATGGATATTTTCCGTGTTTGCCAAGTGACCCACGAATACAAACAACAACATCCCCTTTTCTCAGTTTTCCACTTCCAAGTTTTTCATATTGCTCATCACTAAGACACATTAACTCATCATCTGCGACTACAGTAGTCCCATCAAGGTTTAGCGCACTTATGAAAGGTATGCCCTCGTGAGAGAGCGTTGATTTCGCAGGATAATTCTTCCCTCGATCTCCATTTATAATTGCCCAAACATCACTAATGTGTACCCATTTCCAGTTCTGAGGAATATCAAACGGATACTCTGATTCATCTATTTCCGGTAATATTTTTTTCTTTCTAATCTCCCCGCTATTGACTAAATCTTTCCTCCCTTCAAGCAAATCACCGATTGTACATGCTACATTTTCATCTTCCGGTAGCTGTTCTGTCAATTTCCCTTGAATGGCAGCATCAATTAATTTGCTCTTAAGACCTTCTCGATTGGAGATATACTGATTCTGCAAAGCATTAATTGTGTCTAGAACAGGAAACACTTGATTTAATATTTGAACCATTCTCTTTTGCTCATTTAAGGGGGGGAGCGGGATAATCAGGTCTTCTATACGCTTAATCGCCAATTTGGGTTGTGCCACCTGTGTTGTGGAAAGTGAGATTTCTTTTTGTATTTCTGAGGAAGAGAGACAACTGATAAGCCAATCTTGATCAATCATCTCAAACACGATTCTGTCAGCATTTTCAGTCAAATTTGAACCGTCTATTTCCTCTGGGATTTTACCCACTTTTCCAATGGTTCCAGCCACAGTAATATAAACATCTTCTTTGTTAATTATGTATTGTGATATAGTCGGGTAAATATCTTCTGGCACATAAAGCATATTCTCGACGATTACAGTTTCATTCTTCATCTCAGAAACTCGAATATACTTATGACCGGTATCCTCTGTTGTCAGTTTTCTCCCTGCGGGAATTCTCTTTCCGCCATAAATTGATGAAACATTACCCAATCTTATCCATTTCCAGGTTTGTGGTATATCAAAAAGCTTTTCATCCTCAGTAACTTCTGGCAGCTTCTTGAGATTTTTTATTTCCCCGGTCTTAGATAGTTCTTTTCTTTTTTCTATTATTTCTTGATACAACTGCGCTCCTGTCCCATCTTCAGATAACTGTTTTGTCAATTCTCCATGAAGTGCACGATCAAGTATTTTCCCTCTCAAACTCTGTGTATCTATCACGCTTCAATCCCTCCCAGTAATTCTCTCAACTGAGCAACTGCGGAGTTAATTGCGTCTGCTTCTTCCTGCATTTCGTCAAGAATTTCTCCGACCGTTCTATCATCTTCTTCAGTAAAATCAAGCCATTTAAAGTTCAGGTCATTTCGTGATTTGACCTCGGTCTCAGAAAACTTACGCCATCTACCGTTGGGATTTGTTTCTGCATCATAAGTTTCAGTACGATTCTGCATATGTCCAGAACAATAGCAATCCACAAACTCTTGTAAGTGTTCTCTGGTCATTGGTTTAGTAGACATTGTATGCTTTATTCCCGTGCGGTAATCATAAACCCATATATCCGTTGTAGGCTCTCCCTTATCAAAGAAGAGAACATTGGTCTTGACTCCATTTGCATAAAAAATACCTGTCGGTAATCTAAGGATTGTATGTAGGTTAAAGTCTTTCATAAGTTTCTCTCTGACCTTTGCAGTAGCTCCTTGGTCGGTCAGAACGCTATCGGGAAGAACCACGCCAACTCTTCCGCCAGTCTTTATGATAGACATAATGTGCTGCAGGAAGTTCACCTGATTGTCTGTAGTCTTGACGAATTCCGGTCTGTTGGTAGATACTTCAACACTTCCTTGAGGACGCGTTCCGAACGGAGGATTTGTTAGTACTACTTGATAGAGATCATCGTTAGTTTCAATTAGAGAATCTTTGTATTCGATAGGACTTCTATTTACACCTATATCATGCAAATACAGATTCATAGATGCAAGTGTTACTACCAAAGAGGTATTATCTGCTCCATGGAGCGCATTATTCTTCAAGAACTTCTGCTTCTCAACATCCTTGCTCTGTTTGCGCATATGCTCATAAGCAGCAAGAAGGAACCCGGCTGTTCCGCAACAAGGATCCATAACCGTCTCATTTATCTTCGGATCGACTACATCAACTATGGCAGATATCAATGCTCTTGGTGTAAAGTACTGTCCGGCGCCGCTCTTGCGATCCTGACCATTCTTCTCGAGGATACCTTCGTAGATGGTTCCTTTGAAATCACCCTCCATCATGTACCAGTTTTCTTCTGATACCATATCAATGACTTTCTTTAGCATGACCGGGCGATCAATCTTGTTAGTTGCCTTTGTAAAAATCGTTCCGATAAGGCCTTCGTCCTTGGATAGTTCATCAAGGATTTCTTCATATTTTTCAACAAGATCCGTACCATTAAGATCGACAAGATCAGACCATTTATATCCATTAGGGATTGAGCTACCAAGTCCTAACTCCTCTTTCTCGTTATCCATCTTTAGGAAGAGAATATAAGTGAGCTGCGTGATATAGTCAGTAAATCCTACACCGGCTGATGAGAGGACATTTGCAATATCCCATACTTTCTTCAATAATGCTGCTTCTGTTTTTTGATTAGCCATGTTATGCCACCTTTAATAAGAATCTTGATAGAGCCTGCATCTCTTCTGCAAGCATGGAAGCGCCAAAGATAGTTACACCTTTACGCCAAAGATCAGTATCGATCTCATTAAGTTCTTTAACAGAGATCGCACCATCATTAATAACAAACTCTGCAACCTGACGCATGACCTCTACCTGATCATCGGTAAGCTTACGCTGCTGCTGACCGCAATACAGGCTGAATCTCTGAGCGTAGCCGTTAATCAAACTTGTCAGAAAAGGATTCTTTTTGTATGCAAAGCGAACAATCTGAATCAAGTTGGTAAGAGCGTTGACATTAGTCTTCGTATCAAGTTCATCTACACTTCCGTCGGTATCTAATAACTTGTAGTTCTTCCAAATCTGATATACACCATATTGTTTGCTCTCGGACAAAAGCCTATCGCGAAGTTCACTCAGCATAGTATGAGTTATTATAGTATCTTTCGAATTGTATATAATCCTAAGAGCTTCAATGCTGTCTTTGTTATCAATCAAGTATTTTTCGAAGTTATCAATATAGCTGCGTGCTGTTTCTTTAGAGAAACCTGCATAAAGAATTCTATCTTCATCTTGAATAGAAACAGAGTATCCCTTTTGCATTTCAATGAGTTTGTTCCGTGCCGGAATACTGCTCATAAGCTGTGATATAAGAGCCATGCGAGCAGAGTTATCACCAGAAGGGCTCTCGTATTCTAAAAGTATTCTTTTCTCAAATGCGTCCTGAATAATGTTTGCTAGTTCACGGGGTGCAAAACCATATTCTGAAATAAAGAAATCAAGGTGCTTCCCGAACAGAATATCATTCTCGTATCTTCGATTAATGGTAGAACAATAATTGCGTAACAGAATGAGGTTATCATCACTTACTTCTCCGTGAGCAAGATGTTCAAGAAGCTGCTCAAGCGAAAGAGTCTTTTTGCCAGGGCCAGGGATACGCACACGAATATCGTGGTCATGTTCAGTTACTCCCACTGCATCAACAATGTAATAACATTCTTTGGTGTCTGCATTAGGTGTTACTTCACGAAGTTTGTCGTCTTTAATAACACGGCATCCACGTCCCTTCATCTGGGTGTACAAGACATCCGACATAACATCGCGCATGAATAATACGACTTCCAACGGTCTGACATCTGTACCGGTAGCAACAAGCGTAACAGTAACAGCAATACGAAAGTCCTTTTCAATGCGCAAATCTCTAATAAGCGCATTGGAGTCGCCAGCAGAATATGTAATCTTCTGAACGAAATGTTCTGGCAGATTTCCATTGAACTCCGGTGCGAACACTTCCTTTGCTACATCAACTATTAACGACGCATGGTTATCATCTTTTGCAAAGATCAATGTTTTGGGAATATATTCCCACTTTTTCTCTCGTTCAGGATATAAGTCCGTATAAATAGCATCTTTATAAGCTGTAAGCACTGTCTTGATCTGATCACGGTTTACAACAGAACGATCTAATGTATTTGGAGTATAGGAATAACTGTTATCTGCATTGTATGTAGTAGTCTGACCTGACTTGCGGGCAACCTCTACGACTTTGCTACCTTCTTCTATAACTCCGCCAATCTCAGTAACCTCTGTTGCAATGCGATAAACACGTGCAGGGACATTAACGCCATCTACAACAGAGTCATCGTATGAATAGTTCTCGATAATGTTGTTGTTAAAGAACGCATATGCTTCCGGTGTGGGTGTTGCAGTAAGTCCCAGTATCTTCGCACCAGAAAAGTAATCTAAAACGGCACGCCATTTGCCATAAATAGAACGATGACATTCATCAACAACAATAAATTGGAAATAATCCGGTGACAGTTTCAGATCCGTGCCAAGAACAATTGGTGTTTCGTTGTTCTTTTCTTCTTCGCTCTTTGTTTCCTCATCTTCAGCATCTTCATTCGTATCCGCAAGTTGCTGACCGGTAAGGACCGCAAAAAGCTTTTGGATAGTTGAAATAACGATATCTGCATTAATATCTTCTTCATGCCTCAATCTTGAGATCTTATAGAGATTGCTCATTGGCTGTTGTTTCTCGGTTCTGTCAAACAAGCTAAACTCAGATTCAGTCTGACGAGCGAGGTTATTTCTGTCTACGAGGAACAAGACACGCTTTGTAGAAGTGTAGTTAAGAAGTCTGTATGAAGCCAAACATGCAAGATACGTCTTACCAGATCCCGTTGCCAATACAGCAAGGTTTTTCTTCTCACCATTCTTCAGTGCGTTCTCAAGTTGCACTTCCGCATTATATTGACAGTCGCGCAATCCCTTTTTCTGGAGATGGGGAAGGGCACCATATTCAGACTTCTCGCCGATCATCTGAAGCATCTTTTTGGGAGAGTGCATCTCAGAAATCTCTTCATATTCTGCTTTATCTTTGAGCAAATTCTTAAAGAATATCTTGTTGCCATTTGCCATATATACGAGCGGTATTAAACGTTCTCTCCAAAGGCCGTACCAACTCTGAGGGTGTTCAGCATATCCTTCGGCCTGTTTCTCAACTTCAGCATCAAGAGGATTCTCTTCGCGTTTAGCTTCAACAACAGCAATTGCTTTATTATCTATGAACAGAAGGTAGTCACTCTCCGTATTGCCCTGCATAAGAGCTTCTTTTACGGCAGTAGTATCATAAGGAACATATTCATCACGGGCGACAATATTCCAGCCAGCAGCATTCAGCTGCTTGTCGATTTTTACGCGAGCTTTCTCTTCTGGTAGCATACGCCGATCGTCCTTTCTGTTTGTCTTATTCAGCGCTAGATATATGCCTACAAACATAGTATATACGCACCGATGGTCCATTATTGGGACAAATATACTATATTATAATATAAAAGCTTTACTTATGCCGCTTGTATCAGGCCACTGCTGATACATTCTGCAAATTTTGACTTCAAATCACTCTTGGTAATCTTCAACCCATTACTTCCTAGTCTCACAACAGGCGGATAACCGTCCTTGTTTTCAATGGCAGAAATAGCACTTCCGTATTCCTCTTTAGACTTTGCACTATGTGGCATTGGACCTACCATTATCAAACTATATGTCGGATCATATTGCGTTTTCCTAAAGTCAAACTTAACTGCATCTTCATATTCCAAATGAAGTTCTAGTCTTCTTTTATTGATACCAAACCTCTCAGCTATTGCTAAAATTATGTTTGCAGCTATCTCTGACTTGCCAATAATAATGATTTTTCCATTAGTCTGTACTTTGTATCCAGAATCGACATGCAAGAGCTTAGATAGGCCAAGTAGATCCAGTAATTCTTCGATTTTATCTTCCCTGTTAAGACGAGATAGTATATGTCCCATACTATTATCGAGTTCTTGTCTTAATTCATCTTCAAGATTCATGAGTTCGTAAACATCGAGCATGTGATTATCCCTCCTTGTCATCATCGAGACAATGCTGCAATCTGTTAATTGCTTGTTCTAATCGCTTTCTCAGAATAAAGACCTCATCGCGCGCAGCTTGATACTTTTTTGCTATCCTCTCTTGTTCATCTAACGAAGGTAAGGGAATTATTATTGACTTCAAATCTTCTACACCAATATTAGGAATCGTAGCACCTACTGTTATTCCTTTAAGTGCGGCTATACCTTCTTCACTATCAAGAAAAGCCTTTATGTAGTATGGATTTGCTTTTGCTTCATCAAGCTCAATGATATAGAGATTGCCGTTGGCAAGTATCTGCTTGTTGCCATCCATATTAACTACTGCTACTTTATATGGATATCCATTTTTCGAAAGAATGAGATTGTTATTCTTTAAACAATACTTCTTTAACTTATCGTCAATACCGGTAATATAGTGCAAATTTTCATCTATCATTCCGTCTTTGATATTAGCCAGCATCAGGTATTGTGAATTTGTAGGAATCTCACTAGACATTTCATCAAGTTCCTTAGCCGTACAAGGGGCACCTCTGGTTATTCGCTTGATAACGCTCTCAAATTTAACTCCATTTTCTATCTCAACCGGTAAGCTGGCATATCTGCCAAAGTGAAGCGAATAGTCATTATCGCGCAATTCTTCGAGTGTAATTTGTTTGCTAATATCATTATCTTCTTTAAGAGCGCCAATTATTGCATTTATATTTTCATTTGAGAAAGTATTTACTCTTCTGCCGGGGACATAAGTATTAGTTGCATCAACAAGCCTGATACTCTTATTACCACGACTGAATACAATCAAAGATGTTGCAACGCCAGCATACGGAAACATATTCTTAGGAAGTGCAATAACGCTTTCGATAAGGCCGTTCTCAACAAAATATCTTCTTGTAGACGTATCAATGCTATTCCATGTGCTTCCGTTTGTAATAATGGCCACTGCTTTTCCTTTCTTAGTTAAGGAATCACATATCAGTCTATTGAAAATCCAATCTGATGAAGTTGCTTTTGTAAATATTGGATTTCCTGTAAACAATGCATCAAGATAATCGGCACCTGTATCCAGCATCTTCAGTCTGAGGCCAAAAGGGTAGTTAGAGAAAATCTTGTCAAACTTTTTTCCTGATTCTGGAATTGTCTCAAATACGTTTCCTATTACAAATTCAGACTTTCCGCCAATTAGCTCTACACGTATCTTTGACATAATGATTTTCTGAACGCTGATATCGAATCCAGTAATCATAGCACCAGAACCCTGGATTATATGGTCAACTACAAACGCACCGCTTCCACAACATACATCCGCAACATCATCCTTCTTTGTGCAGTTAAGTATTCTCTCAGATAATCTGACTAGAGATTCAGGCGTGAATTCAGCATAGCCTTTTTCCTGATTCTCAATTGTTAAGGCTAAATTCGCAAATACAGACTTATTATAGTTTTCGGCTCTTTCTACTATCCTCTTCCACTCATCAGGTTTGACCATCATCGCGAACTGATTAACAATAATCTGATCTATTTTAATGTCGTTATTGCAAATGTTTTCATATGTAAAAGATGTTCCCTGAGTTTTTTCGAGGAGATATGAAACAACCGCTAATGCAAGATCGTATTCCGAAGGAAGCAGGTGTTCCCGAAGAACAGATGCTATATCCCACCCGAGCTTGCGAGCCGCTTCATTAAGGCTCTGATCTTCAGTAATCTTTTTATAATCGTAATGCATATACACCTCCACACTTTTCTTGGTATTTGATAACCAGATTTTAGCACCTTGTTCGTTTTGTGTCAATATGGTTATTTATAACCAGATATAGTTCATCTATGCCTATGGTCGCTTCTGAAGGTCTTACTATATAAAGAAGTTCGTCGCTTCTCCGAATATTAAGTATAAAATAGTGCCTCTTTTTCACTCTGTGAGGGGTCTTTTCTTTTTTCGTTAGTTGTTTCTACTGATTGTCATCCGCCAACTCCAACTTAGTCATTTTTGAGCAAATGGCTAAATTGAACGCATGAATGACTATGTTGAATAAATATATATTGGGAACTGTATAGGTGCTTACCTCATACAGCAAATCTTTCTACAAAGCTCTTCTCACACTCTCTTATCAGGCTGACAAACTCATCATAAGAATCAGCATTATTTGGAATGTGCAGTCCATGTTTAACTAATAGGACATCACCCCGTGCACAAACATTCTTCTCATAAGTAGAACCAGAGTTTAAGTAAAGAATCGTATCAGCAGCACCATTTACCTCAGGATAGAAATAAAACGCTTTCTTAGCATCGAATCTGAACATATAAGCCAATACTTGCAGATAGTCGTCACCATTAATATTGGTAAAAGGCTTGTATTTGGCATCGGCAATTATGCGATTATCTGTGTTCTTGCCTATGAAATCAGGATAGATTTTTCCGAACCCATTCGGGAAGAGGTATTGTGTTCCTTGCTTGCTTTTGTTCATAGTATGATAGAAGCCATCCGAAACCAGTGTATTAATATACTCTTCCCAAAGCCAAGCACCATCAAAAAGAATACCGTATGTTTTGCGCGTTCCAAGTCCAACTTGAGTCTTTTCATTTTTCAGGATTAATATGCATAACTGCTGGAGCGCACGGTACTCGTGATAATACGCATGCCTTACTTTATTTTTCTCGTTTTCAGAAAGCACATCGACGAGGTCGCTTGCTGCATAATTAGGCGTTGCATCTATTATTTGTTTTACTTCATCCTTAACTTTAACGAGGAGCTTGTTGCCATAGGGTTTTCTCTTAATGAACTCTATTGTGTGATGTACTAGTTGAATCAGGTAATTATCGTAAGTGTACTCTCGCTGGCTGTAAGCTATATTACCGATAAACGGAGTATTCAAACGGATATGGCGATCAACATTAATCTTTCCTCTCACGTTCGAGTCATTGTACAGTTTGTTTACATAGGTTTTGAATATGCCCTTTCTCAAAGCAGCAGCCAAATACGAAGGAAAGAAAAACAGGAGTAAAGCAAACATTCTATTATCTCGCGAAGCGTCTGTTTCAAAATCAACAAGATTTGGGAAGTCCAGTACACGTTCGAGCAGATATTGGAATAGATAGTCGTTTTCTCCTGTGCTGAAACGTGATTCGATAACTAGTCTTTCGTCACCACGTCCCAAGAATCCCATAACGTTACTTGAACAGTATTCATCGTTAATGGATCTAAGGATCATTTGATCATCAGTTAAATCATCAGCATCCTTAACGCATTCAGGAAATACAAATACACCTTCTTTTTCTAATTCGCCCAGAGTTTTATCTGCTATGGACTTTACAAGATGCGGTATTTCATAGAATTCGTCTTTGCTTATGCGGCTATTATCCTTGATCCTGAGTTGCTTCATCATCAACACCCGAATCGGAAATCTCATATCCGTATGCTCTGGCAAATCTATTCATAATGCCCTTCTCGTCATACATGCCACGCACATATTCTTGCAGTAAGGGGCTAAGATAGTCTGTCCATAACTCATCAAAGCCTATTGTCTTAAGCTTCAAGAAATATGAAGCACCTATCTGATAGTTCTCGTTCAGATCCTCAACCTTTTCAATCTCAGCATTGAGCTTATCCATACGCTCGATTGCTTCGTTCTTTTTATCGTCATCTTCAAGAGAATCCAGCATATCCTGGGTATCTTCTGCTTTGATTTCAATAAAACGGAATCTTCTTCTCATAGCAAAATCAAAACTATCAACGGATCTGTCGATATCATTCATCGTTCCAATAATATAGACATTATCTGGAATATAGAATTTCTCGTTCGGATTCGAATGCATATTTGCGTACTGAGTTGAGACTTCTCCAGCTTTTCCACGGTATCCCGGATCAATCGAGAAGAACAATTCACCAAGGATCTTGGAAATCTCGCCTCTGTTTATCTCATCAATAATAAAAATATACTTCTTTAATTCGACCGTATCAACTTTAGAAGGATTAGACTGAATCTTTCTCTTTTTAATTTCTTTATACAAAGCAAAATCATAAGAATAACCTTGGGTTCCGAATTGTTTGCCAAAGAAAGAAGTTATATCACTTATTTTCTCAAACTGCTTTCCAGATTCCAGCATCTTACGAAGCTCATCCAAATTCAAACTCAGTTTATTAACAGTAGGGTTATCCGGAATAAATAAATAGACACGATTATCATCAATGTCTGTAATCGTAAATCTGTTGCCACTTACAGTTTTAAATTCATCTTTCCCAAATTCTATCTTGGAGAAAAATTCCGACAAGATTTGACTTGCTGACACTTCTTGTTCTCTTAATTCTTTGGATTTTTGTGAGTCTTCAAAGTTCTTTCTAGCCCTATCAACAAAGGATTTAAAAATTCCGTCACGCAATTCAAAACCAAGTGTATCTCCGTCATTCATTTTTGGACGAAGGCCCTCAACAAAGTCAGAATAATCATAGCTCGGATGAAATTGCACAAACTCAACTTGTTTCTTTTGTTCATCTGTTAAAGCTGAATACTGATCGGTGTATCCATTACTGATAATGTCTGCTGCAATCTCTTTTGCCAGATAAGATTTACCTGTACCAGGAGCTCCTCGGAAGATAATATTTTTGGATTCAAGTAAAAACTTAGAATACGGATTCTTGCTTTCTTGCGTCGTCTTCTCAATGTCGGCTGTTACGGTTTCTTCACTGACATCATTAGTCTCTTCCTGTTCAGACTTATCTCTGTAAATTAATACGAATTTATCTCCAGGATCTCCAAATCTACGTAAACATTCACGCTCAAAATATATAGTAGAAAAGAGATTCCATGAATATATAACAAACTGAGAGCCGTTCTTCCGATTGTATTTTACTCGCTCAAACGTATTTCTATATTTCTTGAACTCCGCTTCAGAAGGAAAAATACCGCGTATCATTTCATGTCTTGGTGAGTTCTTACATACAGGGAAGTTCAACTTATCCTTATCTGATAAAGAGTCCAACTGGTTTTCGAATATCTGGAAAGCCAATTTGGGTAATGTGCGATTAGATATTCTATTCTCACCTTTCTCTTTTTTTCTCTTAACCACTTCTCCGTTTGCACGTTGAAAATATGCATCTATTGGCTTGTAGTTATTACCCAATATCAAGTCATCCATTGTGAAACGTTCGTCTGATGATGTAATACCGTCTGCTGTTATTACCAATTCATATTTAGCTTGAACCGATTCGATCTTATAACCTCTAAATTCCAGGAAGTTCTTTGCTTCAATAGCATTAAACCCTTCTGTGCTAATATCTTTTCCTGTCGCTATATTATTCGCAACAGCTATAACATATTTGGGAGGATATTTCTTTCCTTCACTGGTGACAAGCTCATAAATGGTGCTTTTATTTCTTGTGGGCACACCATTCTCATCAATATATTTCAGAGCGTCTAATATGTTCTGTTCAGAAAGTTTAGGGATTGCCATCAGTGCCTCCTATCTCAAACACCCAGCCGATCAACAGTCGAACAAGCGGGAAATAATAACAACATTCGTATAACAGCTATTTATGTTATTTGTAAAAAACTCTTCGGAATAATCTTCAAAAGAATCTTCAACACTTCTCTTACATCGTGACATTGATGTAGTAGTCGCCAAATAAACCGCCTTTCCAACCGATGTCGACTCTAGTCGGTGAGCCATCTTCTTTTATTATAATTCTTCTTTCAGCATTCACGTTTACTCTCATCAGATTTCCGAATTTTATCTTGATTATGTATTGACCGGGTGCAAGCTTAAAGGAAGTATTCATTCCAGAGTTTAAGATGCTTGTGATACTTGTTTTCACAATCTTCAATGACATGCCTAAAGTAGGATCTACAGAGACATATGACACATACAGATTTGGCTCATTAGAATAGTCTTTCTGATAGAGGACAGTACCCGAGTGAACAACATTACCAGAATGAACAAGATTTACTGTTCCACTAATGTTATATTTTTTTATTGCATCTTGGACGATAAGTTGGGTGCCGCAAGCACCACATTGAGCAATCTGGAGTGACGGATCAACATTTAAACGTGCATTGCAATTTGGACACATCGCTGGCACAAATGATGGCTTATCGGTGGAATTTGAACTTTGAGTCGTTAAGGGTGTGTTTGTTCCACTATTTGCTGGATTTGTTGGCGAAACCGCCCCTTGAGGCGTTCCACAACTCATGCAAAACTTAGCGCCATCAGGTAGTTGCTGACCACAATTCATACAGAACATATGATGCCTCCCATACTGAAGATAGGATTTATTTTTCTATTATACCAATTGGGAAGCTGACTAAATCATTACAATTTGTGTCAGATTGAACCTCCGATATATGCACGCTCGCCCGAAGCAGCCTTTTTCAATTCACTTTAGATTCTTTTCATCTTAACTTAACAGTTTATTTGTTGTATCACTTTGGTTTGTCTGATAATCTACAACTATCTGAAGTATAGGCCTGTAATTAACATTCTATATTTGTTGGACGAGGTACCCTATGAAATCTAAAATCTCCTCTGTTATTTCCCTTGCGGACAACAGTTTGACCCTTGAAGCAATGACTATGTCCTCTGGTAAATTGCTTGAAAAGGGGTATATAAAACTAGACGGAAAGACATTGGCTCGCTTTTCGCCTGTAATAGGTCTCATTGAAAGTCTGGGATTTCAAAAATGGGTTGGTCGCACACAGGCTAAAAACATCGAAAAACTAGTATCTGGTTCATATAGATGTATTGTAAAGAACCAAACCCTTAACGCTGATATGCTTGCGAAAGCAAAAGATTCTCCATTCTTTCGTGGTTTCATTCTTAGCGAAAATGGAAAAATATTAGAGCAGGTCGAATGGGAAAAATTAGACCCTAAAGAAATTGCTAACACTTTAGGAAAAGCTCCTGGACCTAATATTGTTGCCATTATTTTCCAAGTATTGGCAATAGCAACGAGTCAGTACTATATGCACGAAATGAACAGTAATTATGAATCCATATGTACTGAGTTAAAATCAATCAAAGAACAGTTTATGATTCAGGATGCAAGCGAAATTATCGCTGGACATAAATCCATTTCCAACATGGTAAAGCACTTCGACGCTATTATGGCAAGCGATAAGAGACGACAAAGCGAATCAATTAAGGCTGGTCAAATTGAATTTGATGCACTGAAACAGGCCGAACGAAGCAGACTAAAGCTTGAGAAGAATTTTCCGCTTGATCCTAAAAAGGATTCTTTGGAGAAGGTTGACAGCAATGTAACCGGCATTATCAACACACTTGCTCAATTGAAAATGTCAGTTTATGTCTATGGAATGGCTAAGGGTCTCCGTGTCTGCTTTGACAATGTTGATACCCCTGAAGAAGTATCGGACTTTATCAGTGAGATAAATGAACAACTCGAACTTTATAAGGAAACCATAAACAATACTATTGAAGCATTGAATAAGTATACAACAGATTCTAAAGCCCTCAATAAAATGTCAAAAAAACAGGTTGGCGGACTTATAGCTGTAGGTGTATTGGCAGGTCCTCTTGCGCCTGCCTTAGTTGGAGGTTTAGGTGCAAATCATGTCAGAGAAATGAAAGATCAGCGTGAAGCACATAAGAAGAGCATAGAAGACAGAATTAAAGAGAATGTTTCCCTTAATGATATTGAATCGTTATCAGCTTCAGTAGTATTCCTAGAAGAATATGCAGCTTCTTTGGATTCGGATTTAGAAATCGTTTCATGTGAAGATGATTACTATATTCATCCAATAAAAAAATAACCCAAACTAAATAAGGTCCCATTTGGGACCTTATTTAGTTCGCATTATTCTTAAATGCCAAAGCTTTACAAGAAAAGATCAGCTCCATTAGGGCTATGGGTTGTCTGTGGCCCTTTTTCTTTGTTCTTTCCTTTAATGTCATTCTCATTCAATGTATATCTCGTAGCACTTTCAGCCAAATTTGAAAGCTGTTTTAACTCTTCTTCCGTAAAGCACTTAGGTTTTTCTTCTTTCATAAGCAAACCATCCTTTCGATCTTAAAGGCATCTTCACACTCAAATAATACTCCGTAATCACAGCTAAGTCAGTTGCCTCGCAAAGAATCCGGAGCTTCTTACAATATTGTAAGAACATCCTCCGGGTTTACTTCGGGTTCCATTATTGTTGTCCAATAACGAACGCCGACAAGCTGATAAAGACCCCCAGCTTTAAAGTCATCAACCACGTAAAAACCCTCTTCCTTGATGTCGAACTGGTGAGGTACACCGTTTGAGTCCATTAACTGAAGGCTATCGCCTTTCTCAAACCAATAGGCTAACCCCATCTTCCAGGCCGGACCCTTTTCATTTATGTTTTCGACACAAACCAAGCACGGGGCTCCCGCTTCAATCCCTTCAATCTTGTTTTCGTTGTTAACGTAATGCCAGGTGTAATTTCCAGTTAAGTCATGCATAATCTATCCCTCCGTTTTTTTTGAATATCTTTTTCTACTCTTATCAGTGAATAATTTTTTGCGAGGTGAATAACCTGCCTTGAGGCAACAGCACTCTGACGACAGCTTTAGTCATCGTCAGGATCAGTGCGTTTGGCAAACAACGTGCGGAAACCCAATACCAACAAAGCGATGATCGCAATGTATTTGAATGGTCCGTCAAAACGATTCATGGCGCCAATAACACGAAGAATAACAAGAGCAAAGAAAATTTTACTAATTACCTTAAACATATCATTGCACCTCCATAGCTAAAGATTTTATTGCGACATTGTTCTTTCTTGAGTGGGAGGTTAATACACCTCCCACTCGTCAGGTGATGGTGTCGGTGCCGAAGTCGGAATACGAGACTTGGCGATGCCAAGCACGAGTTCAGCCACACCGGCGATAAGGGCAACGACCGAGTCGTCGATCGGTCCGAAGCAGAGGTCGGGCATTACGACGTAGGCCACTGCAGCAACAAGGATGATGGACTGGATGGAAGAGATTTTAGATTTGTTGTTCATAGTGAATACCTCCAAATGAAATATGTAATCCGGTTAGTTACTTTCTTTAAAGAAGGGTTAGCCCTTCTTTATGACGGATACACCGATGATGATGAAGCCGATACCGATAACAATTAATCCAAGTCCCATATTCTCTATCTCCGTTTGATGCGTTAGCAGGTTCGTTTGTTGTTGGCTTAATAATATCAGCGTTATGTGAATGCTTTAATGTACAATCAGAAATAAATTTGGTTCATATTTCATTGATATTTTGCAGATTTTTCGATATATTAGTTCATATAGTATGCACGGAGGATTCAGTAATGAATACCACCCCCCAGAGTCCGGAAGGACGACAGCACATCAGCTTAAGTCAATATGCGTATACTATTGTCAGAAGCGATTCTCTGACATTTTTTGGGACGATCAATTATTCCGGATTCATTAACAGGATTGTTATTAATTCAATGCTGGATTCTTTCGATGAGCCGGCATATGCGGAAGAAGAACGCATCACAAAAGAACTGACTCATTACTCAAAACCCGGTAAGACTATTCGACTTAACGATGATGATCGTGAGATGATCAATAAGATTGCTTATGCCCATCGCAACTTCAGTATTTTGTCTTTTAAACGCTACCCTAAAGATATTCCATTGAAAATTAGACTCAACAAAGATCTTCACGAGATTATGTATCCGCTGCATTCTGATTGGGAGGGCAGCCAATATGATCTTTCTCAAGGAGATTACATAAAACTGCTTGTTGAAGAATATGCTAGAAAGACTATTTATGACAGAGAGAGCATATTCTTTAAGTCGTTGTTAGAAGATTTAGGAAACAATATAGATTTAAGTGATGATAACAAGCGAAGAATTCTTTTGATTCTTTCGAGCGGTGATCGTTTCATAATGAAGCCCTACCGTCTTTCTAATGACTATGAAGCTGACTACAACTACATTATCGGAATGGCAGCAAAAGACGGAACCAAAGACTTCATGCCAGCTTCATTCAGAATCTCACGCATTGCCAAAATCGTTCCAAGAAGCATTTCCGCAGGAAGCGGACGTATTACTGACAGAGAAATGAGAGAAATCAACAAAAAGATAAAAGACAGTGGTGTATCGTTCATTGTTGGAGAACCCATAGAACACAAAGTCAAACTGACACCACAAGGACTGTCTATGTATAACACGATCTTCCATCAAAGACCAATCTATGATCACATAGAACGAATTGATGACGAGACTGTGATTCTCACTTTCAATGCAACTATCAGGCAGATTACAAACTACTTTTTCACTTTCGCAAAAGAAGCCGAAATCTTATCACCTGTTGAAACCAGAGAATGGATGAAAAACAGATATCAGTCTGCCTTTGAGTCATATAACGATAGTGTGTGAATAGTCGATTAGCACTTCCAAGTCTTCATGCTTCATGCCGTATGAACCTAAAAGCTGTCGTATCTACGACAGCTTTTTCAGTTGCTTCTATTTTCTCAGTTCTCCGTTAATAACGTAAACTCGCATCGCTGGAATTCTATTGAACGGAATGCCGTCCCCTGTCGGGGTTTAGTCTCTTCAGACTGTTTGAACTTACAAAGGCTAAGTTAGAGGCAAAAAGATTTCCGTCCCCTAATGGGGCTTGGTCTCTTCAGACATAATACGTGGGAAAACAATACCACATACTGGGATTAGTTTCCGTCCCCTATCAGGGATTGATCTTATAAGACGAATGGAGTCATTTGGGTTCAAACAGTTCCCAATATGTCCGTCCCCTGTCGGGGTTTAGTCTCTTAAGATGTAAATAAAAAATTTGTAGCCGACTACCTAAGTGTATTTCCGTCCCCTAATGGGGTTTAGTCTCTTCAGAATGAACAGGTTAAGGCATTAGAGGATACAATTAATAGGTTTCCGTCCCCTGTCGGGGTTTGGCCTTTTCAGAACCAGAAAAACAATCCTATACTCGCCAGAAAGATTGTTGCTTCCGTCTCCAAACGGAGTTGTGTCATCACATGCTAATTATACTTCGAGTCGCTTACATCACAAAATGATGACCGTCCCCTGTCTGAACTTTGTCTCTACAGGCATAACAAGAGTTATGAAGTAGACGATAAAGGATTTAGGTTTCCGTCCCCTATCGGGGTTTAATCTTTTCAGACTTGGAACTGTCTTTGGATTTAAGGGATCAATGCAGCGGTTTCCGTCCCCTATCGGGGTTTAGTCTTTTCAGACAATCAGGACACTATATTCTGGGAGGACTACTTCGAGTTTCCGTCCCCTATCGGGGTTTAGTCTTTTCAGACACTATGATCAGTAGATTACTATGGAGCCTCGCTTATGTTTCCGTCCCCCATCGGGGTTTAGTCTTTTCAGACTGGAATGGTGTAGAACAGGAAATGTTTGATGAGTTAAACGTTTCCGTCCCCTATCGGGGTTTAGTCTTTTCAGACACTATAGCTTAAAGCACATGATTTATAAGGTCATATTAATCTAGTTGCGTTTCAAAATCATTTGTTATATTTCTTATTCTTATTTCAGCATTTCAAAATCGTTGAAACCCAATAATACTAGATATCGTGGCAAAACTTAAGATAGAGATCCAATCTTTTGAATAATCGCTTCATTCATATGCTCATATGAATCCCATTTGCTTTCATCTGCAACTACATCTGCAAACTTGAACATTGACTTAATTGCACCTATGATTTCTGAATACGAATGACCAGTCATCTTCCGAATAGTATCTGCCGTAACCATACCTATCTCATGAGCAGCACTATTGCGAGCATTTTCTTCAACTTCTCTTAATAATTCTGATTTTTCTACAATTAAACTATTACACTTTTTTCTGATAATAAAAAGCAAATCTCTGGAAACAATAAAGCCTTCTCTGAATCCGTTAGGAAACTCGTTATTCCAAATATCCACCCATTCAGATGTCTGGGTATTTGACTTTAACTTTTTCATATCCCACCTGTAGCCACCAGAATACTTGTCTTTAAAACAATAATCCCTGGCATTAAATCCATATTGTTTCTCCAGCGCCAGAATAAACAATTCAAGAATCAACGGAGTCAATCCGCGGAGAAAATCCGCATAGTTTCCTTGCTTGGCTTTTATAAATAATGACAATGCATATTCAACAGTATTACGATACTTACTTGTTAACACAGGCAACATCGCCTTCACTTCAGACATCTCAACGACTTTGCTCATAGATGTATAATCCAACTGCGACCTATAGTTAGCAAACTCTAACAAGTGAATATAGTTCTTTGTATCCTCAGAATTCATATTTTGAGCTGCATTCAAAGCCGCGCTGTAATCATAAGAATCCAAGAATTGCCTTATCAGTTCTTCATTCTTAAGTCTAACAATAGACGGGCAGGATATATCCTTGCATCTGTTGACGAATTCATCACTGTTGTCTGGATTGTATTCCCACAAAAACTGAACATCGTAATTATCGTGATCATGTTTGTTAATTGCCCTATCGGGTGTCGTAACCTGAATAAGGCGGCCATCGATATCGCCCAAAGTTGCCAAAACCACAAGTGCGCTCTTCATTGCAGGTGTTCCAGATGAAGTGTTAAGAAGTAGTATGTCTCCTTCTGACATTGTTCTTAAGATTTTTTGAATTTCCGCCTTGAAATCATCATAAAAGAAATCAAACTCCTGCACTTCAACTAAGTCAGGACGTTCAATCATCTTATAATTCAATGGCTTTCCTATCAACTCATTCAGTTTTGTCAGACAATATGTATATCTGTTATCTTCAGACTCCATATCAAGAGCGTACTTTGACATATACATATAAACTTCGTCAGGCTTATAAACACGGCAACAATGAATCAAAGCGCCATCATGGCCATTACTGTTTGATACCGGATCTGTACCGCCAACTGGTGAAAAGAGTATTATTCTACCCATACGAAAACTTCCTTATCTATCTTCGATAATGAACCTGCACATACCCATTTGGAAGCGTTTTCCATTCATTCTCGTGCATTTAAGTATATGAGGTGATACTCCATAACGAGAATCGTTTTTATGGCCATGGCTAATAAACACATCTCGGTTCAATGTGTTTTTAAATACATTCTCTGCAACTTCAACGCCCTCTTCAGCGCCAAACAACGAATAGATAATCGTCTTTGATACAAAACCTGCACCACCGCCAAGATACACTGTATCTTCGGGTCTCTTTTTCGAATTGAATTTGCTTAAGAAGCAATCGTAGTACATATCATTGAATACTTTAATTGCATCCATAATCTTGTCCGCATCATAAGGGCAAGTCTGAGTATCGATAGTAATAGTAAACTCAATGTAAGTTCCTGAGCGCAAGCATTCACGCAGTATATTCAGAGGTTTCTCTTCATCATTCGTGTGATACTCGATCTTCTGGCACAATACAAGATCCTCAAGTTTTAAGGGCTTACTGTCACTGATGACGAGACCCTGTAAGTTGTCATTTACTGCGTTTTCTATCTTTGAGCCTTCTCTATTCAGCGTATTGAAAGTGCTAATTTCAATATCGTTAGTCTCTCTTCTGTAGTACTTTCTATCTGGTCTGTCGTTATGGAATCTTTTAATCTGCTCTGCCTGTTGGTTATACTTCTTGGGGTTTTGTGAGATCTCATATCCAAGCAGTATCGTTCTCAACATGCCCTTTATGCTTGATCCTGGAACATAGGGCAAACCATATGGATCTTTTGCAAACTCCATAATCTGAACTTTGCTCTTTCCTAGTTCCATTCTGTCTCCACAAGACACAGTATAGCGGATAGCTTCATCAACACTGGAAATACCGATTCTGTTGTCCCGCATCCACGTCTCAAGGTCAGTCCTGCTGTCATTCATCAGGAAGTCCTCATATTGTGATACTTTCCCCGCCTTCTTCATTATCTGATAGAACTTAGCAGGATCATAAATTACAACCTTCTGCGTCTCTGTAGACAACCGGTATTCCTTTTTGCTGATATCCTTGCCGCTGCCAACAAACGTCGGAGACATAACAAGTATCTTAGCCTTGTATACTTTCAAATATTCTTTCATCAGCTTATCCTCATCAACATAGGCTTGCCATATCTGTATACGGGATGACTTCCGGCCTTTGTAGACACATCAAATACATCTCCGCTAAATCTTCTGCTGAAACAAGAGCCTGCTTTGAACATAACCAGTTCTCTTTTACGTTGCATTGAATCTGAATATTCTGAAGATGCTACAAAACCACCACGTTTAATCAAGGTGAAATTTGCACCTTGCAACACATCTTCTATCTCACTTTCAGTGGGCAAAGCAGTATTAAGAAGCATGTAATTCTCAGCATCTCCGCTAATTCTTTCAACCATCCATTCAACTGGAGATGCCGTTACATATTCAAATCTGCCATAACCTGAGGACCGTTTGCCACCAAGACCGCTGTGCTGAAGTTGATCTATGAGAGTTTCAAACAACTTTTGGGATTCTTCGCCTTCAAATCCTGCAATCAAATATAATCCACAATCATCGTAAAATGAGAACGTGCCTACTTCATAAGGCATAGTCTCATTATTCTCGTTACGAATAGATGCTGAAACCTTAAGAGCAGATACTCCTAACTCATCCATCTGAATGGCATTGAGTACATCAAACGAACCATTCAGATAACTTCCAAAATCATCAATCGTAATATACTTCAGTTTTTTATATGCCTTCTTAATAACTGAAGAGTTTTCTTCTGATCCGTGTTCTACAAGTAAATGCGGCTTCGGCAGAAGCATTTTATCGCCAATATATGGGAGCGCATCCGAGATTAGCAATTCATTAGACTTAACTGCTCTTATGAGCTTATAAAGAGTATTCTCGCCCATTTTTACAGCTTCTATGCAAAGGGCAGAAAACACCGTATCAGAACACAGCACATATTCAGAATCACTTAACATGCTCTTTCCGAAATGTACCGCTGAGGTAAACTTCAATTTGTATATTAAATAATTCATATTTTGTCCTTCAGTCTCAGACTGCTAAGATCTCATTGCACTGATTTATTATTTGTTCATCTAAAGAACCAGTTACAACCTTTGCTTTAACGTTTTGGAAGACCACCTTGCCGTAGCCTCTGGATCCGTTACCACCAAGATAATCAAACTGGAGCAACTTGAGTCCTTCGGCAAATGTCTTCATATCAGGGATCAATTCGTCTTCATGTTTTGAATCAACATTGTAAACAACATCCATCTTAAAAACCGATCCGCGAACGACTCTCTCTATTTGTCTAGGATTTGCAACAGCTGTAGCTCTGTTGATTGTATTTTCAAACTTTACTTCCGTAAGGCTCTGTAAACCGGCTTTACGAAGTTCTTCTTCGTTCGCAAGGTTCATATCTGCAAACAAAAGTCTGCTCGGCATTACTTTTCCCTTTTTGGCCGTACCAAACAATCTGGCAAGTTCTTCGCAATCATCATCAGGAGCAACAACAGAAGAATTCATTTCTTTAGCAAGAAGAGACCTCATCTTTCCTTTAAATGAACTACCGGGAATAATGGGAAGATTCGTCCTACTATCCTTAATAACGGGTGCATCAACTGTACCTATTGCAGCAAAAGCAGTAGAACCGCCAATATGCATGCCGGTTTCAACCAAAATGTCGCCTGTAATCTGAATCTTTGTAAGCATAGTTTCTTCCTCCTTAATCCTTTCCGCCTTTATACTTATGGAAAGCTACAAGAGCTTCCAGATAGTGATAGAACAAGATGTATTTCTTTTTATCGTTGCCGATCATCTTTACATAGTCCAGTAATTCTGCTTCATTAACAAAATCCTTAACTTTAGGCTCGCGTCCACATTCATATATCATCCTGACACGCAGATACTCGATTCTGGAAACGATTTCATCACTCAGCTGCTCTTCCTTATTCTGAAGGACTTTGTCGTATATATCCGCTGCCATCGACAAAATATTCCTGATCTTTGAAGTAGTAACAATCTGAGGCGTTATCCACTTTCCATTTTTCTCGAATTTGGCAGTCAGCTTATCTAATACTGCCTCTGCCTGATCAACATAGGTCTTCTCATTTAGAAATTCTGTTGCCATTTATTTCTCCTCCTCATTTCTTGTCAGATATGAATATAGTGTCATCGCTGTTTTTAATTGCCGTCTGTCATTCGCATTGTTTATCCACTCTGTCATCTTCCCTGCAAATTGTTTATATAGTGCCTTCTCCTCTGGCGGAGCATCCGTACCTGGTTCAAGTCTCGATAGAACATACACGAATCTAGCGAAGTTTATTCGCTCATTCTGGTTCCTTACAAGGTCAAGGAGTCTGTACATAAAGCTCATACCGCGGGATTTGGAATTACCAAAGAATTCTTTTAATTCGCGGAACTTAACTCCCAATACACTATGTTCAAATTCATACCATGTATATGTACCATCAGGAACACTAAAAGTATGGCCATCGTCATCAGTAACGGTTCTGCGGATTCCATCATCAAGAAGTGTAACAGCTCTCTTACCTGGAAGTTTCTTTGCATAATCTTCGAGATCCTCTGTCTCGATTGCTATTCTACTTATAGGATATTTACAATCATAAATGCCAATACCTGCAGATATGGAGAGTGTTCCTTGAGTAAACTTGTCAAAGGCATTGCTTATATCAATTGCAAAGCCGATGATGTCGTCCCACTCTCCGACTACAAACATATCATCTCCGCCGGAATAACAAATGGAAGCGTTGCGTCTTGAATCAGATGCGTTTTTTCCAAGATCAAATTGAGGATTACTCAAGATATGATTTATGTGCGCTTTGAAGAACAGCGTCAACTGTCTGGACAGAGCTGCTGTTCTCAATATGTTTCCTCCAACAGTCTTATCGAATCCCATGCTGATAGTACTGCCGAGATTATCAACGTCTGACCTTATGATCCCTATTCGGTCAATACAACCTTTAGACTTGGAATCATCAGCCATCTCTTCTAAGGTTCTGCCGCTGGTGTAGTCACCGATCCATAGACCATATGACCCGTCATAATCACTTTTTCTCTTTCTGTAAGAGCGTTTAGTCTCAGCTCCTTCAGGCGATGATTTAAAACCATTCAAATACTTATTTCCAGGTAAAGGTATGCCCACGGGATCATTATCAACAACGAAATAGTTGTTATACAAAATATCATTAGAGAAGAGCCTGATTGCGCTGCATATTGAACATTCATTCTTATCGTTAAGATTGCCAATCCTATGACAGACATTACACTCGCGCGTGTAATCCTCTTTCTGTCGGTTATTCATACTCAATATCTGTGCAGCTGAATAACGTTTAGATTTATGTGCCGAAATGCTACGGCTAACAGACCTGAACAGTTCAGAATAACTTCCTTCCGGTATATTGCGCAAAGAATCAGCATTACAGCTTTGATAGCCATGTCCTACAAACAATGAGATATCAAATGTATCAACAAGCCAGTCATTCAAGGTTTGGTTATATGCTTCGAGTTTACTTATAACAGTCTCATCATTGGGCAGTATCATATAACTGTGACCGCCACCGGCATACAGAACATTGAGCCTGCATACACCTATGTCGTCAAGAATATCATCTATTGCATTCTCCATTAGGATCTCAAGATAGAAGGATCTGGCACGAAGAGTCTTCAATGCTCCTTTGCTCTGAATCGTATATATGAAGTCCTGTATGCCCGAGAAATCCATTGAATACAGAATAAACTGATCATTCTTTTCGCTTCCTGCTAAGCCTATACACAGAGCAAATGCTGCACAAAGCTTTACTTGGTCAAATAGCGAGATATCAGGATCCTGCAATGAACCCGGCATATATGTAAGTTCATTCTCCAGAACTTCACAGAAACGGCCAAACCAGAGTTCAGTAAGCGATATATCATCAAGAACCGCATTTATATTACTGGTGACTGTCTTGCGATATTCTGACTGATCACTTTCAATCAGCGTCACAGGGTAATTGATTCCGTCCTTTTGCTCATCAAGCCGTTTGCCCTGATAGATCATCTTGCTGTCATTACCATTCAGCACATTGAAAATGCTCTGCAGATACTCGCGGTCAGTTACAGCAGACTTTCCGTCTTTCAGTAAACTGGATGCCTCATCAATGATTCTTTTCTCCTCATCGCTAACATCCAATGAAGAAGGGATCACAACATCGCTCAGTTTTTCCTTTATCGTTGTCAGCAAAGCGAGAGTTGCAAGCTTGATATATCTTTCTTCCATCACTTTGTCCTTTCTATGATCCTTATTGCGCCCATACCCATTCCACTCTTGATTCCGACGCCTGAGAACTCTCCGAACTCAAGAAGCATCTTGGCATATCTGGCCATTGTATCTGTACCTCTGAATCTAATTGTTATTTCTCCCATAAAAGAAGGAATCTTTACACCTTCTAAGGGGAATCTTGTACTTCTAATCCTAAAATCTGAAATGGAACTATGCTCGGCAATATATTGCAGAGTATCTTCATCCGTCATATCAGTACTTGACGATGCTGCGCTGTACTTCCTCATCAGACTTCCAAAAATCAGCCTTGTATCAGGAATAAAAACATATTCATTGTCACGTTTAAAAGCAGTAGGAGATTCAAATTCCAGTTTTACATATTTGTCTGTCTGCTCGGAATTGAAAGTCTTCATCAGGTCTTCATAAGGTTTAGTCGTAATGCTCTTATTGATTATCTCGACCGTCAATTCCTTCTTCTTAAGTTCAAAAGAATTGAACTCAGGAGAAAGCAACGGCTCAATGATTCCGTGATAAGCATCCTTGTTTATCGTCCTGATCGTCCATATCAAGCCATCTCTGCTTGAAACAAACTGACTATACGGATGAAGTCCCGTTAAATGCATGCTCTCGGCATACTCTTTATTTGCGTGCTCCATAAGAACACCCTGGAAAAGTGTGGATTGAAGATAGCCTATATCGCCATCTGACTTAAGGGTTAGTTTCAATTCTGCCAGCATATAAGCATTGAAGCCAAGAACACAGCCTTGGCTGTCCCCTTTATTTAAGATGCATAGGTTAATTATAAAGCATTTCAGACCAAATAAGAGGGTATATGTAAAATTATTTTGAAAATAGCATAAAGAACAATAATATGTAGTGCAAAAGCACCCAGTTTCAAGAGGGTATAGTTTGTTAATTCAAAAACATACCTAAATCACGGGTATCTTTTCTTGTGTCAAAGTTTTCATGAATTAACACATGAGATAAAATCTCCTTAATCTCATTATCATCATATCCTAATTGTCTTAAAACTATGGCGTAATTTAGATGCTCAATTAATCTTACAGCTCTTATTGTATTAGAATTCGGAATGTATTTTCTTTTTGAATGAGCAAGATCGTTGCGCCATTGATTCATTTCGCTACCCAATTCTCTTATCTCACTCTCTTTAAACCAAACATCAGAAATACATGGCTTTATAGGATTCCATTTGCCATAGCCATTGTACACTTTCCAGACTTTGTCTTCTAAAGCAGGCTCACTCACAACATGATCCATCAAGTTCTTGGCTAATTTCTTCTTTTTCCCCTTTGAAGTTTCATAAATTTGCTCAAGAACAAGTTTGATTTCCTTATGATGTTTTTTCTCTTCAATCATATTAGGAAGATACTTCCTTACATAAAACTCAAATGCACTAGCAATTTGCAAGCTCAATTGCAAATCAATTTTCCGTCTTCTCTTTAATGAAGGATGAACACTTTCTATAGAAATAGTGCCTCGGCCATTTTTGTCGGCGATTCCAGAAAGATCTTTAGCTACTAAATCAAATAATTTATCGATATGTAATAGAAAGCCATTTGCCCACCAGGTTTCCTTAATGACGTTCTGGTCTTCAGGTTCTTCTCTATAATAATCATAAAAATAGATTTCGCAGGTGTGTGGAACCATTTCTTTGACAAGTTTTCCATCTTTAAAAACCACATCTTTACACTTTCCAATAGTTTTCATAGAAAGACAAGTTGTATTGCGTCTGTTGCATACGAATGCAAAAACCATATCTACTAATAAATATATTTTTTTCAGAAAGTCATAATCACTAGTTTCAGGAAAATTAATTATTAAATCAGTTATAGCTGTCATATGCGTCTTCGCAAATCCCCATTTTCCTTCACTCCGTAATCTAAAGCAAACATGACATGGCACATTATCAACATTAATATCAAAGGATTTCAATTCCTTGCGTTCGCTAAGAAATGTAACATTATGATTTGAATCTTCTTCAACTATAGAAGCAGATGGACAAAGGTATTGTAATTCATCAAAAGAAAAAACTGCTTGATTATAAATTGCATCTCTTTTGTAATCTTTTACCACATAATCAATTCTGACTCTTTTAGGATGCTTTTCTGGCCAATTATCTGTGATTTCACTAGAAGCAAAAAAAAAGTAATCAATTCCATTAAACCCTGTTCCCAAAACTTCTTTACTACCGCTAAGTTCAGGAACATCTTCGAAAGCAAAAATATACAATACTCCGGCCTTAAATTCATATGCAAAACGGCAGTTAATTGTTTTCCTTTTCCCAACTTTACGTTTAATGACTATATAACCTGAATGATTAAGCTCTTCTAACATATAATCCCCTTTATCGCAAAGTTCATACTATCATTTCAAACAATCAGCCGAAGCACAGATAATTATCATGCCCAAAGAACCACTCGAATAAGTTTATTATATCATTCTTACTTCCCTGCCCCACTCATCCCCATCTTGACCGTGAGGTCGCCTAAGCTCTTGTCGAACTGGGCCTTTGAGATGGCGCCGCGGGCGAGGAATGTTTCGAGGGTCTTCTTCTGTTCCAGATAGAGCTGGATCTTCTTTTGTTCGGGAGTAAGCTTCTCCCATTCATACTGTTCCATTTATACTGATGTCCTTGTTAGGGTTATTTACCGGAAAGGATTATAGCACCACTTAGGGTCCGATATGGGGACAATCGTGAGGGACAGGTGATTCATTGTGCTTATCTGACATTTTATAGAAGGAGTTGGACCTCATTCACTAGGCATCATTTGCCTCAAATTTATCTTTCTCCTTCAATAGTGCAATATCTCCTAAAAACTTAGTAACCTTCCAGTCACATGAGTCAAATATGTCAGTATAGACCAACTCCATACGAACATTATCAAATACTTTTTCGACAAATTTACAATCATCTATACTCGAGAAATATAACTTAAAAAACGACAACTCTTTATTTACTGCTAGATAACTTTGATCATCACCGAGATTTTTAAATTCTTTAAAACAAAAATATGTTTTTAATCCTTCTAACCTCGTATTGTCCTTTTCCTCCAATTGCCTGAGACGAAACATATCATACATTGTGCAAAACCCATTGATGTTTTTATATTCTTTGTCATTTCTCGTAAAGTGCAATTCCTTTAACACGGCAGGTCCCAAGCCATGATTTGTAACAGTAATTGTTATGCCTGATTGCTCGTCTAATTCACCAATATAACAATCAATTGTTAAAGCAGGTCTGACAGATTCATAATTATGCTGTCTTTGAAGTTCTAAGGAACTATTAAATTGCTTTTTTGATTCTTTCAATGTCAACCAACTCAAAACACAAAGACCAATAGTTGCAACTACATATATTGCTGTAATAATTATCATAATTACTTCTGGCGACATATAATTTTACCTCATTTCTTAATGTCGTATCCGTTTCAAATTAATCAGCAAGAAACAGATACAACTGTATTTTTCTCAATAGATAATATCATTAGATGCAGTGCCGTGTATAATAGGCAGCCTGGGGTGGTTGTTTTCGAGCAAACTAATATAAAATAATAAAATATGGATGCCGGCAGGCAGACAGGGGGATGACTATGGATTACAGTCAGAAGATATCGGAGAGGCAGTGGAACCAGCCGGACAAGGGCGAGCTTGAGAGCCACCGCGAGGAAACATATATAGACGACATTATCCAGAAGGACCATATTGAGAGGAAGCTTCTGAAGAATCTTGACGGGATCGGGACGGTCTTTGACGGCGGGGCCGGCAGCGGGCGTTTCTCGATCTTGCTCGCGAAGAGGGGCTTGAAGGTCACGCATTTCGACATCTCACAGCCCATGATCGATAAGGCGCGAGAGCTGGCGGAGAAGGAAGGCGTTCTTGACCGGATCACATTTGTGAAGGGGGCTCTTGAGGACTTGAGCGCGTATAAGGACGGCGAGTTCGATCTCGTAATGTCTTTCGATGCTCCGGTCTCCTACACTTATCCCAATCAGGAGCGCGTTCTATCCGAACTGGTCAGGATTTGTGGGAAGCGCATCGTTATATCTGTATCAAGCCGTCTGGGATCACTTCCCTATCTCGCAAATCCTGTACAGAAGAACCAGTTTATCCTGGATGAGAATTCTGAAGATCCGTTTGTCAGGTGGCTCGTTGAACATCGTGCTGAGGCGGTCGAGGGATTTACTATCCGTAAGAGTGAGCTGGACCGTGTTATGGCGGACGGGCTGCTTGGCGGTGAGCAGGAGATCGCCGAATACGAGAATGGCGGTGCGCCGTGGTGCATCACTTATACGTTCATGCCTGATGAACTGGAGCGGCTGTTGGGCGGTCTTGGTGTGAGGAATGTGCGGCTCTCCGGGCCGGGCGCGTTCGGAAGGACGATCCCGCGCGAGATCCTGCTGAAGATAATGAACGATCCTGCACAGAAGAAGGATTTTCTCGATTTCTGCTATGTTTACGATTCGAATAAATACGTCTGTGGCATGGGCAAGGACAACCTGCTGGCGATAGGTGAGAAGATCTTGTAACGGATTTTGGGATTTCCCGTCTAACAGATGACAAAATCTGAAAGGCGGGATAATTTATGGAAAAGAAAAAGACTCCGGCAAGGATCTTCTGGCTTACCAAAGACGCGGGACTGAACCGTATCCTGTGGTATCTGATACTGGTAGCTTTGCTGTCGGCATTTTGCTTTATAACACTTCATGTATGGCTTTTGCCTTATTCGGTCGCATACAGTGCGACCGGCGTTCTCACACCGGGATATCTGCTCTACGCAGTGATCGGCATTCTGTTCTCGACACCAGGACCGTTCGTGGCATCTCTCATACTCTCATTGTTCATCGAGAGGAACGGACTCAAGTCTCTGATGCGCGGAATCTTCCGCACTGAGAGGAAGCTTGAGACTATTTGCGTTTGTGGTTTCTTCTGCGCTCTGGCGTTGGTATATGCTTTGCTGTTCGGCACTCCCAACGGTGCACCGTGGTATATGTTTATCGGCGGGCTGGTGATCATGATACCGTTCGTCGGCATCGCCGAAGAAACAGGATGGCGCGGCATCCTCCAGCCGGAACTGAACAAGAGACTGCCCTTCCCCTTCTCCGTGCTCCTTACTGCTTTTATCTGGTGCATCTGGCATTACAGCGCCTGGATCGATCCCACATCGCGCCACTACGATGACAGCTTCATAGGGTTTGCCATCACCATCCTTATCTGGTCGTTCGCCATGGCAGCGATCTACAAGGCAACTAAGAGCGTCTTCGCGTGCTGTTTCTACCATGCCTTCATTGATTCCATCGGTGCAGTCTACGACTGGAATGCTTTGTTCGATGCGTTCCCGGGTAGCTTGCCGGTTAATGCGTACCGCGTGGTATGGCTGGCGGCATCGATCGGTCTGTATGTGTGGGCGGACCGCAGGGAGAAGAAGAAAGTTGGTATAATAACTGGGTAAAGAAGTTTTTTCGAGCAAACTAAATCGTTTTAAAAATTTTTTCTCGACCACCGAATAATTCGCATCGCTCAGTTGTTAAGTAAGTAGATGCGGATAGAAAGGAGGCAAAAAGATGACCGGCAAAGAACTCGAGCAGATCTACCAGGAAGCATACAAGTCCGTTTACTGGACAGCCATGGCGCTCCTCAAGAATGAGGCAGACGCTGAAGACATCGTTCAGGACACGTTCGTATCTTTTATTGAATCCTATTCCGATCTGACGGATACGGCTAAGGCTACAGCCCTGCTTAAGAAGATCGCTGCCAACAAGTGTCTCAATCGCATCAAGCTCGCGAAGACGGACGCTGTGGAAGACGAGTTCTTTGACAATGTCGAAGCTGTACCTGAGGACTTCCTGCCTGATTCGATCGTCGAATCAGCGGATATGCGCCGGATCGTCATGGACATCATCAACAACTCGCTGTCTGAGGATGTCAGAAGAACATTGATCCTGTTCTACTTTGACGAGATGAGCACCAAGGAGATCGCTTCAGGCTTGGGTGTTCCGCAGGGAACCGTTCTGCGCCGTCTGAATTTTGCCAGAAATAAGATCAAGAAGGAGGTCGAGAAGTATGAGAAAGAAAACGATACGAAGTTGTTTGTTATGGCTATACCGTTCCTAACAAAACTTTTTACAAAAGAATCCGAGCAGGTGGCCTTCAAGCCCATGCCTGCTTCATTAGCCAATCTGTCCGCATCAGTTAAGGCTCCGTCCAACGGAGCAGGGCTCAAGGCTTCTTCGGGAGCTATCAGGAAAGGGACAGATATCATGAAAACTAAGATCTTGATCGGCTGCATTGCAGGTATTGCAGCAGTCGGCGTAACAGTAGGGATAATCGCCGGAGTGGTCACTAAGACAGGCAACTCAAAGGGCGGCGATATTATGAGCAAGGTGGTTGAGGAAGAATCGGGAGCAGCCAATAAGAACGGCAGCTCCGGTGAAGTCAGCAACTCCCAGGAAACATCCGGTGAAGCATCCGGTAATGTAACGACAACGAAGGAGACAGTAGAGATCTATTCTCTTGAAGGCATGTCAGCCCAGGAGATCTTCGATCTGCTTCTTACGTTCTCGTCTGATATTTCAACCGGTGCTAATTTAGATAATTACAGCGACAGGTTCAGTGTCAAACCGAATTTCGACTTGCCGGATGCATATGATTCTTCGGAAGAATTAATTAATTATAGCTTCAATTCCGGAAGATATTATTCCGATACATGCAGAGATTATATTCAATATATTCTTATACAAAACATTGAGAGGAAGGCTGACGGTACGGTAGTAGTCTCTGATCAAACTTGCGTGACTGTTGATCTGTTTTTATCTGACCGTGATACAGCAGCTGCTTTATTTGATCTGGTCTATGATTACTATTGCAAGCAGTTCCCGCCGAATACATTTTATTCTAAAAGCGACAGAGAGGGCGAGAAATTCTGGCATGCTTATGCAAATTACAATGCCGGAGAGATTGAACTTTGGGAGTCTATGAATGACATTAAAGGGCTCTACAATCTCTGCATTCATATCCCAGTAGGCTGAATCAGTAAGTTAACTTAAGTTTTTTAGTGCGGAACGGAAATCTGTTCGCAGTTAGTTCGATGAATATAATTCAAGTTTAGATTTTTCGGAGGAATTAAAAATGAAAAAGATTATATGTGCATTGTTGGCAGCAACAATGCTTGCAGGACTCTGCGCTTGCGGAGCTAAAGAACAGGATATGGGTGAGACAAAGGCGAAGGCTGGAGCAGGCACGACGGCGGAAGTTTCTGAGGTTTCTGAAACAACTAAGGTGGCCGACGACGATGATGAGATACCGGAGGGTTATCTCAGCCATGATGAGTTCGCCGATATCCTGAACAACACACCGCCCGAAGAATGGTGCTGCGGCTGGACAACAACGGCAGAGAACGATTTCTGGCACGTCGAATGCAAGCCAATGTACGTCAAAAAGATCGGTTCAATGATGGGCCTGAAGTTCATGGAATCCGTTGTCGTCTTTAAGATCACAAACGTTTCAGGTAGCACTTACAATTGCAGCGGTACTTGCAAATCTACAGACACCGAATCAAGACCGATATCTACAGGCTTTGGCGTTGATATCGCACCCGGCGAGACCGTTTACCGTTGTATCGCTATCAGTGCAAACGATGTGGACGACGGCACCGGAGTCCGTTACGTGTTCAACACCGCACGCATCGTTATTGACACTATGGATCCTGAGACTTTTGAAGATCCGACAAAGAATCACTCATCCAGACTTGCCTTTGATGTTGATTTCTCAAAGCTGGAGAAGGTGGAATTCTAAGCAGATTAAAGACTTAACCGCTGGGCCGTCTCATGCGTGGGGCGGCCCTGTTACTTGGGGTTGTGATTATAGGCTCGTTGTTGTCTCAATTGGGCGGTTTTCGATGATTTGAGACAACATTGGGGCGATTGCACTTAATCTTTTTCCTATCATTTTCCCCTCCTTAAATTTTCCCCTTTTTTGTTTATTTAGATTCGCGCACACCTCCTGTGAGCTGCACGTTTCTCTCATTAACTGTATATCTCATCTTGCCGCCGTCTTTGCAGATCGCCGTTACGTAGAGCCTGCCGTCCTCGCCGTAGCTCAGCTCTTCAAATCGTGTGCACCCGTCATTAATGGGCAGCGCGATGATCTTCGTGACATCCAGTATCCTTACGATGATCCTCTCTGCTTCCACAACATATGTGTTCCTGTACTGCTTTGATTTCAGTGCGTTTGCGGTCGCGTTCCTGTTCAGTTCGACCGCCTTTATGCCGGCATTCTGAATAGCCGCGAGTGCAGTGTCGAGCTTGAACTTATCGTTGACCTGGACCGGAACATAATTGCCGTTCTTAAGCCTGAAGAAAAAGTTCTGATAGAAATTTCTCGCATTCGTTATGTGTCCGTTATGAGCGACCGTTGTCGTCGCGCCTTCGAAGATCTCATAAACGACTTCGACCACTTCTTTCTTAGGAATTATCACCGGCGTGAAATTGATCAGCGTAAGATTGCCGATAATGTAATTCTCCGAGATGCCGAGATTGTGATTCTTAAGAAACGGCATGCCCTTGGCGAGATCGTTTTCGACCTCTTCGGCAAACGAGTCTGAGACCTGAAGATACTTCTTCGTATTAGCCACCGCCGCCTTCGAATCGGTAGCTTTCTTGACCGCGAAGATCAGCATGTAGACGCCTGCGATCACGAGACCGGAAACTATGAGCGCGGCATAAGTGGTCGCCATGTCGGCGTAATCCTTCGATGACTTGAAATCGTAGATGAAACTCATCGAGATAGTGGCGATCGCAAAGCTTATCCACATGATGTACACGGGGATCGAGAAGATGAACAGGAGCCTGTAATCCCTCAGCTTATGAAGGACTGCCTTCAGCGTCAGCTTCTTAGGATCCGCCGGGCGGTATTCGTATTTTGCGAGCTTGTCGTTCATTATCTGTCGTCCCAGTTGCTAACCTTTTCCTTAAGATCATCGGGAAGCGAATTTACATCAATACCCGTATCAATAAGGAATATCTTTTCGAGCTTTGTGAGCCTGTTTAAGTCCGGAAGACCGGTGATGTGTTTGAGATCCTGCAATCTTATTATCTCAAGATCTGTCAGTTCTTCAATGAAAGAAATATCGTCCAGCTTATTGATGCGCCAGAGTTCGATCTCCTTAAGACTCTTCAGATTCGCAAGATCTTTCAGATCGCTGTTCGAGTTCCAAAGAAGCGCAAATCTTTCCAGATCCATCTGATAAAGGAACGAGAAATCATTGACCTTGATGCCTCTTAATGCAAGAGACTTTAATTCAGGAAGCTGACTGATCACTTCGAGATTTTTCTTCGCTTTTTTGCCAAGCCATAATGACTTCAGCTTCTTATATCTAAGGAGCCACTTGCAGTCGAAGTTGATGCCCGGTCCCATCGTATCTGCCATGATCGTAAGTTCTTCCAGATCAGGCGAAAGATATTGAATGAATTCGTAGTTCCTCAGATCAAAACAATCGATATGTAATGACTTCAGATTCAGTTTGGACAGCACATCAAGATCGATCCTCTGCTGATCATCCCTGAAATCAATGCAGTCGAGACGAAGCCTTGTAAGATTCGGCATTTTCGCGAGGAACGAGATATCCACTTTGTCATCTTCAAGAAAATGGAAAAGCCTGAAAGCAATATCCTGCCGCGAAGAAAGGATCTGATCTATCCTCTGATATGCTTCACCCGGCAGAGGCTCTGATATTTGGATGCACTTGATCTTCGCATTACCGGCGATCCCGCTGATCACTTGGGCGTCAATGTCCTTATACCCCAGCGTCTTCAGGAAACCGTCAGTCCTGGTCTCTTTCCCTATATGAACAAAATTCGTAAGATTAATATAAGCACCCATGGCTGTTAATCCTTTTTCAAATTTACCTGTTCGATGTAGTGATCGATCAGTTCATATATCCAATCTTTGAGTGTCGTAAATTCGAAGCCGAGTGCCTCCGCCTTATCAGTGTTGATGCTGTATTCGGCCTCGCCGTTATAGGGTGCCTTGTCACCGTTGTTGGTCAGGAGCGCGCGGCGGCCGGTCTGCTTTTCGACGTAATCAAGAACTTCGCGCATGGAAATGGTGCCTTTGGAAGCGCCGTTGACCGCGCCGGTGAAGTCGTTATCGACCAGGAAAGACATGAACTTTCCGGCCTCGTCGGACCTGATGAAACCCATCTGCGCATCAATGTTGTCGATATACATCGGCTGCTGCTTCATCGCGTGCTCGACATAGAACAGCAGTCGCTTGGTGTAATCGTCCTCACCGATCACGAAAGGATACCTCACCGCAACCCACTTCCTGTCAGCATACTTCTGCCACAGCGCATACTCGGCGTGCCTCTTGATCACATCGTACGGATAATCCTGCCTGTCGCACCATCTTAACTCGGGCGTGACGCCGTCAAAATCCTCTTCCTTCGTATCGATCCGCTTCGGTTCATAAACAGCCGTGCTCGACATGTAGATATACCTGTCGCAATCGGCAACATCGAGCAGCGTTTTTATGTCGTTCGAGCAGTACGCGATCTTATCAACAATCACGTCAAAATGCTTCCCCGCCAGAGCTTCCTTGATACTCGCCGCATCCGTCCTCTCGAGCGTGATTCTTGCTACTTTGTCTCCGAAATTATCAGGTGCCCTGCCCCTGGTCGCAATAGTAACCTCATGCCCTTTCGCGATCAGGTCATTCACCATATGTATCCCGAAAAATCTTGTCCCGCCAAGCACTAAAATCTTCACTGTTTATCCCCTTTGTGTGCGCGTTATCCGTTCCATTCTATAGCAAATCCGCTGATCTTCACCTTATGTCCGTCAGGATATACTTCATACTTATCAAAAACGATCTCCAACGGAATCACCATAAACATCAAACCATGCCCTCCGATATAAGACGGAATATTCGACCTGTCTATCTCGGCTTCAGGCTCAGGATCAACGGGATGTTCGCGCACAGGCATCGCAAGCGAATGATACTCGACAAAACCATACCAGGGAAGCAGCGGAAAATGGACCTTGCTTCCGCCATCCGTAGCATGCGCGGAATGAACAGGAATTAAAAGCACCGCCGCTATAATAACGATGATTATGATTCTTACAATATTCGGCTTCTTCTTGTTCTGTGACATATGATTATTCCTCAAGATGCTACCAGTCGAGTCCATGCCTGGCCAGGAACTGAATCTTCACTTTTATCCCCGTGCTTCACTTGAAATTATAACATTTTGGGGAGGCGTGTTGGTTAGAGTGAAGGGCGTTTTTCGCTGTTGCAAAAATGTTGCAAGATCCAAGCACTAAAACTGCAACAAATATTGCAACATAGCCTAAATTGCTATTTTTGTTGCAAAAATCACCCCTCAAAAGTGCAACATTTTTGCAACAAAGAAGTGGCGACAGACAAATTCGAGGAAAAACATTTTTTTGTCTGTAGGTTTTCGAGAAAATCTCCCTCTAAAAAACAAAACCTACAGACAAAACCATCGATAGCTTCAAAAACGTCTGTAGGTCAGCGAGAAAAGAGCCTTCCAAAAGCCAAAACCTACCGACAAAATCGACTAAAACCTTAAAAATGTCTGCAGGTCGGCTCAAAAGCCGCCCTTATTCAACGACATCCGACTTTGTATACAGCCCTTGCGCGCGCGGGATTGAATCGAACTCGCCGTTCTCGAAGCTGGCGAGCTTGGACTTGCGGACAGCGCGGTCGTCGGACAGGAAGGCGCGCGCCAGATTTACCATTTCGGAGCGTTCCTTGAAGTCGTAAGGGTTCTTGATGTAGCCTTTGCAGCAGAGCATGCCGTCGATGGCGGTGCTGCGGGCGAGGGAGTCGTCGCTGTTGACGTAGACGTCGGCGCAGAGGGCGTAGAGCTTTTCGCCGGGTGCGATGAAGATCAGCGTGCTGAGGACGGAGTTTTCCTTTTTGGCATCGTAGTACATGTAGAGGTAGTCAAGGTAATCGTCGATCGAAGTCGCCTGATAGAGCGCCGTTGCGACCTCCACCAGATACCGGTTGTATTCGGACGAAGTGATGCCGCCCCTTAAGCGGTCTTCCAGCAACTTGATGCCGTCGTAGTCTTTAAGCTTGGCGACTAGCACTGCGAGACCGCCGTCACCGTTGTGGTTAAAGCGCGTCCATATGATCTTCTCGACTTCTTCGCGCTCCCAGTCATATATCTTGTCCAGCAGATTGGGATCGAAGTCGTTGTGCGCCCTTTCGGAACCGGTGCAATCGAGCAGGTGGATAAAGTAATTATAGGCATCGCTGTGTTCAGTCATGAAAGGCCTCCTTATGAAGGTTAATCGATCGGCGGCATATCGTTCTCACCGACCAGCATAACTTCAGGCTCCTCAGGCTCGCGTGAAGCCCGCAGTACTCTGACGAAAAGGTAGATCGGAAAGATGAGGCTTATGAGCGAACCGATGATCGCCTGGACTATCAGTAAAACCTGCACGGGATCGGCGGAAGAATATGCTGCAAAACCGTTCTTCGCTGCTGACGAAGCAAGGATCGCATAATAGATGATATATAAGCTGAATCCGATGCAGCGCCAGACTAACGCGATGGTGCTGATGATGTAATAGTGCGGAATGTACCTCTCGATATCTCGATGCTTATAGAAAACAATGATCACGATCAGCGACACGGCAACGTTGAAGATCAGTGAATTGATGTTCTGGGCCATGCCGATCCGCTGTACCACTAAAGAACCAGCGGAATTCTCAGGATTCATCCTGTTGATCACACCGACGATAACTGCATTGGAGATGCTGCTTGCAAGGGGTATGAGCAACAGCGGGAAGTAGATATATTTCTTCTGATAGTTGCGGTGTATGTAAATGCATGTGCAGACAGAGCACGCATACGCGACTATTAATGCAAAGGCCGACTGCACAGTGGCAAGTCTTGCCACCACCATGGATCCCGCAAATACCAGGAAGAGGTTATAAACTCCTGCTACGGCTGAGCCCAATGCGGAAAGGATCAGGCTTATTCCGAGGATCTTTGTCTGCTTTATCTTGCTTGCGGTGACCATGATGCCGAAGACGAGCGTGACAACTGCCGCTGTCAAAGGCACGATATAATAAGTCCACATCAGTAAATGAACGAGAGACATATCAGCGCGGACCTCCTTATGACGGTTCGTCGATCGAAGGCATTTCGATCTCGCCGACCAACATTACTTCCTGCTCATCATCTTCCTTGCGCGAAGCCTTGATCACCCTGATCAAAAGGTAGACCGGGAAGATAAGGGTAACGAACGCACCCAATACCGTAAAGAGCACGGTTATGTAATATCCGTTGTTATACATGAAATCGGCAACTGTATTTGCATCAAAACCGGCTGTTGCATCTAAAGATATGATCAAATGGTAGAGAGCCGCGAAGCCGTAATTGATGACTCCCCAGATCAGAGTGATGAGGCAGATGACGTAATAATGCGGGATGAATTTCTCGTTCTTTTTGTTCAAATAGAAAACAATGAACAGAATGAAGAATATAACGGTGCTGACGACCAGAGAAGTGATGTTCTGAGCTATTTGGACCCTGGATGTTAATACGTAGTATTCCGTGTAGGGGGAGCTCAGAGTGAAGACAAGTCTGTTCGATATCAGATTTGCGATGCGTTCGACAACAGGAACGATCAGTACCGGAAAGTAGATAAATTTATAATGGTAATTGCGGTGAACATATAAACATATGAAGTAAAGACCTGCAAGCGAGAATGCCAAGACCAAAACTGTATGCAGTTTGTTAAAGTTTGCTACTTCCCAGATGCCCCGGTAATTCACTAAGTATAAATAGAGCGACGATATGATCCCGCTAACAGCGGTAAAGATCACGCTAAATCCGAGTATCTTCGTCTGCTTTAATTTGTTTACAGTGACGATGATGCCCAGGACGAGAGCGATGGCCGCCGTAATAAAAGACAGAAGATAACGGATCCTCATCAAATAGATAATAAAAGCAGTCATGATGCACTACCCCCCTTTGATCTCTGTTAATGTGATTGTGCCATAAGGCCGGTTACTGTATCTCAATGTTTCCGACATTGACATTTATCTCGATCGAGTCGGTGTTCTTTGAACTCTTGCCGCCTGCTTTGGACTTGTACTTGCCGGACGAGCTCTTATTGCCGATCTTAACATTGCCCTTCTTCACGTTGCACTCGATGTCGTATTCGTCGCGCGGCTCAACGGCATCCACCTTGGCACTTCCGGCGTTCGCGTCGATCCTGACCTTATTGAGGTTCGTGTCACTGACATTAACATTGCCGGCCTTTGTAACAAGGTCTGCCTTCAGGAAATTGCTGTTTGTGAGTGTGATATTGCCCGCACCGACAATGCCCGAGAACCAGTCAGCCGAGACGTCCTTCACGCTGATGTCACCTGAATTGAGCTTGATATCAAGGAACCTGAGGTCCGCATCTTTACTTATCTTGATGTCAAGGCTCATATTGCTGACCGCGAGGCCCTTCCTGCCGCCTGCCGCAGGCTTCTCCGTAATTACAAGAGCGCCGTCCTTAAACGACACCTGTGGCGTACGGCTCTGGCTTCCTGTGTACTGAATGCCTTCAAGGCCCGCCGAATTCACGCCGGTAACGCTGACGTTGCACGCCTTGAGTTCTATCTTTATTGACTTTAAACCGCCTTTGAAAACTCCCATATGTTTATCTCCTTATTCACTTCATATATTGTATGCGAAAAAGTTATCCACGGGAAGAAAAAGTGCGTCTTACCTACTTCAGATAATCGGATTCCACCGTCTGTTCCAAAGCCTTCTTGTAGAAAGGCATTCTCGTGAATATGACATAGAACAGCACGTCCATTGCGATCTCAACGAAAACAACAACTACGCTGTAAGTATCTGAGAACGGATAGATCATCGCACCGGTCAGAATGATGTTTTTGAACATGTGCAGGAAGAAGATCGGGAAAACCTTTCTTTTCGCGATCACATAGATAGTCATGTAAACAAGCGCAGCTGACATGCAGCTTACGATAAAGAGCAGGCCCAACAACGGATTGATCATGAACCAGTCATGCTGGATCTGTGCCGGATAAAAGTACAACGGCAGATGCCAGATGCCCCAGATAAAGCCGATAAAAAGTGATGCCTGAAGGAGCTTCTCTTTCCGGTACAAGCGGTCCGTCAGGAAACCTCTCCATCCGAATTCTTCTGAAAAAGGTCCGGAGATGATGCCCCAGAACAGGAAATAGAAGAAGTACAAAGGGTTCTGTGCGATCAGCTTCAATCCCTCAAAGCCAAGCTTCTCTGCGCCAAGGCCTCTTGAGATCATCTGCGTAACAAAAACTTCTGCACAGATCAACACAAGCGAGATCAGGATCGCAAGCACGCATGCTTTGTTGGGAACAAAGCATCTTTTGAGGAAATCCTTTATCCCGTCCTTCGTATAAAAAACGAACACGAAAATAATGCCAACCAGAGTCGGTATTACGCCTCCGATCCCGAAAAACAGTGACGCAAAATCGAACGATGATATTGATGTGTTCTCAATATCCAGTCCCAAGATCATCGGCATAAACTGCAGAAGCCACGTCAATGCGATGGTTATAGCTATGTAGAGAATTATTATTTTTTTGTTCTTATTAGAAATGCTATTTTGGGATGAAAACTCCTGCCTGTCACTCATATATTTTCCCCATATATAATATCTTTGCCATCTCGTTATAATCCAGTTTCTCGAACTCCTCGTTCCCGTATCTGGCACTCCAATCTTCTATCCAACAGGCTATACTCTGCAAATACAGAGAAACCGTCGTGTTCTCCCACTCCTGAGGATTTTCCTCAGAATCTTTGGCAAGCAGATTAAGATACTTAATAAACGAGTCTTTGTCGTACACACAAGCTAATTGATCTTGCAAATTCATATTATCCCTCAACACTCCCGGTCAATATACTAATTTGAAGATAGGCTCCATAAAGTTGTAGACCTCCGGTGACCAGAAAGATGCCCACATAAGGATCGAATAGACCATTCCGATAGCGCACGCGATGAGTCCGATGATCGCCATCGGCTTCAGTTTGCAGTTCTTCTTTGTCAGACTGATGATCGCAAGGATTATTCCGGCAAGACCGGTAAATACGCTGAAGGCATTTGCAAATATGACCCACGCAAAACTCAGAGTGACTATTCCTAATATAAACGCCGTGATCGCTGTTCCGTTAGACTGTTTGGGGTGACCTGATGCGGCATAAGGCTTCGGCTGAGCAACCTGGGCAACCGGCTGAGCTGTAGGAACGGGTTGTGCCTGCACCTGAACGACAGGCTGGGGCTGAGCTGCGGGTTGCTGTGCCTGAACAGCGGGCTGCTGAGCGGCCTGAACCACAGGCTGGGGCTGAGGCTGTGCCACCGGCTGTGCTGCCGGCTTGGGAGCGGGCGCACCGCAATTAGCGCAGAAAGACTGGCCTTCATTTATCAACGAACCGCATGAGCTGCAATACATAAGACGTTTCTCCTTTAAAACAGTTGCTTCAATTCTATACTTACTTTCCCAACTCCAGCAACAGGTGCTGATGAGTGTAGGCATCGCCCTTACTTACATACTTGATGTCTTCGCCGCCGCCCAGAACAAGAGCAGGAACAAAGAAGAACGCTTCGTTATACTTGAGGCTTCCAAGCTTTTCGACAGCCTGGTCAAACAGATTCTTCCTCAGGACTTTCTCTTTTATCTCAGGATCCGAAATGTATTTCTCGAAGAATTCCTCATACGAATAAGCGCAAACATCGATCCTGCGGTAATGGATATCCAGCAAAGACACGTCGTTCTCGTCGTTTTCGAGCTTCCTGTAGTAGAAGATATCGCCAAACGCGGACACCATGATGGGTATCTTGTGGAAGTCCTGACTTCCGAGCCATGAATACAGGCTGTCCATGTAATCTCTCGGATCGACCACCTTTATAAGGCCATCGCCATAGTCACCAAAACCGTACTCAGTCCAAAGATACACGATCTCCGGCGGAAGCATCTGCTTTGCGAACTCCAGCAACGTTTCGTCAGGCTTTCCGAGCTCCTTGCCGGGAGCATATGCTTTAACAAAATTTGTGATCAAAGACTCATTCATGTGTTAATCCTCCGAATTCAAACTTTATATTCAACCCATTTTCCATCTACAAGTGTTTCAAATTGTCCCCACAAAGGTTTGCCTTCATTGCGTCCTTTGACACGAATAGGAATAAACGCATCGTGCTGGCAATCCGGCAAAGGATCTTTGATATCGATCCATCCCCTCTCATCTATCGCATCATTCCATTCTTCGTATACATCATCCAAAGAATCATAGAAGCTGTCAAATGAACACATAACAGCATCCGGGCTGCAATACTCGAAGAGATATACTCCATCCTTGTTTTCGAAAAGCATTATCTTATAGACATAGTCCTTCTTATTGCATTTCAGAGGCTCTTTAAGATATGCATATTTCCTCATGGTTTATTCCCTCATTCCCGAGTACGGGTCACTTATCAACTCGGCAGGCGCATGATCAATGCCTTAAGCGCTTTCTCGCCATCTCGCATCTGCAGGACTTCCTTGGCGGTCTTTCCGTCAAATTGACTCGTGAGCGGCCTCTGCAGCCACTCCACGCCGCCACGCCCCAAAACATGCACGACAGCATCCACAATGTCCTGCGGAACCCCTTTGACCTTCACACCGGAAGGCTTCACATTCTTCATGAAAGCATTCCAGTTGTTGTTCTTATATTGTTTTACGTAAAAATCGAAATTATCCATGGGTGATCATTCCGCCCTTTTCCATTACTCAATACACATTATCACGTCATTCGGCATGACGACACAAGGCTTGCCGTCAACAAGCTTCAAAAGCATTGCAATGCCGTTCTGTTCAATTTCTTCAGTTATGAACTGCATATGTGGTTCCTCTCGCTAATCAAAAATATCAATTATTCCTCATACCTGACCACAACGCCTCCAATACTGGAATCTTTGGGGAAATACAAGAAATAGACCAGCGTTCCTTTTTTATATATCGGATTAACGGAAAGCAATGCGAAATATTTGTCATCTACTGAATAGTATTTATGCATTTTGGAAAAAGCGACCGGATATCTCCAGTTCTTGCCGCGGATAAAACCTAAGTACCATAAGAATTTCTTCCTTCTGATCCTTGAAACAATTATCAGAGAGAAAATGCAGCGAATGCCCAGCATTGTCGCAAAAGCACAACTAAGCGGCACCAAAATAAAAACCACTGTATCATAGAAATCAGAAGGCCCAAACACCTTCGGAATAATATGGGATGCCCAAAGCACAAAAACTGCTATCGAGATAACAACAACAATAATGGGTACAACAAAAGTCTTCTTAAAGAATTCATTTTGAATGTACTTTATTGTGGTATCATCCAATTCGCTTGCGTCTTTGAATTCACTCTTATCCTCTTTTAAAAATAAACCAACGGGCGAACTATCCATTTCCCTTATCCTCCAATATATTCGAGTATCCTATCCCTCTGCTCATCAGTCACTAAGCCTTCTTCAAGAAACTGCCTGCACTTCTCCAATTTGCCGTTAGCACATAAGACAGCGGCAATGCAGCATCCGTAGGCATTGTGCCTGACAACATCGAAACCGTCACGGTTGTGACTTCTGTTCTGATCGAAATATGCTTCCAGTTTATCCAGGGAATCGTATTTATCATAGAACGGAAGAGCGTATTCAGAGAAATCTTTAAAAATGAGTTCAGCATGACCACTCATGGGGTTGTCCGAACAATAACTGTATCTTCCTGAGTCGCGCCCCGGAACAAGCGTATACAGGCCTTTAGCACCTGTGCCGAAGTCCTTTTCGCGCTTATCGTATTCTTTCCCCATAAACAGGCAATGCAGTTCATCCACCTTCGGATACCTGAACGAAAGCGTCGGAAACATAGAATAATTCGTGCCGGGCAATCCCCTGTCCCTCGTAAAGTAAAAGGAGAAATACTGCTCACAATCATTTGCTTTGCGGCTGAATACTTCTGTTCGCTTCTTCTTAAAGCCCAACGAATTCATCTTGTCCGCCAGAAGCAATGTAAGCTCCTTGTCCATCTCTTTAGGTGTCATTTATTATTCTCCAAAATACTTCTTTGATTCGTTTGCACCTTAATAGAACGCATCTATATTCTCGATGTAATCCTTACCTACTGCTCCAATCATCTTTTTCTCCTTGTAAATGTGTATCCAGCTGGTTAACCTCTAATTATCTATTTGTCTGCAAACAAACTCTCAAATATCTCAAGCGTCTCCGGGCTCATCTTCCTCACAAATCCCGAAAGAGATACTGATGTTATCTTGCCGCTCTTACCGTTACCCAGCCCCTTTAATGAAGATGGGGTATTGCCAAACATGAGCAAAGAGACCTTATCTTCAGGAATCGGTCTTGGCTTAATCGATGAGCCTTTTCCGACTGCAGCGATCTCCGAGCAGCATGTGAGCGGCAGCTGGTGATACGCACATTCCTTGCGTGTTAAAGTATCAAGGTCAATCGTACGCGTGATATTGTCAGGAACAACTGTTTTCGACAGATATCCGCAGCCGTCGCTGAACGCAATGAATCTTCCGTCTGTTTCCGTGAACGGCCCGTCTGAGATCAACATGGTGCCTTCAGGAATAATGGCCTGGCACGGCATTCCTACTTCTCTTAACTGATACTCAAAGGCATTCTCAAGCTTCTCGACCTGAAGTCTGGCCATTACCACAAGCTGGTCTTTTTCGAGAGCTACAGGAAAAATAACATCACCGACCTTGATCTTCTTCAAGGAAGGCTCTTTGGAATGTCTTCCTCCATAGACCACCTGAATAGGACCGTTATCACCGGCTTTCTTCAACTTCTTCACATGGTCCTGTGACCAGAAAATCATGTAACCGCTCATGTGCTTACATCTCGCCCAGATACGGAACGCCGTCCCACATGAGCTGCGGCATCGCATCTAACTTGTTCATGTAAACGTAGATCGTCTGATAGTCGCCCCAAATGCCGGAATCAGGTTTCCTGGTGCAGAGCGTGAGGTGATAAATGCCCGGCTCAACAGTGATGGTCTGGTTCTCAGGGCACTTGGAAGACCAGCTCATAAGGCTGAAGAGATCTACGGCGCACATCTTTCCGTCCTGAAGATCGATGCCCAGCCTGATCGCGATCGGATATTCTGAAAGGAGCGCTTCTGACGGATAACCGTCTCTGAACTTCAAAGTGAAATCGCCGCCGGTGCCTGTGCAGAAACCGACCACATCGCCTTTTCGAATGTGTGCGGCAACATCTTCCGGTCTCTGATACTCAGCCGAGAAAAAGTCCATGCCTTCAGGAATTGCTTTGTTGGTCTCAGGTGAGAAGAAGACTATCCCCATTCCGTCGATCATCAGATCCATGTCTTTTTCCATGCTATTAATCCCCCTTATATCTCATACATCTACTTATAACATACCTAAATAATAGAAATAAAGATATCTTGAGGATTGTTTACAAAAGAACTTCAGTGCACACAACATTTTCCTCAACTTTTCCGAGAAAAATGTTGAGACTAAAGTTGATTTTTCGCGTTTTTCAACATTTTCATCAACAAATCTGCGAGAAAAGTTGAGGCTAAAGTTGAGTCATCAATAGCACTGCAGAATGAGCCAGACGTTATCAAAATTCCTGGCGGCCAGATCGCTCTTTTTGATCCAGAAATAGATGTGTCCGCTGTCTCCGAACATCAATTCATAATCGTCGGAATCCACGGTTCCCATCTGGAAGAGGAGCATCCATTCAGAGGCGTTAGCTCTGATGTCGGCCTTCTCTTTGTCAGGTATCTTAGCAATGTCTTCCTTGTTGCCTCTGCGCCAGCCGCGGGTTACGGCTTCGCACTGTTCATACATCGGATGCTGAATAGTGTCAGAGTAGCCGAGAAGTTTGGTGACGTTTCCGCCCTCGTCTATTTCATATCCGGCCTTCGAGAGGCAGTCGATATTCTCTTCCCAACCCAGATCATATCTATCAGGGAATTCGCTGCAGTCGGGCATGCTGACGTGTTCTTCGAATTCCACGGAAAATTCCGGACACTTAAAGTCATCTTCCATATCTTCCGGAAAATCTTCGAGATTAAGGCTGTCTTCATCAGGGAAATAGTAGACCCTTGCAGAACCCTTATCTGCCGGATCGAAGCCCCACGTCTGCGTATACATTTCGTAGAAGAATGAGAGGATTCCGCTGTCCGGGAGAAGTCCCTTTTTATCGAAGGGCGCAACTTCCTTCAGATTGATCTGCGCCATGAAAGACAGAGGCCTGTTCCTGGGAACCGGATCATCATATGTTGTGCCTTCGTAATAAGGCCATTCGAAGCCGGTGGAAACTGCAGGCTTTCCGCCTATCCTGCTCGCTGTAAGAGGCGTTGCAGAAGGCTCACCCGGTTCGTTCGCAGTGCCGGCATAAGTGTAGTTTATGCGGATATCGGTTTTCGCGACGGAATGAAGCCAGTTTACAACAACCTGCTTCTCTTTCGCACGCGCATCAAGGTCATGCTTTCTTTCTTGCCAGGCTACTTCGATATATCTGGAGAGATCGTTGTAGTACTGTTCATTATATGGGACAAAAAGATAGTCCTCACCCTTGAATCTCGCACTGTAATCCTTGCCTGCAAAATAAACATCTGCATTCTTATCCACACATTCCGGATATCTGTTTCTGCCGCTGAACGAGTAAAAATAGCTGGTAAAAGCTTCGCCCTCTTCGGTAAAGTCGTTTGAGCGGATCTTACCTTTCATGTATGCACTGTTGGCAATAACTTCACGGAGATCACATTTGCCTTCCATGGCATCTTTTATACACGGCTCGCCATTCAGGAGCTTATCCGACAGGAGCCCTTTGTTGTAAGCCCATCTCAGATAAATGGCCAGGTGATTGTAGCCCGACAGGAGAGGACAATCCAGGTCCATGGATTTAATTTTCGATTCGTGACGGGCGCCGTTATCAATGATCATATCTGTTCCTCCTCTGAAATGTTTTCCATGCCTACCCTTGAATTATATCATCTGCATCCGCCCCTAACCTCTGCAATTACACGGGATTTATGTCAGAGTTTGTCCGTTGTTGCACGAACTTTTCGCGTGCTAACCTATAGACGGTAAACAGGGATTTCTTAGGCGATGCTTTGGGAGGATGATACCATGGCAAGTCTCGAAAATGTTTCGTATACAAAGATAAAAAGCAGAAAGAAGAGGACCGGTTCGGATGTTGTATTCAACGTGTTTCTCTATGCGCTCTTGGGTTTATTTGCGATAGTGATCATCTATCCGATGCTCAACGTGGTGGCGTATTCTTTCAGCTACGGATTTAATGCCGTAAGGGAGAGAGTCCACATTTTCCCGAACAAATTTACATTTGAAAGCTATAAAACGATCCTGTTCGAGAGGGAGAACATCGGGAAAGCTGCCGTCGCTACCGTATCAAGGACCGTGATCGGAACGGTTACAGGTGTATTCGCAAATGCCCTTCTGGCGTTCATCGTAAGCCGCAAGAAGTTCTACTTCAGGTCAGCTCTCTCGCTCTTCTGGATCATCACGATATATGCGCAGGGCGGTCTTGTCACAACCTTTTACCTGTACAGGAAAATGGGACTCACAAATTCATTCTGGGTCTACATTATTCCCGGCATCGTAAGCGGTATGTATGTGCTCGTTATGAGAACTTATATGAAGAGCATTCCCGATTCGCTGGAAGAAGCTGCGCAGCTTGAAGGCGCCGGTTATATGAGGAGCTTCTGGAGCGTCATCTCACCTTTATGCAGACCTGTGTATGCCGCGATCGCGCTCTTCATCGCCACGACCCACTGGAATTCGTGGTTCGACGCTTTGCTTTACAACAAGTTTAAACCTGAGTACAGCACCTTGCAGTTCGAAGTGATGAAGATAATGACTTCCGTCGTTGCTATCGGGACCAATGTTACTAATGTTACTTATGTACATCAGCCCCAGCCTCTTGAGATTGCCCCGATAACACTCAGATCAGCCCTGGCGGTCCTCACCATGCTGCCGTTGCTCATAATAGGTCTGCTCCTGCAGAAATACTACGTCTCAGGGCTTGAGATAAGAGGGGTTAAAGATTAAGGACAGTTCAGCAGAATCCGGCTTACTTTTTCTCGACAAGCATTTTCTTGCCGGGCGCGTCTATCTCGAATTTATCGTGACCTGTACGGACTATAGCCGTGCCATAAGGCGCGGTAATGAAGTTGCTAAGCGCAGAGTCATACATGGTTACCGAATTGATGAGCCAGAGCTCAAGATTCTTAGGGTTGTTGATATATTCGCTGCTCTCGTTGCCCGCACTGAAGAACCATCCGCTGTCGCCTTCCCTTGTAGGCTCAAAGCGCTCGCCATAGCTTATCTTCCAGCCTTCCTCGCGGACCTTCTTTGAAACGACAGCCGTCTGACCGAGCATCTTCCTGTACTCGATCGAAGGCGCAAAAGCTTCTTCCAATTCAGCGAAAAGCTTAACGCTCTCTTCGGCGGGATCCCCGTCGCTCATGATCTTCCTGATATCAGCGTCCCACACCTTTTTGTTGTCTGCATTATCGGTGAGCAAAACGGCAAGATCAAAGAGTTTCTTCGCGTCTGTATCAATGTCGTAATTGAGTTCAACAGGCTGTGCGTGACCTTTCTCGCCGTAAACATACACGGACATGTTGCAGTCGTTATAGAGCATCGCCTTTACGGCGCCCAGATTTTCCTTGTCGCCGTAGAACATGAAAAAGCACGGAAGGTGATCGTTAACGTACCAGTCGAACGCGGTGCCGTTCTTACCATTCATGTAAAAGACCGCGCCGTTATCCTCAAGATCACTGAGGTTTACCTGAGGCAGTTTTTCCTTCAATGCCCCATGCATGAACTTTTCGACCTGTGACAAAATATCATTCATATCAATCGTCCTTCTTGCCTGCCTTGCGGAAAGGCTTGAAAGCCTCCTTGAATTCCTTGGCACTGTATCCGCGGTCTTCTGCAAACTGATAAAGCTCGCTCTTGCTGCAAGTGCGGAGATTTTCGAGCTCTCCGCCAGATAAGATATGCCTGTCGGCTCTGTTGATGCGGAGCGCCGTGATCTCGTAAGGCTCGTCCACGTCCTTCACCTTTGAATTCGGCAGGACCGTGAGCATCTCGCCGTCCTTTGCGATAACTACATAATCAACGAAATACGTGTGCTTCTTGCGCAGGGATTTACGCAGGAGCTTTCTTATCGAATCTCCGAAATAAATGGTTATGATATCCCCTGTCTTAACTGTCTTTGCCATAAAACTTAATTCCCTTTTAAGTATTTTCCTGTCCCCTCATATTCTTCACCGGACCTATATTATACAACTTCCGGAGTTATTCCTTCTCCAGATCGAACTCAGCTGCTAAAACACATACATCTGAAGATTCGGAAATGCCGTCATAATTAAAGCCTCCGAAATGCATATATACTATAATTCGGTAGTGACCTTTCGGAAGCTTTTCTGTTTTGCGATCAAGATTAACCGTATATCCTAAATTACGGTTATCAAGATTTGGATCCGGTACAATATCAGGATCAGAAACCGTTATAACAACATGCATCTCCCTTTGGTGAGCTCTTGGCACAACACTATAGTCTTCATAAAGCGGAACCTGATACCACGTGTTTCCAAATTTATACTCAAGAACATACTCGTTGCTGTCAAATTCGAAAGTTTCATCACCGCCGTATTCAACAGTAAGCTCGATCTCGCGTTTCCCTATGACCTTAGCAGTCATACTCATTTCATAATCCTCATAGGGAGTTAGCACGACAACGGATTTTTGTTTGTATGGACTAAAGAGAGAACACGCCGCAATTCCCGGCACGACCCCAATAAGGATCATGACCGCTGCGATTTTCCTGATTCTTTTCTCCCACATAAAACAGCACCTCAACGTGTTGCAAATGCCGGTTATCCCCTTGCTCTAACGCCAGTTCCTCACAGCTCCAGATGCCAGACAAATTGCACCTCATCCGCAATTTCCGGCTCCGAATCGTAAGCATTCATGTCGATCTTGGACAACAGCGCGCCCTGCTTCCTGTAGAAGTTGCACGCCGGCACATTGTTGTTCTGACACTCGATTATCATCGTCCTGTATCCGTCCGCTTTTGCAGCCGCGATGCCCTGATCCAGCATCTTCTGGCCGATCCCCATATGCTTGTATCCGTCTTCAACGCGGATGTCCCACAATACGCAGGCGTCGTTTCTTCCGCCCATCATATCCATGCCCTGTGTAGGGCCCGCGACCGTCATGCCGCCCACAGGCTTTTCGCCGTCAAACGCCATGAAGAAACGCCAGGTGCTTATGTCGAACATCTTCTCATAATCAACGGCACGCTCGTACTTGCTCAGATCCTTTACAAACGGCGTTACCTGCGCCTCCTCGAAAACAAATCCTCCGATCCCGCCATTGACCCTGTTCACGCGATACTCAGACTTAACGTCAACGTTCATGGAGACCTGATCGTACAACGGGAAATATGTCTTATCTACTTCTTTGACTGTAATGCTCATTTGGGCCTCCGTTTGCTTCTGATCTGTCTGACTTAAGTGTATCACAGGCGGGTTCATAGGGGGATGAGCAGTGTTTTTAGAAAGTCGTTTTTTAGCTTTGAATTTGCGGCCAATTTGCTAGCTGAAAAGTTGACTTTTCGCAAAAGTCAACTTTTGGGATAGTTTTGTGGCCGCATATTCAAAGACAAAAATTGACTGAGGACACAGCCGAATCCTTGTGTTAAATTTGTTGGCCTAAAATGCCTAAAACCATCAACAAGAAGACGCATTTTTCAAAAATACGTCTATTTGTCGGCCTGAAAACGACTTTTACATCAACAAATTTGCTACAAGGCCTTCACAAGCGCTCGAAAAACACACCCACACAAAAAGCTGCCCCATCGCTGAGGCAGCCTCTTCTAAAAAAGCGATAAGGGATATCAGCTTCTCTTCATGCAGTACTGGAAATCAATTGTCCACGGCCATCCATCATACTTGTCGTAGCTTATGTATGCGATCTCATACTTATCTGTACCGTACTCGCCTGTTTTTCTATCGATCTTGTAGCATTCGCCATAAGCGGTAACAGACTTATTTCCGTTCCAATCTGTATCTTGGGTTTTAGTAACACCTAATTCCTCGCCGTATTTCTCCAAAAACGCGTTAAAGACCGCCTTTGCTCTTTCTTCTGACACAAATTTAATGCTCAACTTGATCGACATGGGAGTCGTCATATGTGTGTCCGTAACAAATTCGCAGCCTGAGCCTGCAAACCTGAAATTATCATCTACCCACAATCTATACAAAGTAACAGATCTGATGCACTCTTTGTTCTTATCAACATCATCGTCGTAAGCATAGAAGAACCTGCTCTCGGTACGCTGATTTGCCGCGTTCTCATTGTATTTATTTGTTTTTTCGTTCCATGCGAAATCAGAACAATCCGTGTTCACGAAGGTCTTCTTATACTCATCGCAAGTCATACCGACCTGAGGCATATTCGTAATGACCTTATATACGATGTCTGCAACCTCTTCCGGGGACATATCATCTGTATACCAAGGTGAACCGGGATAGAAGCCGAAATTCTGACTAGACCCTTCCGTCACTTCTGCAGACTCTTCCGTGTCAACGGTTGTTTCCGCAGCCGTTGTCATAGCTACAGTCTCAAATTCAGTCTCCGTTGTCTCTCTTTCCTTCTTGCCGGAATCTGCCTTGCCACACGCGCAAAGACCTGCCATCATAACACCTGCCAGGATTACACTGATAACCTTTTTCATTTTAATTCCTCCTTAATCTGATCCCTTAAATCAGCCTTTTTATCCGTGCGGAATATCCGCATCTACTCTATAGACGAATAACGGATTCGATTTCTTCGCTGTTATTTCGAAAAATTTTCAAAAAATAAATCGATCCCCTGATTGCTCCGGGGACCGATGAAATAATTAGCTACAAACTCTGAAACTACACTTCTATTATCGGGGCACATACATACACTTCATATGCTTCCACCAAAGTCGATGTAGAACGGTCATACGTTAAGAGAGAACGTTGTAACGACACTACGTAAGAATGAAATGCTTCATCTTCCGAGCCCGCTATCCAACGGTCGGTAGAACCCTCTTCCAAATTGCCTTCGCGTGTATCACTCATCTCGTTACCATGCTTTCTAACTTCTTCTACGAATCTTTCATATACAGCTATGGCTTGCTCTCTATCTGTAAAAACCATTTTTACTTCTACCGTTTCATACCCGCAAACCTCATACGAGCCGTTGCTTTTTTTGCTAAGAGAACACTGGATCCTGCCAACATAAGCTGAGAGATTCATGAATGTGGGCGGAGCCTTTTTGGGATCACCGAGTTTGTACAGATCTGTAGTCCACTCATACCAGAAGAAAACAAACTCATCTGATTCATTTCCATAATCGAACGTATTCTCTATAGAAAACCTCCCGGGATAATCCTTCATTTGGGCATCAATTTTCAATGTTCTGATCGAATCATAATTTGCTACGATCTCATCCGGACTCATTCCCTCAAGTGAGATCGCAATCGGACCATAATTACCCTTTTTATCAGACCTCTGCGTTTCATCACTTGAGTCAACTGCGGACTCAAACGAATTGCCTTTTGCACCTTCATCTGAACCGCTCTCTTCTGTAATTACAGTCTCTGCCGGCTTCGTATCATTCTTCTTGTTTACTACTCCTGCAATGATTCCGGCGGTTGCGCCTACTGCAACCACTGCGGCAATACTGCCGACTATAGTTTTTGTTTTCATGACATCTGTCCCTTTCTTGATTGCCGTTTTGGCAATGTTTGTTCCGGCCTTTGAGGCCTGTGCTGATGCGGACAGATTTGCGAGTGCAGCAGGCAAGGGCTTGAACGCCACCTGCTCAGCTTCTTTTATAAACAGTTTGCTTAAGAACGGAATAGCCATAGCGTAGAGCTTCGTATCATTATCTTTTTCATATTTCTCAACCTCCTTCTTGATCTTATTTCTGGCAAAGTTGAGACGGCGTGAAACAGTACCTTCCGGCACGCCCAAAGCTACGGCGATCTCTTTGATGCTCATGTCGTCGAAATAGAACAGTATGAGTGTTCTTCTGATGTCATCAGACAACGAATTGTTGATGATATCCATGACGATCTTTCTTGCATCTTCGGATTCGACGATAGAGTCAGGCAGGAAATCTTCCGGAACTGCTTCGACACTGTCAAAGAACTCTTCATCCATGGTGTCTGTTTTCGCAAGCTTAATACGGTCAAGACACTTGTTGGCAGCAGTCTTCTTGAGCCAGGATGTGACCTTGCTCTTATCCTTGATGGAATCGTAGGATTCGATCAAAGCAACGAAAGTATCCTGCACGATATCCTCTGCGTCTGCCTCGTTCTTAAGAAGTGACATCGCAGTCCAGTACACCGCTTTGTATGCCTCGTTATAGATCTGCTCGAGTTCCTTGTCGGTCATTTTGCTGTCTCCTTTTCTATCCGCATCTACTCTTTAGACGAATAGCTGATGCGGATTCTTCGCTGTGGTTGAGAAAAATATGTGACTTGCTTCATTCCTACTCCGTAAATATGATTTTACCATCATTAAGAGCAGATGCAGGAAAATCAGCGTGCTTTTTTCGTGCTCATTTTGGCCGATTTAGGTACGAAAAAAGTATTTGTCCTTCACAAGCGCTCGAAAAAACACACCCACGCAATAAGCTGCCCCATCGCTGAGGCAGCCATCTATTCCTATATCCCCGCAGTTAGAGATTTGTGCCGCTAGTCTACTATGTCGAGAAGCATTCCGCCGTGAACAAAGCGTGGAAGTATTTGCGCTTGGCCATCAGTTCGTCGAAGGTGCCCTGCTCTTCAAGACGGCCGTTCTTCATGACGAGGATGCGGTCGTATCTCTTCATGAGTTTCTCATCGAGGGAGTGCGTGACGACGACCCTTGTGATGTCCTTAAGATCAAGGATGTCGGACGATATCTTATAAGCTGTCTGCGTATCCAGAGCTGACGTTATCTCGTCGGCAAGGAGCACCGATGAATCACGGAGAAGGCTCCTAGCGATGGAGATCCTCTGTTTCTCGCCGCCGGATAATCCGTTGCCGTTCTCACCGCAGAGATATTCGCTGCCGCGCTCGCTAATTAACTCGCCCAAGTTGGCGCGCGTGACCGCCTGCTGAACCTTCTCTTCAGGAAAATCACGGAACATCGTGATGTTGTCCTTAATGGATGAATTGAACACGAACACGTTCTGCTGGATCGATGCCACCTGATCGAAAAGCGAATCCGAAGAGCAGTCCTTAAGATCTTCATTGTCCCAGCTGATCTCGCCCGTGTATTCTGCACCGCAGGCGCAGGACAGGATGAGGTTAAGGAGCGTGGATTTGCCGCTGCCGGAAGACCCGACGATCGCATAGGATTTGCCCGCTTCAAAATCGACGGAAATATCGTGAAGGACCTCTTTGCCTTCTTCGTAGGAGAACGAGACATTCTTGAAGGAGATGCCGTCTTCAAGCTTGGAGAGTTCAGTGTCGCCGCCTGTATAGGAGCTCTTCTCAAGTGCACCGGCAACCTTCCTGATCATGGCGTCCGCGGCCTTCCTTGATGCAAGAAGGCCGGGAAGCTCTGCCACGGGAGAAACTACGAAGTTCATAAGGTTAACGAACATTATGACATTGCCGGCTGAAAGGCCCTTGCCTGAGAGCGCGAGGTATGCGCCGACAAAGAAGACCGTGGTCTGCGCGGACACGCCGGACAACTGGCTTAACGTATCGATAAAGATGCGGAGTCTGGTTCTTTTGAATTTGGAATCTTCGAGTTTCGTGTTCTCTCTTGCAAAGAGACCTGATACTGCATCTTCCGCCCTGAAGCTTTTTACTACAGAGAAGCCGTTCAGGCAGTCGCTGTTGGTGGCCGTAAAGCTCCTGTTGCGCTCAGATACGTTTACTTCCTTCTGCGCGAGTTTTTTGCCTGACAGGAGCGATATAAGGAGAGGAATGAATGTCACACCTATCGCGACCGCGGTCAGCATGGGCGAATAGAAGAGCATGAGCGCAAGGGCGCAGAAGAATGAAGTTGCTCTGTACACGAACTTGAATTCATTGTTCAGATAATTGAACTCTATCGAATTGCAGTCGTTCGTCAGTGCTGAGAGATAAGTCGCCGTGTTCTCCGTTCTAAACGACGTGATGTTCTTCTCCGTAAGCTTGCGGAAGAGACTTTCCTTATAGTTCTGCATTGCTTTCTTAACATATCTTGGCTTTGCATAGTAGTTCAGGAAAGATGCGAACAGGAAGAACAGGGCGATCGCCCAGGAGATCCACAGCAACTCCATTATGCTGTGATTTCCTTTGCCGGAGGCTGTATCCAGGAGCTCTCCTAAGAGCCACGAGATGCCCATGCACATCGTGCCGGAGAGAAATGCTCCCGTGATAGAAAGGATAAAATTGACGTGGTTGTCCCTATGGAACTGAGACTTCAGTTCCACATATAAGTTTTTGGTTTTCATGGCTGTTTCCTTTTAGATTCCTTTAAATCCCTTTTATTTTGCGAAGGCTGTAAAACTCTTGCTGCCAATAAGGCCGATGACCGTACTGATGGTTTCTTTGCCTGTCCTTCCGAGAAGCGTATATGCGCTCGTCTGGTCTGAGAGCTCGAACAGCTTTACGATGTTCATGTGATTCCTTGGCGCGGAGTCGAAGAAGTCTGCCAGCCTCTTTGCCTCGTCTAACAGTTCCCTGGAGTGTTCCTTTTCGCCGGTCCTGAAATATGCATAGCTCTCGGAGACCATGAAAGCCGCATTGGTCTTATCGAAGAAACACGGCTCGTCATCCTTCCTCAGGCTGTTCAGATTATCGATGCTCCACCTTGCGACGGTCTTGACGCGCTCCCAGTCGTGGCAGTTGCTGTAGTAATAGATCAGGCCCATTGCGGTGTTGTTGATCTCCGAGATATTGTCCCAGAAAGCAATCCCAAGCTGTTCCAGACATTCCTTATCGGTCTCGCCATTAAGCGCTGTAAGCCATCCGATCCTTGAATTGAAAACGCCTGCCTCGTTGTGCTTCTTCATCATCTCAAGAGCCTTGTCCCTGTCGTTTACAAGGAAGTTCATGAGCGCGAGATCGCCGATTATCGAGAGTTTTCCGTATCTCGGATCGATGTCGTGCGGAACGATGCGGGATGCCTTCTCCAGGAGCTCTATCGCCCTTCTCATCCAGGCATTATTCCGGTCTTCCATTCCGAATGTCAGATAAGCCTTGCCGGCCGCTTTGATCACATTGAAGTCGTTCGGATATTTGGTAAGGGCCTTCTCCGCGAATTCCAGACCGGCATAGTCCTTCGACATAATGTAACCGTAGATCTGATTCATTACGGAGCGCCTGCGGTTCTCAGCTATCTCGTAGCCTAACAATGTGTCTACGGAGGTGTCGAAAAGATCCGCGATCCGCATCAGCATCTCGAGTTCCGGCGAGGAGAGCCCAGCCTCCCACTTATAGACAGCGCCTGCCGTAACGCCTAGGGCATCGGCCAGAGCTTCCTGTGTGAGCGAACGCTCCTTCCTCATTCTCTTTAAGTTCTCACCGAATTTGATATCCATGCTGCGGTCTCCTGTCTGCTTTTCTTGACCTTATGATAGCGGATAGCAGCCGCGATTTGAACAGATTGCTAATACTAATCAGATTTTATTTTTCCTACCGTTAGTATGAGTTTGCATAGTGAAGGTGGGATCGGGGCATAGCTCTTTCCCACCAATACACAAGCGGGCCGCCTCGCTTGAGGTGACCCGCTGTTAAGTGCTCTATTCCGCCTTTCCCCGTCTTACATGTTCTCGAAATGGAACTGTTCGGCCAGATTCTCGATGTCCTCTTTTGATACAGATCTGAGATCGCCATTGTCATCCCAGGGGAGGACGTTGATCGATACAAAGCTGTTCTCAAGATTTACAGAGATGATCGCTTTGCAGAACCCGTTATCAGTAGGATTGTATGCAATATTGACCGTTACGCCGCTCTTGGTCGTGTATGTCCACTGCTCGTACTTTTCGATGCTGCCGGCATTGAGATATACGGTATCAAAATAGCCTTTCATGCATCTTCTGATCTGGAAATTGATGCCGTTAAACGTTGAGTCAAGCTGGAATGTTCCGTCATCGTAACGGTATCCGCCGCCCTCGACGCCGTCAGCGAAGAGATCTACACCGTACTTCTCTTCAAGGATCTTCTCGTCGGCATCGTCACATCCTGTATGAAGCTTAAGCTTATACTTGGCGCATATCTCGTCGATCTTGTCTGCCATCTCTTGAGAATAAACACCATAATCACCATACTTTTCAGCAAACGGGTCTGTGCCTGTGCGCTTTGTTTCCGCATCGAAAGCATCGAGGATCTTAAATTCCCTGTCGTAGCTGTCATCGAATGCGATCCATTCTTTTGTCGCCTGGTACTCGGGCGAATCGGGATATCCCTGCGAGGAAACGAACTCGCGCGGAGGTACTGAATTCTTGATGTCTTCTTCTATCGAAGGACCCCATGAACTCTTTCCGAATGATAAGTTTGCCAGGCCGCCGTTGATTGCCGCGAATGCGGTGGCTCCCAGTGCTGCAACGACCGCAACGGCAATGCCCACTGTAAGTATGGTCTTCTTTGAACTTCTCTTTTTATTTGATGCGTTTTGAATCTTCATTCTCGTCAACTCCTTTATCCTTTCAGAGGAGACGACGGAATTATCTTCCATCCGGACAGAAGAGTCTTCGATATTTTCCATCAGATCATAAATATTGACTTTCATCTTTATCGCCTCCTTTATATTCGTTGAGGATATGACGTAATCTTTCGCGTCCGCGTTTAAGCTTGGTCTTGACCGTGGATGGATTCATCTGCATTTGTTTTGCGATCTCCGATACACTCTGGCAGTAATAGTAGAACCGTAAGAAGATCTCTTTGTCCGGCTGCGTCATGGAATAAACCGCTTTCCTGACCGCCAGATCCCGGTCTTCTTTTGCGACTCTCTCGAACTCCGTATCATCATCCAAGATAAGAATGTCCTCATCCAAAGGAAGCTCCGATACCTTGTCCCGCAATTTCTGCATGGAAAGGCTCCTTGCCACGCGGCTCAAATACCCTTTAATGTTCAGGGGATAGAGATTTGCCGCAGAGCTCCATAAGGTCACGAAAACATCCGCCGTGACTTCTTCGATATCCTCATGACTCATAGAGTCCTTAAGGATATTGCTTACTACGGTTCCCACATAAGCACTGTAACGGTCTATAAACCATTCCAGGGCTTCCTGATCCCCTGACTTAAGTAAATTAAGCGCTTTTGCTTCGTTCACAAGTCTCACCTCAAAGTTATTCTGAACGGCCGTTCACCTATATAAGTGCAGTTTTGGTTCCGCCGGTTTCACTTTTTTCGCAAATTTCTCGAAAAGCTTTCCATTATATTACGATAGAATGTATCCATGAACGAGATAAAGATTTATTTCGCGCCGCTCGAAGGCATTACAAGTTATATATTCCGCAATGCATTCTGCGGGATCTACGGCCATGTCGACAAGTTCTTCACGCCATTCATCTCGCCTGCCGAGAAGAGCCCGATGACGCCCAGAGAGCGCAAGGACGTTTTACCTGAGAATAATGCCGGAACAAATCTCGTCCCGCAGATCCTTACAAACAGATCAGACTTCTTTATTGAAGCCGCGAAAGAGCTTCATTCCATGGGTTACAGTGAGGTGAACCTCAATCTCGGCTGCCCTTCCGGGACAGTCTGCGCAAAGGGCAAAGGCGCGGGGTTCCTCCCTGAGACACTTGCTCTTCAGGAATTTCTGGATGATATCTACACATATGCCGCGTCAGATAACATGAAGATATCGATAAAGACGAGGCTCGGCTACTACGATCCCGACGAGTTCCATGACCTCTTGGAGATCTTCAATAAATTCCCCGCGAGCGAACTGATCGTGCACCCGAGAATTAGGTCAGACTTCTATAAAGGTGAGCCGCGCAAGGAATACTTCGCATATGCTCTGGAACACTCCAAAAATCCTCTCGTGTATAACGGAAATATCTATACGTGCAAAGATTACGAGTCGTTAGCAAATGAGTTCGGCGCGGGCCTTGATCCGGTAATGCTGGGCAGAGGCCTCATAACTGACCCGTCTCTTGCGGATAAACTTAACGGCCTTGCTGCGGAAACTGATTTTGCAAAATTCAGAAAGCTTCACGACACGGTCTACCACGAATATCAGAAGGCCTTATCGCCAGACATCAATGTTCTGTACAAGATGAAGGAACTGTGGTCTTACTGGCAGAATCTTTTCGACGGGTGTGAGCGCGACTTCAAGCGCATGCTGAAAGCAAAGAAATGCGCAGAGTACGAAGAGGCTGTGGATAGAATATTTCAGACTAAGGGAGTGTAGATTCCCTTAGTCATGCATTATTGCTGCTGGCCAGCAGCATTCTGGCCGTCGCGATCAGGAAAAATAACAACAATACCGAGAAGACAATTCCCAGGACGCTCAGGAGTGCCCCGTTCTTGTCATTCTTACGTGCATCAACGATTCCGATGACCGAGAGTATGATGCTTGCAACAGGGAATATAAATGCAATATATCCAAATGGAACAACGAGGAACGGCGCAACAAGCGAGATGCACAATCCCGCAATAGAAAACTTGCTGTATCCGTTGCCGTTATTGCTCATGTAAGTCTCCTTATTCAGCGTCAAGTTTTGCAAGCAGTTCTTCTGCAAACTTCTTATACTTGGTGTCGCCGCCAAGATCAATTGCAGTCTGAAGATATTTTCTTGCTCTTTCAGGTTCACCTTTCAGTATAAGCAATTTACCCAACGCGTGCGAATAGCTGGCCTCGGTTATGGGATAAAGCGGTTTGATGGTGTCCAGCTGTTTCTGATAGTGCTCTTCTGCGCCTTCGTAGTTACCCTGCTTTATCCTCATGTAGAATTCCGCATTCTTAATACTGGTATCGCAGCCTTCTTTATACTTCGGATTCTTCATCTTCTCCATGAGTTTACGAAGCGCGTCGATCTCTTCCTGAGCCTTGTCGAACTGATCGTTCTTCAGGTAGTACTCGATCATCAACCTGAGACGCTCAGACTTGTATCCTTTTGTCCTGATCTTCTGGCAGCACTCGTAGACCGAATCGTAATCATCAATGGAGCCGTAACCTCTTGCAACTATCGAATTGTACATCGATGCGACAGGACCTTTTGCCTTTTTCGCGAAAAGCCTGTTCGTCTCATCAATAAACTGATGCACCTGACAATTGTAGAAGAGGGGAAATACTTCATCAGAGAATTTTTTCGAAGTAAGCCTGGTAAAGATAAAAGCATCAACCATGACCAGCAGTATCGTCACAGCCGTTACCGGGATCGCAGGAACCCACGTGTGTCTGCATAATATGAGGTTTGCTATGACCATGCCTATGATCTCTAAGATTCCGATGCACCAGTATGCTATGTGATATTTCTTGTAAATGTATATCATTGGTTATTCCTTCTCACGTCTGAACTGTGATATAAACTTCCATGCGCATTCGATGCTGTGCTGCCTGCACTCGTGTATCTGGTTGCTTACGCTCGAGAATGCTGTTCTGCACACACCGTCCTCGCTGTCGAAATAATGGATCGTCAAAGTAGCATCGCGTGTCTGGTCGTACTGCTTTTCGATGCGGTCGCCGGGAATGCCCCAGATGGGATCTTCCCAGTTCTCCTTGTTCTCGAAAGACACATCCGCAAAAGACTTCTTAAGCTTATTTACTTCAGCAACATACTTCACACGCTCGAGTGACGAATCAGCGTGGAAAGGGAGCTCCGGAAGATGTGACTTCTCGCCGCCTGAATAGAAGACCGGAACTGCAACAGTCTTATTGAGCCTGTCGGTCACCGGCTTGCCGAAGAATGTCGTATATACAGGGAACAGCGCGCTTGCGGGCATGATGCCTGCGAGGATCTCAGGATACTCCTGATAGAGGTCCCAGGTCTTGCCGCTGCCCATCGAGAAGCCTGTCGCATAGATGCGCGAAGGATCAATGGGATAGCGCTTCAAGAGCTCTTCGATTACTTCTTTTGCTTCCGTTGCAGTGACGAACTGATGGTTCTCAACGGATACGAAGAGGAAATCGTTCTTGCGAGCAACATCCCACCAGCCTGCAACATAAGTCAGATACATTGAAGAATCTCCACCGCCGTGGAAACCGATCACGAGAGGAACGTTGCCTTTATCCATCAGGCCGTTGTTGTAGTACGCAAAATATCCTACCTTGTGCGTCGGTGTCTTCACCGGCAGGAACTCGTTGTCGGGAGATGTCGTAACCTCAACAAATCCGGTATCTTCGGTCATGCCAAGCGCTTCAAAATCAGGCTCGTATTCGATCTTTCCGCACCACATCTTGAACTTCTTTACGAAAGAATCGAAGTCACTTACATAGTCAGCCTTATCCTTTATGAGAAGGTGCTCTGAGCCTTCAAATGCCTTATTTATCTCATCGCTGTTGCCGACGCTTAAGATAGCAATATCCTGCCTCTCAACATCAGGCACAACGCTTAAGTTTTCCATTGAACACATGGCCGGCGTGATCTCACCGGGGCCCCAAAGATACTGACCGTCTATCTTTTTCAGAAGGTTCTTTGCAACGTAATCTGCAGACTTCCCGTAGCTGTAGATATCCGCACGGAAGATCGCGCCTCTTGCGAAATAACCTTCAAATGTCTGCGTGAAGAAATTGAAGTTCTCAACGATGCCGTCCTTATAGACCTGTATCATCTTGATCTCGGCAATGACGTCAGCATAAAGAGAACTGTCGCATGAAGCCCATCCGCCCTCTGCCGTGGGATATATGAACAATACGCTTGAATCGTATCTTGCAGCGATCTTCGCAAGGCCCGTATCGTGCGCAAAAGCCACCGCACTGTCCATATCCTTTTTCGCGTCCTCGAAAACAAGCAGGAGCGGCGCTCTGAATCCGTAGTTATTCGTCTGTCCGTCCAGGTCGTTATCCGGCACAAAGACCTTCATGGTAAATGAAGCAAACTCATGCTCCCAGCACTTGCCGCCATTGCATTCCTTTACAACCGGTCTTTCCATCATTGGCATAAGATCATCCCCCGTTAAGCATTGATTTTTATATATTAAATGATTTACGGGATTCTGTAATCAGAATTGTTCCCTATGACACCTCCTTGTGCCCGCCAATGAACATTTGTGTTCACTAAGTATTGCATTTGTGAACATTCGTGTTATAATTCAATCAAAATACCACAAAGGAGAATTCATCATGGGCACAGACAATTCACAGCGTTTATTAATGTATAAGACACTTCTTGAAAATGCAGTTGAGAAGCGGAAGGAAAACATTTCAGCAAAGGATCTGGCAGAGAAGCTTAAGATCGAACCTACAAGCATTTACAGATTGGAACGTGGCGTGAACGACATGAAGCTTTCAACCTTCCTCGCTTATCTTGATGCCTTCAACTATCAGATAGAGATCACTCCCAAAACTGATCCTGCTGAAAAAGAGAACAGCGTTGATCTTATCGTGAACGAAGAGACACCTATAGAGATTGAATATGCTCAGATAAACCCCTCTGCTTTAGACCACAGACAGAGATTGAGACTGCTTAAATATCTTATCGAGCTTGAGGAAGCAAGCTTAAACGGGAATGAATGATCCTTAAGCAACGCTTTAAGCCACAGCTTTACTCAGAAAGGAGATTATCTTTATGAAGTCTTTGGTTAAGCTTATAATCCGTTTGGGAATAAAAATAGCATTCTTAGCTTTATTTCTTGCTATCGCTAAAGGAATTGCAAGCTAAAGCAATTAAAGATGAAATAGAAGCAGCGTATATCAGATGCGAAAAGCGGTCTGAATATGAACGAACACGAACTCATAAAAGACAGTTAATTCATTTTTGTTGACATGCCTTAGCTTTAGGAGTTTAATCACTTCTGCACTTTATCAATACGATGTGTGGAGGACATATGGCTTCTGATGTTAAGTTTCAAGTAAAAAAGGCAACCGATGAGCAGGTTCTTATCCCTGCAACCATAAGCGAAGAACTCGAACAGAAATTCGTAAAGAAAGCCAGATCGTCATCAATAAAGCTTATTCCCATCTCATTTATCGTGGCAGCAGTAGTTCTTTTAATCCTGTTCTTGCTCGTTTATTTCCTTAAGCTGCTGGCTATAAGCACGATCGCACTCTTCTGCATCATCTTCCCCATCTATGCGATCTACGACGCGATCGCAACTTCCAAGGCGATCAAGAATCACGACTACGAATTCTTCTATGGCGAGATCGTAAATAAGACTGACAACGGCAATTACCAGATCAAGGGCCTTGAGGAGCACAAGATCAGCGTTCTGTTCGGCAAAAAGGAATACAACGCCGGCGATAAAGCCATCGTTGCAAGGATCAAGGACGATCTTAATCTGATCTCAGAAGATTAATTGATCAGATCAGATATAACCTTCAGATACTTATCGTTATCGAATACATCTTCGCCTTCAAGCTCATATGCTGCGACGAGGTATTTTCGCGCGCCCTCAATATCGCCTGTCTCGTAAAGGCATTCGCCGTATCTGACAAGGACGAAGGGATTCATTTCCTTATATTCATTCAGCATCTGTTCGAAGATGCCGCGAGCGGAGACGAACTCCCTTAACATGTAATGCGAATCGCCGATCGCCGCAAGGGTCCACACGGAAGCCTCCCAGTCGGTCTTGGGTTCAGGGATAAGCTCAAAAGCCTTCTTGTATTCTTCGAGCGCCTTCCTGTACTTGCCGTCTTCGAAATAGTGCTCGCCGATGTCGCTGTGCTTCGTTATCTGCTCGTATAATGCATCATCTAATTCCATGGCTGACCTTTAATCCTCCCTTTTCACATACCTGATCTCACGCTGGTTCCAGCGCTTGAAGATCTTGTCTTTCCCGTCAAAAGCATACCCGTGCTTGTCATAGAAATTCCTGCCCATGGTGTTCTCTTCCAGGACCCAGATAACAAATTCCCTGCAGCCTTTTTCTCTGCCTTTTTGCTCGAAAAACTTGAGAAGCTCCGTGCCGATCCCTGCCCTCACATAAGCAGGATCGACATAGATGAAATGGAGCTCAAAGGCATTCTCTTTATCGTCATCTTCATTCATGCCGATACCCATCATGCCCTTGATAACTCCGGTGTCCGGATCTTCGTTTACGTAAAGCTCAAAGCGCTTTTCACCTATCCAGTATTCATAGACAGGCGTGCGGCTCTCAGCCGACATTTCTTTATACAGGCAGTCGTCAGGTACGATACCTTTGTATGCGTACCTGCTGCTCTCTACTTCTATCTCGGCTATCCTCGCCGAATCACTTACCTTTGCTTCGCGGATCATTTCCTAATTACCTCACAACATCGATATCATGCGTGCGACAGTTCAGGGAAATATAACTTGTCCTTTTCTATCGCTTCGAGTGCTTCTCCTTTGTAGAAGAGCCTGTAATCGTCAGCGCCATCGTAGACTTCGGATGTACAGAGATACAGGTCTTCATCAAGAGGCGTGAATCCTAATCTCAGCTTGCCGTCAGCAAGATTCATGCGGCTGATGACGTCTTCCAAAGAGAGCTTCTTGTTACACAATACCGACTGGAGAACCATGCCTTCCTCATCGTCGGTTACGATGAAGCAATCGATGTCTTCAGCATATGAGACATTGTCCATTCCTGACGTGTAGAACATCTGCAGACCGAACTTGTTTATCTGCTCGAATGAAGACATGTAACAGCTGTTTCTTACAAGCTGAAGATACTTATTCTTGATGTCTTCGCCCAGCTCATTAACGGGCACAAATCTCGTCTCTCCGCCTTCCTTACAGTATTCTTCCTTTACGAAATATCTATACTCCTTAATGATCTTAAAACCGTTCTTCAGATAGAAATCAACGGCTTCCAGATTGCCGAACAGATAGAAGCCGTCGCATTCATTCTCATAGGTCTTGATGACGTGCTCGATGAGCTTTCTTGCAAGGCCCTTCTTGCGGTATGATTCGTCGGTCATGACCGTGCCTAGCTGGATGTAATCCTTCTCGACTCCACGCTGCATAAAGTGCATCTTATTTGCTGATACGTTCGATAACATCTTGCCGTCTTCGACGAACGAATACGGTATGTAGTCGCCTTCGAACCAGCCGCCTTTGACCCAGCCGTCGAACTCAAATCCGAATGTCTTAAGTGTCAGTTCATTAAGCATCTTTCTTGAACTGTCATCTGTCATGTAGTTACTTATAAGTTCCATATTTTTTTCCTTTATCATTTAAAAATCTGAAGCCTGATGCTCTCACATCAGCTTCTTTCCTCTGGTTGTGGCATTGCCGTTGATCACAAGGATCCTGTCGCCGACAAGTGCCTCATCAAAATTATCGGGATCGGCGTGAACGATACAAAGAGCATTCTCCATTCCGTCAACAGCGATCACGAGCCAGCGGTGGGTGCGCCTGGTCCTGCTGCTGACAGCACCTTCGGTCTGACTTTCCTTCTTGACCAGGATTCCGGTAGCAACAAGATTGCTTGCCTTTCCCTTCCTCATCATGACGATGCCGATCACGAGAGGCGCAATTCCGATCATCGCCAGCATGATGCCGCCAAGCTGCTTGTTGACCACGGCCAATATACCCAATGCAATGAGACCTGCTCCGACTGCCAAAAGGATTATCGACTGCTTGCCGACAGTCTTGCTGAGGGCAGCTGCAGTCCTTATCTCGGCATCATTTGCTGCCGGCCTGAAATTAAGCTGCGCCGGCTGGATCATGGTGTATGCCTTGTACTCGTCACTTAATCCTGAATAAACATCAAACATCTTAACTTTCTCCTTATTCCAAGATCTCTAAAGGCTCAGACGCCCCAGATATTTAACAGTTCCAGCATCAGCATCATGGCGATAGATACGCCATTGCCGAGAATGCTCATTACGTATTTCCAAGCAGGGCCCTTTTCTTCGTTCTTCGAGAAAAGACAGACTGCTGAAGATACGAGTGTTGCTGCAAATATCACAAGGCACGCTGCCTCAATGCCAAATACCGTATAGCCCTGCGTACGGGTGATTCCGTACAGGTGCTGGTACGAAGAGAACAGCATGATGATGGGTACGATAACGGCAGGTCTGACGAGCTGTGACAGGCTTATGAGGACCCAGCCCTTATAGCCGTCGAGCTTTCTTGCAATAAGGCTTATTATCTTGCCCAATATCATGAAGACGCTTACCAGAGTCATCACCAGATAGATGCCAAGGAGCACTACAGAAGGCAGGAAGGTCTTGTCGAGCGCGAAGCTCTGTGAGCCTAATGTAAAGATCGTAGAGCCGTCTGAAGTCTTATAAACATAAGCCGGGTATACGCCCTGCTGTTCTAATTCACACACGTTGTCGGACAACTGGCGGATCGTAGCCATTCCCATTGCATCGTATGTGTTGTCGCCCTTATAAGATACCGGGAGGAAACTCAGCATACCGAAGACCTTAAAGAAGCCTTTGCGGACCGATCTGCATCCTGAATAATATCCTGCGAGCGAACCGGGCTTTGAGACCGTGCCTGCATAACCTTTTACATCAGGATATACGGGTGTTCCGAAGAGCGTCTCCACAACGCCTTCACGGCCGCCTGATGACGTCATGACAACCATTCCGAATCCTGTTGTCTTATCGAACTTAAGGCTCGCAGAACAGCCGTTTGTGCCGCCATCGTGGCCTAACAGAGTGAATCCGTCAAATGAATCCATCCACAGTCCGTGGAATGAGTTCGGAATGTCCGTATCGCCCAGATAGGAGGACGGTGTAAGCAGGAGGTCTAAGGTCTCCTTTTTCGCGAACAACGGATGATCGTCCCTGACAAAACTCTGCGCGAACTTCGCCATGTCACCGATCGTTCCCGTCACTGCGCCTGCCGGATACAGATTGATGTATAAAAGCTGCTGGCCGTTGTTGTTCCAGCCGCTGCCGTAGTTGGTATACGAATACAATTCCTGTCTCTTCTGCTGCACAAAAGCGTTGTCACTGTGGTCAGGAAGGATCGCCGTCTGCTCCATTCCCAAAGGCGCGAAAATATTCTGATGCACATAATCCGAATAAGACTGTCCCGCAATGCACCCGACCACATAAGCAGCGAGAGCTGCGCCCCAGTTCGAATATGAGCATACCTCGCCCGGACGGTACATCTGCGGCGGTTCGGTAGCCTGGAGAGCCTCTGCGAGACACACAATATCAGCCGAGTCATCGACCTGAAGGTTCCATGTGCCTTCGCCCCAGCCTGCGTCGTGGTTCATGAGGTTGATCATGGTGATCGGATCATCGTACTTAAGGTTCTTCAAGAACCCATCAGGCAGATATGTGCGCACGTCGGCATTTAAGTCGAGCCTGCCCTGTTCATAGAGCTGCATGACACTGACCCATACCGTGAGCTTGCTGACACTGCCCCATTCATAAACGGAATCAAGGCCCGCATCAACATTATTCTCGCGGTCGACCTGACCGAAAGCGCCCTGATACAGGAGCTGGTCCTTATCGAACACCGCCGTCACGAAAGACACGTATTCGTCAGGATTCTCTTTGGCCCATTTCTCAATGGCACCTCCGACATCCTTGTAAGCTATTCCCGTCGGAGTCTTCTTGTCTTCTTCAGCGAAAACAGTAACTCCCGTAAACAAAACCGTCATGGCGCACATTGCACCTGCAACAGCCTTCAAAACCTTGTTCATTAATACTCCTCTGTTCTTCCTTAGATCACACTTCAAAGCCTGTTACGAGCTCTAAATGCTTTTTGAAAGAACCGTTATTTTGTGATTCGATAAAGCCTTCGGCAATCTTCTCTGCCTGGCTTTTGTAATACTCATACATCTCAGAGAGATCATAAGTGTTATCGGGATTATAGAATCTGAAGCTGGGCTCCATCTTCATCATGTATTTATCCCTGCCTCCGAGATACTTGATAAACAGCATCATTCCGGTCGAGAAATAAAATACGCCGTAAGAATTGTACTGGTACTTCTCCGTATAATCCGCGAACCTCTTGATCAGGTTCAGTGCTTTGTTGGGTTCGAAAAGAACATAGTACGTCAGAAGCACACCTAAGTTCTCGATGACCATATTCTTCTCGGTGAAGGCCTTACGGCATAATGCCGCATAGATCGTCATCGTGCGCATGACTTCTTCCGGGACCTCTTCTCCCCTCAGTTTCTTCTGCGAATAATAGAGCATGAATCTGAGATAAGTCAGGGGCGGAACATCACCGCAGCGGAGCCTGCCCTCAAACAGCGGCTCGGCTTTATGCATGGCAATGAGATATCTTCCTTTCGAGAGCAGATAGTCGTACTCGGCATGCTTCTCACATGCCATACAGTCACTTCTTCCGTCTCTCGGAGTAGCCAGGAATAAGTTGTAGTATTCATCAGCTTTCGCAGGGTCGGAATAGACATAATAGCGCGCTGCATGAAGGTATGAAGAGCGCGAACCGTAACCCGCATTCCTGAACCTGATAACGGCATCATTTAAGAGCTTCTCGAACTGGTCCTGCTTTACCTGATAAAAGTATCTGGCATCTTCTATCAGCCACTTGTATTGCCAGAGAATGTTATCAAGATAGGGCCTCATACCCGTCTCCTCGAACAGTTCATCACTGATCTTGAGCACGACCGGGAAAACGATATATGCTTTTAGTCCGTCGTCATGAAGACAGCTCTCGTCCATGAGGATAAGACGATATTTGATCTGCCTTTCCTTATCTTTGTTCTTATCAGCCAGATCCACGCATTTCTGGAAGATCTCGATGCGCTGCCTTCCGCGGGGCAACAGATCTATAGTAGCCAATAAACTGTTATATTCGGGATTGCTGTCTCTCATTGATATGATCCTCCCCTCAGATGCATCTGTCGAACAGCTCAAGAAGCTTAAAATTCAATGTTCCGAGCTCATTATTGCGCAACTGGAAATCACCTGCCAGCAGCGTCTGGATATAAAGCACCGTGACGATATCAGAGATGAGTTTTCTGTCCTTGCAGTTGATGAGATTCCTGATCACAGGATTATTGAAGTTGAAGAATACCGTCGGATACGATTCACCGACAGTAGCCGCAAACTCCTGCAGGATGCCTGAGAAAGCATCATCCGACTGGCTTAATGCATCCTGCACCTGCTGATAGAGCATGACGTCATCGTCTATATAGTAGAACGCCGGCATGTCCGAAGGCACGAACCTCTTCATGTCGACATTGACCTTGTAGCCCTTCAGAGCCTCTTCCGCGATAGTAAGGAACTCAACGCATGTCTCCGAATCCGAAGGCGAGATATCGACCAGCATGTCATCGATTATGTCGACGCTTACCTTCGTGATAGGCAGATCGAATTTGACCGAAAGCTTATCAAGAAGATCCGTTGTATATACGTATCCCGCGTTGATCAGGAGCCTGCCCTGCGCCATGAAGATCTGCGATAAGTGCTTGAATTCCGATATGTCCGCATATACCAGATCCTCGCCCGAAGTCCTTAATTCCCTGCCCGTCAGATAGCCCTTGGTCGTGTGGAAAAAGAGCTCATCGATGAACGTATCGAACATCTCGTCATTAGCGCACGCGATGCTCCTTATCGCAAGTTCATGAATGTGCATGAAGCTCTCGAAAAGAGTATGGTTATCGTGAGCCATAGAGACCAGATAATCCGTAATGCACTTGCCGAGTTCGGCTCTGGTCTTTTCGAGAACATCGTCATTATAGAAGCCTTCTCTTGAAGCGGTGGGCCTCAAGTTCTGCGAATTGATTATGCACTTGGTGAAGAATGCCCATTCGGGAAGGATATCATCGCCCTTCTCCGTGACCAGCATGTTCTTAAGATACACCAGATGGTTCTGCTTCGCTGATGAATGCACCTGGTAAGGCAGGATGTACGCAACGCCCGTGGCATCTCCCGCTTCAGATCTGAGTACGATGGCATCGAAGAACTTGGTCTTGAACATCTCGAATCCGTATGCGAGAAGTTCAGCCTTGTCGACGTTCTTCTTGTCCCACGGCAGGATGGGAGAATTGATCCTCTCGCTCTCACCTTCCGCATGAAGGATGACCGGATAAGGAAGGATCTGGCCGTAGTGCAGGAGCAGGTCCTTTACGCGCTCAGGCTCAAAATACGCCAGGCATTCCGGCTTCGGTGTGAGAATTATCTCCGTTCCTACATCGTGCGGTTCAGCGTACTTCTCAAGCGTATATGTGCCGTCCGGTTTTCCGATCCAGATAAAGGCATCTTCGGAACGGACGGATCTGGTCTTAACGACTATCTCGTTGCTTACCATGAAGCATGACAAAAGACCGATACCGAACTTGCCGATATAATCGGAACGGAGCGCTGCCTCGTCCAACTGCTTCTTAGAAGACTCACCGATAATGGACAGGAATTTGTGTATCTCCTCATCGGTCAGGCCGATGCCGTTGTCGATGAATCTCAGATTGTTGTCTTCAAGATATACATCGATGTTGCCTTCGTAACCTGCAAGGTCAACAGGGCTTGAATTCTTCTTGCGTGCGACGACCGCGTCAACGGCATTCTGCAAAAGCTCTCTGATATATACGTCAGGGCTGCTGTACAGGTGATCTGACAATATCTCGATCATGCCGCTGAGGTTTACTTTAAATCTGTAATCTGACATTCTATCCTTATCTCCTTATTCCCAAAACTATATAGATATTAACATTAAAGAGGCCCGCATCAGCGCTTGAAGAAAGGCTCTCCTGATGCTGCATCCTTGCTGAATTCGTCGCCATAAGGGATCATGTCGATAAACATGCCCTTAGGAATATAAGGCATTGCTGAATTTGCTATGTTGGGAAAATATTTCCTTGCATCACCTTCGGCGTCAACAACGATAAGGAAGCTCTTCTCGCCATCTTTTACCATCAGCTTAAGCCAGAGTGCTTTGATGTCCGTCTCGTTCTCGGCATATCTTATTATCGAATCTACCATCTGCTGCGGATATTCCTTGGGGTTGCCCAACATGACACGTGTATCTTCCCCGACAACCTTATGCTGAATGCCCGCAGTGTTCGCATCCTTAACCTTCTTGATCTGATCTAACATGTCGAAGGTAAGAACGAGAGCATCGCCAAACGGGTTAATGACAACCGGGAGCTTGTCGCGGCTGACCAACGAATGGATATCATCCAGATTCAGTATGAGTCCGTCTTTATCGCCGTCTTCACAGGGATCCATTTTCCTGAGCTCTTCCCAGTCCGTAAACACAGGCTGCACAGCGCCGCTGCCGTCCGGTATGCCAAGCAGCAGGAAGGATATCTCAGATCCTTTGTTAAATACTGCGGTGCCGTCATCGTTATGGGTGACTGATGATTTATCGATATGGACTAACGCCAGGAAATGAGCATTCGTAGCCATCTCATGAGCGATCTGGTTCAGAAGCTTCATCTGATCTTCCTCAGGTGCCGTCTTTCTCTTTGCAAGCAGTGACTTAAGATACGGGTTCTCGACCGGTTTGTTGACATCTGGTCCCATGGCGCGCCTCTTTCTTAAAATAATTTAATAAAGACATTATATCAGGCTGCATGCCTGCGGCGTCATGGTTTTCGGGCAATTACTCGTAAAAATTGTATTTATGGACAGTGTCGGCCTTGGATCTGTATAAAGCGGTATCGGCCTTCTTGAATATCTCGTTGTAAGTCTTTTCGAGGCCCCGGTAGACAGCGATACCGATGCTGACGCAGACATTCTTATCCGAACCGGGGATCTTGACGCTCTGCAAAGCACCTTCGAGGATGGCTTCGGCAATCCCGCGGGCAACCTCCGTATCGTCCGAATCCTTAATGAATACAACGAATTCATCGCCTCCGAAACGTCCCGCGATCTCAGTGTCCACGAGCTTTTTGCCGAGGAGCTTTCCGAGCTGCAGGATGACGTTATCGCCCACATCGTGGCCATATGTATCGTTGATCTGCTTGAAATGATCGACGTCCATAACGAACAGGATTCCCTTATTGGCCGCCTTGTCATCTAAGACCGCCTGTATCTCCCTGATGAGCGCGCCCTTGTTCATGAGGCCGGTCAGCTCATCCGTATCCTTCTGGATAGCGATCTTCCTGGTCAGGATGAACTCCTTGATCCTGATCGAATTGGCAATGATGTTAATGATCGTTCCCACGATCAGGAAGATGATGACATTGATAAAGTCCATCTGCCAGATATCGTACGGCTTTACGTTGTACATCCAAAGCAGGAACACCGCCGATGCTGCGATCAGTTCAATGGTCATGAAGACCGGCTTGTCGATCATGAACACCGGTGCGATCAGGAGCAGCGCGATGAACATCGTCGCCGGTATATCCGGCTTATTCTGTGTTATCAACGCTGCGAAAACAAACAGCAGCGATATCGACAGATATATCATGAGCTGTGCGATCAGCGAATCCTTCTTCATAATGAAGAACAAAATGCTCGCGATGACCGAATAGATGAGTGCGAACAGGTAAAACACCCTGTTCGAGTCCAGAATATCGTATACCAGCGAACACAGATACATGATCGTGAAGGCTGCCACCATCAGTAAGTGCAAAAAACGCCATGTCTTATAATTCGACACATAAGCGTCCTTTTTTACTGCATTGTACTCGTCCTTCCCGGCCCCGCAGTAAAAGAAATAATTATACGCGGTCTTCAAAAATCTCATTTTAATACCTCGACACCATAACCCTGCCCGCAGGTCACCATGTCTTGCCTGCAGGCTGCAACGCCTTGCCACTCAAGGCGACTTTTTCCTTCCCTTGAAGAAAAAGATTTGGCACGAATTATACACTATGGATTTGGCGATGTGTTATAAGGCTTTTTTTACTATTTAGCATATGTGTATATTGATGTCTAAAAGCGGTGACATATATACTAGTTGCCAGATACTAAACGGCTTTTAAGGGGGTAACAAGCATGGCAATCGTAGAGATCACAGTATATTCGATCAGCGCACAGCTCGAGAGCAAGCTCCAGGGCAAGCTTCTTAAGGAAAATGAGATAGCAGATATTCACAATGCATTGTCCGGGCTGAAAAAGAAGCAGTTCAAGAGCGTAAAGATACTCTGCATCGTAATGGCCGTTATATTTGTAGTCCTTACGATCGGCTCTATCATCGCCGGCTTCGACAACATCGGACTTACGATCGCAACCATAGTAATACCCCTGGTCTTGATGGGAATTGCCGGTTATATCGCCTGGTACATCAACGTCGGCAAAGTCGCAAAGAGATGGAACCAGCTCTTAAAAGCATCCTATCCGGATATAGCCGGTAAGTACAAGCTGTAATCGCATTCGCGGCATCCGTATATACTATTCCGTAAACGCGTGTGGGATAATCCCGCCCGCGTTTACTTTCTCTTGAAGACCATCTTCATATAGTCCTCGCCCTCGCCGACTTCGTAAGTCATTGTGTTGCCCTTGACCGTCGGTGATGCGAAAGTAACGTTGCCGTTCAGTTTGAAGTTGTACTTGTTGTCGCCGAGATCTTCCAGCTCAAAATTAATGACTATGGGCTTTTTCATGCTCTTCATCTCGCATGTATAGACCACGGCCGTGCCGTTGATCTCATATGTCTCGGAAACGCCCTGTTCTTCAAGTTCTTTCGAAGTTATCTTTGTACCGTCCGCTTCATATTCCTCGGTAAGCACCCAGGTACCCTCGATTCCCTTGTTGCCGCACCCTGAGACAAACAGGATGCCTGTAAGCAAGAATAAGAACAAAATCGTTGTAGTGGTTTTCTTAATGATCATAGCCGTCAACCTCTGTTTACTGCATACAGATCTTCGCCAGCTGATACATTTCTCCATTCATTTCTATTTCCCCCCAAAATATCAGAATGATAATCTATTCTACCACGCTCTTAACGAGTAATCGGGTACGAAGACCCCGGTGGGATGTTCCATCCAGTTACGTCTGCTCTCGGGAAAAGGTACCCGACGAAGCTCTATGGAATTCACAAAATTTTTAATGCTGTCCCAGTCCTTATCCCAGTTTCTCTGGATGAGCTCGATCAGGTCATCGATGCTGATGGATTCGTAGCCGCTGCTCCAGCCGTGATTGCCGCGAATCGCTACCGCCTTGCCGTTCTCGACGCTGACCGTAACATATTCTCCGGGATCGCTTCCGCTATAACGGTAGAAACTCCAGAATGTCAGTTCCTGTTCTATCGTGAGGAGATTGAAAAGCTTGAGGATCGTTTCTTTCGAGGGCGTCTCATCCATAGAAAGAAAGTAGCAGCAATGGCCTTTCCTGATCTTAAATCCAAGCGCTATGAGAGCTTCAGGATCGACATCTATGTCTTCGAGCTTCATGACGACATGAGATTTGTAGAACTTCTCGGTAAAGTTGATCTGCTCCATGACCTGCTCTGCGGTATAGGTGCTGCCCTGAGGAGCCACGACGAGCTTTGTCTCAACATCGTCGTCCCTGTGGACTATGCCGATGACTTCGCCGGTGAACTCTTTGACCGGTTCATCAACGCCCAGGATATAAGCGTCCTGCTCTTCGCCGTCGGCGGCAATGACACCTTCGATATATCCGTAATTAATCGGGTAGTACATATCCTTATGTTCGGGATGGTAGCTGCCGAGGGGCCTGTCGACGGTAACCGTTACTATGTCGCCGTGCCTGATCTTCCTTTGGGTATTCTGTTCTGTATCCATTTTTATCACCTGCGAAAAAGCAAAGGCCGTTACGTACGCAAGAATAATATAACATTTGTTCCGGTTTTCGAGGCCGGAAAAAACCAGGCAAAGGAAAAGACTGCCTGAAGAATCAGACAGCCTTTTCCCAATTATTAAAGGAGATTTCATTTGACTATATTATACACCATCAGGAAATAATTTCCCGACTGACCTACGCCGACCTTTGCAGTGCCGGAGGAAGACTTGGTAAGAGTCTTGTCTGAATCGGCCTTCTTGGGCGTCAGCTTATAGTATTTCTTGATGTCGCTTGCGCTCATATTCGAATATGTATCCCAATCGATCGTATAGATAGTGAAGCTGAGCGTGATCGTGCCGTCGTTGTTGTTCTTGGCGGAATCGACAATTCCCACGCGGCCGTAGCTCTCGCCGTCAGCTGTGGGATACCATATCCTGCCGTCCTCATAGAAGGGGCCCTGCCCGCCGGCAGAAGGCGCAGGAAGCTTCTTTAAGTCATCTTCCTTAAGACCCGTGCCGAAATATCTTCCGACAGTATTAAGCGCATCCTCATACTTGAATGTCTCATAACTGGAGCCGCCCTTATTCTCATACTTGATCTTATCTCTTGCATTGATCTTGTAGTGAACGTGGACAAAGTTCAGAAGCTGATTGATATCCTTGTTCTCGACGTTAAAATCCGCAAAACCAACTTCGGCGAAATTGCTTATAAAGATATTTGCCTTCTCCTGTTCCTCGGCACTGTAACTGATCGTGCTGTTGTCTGCAGGAGTCTCAACAGCTGTAGGAACGGAATTTTTGGGAGCGATTACCGGTTCGCCGGAATCAACGACCGGGTCAACGGAATCAACGACCGGTCCGTCGGATACAACTACCTGACCGTCAGAAGCAGCTACCGCCACAGGAGAGGTCGATCCGGGCTCGTCGGTAAATCTGATGACATCAAGAGTCGTCTCCGAACTCGTTGCGGATGTCTCCGTGGGCTTTGGCTCATTACATCCGGCCAACGCGCCAAGCATCAGGCCGGCACTGATAATGCACGTAACAAATTTAAAAGTTTTCATAGTTCTTTCCCCATTTTTGTTTTTTGCACACTCATACATTACACCACCGATTAATACAATCGGCATCAATAAAATTACAAAAAAAGATTTGAGACACCGTTCATTCAGTGCCTCAAATCCCGTAAAGTTTCCTATTATTCGCGAAGTTGATCAGCCTACTGGCGTTCCCATGCCGAGTACGTCTACCAGGATCTTGGGAAGGATGAATGTCATGAAGAACAATACGAATACGGCGATAACGACCCAGATCGTGACGGTGACCGCAATAAGCTTCTTATTCTTCTCCTTGCTCATCTTGCCCTTGAGCTGGAGTCCTGCAAGTGTTGTGTTGATTCCGAAAATGCCGCTGGCAAGTATCAGCAGGAACGGCGTAAGGACTATGAAATCACAAAAGTATGAGACGAAATACATGATCATAGAAGCGATCGAAGTGATCACCACGCCCTGTCCGCAGATATACACCTTCTTTAAGATCTTCGCCTTCTCTGCTTCGGTGTAGTCTGCCACCATAACCAAAGTTTCTTTTAAGTTCTCTTCCATCTTCTCACTCTTCCTTTCTCCGCGCAGAAGATCGCGGATGTCGATGTCGTAAAAGTCAGCCAGTTCGATCATCAGACTGATATCCGGCATGGTCTTACCGTTCTCCCATCTCGAAACAGATCTCGACGAGACATTGAATCTGTCAGCAAGCTGTTCCTGTGACAGATTGTGTTCTTTTCGAAGTTCCTTTAAGAAATTTCCAATCTTGATCTGGTCCATATGGCCTCCTTATGACCGGATAGTAACATCAGATGCCCTGCAAAAAACACGACAGAGAGTGAGAGATGACGCTTTTTCGCAAACAAGACAGAGATGTCAGGTATATTTTAGCATAGCGAAATGGCGTGGTTCCCCACGCCTTTGACCTTGTTTATTGAAGTCAGCCCTTAAGATTTCTTTTTGCAGCCTATGATCAGCATGACAAGCGAGATCACGAACATCACGACCAGAGCGATCTCGAAAACAGAACTTACGTTATCGAAGAACGCATTGTGCTCCCATTCGATGAAGTCCGTCATGTTCGCGATGATGTCGTAGAGGAAATGCAGGAGCATGGGGATCACGATGTTTCCGGAGTTTACGAAAATTACCGCGAACGCGAATCCGATTGCTCCCGTCTGAAGGAACCTGTATGTGTCCCAACCGGTAGCGCAGTGCAGAAGTCCGAACAGGATAGAACTTAAGAATACAAGTCCGATCCTGATGCCCGCATTGTTCTTTGTATGCTTTATGCCTTCGAGAAGAAGGAATCTGTAATTGAGTTCTTCGTAAAAGCCGGTCGTCAGCTGCTGCAGGATGACCTTTGTGACGAACAGTCCCGTCGTAAGGCCGGCGATCTTTCCGATGCCTGATGCCACGGTGACCATGTAGTAAAGGAAGAACAGAAGGAATCCGGCGCCTGCAATAAGAGCCTTGCCGGTATTCTTCATCGATAAGATGTCTTTGGGGCTCCTTCCGAAGAGTTTGGATGCCGTGATGAGGATCGCAGTGCCGAAGATGAGCCTTAACGCAGAGCTTACCGCATACCAGGCGGAGCCTTTAAGAAACCCTGCAAACAGAAGAGAGAGGCCGATGAAGAGGCCTGCAAAGATGAAATGCCAGACATAACCGCTGTATTTCCTGTTACAAAAAACACGTCTCATAAAAACTATTCCCTTTATCCAAAAATCCGCCCGGAAGCACCCGGACGGGCTTAATTATAGCACTGCATTCTGCTCTTTTTACACATAATCCCCTGCGAACATATATGAAATGATTAGGCAAGAAATATACGGTATTTTTATATATTTCATCTGACCCTCGTAGTAAATTAATACTTGCGGAGCCGAGATGGGGGAATTTATGGAAGGCGCAATCAGAAAGAGAAATACGGTCGTTATCGACGAGAAGACACCGCTGATGTTATTGGCGGGACCGATGTTCCTCGAAATGTTCCTGACTACACTGGTCAATAACATCGATACGCTGATGCTGAGCCACTACGACGAATATGCCGTAGGCGCAGTCGGCAATGCGAACACCATCATGTTCATGATGAACATTCTTTTCAACGTCATCGCGACAGCTACGAGCGTTGTTGTCTCGCAGTATCTCGGTGCGAAGAGATACGACAAGATGAACATGATCTACACGCTCGCCATCATGGTAAATCTCGTTGTCGGCGTCGTCTTAAGCGCAACATTCTGCGCGGCAAATCCCTTGATAATGAAGTTCCTTAACGTATCCGACGAGATGCGCCCCTACTCGATGATCTACATCTACATCGTCGGCGGCGGCGGATTCATAATGGCTGTATATAACGTTATGCTCCAGATCTTAAGGTGCAACGGCTTCCCGAAGATCGGCATGTACGTAACGCTCGCTATCAACGTTATCAATATCGGCGGAAACTACCTGTTCCTCTACGGGCCTCTCGCACCGCTCAACATGGGTGTTGCAGGCGTAGCGATCTCAACGGTTGTATCAAGAACGTTCGGCCTGATCGCTGTTTTCGTATTCTTCTTCATAAAGAAGATCGGTAAGATCGCATTTAAATATCTGAGGCCCTTCCCCGGCAAGCTCCTGGGCAAGATGGTCAAGATCGGCCTTCCTACCGCGGGCGAGAACCTCACATATAACCTCTACCAGACAACTCTTCTCTCGTTCGTAAACGCAATGGGAAATGACGCCGTCTGCGCTAGGGCTTACTGCAACACGCTCATATCTCTCGCGATAATCTTCTCGAACGCCTGTGCCATGTCGACGCAGATCATCACGGGCCACCTGGTCGGTGCGGGCAAAGAGGAAGCCGCTTATAAGAGAGTATTCAAGACACTCAGGACATCGATGCCCATCACGATCGCGCTGGTATCGATCAATGCGCTTCTTTGCAGATATACCCTGCAGCTCTTCACGCAGAACGAGAACATCATCGCGCTGGGCCAGATGATCATGATCGTCGATATCTTCATTGAGATTGGCAGATGCCTTAACATGACCTTCGTCTGCAGCCTCAAAGCTGCCGGCGCATACATTTTCCCGCTCCTCATGGGACTTCTTTGCAACTGGGGCCTGGGCCTTACGACAGGCTGGCTCGTAGGCGTTTACATGGGTGTCGGCGTCGCAGGCATCTTTGCCGGAACCGCTACGGACGAATGCATCCGCGGCCTCATCGTCATGTACTACTGGTACAAGAAGAAATGGGTAGGCAAATCCGTCGTCGAGAAGCAAAAGAAAAACGTGCTGGAAGAGGAAGCAACGTAAGATTATTCTTCCTTAGGTAATTTCGCGAAAAAGTGTACCGTGAAAGGTATGCAGATAAGGCTTGTCATGACATCGGCGACCGCCTGAGAGATCTGGATGCCCGTAAGTTTCCATGCAATGCTGAAGATCAATATTACCGGAATGAAGCACAGGCCGTTTCTTAACGACGACAGGAATGTCGCGTTGAACTTGTAGCCGATGCTCTGGAACATCATGTTGTTGCATACCTGGAAGGGCACGACGAAGAGCGCCAGGCACTGTGCCTGAAGCGCCGGAATGCCGATGGCGATTACTTCCGGGTCATCTCTGAAGAACTGGATGCAGTTGCCCGCATTAAGGAAAACCGCCATTGAAGCGGTGCCGAGAAGGATCGTGCCGAAGATGAGCGTGAAAAAGAAGCCCTGGCGGACGCGGGAATATTTTTTCGCGCCGAAATTAAAGCCGGCGATAGGCTGGAAGCCCTGGCCGATGCCGAGTACGGCGCTGAAGATAAACATGCTGACTCTGTTCGAGATGCTCATTGCGGCTATCGCAGCATCGCCGTAGACGCCTGCAGCGTTGTTGAGGACCATCGTTGAGATGCTCGCAAGACCCTGTCTTGCAAGGCTCGGAAGGCCCGTGGTTATTATGTCTCCTAAGATGGCCATCTTAAACTTCGCATACTTGGGTGCAAGCGAAGTCTGGGTCTTTTTGAGGATGAACATAGTAAGGAGCAGAGCCCATGAGACATACTGTGATATCGCGGTCGCAAGGCCTGCACCAAGGATGCCCATGCCCATCTTCTGCATGAAGAGCATGTCGAGGAAGATGTTGAGGATTCCGCCTGAAGTAAGGCCGATCATGGCAAAGAACGCGCGGCCTTCATATCTTAAGATGTTGTTCATGACGCAGCTCGATACAAGTGCAGGCGCAGCTGCGAGGATGCAGATCGCATATGTTCTCGCGTAAGGAAGGATAGTATCCGTGCTGCCCAGAAGTCTCATGAGCGGCGTGACAAAAAGTCCTCCGAATATGAGGAAAAAGAAGCCCGCGCTCAATGCCGAATAAAAGCCTGTCGCAGCGATCGTCTTCGCGCTGTCGACATCTTTCTGGCCGAGCTTTCTGCTGATGATGCTTCCCGAACCATGACCGAACATGAATCCCACTGCCTGAAGGATCGCCATGAGGCCCAGAACGACGCCTGTAGCGCCGCTTGCGGACGTGTTGATCTGTCCTACGAAGTAGGAGTCGGCCATGTTGTAGATGCTCGTTACGAACATGCTGACCATCGTCGGCAGGCCGAGCTGGATGATAAGCGCCGGAACAGGCTTTTGCGTCATCATCTCATACTGAGATTTGTATTTTCCCTTAAAACGCATCCTTCTGTGTCTCTTATCCTTCGAAAATAATACCTGCGTATTATACTCTTATCTCGTCATCAAGTTCAGTGATAAATGCTTCAAGGAATGCGTGGCGCTTTTCCGCGATCTCTTTTGCAGTCTCAGTATTGAGCTCATCTTTTAGAAGTAAGAGCTTGTCGTAGAAGTGCTGAACTGACTCTTCGATGCTCCTGCCGTGCTCACCTCCGTACGCGAAGGTCCTCGCGATCCCGATGGCACCCATGGCATCCAGACGGTCGGCATCCTGGACGATCTTCCCCTCCAAAGTCTCAGGCCTCTTACCGCGGTTCTTCGAAAATGACACGGAATTGACCGTCCTCACGATCTCTTCCGTGAGATCGTCAGAAACGCCTTTCCGGGCCAGAAAAGCCCTTGTGTTTTCGTTATTAACATTGTTACAAAGCTTATGATCATCGGCATCGTGAAGGATTGAAGCCAAGAGAACGACTGTCCTGTCACAGGCCGGTTCTTTGTCCAAGATCACGAGCGCATTCTTATAAACGCGGATCGAATGAGCGGCATCGTGGCCGCCGGAATTCTTTCCCTGGAGTTCTTTAATATATTCGATCGCTTCACTGATCAGTTCATCGTTATTCATCGCTGTCCTCATTGCGTCTGGCTCAATCAAAATATAAAATGCATTATAAGTATAACAATCCCCGTCTCAAGAGGTAACAAAGATGTTTAGAAGGATCCGTGAATGGTTTAGTATCAGGCTCGCAAAAAATCCGGGACAGATAGTCCTGCTCTCTATCCTGTTATTTAATATCGCATTCCTGTTCCTCTCAGCATTTATAATCAGCAAGATGTCCCTTACGGGGACTGAAGAACTGGGCTTTTTGGAGTCTGCCTTTTACACGATCAGCATGATCCTTGATGCCGGATGCATCTCTTACGTTGTTGAGGACATCGGACCGCAGAATGCAGCGATCGCTATTGTGTGCCTCCTGATCGTCATCATCGGCATGATCTCTTTTACCGGTGCGGTCATAGGTTACATCACAAACTACATCTCAAGCTTCATCGAAGATTCCAATGCAGGCAACCGCAAGCTCATTATTTCCAACCACTTCGTTATCCTCAACTGGAACTCGAGAGCATTGGAGATCGTAAATGACCTCCTTTACAGCGATTCGATAAACAAGGTCGTCGTGCTCGTGAGTTCAAACAAGGCAGAGATCGAGAAGCAGATAGAAGAAAGGCTTCATGAGACCGTAAAGCGCGAGAACAATAAGATCTTCGAAGATGCAAAGGACATGTCCTTCTTTTCGCGCAAGATATACTGCAGCAAACATAAATTTAAGAACAACCTCACGATCGTGGTAAGAGAAGGCGATGTGTTCTCGTCGAAGCAGCTTTTCGACATCTCATTGCACCACGCATCTTCGGTAGTCATCCTTGGTGAGGAAGTAAACAATTCCCTCTGCAAGTTCGCAGCCAGCGAGAAGGCCGACAGGTTCGACAAGGGCAATTCACTTACTATCAAGACGCTGATGCAGGTATCAGACATCACTTCCGCATCTTATTCCAAAGACAACCAAAGGATAATCGTTGAGGTCACTGACGACTGGACATGGAATCTGGTCCAGAAGATCATCAGGAGCAAGCAGGTCGACGGCAAGTGCAATATCGTTCCTGTCAGAGTCAACCAGATCCTCGGCGAGATGATGGCCCAGTTCTCGTTGATGCCTGAACTTAATTCCATCTATAACGAGCTTCTCTCCAACAAGGGCGCGACATTCTATACGGCTCCCTGCAAAGAGAGCAATGAGATGTCCTACATCAGGAACACGCTGGACAAGAACAGCCACATCATCCCTCTCACCGTCCAGTCCGAGAATAATAAAAATTACAGCTATTTCATGGCTTTAAACGACCAGGATGCCGCAAGAAACAACGGAGACAAGCTTTCCGGAATTCCTATCAGGCTCAATAAGGATTTCTGGCTTGAGAAGAAAAAGATCATCATGCTGGGCCACAACAGCAAGTGCAAAGAGATCATGAATGGCTTTGCTTCGTTCCTCGCTGAATGGGACTACAAAGATTCCGATGAACTCCTTCTCAGCATCGTAATAATAGACGATGAGAAGAGTCTCGAAAAGATGAACTTCTACAAGGAATATCCTTTTGTTATCAAGACCGTTGCGGCCGAGCTTTTCGAGAAAGACCTGATCTGCGATTCGATCAACGAATTCTTAGAGCTCAACGACGAAGACGTAAGCGTCCTTATCCTTTCAGACGACCTGGTGCCTGACGAAGAGGTCGATGCAGGAACATTTGCCAACCTCGTATATGTCCAGGATATCATCAGGGACAAAGTCGATGCCAATCCCGGATTTGACGTCGGCAGCATCGATGTGATCGCAGAGATCAACGACCCTAAGCACCACGACGTCGTCAGCAGCTACAGCGTTAAGAACGTCGTAATAAGCAACAGGTTCATAAGTAAGATGATCACCCAGATAGGCGAAAAAGACGCTATCTTCGACTTCTATCAGGATATCTTAAAATACGACAGCGATAGCAACGACGGCTACGAGAGCAAAGAGATCTACGTCAAAAAGGCAAAGGATTTCTTCGCCGGAATGCCTGCCGAATGCACTGCAGATAAGCTGATAAGAGGCGTTTTCGATGCTTCTTACGATCCTGAGCTTCCGGCTGAAAAGCAGAATATCGCGATCGTCTTAGGAATCGTAAATCAGGATGGCGAGATCAGGCTGTTCAGCGGCGACCAGTCAAAGATCAACGTCAAAGTCGGCGAGAAAGACAAGCTGATCGTATTCAGCAACCACTGATATCTCAGGCTTTCTTATAGTCTGATCTGACCGGCGCTTTGCCGCCGGTTTTTTCATGCTCTGATGCAACTTATCCCTACCCAAATGCAACTTGTACCGATCTGCCGTCACGGCCTGTCCCGTTTTGCTATAGTCACCTCATCAAGCAAAACGAAGGAGTTTTCGGAAAATGAAAAAGAACAAGATCATTAAGGGATTAGGAATCGCATTGGGAGTTATCGCTTTTATCAGTATCGCAGGCTCAGTCGCAATGGGCGGATATATTGCAGACAGGATCCTTCATCAGAATGAGGGCAAAGACACGCACGATAACAGCATCAAGCAGCTCGAAGTATGGGGGTACGACACGGAAAAGTTCATGAACACATATGAAGGCACAGACATCAAAGTTACCGCGGAAGACGGCAACACAGTTCCTGCAACATATTTCGACAACGACAGCGACAATCTGGTGATCCTGGTACACGGCGCAGGCGGAGACAGGGTCAGCATTTATCCTCTTGCAGAAGAGTACATAAAGGACGGTTTTGACGTTATTGCGATCGACCAGAGAGGCTGCGGCGAAAATGCAGATGACAGAGTAACATTCGGCATCAACGAAGCGCTCGATGTAAAGGCAATGGTGAAGTTTGCAAGAGAAGAAATAAAGGCTGATAAGGTCATTGTTCACGGCCAGTCTATGGGCGCTGAAACAGTTGCGGTCTACGCTTCCAACGTTACACCCGGCACTGTTGAAGCAGCTGACGCAGTTATATTGGACAGCCCTGTTCCCGGAATGGAACTCATGCTCAAGGAGACATTCGGAGACGGAGATACGGAATCTTTTATGGCTAAGTATCTCACCGGCACCAGCAAAGCATTCATGAAGGCCGTAAACGGCATAGATTACGACGACGCTGACACGATCAATGTGGTAAAGAACGACAAGATCCCCACGATGGTGATCGTATCCGACAAGGACAAGGTCTGCCTTCCTGACCAGGTAATGCAGATTTATGATAATATAGCTTGCGAAAACAAGGCCATCTACCACGCAGACAGCGCCCACATCGAAGGCGTTATCGACGATCCCGAAGGATACATGAGCAGCGTGGAGAGCTTCCTTAAGAACTTAGGAATCTGAGATAAATGAGACTCAATCTTTACGAAGACAAGAATACTTCTGATGAACATGTAGACGTGTATTACACGAATATGCGTCCTGTAATTAGGCAGATAATCGATACGGTCAATTCGGAGCGTCCCTCTTTGCAGGGGCGCCCTGCCGATGAGGACATAGACGACGGCGAAGAGATACTTCTGGACCCCAGAGAGATCTACTATCTGGACCACATCGACCGTAAGCTTTTCGCTTATACGAAAAACGGAGTCTACCGCCTGATGAATACTCTTGCAGCGTGCGAAGAAATGCTTTGGAATTACGGCTTTGTGCGCGTATCGAAATCGAATCTCATAAACATCTATAAGATCAAGCAGTTAAAGCCGGACCTCAACATGAAGGTCTATGCATCTTTCGATAACGGCGAGAGGATCTGCATCAACAGAAGCTATAAGAAGAGCTTCAACGAGTATCTCCAGAGAATGAGGAGGATGAGCTGATGACAGGAAAAATTAAAGAATATATCTTGGAAGTCTGCTGCGTATTTACACTGATGTCAGTTATCGGTGCCATCGTAAACATCATTGCAGGAACTGAGACAAACAATATAAACGTCATCGTCATGTTCGCGACATGTGCTATAGCAACGCTTGTACTCTTCCTTCACAAGCTTTTCGACAACGTAAGCCCGCTCGTGATGATCATCGTGCAGTACCTTGTAGCATGCGCGCTCGTAGGCCTGATGCTCTGGCTCATCAGCATGTTTATTAGTCCCATCACACCCAAAGGGTGGTTTGAGTTCTACCGCTCATTTACGATCCCCTACATATTCCTTGCAGGGTTCTACTACTACAGGGTCTTCTCTGAAACAAAAAAGCAGGATAAGCTGATCCAGGAGATCCAGGAGAATAACAAGGCTGAGAGCAATTAAGAAGCCTCTAAGGTCACTTCATTATAAGTCTGTCTTTCTTTACGAAGTCATGGATGGATCGCTTAAGGTCGTTCAGGAGCTTTGCTGATCTGGCTTCGAGATCTCTTATCTTCTCGTCCATCTTGCCGGATTCCACATAGAGCTGTGAGTTCTCGTCATCTATCTTCTTCATTTTCCCGGTCTTAAAGAAGTAAGAACCGAAGTTATATGTGCCCAGGCCGAGAGTTAATACGCCAAAGGTAATAAGCGCACTGAGTGATCCGGCGACATGATCAGGAGTCTCAGCATATTCTTTGGCAAGATCGAAAGCACATATGACAGTCACCATAAGGAAAAAGGCAACAACGCAAGACATGATAATGAACGAAGGCTTAGGATGCAATTTGGTGCCGTCCTCGCCTCTGATGTAATAGTTTTCACGCATTATATTGTTATGTGCGATAGCGGAATTTATCTTGCTCTTTTCCTTGCGCAGATCTTCGATCTCTTTGGCATATCCGATCAGCTGCTTCTTTTCCGAATAGACCCTTGCAAGTTCCTTAAAGTATTCCTTGTCTTCTTCCAGAGCACTTTCAATTGCCTGATTGACCATTTCGGGATCATAAGAGAAATCTTCTTTCTCGATCTCGTGATCTAATTCATTCATATTTGTCATATGAGCTGCAGCGAGCATTAATCCTCTGAGAGCTAAGAAATCGTGAGGATCTTTTTTAAGCATGAACTCATATGCATCAGCTGTGGCCATAAACTCTCCTCTGGAGAGATATGTCTCACCCGCCTCATGTATCTTGTCTTCCTTGAAGTATTCATAATCATAAGACGAACCGCAGAAAGTACAGTGGTACATCTGCGTATCGCTGTCTACTCTGAGGCTGCCGCCGCAGGACGGACACTGGTGCTTCTTGATCTTGCTGCTTACGGATACCGGTTCCTTTGCTTTTTCCTGTACGGGAGCTGACATTATCTGTCTGTCTTTTTCCACGAAATCATTAATGGAATCCTTAATATCGGCGGACAGTTCTTCTGCATCGGATTTAAGTTTCCCCAACTTCGCTGTGGCCGCAGATAATTCGATCTGAAGATTCGTGACATCATCACCCAGACCTTTTGCTTCTTTAACTTCCGGATAGATCTCCGTCATATTCACAAAGGCGATCAAGCCTATAAAGAAGACAAAAAAGAAGCCGAATACTAATGCCGTAACTGCAGCGCCGCTTGCAAGCAGAGGCACAACTACGCAAAGCATGACAATGAAAAGAAACAGATCAAGGAGCCATAATGCAATGAATGTCGGCCGTGGTGCTTTTGATGCAAAATACCCTGTCGGAATTACATAATTGCGCTGATCATATTCTTCAAGACTGAGCGTATTTTCGATACGGTCTTTGTCACTTTTAAGAGATCTGATCTCTGAATAGAGCTTCGCGAGATCTCTCAGGTCAGAATAGATCTTTGCCAATTCATCAAAGTATCCTTTATCTTCCTCCGAAGCACTGCTGATCACTTCGCTGACCAGTTTGGGATTATAAGAAAAGCTTTTTGAATCACCTTTACGGACAAGGCCGTCCATATCCTTCAGATTAGCTGCTGCGAGCATCAATCCTCTGAGCGCCTGAAAATCGTGAGGGTTCTTTTTAAGCAGGAGCCTGTATGCATCGGCAGCGGCTCCAAACTCATTTCTGGACAGGTTTGTCTCACCCATCTCATGAAGCTTTTCTTCTCTGAAATAGTCGTAATCGTAACTCGAACCGCAGGAAGTACAGCGGTACATCTGCTTTTCGTTATCGACTGTCAGGCTGCCGCCGCAGGACGGGCACTGGTGTTTCTTAATGCTGCTCATACCTTACTTCCCGAAAATATATTGAGCTTCATTTATACCTCTATCGATCTCTCGCCGATGATATTTCCGCGGTCGTCCGTGATCAGCACGACGTGGCGGAGGAACTTCTCTTCGACGTTGAAATCAGTGTGTTTGGTCGAATCGAGATATGCATCAAGGCCCGGATCTTCGTCGTAGTCGTTGATCTCGTTAGCGGCTTTGCGCATCCTGCTCGAGACTATTTTCGCGACCGCCGCAAGCGCACCGATGCCGACTATCGCAGTAACGAGTATCAACTCGATAACGATCAGCACTGTCAGCAGACCCGCAAGGAATCCGTCTGCGTAAGACTGGTTGGTGATCATCCAGATAAAGTAGAAGATGATGCCTGCGATGGCGATCGGGAACCACTTAAGAGGGCCTGTTGCGAGCTTAACTGCCCAGTAGAGATTGTCGATCGCGCTCGTGTTGGGAACCTGACCGCTGGCTTCACCGGTCTGGCCGTTTACGGCGAACTGGTACTGGTCGCCTTCGAACTCGACGGTCATGAACCAGACGGGGAGCAGGCAGTATTTCATCGAAGCGTCGCTGATCCAGGTAAAACCCTTATCGAAACGCTTTTCGAACTGATCGTATTTCTTGAAGGCGATGTCGGACTCGTCTCTGGAGAACTTGCTGATACGCCTTGTGATGCGCTCTGTCATGTCGGACGGGAGCTGCTCATACTTGTCGGCGTAGAAGCCCTGCAGATATTTGCTCTCGAACTTTACCATGTCCTTGTAATCGAAGGGTTCGATCGCTTCCATCAGCCTGTTCGCGATCTTTACGGACGCGTCGAAAGGAACACCCTTAACATGGTAGACCATGTTCGCGTTGACTTCATAGATCGTCTTGGTGTTGCCCCTGCCGACCTTGCCGGTACCGGACATGTCGGAATGGACAACACAGTCCAAGAGCCAGAACGGTACGTAGAGTGCCGTCATGTTGGTGAGCTTGCTCTTTGACTTGAAGCCGATCGGAGTGTATTTCTTGGTGGCAAGCCAGGCCATCATGTTCTTCTTGGCCTGATCCTTGTCGATCTTGAAAGGAACAATGTAGTCCGGCTTGAACTCACGGCTCATTCTTTTTGTAATGAGCGCAGGAGAACCGCAGAAAGGACACATGGTCGACATCGTGTTCTCATCGGCGATGAGTGCGGCGCCGCAGCTGTTGCAGACGATCTCGTGACGCTTTTTGTCGTCTTCTGACATGTCGCTGTCACCCATATAATCGTGCTCTTTTGTGATGCCAAGAGAACCTCTGGGTTCGAGTGTCTCAGGCGAGTAGATATTGCCGCAGTTACGGCACATCATTGCGCTTAATTCAGGTTCATAAACTATATTAGAACCGCAGGACGGACACTTGACGGAATCTGCCGCAAGCCTGCCTTCGTCATTTTGGTTGAGGCCGCCTCCGAACGGGTTGGGACCCGCCGAATTGAAAGGTCTTCTGTTCCATAAAGCCATTAACCTTACTCCTTTTATGTCTTTCCGAGATAACGGAAAAAGAATGAATCCATATAATCGTCAGTATAAAACTGATTATTTACGACATAGGCATACTCGATCGTCTCATCGGCCGCGACGTTGATGTTGCCGAACGATCCGACCATCTCCTTGCGGTCGGGTTCTCCCGTCAGCTGACAGCCGGCAATGAGGTATGCATTAACAAAACCCGGGAAGATCATGAGGATAGTTGCAAGGATCGCACAGGTGAGTGCGATGACCTTTTTCTTTCCCATCTTCTTTTTCTCGCGGAGACGCACTGCGTCTTCATCGTAGAGGTCCTTATAAAAGCCTGCCAGGAATGTGCACATGATAAGTCTTGATGGCATCGATGCGCGCATTGCAAAATCGTTTACCCAGGTCATCATGTAGAGCGGTATCAGGGTAAGGCAGATCGCAGCGCAGATGTAGAATGCGTTTTTCCTATAGCGCTTGAAAAGGATCGCCGTTACAGGCAGGACTTCGATAATGACAAAGCAGATATAGCAGATGACAAAGAGTCCAAATGAATCATAAAACTTCCAGGTGAATCCGTTCTTGCCGAGAGCACCGGAATTTGCCGAGTAGAAGCTGCCGTATACGAACAGCAGTATGGCTGCCGACAATATATTAACCGGCGTGAATATATCAAGAAGCGTGCTCTTTACGTCCTGTCTCATCTCTTTCCTGAATATCGCGGTCCCTATCACGGGTATTATTCCGAATACGCCGAATGGTGAATAAGCAAAGAGCAGGCCGCCCGTAAGACCGAACGTTCTGGAGTTTATGGAAAGCATGACGAGGACCGTTATCAGGAAGCACGGGATGCACTGATGGAATACGTTTGCGATCTCGCTTAAGTTGCAGTAATACGACATGTTGGGAACCCAGCCCTCGATAGATGTCCACAAAGGATAACCGGTCGCGTCGTAGACCAGCGTAGGTATTACGTCGAGGCCGCCGAAGAACATGAAGAATATCGGCTGTGTAACGCATGCGCGTCCGTTGATCTTGACCATTCCCAGAAGCGTCAGGAACATTCCCATTGCTGACCAGAGCATCAGGAATATATCTGCTGCAGTGCGGCCGAAGATCTTGCCTGCAAGAGCTGCGGGCATCCAGTATGTGAAGTAATACATAAGAGCCGTCTTGCCGCTTGTCTTGCCGATGATATTGATTACGTCAGGATTTGTCTGTGTCGAATAATCGTATATGACAGGCCACTTGTAAGAGACAAGATCGCTTAATGTCGCTCTTCTGATCGCGTGATCCTGCAAAGAATAGATAAACTCTCCGACACCGCTGAAATACGCGAGGAATATGGAGAAAAGAGCAAATCCTATCAGGTACTTTAAAGGGATCTTAATGTCCAATGAATCAGAAGCAAGGGCGGTCTTGCCCCTGCCCTTTTTCGAGCAGTCAAGAACGGCATAAACTCCAAAGCCTGCAAAGAGCAGCGCGAACGGAATGCCTATATACCATCTGAGATATCCTGCAAAGAATATGATTACGGGCAGCACCAGAAAAGCGACTGCAAGTCCGTACCACAGCCTGAAAGGGATATTAATATCTGACGATTTCTTCTTTTGTGCCATCATTCATGCCTGCTTTCCGACGATGCTGCCAGATATTTGAAAAAGACCGTGTCCTCATAATCGTCCGACAAACGGAGCATTACTGACTCGGTATAAGCTTCAGTCGAATAGTAGTCCGAACCGTTCTCCTCGCCTGCTATCGCGCCGAACGATCCTATGTCGTTCTCGAAATGCTTCTCGCCCGTGAACTCGCTTCCCAATATCAGAAGGAGATCTACGGCAACAGGGAAAGCACAGACAATCGCTATGGCAAATACAAGGATGCATCTGCGCGATTCTGCCTTCGGACGCTTTATGGCTTTCCTTACCCTCTGCTTCTCTTCGGCAAATATTACCGCGATCTCTTCAGTGAACAGAACGGAAATGACGAACAGCGCAGGGAGCGCAGCTCTCATCGAGAAGTCATTGAAATAAGAGATCTTATAGACGGGGATCACTGCAAGAGTGATGACCGATGCTATGAACAGCGGATCCTTCTTATTCTTCTTCCAGAGGACCAGGACGAAAGGCGCTACTTCAACGATCATGAGAAGTAACCAGAACAAAATGAACTCTCCGAAGTTCCTGCAGAACGTCCATGCGAATCCGCTCTCATCCGTAGATGAAGTGCTGACCAGATAATAAGGTCCGAAGACGCAGAGCATTACGACGCATGAGATGATGCCTGCAGGATCTAAGAGCTGTAAGACGACCTTGGACTTCTTGGCAGGCTGCAGTTCTTTCTTGAATGCAAGAGCCAGTGCCACAGGGATCATACCTATTGTGGCCCAGGGTGAATATGCAAAGCTTAAGCTTCCGATAAATGCCGTCGACCTCACGTTCGATGAGAGCATCAGCATCGCCATCACTACCCATACGGGTACGCACTGGTTAAATACGTTGGAAAGCTGCGTGAAATTGCTCATGTATGCAAACGTGGGAAGCCAGTGTTCGACAGCCATATACCCATCGTATTCAACGAGCTCGTGAACCAGGTTGGGCAGCGCATCGAGGCCTGAGAAAGTAATGAAGATGACAGGAACTGCCCAGGAGCACTTCTTTATATACATCGCCGTTCCGACGAGTGTGAGCCATACTCCGAGAGATGTCCAGATGAGCAGGAAAACATTGCCTGCGGCGGTGCCGAAGAGCTTGCCGACCAGTGCGGAAGGCATCCAGAAAGCGGTGTAGTAGACCAGTGCCGTCGTGCCTTCGGTCTTGCCCAGTACGGCGATCGCGCGCGGATTGAACTGGGTCCTGTAATCGTAGATGACAGGCCACTTGTAATTTATCAGGTCATTGAATATCGCCCTTCTGAAAACATGGTCAGGCATGGAATAGATATATTCGCCTACACCGGAAACGAATACGGCGATCAGAGATACAACGGCAAGTACTATCAGATATTTCAAAGGCATCTTCATGCCGTAAGAAGGATCAGCTTTATCAGGAAGCTTCTTATCGGCATTTTTGCAGAAATCACGGCAGGAAAAGACCGCGCACGCGATCATTGCGAGAGCTGCGGGAATACCTATATAAAGCTTAAGATTACCTGCCAGGAATATGACTATGGGGATCGTAAGGTATGCCGCGCAAATAATAAAGAAAATATCTCTTCTGACAAAAATATCCTTCTTCATTTGTCATTCACCTTTACACTTGCGCTTTGCTCTAGCCCTTCTGATCATCTGTCCACACAATACTTTATTATATCATTTTGTATCAAGGAGGTTTGATTTATAAATATAATCAAATAATGGCCGCGCCTTTGGGGCCGCTTTAGCAGTTGCCTGTATAGACGTACTTTAGCTTCTCAGAGGCAATGTCAGCGAGCTTATAGACCTTTGAGACATCCGTGGCATTCCTGTCATTCATCTTATATCTGGGGAAGAATCTCGATATGTGAAGCGGCACCTCAGTACCGATAATATTGCCGTCTTTATCCTTAAGTTCACTTATCCAGCAGGAAAGCTCACGCATCTCTTCTTCTGTATCGTTCATACCGGGAACGATAAGCGTCGTAAGCTCGACATGACAGTCCTGCACAGCCCTTGCGATAAAGGCTTTGGTCGTATCGAGATCGCCTTTGAGTACCTCTGTGTAAGTTGCGGCAGAGAAGCTCTTAAGATCGACATTCATGGCATCGATATAAGGGATTATCTCTTCCAATATCTCAAGCTCTGCCGTGCCGTTGGTGACAAGCACGTTCTTCATTCCCCTGTCCTTAACGAGCTTTGCGGTATCTCTTATAAACTCATATCCGATCAGGGGTTCGTTATATGTGAAAGCAACGCCGATGTTGCCCCTGCCTTCATATTTCAGGGCCAGCTCGGCGAGCTCTTCCGGAGTTATCCTATCTTCAAATTCAGAGCCGTCGGATCTTGATATATCGTAATTCTGGCAGAAGGGACAGAAGAGATTGCAGCCGTAGCTTCCGACCGACAGGATCTTCTTGCCCGGGCAGAATCTCGACAGCGGTTTCTTCTCAATGGGGTCTAGCGCGAGCGCTGTAATCCGGCCGTAGTTCGATGCAATCACCTCACCGTCCACGCAGCTCCTCGCACCGCAGGCGCCGGTCCTGCCTTCCGCAATATCACAATGTCTGAAGCATACTTTGCAAACAGTCATGTTACTTGTACCGTACGACTTCGAATCTCTGCAGGTGGTAGTTATCCGTGGGCTTATTTCCGCCCTTGCGCATAGCTATGCTGATCTGATCCTCAACGGTATCGACACCCTCAAGATCAGGGAGCAGCAGACCCTTCTTCGCGCCACAGGAGACGATAACGCCGTAGCGCTTAACGTCTAATTCATCAGGTCCTGAGATATCCTCAGGCTTGCCCAGGATATCGACATTGATCTCCAGAAGATCCAATTCATCTTCCCTTACCATGTCAAATCTCGGATCTCTCGATACTGCGCTTACAGCGTTGCAGATAATCTCTTCCGCGATGAATTTCTGAACGGGCGCGATGGTTCCGATGCAGCCTCTGAGCGCGCCGCTCTTATGCACCGATACAAAGCATCCGGCGCGGTCTGTCGAAGCTTCCGGAGGCATTGCCGCTATAAGGTCGGAAGACAGGTCATCAGGGAATTTGAGCCACTTTCTCGTCCTTACATATTTGTCGATCGTGGCTCGCGCAAGCTTCACATAAGGAGTTGCATCTTTTGATCTGATCTCGTCTGCCATGACCTTCAGGAAACACCTGTCGTCATTCTTTTCGAGCGGCTCGAAAATGCTTATCCCGTAGCCTACGCCGGTAACATCCTGGTGCGACAGGACCTCAGACCTGACGTTAAGTCCGTCGAATGTTCCGGCCATAATGCAGAAAGATCTGTGACCGCACTCGGCAGCTTTGTCCAAGAGATCCTCATCGAAATGAAGCATGCCGTAAAAGTCTGCTTTGGCGGCAGCTTCCATTATCTTCTCATCGTAGACGGGACCCTTGGGATCGTACCCGTAAGGGCCGTAATCCTTGAGCTTGTGCGAGAGGTCACCGCTTGCAACGATTACCGTATTGCAGCTCAGCGCCTCAGCGGTCTTCCTGATATAGATACCGAGCTTATAGTGGTCAGCAAGAGAAAGCCCTGAAAGGCCTACTCTTATTATCTTTCCACCCTGGTAGTGCTTCCTTATAAAGTAGAGCGGGACCATCGTTCCGTGATCTAACGCCTTGTCGCGTTCGCCCTGGAATCCGCCCGGGAAACCTTCGTCCCAGAGCATGTCGACGAGCTTACGTGAAAATTCTTCATCGTATTTCTCATCGAACTTTACCTGAGGCGCACCGAATCTGCCGAAGTCGCCTTTGGCGCCTTTGCCGGGAGATATATGGAAATAGTCGGCATACATGACTGAGTGCGGACTTAGGATGACGATCGTGTCGGGCGCGATCTTACTGATCTCTGAAGCCACGCGTTCGTAAGCTTCGGTGGTGGGTACGATCTCCGATTCACCGCCTTTTCCTACCGCAGGAACTATAAGCGGCGGATGCGGTACCATGTAAGCAGCTTTAATTCCCATAACAGTCACCTCGTGCAAGAACTGATGCTTATAACTCTTCTACTACCGTCACGTTGTAATATGCGTTGTTATAGTCGAAATTCTCGAAATCATTTACGAATTCGGTGGCGACTCTGAATGTCTTGCCGTTAAATGTATGGAGCTTCGCGCTGCCCTTAAAGACGAGTCCCTGACCGCCGTAGAAGATCATCTGGTCAATGACCTGCTTATAGTCTTCGAGCTTATCTTCAGGAACCTTGCTAATGCCGTAATCGGGTCTTCCGAATTCGGCCATGCCTCTTGTGTGGATCCAGTATCCGTCCTCTTCTTCGGAGAACATGATAAGAACGTGATTCTGGGCATTAACTTCCTTGCCGAAGAACTTTTCCGTCCATTCCTCCGGAGAATAGATCCTGAATGTCTGGGTATCGAATATGCCAACTGCTCCCTTATCTATAAAGGCCTGGCAGATGCCTATAACATTGCGCATATAATCGAGCGTGTCGTCTTTGGCGATCTCACCTCTCATTACTACAACCTTGTCAGCTGTTTTGCATGCCTCATATAAAGCACTGTCAGTATGGCTCTTAAGTACTTTATCGAGATCACCGCTGAAGAATCCGTCTAAATAATCCGAGTGTTCCGGGCGTGTCAGAGAAACGCTGTCCAGGCCCTCAGGGATCTCATCAACATTGTGCTTTGCCCTTGATATTTCAAGCTCGTCGCCTGACACACCGAATACAATAAAGAACAAAAAAGGCTTATAGCCGATGTCTTCGTAATACTGTCTCTCGTTGCTCATAGAAGATACCTCATGTCATCTTTCCTTTTATCCGATAAAAAATCCTGCCTGAAAATCCAGACAGGATAATTATATCATTTGTTATAAGGCGGTTACGCTTTGACACTTCCCAAGGCAATACCTTCGACGATGTGCTTAGACAGGAAAATGTAAAGTATGATAGGCGGAAGAAACATAAGGAGAGCTCCGCCCTGATAACTTCCTGCGAGAGGAAGCGTAAATATATCCTTTTTTGTATCGATGAGGATGATCCTGGGAACCCATTCATCTGTCCAGCTCGCAACAAAGCAGAAGATAGTCTGCGTGGCGATGGCTGGCTTCATGAGCGGCAGCATGATCTGGTTGAAGATCCTGAATTCGCCTGCGCCGTCGAGCCTTGCTGACTCTACGATCTCTCTCGAGAATGTTGCCTTCAGGTACATTCTGATGAAGAATACCGTCATCGGAGTAGCAAGGGCTGGGATAATGAGCATTGTAAGATTATTGATCAGATGGAGCCGGTAGCACATCTGGACGAATCCGATCGAAGCAACCGTGCTGGGGATCATCATGGCAACGATGATAAATTTCTCGAATGCCGCTCTTAATTTCCATTCATAAGCAGTGATCGCATATGCCGTAAGTGCCGAGAAATACATATTCAGGAACGTGCTTAAGCAGGTAACGAACATTGAATTTCTGAAACCGATAAGGTCCCCACGGGTAAACAATGCTTTAAACTCTTTCAAGGTAATCGAGTGCTCGCGGGGGGTGATGACGATCTGGGTATTGTCTCCTGCGCCGTGAACTATCTTGACCTCTTCGCCGAATGTCGATTTAAGCATGTAATAAAGCGGCGTAAGGATCATGATCGTCAGCAGGATAGAAACAACGTAGGTTGTTATCTTAAGGGCGATCGTTCTTTTCTTATCTTCAGATAATGTCAGTACATTATTACTCATGATTATCCCCCTCAGATGCTCCTCGCGAGCTCTCTCTCTTTTTCTCTGTTGAGCTTCTTCAATCTGGCTTCATCCTTATCCCTGAGGAACAGGAAGTAAATGATCCCGGACATGAGAATGTAGATCGCAAGTAAGACAAGGCTTGCTGCGGACGCTTTGTCATAAGCATAGGAACCTGCGAAGGCCTGCTTCTCCATATACATCATGAGCGTAAGATTCCTTCTGAATGTATCAAAAGGTCCGAACAGGGACGGAATATCATACATGCCGATACCGTCAACGACTGAAACAACGGTAATGAAGAACAGCATCGGACGCATCGAAGGAAGCGTGACCCTAAAGAAAGTCTGGGCTCTGTTTGCGCCGTCGATCTCCGCTGCTTCAAATACTTCGACAGGAATACCCGTTATACCTGCAATCGCATAGATAAAGGTAATACCAAAGTGCATGAAGAGCGTTGTGAGTATTATGACGAACTGCACTGACGTCAGGAACTCAAGGTCTTTTTCCCTGAATCCGAATCCGTTCATCATGAATGCAGCCATCGTATATCCGGAACCCTGGAAGACTACTGAAATGATCTGGTCCAAAACAGCGTAGCCTAATGTCGATCCGGCAACGAGCTTGGGGAAGAAGAAAGCGGTCTTCCAAAGGAATCTTCCCTTGATCTTCATTCTTCTGTCCGTCATCATTGCCGCCAGCCAGAATGCCAGAAGCCATTCCGGGATAGTTGAAGCCAGGAAGAAGACTATCGTATTCTTGAAGGCATCCCAAAAAGATTTAGCAGTAAAAACCTCTTTGAAATTCTGATACCAGGGCTTGCCGATCGTAGTGAGTAATTCCGGATTGGTATTTCCTGCGTGCTTCAGGTAACAGAATGCGTAATAAATCGTGCTGGCCATAGGCCAGAAACTGAATATCAAGAATACAACGACAAACGGGATTACAAAGATATATCCCCATTTGGTGTAATGCCTCTCAAGGTGATTTTTCCTGCTCATATTACCCCCGCACAACAAGTCAGTTGTCTAATTATAACATTACATTGAGAAGTAAAAGAGCCTAATAATCGTATTTTAATCTATACTAATTGACTGATTACGGCGTCATAATCGCCCATGAAGCGGAATGTCTTCATGCCGGCCATCGTAGCGCCTGCAACGTTGACATCAAGGTCGTCTACGAAGAGGCATTCCTCGGCTTTTAAGCCGTACTTTTCGAGGAATACCTTAAAGATCTCAACATCGGGCTTGAGCATGCGGTAGTCTGCCGATACGAATACGCCGTCGAAAAAGTCCAGCGGCAGGAACTTGGGGAAATACTCGTAGAAAAGGTCGCTGGCATTTGAGAGCACATAGATCTTAAAGCCCATCTCTCTTAAGGTCTTGCAGAATCTCTCAGCGCCTTCAAGGGGTACCATGCAGATATCCCACTTGTCGGCACAGTCCTTCAATGCCTTATGATACTGCTCGGGTACTCTTCCCTTTACGAGATCGAAACGGTCTTTATCCTTTATGTCTCCGCGGTCGCCCATCTTCCATTCGGGTCCGTTAAAGAGCTCCTGCCTGATAACGGCTTTCTCTTCGGCGGAAGAACAGAATGTGTCAAGCACATATTCAGGTCTGAAGTCCAGAAGGACATTTCCCATATCCAGCACGATATTCTTGATCATATTAAATTCCCCATGTCCATAAAGTCTTAAATATATATATCACAAAAGCGCGATGCATTGCATCCGGGCGTGGTCTATTTCTGTGGCAGAATCAATTAAAGCTGTACGAAGGTGCCTTGAGCCTTGCACTCATGTCATCTTTCGGCAGAGGCTTATCGAAGTAATATCCCTGAATGACATCAACGCCCAGATCATCAAGCAGTTCGACCTGCTTTTGCTGTTCGACGCCTTCTGCAACGATATCGGTATTTATCTCTTTCGCAAGCTTGATGATGTATGTGAGGATTGCCAGATCCCTCTTCTTTGATTTGTCGACGAAGCCCTTGTCTATCTTGAGTGTGTCGAAAGACACTTCGCGAAGGAGCGTGAGTGACGAGCTGGCGCTTCCGAAATCATCAATGGAGACCTTATATCCGAGCTTGTGGAGCTCATCGACAAAAGCGCTTAGATCACCTATCGAGAATTCATCCGCAGTCTCCGTAACTTCGATCTCAATGAGGTTTTTGGGAATACCCGATAATCTGACAACGGAATCGATCTTCCTGGAGAGCTCCGGATCTGCAAGATTCCTTCTCGAGAAGTTAACCGATGTAACAGGAGCCTCAAGACCTTCCTTAAGCCACCCTGCGATATCCTCACAGACACACTTCAGGATATGAAGATCAAGGATGCGGATCGTATCATTTGTTTCCATGATCGGAATATAGGAGCCGGGTGTGATTATCTGTCCGTCATGAGACCAGCGTGACAGGGCTTCCATGCCGCAGAGCCTGCCTGTCTTGATGTTGACCTTGGGCTGGTAATACGGCTTGAATTCACCGTTCTTAAGGCCGTTCTTAATGTCGCTCTCGAGCTTCTTGCGCTCGGCTATGCTCGCGAGAAGATCCTCTGTGAGCCACACGATATCATCGCTTTCCTTGGATTTGGCGACACCTAATGCCTGCGCTGCAAATACAAGGATATCCTCACCGTCAAGGTCCACCCTGTCGATCTCATAGACACCGACTCTGGCAGATACCGTTACCTTGTTCTCAGAACCGGTCTCGCTGTCCGTGAAAGGAACCTCCACGCCGTTTAAGAAATTCAGGATATCATCTAGATTCCTGTGCTTGATTATCGCCACGAACTGGTTGCCGAACTGTCTTCCTAAGATCTCGTCCTTCTCGATCTTTTCCATCATAATGTTGCTGAAGTTTGCGAGGATCCTGTTGCCGTTCTCAACACCGTAAATGCGGTTGATATCAGAGAACTTTCTGAGGTCGAAGAATACTGCTGCATATTTCTTCAGCTCATCATTGCCCTTCATGGAATTAAGCCACTCGATGCAGGCATGCTCATTTGCAAGTCCGGTCCTGACTTCAGTCTTGGTCGCTCTGATTATCTCCTTTTCCTTGTTGATGACGTTTTCGAAGAACATCATAAGAACAGAAAAGCCCATGCAGATGTTCATGAGAGAAGTGCCGAAGAAGCAGAGCTGGATTATCTCGCCTGCCAAAGGGAGCACGAGATATGAGATCAGTACAAGACGCTGGATCAGGGTCATCTTTGTCCTGTGATTGATTATTACCGATACGACCAGGACGGCACCTATGGTCGGAAGGAGCGCTGCAAGCCAGAAGAGCGGGCCTCTCTGGTAGCAGTTATTGCTGTCAAAGTAATAGTAGATGCCCGTGAAGTTCGATACGGTAACGAGGATCATTCCGACGGTCACAATGGCCAGAACTGCAATAAGACGGTTCCTGCACGGCATGCCGGGTTTAAGATCGAACCTGCCGAACAGCCTTAAGTAGACCAGCATCGCATAGAACCACAAAAGGAGCAAAATGGCGTAGTAAACTCCGGCATTTACCACATACATTATGACGATGTCAAAGGCGGTCTTGCTGCCTCGGTAGACGTAGAAGAGATATTCGCAGAATAACATCGCGCTGCAAGTCAGGTTCAGTGATATGACCACTGACTTACGGACGCGCAAGGGATCTTTGGTTACGACATAGAGCGGAGTCAATACGAAGCATAAGATTGCTTCAAACAAAATAAAACTCAGCTGTGCACTAAATCCGTCGATCATGTTATTCCCTTAGAACAGTTAATTATTCTATCGATATGTTACCACGTAGGAGCGGCTAGTTGTCAAAAAATATTTATAGCTTTGTTACTTTATTCCTGCCGTTGTGTTTCGAAGCGTACATGGCCTTATCAAGCCTGTCGAATGCGCCCTTGAAGTCATCTCCGGCCGCAAGCTCCGTAACACCAATCGAACAGGTAATGTGGTAAATATCAGGGAACTGGTAAGCTGCAACTTTCTCTCTTAATCTCTCAGCCAGCTCGAACGCTGCATCGCCGTTCTTGTCGCGGCAGACGATGACGAATTCCTCACCGCCCCAGCGTCCTACCAATGCCTTCTCCTCAACGGAAATATCCATTAATATCTTGGCAAAATGCTTGAGGGTCGTATCACCGACAGCGTGGCCGTAATTGTCGTTTACTTCCTTGAACTTATCCAGGTCGAGCATCATGATGGAGATAGGATCTTCGCTGCTCTGACGGCGTGCGAGAGCATTATTGAGCTGTGTCTCGATCTCACCGTGGTTAAGAACACCGGTGAGCGGATCCTTGATAGCCTTCTCCTCATACTTCTGGAGAGTCGACATCAGTTCCATGGACTTGTCGTTGATATCCTGTACCATGAAGACGAATCTGTAATCGTCATCGTTATATGTCTGTGCGCGGCTGAAGATGAGCTTGACCCAGATAAACTTGCCTTCAAGATTACGCATCATGCAGTCGTAAGAAGATGTACGGCCGGGCGTGAAATTCTTCTTCAGGTATTCCGGATCCGTGCGGCGCAGGAACTGCTCCTGGTCCTCAGGCCAGATCATGTTGACGATCATCATTCTCCAGTCGGAATACTTGAGGTTGTAGTTAACGACGTCATCGGAGATCTCCGTAACGTTGATGCTGCTCGTCGTGTCTGCAACGAGGTCAATGTACATCGAGAACAGGTAAGTGTTCTGGATCGTGTTGATCTTCTTGGTGGTAAGGGATTCCTGCAATGACTCGTTGTCATTGAATTCGTCCATTACGAAGATATACTTGCTCGCATCCTCGAAAGGATATACCGTCAGCTGCACGAGATGGGATATCTTCTCATCCTCAAGAACGAGCTTTAAGCGGCGGCTGTATTTGCTCTTGAACACACCGGTGTTGTCAGCGAAGATCTGATAATCTCCGGCAACCTTCTCGTTCGAATCATTGAAGTGGAACCACAGGTCCAGAATGAGGTCGTGATAGATTCCGGACTCCTTAAGGAAGGTCTCGAACATGCCCTTGCGGATAATGCTCTTGTAAGCATCGATCGCAGGGTCAACGATTACGACTGCATCAACATTATCCAGAAGAAGTCCGGAAAGATCATCAAAGGTGTAATCGTACAAACTCTTTTTTGCCATAAGTGCCATCCTCCATATAAATCACAATCGAAAATAAACTCAGCGGAACAAGTTCGCGATAAACGGTTCAAATAACAATTCTGATTATAGGGTGGCTATGAATACTCAGTATTAATCAAATGAAAACAAAAAGTTTAAAGTGTAAACTAGTTTTTACAATTTGCGCAATAACACGTCAAGATGGGTTATAACAGATCACGCTGCTGTCATGGCTGCTGTACTGCTTTCCTTCCACGAGCTTAAATTCATGCTGTTTTGCGATGCCGCCGAACCACTCATAAGGCTTGTCATCTTCGTTCTTTCCGTCAACGATCTCCTGAGCGCCCTGACGGATGCATCTCATAAGTGAGATGTCATCAAAGCCGTCCGCATGACCGTGAAGGATATAGTCAGCCTTATCTTCAAGGAACATGAGCCTGTCGAGATTCTTAATGTATTCTTCCATCGGAGAGCAGCCGTCTAACATCATCCAGAGGTGGTGGTTAACGGAATCTCCCACAAAGAGGATCCTCTCTTCCTTAAGAAGGATGACTATGCCGCCTGCGGTATGGCCGGGAAGCTCATAGACCTCAAGAGTCTTGCCTCCGAGATCAAATACGTCACCTTCCTTAACAGGCTTAAAGGGAGGCATGCTGACGCCATGCTTCTCGAATTCCTTAACAGCCTCAGGCGACTTGATGAATAGGTCAGCCAGCTCAAGATCCCTGGAATTCATATATGCCTCATCGAAATAAATATTTCCAAGGATGTGATCGCCGTGACCGTGCGTGTTGATGACCATTACCGGCTTGTCCGTAAAGCTCCTGATATAGCTCTTGATGTCGCTAAAGCCGCACATCGTGTCGATAACGCAGACCTTATCATCACCTTCAATGACATAGCCTGTCGCTGTGTGACCCTCATCCATAAGATGAAGCCAGGGCATAAGTTTCTTTGTAAATAATTCAGGTCTTTCTTCCATATTGTCCCCCAAAATCTGATTTTTCCTAAAGTAATGACATTATACATCTGAGGGGGTGCAACATTTTGCCTTTCTTATCTGTTTATAGGACAGAATCGCCAATAAGGAGGGCATCGAAATGAAGATCACACAGGCCAAAGATTATAAGAAGCCGCTCTACGCAGTAGGCATTGCAGCAGCTCTTACGGCATTAGCAGTTACAGGCTGCGGCGACAATCCCGGCAAGTCCGGAAAGTCCGTAGATTACGCAGGCGATATCCAGGTCGTCACGGAATATTCCAAGCCTGACGGCGACATAGTAGAGCTCGCCGGTGATACAGACGTCTACACTGAGCCGACAGATGAGACTGTTGAAACAGAATCCAGGTATTCCGATCCGGACGACGATGTAAGGCTTGACGGCGGCGTCGAGTTCTATGAACCTTGATCGGGGCTGCTCCTGATATATAATCCGATAATTCAGTTATAATGACTCTATGAATCTGACACTGCATCTGACAGAAAACTGCAACATGGACTGCACTTACTGCATCCGTGAGAAATGCCCGAAGGATATGACCGAAGATGTCCTCCTTGCGGCCTGTGATCTTGCCTTCTCGAAAGGAAAAAGAGCGGGCCTTTGCTTCTTCGGCGGCGAACCTTTGCTCAAAAAGGACCTTATCTATAAGGCATTGGATTATTGCGAAGAAAAGTCCAAAAAGACCGGTATCAGATTCGACTGCAAAATGACCACCAACGGCTCTCTTCTGGATGAGGAATTCCTGAAGCGCGCCGTAAGATCACATATGGGCATAGGCATCTCTTTCGACGGCAAGGCACAGGACATCTGCAGGATCTTTGCAGGCGGAAAGCCCACATCCTCAGTCGTTGAGGAGAAAGCAAAACTGCTCTTAAGCTATATGCCTGAAGCGTCGGCTCTAGCTACTATCGCGCCGCAGGCTGTTCCCTATTACGCCGAATCGGTCAAATATCTTCACGGTTTGGGATTCAAGCACCTCTCCTTTGTCATTGCATACGGCAAGAAGGTCAACTGGACCGACGAAGCTCTTGATGAATTAAGACTGCAGCTCGAAGAGACCGGCAGATATATAAAGGAACTGTTCATCAAGGGAGAGAAGGTCTTCATAGGACCTATCTATTCGAAGATCAGCGAATGCATCAAGGATAAGAATCCCGCAGAGCGCTGCCACTTAGGCGTCAGACAGATGCCCGTAACACCTGACGGCTCCCTTTATCCGTGCACGTCTTTCATCGGAGATGAGTATTATCTGCTGGGTAATGTTTTCGAGGGCCTCAACGAAGCAAAGGTAACAGAGATCGCAAAGAGAGCCTCAACACCTGAGACCTGCAAGGACTGCCCGCTCGTCAAACGCTGCACGAATTCCTGCGGATGCGCCAACAGAATGAACACCGGCGACGAGAACAAGGTATCGCCCCTGCAGTGCACATACGAACGCATGCTCATTGAAGTATCCGATGCGCTGGGTGAAGAACTTTATCAGATGGATCCTGCTAAGTTCGTGAAAGTATTCGGCTGATCAGATTTTTTATTCTTCCGTCTCAGACCTTTGGATCCCGACAAGTTCCTTACTGAACTCGAAAAGCCTTGCTGCAAGCTCCGGATCCTTCGAACGCTTTGAAGACTTAGCGATCTTACACTTATAGAAATACTCTCCTGTAACATCTGCCACAGAAGCGTCGGAAGCTAAGAAGATCGCAGTCCTCGCGCCCTGCTCGGGTGTCTGGAAGAAGGGCTTTAGAAGTCCCGTTACGGTCTTGCCGAATCCTGTCTCCCTATCTATTCCGATGTTGGTCGCGACGGCTCCCGGATGGCAGCAGTTAACGGTTATACCCCTGTCCTTAACGCGCCTTGCGAGCTCCCTTGTGAAGAGCACGTTTGCCAGCTTGCTCTGCGAATATGCCTTGATGACATTAAAACCCTTGTGAAGGTTTATGTCATCGAAATGGATCTTGCCTGTTTTGTGCGCGCCTGATGCAACGTTTACGATCCTTCCGCCCTCACCCATGAGATCTATAAGGCTCATCGTAAGGAGGAAATGTCCGATGTGATTTATTCCGAACTGCCTCTCAAGACCTTCCTTTGTCTCCTGTCTGTCAAGCGAGATGAAGCCCGCATTATTGACCATGATGTCTATGTGATCGTGGCTCCTTCTGACAATGTTTGCAAAGGCTCTTATCGAACCGTAATTGCCGAGATCACAAAGGATCAGTTCAAGATCGCGGGACGAATCTTCGGTCAAAAGCTTTTCGAGCGCTTGCGTGCCGCGCTTCTCACTTCTGCACAGCATGATGACCTTGGCTCCCATGTCGCTTAACGCTCTAACGGTAGCCATGCCCATTCCGGAATTAGCTCCGGTAACTATAGCTGTCTTGTTCTTCAACATATCGTCCATATAGGAATATTATAGGGTACGGAGCTCTCGAAATGTAAGGCAAAATATCTCAAAACAGGGGTTCTTTGATGATGTTCTTTTGATTTCCCAACGGCTATAATATATATGTTGCAAGTATTCTTTTTGGGTAAGAATAAATTTTCAAAGTGCGAGGAAGGAGTATTGTTATGAGTGTTGTTGAGAAGTCTTTCTACAAGGGTGAAGTAATAGTAAAAGAGGGCGACATCGGTGACAGCTTCTTCCGCCTGCTTGAGGGCAAAGCCAGTGTCTATGCAGACTGGGACAAGAAGGATCAGGAGCCTTTCCGCATCGCGCTTCTTGAGACCGGCGAGTATTTCGGCGAGATGGCCATCATCGATTCATATCCCAGAAACGCAACCATCGTCGCAGTCGGCAACGTAAGAGTAATCGAGATCCCCAAGGACGAACTCACCACATACTTCCAGGAAAATCCCGATCAGATCTTAGAGCTCATGCAGCACTTGGGCAGAAGAGTCCAGGCCATGACAAATGACTATAACGAGGCCAAGGCCCTCCTCAAGGAAGTCAAAGAGGCTGAAGCTTCCAAGAAGAAATCTTTGTTCTCAAGGATCAAGAAGCATGTCGACATGTATGAGAACAACAAGGAATACATTGCCCCTCCGAGCGCAGAAGCGATCAACGAAGCATTCGAAGCAATCACGGATGAGGGAACCGGCGACATCCAGAATTACGATACAAATTCGATCATCTACGAAGAGGGCGCATCCGAGAATACCATGTATATCCTCAGGAGCGGCACAGTAGGAATGTATAACAGCGACGGTGAGAAGATCTCAGAGCTCAAGCCTGTATCACTCTTCGGTGAACTCGGCATGCTCGCATCAGAGAAGAGAGAGGCTACCGCAGTCTCCGAATCTGATGACACATATGTTGAGACCATCACTCCCGAATACTTGGAGCCGATCTTCCTCTCCTGCCCCGTCAAGATCGAACTGATCTTAAAGCAGCTCTCATACCGCTTAAGAGTCCTTAACATCGACGTCATCAACACCTGCAAAGAGATCACGGAAACATACAACAAGAAATAAGATCAAAGGGGGCTTGAAAGGCCCCCTTCAATTTGTTATTTAAATACAACCGTAAAACCGCCCCAGTCAAGAGGATCAAAAACATCAGGAACTCTTTCTCCTGCAGAGTCGTAGTGAAAACATAAAGGTTCAAATGTATAGCTCTTAGAATATGGATCGAGGCCTTCCAACTCCATCATTGAGATGTACATACAGTCATCACCATTATTGTCCTTGAAATTACCGGTAACCCAAACCGTTGTACTGTTTCCGCTGCTGTCGGTAATCCGGTATTTACAGATATCGTCAACCGACTTCGATGAATCATTCAAGTGATAGACGATACTTATGTTGAACATCGATGGCGCGACAGTTACGCTTATGTCTGCGGTTCCGCCTTCGACAGAAAGATTTTCCTTTTTCAGCTGACGTGCATCATTTGGTTTTTCAAAAGTAAAACTCATCTTCTGCTCGGTTATCGTCTCAACCTCATATTCCCCCTGAACAATAAAATCTACAGGCATTCTTTTGTATCGATTCAGTTTCAGACGCATTACTACAGTTACATTCCCGGAACTGGTATCCGCTTTAGAGACATCAATACAACAGATGTAGCGTCCGGTATACGCCTTGGTGATTTCATCCCAGCATCCATCAGCCGACAATTGGCAATCCGTGCCGTTCACATCAGCGTGGCTGCTCCATTCGACCATCAAGTTACCGGCATCGATTACCTTCTGTGGGGCAACAGCTGAAAAGTATAAAGTCGCGCCATCATACCAGTATTCTTCAATTGTCCAAAGCTGACCGTAGTCTTCAACCTCACTTTGACTTATCGTTATCTCATTCTCCGATTGACTGACTGTTATCTGATTCTCCGAGGGAATATCCAGTCTCCCGGTTACTTCTTCCTCAGGCATAAACCCGGACAGAAATCCGGCCAGTCCGCCGCTTGCTGCCCATACTACACCGCCACCTATCAGTACAACTGCGACTATAGCCGCTGCCACTGCTGCCGGGCTCTTGAAAAAACTTCTTCGAATATTGCTGTTTTTGCTCATTTTGCTTTCCTCATGAATTATGTCAAAAGCGTTCTGAGCCTTTTCCTGAACTATATCAGGCACGTTCATTTCTTTCACTGCACGACCAAAATCCTTCATATGATTACTCCATACCATTATCAAAATATCTGGCCAACTGCGCCCTGCCTCTTGAAAGCCTTGTTTGTATGGTGCTTAACGGGACATTGAGTATAGCTGCAATTTCCTTAGTGCTATACCCGTCACCATAAAACATCATGATAGGCACCCTGTATTTTTCATCCAGCTGCTCTATGGCTTCCTTTATTTCCAAATTGCTTTCATCCTCATGAAAGGCAAGTTCCTCATGCTCACTGATATCTACAGTGTCTATTCTCTTATTTCTGATATCGTGGCACTTATTGATCAGGATCCTCGTCATCCATGTCTTAAAAAGCTTGTTGTCACGAAGGGAACTCAGCCGTTCCCAACATGCAAGGATAGTTTCCTGTATCGCATCAGCAGCATCCGCATCATTCATCAGTATTGCGACCGCTGTTCGATACATATCCTTCATATAAAGGTTCATTAGTTCAGAAAAGGCATCAGGATCCCGCCTTTTTGCCTTTTGTATCAATATGAAGTTCTCTGTATTGCTCATTAAACTTCTACTCCTGTGCGCGCATTGCCGTAAAGCATCGGTCAGAGCGTCCTCCGCTTTTGCTCTACATTACATTAGACGGTAATTTTTCCCCAAAAATCCCATTTAGAAATACATTTTTTAGTTTACATATATTTGCAATGTTTTTTTATAGTTTTTTCCAAATATGAAAAAAACTTGGAAAATATGTCTTTCCAAGCTTTTGAAACCTGTACAGTTAGTCCGTTTTGATGCCGATTAATTATTCCATCCGCTTGAGCTTACCGGATCGCCTTCCGTTTCCCACTGCTCGAAAGGAGGTTCCACTGCATATGAGGGATCATAATAACTCCGGACGTATTGTGCTGCTCTATATTCTGCCTGCTTATAATTCGTCACACCAGTCTCGTCATATTCGAGATTATTCATGAAGATGATGAAGGCCTGTTCTGCAAAAGAGCTCTCCTCCTGGAGATCGCTCACATAATCAATGCCGTTCAACAGTCTTGCTCCGATCGTTCCGTGTGCAAACCAATATGCAAACTGCCTTACTGCTCCTTTGACATACTTATCAACCTTCATGATCAATTCCCCACTGTCATTTCTTCTGATTATCTCGTTCAAGATTACAATCAAAATCCTCAAGTGTAAATGCCCATGTGCGTCCGTAATCAATAAAACGGAATTCACAGTAATCAGGCCCGGGGAAACCGTAAATGTATAAGAATCCGCAGCCGTCATCTGCGACCCACTGCTGTATTATCTCCATTTCGACTACTTTATTATTCAAGCGGTCAAATTGGCCATGGATTATTATCTTGCCATCGTTCTTAGCAGTCTTATCTTCAAATATTCTTTTAACGTCATTATTGAACTCGTAATAATCAACGTACTCCTTCTGCTCTCCCAGGATCTTTACGGAGACCGGATATTTAACCTCTTCAGCCTTCTGACACAATGCATTCAGCTATTTATCACACGGAATCTTATCATGGTAAATATCAGCCAAACAGTACGCAGAGTATGGCGGCATCGCAGCCGTAATATGACGCTTGATAATCCCGGCGGTTTCCAGTTCGATGACATTCCTGACAAGGTCTTCGATAGAAGCTCCTTCGATCCTCGACAGATCATAATACGATGCCTGGGGGTTACCGCGATAACCATTACGGATGATCATCTTTAAGATCCCGATCTTGCTGCTATCACTCACATATGGCTCCTGTAACTGCCGGAAATATCTTTCCTCATACATCACCTGTTTATATTTACCGCCGCGGTCTATCAGACGGGCCTTGTCTGTTAATACAAAGCCGCACTTCTCATAAAAAATGCACGCTTTAATATTGTTATCCAAAACCCAAAGTACTATTCGGCGGCCATTGTATTCCGAGCATATATACTCAAGTGCTTTATGTCCGAATCCGCGACCTCTGAAATCTTTCAGTATGTATATACTTGCGATCTCGATCTCGTCACCTCTGTCGATCAGCTTCACGATACCGACAGCCTGACCTTCCTCTTCCAAGAGCAAATACACACATTGCTTGTCATCCAAGGAACGAAGGAATTCTTCACGTCTTTTTGAAGGAGAATCTGAATCCAGATACTCCTGACTGAAGATGCCATGATATGCCTGCTTCCATGCATCAGAGTGCACTTTGCCGACAACATCCGCATCTTCGATAGTCGCGCGCCTGATAACCATAATTAATTCTCCGCTTCAGCCGATAGTTATATTAAAACTGAAAGTAAAGCTGATGAAGAACGCGATCAGCCAGGCTAAAAGTAATATTCCGGCTATTACTAACAATACTGGCAGATACGTCGGCGCATCGCAATACGTCTCACCTGTCTGTCCGTTGATCGCTACAGGACGTTTGGTCTTTTTGTATCTGTATGTGGCGAGATATACAGGAGCCAGAATATATCTGAACTTAACGTTGTAGAAATCGGTCTTCAAATCCTCCGCAGCAGCTTTCCCTGAGCTTTTACGCCACAAAGTATTCCTTATTCTATCCTTCATCTGCGTTTTCGAACGCTCCCACGCTTCATCAAGGCCGACTGTATAACGTTCAGCAGGGATGCCTGCAAGATACTGCGGCGAATAAGGAAGCATTTCGTTATATTCAAAATTGCGGACTCTGTCTATCATGGGATGACGGAACTTATCGGAAGCATAGATGACATGATCATCGATATGTTCATTCCAAATACAATTGACAGAAGTCCCGTCAACATATTTCGCTTTATAACCGGAGACTGTGAGAGCAGAAAAAGTCCAGAACGGAAGATAAACTCCGACGACATCCTCAAGCTTGCTGTCGGTCACGCCTTTGCAAAGAAAGTGTTTTTTGCCAAGAAAGTGGGTAAAACACTTCTGCGCAAGTTCTTTATCGAATGCGAACGGGATAACCGCTTGCGGAGCCATGATCTGCGGATTCTCTGCCGCAGGCATTACACTTGTTGATCCGCAAAACGGACAGCCGCCGGTAATCTGCTCGGCATCGTAAAGCGTCTGTCCGCCACAGTTAGAGCAGATTATAAGCTTCTTGACATTATCCCAGCTGACATTTGCACGCTGCAAAGCTGAATCGAAGTCGAGTTTCTGATTAACGGGAACAGTTCCCGGCTGGGGAAGATCCGTAGAAAGCCCACAGAAAGGACATTTAAGAGTCAGTGTATTCGGGTCAAATTTAATACCGATGGTACCGCCGCATCCCGGACACTTTACTTCCGAACTCGTAACATTGATCGCACCGATAGTTGATGAGTTATCTGCCATTTTTCACCTGTTTAATTGCTTATCTTCCCAGGTAATCTAAAGCCCAGTCAACATCCTCGATCCTGTTTGCAGAACCGCAGTGAGGACATATCTTTGTTCTTGTGGCATCGTAAGAGCCTGCGCAGTTCGGGCAATGAAGGCTCGTAATGTTGAAGCCTAAGTTGACGGGCTTTGTGATGTTCTTTCTCATGACGACCTTAAGCACGTCATTAACAACCCTGACCCGATCGCCGTTAATATAAGTGTTATCGAGATGCACATTTGCATTAACGACTACGTAATCACCGATGACTTCCATCCTTGTGACGCCGACTTCACCTAATGATGAGACGTTCAGGATATTCTTAAATGAAGGATCCAAAGCCTGACCGTTATAGAAGGTCAGTTCTTCCGGCTTGTCGGAATAGATGAGCATCTTTATAAGGGCAACGGTCTTATCTGCAAAGTATTCATATGAGTATTCCTGAGAGATCTTCTCCATATAATCTTTGAAGATCGTTCTCGAACCCTTGTAAACGGTGGACATCTTATTACTTCTGGCATCGTTAGTCTCATACTTGAGCTTATCTATCCAGTAAGCAATACAGTAACCGAATGTGGGACCGAAGATCAGTGCTACAAACAAGCCTGCAAGGAGAATCCCCCCGATACCCGTGGCACGATGAACAACACCGGTATTTTGAAGACTCCTCAAATATATTATCAAGGCAAAGCCAAGAAAAGGAGTAAAGACAGCTGCTGTGCTTATCGGGATCGTCCATTTGCAAAGCTTTGCGGTCCTGCCTGATTTATAGCCGATATCCAGATTAAAATAGAAGTTGGAGATCTTAGGATAAAATTCAGACGTCTTGAATTTGGTTCCGCAGTAAGGGCATCCGGCGACAAGCTGGGAGACTGTGGATATCGCTCCGCACGAAGGACATTTATACTGGCGCTCAGCGGGATTAACCTCCGTCGCAAAGTCCGTTACCGTCTGGTAAAGCTTGTAATTATCCACATTTCTATAGAGGCGCCTGCCGTTCTTATAATAGGACTCGTCTTTTTTACAGGTACGTGTCTCCTTATAGAACTCGAAATGATCGTCGCCCTGACAGCGTCCCAGCTTAAATCCTTCAGTCCATAAGCCTCTCGGAGTGATATTCATCTTCATGGTCACGCCATGATGCTCAAGTCTCTCGTGTTGGAGCTTGATGGCGTAATTAAGATCGCGGTCGGCACAATCAAGGCTCTCGCCCTTGCTTACCGCATCGTCGATCCCTGCTGCGAATCTCTCGAAAATATCGTTGCTCTCATTTGACCATTGATCTGCCATAACCTTGTCCCTGTTCCTTTGCAAGACTAGATTCATTATAACATCAGGTCAAGAATTATTGAGGGCTATATGTTTCTCCGTTTCAGTCTATTAATCAGAACATTAACAGCCACCACAATGAGAACAAATAAAACATTGATAAGAATACATTTAAGCAGAGCGGTTCTCGGATAGTTATACCGGCCCATTTCGGATAATATGCAGCAGCTTAAGAATACCGGCTTCTTTCCATTTGCAAAAGGATCTTCCGGATCCTCTCCCTGTCTTGCAGTTATATCTGTTATTCTGAGTCTGTCTTTAGGGATCATCTCGGCATAGTAGTAATGACAGTCATTGTAAAAACTGTAAAAGTCATCCATGTCCGCATCTTTGATCTCGAACAAAAGTCTGCAGTTTCCGCCATACCGGTTAACGATCCAGCCGCGTTTGATATTGTTCAGTCTTACCTCGTGAATGTCTTCCTCATCGTTGTGAGGCATTATTTCTCCCGTAGGATAAACACGGACAGCAATATCCTTTTCATCAGATACTTTTTTGACTGCAGCGGGAGCAAACGACAAAGTGGAAAGTCCGGGATGATTGCCTGTGTTAAGGTATCCGTGCAGCGCATACCCGGCTGAAGTCATCACCAGAACAATGACACATAAGACTATCGATACTGTCACTCTCCGCTTCATAAGACCTCAGAACGCATCAATATAGAACAGAGTCTTTTCATCAACAAGACTCTGAAGTTTTTGGCAGTTTCTCAAATGATAGATCTTATCCTTATAGATAAGAAATTCGCCGTTAACAAAGTAGTAGTCATGGACCCGGCCGGTTTCAGTCGTGAAAGAGATCTTAAAGACTTCATCGGAGTCCTTTATTCTCGATGTATCCCCTTTGTATTCAGTTGCTTCAAGTTCGTGCATCGCATCTATGAACTGTTCGATCACTTCGGGTTTGACCGTCTCAGTCGCGAATTCCGGCTTAGTCTCGCCGGGACGTGTCAGTTCGACTCTGGTCATGACAGGCTCTAAGAATTTGATCAGAAGGTCCTCACAATGGGGAAGTGAATAAGTCATGTCGAAAATATATCTTCCTGAAGGATCGTAAAAGATCGGTCTCTCAACACCATAAGTTCCCGGTGTCTGGTACTTTCCACTAGAGCAGTCCCAACGGATATATTTGGTCCTGTAGATCACGATAAAGTGGTCTTCGCGCGGTGCATGTTCGAATACAACCGTTCCGTTATAGTACTCAGGGTAACCGGGGTCTGCCTCAGGGAAGCGCACCTCACCGCCAAGCCTTTTGAGGAACGCTTTGAAATCATTATCGGATCCGTCGATATTGAGATTACATGCAGTCACATAATCATAGTACCAGCGTGAATCACCGTGTGTGGTCCCACGGTAAGACTGTCCGCTTTTTCTGTATGTAGAACCTCTGAGGATTATCCCTCTGCCTGCCAGATCTTCCGGAACCTCAGTAAGGACGTTTTTTCTTTTATCTTCAAGCGGGAAAGAAGTTGTAACGGACATCATGTTTGACGGCGTGCTGTATGTAATACTGACATCGGATTCATCATTCTCATACGATTGTCTTACAGATTCTCTGATCTCTTTACGGGCCTTTTCCGACTTGATGATCTCAGCAATAAGCGGAACCGCAAAGAAGAGCGTGAACGCAGCTGCTATTGCGATAAGCAGAATGTCTGTCTTCTTCAGTTTGAATTTCTTATATTCAGCCATGCTGCGCGCAGCTCTCCCCTCGTTTGTGTTCAACTACTCTATATACAATTATAGAGGAAGAAATGTTGCATTAACAAAAGAGCTGCCTCAATATTTGAGACAGCCCCGGTGATCTTTACTTGCACTCCACGCCTTCTTTTTTGCAGATACGCCATGCGGCATATTTGCCCTGCGCGGTTGCCGGCGGAAGTCCGCCTGAACCCATGAGCCACTGACCTGCAAGGAATACGTTCTTGAGCTTCTTAACGACGCCCGGTGTGGTAACAGTCTTTGTATCCCTGTCTGCGACGAATGCCATGTACGCACCTCTGTATGCATTGCAGTGCTTTGCATATGTGACAGGTGTCCATACGTCCAATATCTTGATCTTGCCCTTTGTCTCAGGGAACTTCTTTTCGATCTCTGCCATAAGAGCCTCAGCGACCTCAGTCTTCTTGGCTTCATATTTCTCGGGATCCTTAGCAAGCTCAAACCAGTTGTCGACTTCCTTGCCGTACTGGAAGAGCTTCATCTGAAGGCTTGTCTTTCCTTCAGGCGTAAGTGTCGGATCGTAATCGTAGCAGATGAATCCGATGTCCTTGATCTCTCTGTCCCAGACCTTGATGCCGTCGCTCTCCCAGCATGTTGTATCAGGAGCGACATTCATCTTGCCGTCAACCAGGAATGCTGCGTGGTACTTGCTGAACACGGAGAAATGCTCCTTATCGTCGAAGCACTTCTTGAGCTTCTTGGGCATGTATTCTGAAGGCAGGAGCTTGGTGAATGTGTGGTTTGCGTCTGTAGCGCAGATAACGTAATCTGCGGTAACCTCAGTGCCGTCTTCAAGAACGATTCCTTCAGCAACTTTGCCGTTGATCTTAACGTTCTTTACAGGGCTGTTTAAATGGAGCTTGCCGCCTGCTTTCCGGTATTTGTCTGCGATTCTTAAAGCTGCTGCGAGTGAACCGCCCTCAGGGATATCACCGCTTCCGGATGTGACCATCGCATAAGACATAACGAATGAATATGCCTGTGTCATCTCAGGGTGTGTGAGCATGCATGAGCTCCTTAAGACAGGGCTCTTGAAGCTGTCTGCCAAGTCCTTAACGCTGACACCCTTATAAGCCTTCTGAGCTGCAGGAACGTTCTTAACGAAGTCACCGAGCTTCATGAAGTCCCTCGGGCCCATCTTATCCATCGGCTTGTCGATAGGCATTATCATGCTCTCTGCTCTTGTGACGTTCTCGAAAAACTTCTCTATAGCATCCTTATCTTCAGGTGAGAGCTCAAGCATCTCGCGCTTTGTTCTCTCCTTATCTCTCCAGTATGTGATCTCGCCGCCGTGGCCCTGATACTTGAAGAAGTAATCCTTGGAATACATCTTTACGCTGTCGTCGAGCATTCCGATCTCGTGCCAGAGCTCGTTCATGGCACTTCCCTTTTTGCTGCACATGAGATAGTTGATGCAGTTGTCGATGTAAACGCCGTCGCGCTTCCAGCCCGTAAGCTCGCCGCCCGCAACAGGATTCTTCTCATAGATCTCTGTCTCGAATCCTGAGTTCTGCAGGATAATACCTGCAGTCATTCCGGAGATGCCTGCTCCGACAATGATTACCTTTTTCATTAGTGATTCCCCCTGCGAAAGATTAAGTGTGTAGACACAGTTGTAAGTATAACACTAGTTCAAAGGGTTGCTTATTTAAGCAGTTCGATATTTTTCCTTGTCTTCGGAAGTCCTTTAAGGATGCAGATAACGCTTGATATGACAAGCATTAAAGTGATCACTGAGATGGTGATAAATGCGCTTTTCGAGATCATGTAAATACCGTATGAGATGCCTCCGGTAACAAGTGCGCCTATCATCTCGGCAGCAAGGTTAAAGAAGCAGTTAAGATTGCCGCGGAGAGCGCTCAGTTCGTCAGACCACACCATATAAGGCGAGATCGAATCCATGATGACACCGGCGATCGTCGCAGTAAGGATGCCTGCCAGAGATACTGCAATATAGACCGGAAGCATGTAGAAAACGCCAAGTCCTGCTGCGATTATGATCACCGAGATAAGCACGGGAATGAACGTGAAGAGGACAGCGATAAGGACCTTCGCCTTGATCTGCTTGTCCAAAGGCGCAGGCAGATATTTAAGCATATCTATATGTTTGCCTTCCCTGGTAAATGAAGTCGATGCAATGGAGTTTAAGCCTGAGGATATAAATGCCATCGCGACGACTGCAGAAAAGAGTATCACATGGCTCAGCGCATCGCCTTCCCTCAGGTTATATCTGAATATCTTAATGATCTCGAATCTGGGTGCCTGGGTTATGAAGATGACGGCTGCTACGGGCCATAAGATATTTGCATAAACACAGTTCATCCTGTAGGTCATGGTCCTCATTAAGACCTTGAATTCCTTGATCACGAGCGAACTGAATATCCTGTGGCTGATATCTCCGGCGTGCACTTTGCGTGAAGCTTTTCTGTTGCTTGTGACGGCAGCTGCAAAAAGGCCTTTGCGGTATGTCAGAAATGCCGTAAGGACCGAGAGACCGTAAACGCCTGCAACGAATAAGACCGAGACTATAAGAGGCAGTATCCTGTGCGTCCTGATGGCAAGCGTTGTCAGATAATTTGTCGGGAATAAGACATTGCATATCGCAGTAAATTCGTTATTGCCGATCACGAGCGAATCCAGGTAATTTGCCATGCTGATCCTGCCATACCCTCTGAAAGACAAGAGGAACATCAGTGTAAATGCGACAAACAGCACGAGCGACGAATGATAGTAGATATCCGCCCTGTTGATCTTCCTGAGCGCGAGCATCAGAAGCAGCGCTAAGATCGAGCAGTAGATCAGAGGCAGAAGGAGCGAACTGATAAATCCTGCGAACGATGCTATAAGCGCAACAGGATGGAGCGCATATGCAAAGCCGGTGTGCTTTATTGCCGCTATGAAATATCCGATGTAGATCGCGAAAAGAACATTCGACGTCATTACGTTCTCTGCCTTGAACGTGTGCCAGAACCTCGCCCGGTAAAGCGTAACGGGTGATACGGGAAGTGCCGTAAGAAATGAGAGGTCCGATGAGAAGAACAGCACGCTGAACATCAGAGGCATTCCGAAGATCATGGCAAAAGCCGATATGAGATCGAGTTCTGACAAAAGACCGTATGAATTGCCGTCGAGAAGATAGAGCAGATCCGTCAGAACATAAGTCACATAGCCCACGATCACTGATACCGGCACCATAATGCCGATAAACGCGATCATACCGAAACGGTTGTAGAGCTTGACCTTTTTCTCGCCGTTCGGCTTGGGCATCTCAAGATTAGAACTGAATGCCTTGTAAAGCGCCCTTGCTTTGTTCATGCTTCATTCTCCGGCTTTCCCGTGAGCTTTACGAAGATCTCTTCCAAAGTCTTTCCGGGATTTGTGAGCCTTAAGTATTCGAGTGTTCCTTCGCTTACTATCTTTCCCTTGTTGATTATTATTATCCTGTCGCAGAGCTGCTCTGCGACTTCCAGAACATGGGTTGAGAACAGCACGGCATTCCCTGCCTTCGCATGCTCTCTCATCATCTGCTTTAATTCGAATGCGGCAGAAGGGTCAAGGCCCGTCATCGGCTCGTCAAGGATCCATGCCGGCGGATCGTGGATGAGAGCGGAGATAACCATGAGCTTCTGCCTCATGCCGTGAGAGTATTCCCTCATCTGTGTGTTCAGGACATCCTTCATTCCGAAGCGCTCTGAGAGCACCTTTATCTTCTCTTTCCTTACATCTTCTTTTACTTTATACATGTCGGCGATGAAGTTCAGATATTCAAGGCCGGTAAGCTGGATGAGAATGTCCGGATTGTCAGCGATATATGCAAATGACATCTTCGCCTTGATGGGCTCTTTATTGATGTCGTGACCGTTTATCACCGCGGTGCCTGATGTAGGTTTCAGGATGCCTGCGAGCATCTTGATAACTGTCGTTTTGCCGGCACCGTTAGGTCCTGCAAAACCGACTATCTCGCCTGCTTTGATATTAAATGAGATATCGTCGGTGGCTTTGTTGCCGTTGCCGTACACCATTGTCAGATTCTTTGCTTCGATCATAAAGAGATCCTCCGCATTTTATTGTTATATGAGTCCCTTATCTCAATGCGAGAAGAAGATACTTAATGGAGTAATACATCTTGGGATTTGTCGTTATCAGTGCCCACTGCTTGTTGTCGCCCAGCATTATGAGCAGGTTATTAAATACCGTGATGCCCGTTAAGACGATCAGCAAGATCAGCGCGGTCTTAAATGCATTCTTGTAAGAAGAATCCTCTGCTTTTCTCATAAGCAATATGAGGATAAGGACAGCTGTCAGAACAACCGGCAGGCCGAAGTCCATCTGATACCTTAATGTGATGCCCGTCATCTCAATGTCCAATACAAGAAGGACTGCTGCAAATACCAGCGCTGCAACGCTCGTCCAATACATCTTCATGCCGGAAAGTTCCTTCCTGAATTTCCTTAAGAAAACAACACAAAGACAGATCGGACAAAGCGCAAAATATCCGCCGTATACCGGATCGAAGAACATATAACCCATATAGTCCGTCGAATGACTTCTGTAGTTAAATACGCTCTCAATATATGGGAATCTGCCGCCGATCTTAAGAGGCTGGAACAGGTATTCAAAGAACCCTAACCACAATCTTCTGATTCCAAAGTGCCTGTTCTGAAGATCCATCTCGGAAAGGTTATATGTATTGCCGAAGTCGAAGAAACTTCCGAATCTTAACTTGTTGAAATACAGAAGAGCCGAGCCGATAAGAAGGAGCGGTGCTATTACGCAAATGGTATTGGCAATGCCTTTTTTGGAGAAGAACAACTTATCCCTGATCTCTGAATAAAACAGCGGGAATGCAAGGAAAGCATACAGTCCGAACACCGGCCTTGATCCTATTGCAAGTCCCATTGCGATCGCACCTGCGAGAAGTCTTGCCTTGGATAAAGGCAGCCTGCTGTCTTCAAAGTGTTTGTCGGATGCAGATATCCAGTTATAAAGTGCGATTACTGTAAACATTACAACCGATATGAATGCGACGGAATAAACGTGCGGCGTCTGCGCGCAGTAGAACGCTCCGGTGCCGAATGTAAATACCAGGACCAACAGGAAATAAATGCCCAGAGAGATCTCCGGATAATATCTTCTTACGAGCTTATAAATGAGCAGGAATGAGAACAGGATAAACACAACGCCCATGAGGAGCACCGGCACGGAATTATTAAGATGGAGCCCTGTCATCGCGACATATGGCACATAGAATAAAAGTGTCGGGACGATGCCGTAATAGCTGTAATACTTTCCGTTGAAGAATGCGAAGTCCAGCTTGAAGGATTCGCCTGTCTCTTTCACCAGCCTGAGTCTCTCGTTGTAGTCGTAAGGATTAGCCATCTCAGACAGGTATTTGGGCGGTGTGAAGTCAAGCCATACGTGGCCATTAAGTATCGATTCGGCCTGATAAGTGTAGATCGCTTCGATGTGCCCTGCTTTGTAATGCGCAGTAATATCGTAGTTAAATGCATAAACTATCAGCATCCATAAGCAGATAAGTGATGCCAGAGCAAGCAGGACATATATCTTATTCCTGTCGGATATCCTTTTGTTTTCGCCGCACAAAGGCATCTTATAAAGGAGTGATCCGGGCCTGAAGAGCAGGACCAGAGCAACAAGAACAGCGATTAAAAGAACTCTGAAAACATGAATGGAGAATGGCCTTGCGCTGTTGAGCTCAACATTGACCTCCGATGCATCAGGGCATTCAGTGACGTCGAATAATATCTTGATCTCCCTTACGTTTCCGTCAGGATAGATCCTTATGTATTTGCTCTCTTCAACAGAAGGAACGATCTCGGTTACGGACAGTTCCAGATCTGTATTTGCCTCATCGGAAAGGATCATCTGCAGATGAAGGACTTCATCGCTGTCAGGGCGGTCAATTAGGACGTTCTTTACGGGCGCATCCATGCCGCTTACCGTGACCGCATTCGCTTCTCTTGTAACGCTGTAACCGGTGACTTTCTTAAATGTTAAGGATTCCCAGAATCTGAAATTGAAAATGAATATCTCGGCTATAAGCGGGATAATCAGAATCATTAAGATAGTCCTGAGAGTCTTCTTATTCATGTTCTGAATGATCTATTTTAAAGCTGTTTCGGGAGATTTGATATTCATCTTCCGGCAGCAGCTGTCAATGAGCGCAAAGTCGCTCTTCTTGTATCCGTTGCCACAAAGATAGAGTACGGTATTATCTTCCAGATAATTTCCTATCAGCCCAATGCCTTGTTCCGAGCTGAACGTATAGAGCGTGTAATCGTATTCGCCTTTTCCTTCGGCATGTTCCAGGATATAGTACTCACTTTCTATCCGGAAATAAAACTCTTCTGCCTTCTTTTTACTCTTAAAGGTAAACATGAATGCATACTCTTTTATCGGTTTTCCATCGCTGTTTATAACATTCGAATACATGACAGCGGCACCTTTTACTTCGGCCTTGGGATAAGTATTGGATTTGTTGTAGACCTTATCGTAGATCCACTGGGCCTCATTGGAATTTTCGGTGGAATAGTATACGAGCTCGTTATAATCCTGATTGCCGTAAACGTCTTCTGCGATCCTGTCTACATTGTCGATCTTCTCAAGTCCGCATTGTTCGGCAACTTCATTGGCGTTCTCAAATGTCAGTTTTTCCGTGCAGCCTGTAACGCCCATCAAAAGAACAACGGCCATTACCCCTGCAGCTGCCTTCTTAAGCATGTTCATTCGTATCACCCTCCCCAAAATGAATGCGATGCCGTGCTGTTAACTCATGTATTCACAACCTGATTTCGTAGGACCGTCCATGCCTGATTCATAGTGGGCTCTGAACTCCATGTTGATATCACGGATCTCCTTCTTGCCGTCGATGTAATCCTGATACATCTCGACAAGACCGGACATGCATCCGTCACAGGAACCGCTGATGTTTCCGATGGACTCAGCGACGATCTTCTCACGTTCTTCTCTGGTTGTGTCTTTGATCAAAATACTCATAAACTGATTATAACATTATGTTTCTTATGTTTGCTGTCCATAACGCCTGATATTACCGGGCGTCATGCCCGTTATCTTCGAGAACTGCCTGATGAAATGTTCGGTGCTCTTATAGCCGCACATCTCGGCGATCTCCGATATCGATCTCGAAGTGTATTTGAGCCTGTCCTTCGCAAGTCTTACCCTCGCGTTGATAACGTCATCGATCGGGCTTATACCGAACGTCTCCTTATACAGAGTCTGGAATCTCGTCCTTCCGAGATTGATACGTCTGGTCATGAAATCAACATTCCAGTCGTATTCAGGATGGAGCATCATGTCACGCCTCAAGGCGGTAAGTTCGTGATGGTAAGGACTGCTCAATAAGTCAATGCTGTCATCTGATAATTTCGCGAAAAGGATCTTAAACAGCGCGAGCATTTCCGGATCGTCAGCATCCTTCTTCGCATTGCTCTCCCATGCTATGAGCTTGAAAAGATTATGCACAAAATCCGGGTCGGCCGGCGAGAAAGGAACGTTGGTAACAGGGAAGCTCTCGATAAATTCCTCATCTGTATCGAACCTTATCCAGTCATTTTTATATGGCTCGCCGGGAAGCGAACTATAGTACTTGCGGTGGCCGGGAGTAAATAAAATAACGGATTTCGCGGGATAGTAGCGCAGCTCTTCCTCCACCCAGAACAGTGCCGGCGTATGTGTATAGAGCATCTGGTAACTCTCGAATCCGACCCTGCCCATGTCGGTATCGTAAACCAGACCGTCTTCATGAAGATAACTGAATCCCGAATAAAGAACATTGATCATATTATCAAAAGTCCTCCCAAAAAGGCTGCACAAAAATGCAACATTTTTATATGATTTTCTGCTATCAGTCGGGGTTTTCGAGGCCTCGAGTGAACAATACATCAATTTAACTGTACTAAAGTTCATTGTTGACTGCAACCCGAAATGCTAAAGTTAGCCGACTTAAAGGAAAGGAACCGGTAAAGCGGAAATGAGCACACTTGTACGTGACATGACAAAAGGTAATACCGTCAAGCTCCTCTTGGAGTTCTCATTACCCATGCTCGTCGGAAACATCTTCCAGCAGCTTTATAATCTTGCCGACTCCGCAATAGTAGGACGTGTTGTTGGAGCAGATGCACTGGCAGCAGTAGGCTCTACCGGTTCCCTTTCCTTTCTATTCTTCTCATTCTGCATGGGCGTGGCAAACGGCGGCGGAATCATCGCTTCCAAGTATTTCGGCGCCAAGGATGAGCAGAGGGTCAAGAAGGTAATCGTCAACAGCGCTTACATGATGCTCATCGCATCAGTCTTCATGGCAGTCTTGGGCTTTGCCATATCAGCATGGATCTTAAGAGTTCTCGACACGCCTTCCGACATTCTTGAACTGGCAACACAGTACTTAAGGATAATGTGCATCGGAATCCCCCTGGTCGGCATGTATAACTACGCTTCGGCAATGCTCCGCGCATTGGGCGATTCGATCACGCCGCTCGTATTCCTGCTTGTATCCTGCTTTCTCAATATCGGCCTCGATCTCCTGTTCGTAAACGTATTCGGATGGGGTGTATTCGGTGCCGCAGTCGCAACACTTATCGCACAGTTCGTATCCGGCATCGGATGCCTCCTGTTCGCATATCTTAAGAATGATTACTTTAAGATCAATAAAAGTCTTCTCCTCCCTGATATGAAGATCATCAAGGAGTGCGCAAGGATCGGCTCCATGCTCGCTCTCCAGATGTCTCTCATCGCAGTATCCTGCATCGCTCTGCAGCGTTACGTAAACGGCTTCGGTTCCATGACCGTCGCAGCATTCACCGCAGTAGGAAGGATCGAACAGATCGTACAGCAGCCCTACGGTTCACTCAGCATGGCATTGTCCACACATGCCGGCCAGAACTTAGGAGCCAAGAACTACAAGCGCATCAAGGAAGGCTTTACAAAGGGCATGATCATCATGACGGTCTTCTCCCTTGTCGTCCTTCCTCTTGCCCAGGCAGGCGGCGAGACCGTAATGAAACTCTTCGTTGAAGACCCCGAGATCATCCGCATGGGCGCAACGGCCCTGCGCATCACAAGCGCCTTCTACTTCGCACTCGGCACGATCTACGTTTGCCGCGGCGTACTTAACGGCATCGGTGACGCAGGCTTCTCTTTGAGCAACGGCGTTGTCGAAGTCATCGGCAGAATAGGCTTTCCCCTCCTCCTTGGCCTGTTCCCTGTCATAGGCGTATGGGGCATCTGGCTCGCAGCCGGACTTACCTGGTTCATCAGCGGTTTCTTCGCACTCGTAAGATATATCGTAAAGGTCAGAAGCGCCGCCTTCATCACGGCAACAACACCTGCAAGATCTGAGCCTATCCGCAGCAACGCAAAGGTTACGATACTCCACCGCAGGGCTTCTTAATATTCGAAAAGATCTCCCGACCCAATATACCAAAACCACACCGAAAGGACCTGCCACTTACCCGGCAGGTTCTTTCATTTTCAGGCCGCGAAAAAAAGCCCCGGAACATTGTGCTCCGGGGCTCTTAAGGATCGTTATAGATCGGACTTACGCTCTTAATGTGATGCCGTACTTCTCTTCAAGGTTCTTGAGGATGGAAGATACGAATCCGTCGATCACCTCAGGCTTGAATTCCTCATCCTTTGGAGTGAATACAACGCTGAATGCAAGGCTCTTCTTGTTCTCGCCGAGCTGTGCGCCTTCGTAGATGTCGAAGAGTTCGATCTTTGTGATGTATTCGCAGGATGCCTCGATCTCCTTCTCGACTGTTGCGCAGGAAACGGACTTGTCCATAACGAAGCAGAAGTCACGCTTCTCTTCAAGATACTTCGGGAGCGGGATGAACTTTCTCTCCTTGCCGTAGTACTTGCTAAGAGCACGGAGGTCGATCTCTGCAACGTATGCGGGGACTCTCATGTCGAGCTCGTCGCAGATCTCATAGAGGACCTGGCCTAAGTAACCTACTTCAACGCCGTCGCAGATGACCTTTGCGGTTCTGCCCGGGTGGAGGAATGTTTTCGAAGACTTCTCGTAATCGAACTTGATGTCGAGTGCGGAAGCGATAACGTCAACAAGACCCTTTAATGAGTAGAAATCCTCATCGTCGCCGAAGACACCGATGCAGATCGTCTCGCGCTCGTCAGGATATTCCGTAAGAGGCAGGGACTTGGGAAGGAACTTGTTGCCCATCTCGTAGATGCGTCCGGAAAGGATGGCATTCTTCTGGTTTCTGGCCATTGCCCTGATCATCTGAGGTGCGAGAGTCGTACGCATCAGTGAGAGGTCAATGTTGATCGGGTTAACGAGCTTGATAGCGAATCTCTCGGGTGCGTCTTCAGGAAGTCTCAAGAGGTCGAAGTCTGAAGGTGAGAAGAATGAATAGTGAACACCTTCGGAAGCGCCTGCTGCGCAGAGTGCATTCTTTACCTTGAGCTCGGAACGCTGCTTGAGATTATATCCGCCTGATGTGACCTTTGCTGTAGGGATGAATGTAGGCGTGATGTGATCGTAGCCGTACATACGGATAACTTCCTCAGCAACATCCTGATAGGATTCCATGTCAACACGGTAGCCGGGGATGTAGATCGTCAATTCATCACCGTTGAGTTCAGGTGCGAAGTTAAGACCTGTAAGGATGCGGACGATGTCCTCATCGGGAACAATGATTCCGAGAACGCCGTTAACGCGCGCAACACTTACCGTAAGCTTTCTGGGCTCAATGGAGTTGCCTGTGTTAACGTCGAAAGCAGTCTTGGATACCTTGCCGCAGCCGAGCTCCTCGATGAGGTGAAGGGCACGCTTCATTGCCATGACTGTCGTGTACTCGTCGACACCCTTGGAGAATCTCATTGAGGAATCAGATACCTGGCCAAGAGCCTTGGAGCTCTTACGGATATTGTCGTGAGCGAACTTTGCAGCTTCGAACATGACTGCCTTTGTAGAATCCAGGATCTCTGAATTAAGACCGCCCATGATGCCTGCAAGAGCAACGGGCTTCTTGCCATCGCAGATGACAAGGTTATCTGAAGTAAGAGAGAATTCCTTCTCATCCAGAGTTACGATCTTCTCGCCATTCTCAGCGCGGCGTACATGGATCTCACCGCCTTCGAGATAAGAGTAATCGAATGCGTGCATCGGCTGACCGAGCTCGTAAAGAACATAGTTTGTGATGTCTACGACATTGGATATCGCAGAGCAGCCGACAAGAGCCAGACGGCGCTTCATCCAGAGAGGTGACTCACCGATAGTAACGTCGGATACATAGTGGCCGATGTATCTGGGACAAAGGTCAGGGGCTGATACTCTGATGTTGAAGTCTATTGCAACATCGCTCTCTGTGTAATCAAGAGCGGGCTCCTTAACGGGCTTGCCAAGAACTGCGGCAACCTCACGTGCGATACCGAAGATCGACTGGCAGTCAGGTCTGTTCGCAGTGATGGAAACATCGAAAATATAATCGTCCAGGCCAAGGATAGGCTTAACGTCAGCGCCCGGAACGGAGTCAGCGGGAAGAACGAGAAGTCCGTTGTAGCCTGCGCCGGGGAACATGTCCTCAGATACGCCGAGCTCAACGCCGGAGCAGAGCATACCGTATGAATCGTAGCCACGGAGCTTGCCCTGACCGATCGTCATGAGGCCTTCAACAGTTACGTGATCTTTTGCTGTAGCGTAAACCTGAGCGCCGATAAGAGCGAGAGGATACTTGCCGCCTGCAGCAACGTTATCAGCGCCGCAGCAGATCTGAAGGATGCCGTTCTCACCTGCATCTACAGTGCAGAGGTGTAGGTGTGTGCCCTCGATCGCTTCGCATGTCTTAACTTCGCCGACAACGACCTTGCTGATGTCCTTGCCTACTTCGTATTTTTCCTCTACTTCGAAGCCGCAGCTGAAGAGCTTTTCTTCAAGCACGTCCGGAGTAACGTCAATATCTACATAATCTTTAAGCCAACTTAATGGTACTAACATTTTTAACTGCCTCCTTTTCGCTTAGTCATCGATCTGTTCAAGTACGCGGAGATCAGACTCAAACAGGAGCTTGATGTTGTTGATGCCGTACTTGAGCATGGCAATACGATCGATACCGATACCGAAAGCCAGACCACTGTATTTGTCGCTGTCGATTCCGCAGCCTTCCAGGACTTTCTTGTTAACTACGCCTGCACCGAGGACTTCGATCCAGCCTGTTCCCTTGCAGAGCTTGCATCCCTTGCCGCCGCACTGGAAGCAGGATACGTCGACTTCAACGGAAGGCTCCGTGAACGGGAAGTAAGAAGGTCTTAATCTCGTTCTTGTCTCTTCGCCGAAGATCTTCTTAACGAATACGTCGAGCATGCCCTGGAGGTCGCAGAGTGTGATGCCCTCGTCAACTACAAGTCCTTCCATCTGGGAGAACATAGGAGAGTGTGTGGCATCGTCATCTGAACGGAAAACCTTACCGGGTGAGATGATCTTTATAGGCGGCTGCTGTGATTCCATAACGTGAACCTGGCCTGCAGAGGTCTGGGTTCTCAAGAGGAATTCAGGGCTCAAATAAAATGTGTCCTGCATGTCACGTGAAGGGTGATCCTGCGGGATATTCAATGCCGTGAAGTTATAGTGGTCTGTCTCGATCTCGTTGCCTTCGTAAACCGAGAAACCCATAGAACCGAAGATATCAACGATCTGGTTTCTTACCTGGGTGTTCGGATGGAGATAGCCCTTCTTGAGCTTCTTGGAAGGAAGTGTTACGTCGATGGCCTCAGCCTCGTAACGTGCCTTCTGCTCAGCTGCCTTGAACTCTGCGTCCATAGCATCAAACTTCTCTGTAGCCCAGTTCCTGAGCTCGTTTACCATCTTGCCGTACTCGGCCTTCTGCTCCTTCGGGATCTTGCCCATCTCCTTCATGAGTGAGCCGATCTTACCTTCCTTTGAATCCATGACGCTCTTCTTGTACTCGAAAACGCCCTTGGAGCTGGTAAGTCCTGTCAGATCAGCTTCGATCTGACTCTTGATAGCGGATAACTTCTCACTTAATTCACTAAGTTCAGCCATGTTTTCCTCCTCTTTTCCAATTGCCGGGACAAATAAAAATCCCACGGCAATTATTCATTGCCATGGGACGAATTAGCGTATTATATGCACCTTCGCGGTACCACCCATGTTCGAAAAGCATAAGTATCAGCTTTCCGCTCTTATATCCGCTGCCGTAATGCCGCAGCACGCATCCGCTTAATCAGCTGAAAAGCCGTTTTCGACGGAATGCTCCGGTGTTGAAATTCATCCTTCTACCCTTAGTATCGTGCTCTCAGCCGGTGACACGACTCTCTGGTACTGACTGTAGGAAGACTACTTACGCACCTTCATTGCAGGTCTTATTTATAATATGCGTTCCAAAAAAAGTCAAGCACGGCAAGGGAAACGCCCCAAAATGCCATCCGGGGAAAGCCCAAAAAATTAACCCAAACAGCGAACGATAAAACTGTTTGGGTTAATTATATATTCAATATGTTTACCCCGTTTGAAGAGAGTTGCGTTAGAAAAGGAATGAGAGATTTCTTATCCTATATTGCGAAGGAAGGGTTTACGGGATAAACAGATTGAGCAAATATCATGCGCTCTTTAAGAACTGCTTGACAGAGCTGATGAGATCGTCAGGGAGCTGGGTCATAGGAGAGTGGCCGCAGCCTTCCATTACATACATGCTCTTCTTGGGAGCTTCGATCGTCTCGAAATAATCCAGAACCATACCGCAGGGGCATGTCCAGTCAGCAGAGCCTGAGATCAGCATTACGGGCACCTGATAAGTATTGTCGCGTTCAGTGATATCGAACTGATATAACTGAGTCAGGATAGCTCCCTGAAGTTCCTCGAATTTCGTACTTCCGAAGAACATCGAGTACTCTAAAGCCGTCCATCTGATATCATCGACACCGATATAAGGTGAGAAATACAGTTCCGTCATCGGTATGGTATCAGGGGCAGTAGCTACGTGATAAGGTGCAGTAGCCTGGCGGAGCGCCTGCATGTTCATGACTGAAGGATCGTCACAGAACACCTTATATACGCGCTCAAGTTCGGTAGTGTCGTCACCTTTGGCTTTTGCCTGCGCAAGGGCATCTTTATATGAATAGTGCTCACTTGCAAGGTCCTTGAAGCTTACGACCTGGCCGATGCCGATATATGCGGCTACCTTTTCAGGATGAGCCTGGGCATAAATGCTTCCGAGGATAGTTCCGTAGGAATGGCCCAGAATGATGACCTTATCCTGGTTAAATCTCTTGCAGAGATAATCCACGAGTGCATCAATGTCTTCTTCCTGGCTCTCGATCGTAGGAAGGCTTGTGTTACCTTTTTCGACGTTTCTGTAATAAGATCTGCCGCAGCCGCTCTCATCCCAGAGAACAACGGTGTATTCGTCCGTGAGGCCGTCGGTCCAGACGTGATCAAAATAGCCGGAAGGCTCGCCGGGGCCGCCGTGGAGGGTTAAGATCACGGGGTTCTTGTCATTCTTTCCCATGATGCGGAGATAGCCGTCGCCGGTCTTGAGAGGAACATAAAGGCCCTCATTGATGCCGCCCTTAAATGCAGCGGCGCGCTTGACCTCATTGATATTCCTGCCAGCGATCAGGACGGCAAAAATGCCGACGATCGCAACCTGAAGCAGGATGCCGATAACCTTAAGGATTCCGAGGATGATCCTTACGGGAAGCTTCTTCTTGGGCTTCGGTTCCCATACTTCCTTTCTGTGCTTTAAGTGAATTCCGATGTGGCCGATACCTAAGATAACGGCGCCTATGATCATTATGATGTTGCCGCCGTAGATACCGAGTAATAAGAATGCAGCTACAGGAAGCGATGCGCCCGGAACTTTGAATCCGAACATGTTCCTGTAGAAGTCCTTCATAGTCTTTTCCGATTTGAAATAACGGATCCAGAAGATCTCATAGAAGACCATGCAGATGAATGAGATGAGGAGCACTACGCTCCAGAATGTGATCCTGTGAATGTTGAAGTTAGAGAAGATAAGCGCAGCGGGCGTTACGATGAACTGTCCCACGCGTTCAAATACGAGCAGCACCTTATTCTCTTTCTTTGCGTACTGTTCGTAGTCCTTCGGCTTGTTCTTCATCCAGATGAAATTAGGAACGAAGAGCATGACAAGCCAGATCAATCCGATATAAGAAAAACCTAATGTCATAAGTTTATCCCCCTTAATAATTGCTAAATGTTTTTTCTTGTTCTCGATCAGAAAATGCAGTCTCATGGAGCACCCTATGAGGGTGCACAGCGATAGCAAAAGCCGCAGGCATCTTTATGCCCGGCTCAAGCATTATTACTTTTGTCTCGCGAATTTTAGAGATCCTTACACATCAGTAATTCATCGTGGAACGAACCGCCGTCAAACTTAAGTGCATTGTGACGGCGTCCGGTCTCAATGAAACCGCACTTTCTGTAAAGAGCTGTCGCCCGTGCGTGCTCCGGCGAGTCCGGCCCCGGCACGCACGTCCTGCCGTCTTTTGGCAGGAACTTCCTTTCTTCGAATCTCATTCCTATTTCCCCCTATATTTATTTGACCGACAGGTCGATCAATTTCCTTATATGAATCTCGACCGCATCGAAACATGCGACCGGGCAGTTTTCCTGATTAAGTATCAGCGGCAGCTCCGTGCATCCCAAAATAACGCCTTCGATGCCGTTCTCTTCCTTCATTCTGTTGATTACAGCCTGAAGTTCTTTAAGTGTGGATTCCTTAACGATGCCTTTTTCGAGCTCTTCGAAGATCCTCGTTGCGACAAGCTGTCTGTCTTCTTCCGAGGGTACGAAAACCTCTACTCCGGCTTCACGAAGATCTTTCTTCATATAATCTTTTTCCATCGTGAAAATGGTGCCGAGAAGGCCAACTCGCCTAATGCCCTTGGATACGATCTCTTCGCATACCGTCTTCGGAATGCTGACAATGGGCTTATCAAACCTTGCGGCGAGCTCATCGTATACGACGTGCATGGTGACTGCGGTAAGGGAGATAACCTCCGAACCGCCTTTGTCCAGGGCATCGAGCTTCTCATAAAGATAGTCTGCAAGAAGGTCAAATCTGCCCTCTGTAACATTGTTCCACGCCCTTGTGAAGTTAACACTTTCAATGGCAATGTCAGGCATTGCCTCGCCGTTTGTTATGCGGTCGATCTCGGAGTTTAAGATCTTGTAGTACATCAAGGTCGACTCGGGACCTGTCCCGCCGACCAATCCTATTTTCTTCATTCGCTAGAATCCCCTGATTTATTGATTTTCAGAATTATAACACTGCACTTTGTAATTTATGTGTTCAAATGTAGTGAATCAGATCCTGAAATTAATAAAATTTGCGGTGACTCTTCCGTCATTATCCACAGAAAACTTCGAGATGGACCCCGAACGGCCGCTGAAACGCGCTTTTGCAAGATCTTCGAATTCGAATCCCATGAACATCGCCTGCAGGAATCCCAGAGCGCACCCGTGTGACACGATGAGGATCTTCTCATCGGAATTGGAGATCATCTGCTCATAAAAGGGTTTGAGCCTGTTCCACAGGTCCCTGTCAGACTCTGCGTCCTGGAAAGGCCTGTAATCAGGATCGTAGCCGTCTTTTGCGGGGATCTTGTGTTCGTCATACCAGTCCCAAGACTTTCCGTTGCCCTCGCCGGCGTTGACTTCCCTTATAAGCTCAGACATTACGGGCGTCAGATGGAGAGTCTTATTGATCTCTTCAGCGGTCTGGACCGTGCGGATCAGGTCCGAACAGTACATGACATAGCCGTCAGCACAGCCTTCGTTCAAGAGCCATTTGCCGATCTCAAAGGCCTGATTCCTGCCGTTTTCCGTGAGACTCCAGTTGCCCCAGGCACCCGCGTGCCCGTTTAAGTGATGTTCAGATTCAGTGTGCTGAACCGTGATGATGGTCTTCTTCATTAGTTCTTACCCCCATGCGGACTCTTTGAACGTCCGGCTTACACATTATAGCATCTTCTCAATTCGTATTATGAACTACCTGAAAAGGCAGTTACATTCGTGCAAATTATTAATTGATACTAAATGGTCCAATTCATATAATTTCGAAGTTTGAGTTTATAAGGAATATGAGAGGGCCAGTTATGAACGAATTTAAACCTAAGCTGTTTTCAGTCATGAAGAACTATTCCGGTTCGCAACTCGTAAAAGACATCGTTGCCGGAATCATCGTAGCCATCATCGCGCTGCCTTTGTCCATTGCGCTCGCGATCGCATCAGGCGTAGGTCCTGAGGCAGGTATCTATACAGCCATCGTAGCGGGCTTCATCGTATCATTCTTAGGCGGAAGCAGAGTTCAGATCGCCGGCCCTACGGCAGCATTCGCAACGATCGTTGCAGGCATCGTATTAAAGGACGGCAGAGAAGGTCTCATGATCGCCACCATCATGGCGGGCATCCTCCTCATAATCATGGGTCTTTGCCGCTTCGGAAGCCTTCTCAAGTATATTCCCGACCCTATCACGACAGGCTTTACGGCAGGTATCGCAGTCACCCTCTTCATCGGCCAGATCAAGGACTTCACTGGCATCTCTTACCAGAACGGCGAGAAGCCCATCGAGACGGGCGAGAAAGTAATGGCCCTCATCAATAACGCCGTAACTCTCAACTGGCAGGCAGTCATGGTAGGCGCCATCGCACTCGTTATCCTCATCGTATGGCCCATCTTCTTCAAGAAGATCCCCGGCTCATTCATCGCAGTTATCGTTACTGCAGTCATCGTTGAAGTATTCCATCTTGACGTTAACACGATCGGAAAGCAGTTCGCCGATATCCCGGCAGGACTTCCCCCGTTCAGCGTTAACTTCTCTATGTTCACTTTCGAAAACATAAAAGGACAGCTCTCAAATGCCGTTACCATCGCGTTCCTCGCAGGCGTAGAGTCACTCCTCTCCGCTGTCGTTGCAGACTCCATGATCGGTTCCAAGCACAGACCTAACGCAGAGCTCGTAGCTCAGGGCTTAGGCAACATGGCATCCGCATGCTTCGGAGGAATCCCCGCTACAGGCGCCATCGCAAGAACTGCCGCAAACATCAAGAACGGCGGTAAGACACCTGTTGCCGGCATGGTCCACTCAGTAACACTCCTTATCGTAGTAGTATTCCTCATGCCCTATGCAAAGCTCATCCCCATGCCCTGCATCGCGGCTATCCTTTTCCAGGTCGCATATAACATGAGCGGCTGGAGAAGATTTGTTAAGCTCGTTAAGAGCTCACCCAAGAGCGACATCGTTGTCCTTCTCATCACTTTCGCGCTCACGGTAATCTTCGACCTTGTTGTTGCGATCGAAGTAGGCGTGCTCCTTGCAGCAGTCCTCTTCATGAAGAGAATGAGCGAAGTTACACAGGTTGCAGGCTGGAAAGATGTTGATCCCGAGAACGATCCTGACAGCATCGACCTCCGCGTTCTCCCTGAGAACACACTCGTATATGAGATCAACGGACCCATGTTCTTTGCCACGGCAGGCAAGATCCTGCAGATCTCACCCAAGGAAGGCACAAAGGCATTGGTACTCCGTATGAGAAGCGTAAGCACGATCGATGCCACAGCAATGAAGAATCTTGAGATCCTCGAAGACGACTGTAAGGCAAGAGGCGTCCAGCTCATCATGTCACACGTTAATGAGCAGCCCATGAAGGTTATCCGGAAGGCAGGCTTCTATAAAAAGCTCGGCGAAGAGAACTTCTGCGCGCACATTGATGATGCTCTCGCAAGAGCCCAGGAGATCGTAAAGTCTTAAAGCTTAGGTTACAGATATTTGAAGATAAAACAGCGGTGCTTGACTTGTAAAGGCACCGCTGTTTGTTTTACTGATTACTTAACGATATTCTTGACCCAGATTCCGGACCTGACGAAGAAGAATGCGATGGAGCATTTAACGACTTCCATACCGTGAACGATAAAGAGCATCCATGTAACGCCCATGCCCGTAAATCTGCTCAGGCAGTATGCCAGAGGCACAACGAGCACCCATGTGTAAACGCTGTCGAAGATAACCGTCAGGACTGCATTTCCGCCTGATCTCATGATGAAATAAGATGCATGCGTATATGAGCAGAAAGGCATCATGATCGCGCAGATAAAGATAAAGTTCGTAGCAAGGTGCCTGATCATGTCGCTCGTGTTATAGAGCAGCGGGAAGAACGGTGCGATTACAGCCATTACCAAGCCGAAGACAAGACCGCATACAACAGTGACTCTTCTCATCCTGTATGCCTTCTTCATTGCATCATCGAGTTCACCGGCACCAAGGATATGGCCCATCATGATGCCGACCGCTTCGCCCATTGCAAGGAAAGCCACGCCCATGAGGTTCCAGATCGTGGATTCGATATTAAGGGCAGCAACCGCATCAAGGCTCCTGTATGAGTAGCACTGGTTGATCGTTGTCATGCCGAGTGACCATAAGGTCTCATTAGCCATGAGAGGCAGAGCCTTAAAGAGGAACTTCCTGGCAAGATCTCCCGGTATCCTGAAGTTTGCAAAAGCACCCTTGATGAACGGGAAAGCCGCAGAATGCTTGCCTGTGTAGATAATAAGGATCGAGAGCTCCACGAATCTGGAAATGACCGTGGCAATAGCGGCACCGACAGCGCCTAATGCGGGAAGTCCGAAGTGCCCATAGATGAGGAGCCAGTTGCCGACAAGGTTTACCGCGATCGCAGCCATAGATGAATACATCGGAACCTTGGTAGAGCCTAAATCTCTTAATGTGCCTGCATAAGCCTGTGTGATTCCGATCGGAATAAGGCTGATGAGGATTACATGCATATAGTCGATACCGATCTGAAGTGTCTCGGCAGCATCGGCAGGATCACCTTCGCCCAAAAGGAAAAGGTTGATAAGATCAGGCGCCCAGATAAAAAGGATCAGGGTGCAGACGGCAGCGAGGATCGTATTGAAAATGATCTTAAACTGGAATGTGTAGCGGATGCCTTCGTCATCACCCTTACCCTTGTACTGGGCAGTGAAGATGCCGACTCCGGCAGTGGCGCCGAAGATGACAAGGTAGAATACGAAGATCAGCTGGTTGGCGATAGCAACTCCTGAGAGCGCATTAGTACCGACCCTCCCGATCATGAGATTGTCGAGAAGGTTAACGAAGTTCGAGATTCCGTTCTGCACCATTATCGGAATGGCGATCAGGAGGAGCTTCTTGATATAGGATCTGTCTTCTTTTACACCTGTCATAAATACTTCTATATATGTTCCTATTTTTGTCGGTTCGAGAATTTTAGCAAAAGAGTTTTATGTAAACAAGTCCGATAATAGGACAATAATGTTATTTTCATGGGCTTTTACGGCACTTTGGCCGTAAGCGTATAATTGGGGGAAAAGATTTTTCGAGAAATTTCCGAAAAAATGTGTGAAACCGGATATGCTCATTCGTCTTATGGGTGAGATCTCAAATAACACACAAAGGAAGGTTAGCTAAATGAACAATGAAGCTGTGTTGAGACTTTTCGATACATATGCCGATGACGCATTCCGTCTGGCATATTCGTATCTTGGCTCAAGACCTGATGCCGAAGATGTTGTTCAGGATGTTTTCGTAAAGCTCATAAGATCCGATATCACTATCACTAAAGGCAAAGAAAAATCATATATCCTTACCATGACCGCCAACAAGTGCAGAGACTTCCTAAAGTCAGCAGACGTAGTCTTCAAAGCACCGTTCGAGGATGCGGCCGATGCAGGGTCAGACATTGAGATAGATGAAGAAGATACGGAGATGTATGAAGCCGTAGCCGAACTTCCCGATAAACTCAGAGTCGCGATACATCTTCATTACTACGAAGGCTACTCCCTAAACGAGATAGCCAAGATCCTGGATATAGCCCCGTCAGCAGTGTCGATGCGTCTTACCAGGGCAAAGGAGATCTTAAGAAAGAAATTCACGGGAGGTAGCAGTTATGCAGGATGAATACATCAAAGCTATCGAAAAGATAGAAATGAATAAAGACAGGAAAATAGAAATGAGAAAGATATTAGAAAACGAAATGGCTTCACAAGAGGCCTCTGTAACAACATTGCCCGTACGCGCCAAGACAACGCGCATTTCCACAGCTGCCAAGGTAGGTATCGCGGCAGCAGCAGTCACACTCTCAATGGGTACGCTCATGGCGATCCCTTCAACAAGAAACGCGATCTCAGCAAGCGTTAGAGCATTCTTCCACATGGAGATCCCCGAAGGTGCCGAGGACGCTCAGACAAAGGAGCTCGAAGACAGAGAAAACCGTGTTATCCCGACCGATGACGTTGAAGAATCAGTAAGAGAAGAGATCGAATCAGCAGTAGCATCACAGGATGCTGCAGAAGACAAGTACTTCAAGGACGTAACCGTAAACGCTGATTACTACTCCGATACTGACCTCAACCAGTATGCCAACTATTACGCCCAGCAGAATTACAACATCATGGACATCAAGAAGGATGCAGCGTACTTCGACGGCTACAATGATCTGAGAACAAACGACTGGTATTCTGAAGGCTTCTTCGTAAGCTATCAGACCGGTACGAACGCACAGCCCACTTTCAGTACGATCCTTGTTTTCAAGGCAACTCCCGAGCAGCTCGAGGGCTTCATGAAGAACAATCTCGCGATCGTTAATTACGAGCGTGAACAGCACAGACAGAATAAGGTCTCCTACGAAGACTTCTGGACAAAGTCAACAGACTCCGAAGGCAACGCAGTCTACCAGGCTTCCTGGACAGGACCCGAGCCCGAGATGAAGCTCGAACCCTCCGACTGTGCACGCTTCATGAACTTCACCCTCACATACGATGCAGCCAAGCAGATCGTTGTATGCACGATCAACGAGGGCGGCGGAATAGGCTAAAGATATTCTTTAAGTATTCATAGTGCCCATACAAAGGGGACCGTTTCTTCAAGGGAAGCGGTCTCCTTTTTTGTCCCGTTGAGTTCTCCTCAACTGCACGTTGTTTGTAATTGCGGGACAACAGCAATACGATATGATTAAGTTGCATGCACGGTATCTTTATCAATCAAAGGAGCATGAAGATGGGAAAAACAATAGGAAACAACATAAAGCTCTTCCGCAAGAACAAGGGCTTTACACAGGAAGAACTTGCTGACCTTTTGAGCGTAACGCCCCAGGCGGTCAGTAAGTGGGAATCTGAGAACAGCCTTCCCGACACTTCGATGCTGATTCCTTTGGCACAAGTCCTTGGTGTAAGCACCGACGCTCTCCTGGGATACGATTCACTCTCCGAGAACGAAGAAGTGATCGCAAGAGTAAAAGAGACTGTCATCGGCATGAAGAACAGCGACGAAGGCAGAGCGCAAAAGGCTCTCCGCATCTCAGAATATCTCGCGACGGAGACAACGCTTAATCCGGGATGCTTTGAGATCATAAAGGACTATGTGCAGGAGACCGCAAACCTCAGCATGTATGCCGACCCCGTGCTCGAAAACAGTTTCCCGGGCGAAGAGGAAAGACTGGAAAAGCTCTATAAAGATGCAATTAGAAAAGGAGCTTATCTAATCGGTCACTGCGCAGACAGGGGTCTTATCGAGCGGACTCATTTTGCGGTCGCATGGATCTATATCCACATGAAGGATTTCGATAACGCAAGGGCTCATATCAATGTACTCCCAAGCATCTCACCCGGATGCATCGCCGAGAAGATCTCAATGGAACTCACATACTTCGAGAGTGGCTTCGAGAAGATGAAGGTCGATATCGCAAATAACTCAGTCCTTCTTTTTGATATGACCGCAAGCTTCCTCAACACGATCGCGCAGGACTACGGCTGGAACGGCGAGAGGGACGAAGCGCTCAGAATGATCAACTGGTGTGAAGGCATCGTCAGGGCATATGCTTCGATGAAAGATGCCATCAGCATGGATCATTATCTGAGGATCAGAAGGAGTCTTGCTTTCTTCAGACTTGTCGCGGTAAAGAGATCAGGAGACAGCGAAGGTGCGGTCAAGCTCTATAACGATTTCAAGGATGAGATCGGGCGCGAAGACCTGACAGACGAACAGAAGAAGAGAGTGATCGAACTTCTGGATAATGACATCGCCCACTACGGAAAATACACTTGATAACAACAGCAACTCCAAAAGAAAACCCCCGTTCCTGATTATCAGAGCGGGGGGTTTTATTTGTTAAGTATCAGCTTCTTCCCTTCTTCTTTGCTTTCTTCTCGAGATACATCGCTTTGTCAGCCTTCTTCATTGAGTCACCGACACCGTGCCAGTCCTGAACCTCACAGGTTCCGATACTTGCAGAGAGCTCGAAAGGATATTTGCCGGACAGATTGACCTGCCTTATGTTGTTGCGGACGTTACGGATGAACTTTCCTACTCTTCCCGGCTCGGAGAGCACAAGGACTGCTTCGAATTCATCGCCGCCCATTCTGGCTACGAACTCGCCCTTGTTAAGCGATTCGTCGATGCACTTCGCGGTCTCCTTGATCGCGTCGTCACCGGCGTTGTGACCGTATGTATCGTTAATGATCTTCAGGTCATCCATGTCGATGGAGACTACGGCAATCTGTTTGATCATCTTGCCGTCCTTATCGAACTTCTCGGAGATCTTCTTTTCGAAGCCACGCCTGTTAAGCGTCTCAGTGAGAGGATCGGTAATATAGAGGGTCATAACGTCTGAGATACCGAAGAGCTTCTCGTAAAGCTCTAACTTATTCATGTTTGCGGCTACCTGCATCAGAAGATACTCGACCTTGAAGTTGATAAAGTTCGGCATGTCGGTATTAAATACCGCAACAAGATAACCGTAGACTTCATTCTTATATGCAAGCGGGAAATGAACTCTCATGCCGCGCTTATCGTCTTCAAATCCGTCAGGGAAAACCTTCTCGTCGGAATACGAGATGCTGCAGAGCTTATTCTTGCCTCTGTTGGTAAAATACCCGACAAGCTCGCGGTTCTCTTCCCTGTATCTGCAGATATAACAGGACTTCATGCTCTCTATTGTCTTGAACTGTTCGAGCGTGATTTCCTTGCCTGCATCTTTTGTGAGGGCGCCCTCGAAAAGATCACCGATAACAACATATTCTCTCATGTTCTCGGTATTGATCGATATCGTCGCGGTAAGATCTAACAGCTCAGAGAAGATATCTCTCTCAACAAAAAGATCATCGGTGCTCTCACGCAGGATCAGGGTGCTCGGAACGTAGATATTAAGATCAGGCTTCTTGCCTGCAATTACATCCTCAAGAACCTGGATCGCGGAATCAACAAAGACTGCATTGGAGATCTCGATCGTGGTTATGGACGGTATATGATCTGCTGCGCCCTGTGCATTGTCAACGCCGCTGATCATGACATCCTGTGGTACGGTATAACCTCTCTTGCGGAGCTCATTGCAGAGCGCGATCGCTTCGTAGTCGTTCGAACAGATTATCGCTTCGGGGAGCTTGCCGTTCTTCTTGATGAAGAAATCAGCCATCTCAGGACCCTGGTCGGACCAGTAATTTCCGTGGAAGATCTTCTTGTCTGATACCTTCCTGCCGGCTTCATGCATGGCATCTTCGAATCCCAGTCTTCTCTCAATGGAGTCGTCTAAGTCATCTCTGCCCGTTACGAATCCGATATCATTTGTCTTGCACTTCTCGATAACGTGCTTTGCGATATCGTGCATCAATGCCCTGTTATCGGGAACTACATTATAAAATCCGGAGATCTCCGCTCTGATGCAGACGACCGGAGGTGCATCATTATCGGACAGAAGGTCTTCAACAAGATCCTTTGCTACGCCCTCGTGAATAAGTGTGTCATAGCATAAGATGACGCCGTCGTATTCATGGACATTAGGCAGGGATAATATGCTCTTAAGACCGATGACATGGAGAGGGTTTATCGAGCTGCTTAAGGATACCCATAGCAAAATCTCTGTACATGTCGCCGATAAAAACACAAATTTTCATGACACTATTATACTCGGCGTTTTCAGGCCTGAAAAGACTGTAATTACTGCCTCAGTGTGCCTAATTCAGCCTTTTCTTTGTACAGTGCCTCGTCCGCTTTTGCCATCGCAGCCTGGAAAGCGGCAACGTCTCCGGAATACCTGCAGTAACCAATGCAGCATGTGAGTTCGTACTTTGCACCGGCCTCATTATTCATGCGGATAAGCGTCTCCTTGATGCTTGCGGAAAGCTCTTTTATAAGATCTTCGTTATCGGTCTTTGCGATAATGATGAACTCGTCGCCGCCGAATCTTGCAATGAATGTCCTCAGAGGATTTCCGCCGCATGCAGTCTTAAGCGCGTCTGCAGTTCTCTTCAGAGCATTGTCACCTTCAACGTGACCATACTGGTCATTGATGTGCTTGAACTTGTTAAGATCGATCATCAGAACGTAGCGGCTCTGCTTGTCGGAACCCTGCTTCAGAGATTCGCTTGCAACGTATTTCTTGAGCTGCGTCCTGTTGTTAAGACGCGTAAGTTCGTCAATAGATACCTGGTCATTCAGGTTGATGATGTATGCGTAGAGCATCATGATCGCGCATCCGAAGCAGAAGAGCGGCGCTGCGAGCCACAGCGTCTGAAGTATGCCGAAGATGGTGATTATCACGGGATAGATCGCACAGACGAGATACTGCGTTCTGACCGCAAAGTTCTCCTTCATCATTGCCCTTCTGAACGACCTGACCGCGCTTACAACGATATACATGGCAGGTACGATGAGGAAAACGATGTAATAGACAATGGTCATCTCATTTCCATCATCGAGCATGGTCTTCGGGAAGAAGATGAACAGGATGAGCTGGACTGCTGTCTCGACCACTGCGGGAAGCATCACGAGCATACGGTTCTTGAATACACCGATATATGTCTCACCCTGTGAGAGCTCGACGTAAACGAACCAGAAACCGGTAATGAGACTTAACAGGACAGCGTTGGAAATATTAACTATAGAAGCTGACAGAGCCGTGTGCGGAATATTGTCGTTCAAAATGAGCACCCATGCTATGTCGCTTACAAAGTAAAGCATGTGGCTTATGGCAATGTTGAAGAATATCATCTGCTTGGTCTGTCTGCCGACAGATCCCATCTCTCTCATGAGCATCATCGCGAAAATAATGATGCAGACAATATTGGCTTCGACGTAAAAGAATGTGTAGTCCAGTACCATACTGCGATTATATTCTGATAAAAAATCTTTTACAATAAATAAAACATTAACAATATAAGTACGATTTTTGATGATTTAGTCAAATAAAGATGATACTATATCCTTAATTCTTTAAGGGAGGATTAAGAAATGTTTTGCAACAAGTGTGGAAATGAATTGTCGGCAAATGCAGTCTTCTGCAACATGTGCGGAGCACAGGTATCGGCCGAAAAGAAAGCAACTTATGACGTGCCTGAGATGACTGTTGAGGAGAGCATCGTTTTCATCGAGAAGCTCAAGCACAAGTATCAGGAAGTGGAGAAGCTCCAGCGCGAGATCTCTGATAAAGAATCGGCAATAGCAAGACCGGTATATCAGGAACTCAGAAGGTACTCTTTTTTCAGATTCTTCTGGAAGTACATAATATTCGCCATTATAGCTTTCTATGGCATTTTGATACTTTCTTCTGTTGCGGCAGGCAATGATGGTGCTTTCACGGTTATGCTGATCCTCACGTTCCTTGTACCGATCGGTCTTCTGATCTTCGGCGGAATCAATGCAGCTAAGCGCCGCAATGAAGAAAACGAAGCCATTATCAACGGCAACGAGAGAGCAGTACTGCAGAGAAAAGAACTTGAAGAGAAGACCGCATCTCTTAAAAGAGATCTTGCTACCCGCAAAAAGCGTCTTGAAGCAGATGAGTATATGATCCCAACGGGCTTAAGGAAGTCTTCTTCCCTTGCCCAGATAATTACTCTCCTCAAGTCAGGAAAAGCTTCAAGCCTTAATGAGGCTTATACGATCCTGGGTAAATAATTCCCGGACAGTCTCTTCGACACTTCTGATCGCTTCGCTTGTCTCCATCACAGGATGATTAAGCGGAGCGATCTTTTTAAATCCGGCCTTAAGGCATTCTTCGTATCCGTCGCCCGTAATGCCGCATATTCCGATAACAGGCTTGCCGTATCTTACGCCAGCCTTCATTACCATGAACGGAGCCTTGCCGTTAAGCGTCTGGCTGTCTATCCTTCCCTCACCGGTTATTACGATGTCACTTTCACAGATAAGGTCTTCTGCGCCCGTTATCTCCATTACGGTCTTTGCACCTGACCTTAATTCCGCGCCGAGGATATTCTTCAATGCAAAGCTCATTCCGCCGGCAGCTCCGGTGCCTTTTTCGTAAGGGTCAAAACCTGATATTTCAGCAAAGTTTTTGAGCCATCCGTCCATCTCTTCACAGGCTTTCTGCGAAGCACCTTTCTGCGGTCCGTATACAAAACTCGCGCCGTCCGGTCCGCACAAAGGATTGGTGACATCGCTTGCCGCAACGATCTGAACATCTTTTCCGATAAGGCCGGAATAGTCTGCCTCATAAAGGTCTTTAAGTCCTATAGCGCCCAGATTTATCTCATTGCCGTCTTTGTCCAGGAGCTTTGCGCCCAGCGCCTGAAGCATGCCCGCGCCGCCGTCATTTGTGGCACTGCCGCCGATGCAGATGATGAGTTTTCGCACGCCTGATAATATCGCATCCTTCATCAATTCACCGACACCGTATGTCGTAGTCAGATAGGGATCGCGTTCGTCTTCGGAAAGGAGAGTAAGTCCTGCTGCTTTTGCCATCTCGATGTAGGCGGTCTTACTTGCAGGTTCGTAGATGTAGGATGCCTCTGTTATCTTCCCGAGAGGACCTTTGACCGGAAGGGTCTTTGTCAGACCTCCCACATAAGGAGCTATGGAATCCACCGTTCCTTCGCCGCCGTCAGCCAACGGAATAACTGTCACTTCCGCATCAGGGCATGCCTTGATAAGACCGCGCCTGACGGCTTCTCCGGCCTCAAGAGAAGTAAGGCTTCCCTTAAAAGAATCAACTGCGACAACTGCTTTTATTCCCGGCATAACTGATCACAAAACCACCTGAAGTTTATTTAAGTCATTATACATTAATTGAACTTCAGTAAGTTTTTGCAGGCCTTGCGGTTGTATAATTATCCTCATAAGGCAGGTAACAAAAATGAGACGTCTGGTATTCGGCATCCTAACTCTCCTTCTCCTCGGCATCGAAGTGCTGATCGGTCTGTTTGCGCACGGCTGGGTGAGAAGTTATCTGGGCGACGTCCTGGTCGTCATCCTCCTTTATACTCTGATCCGCACCATCGTTCCCAAGAAAGGCAAATGGTTCGTCATCCCGACGGCGATCCTGGTCTTTGCCTTTATCGTGGAATTCCTTCAGCTCTGGGGCTTCTGCGACCGCTTCGGCATCACGAATGAATTCTTAAGGATCATCATCGGAACGGGCTATTCCAACGTCGATCTCATGTGCTACTGCATCGGCATAATTCCCTGCTATATCGCTGAGTTTATATTGGCTCGAAAAAAGTCCGCCTGAACACCCGCAAGACATCAGAACAGTCCCATTAATGTCACTCAAGGTTTTATCCGGGGTGCTACAATTAAGACAACATAATACAAGTTGCCTTTCCTACCTCCTTTCTACTTCTTGTGTTGTGCGTAGTGTTTTCCATAGTTTTGTACTTCCTTTCAGGTAACCCGGCAGACGTGCCGGGTTACTGCATTTATAAGGGTTGTTCGTTGAAGGGCTTAAGGGTGCCGTAATTTTGTGCTAATAGACATAGAAACACGGGTCTGTTTTCGTGCTACTATATGCAAGTCAAAAATATTTAAGGACCAGGTGTCCCGAACGGAGGTTTTTGAAATGAAGCGCATTGGTTTAAAGGCCGTTGTCTGTCTTGCTGCTGCCGGAATGCTTTTCGCGATGGCAGGATGCCAGTTCGGCAAGAAAGAGTTTGATCTCTCGAATTACGTAGACTTTAATTTCGAAGGCTATGACGGCGAAGGTGTCATGACTTATGAGGTCGACTACAAGGGACTTATGAACGACCTTGAAGAAGCAAAGGTCAAGTTCGATAAGAGTGACGTTAAGGATTCCATCAAGGTTGAGCCCGAGAAGACAACCGGCCTCAGCAACGGCGATGAGATCAAGATCGAGCTCGACATCAAGAGCAAACTTGAGAAGAACGTAAAGGCCACATTCATCTGCGAAGATTATGAAATAACAGTTAAAGGTCTTGAGGAAAGAAAGGATTTCGATCCTTTTGCATATGTTAAAGTCATATTCTCCGGCGTAGGTCCTAACGGTACCGCAACACTTGAGAAAGACGGCAACTCCCCTATCACAAACATCTCATATAAGATCACAAGCGACAACCGCGGCAGGAAGCTCAAGAACGGCGATACCGTAACTGTTAAGGCTTCCGTTTCCGGCGGTCTTGAGAAGGTCTGCTACGATAACGGCTACAAGCTCACAAGCGACACAAAGGAATACACCGTAGAAGGTCTTGATGAGTATGCTACATCGATCTCACAGATCACTCCCGCAATGTTCGACGAGCTCAAGAAACAGGCTGAGGACACATTCAAGTCATCCATCGCTTCCTGGGCAGAAGACTCCAAGCTCGACAGCGTTGAATATGTAGGCTCATACTTCCTTACAGTTAAGGACGGAGCCAACAAGTCAAAGAAGAACATCATCTACACGATCCTTCACATCCACGCAACAACAGTTGCCGGTGAGTTCGATTATTACTTCTACGTAGCTTTCAATAACGTTGTCGTAAAGGCTGACGGATCCAACAATATCTACGAGATCACAGACGTTCAGTATCCTACAGGATCCGAATACAGCTCCACAGCTATCAAGCAGGGTTCCGGCAAGAACAAGCGTTATGTAATCGGATACAAGGATATCGATACGCTCTTCAACAGCGTCATCAGAAAGAACAGCCAGTACTACGAGATCGAGAACAACATTCAGGGCACAACACAGACCACTGAGACAACAACAGCAGAGACTTCAGCAGCTGATACTTCTGCTTCTGAGACTTCAGCAACAGAGACCACGTAATACGGTTGGATTAAAACTTAAAAATGAAATGGCTCGACGATGTCGGGCCATTTTTTTGTGCGTTGATTACCGGTTTTAGGACAATTTATTCTCCCACCGGAATGTCCACTTTTGTGCCGCAAGAAGAGCAGAACTTTGAGCCCGGCTTAAGTGTCTGTCCGCAGAATTCACAGTACTGAACACTCTGCTGAACGGGTGCCGGCTGATAAGGATTCTCGACATGAACGAATTCCTGAGGCTGGGCAGGCTGATTAGACGCCATGTATGCAGGTGTGCTGCTGTTACCGTATATCGGCGACTGGCCATACTGAGGGGTGGCCTGTAAGCTCGGATCAACGTAATTGCCCTTAGGTGCGAATTTCGCGCAAAGGAAAGAGATAAGCGCTCCGATTCCCGCAAAACCATATGCAAACAATATACCTACAAGTTTAATGCCGCTTTCATCTGACATATCTCCGCCTCTTGAAACGGCGGCTACAACGGTTCCGACGATAGCACCGATAAACTCCATGACTATCCATAAGACGATCGTAAGCGCGATATATCCGCCCGGTCTTCTTCCGTTAGCGATGGCATTCCTCTTGTTCACCTTGCAAAGTCCGATGATCGCAAATACTTCTAACATAGATCTCCCTCCCAAAAATTAATTAATAAGGCCCTAAACCCCTTTAGAGCAAATTGTACCAATTGTGCCTGAAAAATACGAGAGATTTATCGTTCTCTCTTGTGATCCTTGTAGTAGTCGTCCTTGTCCTTGTACATGAGCGTATCGATGACGACAACCAGATCCTGTGTATCTTCCTTGCTGAAGTCGAAAACCTTTCCGCCTACTGCGGCAGAAAGCTTATAAGGCTTGCCGGATGACTCGTTATATTTATCGACTGCATCGGCAGTCTTCTTTTTATAGATCTCAATATCCGACTCCTTGGCTTTATGCATCAGCACGACGAATTCGTCACCGGCAAATCTTATTACGGTTCCGACTGAGCCGAAGACATCATTAAGGATATTGGCAAAAGCGATAAGCGCCTGGTCACCTTCCTCGTGCGAATACTCATCGTTTATCTTTTTGAATCCGTTAAGGTCGAGCATATACGCAACGATCTTTTCCTTGTGTCTCTTCTGGAGCCTCTTGAGTTCCCTGTCCAATTCGAATCTGTTGTAAACACCGGTGAGCTTGTCGATGTAGATGCACTCGTTCTGGAACGCTATGACTATGCCCGCCAGAGAGACAGCGAAGCATGCCGGCAGGAGCGAGATACCATACATAAAAGTCTGGCCGATCATGCCGAGAATGATCGGCATAAGGAACTCGATAACAGGGAAATAACGGAGGCCCGGATTCCTGATTTTCGAGACAATATAATAAACGATTCCATAGATATTAAGGATTGCGCCTGCAACAATGAAGAACAAGAAGAGGTCGCCTCTGGTGTATTCATTGTAAGCATCAAGCTTGAATACGATCGGCGTGAAGAGGTTGGTTATGAGAAGTACGACCTGAATGATGCAGACGATCCAGAACACGATGAACTTGCGGTGTACAGTCTTCCTTTCGATGTGCTTTACGATCATGTGAACGAGGAAGATGCCTACAAAAGTATTGTAGAGATACAGGTACGTGTTACCTATCATGAGCATCGTACGGTAGAACCCGAAACCCGCTCCGGTCTTACCGTCATAATATGCGACGAGATGGTCGACGATGCAGTTTATCACGGACATTATCAGCATGCGCACCAGGATATTGCTCTCCTCTTTACGGCCGGGCAGATTCCAGCCCCTTGATACCAGGATGACCAAAAGGATAGCAATACCGATAAAGTCGGCTACTGTTACTGCATAAATGTTAATTGCGGGTGTCATATTCCGATTATACTACCCTCTTTCGAAAAATAAATTCATTTTGACTTTTGGCTGTCTGAAAATACAAAAGCGGCAGACCGTTAAGCCTGCCGCCTTCCTGCATAAGTTATAACGTGTGCCCTTCTCAGATGAGCTCTGCGATATCAACGTACTCGATATCCAATGCCTTGGAAACGTTCTTGTTTACGATCTTACCGTCGTAGCAGTTAACGCCTAATGCGATCGCCTTGTTAGCCTTAACAGCCTCTTCGAGGCCGGAAGCTGCGATCTGGAGACCATAACGGAGAGTAGCGTTCGTGAGAGCGATCGTGGACGTTCTCGGAACGGAACCCGGCATGTTGCCTACGCAGTAATGAACGACACCGTCTTCAACGAAGATCGGATCATCGTGTGTTGTAACTCTTGAAGATTCACCGCAGCCGCCCTGGTCGATGGCAACGTCTACGAATACCGCACCGTTCTTCATCTCGGGCAGATACTTGCGCTTGAAGAGCTTAGGTGTGGAGCCGCCCGGAATAAGTACTGAACCGATTACAAGGTCAGCATCCTTAACTGCTCTCTCGACATTGGAATCGTTCGAAACGAGTGTCTGGATGTGTGAGCCGAATCTGTTGTCGAGCTCTTCCAGTCTCTTGAGGTTAACGTCAAGGATCGTAACGTTGGCGCCCATACCTACAGCGATCTTGCATGCGTTCATGCCGACTGTACCGCCGCCAAGGATAACTACATTAGCCTTAGGAGTACCGGGAACGCCTGCGAGAAGGATTCCCTCGCCGCCGAACTTCTTCTCGAGATATTTAGCGCCTTCCTGAATGGAAAGACGGCCTGCGATCTGGGACATAGGAGCGAGGCAGGGAAGTGAACCGTCAGCTTCCTGGATAGTCTCATAAGCAACTGCCTTTACCTTGCCTGCGAGGAGAGCGTCTGTCTGCTCTCTGTCTGCTGCGAGGTGCAGATATGTATAAAGGATGAGGCCCTCTCTGAAGAGCGGATATTCTTCCGGCAGGGGTTCTTTTACCTTGACCATCATGTCGACGAGAGCCCAGATGTCTGCGGCGTTGTCGATTAATGATGCACCGGCATCGATGTACTCGTTGTCAGTAAATCCGGAGCCGACGCCCGCACCCTTTTCCATGTAAACATGGTGGCCGGCGGCAACATAGGCTTTGACGTTGTCAGGCGTGAGGCCTACACGGAACTCATTGTTCTTGATCTCTTTTACGCATCCGATCTTCATATTCCAGTTTCTCCTTGAGAAAGATTTTGGTCCGCGCCCAATTCGCGGACAAATATAATTATAAGGTACAGGACCGACGATTGCTTTTTATCGATTCGCACCAAAAACACATGCGAAAAATATACTTAAAGCATAAATGGAGGCTTTTCAAATAAAAAAGCCCGGCCACTATCCGGACTTTTTCATTGGGGGGCTGTTATGAAGACTGTATGAAAAGCATTATTGCTTGGCTGACTACATTATTTACCCCCAACCTGAATCGAACCTGAAATGCGTAAGGAAAAAGTGAGTGAAATCATTTATACTGTCAGAAGGTGGCTAATTAAATTAAGGAGACTATACCTATGGAAGGTTATAAATTCTTTGATGAGAACGGCACATTCACACTGAAAGATCCTGATCTATACAGCTACCTGTATTTCCCGGTGGGTGCAACCAGCGGCATGATGGGATGCGTCACGCCAGAGCTTGGCGGCGACCTTAAGACGTCCCAGAACACTTTCATTTTGGAACCGGTATCCTCCGATAATCTCCACAATAACCGTTCGACCAGAAATTTCTGGCTCTATTTGGAGGACGGCACTCTCATATCCGCTACGGGTGCTTCCGCTTCCGCGCACGCGAAAAAGTTTACTCCCGGTAAGGACGAAGTCACCCTTTACGGCGGCCTTTTATGGCAGCAGGTAAAGCGTAAGATCTCAGGTACGGACATCGAGACTGAGATCACGACTTTTGTACCCGTTAATACTTCCGACAGGATCGAGCTTACCCGTGTAAGAGTTATCAACAACGGCACATCGCCTGTCACCTTCACGCCTACTGCAGCAACGCCTATCTACGGACGTTCAGCAGATAACATCAGAGACCACAGGAACGTTACGTCCATGCTCAACCGCATGACGGTAACGGATTACGGCGTAACCAACAACCCGACACTCACGTTCGACGAGCGCGGACACAGAAGGAACAAGGTCGTCTACGGCTTCTTTGCAGCCGAAGGAAACTGCAAAAAGCCTGCTGTCTTCTGCCCTGTTGCTGAAGATTACATCGGCGAGGGCGGAGCATTTGATAACCCGAGATTCCCTGTGCCCCATACTGATGCATACCATCCCGGTGACAGAGTTGACGGTTTTGAAGCCATGGGCGCAGCCATGTTCTTCAATAAGACTCTGGCGCCCGGAGAATCTGAGGATTACTTTTTCGCGCTCGCAATAGACGACATAGATAAGCCCTCCGATACAGAGGAAGAGATCCTCGCAGTATCTGATGCCCTTCAGGCAATGGCTGTTAAATACCTGAATCCTGAAGTTTTCGATACCGAGTTCGCGAAAAACATGAACTACTGGGTCGACAGGAATAACGTCAGGTTCCATACCGGTGACGAGGCCTTCGACAACTGGATGTACTGGGTAGGCGTCCAGCCGATGCTCAGAAGGATCTACGGCTGTTCGTTCCTCCCCCACCACGACTACGGTAAGGGCGGCAGAGGCTGGAGAGACCTCTGGCAGGACTGTTTGGCGCTGATCATCATGGATCCGTCGGACGTAAGAGGCATGCTCGTCGATAACTTCGGCGGCGTGAGGTGCGACGGCACAAACGCCACCATCATCGGAAGCAAGAGCGGCGAGTTCATCGCTGACAGAAACGGAATCACAAGAGTCTGGATGGACCACGCAATGTGGCCTTTCATGACCATGGATCTCTATATAAAACAGACAGGCGATCTTAAGATCTTAGACGAGACGGCTTCCTACTTCATCGACCGCCAGGTATTGAGAGGCGAAGAACTTCTCGATAAAGACACCGATCTTTCCGGCATACGCTGCGAAGGAACGGTAATGGAGCACCTCCTCCTTCAGAACTTTGCTTCTTTCTTCGATGTTGGCGAGCACGGCCACATGAAGCTCAGAGGAGCTGACTGGAACGACGCTCTCGACATGGGCAAGGATAAGGGTGAGAGTGTGGCATTCACGGCTGCCTATGCAGGCAACTATAAAAAACTCGCGAACATCTTAAGAGAGTACAAAAAGGTATTTGGAAAGAGCTCTGTCGAGGCCTCAGAAGAGCTTGAGGGCCTCCTTGGCGTCTATGATGCAGATAAGCTCCAGAGCGTACTGCTGAGCTATTGTAACAATGTTAAAACAGGTTTTAAGGGCGCGAAAAAGGCCTTTGACATCGACCTCCTCGCAGATGACCTTGATAAGAAGGCTGACTGGATAATTTCCCACATCAGAGAGACAGAATGGTTCACCGACAGCGAAGGTTATTCCAGATATAACGGCTACTACGACAACAGTGGAAACGCACTTGAGAAGAACGGCGACAAGCTTGGGCAACCCGCCATGATGCTCACGGGCGAAGTATTCACCATCATGTCCGGCGTTGCCACGGATGAGCAGATCCCCGAGATCGTTAAGTCCGCCGACAAGTACATCTACGATCCTTCGATCGGCGGCTATAAACTCAATACTGATTTCCACGAGATCAAGACCGACATGGGCCGTATGTTCGGCTTCTCCTACGGCCAGAAGGAAAACGGCGCGGTCTTCTCACACATGACCGTCATGTTCGGCAACGCCCTCTATTCCAGGGGCTTTAAGGAAGAAGGATGGAAGGTCATCGGTACTCTCTACCGCCACGCCACAGACTTCGAAAAGAGCAAGATCTATCCCGGCGTTCCTGAGTATTTCGATCCCAAAGGCCGCGGTGTTTACCACTACCTCACGGGCGCTGCAAGCTGGCTCATGCTCACGGTCCTCACGGAAATGTTCGGTATCAAGGGTTCATACGGCGACATGGTATTTGAGCCTAAGCTCCTGCCCTCACAGTTCGACGGTGACGGCAAAGCTTCAGTTGAATTCGAGTTCAACGGCAAGCCTGTAAATGTTATTTATTCGATGGACACTAACGCTTCAGCCGTCAAGTCGATCACAGTCGACGGAGTTCTCGTAAGCGAAGGCACAAACGTGCTTCCCAAGGACAAGATCGGCAGCGTGATCGAGATAGAGCTGGATTGATCAAAAACAGTACAAAAAGCAGGCAAAAACCCAGGCTCAGGCCTGGGTTTTAACTTGAAAACGTTCTGAAGATCAGACTCTGTTATACGTCTGCGAGTTGCCCTGCCAGGTGACGGTGATCCTGCTGCCGCCGAAAGCGAAGCAGTATTCCCAGCCGCCGTTTTCTTCCATGGTTCCGACCTGGGAAGCAAGCGCCTTGGTCTCGTCATCGTACTCCATGTCATACTCGAACCTCTCGATGAGTCCTTCTTCATAGTGGTAGAACTCGACCTTGAAGCCCTTGTCGGTCACGTCGTAGATCGTGAAGTGCTCTTCGGTATCATCTGCCTGATATGAGCCTTCCCAGCCCTGAGGCTTTGTCTCAGCGGCAGTTGTCGTAGGAACGGCTGTCGTCTCGTCGGTCTTTTCGGGCTCTTTGCCGCATGATGCAACGGACAGCGCCATGCCACAAGCCAGCATTATTGCCAGTAATCTTTTCATGTTTCTTTCTCCGTAAATTTCGCTCAGGGACAATTATAAACGACAAGATACCTTCAAGTGAGCGAACTTTGTGAGAAAGGATCCCATTTAATTGAAAACTCGCCGAAAAACACCTAAAATAACCTAGCTGATAATTTATTTGGGATGGATATAATTCGGAAATGAGTCTCTTGAAGAAGAAGTCTTTGTGGCTTGGCGCGTTGTTCCTGCTGGTATTAGGCGGTGCGACCGTATATGTCATCTACAAAGAACTCAGAGGTCAGGACATCTTGGGAACTCTCAAAAATGCCAATATCTGGTGGGTATTGGCCGCTATTGCCGCGATGATGATCTATGCGGTATGTGACGGCATCAACATCAGCAGGTGCTTAAAGCTCGCAGGTTACAAGATCTCTTTCGCGCAGATGATGAAATACTCTTTTGCAGGATTCTTCTTCAGCTCGATTACCCCTTCTTCAACAGGCGGACAGCCGGGCCAGCTCTATTTCATGGCAAAGGACAAGCTGAAGGTATCGCACAGCGCATTTACATTGTTGTGCGCGCTCTTAAGTTTCCAGTGCGCAGCGGTATTTCTTGGCGTCGTAGGCGTCATCTGCTCACACGGCGAAGTCTTTAAGCTCCAGGGCAGATTTGCTTATGTCTTCCCTATCGGATTTGCTTTAAATCTTATGATAATCGCATTCCTTATCTGCGTTCTCTTCACAAGGAAGATCGCGGGTTTCTTCATAGGGATCGGACTCTGGTTCATTAAGGTAAGAGGAGCTAAGCCCGGCGAGAGATTCAAGTTCTTAAGGTCTTTCGCTTCATACAGAAAGGCTGCCGCTCTTCTTCGAAGGAACAAGATCGTATTCGTTAAGATGCTCATCACATCGCTCGTGCAGATAATGCTCTTCCACACGGTAACGTTCTTCTGCGCGCATGCGGTCGGATGCCCTGATCTTGACTGGTTTACGGTCCTCAGAACCCAGGCATCCCTCTTTATATCAGTATCCTCGTTGCCGCTTCCGGGCGCTGCGGGCGTTACGGAATACGGTTATGCGTTGTTCTATGCGGATCTTATCCCGACGGCATTACTTGGAAGCGTTATGCTCCTGTCGCGTTTTGTCAGCTTCACGCTGCCGCTTGTAATGAGCGGATTGGGATTGACGGCTCTTTCGATAAAACCAAAGAAAAAGTGATCAGTTGAATCCGAATAATCTTCTTGCCACCTGGTAGCAGAAACGGTATACGGGATAGCAGAACCAATGAGGCCATCTGCGGACGGGACCGATCATGTGGCGTGTAAAAGGCTTCTGCATTATCCAGTCGTAATATATGGGACGCTTCTCCTGGACTTCATCAAGGAAAGACTGCATTACCTGCTCGTCTTCTTTGGTGCCGAGGCGGAGAAGGAATGATACTGTCGCGAGAGTAACGATCTCCGTGTAGTAGTAGAGGTATTCCCTCTGTGCTTTATCCTTAATGTTATCCGTATCGAGCTCTAACATGAGACGGTTTACACGGAGCTGCTGGTCCATACGGCTGAGCATGACCTTCTCATTTACGGACTGGTCAGCACGGCCGATGAAGTAACGGTAAAGATCAACATCAAGATAGTACATCTTCTCGACCTTCATCATGGGATAGCATACGAAGAGGTGATCTACATAGAAAGTGTGCTTGGGAAGCTTCATTCCGCTGTTCCTGGCAAGCTCTGTCCTGTATGTGGCAGAGTGCATCAGGATGTAAGAACCTGTAGCCCACTTGCCAACTTCGTCCCATCCGAAGAGCCTTCCTACAGGAAGCGTCTTTCTGTAATGAATGGGATGGCTCTTGCCCTCATTGACCTTCTCATAAACGTAGTTGGTAATAACGAGGTCTGCGGCCTTCTCAGGATCGCGCATTTCCTCTAAAACAGCCAGATACTTGATAAGGGAATCCTTGTCGAGCCAGTCATCTGAATCGAGCACTCTGAAATAAAGGCCTGTAGCCGCGCTAAGACCTGCCATTACAGCATCACCGTGACCGCCGTTTTCCTTCTTGATAAGACGGACGGTATCAGGATATTTCTCTATATATTCTTCAGCGATCTTCGAAGTGTCATCAGTCGAACCGTCGTCAACTACAATGACCTCAATCTGCTCCTTACCCGGCAGGAGGCTCTCAATAGCCCTGCTAACATAATCCTGCGAGTTGTAGGAGGGGATCGCCACAGTTAAAAGCTTCTGCATTAACCCAAACTTACCCTTTCCGCAATAAACCGATAGACATTATAACATCAGACGCGAAAAGTTCTACCTTTGAAGAAAAAGTACATTTTTCTTTGATATTAAGGGGATATTTTTCCGACATCAGCCTGCCTGTTTGCGTGGTTTCTTGAGCCTGGCGAAAAATATCTCGATCAAGATCAGGAAAACAACAAAATATACTGAAGGAAGTACGATCTTCATTCCTACTTCCTTGTTGTAAGACTCCTTCCAAATCTTGCTGTAATGCGCCGAATCGTAATTCGAAGCGGGGAACTCATACATCAGCTTCATCTGAAGATTGGAAGCATCCGGCTTGCTCCTGGTCGTGATCAGCATGCTTACATCCGAGCTTGCATCATTCTCTGCAAGGTAATCATTAAGCTCGGTCAGGAAAGAATCCCATGTGGAAGGATCGTATTTGTAGTAAACGAAGTAATCCGGCTCTTCGTACACTTTCTTAAAAGAGTCCTCGCCGGTATCGAAAACCATATATTCGCCATAGTGTGATCTGTCATCGTTTTTTGCTTCATCATCACCGAACATGCTCCACGTTCCGGAACAGTCGCCATAGTAAAACATTACATCTGAAGGGACAGCCAGCTTTATGTTTTTTCCGGCCCTGTAATCTTCATCCGCAGCTTCACATGCGGCGTCACTGAAGATGTAGATATCCTTTACTTCATTCCAGGAACTGATCTCGGGAATCGAATCGTAGGTAATGAGCCTGTCCTTAGCCTTGGGTTCAATTCCCATGGCTTTTGCATATCTTTGGTTGAGCTCTCCAAATTCATGTTCAACCGCATAAACATAAAGAGATGTCGTATCCGGTACTTCATCAGTACATCTCTGTGTTGCGTAATAGAAGCCTTCGACTGCAGCAACTCCTGCAATAGTAACAACCGGAATAACGATCTGAAGGACCGTAAGAACTTTCTTATTCATTTTTATCTACCCCCTGCTGTTTTTGACAGCAGCATCATTGTACCATCTTTTATTGATATAATTGTTAAAACTAATCATTTCAGGAGGGGTAACATGACCAGACGCGAGTTCTTTAAATCACCGCAAATGCGTGTAATCAGCAGGAATATATTCTCATGTGCAGCCATAGGCTATGCCCTTGCCGCTGCCACGCTGTTCCTTGATGTAATCAAGAGCGGAGATTATGCTTCCATTCTTAATGTCGTGGTCTTACTGGCATGCTCGCTCCTGATCCACCTTCTTCAGAGCAGGATCGCAGCAATCGTCCTCACCGCTTATGCAGGTTTTCAGATCCTCTTCTTTAATATCGGCAACGGAAAATTCACCGGCTGGTGGCTTGTTCTCATCGGCGTCTACGCGATCATCTTCACCTTCAAGTTCCAGAAGGCATGGGAAGCTGAGAAAGAATTCGGCGGGGAAGAAGAATAATCACCATGGATCTCAAGCGTCTTCCCTATCAGTTAACAGTATGCAAATTGAAGTCCGTATCAGACCTTGTTCCTGACAGGGAATTTTGGTTTGCTGCGCGCACGGACGAAGAGATATCACTTGTCTGCAAGACCTCTGACTGCCCCTCCGATACGCTCGAAAGAGATGACGGCTGGAAAGGCTTCCGCATCGAAGGTGTGCTGGACTTCTCACTCATCGGGATCCTGTCGAAGATCTCATCGATCCTCGCAGAGAACAAGATAGGAATCTTCGCCGTCTCAACATATAACACCGACTACATTCTCGTAAAGGAAGAGAACTTCGGGAAGGCGCTGCAAGTGCTTGGGGATAAAGGCTATAACATAATTTGATTGCCGCCCAAAAACGACCTACATATAAAATCGCCGTTTTTCGAAAAAATGTCTGTAGGTGCATTCCTTTTACTATCTTTAGACACATCTCAAAAAAGGGCTGCCTCACATGAGACAGCCCTTGTTATTAAAGAATTGTGCGGTCACTTAACAGTTATGCTGAACTGCGGTGTCTCTCCGACGGCATTGGCATCAGGAACTACCGTAACGTTGTAGTGGTCAGCCTGAAGGCTAACGTTGTATGTGATCATGCGGATCGCGCCATGGGGTACATCTGCATTAATGATGTTGCTGCCCTTGTCGCCATCGATCCTGACCTTGTAATCGCCCTCTGCATTTGTGAGGATCACGACTACTGTAGCTTCGCGGTCTTCCTCGACTGTGAAGTCGATTACGGAGCTGTTCTCTTCCTCTGCTGTTACCGTATATCCGACAGTTGCGCTGAGGATAGTGTTTTTCGCGTTCGATACGGCACTGATGCTGAAGCCTCCGACAAGGAGAAGTGTTGAGAGGATTCCGGCGATGAGGAATCTGATCTTCTTGTGGCCCTCAGGATATACGAGCATCAGGCCCAGTGTGATGAGGAACGGTGCGGCAACGCCGAGGAGCATGTATGTGCCGAGAACTGAAGTGTAATCGATCGTTGCGCTTGATGTTGCTGTTCCGTTTCCTGCTCCGGCAAGGTATGAGATTGCTACTGATATAAAGTTGTTCGTAAAGTGCATCAGCATCGACAGAAGGATGTTGTTCTTCTTTACTACTACGAAGCTTAAGAACATACCGAGAGTCATTGTCGTTAAGAATCTTAAGACGGACATGTGGTTGATTCCGAAGAATATGCCCATGATGAGAACGATGACCCAGTCGCGCTTGAGGCCTCTGAAGTTGCTTAAGATGGCGCCTCTGTGGATAGCTTCCTCACAGATTGCGGGCATGAGTGCAACGATAAGAACTGCCATCGGGAAGTTAAGGCCGTTGAAGATGAATGAGCTCAGTTCTGTTGCCTCTGATGCAGATGCCGGGAAGACGATCGCCGTAAGAGCTACGAGCATCAGGGATACCGGGAACATTCCCAATACGAGAAGGATGCATCCGAAGAATTCTCTTACCTTGATCTTCTTTACGGGGAATACCTCTTTGATCTTTACTTTACGGATGAGGCAATAGATAACACCTATTACCGGAAAGCTTAATTCCGTAATTATGAGACCCGGTATTCCGAGGTTCTGCTGAAGCGGTGCGCAGGCAAAGATAAAGAATGCCATCACTGCAGCGAAAAGTACAAATCCCATCCAAGGGCGCAGTCTGCCCTGATCACTTAATTTTTCCATAAGTAATTCCTCCATGTTTGCGGTATTAATTTGAGTGATAATTATTTATTCGTGTATCGTGCGTTCTTTCTTGAGTTTCCCCATGTTCACGAAGATCCTGACCGTAGCGATCGTTGCCAGCGTGAAGAGCACGAACATCGCTATCGAGCATATAAGGTTTATTGGCGAGAAGTATCCCATGCCGAATGCACACCAGAGATTGAACAGTCCTGCAAGGAGCGTAACTGCCATAACAAAGATCATGTATCCGCTCATTGCCTTCATGCCGTTGATCTTCGAATCGATGTCGGAGAAGAGATCGATCCCGTCAGGGTAATCAGCCTTAAGTGCTCTTGTGTATACCCAGCATGCACCGGGATAGTTGATAAAGCAGACGACCTTGATGCCCATTTCCTCTAAGAACTTCATGTACTTTCTGTTCTCTTCGCTGTCTGCCCAGCCCTTAAGAAACAGCGATTTGTATGTATAGAGGTCAGGTTCTGTTTCTTCGAATTCGAATGTCAGCCTGCCTGCATGTTCAAGAGAGTATCCGTGTGAAGCCATCTCATTGATCCAAGCCTGTTCTTTCTCAAGCTGCCAGACCCAAAATATTTTATGAATGACTCTACGCATTTTCAGTTTCCTCCCAATATCCTCTTGCCGTTATCGACCAGTTCTGAGAGTCTGTCGAGTTCTTCCTTAAGTACTTCAAGACCACTCTTTGTGATCACGTACTCTTTCTTACGACTCTCCGGGTTCTCCGGCAGGGCATCTATCCAACCCTTCTCCACGAGCGAATTAAGCGCTCCGTATAATGTACCTGCAGCAAGCTTCACACGTCCGTTTGAAAGCTCTCCCACGTTCTGGATTATTCCGTATCCGTGAAGCGGTTTCTGAAGCGACAACAGTATGTAGAAGACTGCTTCGGTCAACGCTAACTGTGGCATTTCCTTTATCCTCCTTTATATCGGCTTCCGATATATCGTAGCCCGAGTATATCGCCTCCCGATATAGTTTGTCAATAGGGTTGGAGAAAATTTTTCGCGGATACAAAAATGACACGTTCCCCTCGCGGAAACGTGTCATCTGCATGCGTTATTTAATTATTTAGGATCACTCGTAATACATACTTATGATGACGTAAGAGGCATCCCTGAACGCTTCGATATCAGCGTTATTAACATAAAGCCTGCAAAGGAGGACATAGTTGCCGTCGACCGTATAGGCATCGTACTTCGCTTCGCAAAGTCCGGTGGCGGCAAGTTCGTTTACAAGACTTTCTACCTGCTGGTCGATCTCGAAAACAAGCACCAGATCCTTGCTTCCCGCCTGATAGTTCTGGAGCGCATTGTAGACAATGATCCTCATGTCGTCTTCGGAACGGCTTATGTAAGGAAAGTCACCGCAAAGGCTTAAGATCTCTCTTGAATACTCGCCTCCGATATATGCGTGGACATGCGCATAAGTATATTCGACACAGGCCAGGACATCGTATCTGTCATTGGTGTTCGGGCGGTTGAACTCATTTTTCTTCATCGCTACGCTTGGAGTCTCAGAGCCTGCAGCAACGTCGGATACATATCTCGATACGGCAACTGAATAGTGCGGCAGCAGATACTCGGAATTCGGATCGTCAGCCAGACGCTTAAGATACGTGAAGTGCGGGAACATCATGATGAGCATGAGTGCTGATGCAAAGTAAGGATAAAGCTTCTCTGCGCCCTCGCGCTTTTTGAATATCAATTCGAATGCAGCGAAAACACCTTCCGTGATGAGAATGCACATGAACGGTGCGGCGATCAGTATTCTGAAGTCGTATGTGATCGTGATGATGCTTCCTGCAAAAGGGATCGCTGCAAGGAAGATAACGCCGATCTCTTTTCTCTTAAGGAGAACAACGATGCCGATGATGAGGAATACGACAAGATACCAGCGGAGAACGGGGCTTCCGTTGGAGAACTGTCTGTATCCGGAAGAATCCGCGAAGACCACTTCCTTTAAGATCTCAAGGTTATCGGAAACGACCTTGAAGCCTTCATTCTTGAGTCTCTCGAAGAATTCTCTCGTAAGCGCGGATTCCCTGAAGCTGTAGAGCTTCCAGTGCGTAAACATGTATGTATAAAGAGGCGTCGTAGCAACGAGATAACCTGTAAGGATCGCGGTTACTGAAGTAATGAACGAGGCGATGTTTTCGCGCTTCTTTATAAGCAGATAGATAAGAACGACTACGCCGGTCGCGATAAGGCCGTAGATATACTGCTTGCCCATGATCGCGCTCTCCATCGTAAGGCCTGCGAATACGCCTCCGGTAACTGCGGCAAGGAGCGAATTTCTCTTAAACGCGCGGACGATGAAGTAGAAAGATATCATCAGCAAAGGTCCGCAGATCGCATATCTGTGGCCCATGTAAACCTGTGTGAAGTTAAGAGGCATGAAGTTCAGAAAGATTCCGCAAGCGCCTGCGATGACGGGATCCTTCTTAAGTTCATAAGCTGTCAGTGTCGTGAACAGAACGGTGATGAAGCCGAGGAAGATCAGTCCGACATTGAAGGTCAGGAGATTGTAACCGAAGATCTTGAACAGGATCACCATAAAGTAATGGAATACGAGCTCACGGCTGATAAGGCCGATGTTCTCATCCCAGAAGATCAGTTCGAATCTCTTGCTCGTAAAGCACATTTTCCGCGCATCGAAAATATCCCACGCGCCGTCATCGAAGAGTCCGAAAGTGTTCCACGGAGCATTGCCGAAATTATAGAAATGCGTAATGAAATAGATTGCCGTGACGACCAGAATAACGATCAGGAACGGGTTTTTGATGTTGATCTTCTTGAATTCAAATATCCCGAGCTTCCTGAAAGATATCAGGAGCAATGCGATCGCTACAGGCCACGTGAAATACGTGATGAAGTTATCCTGCAGGACATCAAGATACATCAGGAGCGTGACCGTAAAATTGATCACTGAAAGGATCAGTGATGCCAAAAACAGCTTGCGGTCAAGCTTTTCAATACTTCCCTTGTCGAACAGCTTCACACCCATACCGGACTCCCAAAAGATAATTAACACAAGAAGTATAACAGTAAAAATACGTTATGACATTTGTAAATTCGGAGTTTGCAATCTTGACCGCTGGTGTATAATCCTCTTTAAAAAGGACTAGAAGACATGATGAAAGCACTTATTATCAATTGCAGTCCCGTAAGAACAGGTGCCACCGCCGAGATCGTTAAGATCATTGAAGGCGAGCTCAATACGCGCTATGACACCAGATCCATTTGTATAGACGATTACACCTTCGCTTTCTGTAAAGGCTGCAGGGCCTGCCACAACACGGCTTCCTGCGTAATGCCCGATGCACAGGTCATAAGGGATATCATGAACGAATTCGACGAAGCCGACATCATCGTATCTGTCGCGCCTTCATACTGGGCGGACATTCCCGGCCAGTACAAGGCATTCATCGACAGATGCACTCCTTGGTGCAACACTCACGATCCCCACGCTACGATCAAGCCCGGCAAAAAAGGCTATGCCGTCGCGCTCCGCACCGGTCCCAACATGCCCGAGTGCGAGAGACTTATCGGCAGCATCGAGCATTTCTACGGCCATCTCGAGATCGAACGTGCAGGCCACCTGGGCCTTACTTCGATCGAATACAAAGAGAACGTCGAGCCCAGAAAGGCCGAGATAATAGAGTTCTGCAAGAATATCTGATCACGTACCATGAAGCGCAAAGTCACGCCCGAAGAACGCGAGATACTTCTCAATAATCCCGAACTGGTCATGTTCGAGCCTTACGCTGCGTTCAAGACTCACCGCGCATCGCTCTTTAAGACCCTCATCCCGCCTGTTATCGTTGCCGTAATAACAGCATTGATAATCTTGTTATTCCCCGACTTCGTTAACAGCCATGAGACGGTCTTTGCCGTGACAGCGACCCTGCTTCTCATCGCCGCATGCGCATTCCTGCCGTTCTTCTACTTTTTCCTGGACGACCGCGCATATAAGAAGGCACGTGAGACTCACTATGCCAAATATCTGAAAATGCTGCTGCCCGAAGATCTCGAGTGCAACATCGCGACCATTAATTGGATCGAAGTCCAGAAGGCCGAGGGCGGCTGGACCGTCGACGGCAAAGAAGGATACTTAAGCTATAGCAGCTTCGTCAACTACTTTAAATTCGAGCCTCAGACTGAAGTGGCATTTGTCACCGGCAAGAAGTTCTTCGCGTACATAAAAAGGGATCCGAAGACTGAAAGCTTATATCTGAACTTCCCTGTCCGCGACTGACTCAGAGAACGTCCTGTCGTGCTCAACGAAGAGCATTGTAACATTGTTATCTTTGACCAGACGCTCGATCTCCTGCCTCATATAGACGTCGATGTAGTTCAAAGGCTCGTCCCAGAGGTAGAGGTCGGCATGCTCGCACAGTGACAGGGCGATCATGACGAATTTCTTCTGCCCGAGAGACAGCGCGGAGACGTCTCTGTACAGCATCTCCTTCGTAAATCCCATCTTGATCAGGATCGTCGAAAAGATCGTCTTGTCGCATCCGCGTTCACCGGCAATGTCGTACAAGGGGCCCTTAAGAGACGAAGTGTCCTGGCCGACATAAGAGATCTTCAGGCCGGGCGCTATGTAGATATCGCCTTCTGCAGTTATTCCCTCAGCTTCACCAAGACCCGCCAGATATTTGATCAGCGTACTCTTGCCGCATCCGTTTTTGCCCTGCAGGGATATCTTGCATCCTCGCTCTATGGTGAGGTTAAGACCTGCGACGACAGGCTCGCCGTAACGCAGCAGAGTCACATCCTTAAGGATTACAGGCATCTTGTTGTGGTGCTCCGTGCCCGTGATCTTAAGTGTCTCAGTGCGCTCAAGATCCTTAAGAAGGCTCTGCTTCTCCTCTAATTTGCGCTCGTTTCGCTGTTCGAGGTTCTTTGACAGCGACATGAGTTTCTTGGATTTTGCACCTTCATATGCCCTTCTGAAATGGTCCTCGGCGACCTTGGAAGGAGCCTTGCTGCGGTTCTTATATCCCTCAGCCTTTGAAGACCACTGGGCATTCTTCTTCATTGCGGCATCAATGGAGCTCATCTCTTTTCTGAGCTGGTCGTTCCTTGCGCGCTCGCTTTCCATGCGCTGCTCGTTGTTCTCCCACCAGACTGAATATGAAGCTCCGACGAGCTCCAAGCCGGTCTTCGTTATGACCAGCGTGTGGTCGGTACAGCGGTCTAAGAACGCACGGTCATGCGATATCAGGATGAAGCCGTCCTTCGACGCAAGATAGTCAGCGACAGCCTCTCTTCCCTGCCTGTCCAGATGGTTTGTCGGCTCGTCGATAAGAGGGTAAATGCCGTCAGCCGCAAAGAGGTTTGCAAGCATCAGCTTGGTGCGCTCGCCGCCTGATAATGTCTCCATCGGACGCCACATGATGTCGGGATCCGCGCCCATTAAGTTGAGCTCTTTTCGAACTCTCCAGTCCTCATTGTCGGGGAGCTCGGTCATGGGGAAAAGGATCGTCTCCGGCACTCCGGTGATCGTTCCGCTGTAAGGCAGCTCGCCCCTCAAGAGCTTGAAGAACGTGGTCTTTCCCCTGCCGTTCCTGCCTGCCAGGGCAAGCTTCCAGGACGTGTCCAGAGTTATGGTGACATCGTCAAATAAGGTCTTCTCAGACCCGTCGTATCCGAATGTCAGATTGTTTATGTTAATCACAGGCATAATGATTCTCCTTTCGAAAATCCTCTGCCGGATAAATCAAAAGCCGCGACTACAGTAGCGGCCGCGGCTTATAAAATGCAATATAAATGAACACACAAAAACAGACTTATCCGCGAGGCAGTTATTAAACTATCAGCAGATCGTCTTTCTCATTGGTGTTCCTCCGTCTTTAAGAATTCTGCCGTGATGATACAGCAGGATCTTTGAGCCGTCAAGACTGACCTGCCGGAAGGGCGGAAACAAAATCACACAGCTTTCACTCAGTCTTCACGAAGATTTCGCCACAAAGATTTCAGGGCCAATGCTATACTTCGGTTGGCAAAAGGGAAAGCGCTGTTCATATCAGGAATGCGCTGGAGAAGAATAGCGCTTCCCGGAGTGCCGGTAAAGATCCCGGCACGTTCAAATACCTTTTCCCACTATACAAGACCAACAAAGAGCAAGGCTTTTCGCTCCTCTTAATATTTTTAAGTGCCCCTTTTTCTGATACAATTATCTTGGTGCGCGGTTACTTCACGCGCCATGGAATGAGGGAGTTTCAGAAGAGAATTAAGGAGTAAGGGTTATGGGTAACATTTTCAATACGAGAAGTGAATTTGACAAGCGTGAAGCACAGGAAAGACTCGAAGAGCTTAACGTATCTTACGGCAATGCGCCTGTTGCAAAAGACAGCGAGACATCCGTTCCGGTTGCAGGTCCGGCAACCATCGACGCTTCTTCTTTGACAAACCAGACAACATCAGACAACAAGTGTCCGTCATGCGGTGCGACACTTGCTTTCGATCCTTCCACAGGCGGTCTCATATGTAATTTCTGCGGCAGCACCGTTGCATTGAAGACGATGCCTGTCGCTCCCGGACTGGGTTATTCACTTGATGACCTGCAGAACAATGCGGGCCGTCATCTCATGCAGACAGAGAGCAAACTCCTGATCTGCGGTACGTGCGGCGGTCAGTTCCTCGCTGACAAGAGTTCACTCTCCGGCTTGTGCCCTTACTGCGGATCCAACTCCATCACAGAGTCGGGCAACACGTCCGGAATGATGGAACCTACGGGTGTCATCCCCTTCAAGATCAGCAAGGAAGAAGCCCAGAATATCTTCAAGCAGTGGATCTCCGCCAGAAGAATGGCACCGACGGATCTTAAGAAGAATTCAGAGATCACTGACCTCGTAGGCGTTTATGTTCCTTACTGGGTTTTCGACGCCGACACATATACACCTTACAAGGGCAAGTTCGGAAAGACAGTCGGCAGCGGCGATGACCAGTACACGAAGTACCATAAGGCCGAAGGCGTCTGCAAGCTGCCCATTAAGAACCTGACTCTCGTGGCTTCAAGCAGGCTCGAAAAGGACGCTTACTGGAAGTCGGTATCCAAGTTCGACTTCAACTTCATGAAGAAATATGACCCCAACCTCCTCGCAGGTTTCTGGTCAGAGAGCTATACGGTTGACGGAACAACGGCATGGCAGACAGCCATGGGCAAGATCTATGACAAGATCACCAGGAGCATCAAGAGCCTTGAGGACGCTGACGTCATCGCCAAGATCGATATGAAGCCTGAAGCTACCAACGTCCACGCGAAGTATGTTCTCGCGCCGATCTGGATCACATCTTTCGATTACAACGGCACGGTCTACCGTGTCCTCGTAAACGGCCAGACAGGAAATATCGTCGGCACATGGCCTAGATCAATGAAGAGGATCTTCATGATCATAGGTATCGTTGCAGGTGCGATCTTCGGTATCAAACTCCTGCAGGCGCTGTTCATGACTATCTATAATCTGATAGCAGCGCGCGGCTAATCGCACGATTTCGCCTCATTTTGACATTGAAAGAAAGTATATACACGGGTTAAATACTGTATGTGCTTATTTGAATGCTGGGGATAAAAGACCAGGGGTAAAGTATTTTATGAAAAGACCTATCAAGAAGATCGGTGCCGCTTTACTGGCGGCGTCCTTTCTTGTCTCATTATTCACATGCGGATGCAGCAGATCTTCCAAGAATGCAATTAAAGACGAATCAGGGCTCGTATTGAGCGGCAAGATGCCCGAGAAGCTTCCGGACGGTATGTCCTGGTACGACTTTGCCGAAGACACATCACTATTCGATTATCTGAATGAGACTATCGGCGGCTATTTCATATGCGATATCACCGTTTTCGCTGACCGCACATGGATGTTCCTCTCTGAGACAGAACCCAAAACACCTGTCTATCACATAATGTCATTTGATAAAGACAATAAAGCCGTCTGCGATTATGTCATCAAGGATGAATTCGGCGATAACGTATGCCTTAACAATATGGTCTCAGGAGACCGCCTTTATGTGGATGCTTATAATTTCGCCACACGCGAACAGTGCCTTTACCCTGTCGATGAGGCTTCGGGAAGCATCACTCCGGATAACAAGATAGTCATAAGCAAGAACTCACAGGATAACGATGCAGCGAACAGATTTACTTTCGTGGACAGCGACATCGCGATGCTCAAGCAGGAAAAGACTTCAAGCGTTGAGCTTATTGACCTTGTAAGCGGTGCGGTAAAAAAGAAAGTCGGGCTCGATAATCTGTCGAGAGATTTCCACATCAAGTTTGCTGAAGGCATTCTTTGTGCCGGAAAGAACAAAGTTGTTGTCTGGGGAAGCACATCCGCAAACTATAATTTCGGCCAGATCAGATATTGCCTTGTCGATCTTGAATCGGGAAAGATAAGTGCCCTGGATGAGATGGAATATATCAGCATCCCTCTCCGCAATCTCACTTACTGCAACGGGCAGCTCGTAACTGTAACTGACGGCGGTGTATACTATATTGATACGGATGTCGGCACATGCAAGATGACACTGTCATTTAACTGCTCTGTCTGCAACAGATTCCTTGCAAACAATTCCGAACTCAAGTATGCGGATGAAGACAAGTTCCTCTTCAGCTATACATCAAGATATGTTGGTGCGAACCAGATACCGTTCGCACTCTGCACTTTCACAAGGACAGACGAGTATCCTGCGGCAGGCAAGAATATCCTTACCGTCGCTTCTACTGAGGATCTCGATTACAGCGTCTCCGAAGCGATAATGCGCTTCAACCGCGAGAGTGATACTTCATTCATGCTTTTCGATAACCGTTATAAGACGAACAGTACGATCGACTATGCCAATACGGACAACACGGACCGCGCAGCACTGAACAGCCTCAATTCCTATGCAGGCGTATCAGACCGTCTGGCGATGGATATCATTGCCGGAGAAGGTCCTGATATCCTCATCACAAACGGCGCAAACGAGCAGCTTTCCAGGAAGGATTATTTCATTGACCTCACGGATTATCTGAAGAATGAGAGCGGCATCAATGAAGCGGATTATTTCACGAATGCCATTGAAGCTTCGAGATTTGGCGGCGCTCTCTACCAGCTCCCGATAGGCTTTTATGTCGACTGTTTCTTAGCGCCTTCTGATGCAATAGGCGGCAAGAACGGCCTGAATTACGAAGAATATTCTGCGATGGTTAAGAACGTATGCAACGGAACTGATCCCGTGTACGACCACCAGCTGTCTTTCTCCAGAACCGCTGTCGCAACCAAGCTTTTCGCGAACTCGAGCGAGATGTTTATCGCGGACGGAAAGATCGACGTTAACAACGACGCATTCAAGGCCATTCTCGATTACTGCAAGGACCTCCCTGTCAAAGGATATTTTGAGGGCAAGGACGTCGATCAGGAATGGGAAGACCTTATGTCTGCAAAGGACAGCATGCGCGTCCAGCCCACCGTGATCTACAGTTTTTACGACTACAGGGATTTTGCGGAAAGGTTCGATAATGCAGTGATCTGCGGCTATCCGTCCGTTGACGGAAGAACCGCAACGATCGGTTCGAACATGGCAGTATCGATCTCTTCATACACCGGAGATGTAAATTCCTGCAAGCAGTTCTTAAGCATTCTTCTCTCCGAAGATATCCAAAAGACCCTCTTTGCGAATATCCCGATCAGCAAGAAATGCGCCAAGGATATTGCACTTATGGAGATCGCCGAGTCCAACAAAAACGTTGATGCTAATGAAGGTGAGAAGTTCGCGAAAACAGGAAAAAGATTAGATGACGCGCTCGCC
>CACZGS010000006.1 GCA_902780785.1 Oscillospiraceae bacterium | reverse complement strand
TTTGCTCAAGGCTTTTTGCAAGCGCTATGCTCTCATCTGCAGAAAGCCTCTCGGCAACTTCGACCTTCGTGCCGCATTTCATGCAGAAAACATCTTCATCAGTTAACTGGGCGTGACAATTAATACAATACCTCATGGTTCTATCCTCCTTAATCCAAATAAAGTTTAACAAACGCAGAAACTGCGGACAATGAGGACCGGATATCGCCAAAGTAAAATCGGATTGACACTTTTTATGCAAAATACTCAAATAAACCAAAAGCGCTCCGTTGTTAAACGAAGCGCTTTTTGATGGTGAGCCATGGGGGACTCGAACCTCCGGTCTATCCAGCTGAGCTAATGACCCTGGAGCGAGTGATGGGAATCGAACCCACGTGGTCAGCTTGGAAGGCTGAAGTTCTACCATTGAACTACACTCGCATATCGGCACTCAAATCAAGTGCCTATGTATATTACACTAAGGTTCGAAAATAATCAACTAATAAATTTAGTTAGGAATCTTACCTGAAAGATATGTCTCGGAAATGAAGTATCCGTCCTGAGTCTTATACCAGATACCGTTAGCCCTTGCGACAACAGTTACTGACTGACCTCTTGTAAGAGTTCCTACCTTCTCGTACTTGGTGCCTGGACCGGATCTGACGTTAAGGAATTCGCCCTTGGATACTTTTACATAATATGTAGCAGGTGCTTCAAGCTGAGTCTCTTTCCATGTAACCTCTTCCGTATTCGGTCTCGGGCCGGAATATTCAGTAAGAGTTGTTGTCGGCGCTGTGGTGGTTGTAGTGGTCGTAATCTCAGATGTCTCAGTCTCAGTGTTAGAAGTCTCCGGCGTCTTTCCGCCGCAAGCTGCAATACCGAGGCACAAAGCACCGACCATCATTGCTGCAATGAGTGCTGTTGTAAATCTCTTTCTATTCACAATAATCACCTCCACATAAGCGTGTGCATAATCATTTATATTATTATTACACACTTTGCGTGTAAATATATTTAATTTTTGTTACATATTAAGGCAAATTTACACTATTTCAATGAAAATGCAAAACTGCCCTCTATTTAATGTCCTCTTCCAATACATAAAAAGCTTCGTGATCCCTGTATTTGCCGTTAATGTGCATGTAAGAGATCCTCTTGCCTTCATAATGGAACCCTAACCGCTTGACCAAAGCCAGCGAAGGTTCATTCTCCGGAAGTATAAAAGCTTCAATCCTGTGCATCTTGTATTCATCGAAAACAAATGCCATGGCACCTTTCAGAGCTTCGGTCATGTAACCTTTGCCGGTATGATCCTGATCGAGATGATATCCGCATGCGCAGGACATCATTCCGCCGAATGCAAAATTAAAAAATGATACCCTTCCTATTATCTCGCCTGTTTCCTTTAAGCAGATCCACAAAGGAACAAGGCTTCCTTCCAGAAAGGAATTGTAATCATAAGCGAGATACTTCTTCTGCATGGAGACGGTAAAGTAGTCGTCCGTATGTGTCTGGGCAAACTGCTTATGGAAATCCCTGTTCTTCTTGAAGTATTCCGTGGCACGGGGTGCCTCGCTTTTTCGAAGCACGGAAAGCCTTAAACGCTCAGTCTCAAGAGCAAGAACCTCAGATCGGCTCCTGTCTTTTGCCACGGTATAACCTGTTCTGGACATAAGCAAAGCTATATACCCGTCCTTACGTCGTCTCAGACGACTCAGAGGTCTCGGAAGAATCGGCTGATTCTGAAGTCGTTGCTTCAGTCTCTGTCTCAACCTTACCTGCAAGGATCTTATCCTTAGCGTACTTTCCTGACTTGGAGATCAAGCCCTCAGGCCAGTGTGAAGCCTTCTGGTCAGAGTTGTATTTATCAGAGACAAGCACAAGAGCGTTAGCATCATTATTAACCGGGCTTCCGATAGCATAGTTGCACCAGGAAATATGGTTCTCTCTGAAGAAATCTATCCATCTGTCGCTTTCGAGGAAATAGACGCCGCCCTTGCAGTCAACACTGCAAAGACCCCATTCCGTAACGAAAACGCAGATGTCCTTATCAATGACATCCTTGATCTTGACTCTCTGGTCCTCAGACTGTGAGCCGGAGAAGATACGGCAGCCGTAAGCAATGTTATCGAACTTGAGCTTTGCTTTTGCAGCCTCACCGACATCAAGTCCCTTATTGGGAACACCGACGATAACGATGGAATCCGCACTGTTTTCCCTTATGGCCTTGATAACGTCAGATGCAAAAGGTGCAATTGCTTTTCCCCATTCATCCTTTACGGGATTCTCCTCATCTACCGTCAGATCCTCATTAGATACTTCATAGATGATGTTCGGAACATCAGCATAAATCAAAGACAATCTTGTAAAGAAGTCTACTGCAGCAGCCTTATTCTCATCCGCGCTCTTATCGTAACCTACATTCCAGTCAACGATTACATAAACGCCTTCATTGATGCACATGTCGCAGAACTTGCAGATAGGATCGAAGTATTTGTCAGGTTCTTTGAGGTAACCTTCATTTGCACTGCCTGTAATCGCAAGCCTGATAACGTCACAGCCCCAGTCCTGTGCAAGAGTCTTCACTGCTTCAGTCGTAAAGAAATCACCGCACTCCTGGATTCCGAAAGTGCTCATTCCCTTAAGCACGACAGGATCGCCTTTGCTGTTGATAAGGCTGGAATCCTTGATAGTGAGTTTACCGTTAATATCAACCGGTTTAGTGGTTACGACAGCGGTGCTGAACGGATCGGTAACTTCTGCTCTTACTGAAGCTGAAGTCTCAGAAGTCTCCGTTTCTGTAGATGCAGTTGTCGGTTTTGTGGACGGCAATGTCTCAGGACCAAGGTTTGTCGAGCAAGCTGACAGCAATAAAGCCCCTGATATAATAAATACGGACATTCCGTAAGATAGTTTGTTCATTAAAAATTTACCTCTCAAAGCAATCAAAATATGTAAAATATCATTTCAATTCTACATTTTGACTGTATAATCAAAAGTATTATAGAGCAAATTACACCAAAATCTAATATAAAGTAAGGTTATTTTGGTGAGAGTGATGTTTTTTTTTAAGTTTTAATCTATAATATTGTTGAATATACGATAGTAGGAGCCTAACCATATGGGACGAACCGATGCGTTGAAAGATAAAATCCTTAAACTCGGATCGAAGCAGAAGCTTGGCGCACTTATGAAGTACGCAGACAGCCAGGAAGATGATGTTCGCATGACTGTAGCTATGGCTATGGGAATGTGCCCCAGCTACGAATCTGGAATGGCTCTTATTCCTCTTTTACGTGACTCTTCCCCTATGGTAAGAGCAGCAGCAGCAACAGCAGCAGCTGATATCCACGCAAAGCACTGTGAGGAATATGTTAAGAAGCTTGCATTTGCAGACTCCGACCCTAACGTAAGACAGGTTGCCAAGGCAGCCTTCGATAAGCTCAAGGACAGCGTAGTCTGACAACTAATATAATCCAATGATTAAGGGCACCCTCTCGGGTGCCCTTTTGATTTGCTTTAAGTTTATCTTACTCCTCGATCGGTACGATCTCGTCCTTATCCTTGAAGATATGCTTCTCAGGGATAACGCCTCTTACTCTTGAGAGTGGATATACACGGCAGCCTCTGCCGATAACAGTACCGGGATTAAGAACGCTCTGGCAGCCGACTTCAACGTTGTCGCCTACGATAGCTGCGAACTTCTTAAGTCCTGTCTCGATTACCTCATCGCCGTTCTTAACGCAAACGAGAGTCTTATCGGACTTAACGTTGGATGTGATAGCGCCAGCACCGAGGTGTGACTTGTATCCGAGGATGGAGTCACCGACGTAGTTATAGTGAGGAACCTGAACATTATCACTGATGATTACGTTCTTAAGCTCTGTGGAGTTTCCGATAACGCACTTGGAACCGATGAGAGCGCTTCCTCTGATGAATGCGCACTGACGCACTTCAGTCTCGGGTCCGATGATGCAGGGTCCTGCAATATATGCTGAATCAAATACTTTTGCACTCTTTGCGATCCAGATGCCCTCGCCCTTATTCTCATAAACTTCGGGATCGAGTGTGGGACCTAACTGAAGGATGAATTCCTTGATGAGCGGCAGTGCCTCCCAGGGATACTTCTTGTCTTCCAGAATAGGAGCAGCAAGTGTGTGTGTTAAATCGATAAGATCTTTTGTCTCAAGCATAGTTTTATATCCTTTCTCCCCTGCCGGTCATCTGCAGGGCTTTAAAAAACATCAGTTATCGAACGAATATACCGTTACAGGGATCCTGTCAAAATTCCTGCGTTCGACACGGAAGTAAACATTTCTGTCCTTACTCGAGATCTCGACAGGAAGATTGAAAATACCAACGTCACCTTCTTTAAGTTCGCTGTAGTCGATCGATGCAACGATATCATCAGCGGTAAGCGCATTGATAGTATTGGCACGTCCTACGATCTCAAGTTCGATATAGTCTATCGGATAAGACGGATCCACATTTGCAGGCAGATCATCATCCATATACTGGCTGATCGGAACAGTAATATTTCTGGTAACTACAGGGTTCGTGATGACCTGGATATACATCCAGAGGCTGAAGGACAGGAAGATAGACAGAACAAGGAAAAGAACCCTTGTTGTGGTGCTTACTCTCTTGGAGTTGGATGTCTCGTCAGCAACCTTTGTTCTGATCGAAATAGGCACTGCAGCTTCACCTGCAACTTCAACCTGTGTTGTGGCAACAATAGGCTCGGGTGTGGGAGAAGTCTTTGTCTTGGATGCGTTCTCGACTTCGTCCTGGCTCAGTACGGTATCCTGGTTTGAGTCAGAATGTCCGCGGAGCTTATCGATGAACTTGCCTATAAATGTCTTATTCTCAGCACCGTATTCCTTAAGTCCGAGAAGATATGAGAGGTTTGCTTCAAGCTCTTTGGTGGATCTCATCTCAAAAAGTCTGCCGTTAACGGCGATAGAGGTCTTTCCTCTCTCCTCTGATACTACCACGGCAACGGTATCGCCCATCTCGCTTGCTCCGACTGCAGCTCTGTGACGTGTGCCTGCACGTTCAAGAGAGTGCATCGTAACAGAGAGCGGAACGTGGCATCTTGCGGCAATGATCCTTCCGTCTCTGATAAGAAGGCCGCCGTCGTGCATGGGAGAACCCTTATAGAAAATGCTCTGAAGGACTGAACTCGTTACCTCAGAGTCAAATTGAACAACATTCTCCTGTGATAAGAGCTCGTCGAGCTTTGTCTTTCTCTCGATAAGGATCAGGGCGCCTGTATATGTTCTGGACATTTCCTTGCAGGCAGAACTGATCTCCTTGATAAATGTGGTAAGTTCCTCCCTCGTCATCTTTGCTTCGCTGTGTCTGAAAGGATTTGCAGCTGAAGATGTACGGAGACCAACCGTCTCAAGAGCTCTTCTGAGTTCAGGCTGGAACAATACTACGAAAAGGATTGCAACGATATAAAGCAGCCTGTTAAAAAGGAACCCTACCATGTCGAGTCCGATAAGACCGCAGAAAGCAACGAAGATCAATACAAAAACGATACCCTTGATAAGCTGCCATGCTCTCGTCTGCCTGATGAACATCAAGACAGTATAGAAAAGGAATGTTACGAGAGCTATATCGATCGCAGATCTGATAAAATCCCACGGGCTGCCGAAAAAGAGCGTGCCATTATCAAGGCTCTTAAAAAGCTCGCCCAGGAATTCGAATATCTGGCTGATGATTGATGTATTTGACATCGATACATGTCCTTCTTTATGCGCTTATCTTATTTAGTATAACATAAGGCTCTGAAATCAATGTCGGAATTTTTAAATGATTTTGACTTATTTGCTTGTCTCTGAAGACTCTGTGAAATACGTCTGCTTGGTAGCTTCAGCCTTGAATTCTTCATATGCGGCAGGAGTCATTCCCTTGTCGGAACCCTTTAACAGAGCTTGAAGAACGATGAACGCGACACAGTTGACTCTGATCTGGAGTCTGTCTCCGGTGCAGTCGATCTCGCCGTCGCCGTCTCTGTCAACATCATCACCTATCAGGAGCGGATCAAGGAAATAAGCGCAGTCCGAAGGCGTTCTCCTGACTTTGCCGCCAAAATCCTGAATATTCAGGTTCTTTGTCTCCTTCATCTTTTCGAGATCATTGTAGTTATAATCGTAGCTCTCGAAATAGACTATCGCGATGCCTCTGTCATCAAAAGGCTTATAGTCGGAAATGGTATTCGGAAGCTCGTTGAAGATGTCCTTATATCCGTCATCGTTGACATCGAACCTCAAGCCTGACTCATTGTAGTAAAGGTCAAAGCGGTAATAGGTATAGAGAGGATTAGCAAAGCATACGTCATAAGCCTGATAGAGCTTTCTTCTCATCTCATATTTCTTGGTCGTTATAAGTGACTTAAAGCCTGATGACGCATAGACTTTGTCGCCTGCGTATAAGCTGTCGATGTCATACATAACGTCGATGCTGTATAGGACTTCGCTCTTAAGAGAGCCGCAGAAAGCCTGTGAACCGGCCTGCTCATCGGTGCCTGCGCCGAAGAAAACAAACCATACGTCATAAGCTACATTCTGATAATCCTTAAATGCTTTAAGAGCTGTCAGAACACATGCTGTTCCGGAAGCGTTGTCGGATACGCCGTCGAAAACGTACTTGGGACGCTCAGTAGGTTCGGCGCCTTCCTCTGTTTCCTTCGGTTCTTCCTTCTTCTCTTCTTCCTTCGGAGCATATTCAGGAAGGAGCGCAGCGTCATAGTGAGCGCCGATTATCGCAACCCTGTGTTCTATCTGATATGTGCCGTCATCCTGGCGGCAATAAAAACCTGTGCCGGGGATCTTAACGATATAATTCGCAGAGGTCTTTGCCTCTTCTCCCTCGCCAACTTCTTTCGAGAAATTCTGAACTTCAGGCGTATAGCCGATCTCCTTGATCTTCTCTACGATATAAGAAGCCGTAGCTTTCTCGCCCTCAGAATAAGCAGCCCTGTCAGGGAACTTTGCTGCGATCTCTCTTGCGATCTCAGCGCCGTAAGAACCGTAATCTGCAGCCTTTCCTGAGGTCTTCTCGGTCTTCTTACATGACGTCAAGACAAGCGGCCCTGCAAGAACCGCAAAAGACAAAGCTGCAGCAATAAACTTTGTAAACCTGATATTACTCATAACTTCGCTATTATACCCTAAGTTTCCTCTTCTTTTGAGGCAACTTGTGAAGAGGCAGCCGTAATGTTCTTCAAACGGTCTTCCAACACGGCCAGAGCTTCCTCTGTCGAAGGGTTCGAAATAGCCCAGCTTCCCTTGCCGTCAGACTCTTCGTAGCACACGAGAGCTTCATTGGAAGCAGAACCCTTTCTATAGGAATCTTTCAGCGAATTCATTATCGCGTTAAAGCTTACGCCCTTAAGTTCTGTAGGAAGTCCGAGCTTAAGATAGATCGCCTTGAAAGCCGGTCTTACCTTCTCCGGAACGGTTGCATAAAGGCTTAATGCCAAAGCCTCACCCTCCGAATAGTTCATAAACCTGAAGTAGCCTTCAATAGCTTCAGAAAGTTCTGATCCTAATGTCAGGAGAAGAGGATTTTTCTTGTCGATAGCAGCCCTTGCGGCATATACGCGGTTTAAGAAAACCCTTATGTCTGAAGGCTTTGAGCCTGAGAGTTCGATAAGATCGGTAAGAAGACCGAAGTCTGCCAAAAGCGCATATCTTATGATCTGTGAATAACCGTTCGGAATGTATTTCCTCGGAACCGTCGAAAGGAATGTCGGATCGACAAATACAGCCGTCTGTGAGATAGCCACGGATGCAGTATTCTTGCGGCTTCCGGAGTTAAGGCAAGACTTATCCGCACAGCAAGTCTCAGCCATGGATGATAAAGTCGTCGGAACGGCGATATAACGCGCCTTTCCGGTATAAAGAGCTGCCGCAAATGCCGTAATGTCAAGAACGGATCCGCCGCCCAGGCCGATTATCCAGTCGTTGCTGTTAAGGCCGTACTCATTGAGCTCCTTGATAACGTTATTTACCTGCGAAAGGTTCTTATTCTGCTCACCCTCTTCTATGGTGATAAGGAATGTCTTAAGATCCCTTAATGCGAACTGCTTCTCAAAGGCATTGTAGTAATAAGCGCTGACCTGTCTGTCAGAGATTATGGCAACCTTTATCCCGCGGTCACTTAAGTCCTTATTGCCGTATTGCTCGAGTATAAAACCCGCGACAAATTCCTCCGCGATACCGCTGCCGGTAAAGCAATCGTAGCTTCTGTTGCAATCAAGTCTGTCCAAGATCCAAACGGCTCCTTTAGCTTAAAAAGTCAATTTGTATATTACCACAAAAGTGTTAGAATATACGCTCAGGTAAATTTATTAATAGAGGTTATGTATGAAAATAAGAACGAGATTCGCACCCAGCCCCACGGGTTTTATGCATGTCGGTAATCTCCGCACCGCGCTTTACGAATACCTTACGGCAAAGCACGAAGGCGGCACTTTTGTATTGAGAATTGAGGATACTGACCGTGAACGCTATGTCGAGGGCGCGACTCAGGTTATATATGACACAATGAAGCTTGCAGGTCTTGAGCACGACGAAGGACCTGATATCGGCGGCGAGTTCGGCCCTTACGTCCAGAGCGAGAGGCTTTCAATGTATAAGCCCTATGCCGAGCAGCTCGTAGAGCAAGGCAAGGCTTACAGATGCTTCTGCACCAAGGAGCGCCTTGAAGCTCTTAAGGAGAATGCTCCTGAGGGCACCGGTTACGACCGTCACTGCAGAGACTTATCTCCCGAAGAGATCCAGAAGAACTTAGACGCAGGCATGCCCTACGTCATCCGTCAGAAGATGCCCCTTACAGGCTCCACTTCTTACCATGACCTCGTATACGGAGACATCACATTCCCCAACGAGGATCTGGACGATCAGGTTCTTATCAAGACAGACGGATTCCCTACTTACAACTTCGCCAACGTTATCGATGACCACACGATGGGCATCACTCACGTTGTAAGAGGATCCGAGTACTTATCTTCAACACCTAAGTACAACCTCCTTTATGAGGCATTCGGCTGGGAGATCCCCACATACATCCACCTGCCGCTCATCATGGGCAAGTCAGTTGACGAGGAAGGCAACGAAGTAATCTCCAAGCTTTCAAAGCGTCACGGCTCCACAGGCTTTATGGATCTCGTTAACGAAGGTTATCTCCCTGAAGCTATCATCAACTATATCGCTCTCTTAGGCTGGGCACCCAAGGATACAAGAGAGATCTTCTCCCTTCCTGAACTGATCGAAGCATTCGATATCAACGGCATCTCAAAGTCACCTGCCGTTTTCGACTACGACAAGCTCTCATGGGTCAACCAGGAACACATCAAGGCTATGTCCGATGAGGACTTCCTGGAGCACGCAAAGCCCTTCTACGATGAGGCCGGCGTTGATCCTTCATGCTACGCTCTTCTCGCAGAGCTCTTGAAGCCCAGGATCGCTAAGTTCAACGAGATCACAGAGAAGCTCTCATTCATTAAGGAATACGGCGATTTCGAGCTCGAGCTTTTCGAGCACAAGAAGAGCAAATCAACTTTGGAATCTTCCAAGCAGATGCTCGAAAAGGCTATCCCCGTGCTTGAGAACCTTGACTGGGACAGAGAAGCTATCACAGAAGCAATGAAGACACTCGCAGAGAGCCTTGAGGTCAAGAACTCCGTAGTTATGTGGCCTGTAAGGATCGCTGCTGCTGGTGTTGCAGTAACCCCAGGCGGATGCGCTGAGGTCATGCTCCTTCTTGGCAAGGAAGAATCTCTTAAGAGAATTAAATACGCTTATTCAAGACTTTGATTTGGAGAATATGAGAAATGGCTGACAGCAAGAATTTTATTGAGCAGATCATTGACGAAGAACTTAAGGAAGGCGGCAGAGTCTACGGTAAGAAGATCCATACCAGATTCCCGCCCGAACCGAACGGTTACCTTCACATCGGTCACGCTAAGGCTTTGGAGATCGACTTCGGTACCGCTGAAGCTTATAACGGACTTTGCAACCTCAGAATGGACGACACGAACCCCACCAAAGAGGATGAGGAATACGTTGAGGCCATCAAGGAAGATATCCATTGGTTAGGTCACGACTGGGATGACAGATTCTTCTATGCTTCCGAGTATTTCGAGAAGATGTACGGATTTGCTATCGAACTCATCGAAAAAGGCCTCGCTTATGTATGCGAGCTTACACCCGACCAGATGAGAGACATGAGGGGCGATACAAAGACTCCCGCAGTCTCCCCTTACAGGGACAGACCCATCGAAGAGAGCCTTGATCTCTTTAAGAGAATGAGAGCCGGCGAATTCGAGGACGGAAAGATGACTCTCCGTGCGAAGATCGACCTCGCTTCCGGCAACTTCAATATGAGAGACCCTGTTATCTACAGGATCAACCATCTGCCTCATCACAGAACAGGCACAGAGTGGTGCATCTACCCCATGTACGACTTCGCTCATCCGATCGAAGACGCACTTGAAGGAATCACACACTCCCTCTGCTCTCTTGAGTTCGAAGCACACAGACCTCTTTATGACTGGGTAGTAAACAACATCTCAGTTGAGTGCAAGCCCCGTCAGATCGAGTTCGCAAGACTTGGCATCACACACACAGTCCTTTCCAAGAGAAAGCTCCGTGCCATGATCGAAGCAGGCATCGTTGACGGTTGGGATGACCCAAGAATGCCTACACTCTGCGGTCTTAGAAGACGCGGCTATACACCTGCTTCAATCCACAACTTCAGCGCAAGAAACGGCGTCGCAAAGGTCAACTCCGTTGTTGATTTCGCTTTCCTTGAATACTGCTTAAGAGAAGATCTTAACGATCACGCTCAGAGGGCAATGGCGGTCTTAAAGCCCATTAAGCTAATCATCGACAACTATCCTGAGGGACAGACAGAAGAGTTCGATGTAGAGAACAATCCTAAGGATGAGAACGCAGGCACACGTAAGGTATCCTTCTCCAGAGAGCTCTGGATCGAAGAAGAAGATTTCATGGAAGTTCCTGCTCCCAAGTATTTCAGACTCTTCCCGGGCAACGAGGTCCGTCTCAAGTCCGCTTATGTAGTTAAGTGCGTATCCTGCGATCACGATGAGAACGGCAACGTTACTGCAGTTCACTGCACATACGATCCCGATTCAAGAGGCGGCAACACTTTGGACGGCAGAAAGATCAAGTCCACCATTCACTGGGTTGACGCTAAGACAGCAGTTGACGGTGAGATCAGACTCTACGACAGGCTCTTTACCACAGAGCAGCCTGACCTTGCTGACTGCAACTATCTTGATTTCATCAATCCCAATTCATTGGAGATCATCAAGGGCGCCAAGCTCGAAGCATTCCTTGCTGACACAAAGCCCGCTGACAGATTCCAGTTCTTGAGAACAGGTTACTTCTGCGCTGACTCCAAGGATTCAACACCGGATCACCTGGTATTCAACAGAGCGGTATCCTTGAAGGATTCATACAAACCGGAGTGATTCCCTGACAATAATGCAGATTAAAAAGCCCCTGTCATCTGACAGGGGTTTATTTTACTTGGAGTTCTTATCGAATGTCGGCTGCTCATACAATGTCTTGCCCAGAAGCGTCATCGCCTGCTTCGGACAATGGTTTATGCATCTGTAGCACATCGTGCATTTAGAAGATGCGACCGCCTTGCCGTCCACGATCTTTATATTCTGTGTCGGACAGTTCTTCGCACAGATCCCGCATCCGATGCACTTTGAAGGATCGATCTTAACATTATCTTTATAACCGGTCGTCTTATTGTAGAACCAGAGCCTTTGGCCGAATAAACCTGCCATGTGCGCTGCAAACGACAGACCTTCTTTAGGATACTTTCCTGCCCTCATCTGTTTTGCTGCTTCGATAATGCGTTTGTCAGCTTTCTCAATAATCGCCTTATTCTGTTCTTTGGACTTCTTAAGCGCCTTGCAGTCACCTATGGAATCAGGCATAACGATCTGAAGTCCGCCCGTGATCTCTGCGCCGTACTTCTTAAGGAGCCTTGCAGCACATCCTGTACCGTCACCAGCAAAAAGGCCCATGGTCGTTATGAGGAAGATCTTCTTCCCTTTCCAAGCTGTCTCGTGACTGTTAATGAAGTCTCTTACAAGATATGGAATATTCGAAAACATCGTCGGATAAGCAAGTAAGAGCTCATCGCCCTCTAATGCTTTCATTGCATCTTCTGACTCAATAGGCGCGCATATTCCGGATCCGCCGAGTTCTTGTAAGAGCAGCGTTACGATATGCTTTGTATTGCCTGAACCGCTTAAATAGATCGCATTCATAAAGCACCCTCCAAAAGCATCTTAAATGCTTTCTTCAGATACTCGTCCTTACTCATGTTGAATCTGAGCTTAAGGTATTCCTCCTTATCATTTGCCATCGAGATGATCCCTGATATCGATGACCACATCATAATGACCGCAGGATAGATATCGATGTCTTTCCTTACTTTTCCCTCTTCGATTCCGCTTCTGATGAACTTCGCGATCTCCTCATTGGTCTGTTCGCCGATATCATAGATCTTCTTGTAGATCTCCTGATCCATGTCAACAGAGATCTTTCCCAAAGTGCCTTTGCAGAACAACGGGTGCTTCTCGAACTTATCGGCGATGTCAAAGCAAAGCTTGTAATATCTGTCCTCAAAGCTGCCGTTGCCTTCTGCTGCCTTTTTCGCATCCTCCAAAAGCTGCTCCATATACTTGCAGACGATCGAATCCCAGATGATCTGCTTGCTCTTGAAATAAACATACATCGTTGATTTGCTTATTCCGGTGTATTTTGCGATGTCGTCTGTCGAAGTCGCCTCATATCCCTTCTCTTCGAAAAGTTCTTCTGCCGCCATCAGCACGGATTCCGTATGAATCTCTACTAATCTGTCTTTACGTTTTTTTCTCTCCAAATTTAGTTCCCCCAATCCTATATAATCGAACTATCAGTACGATTATCGTACTACCAGTTCGATTTTATGTCAACAGAGGTCCTATATCCGGAACTGAAAATTATGAAAAAAGTCCTGGATCCGGTTTTGCAGCTTTTGAAAAAAGAGATTCTTATCTGACTTCAGGAAGCGCCAACATTCTTTCTAAAGCTTCATTTACAACGCTTCTGGGGCATGCGATGTTCATACGTATAAACTGCGTTGCCTTCTTCGAGAAGAACGTGCCTTCCGAGAACCTGATATGCGCATTATCAAGGAAAAACTTCGAAGGATCGTCCATTCCCATCGCTGATGCATCTATCCACATGAGGTATGTTCCTTCGATATCCGTTACCTTAAGTTTAGTTCCTGCAAGACGTGTCTTTACAAGCTCTATGTTGCCTTCGAGATAAGCGACAAGTTCATCCATCCACTTGTCGCCGTAAGTATATGCGGCTCTGGTCGCAACAAGGCCCATGATGTTTAATCCGAACGCACCGGTCGAGAAAGCATACTTGTCTACTGCCCTTCGCATCGAGTCGTCTGCAATAACGATATTTGCAGCCTGGACTCCCGCGATATTAAATGACTTCGTTGCAGACGTGCAAGTGATCGTGATCTTCTTTAGCTCATCAGACAAAGAAGCGATCGGAATATGCTTATATCCGCTGTATACAAAGTCTGCGTGGATCTCATCGCATACGATCACCATGTGATTCTTAAGACAGATATCGCCTACTTTAAGGAGTTCTTCTCTCGTCCATACGCGGCCTGCAGGATTATGCGGATTGCAAAAGATCAGCATCTTCACATCATTCTCTCGGACCTTATTCTCAAAGTCTTCAAAGTCGATCTCATAACGGGAACCCTTCATGACAAGATCTGATACTACTAAGTTTCTGCCACTTCCCTTTACAGCTCTGCCGATAGGACCATAAAGCGGTTCGAAGATAAGGATGCTGTCGTTCACTTTTGTAAGTGCGTTTATCAAATCTGAGATACCGAGGACAACGCCGGGCATCTTTAGAACCGTCTTGGGATCTACGTCCCAGCCGTATCTTCTCTTATACCAACTAACAAGCGCGCGGTCGTAGGATTCATCTGCTTCAGAATAACCGTAAACGCCTCTTTTTGCCTGCTCAACAAGAGCATCAACGACTTCATCAGGAGTTCTGAAATCCATATCAGCGACCCACATGGGAATAAGATCGTCGATACCTTCTATCTTCGCATGCTTAAGATCTTCCGGAGTATTTCTATCTATTAGTTCGTCAAAGTTAAACATAACGTTTCTCCTAATTCCCCCTTATCGATAAGCAATTATATAATCCCACGAACGAGTTATTTGCGCCAGCAAATACTGTTTGAAGTGAGGGGATTATATAATTGCATCTCTAATACTGTTTGAAATTCGTGAATTAATTAATTGCAACTCAAATACTGTCTGAAGTGAGGGGATTAAATAATTGCGCCCTTAATAGCCGGCTAAGAACGCCTTAGTTCTCTCCTGCTTAGGATTTGTAACGAGATCGTATGCAGGACCCTCTTCGACGATGACGCCGCCGTCCATGAATACGATGCGGTCTGCAACGTCTCTTGCAAAGCTCATTTCGTGAGTAACGATTACCATCGTCATCTTCTCCTGCGCAAGCTCCTTGATGACAGTAAGGACGCCTTTGGTAAGCTCAGGATCCAATGCGGATGTGGGCTCATCGAAGAAGATAATCTCAGGGTTCGTCGCAAGAGCTCTTGCGATCGATACTCGCTGCTGCTGGCCGCCTGAGAGATTGCAGGGATATTCGTCAGCCTTGGCTTCCAGATCCATCTTCTTAAGAAGGCCGTCGCAGATTGCATCAGCTTCAGGCTTACTCTTCTTATGGACATGGATCAGGGCTTCGGTGATATTTCTTCTGACGGAAAAATGCGGGAAGAGATTGAAGTTCTGGAAAACGAGACCGAACTTGCTCCTGATCTCTTTTTCAAGCTTCTTGTCGCAATAGACAAGGTGTCCGTCGACTTCGTCACAAAGGACGTCGCCGCCGATTACGATCCTTCCGGCGTCGACCTTTTCGAGTGTTGTGGCGCATCTTAAGAGCGTTGATTTACCGCCGCCTGAAGGTCCGATGACGGCAACTACTTCGCCGCGCTTTACCTCCATGCTGATGCCCTGCAAGACCTCCAGTTTATTGAAGGACTTGTGGATGTCTTTTATCTCAAGAACGATGTCATTATTAACGTCAGACATTAAGTTACCCCGCTTAAGAATAGTAAGACATGGATTTCTCCACGCGGTTTAGGATGAATTCGATAAGAAGGTTCATCGCATAGTAGAACAGTCCCGCAACGATGAACGGCATTACGGATACCTGCTTCGATGCGGCTGCGGACGCTCTCGTAAACATTTCCGTTACGGAGAGGACCTGAGCGAGTGATGTATCTTTTACGAGCGTGATGATCTCATTTGATACTGAGGGCAGTACCCTCTTTATGACCTGAGGCAGAATGATCTTGAAATATGTCTGTGACTTCGAAAAGCCCAAGACCGTGGCAGCTTCGTACTGGCCCTTGGACATTGACTGGATTCCGCCTCTGAAGATCTCGGCAAAATAAGCTGCGTAATTAAGCGAGAACGCGATGATGGTAGCGATGAACCGGTAGTCGTTTCCGAGGCTTACCCTGAACATGTAATAAGGTCCGAAATAGACCAGGAGGAGCTGAAGCATAAGAGGCGTGCCTCTTAAGACAGAGATATAGAACCTGCATATCAGTGAGATAACAGGGATCTTGGACATCCTGCCTTTGCAGATAAGAAGACCCAAAGGTATAGAAAAGAGCAAGGTCAGTCCGAAGATCGCAAGAGTAAATCCGAATCCCTGCACCAGCTGGGTCAATGTCATGAACAAAGTCCTTATTACCTGATTCGTTTCGTCCATACAGTTCCTCAACAGTAGAAATAAAAAAGCCCTTAAACATATTGATATCAAGAGCTTTCAACACAGAAGTAATTGTATCATACCCAGCGCATTAAGTTGATGTTAAAAATAAACGTGTAAAAATTTATTTATATATTATAATAGTCAGGGAACAAATCAAAAATGTTCAAGGGGAAATAGTTTTTTCGTATGGACAATGAGAACAAGGACATCAGCAATAACGGCTTTAAGCTGATCATGAAATACCGTAATGTCATTATGGGCATTTCGGCTGTTTGGATATTTGTTTTCCATGCGTGGATCCCTATCTTCAACCAGCCGACAGGAAGTGTTACGCTTTTCTTCCATTACGTTGAGGAATACTTAAGAAAGATCGGTTATTGCGGAGTTGATATATTCCTGCTGCTGTCCGGAATGGGCTTAACATACGCTATCAAGAAAGGCTCATTAGCAAGGTTCTACTACAGGCGTATCAGACGAGTATTCCTCCCTTATTTTGCAGCCGGACTTGTATGCTGGCCCATCAAGCACTGGACAGCTTTGGAGTTTTTGGGAAATGTTACAGGCTTTACTTTCTTTACAAAACATATTCACTCCTTCGGTTGGTTCGTTCCTGCCATTGTCACGCTTTATCTTGTATTCCCGCTTTACTATAAGTTTTTCAGCAAAGTTAAGAGCAAGCTCCTTTTCACTGCGCTTTCGATCACTTTATGGTTCCTGTTATCCATCCTCCTGTGTGAACACATGAGATTTGACCTCTACGGATTCACCAACAGAATACCGGTATTCCTTATAGGCATTTATTTCGGAGAGATATCACAGAGTGAGAAGGATATCATTTTTACGAAAAAACACTATCTGGGTTTGTTCGCAGCTCTCGCTGCAGGATTGTTCCTTGCTTATATGTATAATTTCAGGGATTTTGAGATAGTGCTCCCGGGCGGCAAGGCAGTAGTGCCTAATATCCTCCTGACAATAAGCATATCTTTCCTTACTGCTAAATTGATGGAGATATTTGATCGCAGAGCGCCACGCTTCGGAAGATTCCTGAGTGCAGTAACAGGTTTTTGGGGAAAGATGTCTCTTGAAATGTACTGCGTATATATATGCTTTCTTGTTCCCTTTTTCGGGATCTACGTCAGTTTTCTTGCAGACCTTACCTTCACAAGACTTCCTGTAAATCTGGTGATCTTCGCGATCTCTTCCGGTCTATCTTGGGTCGCAAGCCTGTTATTTAATTATCTCTGGGAACTTGTAGAACTCCCCCAAAAACATAAAAAGGTTGATAATAGTAAGCATGAACAAACCTGCATCACAGAATGATACAGACAGCAGTAACGGGTTCCTGCTTATCTCTAAATACCGTAATGCGATCATGGGCATTGCGGCTTTATGGATCCTTGCTTTCCATGCCTGGATACCGGTAACACCCGTTCCGACAGCTGAGCATTTTAACCTCTTGGGTTTTCTCGAGCGCTATCTTAAGATCATCGGATACTGCGGTGTGGATATCTTTCTTTTGCTGTCTGGAATCGGTCTGACGTATGCCATAAAGAAGGGTTCTGTCATCAGGTTCTATTACAGACGTTTGCGCAGGATACTCCTGCCTTTTCTGGTAGTATCTGTATTCCTTTGGCAAGTGTTCAGATGGAGCACCTCTGAATTCATAAAGCACATCAGCGGGTATGATTTCTTTTTCGAGAAAGCCGACGGCATCATGTGGTTTGTATTCGCGATAGTTACGCTTTATCTGTTCTTCCCTCTCTACTACAAGATATTCGGCAAAGCCAAAAACAAGATCCTGTTCACCGGCATCGTGATCGCTATATGGCTCATCATCTCGCTTATCGTTCAGAACATCATGCGCATAGATCTTTACGGTTTTACTAACAGGATCCCCGTATTCCTTATAGGCATTCTGTTCGGACATATTACTCAGAACCATAAGAACATCGTGTTTAAGGCCTGGACCTATGTATTACTGGTCGTTATCCTGACAGCAGGTCTTATTCTTACATATTTCACGACATTACAGAATGTTTATCTGATACTGCCTGTCGGAAACTGTTTCCTTCCGAATCTTCTTATTGCGGTAAGCCTTCCCTTCCTCATCGCGAAAATACTGGACCTGGCTGAACGCCACCTGTCATTGTTCGGCAAGATCCTCGTTATGGTCATCAGCTTCTTCGGAACATTTACGCTCGAATCTTACTGCATCCAGGAATGGTTCATAAAGATCATTCCCGATCTAATGAACGACGGCATTTCGATACATCTGATCAATCTGGGAATGTTCTTCGTGATCAACGCTACTGCATGGGTTGCAAGTGTGCTCTTTAAGTATTTCTGGGAACTTGTGGAGCTTCCCTTTAATAAAAAGAAAAATAATAATTTAGAACATAAAGACAGTTGAACGATGCCCCCTTTTTGAAGTATCATTCAAGTAACCCTATTAATATTTTTTAAAAGAATGATCAACAGATTAAGTTATCACTATCTTTTTTATAATGGGGTCAAGGAACCATATGAAGTCTGAAAAACTGAAGCTGTACCTGACAAAAGACAATAGTGTCAATATCATCCTTTCGATCCTGATAGTCGGATTAACGTTTACTATGCTTTATCTGTCACCGTTAAGATTGGATGACTGGGCCTGGGGAAGTTCGGTTGGAATCGAGCGGCTCAAGACACTTTCTGCTGATTATAACGGCAGATTCTTCTCCAACATTGTTACTCCCATTCTTCTTCACATACCATCCGTATTACGTGTTGTTATTGAGCTCGCTGTCTTAGGCGGTGTCGGGTATTACCTGTACAGAACGGTCAAAAACGCGTATCTCTTCTATCTTTCTCTGATCCTTCTGATCCTCATACCGGCAGAAATGTTCAACCAGACCGTCACCTGGGTATCAGGATTTACGAATTACGTTCTGCCTGTCTTATCGGTTCTGTTTTTATATGATCTTTGTATAAACCATATCCTTGAAGGAAAGCGTTTATCTGTTCCGGCAACCTGCATAATATGTCTGATCGTAGTTTTATCTCAGGGTATTATGGAGACCACGACGATTTATATCTTCTTCCTGTTAATGATTACATTGTTTATTTACTATGACAGATATAAGAAAATCTCAGTCTCATGCGCTTTATTCATAATATTCTCCATCATTGGCGTGTTATTAATGTTCAGCAATGGCGGATATATGAAGGCTATCAACGGTGAGGATTACAAGGAAATCCATATATCCGGCGGTTTGATCAACAGTCTTTCTTACGCCTGGGAAACGTTTGTGATCAATATTGTTGTTAAGTGGATGACTTATGGGTATATGAGCGTCATAACCGCTTTTACCATGATCCCATTCAGTTTGTTTGTAACTAAGAGATTCAGAAGATTGAATGCAGTTATAAGCACTTTGTTCTTTGCAGTATTCTTTTATTGTCTTATAGAAAAGGCTTGGCTGGATGATCGTCGCGCAGGCCGTACTGTTTTCGCCGTCTTATCAATACTGTTCTGTTTATACATAATCTATTTGCTCTTGAATTCAGTATTAACCAGAAAAGAAAAGCAAAACGGGTTTATCTGTGCATTCTCTCAGATAGTATTAGTCGGTCCTCTGGTGTTTGTTTATCCGGCTCCGGAAAGATGCTTCCTGCAGCCCTATATCCATTGGATACTGCTCTTCTGCTTTATGATCAGGCACATAGCGGAAAACATTGAGATCAAGCCATTTGCCGACAGATTCAAAGCCAAGTTCAGTGTTTCTGTCATGGGAATGCTGACACGCGTTCTGATCACAGCTGTTCTTATCCTGGCTATTGCAGGTCAATCGATCGCATATAAGACATATAAACTCAGAGATGAAGCTATAGCCAAAGGCATTGAATCAGGCAGTGAGGAAATCATTATTCCTGAAGTTCCGAACTATATCCAGTACTGTATCGGTGCCAATGTTTTTGATTTCGATGACTACTGGATGGAAAATTATAAGCTGTACTACGGCATTCCCAATGAAGTGAAAGTAACATTTATCGATTACTACGAATACATTGAGAATTACACTTAAAACAGAGTTCGCTAATATTTCCGGACAATAAAAGAGGGTGTCAGTTAAGACACCCTCCTGGTTTTTAAGTTGTTTTAAGGATTACTTTCCGATGATCGTAATGTCCTTACCGAACCACTTTGTGGAGATCTGAGCCATTGTACCGTCAGCAGCCATCTCCTCCAAAACCTTCTGAACCTTGTCGCGAAGGTCCTTGTTGTCCTTGTAGAAGCCTACACCGTACTGTTCGGTAGCAACAGATTCATCAAGAACCGTAAATGCCTTGCCGGATGTCTGGATCTCATAACGTGCAACGATCTCGTCCATAACGATCGCGTCTACAGAACCCATCTCAAGCTCCATCATTGCATTGAGATATGAATCCATCTCAACGAGCTTTCCGAAAGAAGCCTTAAGATCAGCATTATCTTCGACAGCTTCAAGTCCTGAAGAATCCTTCTGAACGGCTACTGTCTTGCCTGCGAGATCAGCGAGTGAAGAAATGCCCGAATCATTCTTAACTACAACTACCTGGGCATTAGCCATATAAGCTGATGTCCATGCGTACTTGTCTGCTCTCTCATCTGTCATCGTAAATCCGTTCCAGATGCAGTCAATGTTGCCTGTAGCAAGCTCCTGGTCCTTGGAATCCCAAGCGATAGGCTGAGCTACGAACTCTTTACCCATACGCTTAGCAGCTTCCTTTGCAAGATCCAGGTCAAATCCGACATAAGAACCGTCATCAGCGACGAACCCCATGGGCGGGAATTCCTGGTCAAATCCAACAACGAACTTGTTGCTTTCCTTCTTGCCGCAGCCTGCGAAAGCCATAGCCAATGTAGCAACTGCCATTACAGAAGCTACGATCTTCTTAATAACCATATAACACTTTTCCTCCAATGGTTAATTTGTTTTATTTGGTGCCGAAAATACGGTCACCCGCATCTCCCAAACCGGGGAGAATGTACGCGTTTTCATTAAGCTCTCTGTCAACGTTACCTACATAGATATCGATGTCAGGATGAGCCTTTGCAAGTCTCTCGATTCCTACCGGAGCTGCGATGATGCACATGAACTTGATGTTCTTACCGCCGTGTGCCTTAATGGAATTGATGGCATCAACGGCAGAACCGCCTGTAGCGAGCATAGGATCGACTACTACGATCAAGCGCTGGTCGATAGGATCAGGAAGCTTGCAATAATAATCGTGAGGTTCATGTGTCTCAGGATCTCTGTAAAGGCCGATATGACCGACCTTTGCAAGAGGAGTGAGAGCCTGGACGCCCGGTACCATGCCGAGACCTGCACGAAGGATAGGAACTATAGCAAGTTTCTTACCGTCGATCATGGGTGTCATAGTCTTCTCAAGAGGAGTCTGAACTTCAACGTCCTTCAAAGGAAGATCTCTTAAAGCTTCATAACCTTCAAGAGTAGCGATCTCTTCTACGAGATGTCTGAACTCATATGTGCCTGTCTCAACCTTTCTTAAAAGAGAGATCTTGTGCTTAATGAGCGGATGCTCCATAACCTGAACGTTCTTAAAATCTTTGTACTGCATATTCCGTTTCCTTTTCTGTTAAAAAGATGTTTGTTCTTTTAACTATTATTTTTTATCTGTTTCGGAAGAATCAGCAACAAGCTTACCGTTGTTAACGATGAGGTTTGTTACGATACCGAAGATAAGAGCTACTGCAAGAGCTGTAACTGTAAGGATAGGACCCTGTGTCATTTCGTTGAAGCCGAAATTGAGTGTAAGTCCGCCGATACCTGTAACGAGGATACCTGAAACGATGAACAGGTTCTTGCTGTTGCCGAGGTCGACCTTACGGAGCATCTGGAGACCGGATACTGCGATAAAGCCGTAGAGTGCAACACATGCACCACCCATAACGCACTTAGGGATGGAATTGATCAAAGCAACAAAAGGTGTGAAGAATGACAGGATCATACAACCTAATGAAGCAACCATGATCGTGATGATGGAAGCATTACCTGTGATGGCAACGCAGCCGATGGACTCGCCGTATGTTGTGTTTGCGGCACCGCCGAAGATAGAACCTACGATGGATCCGACACCGTCACCGAAGAGTGTGTTATCAAGACCGGGATCAGTAATGAGGTCCTTGTTGATGATGTTGCCGAGGTTCTTGTGGTCAGCGATATGCTGAGCAAGTTCTACAACACCGATAGGTACATAGATAAGAGCAATGGAACCGATGTCTGCACCGGAAAGTGTCTGCCAGCCCTTCTCCTGGATAGCCTTGAGGAAGAAGAAGTCAGGCATCTTAACGATGGAAGAAACAGAGAACGGAACAAATGCAGATGAGAAAGAATCAAAGCTCAGGATCTTCAATGATTCAATGCCTGCAGCCATTCCGATAAGAGTAAGTACCAAAGCGAATACGTATCCGACGCCGATACCGACAATAAACGGGATGAGCTTGATGTTATCTGAACCCTTAACAGATGCGATAACGATTGCAAAGAATGTTACTGCACCGACAAGGATCGTAATGAGGCTGTATGTATCGCCGCCGTTTGTGGACATCCAGCTTGTAGCTGTTCCTGACAAAGAAAGACCGATGAGGGCAACGATGGGTCCGATGATTACGGCAGGCATGAGTTTGTTAACCCAACCGGAACCGACGAACTTGATAATGAGACCGATAACGACATAAACAAGGCCGGCAAATAAGACACCGAGGATGATTCCGAGGTATCCGAAATTCTGACCTACAGAGGCAGCATATGCGCCAAGGAATGTGAAGGAGCTTCCGAGGAAAACCGGACTCTTCTTCTTCGTAAAGAAAATGTACACCAAAGTACCAATACCAGCGCCGAACAAAGCGGCTGAAGGATCTGCCTCAAGACCGTACGATGTGACGATCATCGGGACAAGGAGCGTAGCAGCCATGATAGCGATCATCTGCTGTAACGCGAAAACGATAGTCTTACTGAATTTCGGCTTATCGCTTACATCATAAACAAGTTTCATTGTAGCCCTCCTGAATACTTATTGTGGTTTATAACTAACGGTACCGCAGATCCTGTCACCTGCGTCACCGGCAGCATCGATGATGTAGCCTTTTTCATTCAACGGATAAGTTGAATGATAAGCAGCATAGATAGGCACTTCAGGATGACGGGAATGAACGAATTCGATTCCCTGGTCGCAAGAAAAGATGCACATGAACTTGATTCTCTTGCATCCTGCCTCCTTAAGAAGCTTTATTGTCGCTTCTGCGCTAACCCCCGTTGCGAATGCAGGGTCGACAATAATAACTTCCCCCTCAGTAACATCAACCGGCAGCTTGAAGTAATACTGTACCGGCTGCAATGTCTCTTCGTCTCTGTAAAGGCCGACATGTCCTACCTTTGCAGTGGGAAGAAGACTTCTTAAGCCGTCAACCATGCCAAGGCCTGCCCTTAAGATCGGAACGATCGTAAAGTCCTCAGCAATGACAGGTGACTCAAATTTAGAAAGAGGTGCCTGTATCTCTACCATCTTGGTTGGCAGATCCTTAAGCACCTCATATCCCATTAACATTGTAATCTCTTTGACGATTTCGCAGAATTCCTTTGAACCGGTATTAACGTCACATAGATGAGTGACTTTGTGTCTGATCAAAGGGTGATCGAAAACAGTTACATTTTCCATGTACTTACTGTCCATAATTTCCACCTTCATAAAAGAATTGCCAAACTCACATTGGGAAAATTATAATAAAAAAACCAAGTTTAATAAATAGCCAATGTAACATATTTGTAATTTATTTTTCGGGAGATCAAAATGTCTAAAATTCTTGTCAGTTCTTGTCTTTTAGGGATTGAATGCAGATATAAGGGCGACGCCTGCCCCTGCCAGAAAGTAATCGAACTAAGTAAGGATCATACCCTTATCCCCGTCTGTCCGGAACAGGCCGGCGGACTCCCCACTCCCCGCACTCCTTCCGAGAGAGTCGGAGACAAAGTAATGATGAGAGACGGCACCGATGTAACTGCTGAATACCAGAAAGGCGCCCAAACGGCACTTTATCTTGCAAAGACCCTTGGCGCTGACTTTGCGATCCTTAAGGCTAACAGCCCTTCATGCGGCAAAGGCATGATCTACGACGGCACATTCACCGGCGGCAAATGCGCAGGCAACGGAGTTACTGCAGAAACGCTGATAAATAACGGAATTCCTGTATATACAGAAGATGAGGTCGACCTGATCCCGCTTACTTAAACCGATCAGGTAATTGGAATTTAAAGCATTACGAGCAAAGCGATTCCGGCAACTTCAAGCACAACGACTACGCCCAGAAGAAGGACATACATCTTAAGCCTTGCGATATCAACGATCTGAGAGGCTTTCTTCTCGTGCTTTTCGACGGTCTCAACACCGCTGAATGCATCGGCAATATAATCTGATGAGGCAGCCTTATCTTCTTCGGCGATATAGATCTCCGGTTCAGGTTCCGGTGCTGCTACAACCGGCTTTCTTATCTTCTGCCTTACCTCAGTAGTATCGAGCTCAGGAATGAATATCTTGCTTTCCATCTTGGGAGCGCCTGTCCTGACTCCGACGACTTTAGGCTTAACGTCACCATACAATAATGCCGTGTCCTCAAAAGGATCCATGGCATTTGCTGACTCTCCGGTAAATTCAGGTGTATCGGAATCTTTGAAATAACCCTTCGGGCCATCGGAATAATGGACATTAACATCTACTCTGCTGCGCTTATCCATCGGAATATGACGGTCGGGATCAAGTCTTCCCGGTCGCTCGTATATAGGCAACTGACTAGTGCTCTTATTCAAAGATATATTGTTCTGTTCTTCACCCATCTTTGCAGATTATACCATACGATTGATATCATTATGCTCGCAAAGGTCCTCCGCGCGTGCAGAGCCCGCTTGTGCGGAAATGCTCGCACAATTGATATCAATCTGTTCCTTTTACAAAACCGTCATCGTCCAGTAGCAGGAGCTGCTGCCTGATACAATAGTCTACTGCACGCTTTCCGAGCCTGTAGTTGTCAGAATCTGCAGGAGCTCTCGATAATCCCAAGGCCTTAGCCGTCTCAACGATAAGGCTCTCATAAGGCATGCCGTACTGGGATACCGCCAGATATCTTGAAGCGCAGGCAGCCTCCTGGACAGGAATGTCACAGGCCTTTCTGGGCTTCTCGCCTTCTGCAGGCACACGGTAATGATCCATTACCTTGCCCATGTCAGTTCCTTCTCTCCAGAGGAAGATAACTTCATCGTCTTCTTCAGATGCAAGGTCCAGCTTTTGCGAGAAATACTTGATCCTTGAACCTGCGCGCATCATAAGGTCTTTGCAGCGTGCACGGAGCTTAGGCGTCATCTTGGCAATGCCTGCAGAAGCGATCAGTTCTTTTGAAAGAAGATCCAAACTGACCGGCGATTCCTTTTCGACGATCTCAACGAAAGCATCAACCAATGAATTCGTCATAAAAGCATTGTCACAGAAATCACCGGCAGTCATCTGCTTCATTTTCAGATCTGAAGACTTATAAGTGATCTCAGGATTTCCTTTAACAGGATCCGCCTCTACATCGTCAGTTTTTTTTTGAGCCTGATCTTCCGATCCGTCTGTCTCTTCTTCAGTTTCGGCGCCGTAGATCGTCACCTGAGGATCAGATCTGCCCTCCTCTGCGGGTTCTTCATCTGCAGGTTCAGAAGGAGCGTCCGTTCCCTCCGAAGGTACTTCAGAAGGAGTCTCTTCAGCCGGAGTCTCGTCTTTCTTCTGAGAATCATTTATTATCGCTACGAGCTTCTCGAAAACCTTGTCGGGATTCTCCCACCACTCAAGAGACCATATTCTTACGATATTCCAGCCGAAGCCCTTGAGCATTGAGAGCTGGGATACTTCTCTTGATGTGGTCGTTCCGGATGCCGCATAGACAGGACCGTCCAGAAGGATACCAAGGCAGTATGTACCGTCCTTCTCGGGTGATACGACACCGATGTCGATCTTGAATCCGGATTTGCCTACGCCCTTGTCTGTATCGTAGCCGATAGCCTTGAACCTTGCGCAGATATCGTCTGCGATACCCGTGAAGGATGCATTGCGGTCGATAAGAGGCGTGCCGGAGCTGTCTGATGAGCTGCCGGTATTGGCGATATCCTGATCCCAGATCGTGCTGCCTGCCGCATACTGCAGGAATCTCTTAAATGCACGGACACCCTCAGAAGCAGTATCGTTGATACGGATCTCTTCAGGTGACATGGACGAGAATACTTTCATCTCGATCCTGGATCTTGTAACGGCAACGTTAAGTCTTCTCCAGCCTCCGTCTCTGTTGAGAGGACCGAAGTTCATTATGAGCTTGCCTGTCTCATCCTTACCGTATCCGATCGAGAACAGGATAACGTCACGTTCATCACCCTGAACGTTCTCCAAGTTCTTAACGAATATAGGCTCTTCACTGCCGAAAGCCCATTTCTCAAGGTCAGGATCCTTGCTTGCTGCTTCGTCCAGGAGGTCTTCGATCAAAGACTGCTGCTGAATATTGAACGTAACGACACCGACGCTGTATTTCGACAGTTCGGGATCGTGCGCTCTCTTAATGATCTCATCGATTACGGCCTGTGCTTCGACCTTATTCGTTCTGGTCTTACCGGAATCGAATGAACCTGCGCAGTCGACCATCGTAACCTTTGATACCCTGTCATCAGGTGACGGGAATGTATAGAGTCTTCCGTCGTAGAATGCCTTGTTGGAGAATGTGATAAGACTCTCGTGACGGCTTCTGTAGTGCCATGCGAGGAACATCTGGGGCATTGAGATAGCGAGGCAGTCGTCGAGGATGCTCTCTAAGTCATCTGTCTCGAAATCATCATCACCGTCATCGACCTGTTCCATGAAGAATGATGTAGGCGGCATCTGCTTAGGGTCGCCTACGATAACGGCTTCCTTACCTCTTGCAATAACGCCTATTGCCTTGCATGTGGGAAGCTGAGAAGCCTCGTCGAATACAACGATATCAAACATTCCGCACTTATCGGGATCAAGGAACTGCGCGCATGACAGAGGACTCATTAGCACGCACGGACAGAGCTTTAAGATGAGCTCGCCGATCTGCGTAAAGAGCGTTCTTATCGATACGCCTCTTCCGCCTGCCTTGATCGCATGCTGCAGGATTCCCAATGCTGAAGATACATTAGCATCTTTGCTCAGGTCAGGAAGGTTCCTTGCGATCTTCAGATAGATCTCCTGTCTTGTGAGCTTCTCGAAGTCATCGTTGACCTTTGAAAGCTCGCTTATCTTCTGCTCGAAAACAAGACCGGAGAATGTTCTCAATACTTCAGAGTTATCGATGATCATGGAGATGAGCATTGAGCTGTAGCCCTTTCTGAAAGAGCCTGTGAGCTCATCACCTGAGATCATTCCCGTTCCGTAACCGGAAACGAGATTGGATATCTTATACTGGCCGCACTTGGAAGCCATGAGATTGAACTGCATTCTGTCTCTTAAGTATTCGCTGTCAGCCTTCAATGTCTCTGCCATCTGCTTCTTTGCCTCGAGCAATGCAGAAGCAGGTTCAAATGCGCCATACTCAAGACCGTATGTTGCATTGAGCTCATCGTAGGAAGCCTTGTATGCACCGGACTTCGTATTGAAAGCATTTGCAGCATCGGTAACAAGAACGTCTCCGTTGCCGATGAGTTTTCGAAGTGATCCTGTAGGATCGAAAGGAGCAAACTCAGCAAATACAGCATGGGCATTCTCGTTTGCAGCTTCGAAATATGCGATGTCAAATCCCGGGAAAGCTGCGCCCGGATTATAGAGTTCGCCAAAATAACCTCTTGCAAGGGTTATATAGTTCATGGCGTTCTGTACTGAATTCTTGTAATCGGAAAGGAGCTTGAAATCCTGCTCCAGAACTTCCTTACGGTTGCCCTTGATATCGTATGCCTTGACCTTCTTGTAAACCGCATTCTCGGCCATGCCTCTTACAAGTGCATTCTTAGCCTTTGCGGTAACGATCTCGCTAAGAAGCGCCGCGCCGTCAAGATCAAGGAAACCGGGCTGGTATACAGTAAGGATCGCGTCACGCTTGGCGATCGCATCCTTACAGCTTACGATAGTGTCGCGCATAGTAAGATAAGCGCTGTCTGTATCATCACAGCAGATCATGCCTTTAGGAAGATTAAGTCCCTTGATCTTTGCGATCAATGCGCTGCATGAGCTGAGACCTGCAATCCTGCCGATGGTCTTGGGTTCACCCGGGATACGGCAATTGTTATCTGCAAGGAGCTTATCGAATGCATCAACGCTTGCGGAGAACTCCTCATAAGCCTTAACAAAAGCATCGACCAAGACAGGAAGTTTGTTCTTAGCATCCTGTGAATAAGCGGATGACTTAACGAATGGAAGCTTGCCGTTAAGGTGTGTTGAAGATGCAACAAGTTCACCCAGAGAAGACTCGACTTCCTTAACTCTGTCAGCTGTAAGTTCATTAACAAAACCGTCGTCAAAAGCACCGCACTCCGGAGCTGACTGGTTGCTTGCATAAACATTGATGAGCTCATAAAGCGACATTCCGCAGCCGCGCTTGATGTGGAGTTCTTCAACGTACTTATCGAGTTCTCTTCTCTTAGCGGCGATATCTTCCAAAGCCTTATTGTAATCGCCGTCACCCTTAGCCTTAAGACTTACTTCACTTGCTATCTTGAGCTGGTCAAGAACATAGCTTTTGCGCACTTTGTTCGAATGAAGCTCGAGGCAGAAAGGCGCGATGCCGATCTTCTCCAAACGCTTGTAAACAACATCCAGAGCAGCCTTTTTCTCGGCTGCGAAAAGAACCTTCTTACCATTTGCAAGACAGTTCGCGATTATGGATGTGATAGTCTGTGATTTACCTGTTCCCGGAGGGCCGTGGAGAACAAAGCTTGTACCTTCGCCTGCACGCTTGATCGCAGCAAGCTGTGAAGCATCGGCAACGATAGGAAGATATACGTCTTCTTCCGGAACCTTGCCGTTTGCAGAGATGTCCTGATAATCCCATTCGAGCTGTCCGTTGATAAGGCTCTTAACGATCTTGTTCTGCGCGATCTCATCCCTGTGGCTGTGCATGTCATTCCACATAACGAACTGCGAGAACGAGAAAAGGCCGAGTACGCATGACTCAACTACTTCCCATGTCTTAAGAGGCTTTACGACTTCCCTGATCTGCTCAAAGATCTTCGGAACGTCAACGCCGTTCTCATCTGTGGGAAGTTCCTTGCTGAACGAATCGAAATCGATCTTGAAGTCCTGTCTCAATTTCTCTGAGACAGTAACGTTGAACTGGACGTCCTCGTCCCTTCTTCTCATCGTATACTTGATGCCGAACTTCTTAACGAGTTCTACAGGGATCAGGAGGATAGGCGCATAGCACGGTTCCTTTCTGTCCTTCTCGTACCATTTTAAGAATCCGCATGCCAGGAACAAAGTATTGGCGCCGTTCTCTTCCATAGAAGTCTTGGCACCTCTGTAAAGCGTCTTGATATTCTTATCGAGTACTGCATTCGTCAACGATGAGACGAGCACGCCCTTCTCATACTGCTTCTCAATGTATTCACGGAATTCATCTATCTTGGGAAGATCCTCAAGAGCATAATCTTTTGCAGGGATCTTCTTGATCTTCTTCTTTTTCGCAGGAGTCTTGGCAGCAACTGCCGCATCGGCTTCCTGAACAGGCTTTTCTTCAGTCGTCTTATCAGCAGGCTCTTCAGGCTTTTCTTCGGCCTTCTCTGCCTCTTCTTCCGGCTTCCCGGCTTCTTCTACAGGCTTCTCAGCTTCAGCTGCCAAAGCCTCTACGGGAGTCGGCTCCGCATTTTCAGCATTTTCTTCAACGGGCTTTATCGCATCAGGGACTTCCTTAGCTTCAGTCTCTTCTGAAGTTTCTTCCTCTTCATCCTCTTCCTCATCACCTCTCGAGATGATCGAGAAGTTCTTCTCCTGAGCAATATAATCTTCGATCTTCGCACAGTCAGGAACGAACAGCGGAATGCTGGTTCCTTTGATCCTCAGATTAAGAAGTGAATTACGGGTACTTAAGTCAAGGAGTTTGCGCTCCCACAGATCGAATTTGACGTTGCTTCGTTCAAGATTGAGTTCACCCATAAGTGATTCCTCCGGATGCAGTTATCAAATTTAATTATATATTATTTTGAAGCGTTTGAATTAAGCCTTTTTCGAAGTTCTTTATAATCCGGAACGATCTCTGCGACTATGGCCCAGAAACGGCTTGAGTGATTGGGCTCGATAAAATGTGCGAACTCGTGCACAACGACATATCTTATGAGTTCCCTGTCCTTCTCGAAAAGCCTGTAGCTGAACTTCAGTTCGCCCCTTTTTGCGAAGCACTCGCCCCAGAAAGACTTATATTCGCCAAGCGTTATCTTCTTCGGTGCAGCAACGCCGCGGCGTTCGAACAGCGGATACATCTCATTGCAAAGATCAACGATAACGCTCCTGATGCAGCGCCTTCTCCACTTCTCGTAAGTCATGTATCTGGTGCGGTAATTTGAAGTGTCAGTAACTTCAAGCGTGATGATGCCGTCTTCAGCGCGGCATGTGCTTTTCGAGCTCTCCAAAACCTTAAGAACATAAGGCTTTCCGAGAACAGAAAACACCTCGCCGTCGACATACTGACGCGAAAGACTCTTGGTCTTCTCATCCAGAAGCACTGAATCCAGAGACTTCAGAAGATAGTCCTGCTTGGAGATAATGAATGCCTCTGCCTCACTGACCGAAGCGTAATAAGGCAGCGAACAGTATAAAGTCCCGTCGCGCCTTACGCGGACGTTGATGTTCCTGATTCTCTTGCGTTCGAATTCGACCGTGACTTCACGTGACCCGAGAACGAGTTTACGGACAGAGGCCATAGAGATCCTTTAATTTGACTTGATCAGCTTATCGAAGTTCTTGCCGTTTACAGCAGTCATCGTGTAACCTAACTCGGCAAGGCGGGATTCGATATGCTCCTGCTCCTTGGGACGCTTTATCTTAAGAGTCGTTGTCTTGATCATGTCTTCTTCGGAGAAGACATAATTGCGGACGATCTTATACTGAGGCATCTTGTGGTTTGCCTCATGCATCTTATCGCTCAAATATGTCTCTATCTGGCTGTCTTCAGCCTCTGTAGGAAGTCCTAACTCAGCACCGATGACTTTACGGTTTACAAGGAGCTTGGCGCAGATATCGATTGCGTCACGCTCATTGCGGTTGCCCCAGACGAATGCCTCTGCAACACCCTTGATCTCAGTAAGGACTGCCTCGATCTCTTCAGGGAAAGCCTTCTTACCATTCGTAAGAACGATCATGGACTTAACACGGCCCGTAATATGGATCGAACCTGTCTTGTCGATAAAGCCCATGTCACCTGTGTGGAACCAGCCGTCGGCATCTATCGCTTCCTTGGTAGCCTCTTCATTCTCGTAATAACCGAGCATGACACAGTCAGACTTTGTAAGGATCTCGCCTACTGCCTTGGGTCCCTTGCCCTCAGCATCTATTGCAACAGTAATGCCTGCCATAGGACGACCGACAGAGCCGTGGACATTGCATACTTCATTGGTAACCGAGATAACCGGTGAGGTCTCAGTAAGGCCGTAACCCATATAGAACTGGAGACCGAAATCCGTGAATGCGTCGATGTATCTCTTGTCGATACCGGCGCCGCCGATAACTACCATGCGGAGATTCCCGCCGAGCTTATCCAGGATGTCCTTGAACACATTGCGTCTGACATCAAGGCCGCACTTCTTGAGGAACCTCGTAACAGGTCTTGCAACAGAAATGATCCTTTCCTTGCCGGATGCCTTGATACCGTCTTCGATCTTCGAGTAGATATTTTCGAAAAGGAGAGGAACGGAAATACATACATTCGGCTTCCATTCCTCCATGTTCTTAACGATATATCTTAAGCCGTCGCACATGCAGATGCACGCACCGCATGCGAGGATAAAGAAATCGCAGGTATTCTCAAACGTGTGATGCAAAGGGAGGATCGAGAAAGCCCTGTCTCCTCTTCTTACATCAAGCGTCTGGGATATCGAATAAACATTGCTCATAATATTCGTATGCGAGAGCAGGACACCCTTACTCATCGAAGTCGTGCCTGAAGTAAAGAGAATGATCTTTGCCTCATTCACATCGATCTCCGTATCTTCGAACTTTGTGTCGCCCGCTTCCCTTAAGAAATTACCGTCCTTGATAAGGTCGTAGATATCAACGAAACGCTTGTCATCTTCAGGCCATGTGTCATCAGGTGTCTTGCCTGTGAGGCCTTCCTTATAGAAGATTACAAACTTATCGAGCGGGATGTCGAGTTCGCCTGATTTGATCTTCTGGGCGATCGAGAGCATCATCTTGTGATGCTTGTGATGGTAGAAGATGAGCTTTGATTTAGATCTTACGAGAAGCTGGATGAGTTCTTCTTCAGGAAGCATTCTGTCCAAAGGGACACCGACAGCGCCGGATGAAAGGATCGCGTTATAGGATACGAACCACTCGTACGCATTCTCGCCTACTACGGCAAGTCTGTCGCCGGCATATTTGCTGTTGAGGATATACGTAGCAAGACCCTTAATGTCATTGCCGTATTCGAAAAAGCTCCTGTGAACTTCAGAAAGCTTGGGTGAACGTCTGAAAATGAACGCATCAAGCTCAGAGTACTTGTCGCAAGTACGGACAACCAAATCCCTGACGTCCGTGAACTTCTCAGCTGTATATACAGGTGTGCCCTGAACAGGATTCATACTATTACCTCCATGTGCTTTGTCCTAGCTAAAGCTAAAAGTCAAGCGCAACTGAAAATATAACATACTTTGGAAATATTTTACAATAATTCGCTAAATTACCTTTTTTGAGTATAATAGGTGCGTAATTAAGACAGAGACCATTCAGGAGTATATATGTCTGAAGAAGAAAAAGTAATAAAACAGGATACGGCAGCTCAGGATTCAGAGCCTAAGATGTCTAAAGCTGACCATCATAAGCACCTGGACGAGAAGTACCCTACCAAAAGAGGCTTCATGGATGTACTGGCCAAGGACGGATTCCTTCTCCTTACCCATATCCTCTGCGATATGAAGTGTATCGGTCGCGAGAATTTCCCTAAGAACAATCCTTATGTCGTAGCATCCAACCACCAGAGCTATCCTGACGGCGTTCTCATCATAGACTATCTCCCCAGGGGTCACTTCAAGTGGATGTGCTGCCTCGCAGCTTCAGACCTTGAGACTAACCACGGCAAGCTCGGCCGCCTCATCATGCGTGTAGGCAGAGGCATCGCCGTTGACCGTTACGGCAACCCCGTTAGAGGACTTATCAAAGCCAAGAAGGAAGTCGAGAAAGGAAATATCTGCTTCGTCTTCCCTGAAGGCACAAGATCCCACACCGGCAAGCTCGCCGAGATGAAGGACGGCGCAGCTTACCTTGCTATCAAGGCTGGCGTTCCCATGGTTCCCGTCTACATCGCAGGCGCATATCAGATCTGGCCGAGAACTTCTAAAAAGCCCCATCCTTTAAACGGCTTCCACCGCCGCAAGATCAGGATCTATGTCGGCGAGCCTCTCCACGGTGAAGACTTCGACAACGATGCTCACAAGATGACAGAAGCTCTTTCCGCCTGGATGCACAAACACGAAGACCTCTACTGGGATCCGGAAACAAATTTCGAAGCTAAGTAAAAGATCAGAGGGTGTCACAAAGGACACCCTCTTTTACTATTCCATTATCCCCTTGGTTTTATTTCTTCCAGTTGATCCCGCTATCAGCAAGCGATGTGTTCATCATGGCATCCAGTCCGTAATCGATGCTCTCAAGCATCTTCACATGATCTCTCCAGAACATGTCGATGATCTGATCTCTGGTGTAGTATGTGCAGCCCGCTTCATCAAACATCTTTCTGATTGTTTCCTCACTTTTCAAAGACCATACTTCATTGTAAGAACCATCGTCGTCAAGAACGCAGAGCATTAATGTGCAGCTGCCCGCAAAGGCTTCCTTCGATTCAAATACTTTATCGAATTCACCCGGAGCAACATCGATATTGAGCTTATACATGAACTTATAGGTGAGGGTTCCGTCTCCCAACGGATTTTGTCCCTCTTCAAATGCAAATTCGATACCGCCCTTCACTGTTCCGCCGGTCGTTGCAACACCTGCACGGCAGCTCTCGCAATTGAACTTCTCATCTAAATGCTGATAGTAAGCCGATGCCCTTTCCTTATCGTACGATGAAAACTGAACATAATCGCCTTTATCAAGCATCGCATCACAATCAGGGCCATAGACCGAATGCCACGAACCCGGCTCTGAGTCCGTATCAAGCTTTCCGAGCGACTCATAAAAATATTCCGGCCAGAGCATTCCGCAATCATTGCATTTGCCGTTCTCAAACGTGTGAATATTGGTGACTGCTACATAGTCAGCTACTGAAGCATCAACAGACTCATTGGCTGCCGTTATCGTATCTGATTCGCTAACTGCAGTTACCGTATCAGATTCGCTTGATGCCGTGGAAAGTTCACTTGCCTCAGGCTTGGTATCAAGGCTGCACGCTGCCGCGAAGGTCAGCATTGCAGCAGTTAAAACGACCGACGTGATCTTTAAAATCCTCTTATTATTCATATCCCTGACTAACCTCCGCAACTCATCCATAAGAAGCCTTATTTTTCGCCGGTTTATTCTCGTAAACCAATTTTAGTTTACTCTTATAAACCAACGCTGTCAAGAATGATCCAAAGGAGTAAAAGACTATTACATGGGACGGACCATCACTGTCATACAGGCCCTGTTTTGAGGGCAAAAATTATATAAAAACGCCACTTTATGTCATTTTTGGCTTTTCTAGATCCCGAAAATTACAGTGCTCCGGCAGTCTTACTCAGTTTATGCCCCTGCCCGCTTTACAAAGCCCACTTCTTCGAGTTTTTTCATATATACGCTGAGGCGCTCATATAAGGGCTCTGCTTCATCGCCAAACTTTTCCTTAACGAGCTGCCCTATGTCATAGACGGATCTCTTGCCGTCTACGCAAAGGAAGATAAAGCTGCCCATGCCCTCAAGCTTGATATGCGACACTTCAGGTCTTTTAAAGAACTTCTGCGCGATCTTGTTCGTAAAGCCCTTGTTCTCCATATCAACGGTGACTTCGCCTTCATCTGAACAATTGAAGACAAGGCCTTCCGGGCGCTCGAAAACATAATCGAGAAAGTTTTCCTTATTTCGCATTCTTCTTTTTCCCGGATATCTTCTTTCCGCCTCCTGCCATAAAGAAGACGACTGCACCAATGGCTGCAAGGACGATCAGTGAAGTTATGTTTCCTGTAGGAAGATAGGAACTTATGTTGATCTTATCCGTAACTCCTGCAACCGTAAGGATCGCAAGTACGATGCCGAGAATGCCTTCGCCTGCGATAAGGCCCGAGCAGAAGAGGATTCCTTTGCCGGAGTCATCGTTCTGCTTGCCGTAGATCTTCTCAACGATGAACTTGATAAGACCGCCGAGCATGATCGGAGCAGAAAGCTCGAGAGGAAGATAAAGACCGATCGCAACAGGAAGAGCAGATATGCCCAGGAGCTCAATTACTATCGCAATGAATACACCGATGAAGATCAATGTCCAGGGCAGATTGCCGTCCATGACACCTTCGATGATCATCTTCATCATGGTAGCCTGAGGAGCTGCGAGCTTGTCGGTACCGAATCCGAATGCGGAATCGAGGAGCACCATTACGCCGCCAATTGCAAGCGCTGCAGCGATAGTTCCCATGATCTCACCGATCTGCTGCTTCTTGGGAGTGGCACCAAGGATATAACCTGTCTTTAAGTCCTGTGAAGTATCACCTGCCATGCATGCTGCGATGCAGATGATAGAGCCGATTGCGATGGCGCCCTGCATTCCGTGAACGCCTGTATCGCCTGTGAGCTTAAGGCAGAATGTAGCGATAAGGACAGTAGCTATCGTCATGCCCGATACAGGGTTGTTGGAGCTTCCGACAAGGCCTACCATTCTTGAGCTTACGGCACTGAAGAAGAAGCCGAAGATTACTACAAGGATGGCACCGACTATCGTTACGGGGATTGCCGGAATGATCCAGATAAGAAGGATAAGAACAGCGATGGAAATGAGTACAAACCGCATGTCGATGTCCATGTTGGTACGGTCGGTCTTAGCTTTATTTCCATTGCTCTTTGAGATGCCCTTAACAGAGCTTGTAAAAGCTTTTACGATCGTCGGGAAAGTCTTGATGAGACTTATGATGCCTGCAGCTGCAACAGCGCCTGCACCGATATATTTGATGTAGCTTGCCCAGATGGCGGATGCGCCGCCTGTAGCATAGAGTTCGGCGACTGATACTGTGGCAGGATACATAACGATATCTGTACCGAATGTGACTATAGCAGGGATAAGAACGAACCAGCCGAGTATACCGCCTGCGAACATGTATCCGGAGATCTTGGGACCGCAGATATATCCTACAGAGATAAGCGCCGGATAGATCTCTGAAGAGAACTCTGTCTTAAGCGCCGAGAGTTTGAAAGATACAACAGATCTGACAGCACAAAGCCCGTCAGTTACAAACTTGATAACAGCACCGATTGCCATGCCGATGAATACCGACTTAGCAGAAGATCCGCCCTTCTCACCTGCGAGAAGGACTTCGGCACATGCAGTGCCTTCAGGATAAGGGAGCACTCCGTGCTCTTTTACGATAAGTGCACTTCTTAAAGGCACCATGAAGAATACACCGAGAAGACCACCGACCAGGGCGATTATGGTGATAGTGATAAGCGCGGGCTTATCCATAACACCTTCTTTTGCCCAGATAAAGAGCGCAGGCATGGTAAAGATCGAACCTGCAGCAAGAGATTCACCGGCAGAGCCTATTGTCTGGACCATATTGCTCTCAAGGATCGAATCCTTGCGCATGATGATCCTTATTACAGTCATCGAAATAACGGCAGCAGGAATGGATGCTGATACCGTAAGTCCGACCTTAAGGCCCAGGTATGCATTTGCAGCACCGAAGACAACGGCAAGCACAATGCCGAGTATGACCGATGCCGGTGTCATTTCAGTTGTTACTTTATCAGCAGGAATATACGGTTTGAAATTATTATCCATGTCTGCCTCCGGTGGTGTAATAGTAATAATCTACCACATGGAGACGATTATTTCAGATAAATAACAGGCCTCAAACGCCGATAAATGGCACTTTCCTGTGAAATATTTAACAAATTCAATGCTATTACGTATATAGCCCGCCAAGGAACTCCGTTGCAAACTGTATCTTCGTCGGGTTGAAGACATCCTTGCTCTCATCAGTCGGATAGATGAAGAACGTGTCATCGTAAGTCGAGAGCGTGACGCACGGACCATACAAACCACGATAATCGTATTCCGTGTGGAGCGATATCATCGATGAGGACGGGAATTTCAAAGTCTCGTGTTTCTCTGTCCTGTAGTTATCGAATGTCAGAGAGAAGCCCGAGTTATCGTGAACGAGTCTTCCCTCGCCGCAGTCAACAAAGTTAACGGAATTAGGCAGTGCCCATACCTTTACGGGGATATCGAGCTTATACTTTCCTTCCCTGCACTCTTCATGGACAAAGGCTCTCTGCCATTCGTACCAGTCAGGGATGTGGATCATCTCACCGGATTCAGAATGAAGCTGTCCGTACTCATCCATCTCATAAGAGTCGCCGCAGTACTTGCATGTGATCTTGCTGCCTTTTGTCGTCATGGCAAAATCCTTGCCGCACTTTCTGCAGCGGTACAAAGGATAGTGAAGGCCTTCAGCTCTCCACTCGTCATCGATCTTGATCTTGTTTTCAAGCTGGTACTTATACTCATCGTAAGTAAGTTCTTTTGAAATGCGCGAAAGGATCTCGTCTACGGAAAGCTTTCCGATCTCATCCTGGGTTACGACGCACTTAAGGTCAGCGTGAAGCCTTGCACCCTTTCTCTCCTTCAGGTTCCAGATCGGCTGCTGCAGATAGTTGCCCTGCATGTTGATCGTAACTACTGGAACTTTCAGAAGCTTAGCGAGCTTGGCGATGGAAGGTGTCAGATGGGAATTGGTTCCGACATTCGCATATCTTGCTTCAGGATAGATGACCATTACGTCGCCGCGTTTGATGACCTTCATTATGTTCTTTATAAGCATCTGGTCGTTGATGAACTTACGTGTTCCAAGACATCCTACCTGACGGTATATCCATTCACCGAACGCTTCGAATCCTTCAAGCTCTGAAATGTAATTCGCGCGGTAAGGCTTTAATGCAAGCGGAGTTACATAGAAGTCCATGAAGGAATTGTGAGAACCGTAGACCAGGAACGGAGGCTTGATACCGTCCATGTTGTGCTTATCGATCTTAAGCTTATAAGGAGCCGTGATGAACTTGCAGATAAGCCAGATAAAAGGCATGAAGAAAAGGTTCTGCCTCGGCGGAGTTTTCGCTCTGTCAAAAGGTCTCTTGTCAGGTCCCTTGCAGATTACGTAATCGCGGATGAAAGGGATCTTGCAAAGCAGATAATAAAGGATTCCAGTAAAGAGGAATGATGCAAAAGTCGGTGTCAGCATGAACAACCAATTGTTGTGGATTATGCCCTTTATAGGATCGTAGATCACGAGCGTGAATCCGAATCCCAATGCAAGGCAGATGATGCCCACGATATTGAATCCGCCGGTGTATCTGTAAGCCGTGTGGCCGGGAAGTTCATATGCGCTCTTAAGGTCGATCTTCTGTTTTCTTACGAGGAAGAAGTCAACAAACAACAATGCTGCCAGAGGCGCATAAACGCAAGCGCCGATCGTAAGGAAGCTTCCGAAATATTCGGTGATCTTGCCCCAGACGCAAAGCAGTGCGACATATATGCCGAGCACAAGAACAAGCACCTTATAAGATGATTTCTTGAACGTGGACTTGAGCATAACACCGTAGATGTAAGATCCTACAGCCTGTGTTCCAATGTTCGCGAAAGCAACGAGCAAAAGCGATGACAGACCTAAGATAGGTGCAGATAAAGTAGCCATCATGAGCGTCGGGTCATCTACCATCTGGCCTGTTACATGCTGCATTGCGATGGCCATGACAGCACCGACGACTACGAAGAAAGAGCCTGCCGCGCCCTGTCCCAAAACGCCTGCATAATAACCCGATCTCTCGGATTTACAAAGACGCGGAACTTCGGCCATGCCGCCGACCAGTGTGATAACAAATGCAAAGTTGGCTTCGATGCTGAGAACGTAATTAACAGTCTTGTCAGCATCGCCTGCAAGCTCAGGCTGATAGTTCCAGATAACGTCCATCGGAACTGACGTAAAGCCTACGATGACTACTGCGACACCTACGAGCAAAAGCAGCGGTACGAGTATTCTCGTGGTCCATGTGATCGTGCCTACACCGCGCAGCGCGATGATGGTTCCGATGATGACACAGGAAAGACTTAAGACAAGATGCGCGCCGTTGAAGAGTTGAATTCCGAACAGTCCCAGGAGATTCTCCATCGAGTCTGCGAACAGTTCGCAACACACTGCATACCACGGGAAGTTTACGGCAATGATTATTATCGTAACGATCTTGTTTCCGGCAGGCCCGAAAACGCTTCGAAGCCAGATCCATATATCTATTCCGTATCTTGCCGACATGATAACCGGAAGCTGGTAGATCATGAGCATGAATATCGCTGCAAGGAACGCTCCGATAAGGAGCTGCTTGAATCCTACGAGTGTTGCAAGATATGAACCCTGCGTATAGCTCCATGTCGCGATGCAGTATCCTGATAAGACGAGGAGCGCATCGATAAATCCGTATTTTCGCTCTTTTGGCAGAACAGGCAATGTTCCGCAATAGACTTCATTTTCGATTTCTTTGTTTACATCATGTTTGCGGCTCATAAGAAGAAACCTCCGATTATCCCTAAAAGGGTTATCACGGTTATCACCGCAGCGATGATGTAATCGAGTTTGGTCATGCGGGGGATCTTGTTCTCCTTCTCCGCCTGGAGGACCTCTGCGATCCTCGATTCGAGTTCTTTGTTAGTTTCCATAAAAGCTCCATATTTTGTACTGAAAATAAGATAACACAAACTTAGCGTTTATCAGAAAAAGCGTTCAAAGATCAGGGGCTGCCCTACACGTAAGACAGCCCCTCTCTATCCTTATCCCAAAAACTTACTGTTGTTTTTTATTAATCGCCTAAGCTCTGGACCTGTTCGGTTACCTGACCGAAAGCACCCTTCCAGTCATATTCCATAGCCTTGTTTCCAAGCTTTACTACGAACAATACGATGGTAATGATTCCTAAGAAACAAGCAAGGAAAAGAGCGATTGCGCCTGTAATCAGAAGCTTAATATCTTTTTTACTCATAGATTAGTCCTCCCCTAAGCCGTAGTTCCAAACATTCTTGTTCCATCTGATGTATGCCTTGAGACCCTTTGCGTAGTACTTGATACCGAGGATCAGCAATACGATAAGGAATACAGCTACACAGATAAGTGTAAGGATCAGGAAGATGAAAGGTACCAGGAATTCAGTCAAAGCACCTGTGATGAGTCCGGCTACGATGAGTCCTACGACAGCTGCATCACCTGCAAGGCACATGAATGCCGCAAAGATAGCTGCCAGAAGGATAAGCCAGCACCATACACCCAGGAAAACATTGAAAAGGATTACAAAGATCCTGCTTCTTCCGTCAGGTCCCTTGAAGTTGTCGGAGAGCTTTCTTCTCTTCATGACCTGTTTGAACTTGGCACCGTCCTTGAACTCTGCTGCCAGTTCAGCCGGATCACCGAGACTTGCTGCGATCTCTTCCTCACTTCTGCCTTCGCTGACGCCTTCGTCAAAATGCTCTTCCATGGATTGGATGATGTCTTTTACATCACCATAGGGCATGTGCCCCAATTCATTGGTGAGCTTGTTAAGATATTCACTCTTGTTCATCAGCTTTTCCTCCAGTCTCTCGCTCCAATATTCCATTTACTTCCCCGCAGAACTTGATCCACTCGTCACGTTCGCTGTCCAACTTCTTACGACCTGCATCCGTGAGGTGATAGTATTTGCGCGGAGGCCCGTTCTGAGATTCTTGCAGGTAAGTCGATACCACGCCTTCAGAAGCGAGCTTGCGCAGTATCGGATAAACAGTGCCGTCTGCTACTTCGACTTTGCGTGCGAGGCTACCTGCGAGGTCGTAGCCGTAACTGTCACCTTTTTCGAGCAAGGCCAGCACACACAAATCGAGAATGCCCTTCTTGATTTGGCTGTTCATTGGCAAATCCCCTTTCATTCCGATTTGACGGGCTTAAAGAGCGCCCCCTATTCCTAAGCGCCCCGCCGTCACTATCATTTATAGCACACTACTGTTTATTGTTCAATACTAAATTTTGAACAGTTCCAAGTGCTCGAAAAGCCTGTCCCTTCATACCGCAAATTAAACGTAAATAATTGTTTTGCCGTAATTATAAAGAATGGTATTATCCTTAATGGAGGTCATTATGCCCGAAGACAATCTTGCTCAATTTAAAAAGATCTTGGCGAATCTTCCTGAAGACAGGAGGAAGCGCCTATACGAACGTCTTCATGCAATGCCCGCCTCACAAAGAGAAGCTTTCATAAGTGATTTCACAAGAAAATACTTATCAGGACAAAGAAAGCACCCTTCCAAGAAGACAGGAACCCAGGTCAAGGCAAACGTATCAGGCAAGAAGCCCTCTTCCCCTAACGGCAGCGCGCAGAAAAAAGCACAGCCTGCTAATGCACAGAAGAAGGCGCAGCCTGCTAACGGCCAGAAGAAGCCTGCTTCTGCAAATAACCAACCTCAGAAGAAGCAGCCCTCCCCTGCCGGCAAAAACAATGCTCCGAGCAAGCAGGCCGCTAACGTAAAGAAGCAGCCCGTTCAGCAAACCGGCACCAAGCCTAAGGCTGCACCTGATAAGAAACTTCAGAAGGCAGAACCTGTTCAGAAAAAGCCTGTAAATAAAAAGCCCGCTGAGGCTCCAAAGAAGATCTGGAAAAAGCCTGCAAAGGCTACCGTTGAGATCGAGCCCGTCAATATAGAACCCATTGAGATTCCGGAAGAACCCAAAGAACCTCCGAGATCCAAGGAAGCATCACTTCAGAGCGTTGCCATCGGTATCCTCATGGCTTTGCTCATCATCGGCTTCGGCTACGTTATCTATCTGTTCAATAAACAGAATATCGATAAGAAGTTCAATCAGATGTTCGGCATGCCTGCCGATGAGACTATCGCAACAACGCCGGACGGACTCGGGATCATCGGTTCCGAACCGACTTTTGTACCTACGGATACTCCTACACCCGTCCCTGCAACGCCCACCCCTACTCCGGTACCGCTTAAGGCGGAGCATCCTGACCTCACAGGCAAGGTGATCGTAATCGATCCCGGCCACCAGGAATTCCCCAACACGGAACTGGAGACTGTATACAAGGGTTCTACAGCCGAGAAAGACAAAGCAACTTCAGGAGCCGTTGGCGTCAACAGCGGTGCCAAAGAATATGATCTTACTCTCAAGTATGCATTGGTATTAAGAGAATATTTGGAAGGATGCGGCGCGAAGGTCATCCTTACGAGAGATTCCAACGATGCCAACATCTCCAATATCGAGCGCGCGAAAATCGCGACTGACAACAAAGCTGACTGTTTCATCAGACTCCATGCCGACAGCGCACCTGAAAGCACCATCAAAGGTGTTAAGGTTTATGTTCCTTCGACAGGCAGTTATTCAAAGAATGCCGTAAAGGAAGGAACGAAGCTTGCCGAGCTCGTCGCTAATGAGATCGGCAGCACGTCCTTAGGTGTCGTACAGTCAAATATGTATACAGGTCTGAACTATGCAGACTCGGTAAAGTCATACCAGCTCGTCGTCGGATACCTTTCAAACAGCGACGACGATGCCCTTATCACCGACAGCGAGACTCCCTACAAAGTAGCTGTCGCAGTATCCGAGTTCCTCAAGTAAGAATTTACAATTGAAAATACAAAAAGTTTGATATATTAGTATTTAAGGCAAACAATTCAAAACTCGAGGAGGTAGGCATTATGGTAGATTTCGATCCTAACATGATCAAGGATATGGCAAAGCTCAAGAGCGTCAACGAAGCGGATGAGCTTCTCCGTGGCATGAAGGAACCGGGCAAAGAAGCAGAGATCAAGAGTGAGTATTCTTCTATCAAAGAAGTCGAAATACTCAGACAAAGAGTTGAAAAGCAGACTTATCTTCTCCACGCCTTCTGGATCATGCTCAAGGAGCACGGTGCAACCAACGAAGAACTCGACAAGGCATTGAACGAAGCAGTTCTTCTCCAGAAGAGAACAGACTTTAAGAACATCGCATTCTGCCCTTCCTGCGGCAAGGGTCTTCAGAAGATGGAGAACAAGCCCTTCGTATCCAAGTGCTACTATTGCGGCACAGAGATCCTCATCAATCCTTATAAGAAGTACGACGGACTTGATCCTTACAACACAGGTTATGCAGAGAAGACAGAAGAACCTGCTCCTTACGTACCTGACGATGTAGTTGAAGCTGAAGAGATCAAGGATGCACAGGACATCATCAGCCAGAGCTTCGAACCTTACGATGTTACAAAGGACTTAAACTTCGACGACGAACTCTGATATTTAAAGTAATTGATCATTATGCAAGAGGGACTGCGAAAATGCGGTCCCTCTTTTTGTGTTGAGCATTCAATTCAAAGCATATATAATATGCGTCTGGAAAACTTCAAAGTTTTTCACTTTTCTGATACGGGGATGCACTGGTTTCGACGGGGCTTCTGATGTCGGGAAAGCGGGTGGAGGATCCTCGTTGTGCCTCCTTAAAAAACGGGGAATTGCAAGTAATTGCAGACACAACAGAGCTCGTAGCAGCCTAAGGCTACCGTCCTCCCGCCTATCTTCTCGCGGGAGTGTACGTACACCGAAGACCTCGCCTGAGAGAGGTTAAGCAGGCAGTCCTATCGGTTAAGCTTTGCGCCGGCTAGCGACTTTAATCTTATGAAGCTACTGGAACCGAAGCCCGTCGATGGGCCACGCGGGAATAGGAATAATTCATCCGTCGACTGCACCCGGAGATTGTCCCGGAGGAAGAGGTTTCGGACAGGAGTTCGATTCTCCTCATCTCCACCAAAAAGAAACGACTGGAATGATCCAGTCGTTTTTTCATTAATCTGATACTACCTAAATTGAAACTGTGTATTATCTTTTGCTGTATTAAGCCGAAGCCAGTTTCTTTTCCTTGCTGTTCGTAATGATGGCCAACACAAAGAAAACAACTGCCATTATAAAGACAACAGCATAGATAGCGTAGAAGAACTCTGCATCACTCATCATGTAATTGAGGCCGATAATGGGAGCTACAGTGATCAAAGCATCAACAAGGAGCATGATCGCAGCCGCCATCCTGAACGTTCTGCACTTGGATGCAGGTCTCTTCGCGGTTATCTTGGAACTGATGCTGTTAAATACGATAGATATGATAGCCATATCTATCAGCAGGAAAGCACCAATACAAACCAAAAGCCCAATAACAAAGATGTCATCAGAGTTGCTGGCACCAAGCATCAAGGCGAACGGACTTACAATCAACATCGTTCCGCCAATCGCAAATGCGGGAAGATTTATGACTATAAGCATGATACAAGTAATAAGTCCGATAACAAAGCACGTACGTCTAGGTCCTGCCTTTTCTTTAGCAAGCGCAGGTGCAGCAGGCTGAGGTGCTGCCTGAACGGGCTGCTGATATACGGCAGGTGCAGGCTGAGGTGCCGGTACCGGTTGTGCTGCAGGAGCAGGCTGTGCAACCGGAGCAGGAGCCGGTGCGGGCTGCGCAACTTGTGCAGGTGCCTGAGCACTTACAGGCGTTCCGCACATCTTACAAAACTTTTCCTGATCACCTACCGGTGAACCGCAATTGGAACAAAACATACATTGACCTCACTTTTCACAATTTTAATTGATTTTAATTTTATCTCATTCAAAAAGATTCTCATAATCATCTATTGGCCTGCATGTTCGAATCTGATGATATAGATATGTCCGAACTCTTCAGATTCGATCATCTCATTGTAAGAACTGCATGATATGGATGAACCGGAGTGAGAATAACCTGTACCCTCTTTTACAAGGCCGCAGCAATATCCCATCTCTTCTTTCAAAAGGATTTCCATAGAGCTCTTACTTAAGAGCTTGCCTGTAAACAGCGCCCTGTCGAAAGCAACCATATCAGTCAGATTGGAATGGATTCCTCCGTCTCCTCTTGTGTTATTGGGACATATGGGATAACCGTCTTTATCAGAGAAACCGTTTTTTACATCTTCTTCAAAATCCTCAGGAACATAAGTCAGGTCGCCGGTTGCCATTGAAGTTGTATTCTTCATTCCACACTTGTCGAAAATATTCTCCTTCACATAATCGCAGTACTTCATGCCGGAGATCTTCTCGATTATGAAAGCAAGCAAACGGTAATTCGTATTGCTGTATTCATACTGCGTGCCCGGTTTGAAATTAAGCGGCACCTGATACAAAGCATTCAACAGATCATCGTCAGTCTTCTTGTCCTGAAGAATGTCGCTGATCATTTGGTTTGCTGCATCCTCACCCGAGATATTCCAGAACGCCTCAGGATTATTCAGGTAATCCGGGATTCCGGAATTCATATGAAGAAGGTTATAGATCGTGATCTTTCTACCTGTCTCATATTCAGGAAAATACTTGTCCAAAGCATCGTTTATATCGAGCTTTCCTTGTTCTGCGAGCTGCAAAATGCAGACAGCCGTAAACACCTTGCTGCATGATCCTATATCAAAAACAGTATTTTGCGAGACGGGTGTCTTTCCGTCCTTTTCGACACCGTCCTCACAGTACAGATAAACAATGTCCTCATCAGTTGCAACAACCATGGTGCCTGCGCATGTGTTGCCGCCATAAGATTTAAGGACAGTCTTATACTTTTCATCAGGAGACGACCATGAGGTCCCCTTCTCATTCAGCTTGGTGTTAGAGCCGTTTCCGCAGGATGCAATAGGAAGGATCATTGAAAATGCCAGTAATAATGCGAGCACTTTCTTCATCTGGTCTAATCCCCCTAAGCAGTATACGTTTGCATATCACGAATATAGCACTCAGGTAGACACTCGGCAACCTTGCTCTAAAAAGCTTGTATCAACAGCAGTGCACCCGTTGAATTTCGCAAAATTCGCAAGAGTCCTCTCGAGTGATCTTGAAAGCTTTAAAGTCTTTCTGACACCTGATTCAAGCCAAAGCCCTCTTACTTCCAGGACACCTTTTTTCCTGTCCGGTACAGCTTCAATACGGCCAATAAAATGGTCACCAAAAATCACCGGCAAAGTATAGTAGCCGTATTTACGTTTAACTGCAGGAGTGTATATCTCCCATGAATAACGGAAATCAAACAAAGCATAGATCAGATCCTTATCCCACATCAGAGGATCCAACGGAGCAATGAACGACATTCGCGGTTTGAGGTCAGCCTCTCCACTAATGATCTGCTTCATTAGAATTTCATCTTCAGAGCGGAAATAAAACGGTTGCTTAATTCCTTCAACCGTTACAGCGCATACCTTCCCTGCCCGGGTTAGATCACCAAGTATCTTTTTCCTCTTCTCAACATTTATATAGATCCCGAGAAATGCCGTGCTGTTCTTATCCCATAGCAATCCGACAGCACCAATACGGCGCAGAACACGCCATGCAATGAATTCATCTTCGGTACTAAACGGATTTTCCGCATTCAAGAGATCCTGAGGAAAATATTTCTCCGCGAGATCATAATATTTCCTGCTTCCCTTCTTATGATGGATAATCAGGACCCCGTCAGTGTAAAGCTGTTCCAGCACTGACCTTGCAGCCTGTGATTTCTTTTGCCAGTTGCCGCTCCAATGCATTGATGAATGCCAGAAGATCTCGCCTTCAATAGGAAGTGTGTCACTGCAGACGGGACCATTATCACGTATATATGCGAGTGCTTTTGTTTCAAGTGGTTTCAGGCCTCTGAAGTTCTTACCTGATCTGACACTAAGTTCCCTGTATGAAGAGAAGCAGGGCCAGTCCTCAGCGGGCCAAATGGACAGTTCTTTATCAACGTAATCGACAAGTTTTCTGTCCTTATAAAGAAGATCCTGGAGCATTTTCTTTGAGAACCCTTTGACTCTGGACTGCAGCGTCAGTTCGGCATTCTTGCCGCATACATCCACAGGATCATACTGAATACAGCCCGCCTGACAGACATATTCATATGCTCCGTCCTTACCTGCAAATCTGTAAGAACCGATCAGGCCCTGCTTTGAAAGAATAAACTGTCTTGCCTGCTGTCTTGTAATACTGTCCATATAATAAAGCTCATCTCACAAACATTTGTTCTTTATTATAGCATAACAAATATTTGTGAAAAGCCCTTCTTCAGCAGGTTTCTCTACAGTTCACTCATACAACCCGGTTCTTCGGAGCGAAGTATATGGCTTCTTTTTCCTGATCTCCGAAGCTGCCGCCAGATCTATATCAGCGATCAACAATTTTTCCTCTCCATCAGCAACAGATCTGATATCCCCATTAAAGTCACACACAAGAGATTCACCGGAAAAGATCATCTTATCTTCCTTCCCCACTCTGTTGCACATTGCGATATTTACGCTGTTCTGGAATGCCTGCACACGTACTTCCCACTGAAAAAGCTCAGACGGTTCTGCTGTTGTATTTGCGGTAGGAACAATGATAAGTTCCGCCCCGTGAAGAGCCTCTGTACGGATACTTTCAGGATAATGCCTGTCAAAACAGACTACGATACCGATCTTTCCAAACCTTGTATCAAATACGCGAAAACCTTCTTCAGAGGGTGTGTAATAGTTCTGTTCGTAAAAACATTCACACTGTGCAATATGGACCATCTTCTGCTTTCCGATGATACAGCCGCTGTCATCTATCAGAAGGCTCATATCATAGCGTTTGCCGTTCTCTTCGATGTAAAAATTCGGACAGGCATAGATCCTTTTCTCTTTGCAGAACGATCTCATCTCAAATATATATTTGCTGTCTTCATCTATAACATAACGTGATGCGTCTGAATTCTCATACTGCGCAAAGAATGGAGACAGCTGAACCTCAGGAAAACAGATAAGATCAACACACTGCTTCGACGCTTCACGGATAAAAGACAGGCTCTTTTGAAAGTTTGCCTCCATATCCGGTTCCATTGACATCTGAGCCAGGGCAATACGCATAAAATTCTCCTGCACCTTATCACTTATAGTCTGAGGAAACATCTTCATAGGTACGTTTCCCGTTTATATAATCTTCGTATGCCAGTTCTGCATCCTTGCCATGAAAGACTGTGCAGAGTCCGCACATGTCACAGTCAGCAATACAAGGATACCGGCTTTTAATGTATTCTCTCCGTTCTTCAACTGAAGAACCGGAAATATCAGGTGCTGAATTCATTGTATCTGCCTGTTTTGGCGGTACTCTTCCATATACGACATATTTATTTCTCTGAGTTCCCGCTTTCCGTCAATATAATCCTGATAGATATCCCACGGCGAACCACCGCCGAGCCAGCATGATGAGCAATTCTCACAGCCGCCGCCACAATCAAGAGAAGACCTGACTATCTCTTCTCTCTCCTCTCTTGTAGTATCCTTGATAAGAAGCGACTTCATAAAAACACTCCTTTATGCTTCTGATGCCATCTCCGAATTGATAAGATCCTCATTAGCTGCCATAGCTGCCAGCGTCATTGTAAGGAGCTTATCGAGTTCCCAACCGAGCTGTAATGCTCCACGTTCGATAACTTCTCTGGAACAACCGGCAGCAAATCCCTTGCTCTTGTATTTCTTCTTCAAGGATTTGAGTTCCATGTCTTTCGTGCTTTTCGAAGGTCTCATAAGTGCCACTGCCCATATTAGACCTGTAAGTTCATCAGCAGCGAAAAGAACCTTCTCCATCTCATGAACAGGCTCGACATCTATTGTCGTGCCGCACCCTACTGTTATTCCGTATCCATGAGAACAAACGGCATGGATAATATCTTCGCCGATCCCGTTTTCTCTTAATAATTCAGGAGCTTTCAGGCAATGCTCTTCAGGATAAAGTTCGAAATCAATATCATGAAGCAATCCTACGATACCCCAGTATTCAGCATCATCAGCATAGCCGAGTTCTGATGCGTACCATTTCATCACGGCCTCAACTGTCAGGGCATGCTGAATGTGGAAGGGATCTTTATTGTATTTTTTCAGTACTTCAAATGCTTCGTTACGGGTGATCATAGAAAGTCTCCATCATCATGTTAATTCATTCTATTATAAGCCTACTTAATCAATATGTTTATCCTTTTTACCCGATTATAGCTCTTCCGCACTCATCGAATTTCAAAGTCGCATTCTCTGCATGCATCATTACAGGACGGTATCTGTAAGGTTTAAATTCCCCTTCGGGTGTGGAAATAACGGTTCCGAATACAGGTTCGATGCTCTTGAGCTTACCGCTCTCATAGAGCTCGACACCCAGTTTCGTTTTTATAGTTCCTGCTGAAGTTTTTACGATCAGCTCATCACACGGCCAAAGGGTTATGGCTCTTATCTTGCCATTAGGATAAAAGAATATGCATTGAGGTCTTATGTGATATATTTCCCCTTCAATATCGAAGTCATAATAAGGCGCATTCTCAGCCTCTTCTGAGATGCTCCAGTAGGCACTTATCTGACCATATAAGGGAAATATTCTTTTCGCATTGCCGTCCTCGTAAAAAGTAATTAATTCTGTTTGGAACTCTCCTGCAGGAAAAGATAAAACAACAGGTTCTTCAAGATACACACTCTTAACAGAACCTGATTCAAAATAAGATACCGCACAGCGGTGCTTCTTTCTGTAATCAGAAGCCCCGCTGCACGGAAGGAGATTACCGTATTTTGTTTTAACCATGGCTGAACGTATCAGCTGCCCTTTCTTTCCTGTCTATGTATAACTCCGAGTGAAGGTCCTTACCCTTTCCGGGGATTCCAAGACTGTCTGCACGGCAGTGCTGGCAGTGACGAAAGACCTCAAGATATTTGCCTGCTTCCTGACGGACTTCTTCAAGATCCGCACAGGTCGGGGCAGGAATATCAGCCATCTCATTCTGAGGGATCAGCGGAATAATATTCAGGATCGAAGCACCAAGCCCTGCTGTTACTTTTGCAACTTCAGGAATGTGCTTATCATTGATACCGGGAACGAGAACGCTGTTGATCTTAACTACGATTCCCAGTTCAGCTGCACGGCGGATGCCTTCAAGCTGTTTTTCTATAAGTAACTTCGCACCTTCCACACCTTCATGTTTCTGTCCCTTCTCATCGATAACAAAGTTATTGATCTTTGCTTCGATCTCAGGATCTACCGCATTAACAGTTACGGTAAGAGTCTCTATGCCTATCTTTGCGATCTCATCAACCTTATCGGGAAGCCTGAAACCGTTTGTTGACAGACAGCAAATAAGCTCGGGAAATGCCTCTTTAACAAGACGGAATGCCTTGAGCGCCTGATCGTTCGCGAGTGTGTCTCCAGGCCCGGCTATACCCACTACAGTAAGTGCGGGACATAATTCTTTTGCTCTTCTGACTGTCTCAACAGCTTCTTCAGGCTTTAACACCAATGAACTGACACCGGGCTTTATCTCTGATTTGTTAAAAGCTCTTGTGCAGAACTTGCAGCTGATGTTGCATACGGGACTTACGGGAAGATGCACTCTTCCGGCCGTCACATTCGAATGGCCTCCCAGGCATGGATGTCTTTTCTGCAGATTCTCGAAAGAACCTTTTCTAAGCGTCTCATCGTATGCCTTTCTCCTTTTTTCTTCTTTATATTTCGGTGCCAGGATGCTGACGCGGGAGTTAACGACTCTGTCAAGTACATAAGCAACTTCGCGTTCAACATCAACACTTTGTATAAGCTTCTCATCAAGAGCCTGCTTTGCATGAAGGCCAGACTTTGCCGAAAAGACGATATTGCAGTCGTCTATCGCGCTTGCAAGGCGCTTGATAAGGGAATCGTCATGCTGGAGGCTTACTCCATAGCTGTCGATCCTTCTCGTATCAACAAGTTCATATTTCTTAGACTCGGTATCTATCTCATAGATATCGAATCTGTCGGCTACACCGAAGTGTCTGTTGATATTAACGCCGTCTCCTGTCGCAAATGCTGCTCTGATCATTGTTTATTCCTTAAATGTGATAGTTGTCTTTAATACTGTCCATGAGACCGAATTCGATAAGGATCTCTTCGAGTCTCTCCTGTGTCATAGGCTTCGGGATAACAAACTGAGTGTTGTTCTCGATAGCCAAAGCGAGATTTCTGTATTCCTGTGCCTGAGGGTGGTTGGGATCGTGATCGATAACTGTCTTCTTCTTGATCTCAGCCCTCTGAACTTCATTGTCACGCGGTACGAAGTAGATGAGCTGGCTGCCGAGTTCCTTTGCGAATTCTCTTAAGAGCTCATTCTCTCTGTCTACCTTACGGCTGTTGCAGATGATTCCTCCGAGTCTTACTCCGCCCTTTAACGCGTATTTCTGAATACCCTTACAAATATTGTTTGCCGCATAGAGCGCCATCATCTCACCTGATGCAACGATGTAGATCTCTTTAGCTTTACCTTCTCTGATCGGCATTGCGAATCCGCCGCATACAACGTCTCCCAAAACGTCATAGAAAACATAATCAAGATCGTCTGTATATGCACCAAGATCTTCAAGCATTCCGATGGATGTAATGATTCCTCTTCCTGCACATCCGACACCCGGCTCAGGTCCGCCTGATTCAACGCATCTGATGCCTCCGAATCCGACTCTCTCGATCTGGCTCAAGTCATCGACTTCGCCTTCTTCTCTGAGCGTGTCAAGAACGGTTCTCTGTGCAAGGCCATTAAGAAGAAGTCTTGTGGAATCTGCCTTAGGGTCGCATCCAACGACCATGATCTTCTTGCCGAGTTCGGCAAGGCCTGCCGTAAGGTTCTGTGTTGTGGTGGATTTTCCGATTCCGCCTTTTCCGTAAATTGCAATCTGTCTCATTTCTGGTAATCTCTTTTCTCTGTTTATCTGTATGTCGCAAGGACTCTGTCGTATATATCTTCTATTGCTCTCAAGCCGCCTTCATATCCTAAATAGCCGCAGTTCATTACAAGTCTGTGCTGGACCGGAACCGATACTATAAGAAGGTCGCCGTGAAGTTCATCCGCAATATGCTTATCCCAGGAACTTCCGAGTATCAGGATCCTCTTATCCTCGTAATCTTTTGCGTCTTCAAGAAGTTTCTTCTGATCAAGTCCGGCGTCAGGATCGAATACCACCTGCACATCTCTTCTCTGCAGATCGGATATTCTCGAGAATTCATCGAGGACGCTCTCCTGATACTTTTCGGGGATGTCATCAACGATGAACTGTATTCCCGGGATGATGCCTAATTCATTAAGGAGGAACTTCGAAAATCCAAGTGAATAGGAAGCATCTGCCAGTGAATAGAATCTTCTCGGAATACCGTATCTGAACTCGAGCATGAAGCTTGCCATCTTATCGATATGTGAGTAAAACTTCTTCTCTTCGCGGTCGATGTATGCTTCTACCTTCTTCTCATCAAGCCCGCCGAATTCAGCAACTTCCCTTAAGAACTTTGATGTCTCTTTCGCGCCAATTGGCGTATAAGGGAAATGCAGATAAGGTGTGCCGTACTTGCGCTTTAAATGCTTAACGATATCAAGACCTGCCCAGGATCCTACGAAAAGATTGAACTGTGCCTGAGGGATAGACTTCCACTCCGATACGCCCTCTGATTCATTTCCGAACAGGATATTGACCTTAAGGCCTATGCCGGTAAGTATTCTCTTAAGCTGCTCAAGGTTGCCGTTCCAGTAAGGATCCTGATAGGGTATGTTCGCGAAAACATTTACCAGACCTTCAATTACTTCACGGTCCTCATTGAACTTATCGACATACTGGTCGATGATCGCGTTTACGAGTCTTGAATGGCTTACATAGTTATTGGACTTAAAGCCGCCTTCCTCAACATAAACGATAGGCTTATCATCCAACTGGAATTCGCCGACTACGGATGCCACATCATCACCTGTGATAGCAGCTGTGCATCCTGTAATAACCACGTAGAGGTCACCATCGATTACCTTGAAGGAATTCTCGATAACGTTTCTTAATTTCTTTTCGCCGCCGAAAACAACGTCAGCCTCTTCAGAGTTCGTGCAGGGCATTGTGGAACCGCCTGCATAACCTTCTCCCTGTCCAATGATGCGTTCTACCTGAACTCCGCAGCCGGGACCCGAGTGAAGGATCGGAACGCCTTTCTTTATTGCCACAACGCTCTGGCAGGAACCGAGCGCGCATGTAAATCTTGGTTGTTCAATTGCTCCTGACATCTTAGATTCCTCCGTTTCCTCTTGCGCATCCTCTGCCTGAACCGTCTCCCTGGAAATATCCGGGATCCTGTTCGAACCACCACTTGGTGTAAGGATTCGAAGCGTGCTTGGAATAGTTCTTTATGAACTCTATGGAATCCAAAGCATCATCTATTCTTCTTGCGTAATTAAGTGCGCCCTTGTATCCGATACCGAACTGCTCATCACCGATAAGAAGTGAAGGGATACCGAACTTCGCGCCCCACAAGGTCATTCCGCCGTGTCTTGCAAGAATAAGATCAGGCTTGATCCTGTTCAGTGCGTTTACAAGCTCGCAAGCCTGCTTGTTGCATACTCTGTAGTCAGGAACGTCACCGTAGTTCTTTACTGCCTGACCAAGGATATCGAGCTTGTCATCACCACTGTCATAAACAGGATCGTGATGGAACACTGCCGCACCGACGACCTCCATTCCGAGCTCACCGAGCAATGTGATAAGCGCCTGGCCATGAGCTGCACCTGCAGTTACATAAGCCCTCTTTCCCTTGAATCTTTCCTTGAGCTTTTCGATCTCAGGAAGATACTTCTCGTGACCTTCCTTAATGATCTCCTCTGCAATCTCTTCCTTGCCGACGAGCTTACCGAAAGCCCTGAGCCATCTGTCTGTTCCTGCAACACCGTATGCCGGCGGTACCAATACTTCAGGTACACCGTGAAGCTGGTTCAAACCTGCGCCCATGTATGTCGAGAGCGATGGGCAGATATGAATGGAAGCTGCAGCCTCGCTTACGTGTGATAATTCCTCTACCGTTGAGAACGGGATGATATATTGGGGTTCATATCCGAATCTTCTTACGATGTCATCGAAAACATGGCTTCCCCAGAAATTGATGATATTTACTTTGTTTGTCTTCTTCTCTGCAGGCTTTACAATACCTCTTAATACCGTGTGATATGCGGCATCGAAGCCTGTGGTCCAGATTTTGGATCTGAAACCTTCGCAGTTGCATGTTACGACCGGAATTCCCAGTTCCTTGCTTGCTGCTTCAACAACAGCTTCGATATCCTCACCGATGATGCCTGAAGCGCATGAAGTAGTTACGAAGATAGCATTGGGATGCTCTCTTTCGTATGCAAGTCTGATAGTTTCTTCAAGTTTTTTTGCTGCTCCGAAAACTGTATCCTTCTCAAGAATGTTCGTTGAGTAATACCTTCCGAGTGCGGCAGGAAGATTTCTCTTGGTCTGCTCGATCCTGTAGGTGAAATTGAAATCTGCAAACTCACCAGAGCATCCGATCGGTGCGTGATTGATAACGACCGCATCCCTGATCATTGCGAGCTGGCAGAATGCCTGCTGCTGGTTGCATCCAAGGCACTGAGAGAACTTTCTCTTACAGTCATGGAGCTCGCCTTTTGCAGACTTCTCCACGATCTGTGAAGCGCTTCCTGTAAATGCATTGATAGTTCCGAGTCTTTTCTCGCGAATTACAACGCTGGGTTCCTTAATACTGATAGTTGACATTTTTTGTAATCTCCTTTGTCAATCACCTATCAACCAAGTAGGTGATTGCATGAAAAGAATGATACACTTACGGGAATTTAAGTGTTAATACGCAAAAACAATAGTTGGTTATAAGTAAAACTTATGAGGCAAAAGAGCGTAAATGCTCTATATATTTCTCACCCAGTTCGCTTAACGTGCTGCCGTCGCGCGTAATATAGATGACAGAGGTCTTTTCCCTGCTGTCATAAGGGATTGCTGTATACCTGCTGCCGTTTAATTCTTCACAGATAATGCCGGAACAAAGCGTATATCCGTTAACTCCGGTCATCAGATTCAACATAGTTCCGCGGTCATTGACCTTGATTATGTTTCTCTTGGCAAACATGCTTACCGGCTCTTCCGACAGATAGATCGGCGCACCTTCTCCCTGTGTAAAAGTCAGGCACGGATATGCCTCCAGGTCTTTTTCTGTCACTTTCTTATATTTTGCAAGTGGGTGCTTTGATGACAGATAAGCAAATACCTTGCAGTCAAAGAGCTTGTGATACTGAAGGTTGTTCGCCTTCAGATATTTGATCAGATAATTGCTGTTATATTCATCAATGTGTATTATGCCGATCTCGGATCTGAATGTTCTTACATCGTTTATGACATCCGATGTCTTTCCTTCATATATTGAGAAATCGAACTTGTCAGTACCGTAATTTGAAATCAGCTCAATATAAGATTTAACAGCAAATGTATAATGCTGCGTGGAAACACCGAATCTTATCTTCTGTTCTTTGTCGATATACCGCTCTTTAAGCAGGTCGTATTGAGCTACGACCTGTCTCGCATAGACAATAAAATCAGCACCTTCTGCAGTGGTGGTAACACCTCTGTTGGAACGTTCAAATATAGTTATGCCTATCTCATCTTCGAGATCCTTTATAGCATCGGATATTGCCGGCTGTGATACATAGAAACGCTGTGCTGTTTTATTTATCGACTTCTCATCTGCAGTAGTGATCGCATACATCAATTGCTGCAATGTCATGTCTAATTACCTCTGTTTAATATTCCACAATGTCTTATCTTTTGTCAGCGTGTGAGAAGTCCTGCATCAAGAACAAACTGATTTCCGGTCATGTACCTTGCTTTATCGCTTGCTATATACTTAACTGCTTCAACTATATCCTCTGTCTCGATCCAAGGTGTCTTTAAGAGATTGCCTGCTGATCTTTCAGCGATCTCAATAGCTGTCGTTCCCTCAAGTTCTGCAAGTCCGTCGTTCATCGGTGTATTTACGCCTGTCGGATGCAGCGTAACGACTCTGATGCCATAAGGTGCAAGCTCTATTGCCTGGGATTTAGCAAGTCCCACAAGGCCATGCTTGGAAGCCGAATAATGGCTCATGCGTCCGAATCCCCTGAGTCCTCCCACAGATGAGTTGTATATTATCACGCCGCTCTTCTTTTCTATAAGATGCGGAATAACATATTTCGATACCAGGAAGCCTCCCTTGAGATTAACTTCGATGAGGGCATCCCACTGTTCCTCAGTAAGTTCCCATGAGTAACCGTAAGCAGCGATTCCGGCATTGCTGAACAGGATGTCTATTCCGCCGAACTCGTTTACTCCGCGGTCAACGGCCTCTTTTACGTCTGATGCCTTACGGACATCCCCTGCATAGATCAGGATCTTTCCTCCAACGGCTTCCACATCGCTCTTGAGCTTTTCGAGATCCTCATTGGATGATCTGTTATAAGCCGGATATTCTATCCTTGCTCCAAGATCGAAAGCGATAATGTTCGCGCCCTCTTGTGCAAAAGCTATTGCCACAGCTCTGCCCTGGCCTTTTGCGGCGCCGGTGATAAATATGGTTTTCCCTTCAAATTCACGTGACATGTTCTTACGCCTCCTTCATCAGGCAAAAGCCTTTTCGAAGGCCTGTGTAAGATCGCTTATGAGATCTTCTGCGTCTTCAAGACCAATAGACAGTCTGATAAGGTTAGCCGGAACATCAGCAAGTTCAAGCTGATCGGGTTCAAGCTCAGTATGAGTATTTTCCGGCGGATTTGTGATGAGTGATCGTACATCGCCGATATTTACGTGATAGTTAAAGTTCTTAAGAGATTTGATAAATATGCCTTCCTGCTCTCTGGTACCCTTAAAACCGAATGAGAGAAGTGCTCCGGGGCCCTTAGGGAAATCCCTGTCAGCTAAATCTTTAAACTGGCTTCCCTTTGCATATGGATATCTTACAAACTCTACCTCATCGCGGCTCTCAAGGAATTCAACGACCTTTCTTACAGTCTGGACCTTCTTATCAAGTCTTACTGAAAGCGTCGATAAGCCCTGAAGAACAAGATAAGACTCGAAAGAACCTAAAGCACCGCCGAAAAACTCAGTGAAGAAGATCTTAAGGGATGCAATAACAGGTGCACCGGGAATGAACTCAACGGCGCTTCTCTTATCATTCTGAAGATCTCTCATCTTCCAGCTCTTCTCATAGAACTGGGGATACTTCTTCTCATCGAACGGGAAGTCACCCTTCTCAACAACGATTCCTGCAATTACATTGCCGTGACCGTTGATCTCCTTGGTTGCAGAGTAAACGATAATGTCTGCGCCATGCTCGAAAGGTCTGTAGAGATACGGTGTAGCTACTGTATTGTCTACGACAACAGGCACGCCATGTTCATGCGCGATCTTTGCGATAGCATCGATATCATAAAGTTCGATATTAGGGTTGCTGATGGACTCAAGGTATACCGCTCTTGTATTCTCATCGATAAGTTCACCATATGCTGCGGGATTTGTTCTGTCCTTAACAAATCTCGTATCCACGCCGTACTTAGGCAGGAATTCTGCAAGATCTAACTGTGCCGCACCGTAAAGTGATGAACCGGCAACGATATTGCCGCCACCTTGTGCAAGTAAAAGAAGCGTATATGTAATAGCAGCCATTCCTGAAGAAAGTGCTACTGCAGCCTTGCCTCCGTCAAGTTCTGCTATCCTCGTCTCAAGGATCGATCCTGTCGGAGTGCCCACTCTGGAATAAATACCGCCTGCCTCTGCACCGGTCCAGAGTCTTCTTGTTCTGTCGATATCGTGAAGATCGAATGAAGCGGTCTGATAGATGGGCGGTACTACCGAATTAAAGTGCTCTGATGATTCATATCCTGCTCTTATAGCCTTTGCGCTGAAACTGTTTTCTGACATTGTTATATCCTCCTGATAATGTGTGTTTTCGAAAGAAAAAAAGCCCGGGGGCTTGTTGAACTCCCGGGCCAGATAAAGTTAAGTGTATCTTGTATTAAAGCTTATTTTAAACATCGACATGACACACCGGTCAATCCATTTGCCCGGGAGTTAAGCATTCGACAACACATCATGATGTTTGCTGAAATGCGGTTCATATCATGTCTCCTTTTCAGAAAGTATGATGAAATGTTAACTGAATTTACCTACTATGTCAATAGGTAATTTCTTTCCTCATGATTATCGTATATAGATTACTTCTTAACCTATATTCAGTATCTTTTTTACTTCCTGAATATAACCTTCCGTGAGCGAAGTGATCTCAATATTGTTCTTGATGATATACCCAATATGCATAACCGCATCATCGTCATCTCCCCTGAAGCGGATCATCTTATATTGCTGGCCGTTGATATCATCTAAGATTATTCCCGAACACAGAGTATAGCCGTTCAGTTCAGTCATCAGATTCAGACCCGATGCTCTGTCACAAACCTTGATCCTTCTGGGATAATCCTTCTCGGCAAGTATCTCCTCTGAATAGTAAATGGGATCGCCTTCGCCCTGCTCAAATGCGAGACAAGGATACGGTGCGAGATCTTCCATTGTGAGTTCGTCCGCATCAGCAAGAGGGTGATCTTTTGCTATATACACACATGCTTTGCAGTCAATCAGATGAACAAAGCGGAGGTCATTGTCTCGGAGTTTCTTCTCTATTACCTTACGGTTATATTCGCTTATAAAAAGGATTCCGATATCGCTCTTCATTGAACCGACATCATCTATTACATCACGCGTCGTTGTCTCCCTGAAAACAAACTCATACTTCTTCAGGTCAAAATCTTTTATCAGCTCAGCGAAAGCTTTTACGGCAAATGAATAATGCTGTGTTGATATGCCGAATTTTCTTTTCCGTTCACCGGCATTTCCGAAATGGTCTTTAAGAATATCGTATTGCTGACTGATCTGTTTTGCATACACGATAAAATCTCTTCCGTCGGGTGTAAGTGTCATTCCTTTACCTGACCTGACAAAAAGAGATATCCCCAGCTCATTCTCGAGCTCTTTAATTGCTTTGGTAAGTGTAGGTTGTGTAATAAACAGATCTTCTGCCGCACGGTTCATAGAGCCGACTTCAGAGATCGTAATTGCGTAAACCAATTGTTGTATCGTCATATTCCGGTCATCCTTAGGATTTGATTACAAGATTGTATTGCAAATCAGGAAAACCAAGAAATACTCATTTCCGATAACCAAATATAACTTTTAGTTATAGGGTTCAATAACTATATATTCTCCGGAGCAAGCCTCCCGTGCGACATATTGAGGACTTTTGAAGCATAGTCCAATGTCTCCCTCTGATGTGTCACGACTACAACAGCCGTCCCTTCACCTGAAATATCCTTAAATATCTCCATAACTTTCGATGTATTGTCACGGTCAAGATTTCCTGTCGGTTCATCAGCAATGATCACCGCGGGTTTATTGATTACGGCTCTGGCTATAGTTACTCTTCTCATCTCCCCGCCCGATAATTCCGAAGGATACACATCAAGAAGATCTGTGATGCCCAGTTTCTCAGCCAGCTCAATTAACCTTTCCTTAGGCGGTTTCTCTTTTCCGCCTATAACATAAGGGAAAAGAATATTCTCTCTGACAGTAAGCGAAGTCAGAAGACTGTCTCCCTGCGGAATATACTTGATCTTCTCATTTCTTATCTCAGAAAGTCTCTTGTCATCGAAGGTGCTGATATCCTCACCGTCAAAAAGGACAGTTCCAGACTCAGGCTTCGTCAGGCCGAGAAGGAGATTAAGAAGCGTTGTTTTCCCGCTTCCGGACTCACCTGTAATGATGATGAATTCACCCTTATTAATTTGAATATCTACGTCATCTACAGCCCGGAAAGTCTTTCCGCGCCTTTCGTATTCTTTTACAAGTTTCTCGGAACAAAGATATTCCATATTATTCACCAGCCCTCATTGTGTAATAAGTCTCTGCATGAGAAAGACTTAACGTTGACAGGAACGATGCCATAGAACTGAAAAGGACAGTCACGGCAACTCCCAAAAGCCCATACAAAATGACTACCGGCAAGGGCGACATAAGATAAGGAACATCAAGTGAATTCTCAATGAGGCGGTTAAACGGAAATACTGTAAGTATACCTGCCAAAAGGCCAGCTGCGCCGCCTGCAGCACCGATGATCAGGCCCTCGGTCAGTGATGAGACACAGATCTTTGAAGATGACATACCAAGGATCCTTAATATTGCAAATTCTTTCTTCCTCTCATGGAAGATAACGGAAAAGAAAAGGATCATGGTAACGAATGAAAAGACAAGAAGCACTGTAAGCGTAACATTTATAAGCCTGTCTACCGAACCGAGCTTTACTGAAAGATCATTGATCAGTTTGTCAGTTTCAATAAACTTAATGCCTTCAGCTTTGCCGTAGATTTCTTTTTCAATACCGGTAATGTCGGCATTCTCACTGACACGGATAAGAACAGTTGATACAAACGCTCCGTCATCTTCCGGATTAATAAACTGATATCCCTTTTCCTTTGCATCGGAGAGGATCTCATGCATTGTATCTCTGGTCATGAACACAGAATGATCGAGTCCTGTTGCTGTCTCACCGAGCTTACCTGCAACTGGATACTCACTTCCGTAGAACTTCACTTTTCCGTCCGGCAAAGGAGTAACTTCACTGCCGATGATCACGCTTCCTTTTTCCACTTCATCCGTGATCCTCTCGTCGATCCAGGGATCGATAACAAAATCAGTATCCGGATCGTAAGCTATCAGCTGAACCCTTGTCGAGCAGCAATCAGAGGACAGAGAAGTAAAATAGAACTGGCTCGTTGCACATTCCACGCCTTCGATATCAAGAAGAGCCTGAGCTACCGAAATGTCCATATAGAAAAACTCAGGTTCGCCTGTAAGCAGAATGTTCCTGGCCTTCACTTCCGAAGACTCCGGAACGATCATGAGATCTGCTCCCATACGCTCCTGCATCCTGGTCATGCCGTTATTAAGCGATCCTTTCAGCACGCTTCCTACGAACAAAGCATAAGAACCGATAAGAGCAGCAAGCATCAGGCAAAAAGACCTGTACGGTCTTTTCCTGATGTTCTTAATGCCAAAGTCCAGATTTCCTTTAAAGTTACTCATCTCAAGCTTTTTTCTTAGATGTCAGATAAAGAGCTGTGTGGATAAGCGCCACAACAACGATCAATGCTCCCGCAATGATAAGAGCGGGCTTTGTTCCTGAATGGCAAGGCATGTCAGCTGAACCGCATACACCGATAACCACAGTGGGAATAAGGATCACAAGCACACCGTTTATCGCTGAAGCAACCGAATAAGCTGCCGCAGCTGCCTTCTCTTTTGTCAGAATGATGAGCACTCCTAAAACTAATGTGACAATACCGATCGCGACCTCTGTCTGTGATGTCCAGTGACACTTCATGAACTTTCCTTCCATTGCCTCACAAACTTTAAAGATCACTGTCGGAATAAGAGCTGTGATAAGCCCTAAGACTGCAATTACAATACCTGTTATTTTTGATTTATTCATTTTAAAAATTTCCTTTATTAAATGTTGTATTCCGGTTCAGGATGAGCCGTAGCAAGATCAAATTCCTGGAGAAGTTTTCTTCGCATCGCAAGGAATTCAGCTTCGCCTCTCTGTCTCGGATGAGGAATATTAACCTCAATGATGTTACTTATCTTTCCGGGTCTGGGAGTCATAATTACAATCCTGTCAGAAAGATATATAGCTTCGTCTATATCATGGGTTACGAGAACCATCGTAATACCATTAAACTTATGCAGTTCCAGGAGCTTATCCTGGATATCGGCACGGGTAAAAGAATCCAGTGCGCCCATCGGTTCATCGAGAAGAAGCATTTTCGGATCATTTATCAAAGTCCTGGCAATTGCCACTCTCTGAGCCATTCCTCCGCTTATCTGATAAGGATATGAATCCTCGAATCCATTAAGTCCGACAAGCTCAATATATTTGGGCACTTCAGACTTTTTCTCTTTATAGATCTTTCTTGTTTTAAGACCGTATGCAATATTCTGTTCAACAGTAAGCCAGTTAAACAGACCACCCTGCTGAAAAACATATCCGCGCTCAGGATCCGGTTTTGTGATCTTATGATCATCCATAAAGATCGAACCTGAGTCAGGCTTATCAAGGCCTGCTATCGAACGGAGCAAAGTTGTCTTGCCGCATCCGCTTGCGCCAATGATCGAAATGAATTCTCCGCGTTTAACGTTCAGACTTACGTCCTCAAGGGCTTCAACATCTGCGCCGTCATCATCCTTATATATGCGGCGGAGGTTCTTGATCTTAAGAATGTAATCTTCTTTTTCAATCTGCTCAGCCATTATCTTACGAGTCCCTTCTGCCATCTTAAGGCGTATTTTTCCACCCTCTCAAGGATTGCAGTGATGAAGCTGAACAATACAGCCATTACAACAATTGCAGCAAAAACCTTGTAGTATGCGCTCCACACTTTGGAGAGATTGATGTAATATCCGAGTCCGCCAGGCTGTCCCATCATCTCCGCCATTACAAGGGTTGTGAACGCGAATGCATTTGCTGTCGATATACCTGTAAAGATCTGCGGCAGAGCATGCGGAACGGCAACTCTGAATACCAGATCCAATGTGTTCGAACCCAATGTTCTTGCTGCTTCGAACTGAACCTTCGGTGTCGATTTGATTCCCTGTGATGTAAGGCTTGTTACCGGGAACCAGACACAAATAACAATAAGGAATACCGCAGCGGCAAAAGGTGTCGGAAGAAGCGTTAAAGCAAATGGCATCCATGCTACTGCCGGGATTACGCCCGTAACCTTAAGTACGGGCGTGACCCAGTAGTATACCTTTGGAAACCAGCCAACGAGAATGCCGGTTCCAACTCCGAATACCACTCCAAGGGCAAATCCTGCAGCATAAAGCCTTAAAGAATAAAGTGTATTCTCCAGCACGAACTGAGGTTCGATGAGAAACGCTTCAACGATTCCTGCAGGTCCCGGAAAAAACGGCTGAGGCAGTAATTGCCATTTAGTTCCGAGAATGTCCCAAACCAGAAGTGCTATTCCTGATGCAAACCTTATTGGTGCACCCTTAACGTATTTCTTCCATTTGTCGTGATCTTTTAATGAGATAAGACCTGACACAAGAAATATTGCCGATAAGACTATGAGAACAGCTCTGTAAGTACTGTTAATATCTACAGTTATTCCTGCAACAGAATATTCTGTTATCTCAACATCAGCAGTGATCGGGATCAGGGCATTAAGAAGCGCCGCGATCAGGAATCCTGTTATTGATAAGGAAAAGCCGTAAACGATTGAACTCTTCTTAATCATTTGCCGCCATCCATATTTACTTCAACGAAGTATTTTGACGTGTAAGTATCAGCATCTGTCTTAAGATATCCGATATCGTAAAGCTGCTGTGCGAAGTAACGTACATCATCCTTTACATTGAACTCATTGTTTGCACGCTGTTCATATGAAGGATAGTTATATGAAGTGATAAGCTCGACAGCCAGTTCACGGTCCTCGATCTGTGAATACTTGCCCTTGATAATAATGTCTACTGCCTGCTCGGGATTCTTGTTGATAAAATCCTGAGCCTTTCTGTAAGCACGGAGAAGTGCTGCGATCTCTTCGGGATTATCCTCATATACTTTTCTTGAAGCATATAAGAAGCAGCAGGATTTACCTGCGAAAGGTTCATCGGTTGTAATATTGAGAATTGTCTTAACCTTGCCGGCCTTCTCAGCTACGCTTGCGAGCGGATCCCACATTGCAGCTGCATCGATATCGCCTTTATATAATGCCTCAAGCTCAAGGTTGCCGTCTGCAAAAGGAAGGAATTCAACCTGGTGATCTTCCTGTCTTGCTGAAATACCTGCATTCTCGAGCCAGACGCTTGCTACCTGATGGGGAGTTCCACCGATCTCATCAACGCCGATTTTAAGTTTCTTCAGATCTTCAGGTGATTTGATCTCAGAATCGGGACGTACAACGATCTTGATGCATCCATCATGGAGCTTATCAACAACTACTGTGTTGACGCCTTCTTCCATTGAAGGGAAAAACTGGAAATCTCCGTTAACGATCGGAATAGTTCCGTTATTAAGACCGATCTTTCTTGTCTCTGTATCAGCTGAGATAAGGGTTACGTCGAAGCCTTCTTCCTTAAAGTATCCGTTCTCGTACGCAATATAGATAGGTGCTCCGCACAATGAACCGTCAAGTCCGGGAATATTGATCTTCCACTTAGCTCCCTCTTCTTTTTTAGCGCAGCCTGCAAAAGGCAATGCGAACGCAAAAAGCGCAATTACCGCTACTGCTTTTTTCGAAGCCTCACGGCTTTTTGTATTGATCCTCTGTGACATTTTCTGTCTCCTCCTTTTTCGATTGAGAAGATTTAAGCACAGAGATAATTTTGCCGCTAATCTACAATATTCATTGAAAACTATAGAAAATGGCTATACATCATAAACATTATTAAATGTTAAACGCATTTGATACCAGGTGACTCCGCCATGGACCGACTTTAAAGTCACGCCTTCATTTACAAATCCAAATTTTGAATAATAGTGGATTAATTCTTTCTTACAAGTAAGAACAATGCCTTTACGCCCGTCTTGTTGAGATTCATCGATAATACGTTTTATTAGAGTACCTGCCAGACCCTGTTTTCTATAACCGGGAATCGTATTAACACCGAAGATCATCTGCCAGGCGCCGTTCTCGTTATGCATTGATGCATCTTCATACATCCTGTCAGTAAGATCTCTTTCATCAGTTACAAGACCATCAACAAAAGAGACCAATCTGTTATCAATAAAAAGCAGCCAGAAGTGATCGCCGTAGCGTTCAAGACGCTCACGGAATTCTTCTTCTGTTGCTGCCTCTGAAGCGGGAAAACACTCCCTCTCCACTGCCGCGATCTTATCCAGATCTTTTATAGTCGCTTTTCTTATATACATGCACTTATTCTATACAATTCAATTAAAGCCTGGGTATACATTTTGTTTATCAGAAACGATAACGAACATCTATTATCTTTTAAGTTCCCGCTATTCTATAATCCCTTCCAACACAGGAGGAGACAAATCATGGCTTACAATTTTGACACATTAAAGATCCGTGCAGGATATGACCCGCTTCAGCATAATCATGCCGTAAGCGTACCTATTTATCAGACAGTAGCTTTCGAGATGGGAAGCACTGAAAGAGCTGATGCTTTATTTGCATTTGAACTTGAGGATCCGCTCTACACAAGAGTATCCAATCCCACCGTTCAGGTTCTGGAAAAAAGAGTTGCCGCACTTCACGGCGTTGAAAGTGCTGTTGCAGTAGCATCAGGCATGGCCGCCATCTCATACACCGCATTGGCCCTTGCAGCACAAGGCGGGAGGATCCTTACAAGCCCGCGCCTCTACGGCGGTGCTGTTGACGGATTCCCCTCGATCCTTGCAGAACTCGGCGTTAAATATGACATGATCGAGAATCCCGACGATCCTAATGAGTTCGAACGCAATATCAAAGACGATACCAAGGCAATCTATATCGAGACCATCTCAAATCCTTTGGCAACAGTCCTTGATTTTGAAGCAATCGCAGACATTGCCCACAAGCATGGTATACCGCTTGTTGTAGATAACACCGCAGCTACGCCTTACCTCTTCAACCCGTTTGAACATGGCGCAGATATCGTAGTTTATTCGGCAACAAAGGCCCTGTGCGGTCACGGTAATGTTATCGCCGGCCTTATTCTCGAGAAAGGCACATTCGATTACGGGTCAGGAAAGTTCCCTCTTTTCGAGAAGAAACTGTGGTTCTTAAGAGACAGAAATGACAATCCGAGAAGTATTCTTGAGGCTTTCCCGAAAACGCCCGTCACCGGAAAGATCAGAGCAGTACACTTAAATTACCTCGGCGCTGCCCTCTCCCCGTTTGACGCATACCTCATCCTTCTCGGAATCGAGACACTCTCCGAGAGAGTCTCCAAGCAGGTGTCTTCCGCACTTAAGATTGTGGAATACTTAGACAACAACGAACACGTTAACAGCGTCAGCTATCCTTATGCCAAGAACAGCAAATATAAGGCTCTTGCCGATACATACCTTCCTAACGGTGCAGGCGGACTCTTCTCATTTGAGTTCAACGGAACCGAAGAACAAAAGAGGAAGTTCATCGAAGCAGTTAACATATTCGGCTACCAGGCAAATATCGGTGACGCCAAATCGCTCATTGTAAACCCCGCACAGACAACTCACGGCGAACTTACATACGAGCAGCGTGATATAACAGGTCTTACTCTCAGTACGATCAGATTATCGATCGGCCTCGAAGATCCACAGGATCTTATCGATGACCTTGATCAAGCCTTCGAAAAAGCCTTCAAATAGGGACATTTTTATGTTTTTTCCTGATAATAGCCCTTCCTGTCCCCTCAACCAGGCAGGAGGGGTTATTTAATTGCCGATAGTCTTTAACGCACCCAGACAGTGGATCCTTACAACACGGTTCTCAAATGTCGCACATCATCAGGATAAAGTAACCCCATTTCACCAATGAGCCAAAGCGCCTTGGCCTTTATTATCGCTGACTCATGGCATAGCAGAGATGAAACGTACGGTATGTTTTCTTTCCAAACAGTCTTGTCTTTTGTAAGTGCTCCAAGTTCTTTATATATTTCTTTTTCTTCCAATCTTCTATCCCCCCATAGTGATAACAACGATTGGATTGCTGGTCAGCGTCATCACACTGTTCCTGAAACTATTTGCCTTCCTGGATTCCAGGTACAAACGCAAATAAAAAACCTCGCCCAGGACCGCAAACTCTAGGGCGAGGAATATTTTTCAAACCTTAGAAGGCAACCGTCTTTGCAGACCGTGCTTCTTATGGTTTTCTATCATTGCGCTTATGCTCAGTCAACGCAATGTAATTTCAGTGCTGATGTTAAACTATCAATTTCCAATTTGTATTCGCATCAGATAATGTAATACCACTCGTCACCCTGCTTGACCTCTTCACTCTTACCGTGCTTGCCGTCGTTCTTATTCTCTTTCTCGAGATTTGTCATGCTGACTTTGGAATTAGGTTCAACAGATGCAGTGATGAACGAGTTACCGCCGATAACGGTATTCTCGCCGATAATGGTATTGCCGCCAAGGATAGAAGCATTTGCATAAATGGTTACGTTATCGCATATCGTAGGATGACGCTTCTTGCCTGAGAGCTTCTGGCCGCCTCTTGTGGAGAGCGCGCCGATAGTAACACCCTGATAGATCTTAACGTTGCTGCCGATAATGGAAGTCTCACCAACAACGATACCTGTGCCGTGGTCAATGAAGAAATACTTGCCGATCGTTGCGCCCGGGTGGATATCGATTCCTGTCTCGGAATGCGCATATTCGGTCATGAGACGCGGCAGGATCGGTACCTTAAGCAGATAGAGCTCATGTGCGATACGGTAAACCGTTATAGCCATAAGGCCCGGATAAGCGAGGATTACCTCATCGAAGTTGGCAGCTGCGGGGTCGCCGTCAAGCGTAGCCAGAAGGTCTGTCTCAATATATTCCCTGATCATGGGAATCTTCTTGAAGAATTCGGTCGTGATGCGGTAGCTCTCTTCTTCGCGCTTCTCATCCGTCATCTTGTCTTCGCTCTGGGAATAATCAAGAGCTCTGTAGATCTGCTTTTTCAGATGATAGAAAACATCTTCGATAGTTACTGCGAAGGAATTCTTGGGATTATAGATCTTATATGTGAGGTCACGGAAATATCCGGGATAGATGATCCTGAAGAAATGCTCCACAAGCTCTCTTACCTCATCCTTGTCAGGATTGGAAAAGAGCTTTATCGCATCAATATTCTTTCCGCCGTTGTAGTCATCGAAAATTGCCTGGACGATCTGGTCGATCTCTTCATGCATTGCATCTCTAGTCATATTAATTCTCCTTCATCTCAATAAAAAACCCGAAAACTCTTATGTTTCCGGGTGAATCTTACTTGCTAAACGTTTATTTCCTGGCACTCATCGCATACGAACTGCGCCCATAAGATATCACCCTTGGGACAAACAGCAACAACAACATAAAAGATCATGCTCAAATGTCATATGCAACTATACCTTTCATTTTCTTACGTTGGATTCTATCAACATTTACCTATCAGGTCAACGGGTAAAGGCACCGGTGTCTGCCCCAGAATGTTACTTGATCTTCTTGAAGATCGAATACTCAGCCCAGCTGTATTGGGCCATATACTCGCCCTGATAGGAATTGAGGATCGTGCTGTCGCCTTCAAGATACTTGAAATAATCGCACTCGATGCTCTTGGGATTGATACCGATCTGGCCGCGCTGTCTTACGACAACGTCCTCTCTTCCGAGTTCGCTTAATGTCTTGGTAAGGTCCTGTCTAAGCTTCTTAAGATAGTCCTGTCGATCCGTGCCGAAATCATCGTCTTCCCAGATGACCGCAATGATCTCGTTGTTGGTACACATAGCTCCTCTCCTGTCGATAAGATATGCCAGGAGTTCTTTTGTCTTCTTATACTTGAACTTGATGGGTTCACCATTGCAGTAGACTTCAAAATTGCCGAAAGTAACAGCCTTGATACTGCCCTGTTCCAGGATACTTCCGTATCTTAGAGTCTCAAGAGCCTTCTTGATCTTTTCGGACGTAACGGGCTTCATTATGTATGCCGATGCATAAAGTGAGAAAGCATCGCCCGTAAAATCGCCGTAACCCGTAACGAATATGATGTTGATCTTCGGATTCATTGTCTGAAGTCTCTTGGCAAGGGTTATGCCGTCAACATCCCTCATTTCGATGTCGAGAAAAGCTATGTCACAGCCGTTCCTGCCGACAAACACTTCAGCATCAGTCGTCCTTCTGAATGAATTGACAGTCTCATTAGGAAGATTATCCTTAATAGCCGCAACAAGAGCTTCCAAAGATAACTTCTCATCATCTACAGCTATAATATTCATTTGCAGTTCTCCTTATTCTTTGGCAGCGCCCTTCTCGTCCTCATCGCCGTCATCATCAGGTTTTACCTTGCTCTTCTCTCCCGGGAGCTTGGGAATGGTGATTACCGCAGTGGTTCCCTTGCCCTTGGTAGAGAAAATATCGAGTTCTCCGTTTACCCTCTTCTCGATCCTGAAACGCACGTTATCGATTCCGATATGTGAACGGCCGTCATAAGCACGTGATTTATTCGGGTCGAAGCCCACACCGTTATCAACTACATAAATATAGAAGTTCTCAAAATCTTCTACTGTTCTTATTATAACCTTACCGCCATTCGGGCTCTTGGCAATACCGTGTTTTACGGCATTTTCGACCAGCGGCTGGACTACGAGCATCGGAATATGGAAATCCGAAGGTCCGATGTCATACTCGATCTCCAGTTCGTCATCGAACCTGAGCTTCTCGAGATCAAGATAATTCTTAACATGCTCAAGTTCCTTGTTGAACGGTGCCAGATCATCCGATACCAATGAATCAATATTAGTCCTTAAGTAGTTTGAGAAGTTGTCTATGGCAGTCTGTGCGAGCTTCGTATCTTTCGCGCACAGATAATAAATGATATTCAGGACATTAAAAACGAAGTGCGGCTGCATCTGGGTAATGACCATATTGAGCTGGAGATTCTCGATCTCATCCTTCTTCTCGGCAATGACCCTGTTCTGATTTAAGAGCACCATGTTCTGCTGGAGCACCTTCTTGTTAAGTTCTTTCTCAAGAATGGTAATCCGCGCATTGTTAACGATGAAGATAATGATCAGCGAGAGTGACATTCCGATGTTGGTAAGGCCAATGCCCGGCTTAAGAACGACTTGAAGAACGACCATGATGACCGGGATCGTTACATAAAGAAACAAGCTTATGATCTGCTTTATCAGGAGCCTCTTTGCACAGACTATGATCTGAGTAATGACCAGAATATATAAAACAGCTATCAGGATCAGAGCAACATTATAATATGGCATTCTGTGATAGACATTCTCTTCATCGATAAAGTAATACCAGTTAGTGTATTTTGCGGAGATAATGCTGACTATGGCACAGCCTGCAGCAAAATAATACGTGAACGTGGCTATGACAGTCGACGTTTTTCCCGCTCTTGCAAGATACTTGATAAACCCTACAAACAGAGCAACCATCAGGTATTGAAGGAGCATCGTAGCGATCATTGAGCCCTTGAACACGATCTTAGCCCAGGGTTCGTCAACGCCTTCGCTTATAACAACACCTACGTCGAATGTCAGCGTCGCAGCAGTAACGAACTGCATGATGCACATGACAATATCGGCTCTGTTATTGATCTTTCTGACCACGAAGAAATATATTCCGATACCGGAACAGATAAGGATACCCCATATCTCAAATGCTGCCAGTAAGTACTCAATTGCCATTGTTAGTGCTTTCCGTCTTGTTCATCTGTGCTACTTCTTCAGGTGTCAAAATTCTTATATCTCTATAAACAAAACATACTACATCAATTATAAATAATAAAGCACTAATTGCGATCATGACCGGCGTGTACTTATCACACATGACCACAGGAGTCGTCATATCCTCAGTAAGGAAGAATACGAGAATTGACGAGCAGAGTATGAATATCTCTACAGCCGTACCCACATTGACTCTTGTACGGAACCGGTTGAGCTTATCCTTGATCTTATTGCCATATCTGATGATCGCCATGGCATCAGAACCGCTGTAACCGTATCCGGTATAGAGCTCCCTGATCTTCCTGGCCGCCCTGCTCTGTCTGAACTTGAGCTTTGTCTTCGTAAAAGGCAGCAACACTGCGATGCAGTAGATGACGCATACAAGGTTAAGAAATGCCCATTTCTCGGATCCGAATGGATGTCCTATAGCTGTCAGTCTGTCGATAACAGTGGGATTGTCATTATTGTTGCCGCCGCCATTACCGCCGTTCTGATTGCCGTTATCGGCAAATCCGGGAATATCCTTATAATCAACGGGAGTTGCCTTGCAGAAGACTACGATACGGCCGTTCGTGATAGCTGATTCACAAGTGGAGAGTGCGATGATCATCGCAGGATCACCGGACTTCTGGAGCTTATCGAGAACAGATACGCCCTCCTTCTCGAACAATTCGAGAGCCTCTCTGTCGGAGTCGCTTAAGAGCCTGTAATATTCGGAATTTGCAAGGATATAATTGACTCTCTCACTGATCGTGAGCTTTTTGATATCGTAAACATTATCATTATAAGCGTCAGTCAGCATAACAGAGAAAACATCGAGTCTGTAATATCTGCCGCCTGCATAGAGCCAGCCGCCCAAGTGGGATTTGAAATAATCTTCCTGCTTATATTTTTCGAGATCACCGAACATGGCTCCGTTATCCATGTGGTGACCGAAGATAACATTGTAAGGATCGGAAAGATCTTCGGCATTATCAGTCTTTAAGTAGATAGCGCCGGTGATACTTGTCTTGCCGTATATATCTTTAGAAGCGTATTCCAGGTCATCTTCGCCCTGAACTACGGGATAGTCGATGTTAGTGTCATATATCGTGATCCAGCCTCTGGCATCCTCATTTACTTCTTTGAGCCTTGTAAAGCTGTCCTGATCGTAGTCAGTACCGCTTCCGTCACCGTTGCCCTTACCGTTATCGGTATTCACTTCGACCGGAATCGGCTTAAACTGCTTGAGCTCGTAGGATGAGAATGCGTGCTGGTTGATATAGAAGGTGTCATAAAGAGAGTATGCAGCAAACATTATGATGATCACGGCAACAACGGCTACGATAGCTCTCATAACCGTCTCAATGATCTTAACTATGCTGCATACAGTCTTCATGTTATGCCTCGATAACAACTTAGGAGATTACAAATTGTTACGCCTTATCAAAGTAACAACCGAACCCTTGATCTCTTTTGCCTTAACAGTACCGTAGTAACGGCTGTCTTCTCCGCCCTCTCTCCTGTCTACCAGGATGAAATACTCACCTTCGGGAACAGTCAGCGGGAATTGCTCGTATTCCTCATAACGGGGCGTTGAATAGTAGATCTTGGGTTCATTTAAAGTATTGCCGTTAACGATAAGATCTGCATCATCAGTGATGTCTACCGTATCGCCTCCGACAGCAATAACTCTGCCAAGGTAGATCGTATCGTTCTTATTGATGACGACTACCTCATTAATGTCGAATTTTCTGTCAAATCTGAAATAAAGGAGCAGATCTCCGTAATCAACTCTCGGGGACATATCATTCGAAGGAGCCTTCATGATTCCGAAAACAACTCCAAGCATGAGCCATACGAGAATTATGATTATCAAGATGCTCAAGAGCGAGAAATGAAGAGATCTCATCTGTGACTTGGCCTTGCCGATAGTCTTCTGTGTGCCGGAAGCTACAGAATTCTCCTCATTTTTCTTCTCTACAGGATTAGTATTTTCACTCATATGGCTACCTCTTATTACTCCCCGGATTTTTTAAAGAAGGTACGGATGCTTCATTAGCATCCGCACCCCTTAAATTCATTTTAACCGATAATCTCAGCGATTCGGATACCGCTTTTATCAAGCTTCGTCTTCTTTTCTCTTAGCTGTACCGGCTACCAGGAATCCTACACCGAATGTCAAGAGGATTACGAACGGAAGGATTGCAAGAGCTACACCCGTAGGTGAGATGAGGACGTATGTATTTGTGAATGCAACAGTCTTATCTTCGCCCTTTGCACCGGCTGTTGTAGATACTGTAACAGCATCGGTAAAAGCATCAGGATTAAGCAGGAAGTTATCAAGATTGGTTTCTGCTCCGGTCGTTGTTACATAATAGATCTTAGCTGTTACGTTGTTCTGCTCAGAAATACCTACTGTTGTTCCGCAAGGAATACCTACATAAGTAACAGAATTTCCGGGAATGATCGTTGTATTAACGGTTGTATCCATAGCCAGAGGATCTGTGTCAGCAATAAGGTTAAAATCACCGGTAACACCCGTCGGCTTTGTAAAGGTCAATTTGAACGGGAACGGATTGCTGTCATTAGCCGCGTCGTTAACAAGAGTCTTACTGACTTCAACGTTATATGTATAGTAAGAATCGGCACTGACTGTAGGTGTTCCGGATCCGGATGATATCTCGACAAAACCCTGTGTCTTCTTTACATCCGCAAGATTGTTGGTTGCAGCAGAAGATCCGTCGATATCATCATCATTCACGAATAAAACGTAGCCATAGATCTGATAACCGGTCTCACCGGTCTTAGGATCTCTTACATAAACATCAAGATAGCGGACAGCTGTAGTATCGTCACCGATTACTCCTGCAGCTGCTTTTCCTGAACAAGTCTCGGTAATTGCATAACGATAGACACCTGCACCGGGGAAAGTAACACTACCAAAGCTGATAGTGATCGGCTTAAGATTAGATTCGCCGTCAGCAGATGCAGGGATCTTAACATCATTAGGCCAAGCAACCGAAGAGGTAATGGTCGCACCGTCGGGGCCTGCCTTGGTTAATGCCTTTACACCATCAGCATCTGTAATCTGCCTACCTGCAGTAGATCCGGCAATAGCATATGAATAAGTTATACCAGGTCCATAGACTTCAGCGGCAGAAGGGTTATAAACCTTAAGTTCTTTCTGAATTACCAGCGTTGTTTCAAGAGGCTCAGCAGGATTGTTGTCACCTACTGTACCAGCTGTCGGTAGATCTGTAGCCAACGCGGTAACACCAAACGCGGCTACCATTGCTGCGGCAACGCAAAGGCTTGCCACTTTTCGTAATATGCGTTTCATAATAGTATCCTCCTCATAAATATCAGTTTTGAGTTTGTTGGTTGTTTGATTTAATAACTTTCTTATACCATTTGGTTAGGGACAGAAATGGGACACTTCAAGCCCTATATGGTATTTGCTCGAAAAGTGTCACATTTTATTCATCGTTTTTACTAAGTTCCTGCCCCCTTTCCCGCTTCTTGCGCTCGATCTGTACTACTGCACCGGCGAAGCATACAGCCGAAGAGATCATTATGATCAAAGCCGTCATGCTGTCATCCTTAACAGCCGTAGGTGCTACGATCGCAGCTTCCTTGTTTGTAAACGTAACTGTTATATCTTTATTTACTTCTACAAAACCTGTTGAATTGCCTGTGCCGGCCATATGGAAATTATCGCCGGCAACTACATATGTGGTCGTGTATTTACCGGGTGTATCCTCTGCCTCAGTAACGCTCACACTCATTCCCCTGTGAACGGTAAATACTTTGCCGGCAGTTCCGTTTGCAGCAGGATCTAATGTGAATGTTGCAACACCATCAGCATCGGTAACGATATCATCGGACGTATCTGCCGTACCGTTATCGCTCAGCGTGTAGTTAGATATTGCAGTGTTGTTTTCCTTAAGCTGCAATATGAACGTAAATGTACCGGCACCACCGATAACGGTCTTTGCTACAGTTACCTGATGCTTCTGTCTGATATTAGTAAAGAGAACATACTTATCAGAATCTGCATCGATATCTGCACTAGTTCCGTTATTTACTTCTCCGAGACTGCCTGCATCGGGTCCGATCTGATAGGACGTGCTGTATCTGCTGTCTTCGCTCTCCTCGATCTGAACTTTCGCGTTCTTGGGAACATAAAGCAGTGCTGTCTGGTTATTGACCAACGTGAACTCCATCTTGCCGTTCGCATTAGTTCCCTGGCTGCCATAGACATTGGACAACTGGATCGGATTATCGCTGCCGTCTGTAAGCGTTACCGTGAAGAGGAAGTTGTTGACACCATAATCGTTTGAGACAGCTTTCTTAACAGTAATACGCATCATCCTCGGGTTGACTACCTTAATGATGTAAGTCTGAGTTGCATTCTCGTATTCGACGTTGACAGTATCAGCAGGATTGCCGGTTGTTACAGTAACAGCAGAACCTGTGATATCAACTGTCGCAGGAGCCTGAAGCTTTGTATGACGTACGCCGTCATGGTCAGGCAGTGATGTTTCTGTAAGTGTATACTCGCCTGCATATACTTCGCCTTCCCAGACAAGACCTGTTCCTGCTGCTGAGAACTTCGTGCCCTCGAAAACGCCGGGGAACGTAAAGTTCGCACTATCCAAAGGATCATCCAGATCGTCTACGACTACAAGACGGACCTTCTGCTTCTTGAGCGTGTTCGTAAAAGTGACTATCGTATTATCTGTTACTACGAACGAGAACACATTACCGTCAGTGTTAAGATCCGTTGCAGGAGAACTGTCAGATGTTCTTATTCCCTGAGCCGTTGTATCGAAGCGCTCACTGTCAACATTCTCTGTAATGGTAAGTGTCGCACCCGTAGGGATACCTTCGATCTTCCACTCGCCGCCGTTCTCGGCATCCGCACCGCTTACGATGTAATTGCTCGTAGGATCAAGTGTGTAGCTCTCGCCATTATCCAATGCAACGTTAAACTCGAAGCTCTCAGGATCCAATGTCTCCGGCAGCAACGTCTTCTTGATAGTTACGTCTGCAGTCTTGCGTGTGTTAGCAAATACAACCGTACCGCCAGTTCTGTCGTTCGTCCAAGTAATAACATTATTAGGATCCGAAATACCCTCAGGCGTGATCTTAAAGTTCTGACTATACAGTCCTACGATTTCTGTGCTGGCAATGTAATCAGGATCAGCAGTTTCAGTAACGGTAACCTGAGTAAGTCTTACATCGTTAAAACTATTAGTATTGTTGTTTTCCCATCCTACATTAACTACAGAACCACTTTTCGTACCATCAGCGTTATATTTCTGAACAGCGACACGTAATCTTGCTCTATTTCCAGAGCCACCGGTATTACGGTCCATACTCAATGTCAGATATTCTCCATTGCGAAGAGTAAAAGAATTACTTCTTTCAAATGCAGTGTAACTATTATAGCTATTTCTTCTGTACTCACCTTGAACTGTTACATTAAACGTAAACATCTTGTTCTGGTCACCAGGTGCCGGAACTTCCTTATATACTTTTACAACGCCTTCCTGATCTTCAGAACCCCATACCGCATACAGATGCTTTACTTCCAACTGACCTCCATTACCATCATCGAAGAGATCATTCAGAATAAGAGTCTGGTTCATAGATCCGTTAATAGATATCGGATATGTCGCTGTCGTTGCGAACTCTGAATCTGCCCAGCCTTTGAATACGCGGCCGACACGGACACGGGTCTCTGTTAAGACATATGACGTTTCACTTATGTCAAAAGACTTTTCCCATGTTGCATCAATTGGATCGTTGTCATGAAGAACCAGAGTTCTCGGCATCTGCATCGCAGAAAATGTGACCGTAACCGGGCGGCCCTGAGCATCTTCATAGAGCTGATCTGTAATCGAATAGGTCTTAGTATTCTTGATATCTTTAACTTCAGCAGGATCCAAATCACTTGAACGTCCTGCATAGGTGCTGGAAACACTCATTACCCAACCAAAACCAAGAGTATTGGTTCCATTGATCGTAAAGTCTTTGCCTGCGCCATAGGGCATTACCAAACGGGTAGTTCCAGGCTGAATTACAAGATTGTTAGGATTTACAGGTGTTCTGGAGAAAGATCCATCCGCCTGATTAACAATGTAAAGAGCATTTCCGTTTGTTGATGTAATAGAAATACTAAGTGCCTGAGGTGTTGTGTTGACAAGATCAAGATATACCATAGGTTCCCAAACAGCATACAATGTGTGCTGTTCGCCAGGAGTTACTGCTACTACTGCATCGGCTGCATAATCAGGAACAAAGTCAGTATCATATGCATCTAAGTCGAAGCCAAGCAACTTGTAACCTGCAGGATGGTTAAAGAATTTAACACCTGTCGGATCAAGCGGAGCTCCGCTTGCTTCACTTGCAGTAAGTGTAGTTGCGTACTTGTATAAATGTACTGACGTGTTCGACTGAGTATCACCAAATATGATGGAATCAGTATCTGTATCGAGATAAGAACGACCAGGCCATGTCCATTCAGGTAATACACCTGCTGTACTATTCAAAGTACCAAATGCAGTTCCCATAGCGTCTTTACCGGCATTCAACGTCAGGTTAACAACGTCAGGCCTTCTGTAAGCCTCACTTCTCTTCTGGTAAACGGCCTGCATGTGGATAACCATATTCTCATCGGAATATCTGGCCTTTACAGTAAGATCCTGACCTGCTGTGTAATAAACACCGGGCTCAAGAGGTGTGTAATAAGGCCTGCCGTTTACTGTTGTGACTCTGACTATCTGCCAGCCTAAGAACTGGTAATCAACATATTCTGCATCCTCGGAATTCTTACCGTTAACCTTGATGGATGTAGGCTCCTGCATTGCATGAGTTGCAGCTCCGTCAGAATACTTGGAATGTCCATCCAAAGGATCAGTCCAGTCTTCAAGGTTAGCTGTGATGTAATCGTTATTGTCAGCGTAATACTCTGTTGTATAGAGCAGGCTATATCCACCTTCCAAACGCCATTCGGCGATCAATGTGGTCTCACCTGTAGCAGGCTGCGAGAAATCGAAAGGTGTGTTTTGACGAACGCCATCAACAACTTCATACCACGCGAGGAATACGTACTCTTCACCGCTTCTGAGAGTTCTGTACTTTTCGCTTGATACGTAGGTTGCTTCCCACTGGGCACGAGGCAGAGGTACCAATTCAGGATCCCTGGCCTGACGGGTTTCTACTTCGTGAACATAATACTGATAGAAAATATTCAGGGACTGAACAGTATCCTTGATATATACAGCAACACGGCCGGGAGCGGAGATCTTACCTGCTCCGCCTTCCTGATTGGATTTATAAATGTAAACATAGCGGTATACATCATTAGGATCCATCTGGGCTGCTTCAGCATCACTTACTTCAACATAAAGACGCTTAACGTTATCGTAACGCTCGATTGTCTGAGTCGCTGTATTGTCAAAGTATGTAGCAAATCCGTTGTTAGTACCGGAAAGACCGGTAGTTTCCATCTGTTCAGCTGTAAACCAGCTGTAGTCGATAGAATCGATAACACCACCGTTAGGATTAACATTTACGGGGTATGTTACCAAAGACCATTTAGCATAGATAACTTTACCTGCCGCAGGCATAGTAGCATTTGCAAAATCGAACGGAACTGAACATGCTGCATCTTCATACCAGCCATCGAAATAGTAATTGTTATTAGGTGCTGCAGGAGCTGCAGTTCCACTGTACGATGCAAGGCTCGTTTCGTAAGGAATATTAGCGAAAACCTGTGCTGCCGGTGCACTTCCCGCAAGCTGAGGCGGATAGTTAGGAGCAAAAGTCAGATCGTAAGAATTGCGTGAATAATAGAAATTCGCAGCTATATTTCCGCCTGAAACTCTTTCTATGTTTTCAAAGCCTGTATATGCCGGAGCGTTCTGCTGAGAAAGATCCGTGTTACTAGATTTTGCAATAAAAGAGTCGGCCAGATAGAATGTCCTGCCGTTTCTTGTAACTACCGTTGCCTGAGAATAGTCCACACCATCAAGAGTTTCAAAGTAAATATTATATGTCCAGTTATTTGGATTTGATGTTCTGTAGCTGGCAATAAGGAAGTTTCCATCGGGTGAATCAGTATAACCAAGGATCTTTTCATCCATAGTTGAAACAACACCCTTTACAGTATCGTTTTGTCCTGGACTGCCATATAAACCGGCATTAGCCATCATCCACCAGCCGGATAAATATCTGTTGTTATTAGGGAACTTTGAATATTCCGGCCAAGCACTTGAGATATCAAAACCATAATTTGCAGTTATAACGTAGAAATAATAGCGGTAGCCGTTATAATCTGCATAACTGATCTTGCCTGCATCATATGTGCAAAGAGATGACAACTGTGATATTCCGGAATCGTCCCAATTTATACCTGAACCAGCCGTACAATAAGATTGCCAGATAATCGTATTTGGAGGAGTAAATCTGCTGCTTAATGTAGGAACCCTGAAGTTCCCTGTCTCAGTTCCGTTATTAGCTAACTGACGTCTTGCAAAGATAAACTTCAAATTATAAGTAATACGGTCATAGTAAACATTGATAACCGTACCACCCTGAGGATCAATGTTTCCGAGATTCTCACAACGGGCATACTGGAAGCCGGTGTAATTAAATCCAAGCAGATTAGCGCTTATGTTTTGAATTTGATTCTGCTCATCAACATAATGGCCTGAGAAACTGCGTAAAACATTCTCAGTTACAGGATTGCTTGTATTCCAATCCTCATCGTAATAATAAATCTCATAATCGTAAGTCTTCTCAGACTCTGGAATGCCAGCTGCATCAGTAGACTTCTGCTTCCAGATAACGACCTTGTACTGTGCAGTTGTATTCGGAATCCAGTTAGCATAGAGCGTCTTACTGTCAAGCGCATCATAAGCCTTGATCTTACCGCCGGAAACCTTGAAGCCGGGCTCATTGACTGAAGCCGTTGTTAAAACATTTCCGTCAGCATCGGTAATCTGAACTCCGGCACCGTCTTCCTCGGTATACCAACCACCGAAGATAAAGCCGTTTCTGGTTGTCGTAGGCAGTGATGTTACGGCATACTCATCACCCTCAGCGTCATCGCTGGTGAAAATAAGCTGAGGCTTAACGAACAATGCGCCGTTTCCGCTGGGACCGATATCGAAATTGATATAACGGGCCTGAACGAAGTGAGGATAAAGATCAATGGTAGCAGCACCGGCGGTTATATATGTGCCGTCCTTGCCGGGCTGGATGATCTCTTCATTATTGGAATCGATCGTTCTGATCAATTCAGGAGTAGAACCGTTATATCTGTCCCAACCGATAAATACAACGTGTACAGGATCGTTGCTCGGTGACTTAACATCACTTATTTTAACTTCAGTCTGATTGCTGCTTCCGAGAACGATGAGCTTACGTGAAAGAAGAGTATCTCCAATCGATGTACCTTTCTCACCGAGATGGAAATTGACGAAATAATAATTGCTGTAAATAGGCGCGAGATATACATGAGCACAGCCTTCGGAATCGACATCGGTAGATGTACCGGAAGCATTGCCTACGGTCCAGTTGATGGAAGTGATCGTAGAACCTGATTTAACTGCACTGACAGTTACATTCTTATCCAGTTCGACACGGATAGGATCATTTACAGGCCAGCTGTATGTGATCGTGCCGGAATAGGTATTGTTAGAAGAATTATAAGTAACGCTGTCAGCAGATTTATCAACTTCATACCATCCGTAGAAATATGTATTCTGAGTATTCATCGGAGCTTCGATGGACTCGAGCTTGTCACCGTCACGGACGATCATGGAGACCTGCTTATTGCCTGCATCAGGATCCGTTGCCTTGTTATTGAATACATAAGGAGCAGAAGTATAGTTGTCACCATCAGGCTGATAGTCCTCGCCAACGGGAGCTATGAAGTGGAACTGGACTCTGGGAGTAACAACCTCTCCACCCTCATGCTCGATAATGACATAAACGCTGAAGTGGCCGGCTTCAAATTCAACCTTGCCGTTCTTAACCTCAGCGTCGATCTTCTCGATATTTTCATTCTTGATGTCGACCGGCTTGCCACTCTCGGCGATCTCATCAGGAACATAAATGACTTCTGTTTCATTTTTTGTAACACTGTTACATTCTTCCGATGCTACCTCGATCTTGAGGGGCTCAGCGGGCTGCCATTCGTTTCCGTTCTTATCGAAAACCTTGATGTCGTAAGCTGCGATAACCTTTGCACCGCTGACTTCGACCTCTACCTTCTCTGCAGTAACCTTAACGTCTGCAGGTAAAAGGCCTGATACGTATATATCTTCGCCTTCAGCCTTGATCCTGCGCTCTTTGAGCTTGATATCAGGCTTAGCGGGCTTTGTCTCATTATTCTCAGGCTCTGAAGGAACCTCTTCAGAACTTTCTGTCTCTTTTATATCTGTCTCTGTGGATTCTGTTGTCTCGGTTTCTGCCGGCTCTGTGTTTTCGATATCCGTAAAACCTGTTTCATTTTCTCCTTCTATAACATCGGTGACATCAGTTTCATTTTTCTCTTCCGGTGTCACATTCTCGATCGTGGTTTCAACGGGAGCTGCTGTGGTCTCTACAACGGGAGCCTCGCTCTCGGCCGAAGACGCTTCTGCATCTTCGACCTCATCAGCGAAAACAGTTCTTATCGAATCGAAGAGCTGGCCTGCTTTGTCATAGGACATGATTACAGAGGTTGTCATTGCAGCAACCAGAACGATAGCAGTGCTTTTTTTGAATAATTGGCTGTAATTTATACGCTTCATATTCATGTCCTCTTCAAACAAATTGCCCAGTCTTACAATCCGATAATAACAAAGCACTGGGGACAGAATGGGGACACAATAAAGCTAATAAATATAAAAATCTGTAATTTTGTTTTTCTTTATCTCAAAAATGATCGATCAATCTGCAGTACCGTTAGGTACGGTCTCTATGTGCGGAACAACATAACTGCCGATCTCACCCCAGGTTCCCTTTTGAGAATCATATTCTTGAGTATATTTTGTGGATCCTTCTATTGGTTTACCTGCGATCAGATAGAAGTCGCCACCATTAATAAAGACTGCTTTGTCATTAACGGAAATGGATTCAATGGTGACATCTTTATCAGGATCGTACTTGCGGTCTTCATAGCACATCTTAGTTACAATGTATTTTCCGTCCCGCTCTTCAATCTTGTTGCCGGCATTTACTATTCCGTCAGCGTTATCCATAGTTACATAAACGCGAAGTCTATCATCTTTTACATTCCGGAGCGAACCGCCATAACGGCTGTTTTTCTCGCATACCGCTTTGTCGAAAACAATAACTACTTCGTACTTGAAGATAACGATGCGCTCAAGACCGTACATGTTATCCGGAGAACATGTATATACTGCTTTGGCCTTTTCCTCTCCGTCAATAACTATAGGAGGCGCTGCGCACCCTGACAGAGAGGCAATCAATGCCATTATTAAAGCAATCGAAAATAATCTCGTTTTTATTCCCATAAAGATCCCCAAACAAATAAAAAACGATCTTCGCCGATACCGGCTCAATTACTAAACGAGATTATTATATCAAAATATTAAATACTGTTGCTGCCATTGCTGTAAGGGATTAATCTGAGTGTTGCTCCAGCGCATCCTCCAGCGTGTGCCAGGCGAGCACGGCGCATTTTACTCTTGCGGGCACTTTCGCTACGCCTGCCAGAGCAGAGCAGTCTTCGAGTCTGTCTATATACTCCTTCTCATCTGCTTCGCCCTTTATCATGCGCAGATAAAGATCAACAAGGCTCTTTGCCTCTTCAACGGTCTTTCCCTTGATCAGGTCTATCATTAGTGAGGCTGAGGCTTGTGATATCGCACAGCCCGAACCGATGAAGCCTATGTCTTCCACGATGCCGTTTTCTATCTTTACCTGAAGAACGATATCATCGCCGCATGAAGGATTGTTGCCTTCAAGACTTACCGTAGCACCCGGCACAGGCCGCCTGTTGTGCGCAGCACGGCTGTTCTCGGTAATTATCTGAGAATACAAGCCCTTAAGATCCAATTCCCATCACCTTCCTTGTCTGCTCCACCGAGCTGAGAAAAATGTCTACATCTTCTTCATCGTTATATAAAGCGAAGCTCGCACGAAGACAAGATCCGATCCCGAGTCTCTCCATTAACGGCTCGGCGCAGTGGTGTCCCGCGCGTACGCATACACCAAAAGAATCCATTATCGTAGCTGCATCATGAGGATGGACGCCTCTGATATTAAATGATATAAGGCTCCTGTCCCTGTCAGACCCTGCCGGATATATATCGATCCCGCCGATATCCTTAAGACCATTTAAGGCCTTCCTGCAAAGTTCAGTCTCATGTTCCCGGATCTTATCAAGACCGATCGATTCCACGTAACGTATTGCTTCGACAAGTCCTGCTTCAGCACCGAGATTGCAGGTTCCCGCTTCGAATTTCCTTGGTGGTTTGGCATAAGTCGTGCCGCTCTCATGGACATGGGATATCATGTCACCGCCACTTAAGAAAGGCGGCATCTTATCCAGCAATTCATATTTGCCGTAAAGAACACCTATTCCCATCGGTCCGTAGACCTTATGTCCGGAGAATGCTGCAAAATCAGCATCCAGATCTCTTACATCGACTCTCATATGTGCAACGCTCTGTGCGCAGTCGATGACCGCTATCCCGCCGTTCCGATGGACGAGGCTTACGGCAAGCTTTACGGGGTTTTCTATTCCCAATACATTTGACACCTGTGCCATGGCAAGGATCCTGGTAGATCGCCCGATCTTTGAGGTCAGCTCCGCTTTAGTATATTCGCCCTGTTCATCCGGATACAGATAAACTACTTTGGCACCTGTGATCTCAGAAACGCGCTGCCATGGAACAAGGTTGCTGTGATGCTCCGATACGGCAACGGCTATCTCATCGTCTGTTTTAAGATTGGCAAGGCCGTAACTGTAAGCCACCAGATTAAGCGCTTCTGTTGCGTTGCGGGTGAAGATTATCTCTTCATCCCGCTCGGCATTCAGAAAACTTGCAATTATGCTTCTTGCTTTTTCATGTACATCAGTCGCTCTCATCGCAAGATCGTAGACTCCCCTGTGGGGATTTGCATTGTCTGATGTGTAAAACCTCTTAACGGCAGCCGGCACCACATCCGGCTTCTGCGTTGTCGCAGCGTTATCGAGATATACCAGACGCATATCGTTTTCGAGCTTACTAAGTATCTTAAAGTCTTTCTTATAATACTGAGAGAGCATCGAGTCTTTCTCCCATTGATTTCATTACTCTGTTCTTGATCTCTTCATTACCGATCAAGTCGACAACAGGCGAGAATCTGGATTCGATGATGAGGCGCTTCGCGTCTCTTAACGGCACGCCTCTCGACTGGAGGTAGAAGAGCATGTCATCGTCAAGCCTTGTAGTCGTTGCCGCATGCATTCCCTCGACCCACTCTTCCCCGCAGAGGATAAGTGGCGTGGTAAGATTCGTTACGTCGTCGGAAAGCATGACGGTATCCTCACCTTCGTGACCGATCGCATGCACGCATCCGCGCTTGAAATCCACGGTCTCCCTCAAAGTCTTATAAGCGCGTCCTGACAGAAGTCCGATCGCTTTGATCTCAGAGAAAGTTTCCCTTCCGTAGAAGTTCGTGCTGTCGTTCATATCAAGAATCTCATCGTTATCTGCAAGATATGCCGTTGTTACGTTGCAGCGGCTGTTATCGCCGATAAGTTCTGAACGGATTCCGTAAAGTGCACGGAGGCTTCCTATAGCAATCCTGACTACTTCAATATCAGCGTTCTCTTCGGTTTTAATTGCAACACCGCTCCTGATGTCTGAACGGATACCCGACAGATTAAGCAGATAGAGCTTTACTTTGGCATCCCTGTGAGCATAGACCTGTGTCAGAATATCCAATTGCTCTTCATTCTCAGAATCAATTATCTGAACAAGCTCGGCTTCGGCTCCCTCAAATACTTCAAGGCATTCTCTTACAACGCCTTCCTTATATTCTGATACGAAAGTGTTATCCCCGCTTTTTGCAGCCACACTCTTGCACTTGATCACCGATGCATTAGCTTTAACGTCGTTGTCAAAATCTGCTCCCGCACCGCTTACCATGGCATCGAAAACAGGACTTACGGAATATTTTTCCAGCTTTTTGGAATTATTTATGTCTCTCTCGAAAATTTCCGGTGCATAATTGACCTTCAGGTGGTTCCATGTAGGCATCGGAATAGTATTTACTCTGTAACTCATAACAATACCTCTGTCAGCCTATGCTGCCTTTCATCTCAAGATTGATAAGGTTGTTCATCTCAACCGCATATTCGACCGGGAGTTCCTTCGCGATAGGCTCTGCAAAACCGCCTACGATAAGGGCCTTTGCATCATCTTCGGACAGTCCCCTGCTCATGAGATAGAAGATCGAATCTTCACTGATCCTTCCGATCTTTGCCTCGTGGCCGATATCGACCTTGCTGTTTCTGATATCTGATACAGGGATCGTGTCAGATCTGGACTGGTCATCGAGCATCAGGGACTCGCATGTAACTGCGGACTTGCTGTTCTCAGCTTCACGGGTGATCTTAACTTCGGATCTGAAGTTCGACTTGCCGCCGTCTCTTGAGATCGACTTGGTCGTGATATGGGAACTCGTGTTCCTTCCCATGTGGATGACCTTTGCGCCTGTATCGAGCTCCTGGCCTTCTCCGGCAAACGTGATGCCCGTATATTCCATTCTGGAATTATCGCCTTTGAGGATGCTCATGGGATAGAGATATGACGTGTGTGAACCGAATGAACCTGATACCCATTCGATTATTCCGCCCTCTTCAACAAGAGCACGCTTGGAATTCAGGTTGTACATGTTCTTGGACCAGTTCTCGATCGTCGAATATCTTACACGTGAATTCTTTCCGATATAGATCTCGACACATCCGGCATGGAGATTTGCTATGTTGTACTTCGGCGCTGAACATCCTTCGATGAAATGCAGATAAGCATCGTCTTCAACGATGATGAGCGTGTGCTCGAACTGTCCTGCGCCCGGAGCATTGAGTCTGAAATAAGACTGCAACGGGATCTCTACCGATACGCCCTTGGGAACGTACACGAATGAGCCGCCTGACCATACCGCGCCGTGAAGAGCCGCAAACTTATGGTCCGTGGGAGGAATAAGCTTCATGAAGTGTGATCTGACGACATCAGCCATATCACCCTTCAGAGCGCTCTCGATATCTGTATAGATAACGCCCTGTGCTTCTACTTCTTTTCGAACATTATGGTATACGATCTCAGAATCGTACTGTGCACCTACACCGGCAAGAGACAATCGCTCGGACTGAGGAATACCGAGCTTCTCGAATGTATTCTTGATATCTTCCGGAACCTCTTCCCATTTCGCGCTCATCTCACCCTTCGGACGGACATAGGTAATGATGTTATCCATATCAAGTCCGTCTATGGAAGGTCCCCAGTTGGGGATATCCAACGAATTATAAGTCTTCAGAGCTTCAAGCCTGAATTCTGTCATCCACTCAGGATCTTCCTTTTCCAGTGAGATCTGTTTTACAACTTTTTCTGTAAGACCGGAATTGACTATCATTGCAGGATCAAGTTTGTCCTTAAAATCGTACATGGTGCGGTCGATCGCATCCACCCTCGTTTTTTCTTCAACTTCAAACATGATCACACCTCTTCCGTTACCGAGGCATAACCGAATTCATTGATCCTGTCGATAAGACTTCTGTCTCCTGTTCTTAAGATCTTGCACTTTCCGATAACATGGACCTTATCAACATCAAGTCCGTCAAGGATGCTTGCATTGTGAGTAATGATGACAAGCGAGTTTTCCTTGTTGTGGAAGTGCCTGATACCCTGAGTTACTGTCTTTACGGCATCGACATCAAGACCTGAATCAGTCTCATCGAGGAAAGCGAGCTTCGGCTGGAGCATAAGGAGCTGCAGTATCTCAGCCTTCTTCTTCTCACCGCCGGAAAATCCCACATTAAGGTATCTGTCCGCATAAGCGTGATCCATACCGAGAGCATCCATCTTCTCTTCAAGTTCGCGTCTGAATGCAACGATCTTTTCCTTTGTTCCTCTAATGGAACCTCTTGCTGTTCTTAAGAAGTTCTCCATAGTAACGCCCGGGATCTCCAAAGGATTCTGGAACGACATGAAGATTCCTTTTCTTGCTCTCTCGTCAGGAGATGCATCAGTAATGTCCTCGCCGTCAAAAAGGATCTGTCCGTCCTCTACTTCGTAGGACGGATCGCCCATTACAGCTGATACAAGAGTTGACTTTCCCACACCGTTCTGTCCCATCAGGACATGGATCTCGCCCGGTTCGATCTTGAGATTGACACCGTTAAGGATCGTCTTGTCTTCAACTGCAACCTTGAGATTTTTAATTTCTAAAAGTGCCATTAATGTAACCCCATTTCCAAATATTTGTTAGTCACGACTAACTTTCAAAAGAATTATATATCAATTTGGTAGGTTTTAAAGAGCGCTTTATCCCGTTAATGCTAAAAGATCGTTGAATTTTGTGGGCTTTCTGGCTTTTTTATTCCCGAATGAAAATCATTTTGGGGCTTAAATTTTATTACGGGACGGCGGAATGTAATATTTCCCCATAATCTTTGAAATGAGTTATCATAACAAAAGTTAGTCATAACTAACATTTTCGCAAATAGATATAGGAGGATAATTCCAATGAGTGAAATTTTCGAAGGCATTCCGGAGATCAAATTCGAAGGAAGCTCGAGCAAGAACCCGTTCGCATTTAAGTATTACGATGCAGACCGCGTAGTTCTCGGCAAGAAGATGAGTGAACATCTCCCCTTCGCCATGGCATGGTGGCATAACCTTTGCGCCAACGGCACAGACATGTTCGGCAGAGGCACGGCTGACAAGAGATTCGGCGCCGCTTCCGAAGGAACTATGGAACATGCTAAAGCCAAGGTCGATGCAGGCGTCGAGTTCATGAAGAAACTCGGCATTAAGTACTACTGCTTCCATGATGTCGATCTTGTACCTGAAGCAGATGACATCAATGAGACTAACAGAAGACTTGATGAGATCTCTGACTACATTCTCGAGAAGACCAAGGGCACTGATATCAAGTGTCTCTGGGGCACGGCCAACATGTTCTCCAATCCGAGATTCATGAACGGCGCAGGAAGCACCAACAGTCTTGATGTTTACTGCTTTGCTGCAGCACAGGTCAAGAAGGCTATCGAGCTTACGGTTAAGCTCGGCGGTAAGGGCTATGTATTCTGGGGCGGCAGAGAGGGTTATGAGACTCTTCTCAATACTCAGGTAAAGTTCGAACAGGAAAACATCGCAACCTTAATGAAGATCGCGCGTGATTACGGCAGGAGCATCGGATTTAACGGAACATTCCTTATCGAGCCCAAGCCGAAGGAACCCATGAAGCACCAGTACGATTACGATGCTGCAACAGCTATCGGCTTCTTGAGAGATTACGGTCTTGATAAAGACTTCAAGATGAACATCGAAGCTAACCACGCTACACTTGCAGGACACACATTCCAGCACGAACTCCGCATCAGCCGCATCAACGGCATGCTCGGTTCGATCGATGCCAACCAGGGCGATATCATGCTCGGCTGGGATACAGACTGCTTCCCGAGCAACATCTACGATACAACACTCGCAATGTATGAGATCGTCAAGAACGGCGGACTTCCTGTAGGAATCAACTTCGATTCCAAGAACAGAAGACCCAGCAACACATACGAAGACATGTTCCACGCATTCATCCTCGGTATGGATTCATTCGCATTCGGTCTCCTTAAGGCTGCCGAGATCATCGAAGACGGCAGGCTCGAGAAGAATATCGAAGAGCGCTATTCTTCATTCAATTCCGAACTCGGACAGAAAGTAAGATCCGGAAATGTCACGCTCGCAGAGCTTGCTGACAGAGCCGCTGAACTCAAGGCACCTGCTGTTCCCTGCTCCGGAAAACAGGAATATCTTGAAGGTGTACTGAACAACATAATCATTGCAAATAACTGATCGAAGTTCTAATCCCAACAAAAAACGGGGAGTCTCAAATAACATGAGGCTCCCCGTTTGTACTATTGTGCCTTTCAGGTAAAGGTTGCTGATTTATGTTGAGGAATTTCTTGCCCTCTTTAATGCGGCAAAAGCTTCATCGCTCAATACATGTTCGATCCTGCAAGCATCTGCTTCGGCGGTCTTTTCGTTCACACCGAGAGACATGATGAAATCCTTCAGAACAACACGTTTCTCGTATATGTTCTTTGCGATGCTCTCACCTTTTGGTGTCAATGTTATATACCCTTGCGGATCGATCTTTATATAGCCCTCGGTCTTAAGCTTTCCCATAGCGCGGCTTACGCTCGGCTTCGAAAAACCCAAGTGATTTGCAACGTCCAACGAACGTACCGGCTCATCTTTCTCAGAGAGCACCAATACTGATTCAAGATACATTTGCCCCGATTCTCTAAGGACCATAAAACCTCCTGTTCTTCTAAAAGGGAGAAGGACTGCCGCCTCATCAAGACGGCAGCCCCCCTAGACATGATGTATAAACAGAGGAGAAATCATTTCTTAATGTTAAATGCGCGCATCTGCGGATAATCTGCTGCGTCGCCTAATTCTTCCTCGATTCTCAAAAGCTGGTTGTATTTAGCAACTCTCTCAGAACGTGAAGGAGCACCTGTCTTGATCTGGCATGTATTAAGAGCAACAGCAAGATCAGCGATAGTGGTGTCTGCTGTCTCACCTGATCTGTGAGAAGCGATTGCAGTATAACCGGCCTTATGAGCCATCTTGATAGCTTCAAGTGTCTCAGATACAGAACCGATCTGGTTGAGCTTGATGAGAATGGAGTTGCCGGCACCGAGAGAGATTCCCTTTGCAAGTCTTTCTGTGTTGGTTACGAAAAGGTCATCGCCTACGAGCTGGACCTTGTTGCCGATCTTGGCGGTCATCTTCTGCCAGCCTTCCCAGTCTTCCTCATCAAGGCCGTCCTCGATGGAGATGATAGGATACTTATCGACAAGGGACTCCCAGTGAGCGATGAGCTCGTCTGATGTGAAATCCTTGCCTGACTTGGGCTGGTGATAGAAGCCCTTGCCCTTCTCGCTCTTCCACTCGGAAGAAGCGGCATCCATGGCGATCATGAAGTCCTTTCCGGGCTCATAGCCTGCAGCCTTGATAGCTTCAAGGATCTTCTCGATGGCAGCTTCGTCGCTGTCGAGCTTATTGGGAGCAAAGCCGCCCTCATCACCTACAGCAGTAACATCGCCCATCTCCTTGATAAGCTTCTTCAATGTATGGAATACTTCAGCACACCATCTTAAACCTTCCTTGAATGAAGGAGCGCCTACCGGCATGATCATGAATTCCTGTGTATCAACTGCGCTGTCTGCGTGAGCACCGCCGTTTAAGATGTTCATCATAGGAACAGGAAGCTTAGTTCCCTGTACGCCGCCCAAGAATCTGTAGAGCGGAATGTCAAGAGCATTAGCTGCAGCTCTTGCCGTTGCGATGGATACAGCGAGGATGGCATTAGCACCAAGATTGGACTTATCCTTTGTTCCGTCTGCCTCGATCATTGCCTTATCAACAGCATAGATATCAGAAGCATCAAGACCTGTGATCGCATCGCAGATTACCGTATTGATGTTCTCTACGGCTTTGGAAACGCCTTTTCCGAGATATCTTGACTTGTCACCGTCTCTTAATTCCAGAGCTTCGAATTCGCCCGTGGAAGCGCCGCTCGGAGCTGTTCCTCTACCGACTGTGCCGTCGTAAAGAGTAACTTCAGCTTCAACTGTAGGATTTCCTCTGGAATCGAGGATCTCTCTTCCGTAAACATTTACGATTTCCAAAAAATTCATGTTAAACTCCTTCATCTCTTTCGAGATTTTTAATATTTCAGTTGGCCTTTTTGGCTCCCTGATTTGCAACTGCTTTCATCTTTGCTTCAATAGCGGCCTGATCGCCAAGATACCTGTGGCTTATAGCCTTGAAATCATCGCCTAATTCATACACAAGCGGTGTTCCCGTAGGAATGTTAAGGCCCAGGATATCCTCATCAGAGATGTTATCGAGATACTTAACGAGAGCTCTTAATGAGTTGCCGTGTGCAGCGATGAGAACGCTCTTGCCTGCACGGATCTCAGGAACGATAGTCTCGAGATAATAAGGAATGACTCTCTCGATAGTTGTCTCGAGGCTCTCTGTCAAAGGCAGGAAATACTTATCAACATATTTGTAAGCAGGCTGCTTTGCAGGATTTCTCTCGTCATCTTCTTCCAATGCCGGAGGTTTTACATCGAAAGAACGTCTCCAGATCTTTACCTGATCCTCGCCGTATTTCTCAGCTGTCTCAGACTTGTTTAAGCCCTGCAGAGCGCCATAGTGGCGTTCATTAAGCTTCCATGACTTGATCTGGGGAATATAGATCTCATCCATCTCGTCAAGGACAAGATTTGCCGTATGAATAGCTCTCTTAAGAACAGATGTGAAACATACATCAAAAGAGATACCCTCTTCTTTAAGAAGTCTTCCGCCGTTCTTAGCTTCTTCCCTTCCTGCATCGGACAGATCAACATCCGTCCAGCCGGTAAAGAGATTTGCTTTATTCCATTCGGATTCACCGTGTCTTATAAGTACGATTCTGTAACTCATTTTTACTCCCGTTCTGATCAGTTTTTCTGATCTGAAAAATATTAAGATGCAAGTGCTGCGCCTAACTTCTTGCAGCTCTCAACACCGTCAGCGTCAGGTGCATCGTTAACCGTAACGCTGTCACATACAAGGTTTGCACCTGCTGCCTTGCAGCGGTCTTCCCAGTTTCTCATCCATTCGCCGTCACCCCATCCGTAAGACCCGAAGAGTGCGATCTTCTTGCCTGAAAGAGAACCTTCGATTGCCGTGAACATGGGATCGAACTCGCCTTCCTCAAGAACCTCGGCGCCCATAGCAGGACAACCAAATGCGATTGCATCGAACTCAGCTACCTTATCTGCTGTAAAGTCAGAAGGACCAAGAACAGATACCTCTGCTCCCTTCTCCTTCATACCGTCAGCTACAGCGTTTGCCATAGCTTCTGTATTGCCTGTACCACTCCAAAAAACAACTGCTGTTTTCATTTATGTAATTCCTTTCTATGGCGCTCAGCACGCCGTTGTTAACTTTTCTATGGTGCTGCCTTCCTTAAGTCTTCTGCAGTAGATAGACGTGCATTTGTTGTAGAGCTCGAAACGCTTCTTTGCCTCATCAACGTTGCCGTATACCTTCCAGCATCCGATACACTTGGAATCGCAGGCATGGTTCTCGATAAAGCCTCTGACATCCTCCGACGGATAACCCAGGAACAGACCGATCTCATGCGGGAATTCGTCAGATTCAAAAAGTTTGCTTACGAGGGCTTTTACGCATCCTTCCAGATCTTCAGGTTCATAACCGAATTCCGAAAGAAGTTCTTTGACGTCATCTTCCATAAAGTACTTTCTAAGCTTCTCCGGACGGTACATATAGACCAGTGAAGGCTTATTGTCAGCACATACGGGAATAAGACGCACACCGTAAGGACGGAGTCTGATGTTAAGCGAACGGACATGTTCCAAAGTGTATTCATTCGTCTGTCCCATACAGTTGAACAGACTGCCAACCTTTATGCCCGCAAGAGTAGGTGCACAATTTCTCACAACCACCTCGTCAAACATCGGAAGATTCCTTTCTAGAAGTTTCCTTCGGTTATTCCCCATTTACTTCTGTTAGTCATAACTAACCGCAAAAGAATATACCAATTTGTAAGTGAGATGTCAATAAAAAATTTGAGGTTATTTTTCTGTCTGATTAATCTTTTTTTACAGCAATCGCAATATGAATGCAGTTCACTTCTTATAGAAATGGAAGTCGCAGCATTCTCCGCCTTTGCCTAATGTCTGTGTCCTTGTGAAACCAAGCTTTTTTAAATTTCCATATGTTATATCGTCAACATCACAAAAAGCAGCACATAATTCAGGACAACCGAATTCTTTGCATGCATTATGCCAAAGGCAATCTGTAATCGTTATATCGTAATAATCTTTTCCCTCGAACTGGGTACTTTTCTGAAGATCCGTCGTCCTCATGATCTTAAGAAATGATCTGCTGTAAACTCTGTAAAAACCCGGCACGATTTCCAAGACTTTTGTGCTCTTATGCTTTTGCATACCGATCACTTCTACCATATATTTATGGACCAGCTCATATGCTTGTGATGACAGCTTGTTATCAGCCTTAAGAGCTTTATATAATGCAACACGCGGTAAGATCGTTTTTGACAGGGTTTTATATTGATTAGGAGTCTTCCCTGTGAGCGAAGCAACACAGTCATTATAAATAGATGACTGAGAAGCAAATATTCTCTCAGCATCTTCATTTATAACTGATATAAGCCATTTGTGAATCTGTTTCTGTTGATTCATCTGATACCTCACACCCTGTTTTTACATCTTCTGCTGACTAATTCTATCACGCAGGGTTAGGCTAATCTAACTCCATATGCACAAAAAAGTCCGGAGCTTGTAACTCCGGACTCTTATATGATGTTAAGAATTTAAAGAACATCATTCAATCGAGGCAGATAGAAGTGTTGTTTACTCAACACGCGTTATAGATCCCGGATCGTTTTCAACAACACATGGGCTCTGTTTCTGACACCTCAATCGGTTTTTATGGCATGGATTCATTATATCGCATATTCCTACCAATTCAATAGGATTATCGAAATAAACGACATATGCCGAGAATTTTGTTCAATAACGTCATATGTCGATAATTATTTTGTTTATTATAACCGAAAAATACTCAAATTAAATCTTCCAGTTCGCAGCCTCTTCTCTGAGCTTAATGAAATTAATGTAACGCATATTGCTTCTCATCAGCTCGTCATGCGTTCCGCTGCTGATCTTACCGCCTTCGATAACAACGATCTTATCTGCATTCCGGATAGTCTTGAGCCTGTGAGCGATCATGATAACAGTCTTCTTGTCTGTGAGAGCATCAAATGCTGCTGTCAGCTTATCCTCATTCTCAGGGTCGACATTGGCAGTAGCTTCATCAAGGATAATGATAGGTGCATCCTTAAGGATTGCTCTGGCAATTGATATTCTCTGCTTCTCACCGCCTGAGAGTGTAGCACCTCCTTCACCTATTACAGTTGAATATCCTTCCGGCAGTGACATGATAAAGTCGTGACAGCAGGCCTTTTTCGCAGCTGCTACAACATCTTCATGACTTGCTTCGCTCATACCGAACTTGATGTTGTTCTCTATCGTATCAGCGAAAAGATAGACATTCTGGAATACCACACTTATCCGTGACATAAGGCTCTCGAGCGTATATTCTCTTACATCTCTTCCTCCGATGGAGATACTTCCTCCGTTAACATCCCAGAAACGCGCAATAAGCATTGCGAGCGTTGTCTTTCCTGCTCCTGACGGGCCGACAAAGGCAGTCATGGTATTCTCAGGTATCTCAAGGCTTACGTCATTCAGGATCTCATTATCGCCGTAGGCAAAAGATACATTCTTAAGCGCAATTCCGTAGTTATCAGGTGCATAGTCTTTTCCGTTCTCGTCCATAATCGGAAGAAGGTTTACCTTATCGGCTTCTTCGATGGAACTTGATACGACTCTGAGAACAGTAAGTCCCGCACCTGTCTGTTCGATATCAGCGAAGATCTGGAATGACAAGATTATCGTTATAAGCGCATATGTGATCGTCATGTTTCCGGAGATGAACATCGCTATACCAAAGAGCATGATCATAACCTTAAACGCTCCCAGTACTACGCCCTGGATCCTTGCGTAAGGGATAAACAGTCTCTCCATGGCCATGTTGCTGTCACGGTTACCATCTATCGCTTTCTTGAGCGCTTCATCGCCCTTTCCTGTCAGGTTGAACGATTTGATAACGCTCATACCCTGAAGGCTCTCAAGTACTTTAGATACGAGAGCAGCCTGGTTCTTTTGTCTGATAGGAGATAACGAACGGCTCTTCTTTTCCATCGAAGATGTAATAAGCATGTAGATCGTCATTCCTGCAAACACGATGAGACCAAGTCTCCAATCAAAGAACAATACACAGAACAAGAACACGACCGCATTCATAAGGCCGCTTAAGATAAGCACAAGCACGTTCGCGCCCTGGTTCTCAACAACATCAAGAACCGTTGTGGCTATACCTGTGATCTGCTCAAGATTGTTGTCATTGAAATAACCCATCGGAACTTTCTTAAGTCTTTCGGCAATTTCAAGACGCTTATAAGCACTCATGAAATATCCTGCGTGAACCGACTGAAGGTCAGCTATCATCTTAAGGAAGAATTGACCTAATATGCTTATTCCCAAGAGAATAAGTGCTGTCCATGCAGGCTGCATTGTCTTATCGCCCTGTTCAAATGCCAGGAGCACATAATAGATTGCAGCCATCCTGAACATTGAAAACAATGATTTGAAGAAAGAGATTATGATCGCCCTGTATATCCTTTTCTTTTCCGGTCCGGAAAAAGCTATGATCTTTTTTATCGCTTCAAGCATTATGCTGCACCCCCTTCACTTACATGTGCCTGCCACATAGATCTGTACAAATCGCTCTTCTCAAGAAGCTCGCTGTGGGTACCGGTACACTCAACAGTACCGTCGTTTACAAGGATTACCTGGTCGGCATCGATGATCGTAGAGAGTCTGTGCGCGATGATGATAACTGTCTTATCTTTGATCAACCCTGTAAGTGCTCTCTGTATCAACGCCTCGTTTTCAGGATCGATATAAGCGGTAGCTTCATCTAGGATAACGATAGGCGCATTCTTGAGCATTGCTCTGGCAATGGCGATCCTCTGGCGCTCACCGCCTGAGAGGTGAGTTCCGCCGCTTCCGACCTTTGTCTCATAGCCCTGAGGAAGTGCTCTGATGAATTCATCACATCCTGATGCTCTGGAGACTTCAATAACCTCTTCATCAGTAGCAGAAGTATTTCCCATACGGATGTTATTCATTATCGTGTCATCGAAAAGCCAGTTATCCTGTGATACATATGCAACCTGGTCATAAAGCTGTTCAAGAGGAATGGATTTTAGATCTTTTCCATCCATCTTAATAACACCTTCTGATACATCCCAGAATCCTCCGATAAGCTTGGCAATGGTGGATTTACCGCTTCCGGAAGGTCCAACAAGTGCTGTAAAGCTCTTCTCAGGAATCGCAAGACTCACATTATGAAGGACCTCTTCCCCTTCGTGATATGAATAAGTAACATCACAAAGTTCGATATTATGAGTTGCGAACTCAACGGGTGTATCAGCGTGATCCTGTTCTTCTCCGGAGAGAAGCTCATCTACTGTAGCTACCGTCGTTGCAAGTTTTGCAGAAGAATCAGTAAACTGGATTGCAGCGATTATCGGTCCGACAATACACATCGAGAGCATTATCGAAGTCATGAAGACATCTGCCGTGATGTTGCCGGAGATATACATATACCAACCGACAGGCAATACCGTAATAAGTGTGCACGGTGCGATCGTATAACAAAGGCCCTGGCAGACTTCCGTCTTCTTCATCCAGTAATAGTAGAATGACGCATTTGCAAACACCTTATCTTTGAACTTCTGATATGATGTCTTGCTCTGGTTATATGCCTTGATAACTTCAATACCGTGAACGTATTCAACGATGCTCGCATTCATATCCTGAGTGATCTCAACGGACTTCTTATAATCCTCACCGTAACTTGCTGCGATGAATCCGAAGAACATCAGGCCGACAGGAACCGAGATGAGACAAATAAGACCCATTCTCCAGTCAACGATCATCAAGTAAACCCAAACGGCCAAAGCTCCGATGATGTTTGACGTCAATTCAGGAATCATGTGAGCCAAAGGACGCTCCATGCACTCAACTTCATCAACGATTATCTGCTTCAGCTTGCCGCTGGAAGTATCAATGATCGTACCAAGAGGCATTCTCGGCAGCTTTGCAAATATTCTTTTTCTTATCTCTCCTAAGATAGAGAAGGCGGCCTTATGGCTTACACTCAAGCCCCAGGCATAAAGAATTGTCTTAAGTGCAAATCCCGCAAAAGCGGCAATAACGAATACCAGGTAGTAACTCCATTCAGTTTTCCCCTCTATCATGCCTGAGATGATCTTTGCGGCTGATACAAACGGAACTATTCCGGATAATACTCCGAGCACCGCCAATAACACAGACAACAGCAGTCTGCCGTGTTCCGACTCTGCAATCTGCCAGATACGTGACACCGGATTCGATTTTTGTTCTTTCAAGTTAATTACACCTCCCAAATGTTAGTTTTGACTAACCTATTTGACAAAAAAATATACCGTTTAGATGAAAACGGTATATTTATAGTCCCAAAAGTTCTTTGTAGCCGGCGATGCAAAAGTCGCTCGCAATCTTCGTCTCGCGTATATTGTCTTCTTCTGATACGCCTTCCAGAAAAGCATCAAGCATTGAGTTTATGACCATCGATGCTCCCATCCTTATGATCCGCTCAGAGATATTCTCAGGTCTTTTCATGAATTTCTTCGCGCTTTCAAGGAAGATCATTGTATTCTTACACTCTTCATTGATCAGATCACTGATAAAGTGCTCATAGCTTGTACCATCACTGCTCTTCAGTATAAGAGTGAATACATCACGCTCAGAATAAACATAGTGGATCAATGTCTCAATAGAACTGTATGACATATCGAACATACGGATGATATCATCAACAGACTGAATGTTTATATCGCTCATTTCCTGATATGTCTCATTGAAAACATTAAGTTTCTCCGATACAAGAGCTGCAAACAGATCATCCTTACTCTCAAAATGAGCATAGAAAGCACCATTTGTTACACCTGCGTCTCTGCAGATGTTTCTGATTGATGCATTTCTGAACCCGATCTCTTTGAATGTATTCAAAGCACTCTCAAGGATCATCTGATGTGTTTTCTCGTAATCGTAAGACATGTATGCACCTTCGAAGTTAACAGTTATATGACTGCGTAATATTACAGCGTAATCTTTTTGTTGTCAAACAAATATTTTTGCGGTTTCAAGTTAGCCATAGGCAACCGCAAACCCTTTATTTTCAGTTAGCCGCGGGTTTTCGACCGAAGTTGTTTTCAGGAGAAAAATACTTGAATAATTTATTACCAAATTGCAAATATCACAGCAAAAAACTTGCCGTTTTCCCTGTTCATTGGAAGAATATCATTAACATCCAAAAACCAAGGAGGAAATTTTTATGGCATATGTAATTTCTGACGCTTGCGTATCTTGCGGCACTTGCGCTGACGGCTGCCCTGTCGGAGCTATTTCCCAGGGTGAGACACAGTACAACATCGATGCTGATGTTTGTGTAGCATGCGGAGCTTGTGAAGCTTCCTGCCCTACAGGCGCTATCGCTGAAGGCTGATAAGCACAACTGATAATCCGGTTAGATCAAAGAGGATGCCACAATGGCATCCTCTTTTCATAGGTTTATTCTAAAACTATCTTTTTCTCCTGCTGACTAAAAATCCATTCTCATCAGTTGCAAGCTCATACTCTTGTGCGAGTGGATTCTTATTACCTACTACACAGTAATCACACATATTGCTGTTACCACAGGTTCCGCAACGTATGAGCGTTCCATGTATTTTTTCAATACCGAAATAGTCAGAATTGCACATCAATGGCAGTACATGGAGTAAATTATGCTTTTTGGCAAATTCCGCATTCGGACACTGCGTGAAATGATATCTTGCAATATGTTTTTCGTTATCATAAGGTTCATCTACATTAATAAATCCTGCCGGATATTTTTTGATGTCCCTTCTGTCTCCGTCACCCGACCTCTTAAAGATCTTATTGATAAGCCTCATGTTAGACGGACGGTTAAGATCGAAAATCTTTCCGAGCTTTACAAAAGGACCCATGAACAAGTTCGACACAAACTCCTGCAATTCTGATACAGGCGGATGATCCGGAAGAGACGGATACAAGGAAAAGATAAGAAGGCCGCCATAGATAGCCCTGGCATGTCCGTTTTTCTTTCCGCCGTAATCAGGCAGATCGGGAAGATATGCGTTGTATTGATCAACTGTTTTTTGCCAGACTGCATCAGCCTGTGATATGCCATACCTTTCAACAAGCCAGCATTTTACCGGCTTGCAATATGGTAATTTGCTGATTGGAATATGATTGTCTGCCATTATCAGTTACTCCTTATCTCTTCATTAATTATACAGGTTCGCGGATCAAATCGTATGTATGATAATGATCACCGCAATCACGGATCCTTTCCAATGTCATTCCAAGATGCTGATATCTGGCGGATTTATTCTCATCGTCTGTATCAAGGATCACCGGCACCTTCTGTTTGCCAGCAAGGTCATAAACATACTCCATCATCTTTCTCATGAAGCCCTGCTTCTGATACTCTTTACGTACAATAAGGACTTCTATCCTTATAAACTTACGCTTAGCCTTACGCATCCTGGTCTCGATCGAACCACCGTCAGAAAATGAGTCCGAAACAAACTGCTTCATTTTCTTCCATCCGCCTAGTGCTTTCTTTTCGGCAGATATCATTTTCATTCCATCAACAAAGCCAATGGTACCAATGCCTTCACCTGCTATAAACATATATCCCTCATGGTTTTCAGAGGTTGCATACAGAAGCCCGCTGTTATATGCGGCCTTAACAATAGCATTGATATAGGTAAACATAGCATCGCGTGTTGTAATGTATTTCTTTAATCCAAGATCGCCATTACTATACTCATAGTCCCAAAACGCATCAGCTACATGATGGGATATCACTTCGATGTCGCTTTTATCCAAATCCTTTAATCGAATCATAACAACGAACACACCCACGCTGCGATTGCAGATGCCGCCGGGAAAATAACGATCAATTTCAGCAGCTGACTCTTGATGTTATAGCCGTATTTTCTGTTGTTGTATACCGGAGCTACCTCAGGCGTAAAGGCTTGGAAGAACCGGAATTTACAGAGCAGGAAATAATCGAAAAAGATCATGTCGTAGATCTTATATATCGTAAAAATCATGACAAATCTTAAAAAGAACTGCCAGAAAGTAAAGTCACTCCTGAATCCGTCCCAAATGGAAATCACACCGACACCTAAGATCATGACCATACTCATTATGATCAAGGTCCAGCCTATCTTGCGGGCTCCGTAGAACTCCTCTTCTTTTCTGTCAATTACAAGTGCCAACGCTTCCTTCGGAGCTGAAGAAAACAGTTTCTTATCCTTGATCAATACAACAGCCGATATAAGCATAATCGTTATCGCCGCACAAAAAACGATTGCAAGAAATATCGTTAAAAGCATTATTTATTCTCCTTCAATTTTGAAATATGATTCAGCCATTCATTACAGGCTTTTTTACTCTCTTTACATGCCGGATAGGAAGAATAGCAGTGGATCATACCGGGCTCATAATAAACATAGACTTTACTGCCGGATCTTGTGTATGCATCTTCAATGTCTTTTCCCAATGCGGCCAACGTCTCATCTGCGCTGTAATAGATATACGTTTCCGGAGCATTGCGGTAATCTCCTAAAGCCGGATGTATCATGTAATCAGGAACTGTTTCTCCGTGTGCACAGATCTCTGGAAAATATTCCACCATTGTGAAGGTTCCCGGAGCATCCTTTTTACTCTGTTCCCTCATCCGTTCCCAGGCTTCCTTATTATGTGGAACACCGCTTGGAGAATGAAGTATCGCGAGCCTGGGCATTAACACTCCTTCATTCAGATGATTCAACATCGAGATAAGAGCAAGGCAGCATGCACCTCCGGAGGAGTCACCGGTAATCACAACTTTTTCAGGCGGATAATCCTTCAGAATCCTTTGGTATGTTATATATGCGGTTTCAACAGCCGCACTTACAGGTGCATCCGTGCAGAGCGGATATAGTGGCATAAACACTTCGGCGCCTGTCTTATCAGCTATGTTACGAACCATCATGAGATGCGGTTTCCACGCATTCATTGTTCCTCCGGCTCCGAAGATAAACAGAACAGCGCAGTTCGCATTATCGCTAAGTTTTTTCGAACGGACAACCAGCAAATCACTGCCGTCATGAATCTTTTCAACGCGATACAAGGCTTTTTTGTCGGAAGGTATAACGAACTGATTTTTCGCATTATATTTCCTTGCCCTCTCGAGCAATTCATCAGCACTGCCTGCCGGTTTTCCCGTCATCAGATTCATAAAGAATTTCATCATTTTTGCTGTAAAACTCATTACGCACTGTCCTTATTAGCTCTATCCAACCTTAATAAATATCCATGCCAGTATTGCTGACACAACAACTTCAATTACAAGCTTATGTATCTCTTTGCCGTCCCACTGGGGTTCGACTCTCCGAACATCCGGCTTTTTTCCGGTCTTTTTCTCGATCAGCACACCAAAAATATCAGTCTTAGTAAACATCCACCAGTCAAGCACAATGGCGTCAAAGATTGATACCATCCAAAAGAAGATCACAAAACGAAGAGCAAGCTGCCAGAAATTCATCCCGGAAGCGACACCCTGCTTGCCCGCAATAATGATCGTGACTATAAAACCTAATCCGGTAATAAGAGCAAGCAGTCCGATAATGATCTTATCCTTAAGTTTCAGTTCTCTGGGCACACCGTATTTTTCCAGCAATTCCTTAGCCTTCGGTGTCATAAACCAATAGGCATTCTGCGGAACAAGAAAAGCTCCTATCAGACAGAAAGCTACGAGAAGAACAATACCTATAAGGCCATATAAAAAGCTCAATAACATTATCTTTACCTTATTAATGCGATTAACAATCCGACGACCAGCGCAGGTATAGTGCCAAATATGATACCTGGGAAAAGGATTCCCTTAAAGTGGAACCATTTCTGGTGGTAGGCTTTATTCATATGTTCGGTACCTTCTAATCTGAATGCTTTTATATTCGCAAACAATATCCAGTCGATGAAAAGCGTATCATATAGGCCTATCCATACCATTAGCCCGAACGAGAGAAGGAAGCCTTCAAGGAAAGTCGATGCGCCTGCCCAAAGAGCACTGAGAAGTAATATTACACAAAAGATCACTATGCCGAGCGACTTGGTGAATATTACCCTTTTTGATTTGTATGAGACATCGACACGTTCATGCGTCTTAAAATACTCTTCCTGAATATCAGGCGGATAATTATGAATGCTTTCAGGACTGTACTTTTTATCGCTCAAACATGAAGGCAAAACAACTGCAGTAAAAATACCGGCGAAAACAAGTGCCTCTATAACAATTACCCACCAGATCATATATTCTTCACCTCACTTGAAGAACAGCATCATGATTCCTGCCAATGCAGCCGCAATGGCCGGACTTCCGACAATAACTATCAGCCACTTGGCAATCAAAGTTTTCTTCGGTATGTATGGTTTCAGATCCTCTGTTCCAGGTATTGTCCAAGCTTTGGTATGGCCTACCCAGAATGTATCAATAAAGAATCTGTCAAACAGACCTTCTGCCATTGCAAGCGCATATATTTGCAGAAATGGATTTAAGAATCCTCTGGCGCCGTTTATTCCATATACTGCCCATATCACAAATGAGATCATCACTGTCAAAGAAATGATCTTAAACAATTTCTTATTACGGGATAATTGTTCCTTTGTAACCAGACCCATCTCAACAACACGTTCCTGAACATCTTTTTCAAAAAGAAATGCGCCGTTATGAACTCCGTTTGCGATAACGACAACACACGGAACGAATAAAATAAAGCAAATTACTATACATTCAAGAACTAAAACCATTACTAACTCTCCTCTGTTCGCAGAAATCACAGCTATCATTGCCGCGGCCAAGCGTCCCCCCAATAAAGCTCCGGATTTCTTCAACATAACGATCCACTTCTATTAATGTGGATATATGGCCACTGTCCACGCCCTCAACGATAACGCTCTCCGGCATCATGCTGATAAGATCCTTTTGCATTTCCGGCGTGAAGCTTTCATCATTTTCGGGAAGTATCAGCAAAACCCTTCCATTCAAGTAAATAAAGTCTTCCGGTATGCATGGCGTCTGATTCATAAGATCTATCAGAAGCTTCGTCATATGCAGATCCAACTCCCGCGTATAATCACGGTAAATAAAGCGGAACATATCCTTAGTGTATGAATAAACTTCGGGAGTTGTATTTTTTGCCATGCGCATACATGACCTTATCATCACCGGTTTAAGCCAGGAATATGGAACATGTCGCAAGATCCACAATAGAAGAGGTGCTTTCTTCTCATATTTAGCCCTTAATTCACTTACTGTCATTTCAGAAAGGCTCGCCGTAGAGAAAAGACACATTCCGCCTGTGAGCTCCGGATATTTTCTTGCTATCATCTGAGCAACATATCCGCCATACGAACTGCCGACAAAAATCCCCTTTTCAATATTCAGATGTTTAAGAAGCATGGATATGCTTTCAACCAAACCGGAATTATCATCATACTCATATGGGTAATCAAAAGTGAGAATTCTGTATTCTGATTCCAACGCGGTAATATACGGCATATAAAGAAATGACAGGCCCATTCCACCGACCAAAAAGATCAACGTGGTATCGCCTTTTCCGCAAAGAAGATAATGGAACTTTGCTCCTTCCACAACAACTTCCTTATAAGGATGTGTTCGGAGAAATTCTTTAAGGATTTCCTCGTATGTTTTATTCAGCTCCATATCTTTATATTGACCTTTTATTTTTTGTGATGGATATGATTATCATTATTTAACGGCTATCACCGTGATCCACGGCTTGCCGTCATAATGGTCAGATGTCACTTCAGAAAAACCTGCGGTCTTAAGCGCTGCTCCGATCTGTTCGATCGTATAGCACTTCATTCCGTCAATTATCTTCTCGAACTTAAGGCTTGTATCATCCATGCCGTCTGACTCGTTGACGATCATGAAAACACCGTCGGGCTTAAGAACTCTGTAGACTTCGGTAAAACACTTTTCGAGACCGGGCCAGAAATAGATAGTCTCAAATGCGGTCGCGATATCATAGGTGTCAACGGGGAGTCTCAGGTCAGATACATCACCCTGTTTTACACTCATCCTCCCGGATGAAATGAGATCTTTGTTGTACTCCTTAGATTTAGCGACTGACACCTCAGAATAATCAATTGCTGTAACCCTTGCAGAAGGAAATCTATTGGCAAGTTCGCCTGCATTTCTTCCGCCGCCGCAGCCGAGTTCCAGGATCTTGGAAGGTTCTGTTTGCGGAAGATGTGACATGCCCCAGTCAGCAAGCTTTGCATGACCACTGTTCATACCGTTTACCATCATCTTGCCGAGGGTCCCCTCAGGCTTTCTTGTCTGACTTACGAATTTCTTATAAAGTCCCATAACACTCTCCTTATTTACATCATTATCTTTCCTATAAGCACGACTATTCCTGCAATAATTCCAGCTCCAAACACCCATATTCCAGTTAGGATGATTCTCTTCTTAAACATCTGCTTCCATGTCTGGACAAAGGGGATATCTTCAGTTCCGGGTATTATCCAGAGAGGACTTAAAGCGACCCAGGTCTTATCTATAACGATTCCGTCGAACCAATTCATTACTTCAAGGAACAAAAGTGCCTGCAGATAAGCCGGCCAAAACTCTCTGATCTGATTCCAGAACGCGATTATCGCAATTAGAGCGGCAGCCATAACGGTAAAGAACGCTGTCATGAAGATCTTTCTTTTCTTAGAGACCGTCTGCCTGTCGGTGAGACCTAATTCATAGACACGTTCCTGTACAGTTTTCGGGTAAAAATAAAGAGCATTCAAAGCATTGTTTCCAACACCGAGTTTTACCATTAAAGCAAAGAGAGCACAGAATAAGATCAGCTGGAGAACGATCATTTATCAGACCTCACATCTTTCTTAACAGCGAAATAGAACGCAAGGCACATGAATGCATAACCCCAGGATTCGCCACATGCCGTAAGGAATGACCATTTACTTCCTAAAGCGACCATCACGGCAGCTATTATCTTTGCTGCAATACTAAGGCCCATAGGGCACAGAATAAAAGCAGCCTTGCTAATCCCAAGTTTTCCCTTCAGAGTGAAATACATATAAGCAATAGTCACGGGAATATCACAGATATAGCACCAGATAAGAAACGGCAGCATAGCTGTTGCTGCAGGTATCAGATAAACAGAATCTGCAGAACTTATATCAAGTCCGGATCGGAGCGCTGCCTGTATCATCAGCAGCACGATGCAGCATGCGGCATGGAAAGATACAAACATCATGGGTGCCGACTTTAAGCCAAAGCCCATGAGCTTATACATTTTCGAATCCTTCGAGATGCCTTTCAGATCAAGGGTTTTCATTACAGCCGGCGCGAAATAAAGGCATCCGAATCCGGATAAGAACCCGAAGAAGAACGACAACACATAAAACCATGTAGGCACACCTGCTATCGCTGTGGTTGTAATACCATATATCAACGGCTCCCCGCCTTCAGGTTCGTACCCTATAAGCCAGTCGCCAACGCCACATAAAAGCAATGAAATAAAGCCAAAGATAAATGCTGCTTCGAGTTTTTTATTCTGATTATTCATGCTAATAAACCTCTGCCAAATCACATCTGTGCAGAATTATAGCACAATAAGTTAGGTTTAACTAACCAAATTTAGTTGATTATAATTCCCAAAATAATACAGGGTGCCTCAACACCTTGAGACACCCCGTTTTTAAGTTATTACTGGTTCTGTCAGGCTTCCTGAAGCTTTACCATATGCGCATAGGTTCCATTCTGAGCCATCAGAGACTCGTGATTACCTCTTTCGGCTATCTTGCCGTCTGTTACCACGAGGATCTGGTCAGCATCTCTTATAGTCCTTAATCTGTGTGCGATTACAAGTAATGTCTTGTCTTTGCAAAGCTCAGAGATAGCTTCCTGGATAGCACGTTCATTGTCCGCGTCTACACTCGCCGTAGCCTCATCAAGGATTACGATCGGCGAATCCTTCAGTATGCATCTTGCGATGGAAATTCTCTGCTGTTCTCCTCCTGAGAGAGATGCACCTCCCTCACCGATAACAGTATCAAATCCGTCCGGCAGCTGCATGATGAAGTCATAACATCTTGCTTTCTTTGCAGCTTCTTCAACCTCTTCCCTTGTAGCATCGGGACGTCCTATAGCAATATTGTTATACACAGTATCCTGGAACAGATATACTCTCTGGAAGACCATGCTGATCTGATCCATCAAAGAGCCCAGTGAGACTTCTCTGATATCCTCGCCCCTTACAAGGATCTTTCCGCTCTTAACATCCCAGAATCTTGCAAGAAGTGATGCTATCGTGGATTTACCGCCGCCGGAAGGACCTACCAGAGCAGTCATCTCACCCTGATTAATCTTGAAGGAGACATTTGAAAGAACATCCTTCTCAGTATATGCGAAACCGACATTATCATATTCGATCTCATGTCCAGAAGCTGATGCAGATACAAGATCTTTCTTTCCTTCGTCATTAAGTTCTTCCGCAGCAAAAACTTCCTCGATACGGTCAAGGCTCGCTTCTGTAACCGTAAGCCTTGCCATCTGGCCATAGTAGCTCTTTATGGCTGTGAACACATCGAAAAGGAACAACGCCATTCCGGCCATATATTCGGGGGTAATTGCACCGGTTGTGTAAAGATATGCTGTCAAAGCAAGAACTAATGCCGTGCCGATTCCGAATGTCAAATAAAGCGCTCTTGACCATGGAGTATATGCAACTTCGAAGTCAATGCTCTTGCGGCAGCTCTTTTCGAACTCGTCAGTAAGTCTCTTGGATTTATCTCCAAGCATGTTATAAGACTTAATGATCCCCATTCCTTCTGCAAAATCAAGGACTTCCTCAGTAAGAGATTCACTTGCCTCCTGCTTTAAGACCGAATGCTTCAATGATGTCTTGAGCATAAGATTGCCGACAACGATAAATGCAGCAACAACAATCACTGATAAAAGTCCCATTCTGTAATCCATCACGAACATCATGACGACCATGAGGCCTTGAGAGATAAGGAATGTAACGAGCTCAGATAAGACACCCATACAGTTCTCTTCAATAAAGACCATATCTGTTGAAAGAACCGTACTGATCTTTCCCATGTTACCTTCAGTGAAATAACCCATAGGGAGCTTGCGCAAATGATCACCGAGCTTAAGTCTCATATCCGCGAAGACCATATAACCAGTTGCTGACTGCAAAACATTTGATATGTGTTCAAATACGGCTTCAAGGATAACACTTGCCACTACTGCGATACCAAGCCAGATACACTTCTTCGTATCCATCTGTCCCTGCATAAAATAACTTATGCAGAAAAAACACAGGATCAATGGTGCTTTGAGCATTATTCCTTTGAAGAAAGCCGTAATATATGAAGCCCTGATCCGTGCTTTGTACTTTCCTGTCATGTTTACTATTCTGTGTAAAATCTTCAACATATTGATCACGCTCCCTTAATCTTCCAAGTGCTTGCACTGACGGATGCATCCCAGAGTTTCTTATACTCGGGACATGTCTCAAGCAATCCTTCGTGCGTATCTGATGCTATGCATAGACCATCCTTCATAACACAGATCGATTCTGCGTTCTTGATGGTAGACAGACGGTGTGCAATAACAAGAACAGTCTTGTCTTTTACGATCTCATCAAGAGCTGCATTCATCTTCTCCTCATTCTCCGGATCCATATATGCGGTTGCTTCGTCAAGCACTATGACCGGTGCATCTTTAAGGATTGCCCTTGCAAGAGAGATCCTCTGACGTTCACCGCCGGACAGCTGCTTTCCGCTGTCTCCTGCCTGCGTCATGATGCCTTCAGGGAATCTTTCCAGGAATTCCTCACACTGCGCTCTTCTGGCAGCTTCCATGACCTCTTCTTTTGTTGCATCAGGTCTTCCGATAAGGATGTTCTCGTAAAGTGATGTGTTGAACAGGAACTGCTCCTGCGAAACAAATGCCACATGATTATTAAGTGCCTCAAGTGACATATCAGTAATATCCTGTCCGCCTATCGTTATAGAACCGGAATTGAGGTCATAGTAGTGAACCAGCAATTTGGCAAGCGTTGATTTACCGCTTCCTGATTCACCGACAAGAGCTGTAGTTGTTCCCTGATTAAGAGATAAGTTGACGCCATGAAGGACTTCTGTCTCACCATATCCGAAGTGGATATCCTTGAACTCGATATCGTAATTGCTGCCGGTAAAATCAGATGTGCCTTCTTTAAGCGGCGGATTATCCATCATCTTCTCAAGTTCAGCGATCTTGTAATCCAGCTGAGGGAACTTGCCTGCAAAATTCAAAGCCTTAAGGAATGAAGGACCTACTGAAAATGACATGCACATAACAAGGATCAGCTTATCCAGGCTGATAACTCCGCCAAGAACCATTCCTGAACCGAAAGGCAGCATCAGAAGAACAAGGCACGGCAATACACTTGTATATATAGCCATCCACGGCCAGCACACCTTGTACCACGCGAGTGTGAAATCGCGGTAGCTTCTTACGACCTCACCGAACCTTTTGTAAGAATCGCCGTCTTTGTTAAAGACTTTAACGACTTCCATTCCGTTAACATATTCGATTATCGTGTTGTTCATTTTGGCTGCTGATTCATAGTATGCATTCATCTTAGACATGCCCTGATGCATCATCATACCCATAGCAATCATTCCGACAATAAGAGGAACAAGCGAGAGAAGACCGAGTCTCCAGTCAAATACAAACATAAGGATAATGATGATCACCGGAATCGCTATATTGGCAATACCTTCCGGAATCGCATGCGCAAGAAGAAGCTCGATCTGATCGATATCATCCGTAAACACTTTCTTAATGCGTCCGGTACCGAGTTCTTTAATAGTTCCGAGAGGCTGTTTCTCAAGCTTGCTCTGAAGAACGATGCGAAGATTTTTCAAGGTGTTATATGCACTCACATGTGAGAATTCCAGGCCCTGCACATATGTAACGGAATATACTATCTCACACAAAGCAACGGCTGCGACCCTTACAAGCAGGAAAGTCATATCGATACTTTCCCCACGGGTCAGAGGCGAAATGATCTGGTACAAAAAGAAATACGGAAGCACCGAGGCAATAATGCCGATGGACATCATTATGACTGCCCACACGGTGTATTTCTTAAACTCTCCGATATACGGAGCCACACGTTTAAACATCTTAGTTCTCCTTTACAAATGTTAGTTTTATCTAACCTCTGATGTATTTTTTTAGCCGTCATTTGACGGCTTAATCAGTTGGTTTATTCGAGTCCGATTGCTTCAGCCCAGTTAAAATACCGGCAAATAACCTTGCAATGCTCCTCTATCTTTTTCCAAGTCATCTTATGGATAAACGGCTCATAGATTGCTGTCCAGAATGCCGTGCATAGCACATGCATCTGTTCTTCTGAGATATCAGCCTTGGCTAGACCTCTCTTTTTTGCTTCCTGGTAATACTGCATATATGCTTTGGTCATGCGAATGGCAAAGTCATTAGCATAATTCTCGTATGCCGTGCCTGCAGATTTCTCAAGCAATATAACGAGGTCTTTGCGTATATCCCAGAGCATCCTGAACAGTTCAAGCACATATTCTTCATTCATGATCCATGTATTGCGGATCTGTTCATCAGGCAGGCTCGATAAATCTGTCTCAGCACGCAGCTGTACAAAACTGTCCATCTTGTCGGCAGCTTCCTTAACAACTGCCATGAACAAGTCTTCCTTACCCTTATAGCGTTTATAAACTGCACCTGTAGTAACACCTGCACTCTCACAGATGCGCTTGAGATCAGCCTTAATGAACCCGTTGGTCATGAACTCCTCACGGGCACTTTGGATCAATCTCGGATCGATACTGGTATCACGAACGGACATAAACCCTCGTCAAAACAAATTACTGATAATCGAATTATCGGTAACCGTTTTATCACAAGGGCGTTTTCATGTCAACGTCAAATCAAATAAATCTTTTATTTTTGTTATTTCCTTATGCTCTTAGGAGCCGTCGGATCAAAAGAGTGTTATGCTCCGTATATGAGCGTACTCACACCTGCAACGATCAGGCCTGTCAACGGACAGAATACGAAAGGCCAGAAACCGAGATGCTCAGGAATTCCGAGTGTCAGCATCCACGTCTTTGTCTCCCAGGCCTTGCAGTGCTCTGTTCCCGGGATCATGACCTTATTCATGCTCACTTTCCTGAACCAGTAATCAAGACCGATAAAGTCACCGAGATTGATAAACATCATCTCAATATATCCGGTCCAGAAGAGATTCCAGAATCCGGTAACCCCTGCCATGTGGCTGCTGACGATCATATACGCAAAGATCAAGGGATACAGCGGATATAAAACAGAGGCAAGGATGATCACTTCCTTCTTTTTACGCGGAGGCGCAGCCTTACGGATCTCCGAAGGCAGCATATTTTTAAATGAACCCGGTATAAAGACCCATAAAAGTGCAATTAACAGATTAAATACCAGACACAATACAACACCGTCTAATAAAGTTCTTACCCAATTCATTTCTTTACCCTCATATATCTGTAGTCACAGCAGTCGTCACCTTCGGCGACTGACTTAGTCCTTCTGAACTTAATACCGCGGTAACCTGTGCTGTACACCTGATCTATCGCACACATAACAGGAGCAACTTCAGGCATCCCTATTTCGACCAGCGCGTTAACAACCGGACATGAGAGTACATCCATTCCGGCCTGGTTACCGTTTACGCCATAGATCCTGCTCTTATACCCTGCTTTCTCGCCACCGGCTACCTTCATTATCTTTCCGAAATTTGCCCACAGCAACGAAGGAATGCCCGGAATTGAAGTAAAACGCCAATACGCCTTTCTTTGCTTCTCTCCTATTACTGGAGCGTAATCCATCATCATCTGAAGAGCTTCTTCTTTTGAAACATACTTTTGAAGTGCCTTATACACACCTGCAAAAGGATAAGAAACCTTTAAGGCTGAAGGATATGCATCAGGATGTGCATTTGTATATTCGTCTGAATACTTGTTTGCCATCCTGCAGATGTCTTCTGCTACATCGCCGCTGAAATGTTCCCTTACCATTACAAGGAATTCTTTGGCATATTTATTTTTGTTTACGGTATTTTGCATAGTGTCTCCAAATAAAACAATTACCTTCTCTGATAACAGGCGGCGCATAGATCACCGCCCGTTATCCGGATAGAGAGGGTAGATAAAAGATTATGCCATCGTCCAGCTCTGCGACATACGCTGCTGACTGGTCATCTTGCTGTATATACTGTCATAAGCTGACAATTCTTCTGGGCTTCCCTGCTCAGCGACCACGCCGTCTTTAAGAACGACAATGTGATCTGCATTTGCGATCGTTCTCATTCTGTGAGCGATAATGAGGACTGTCTTATCCTTGATAAGTCTTGAAAGAGCTTCCTGGATAACAGTCTCATTCTCTGCATCAAGAGAAGCCGTCGCTTCATCAAGAAGGATGATCGGAGCATCCTTAAGGAATGCTCTTGCTATGGAGATCCTCTGTCTCTCACCGCCCGAGAGTTCACTTCCGTTCTCGCCGATAAAGGTATCGTAACCATTAGGGAGCTTATTAATGAACTCTTCGCAGTTTGCAAGCTTTGCAGCTCTCATAATGTCTTCATCACTCGCACCTTCACGGCCGATACGGATATTCTCTTTAATACTGTTGTTGAACAGGATAACGTCCTGGAAGACTATTGAATAATCGGAAAGAAGTGTCTCCGGATCGATCTTTGAGATATCTTCACCGCCCAAAGTGATCTTACCTTCTGATACATCCCAGAATCTTGCGGCAAGACGTGAGATGGTCGTTTTTCCGCCGCCTGAAGGACCGATAAGAGCAGTTACCTCGCCCTGCTTGGCAGTAAAGCTTACGTCCTTCAAAACATCAGTATCATCGGAATACTTGAATCCGACATGATCGAAAACGATATCATATCCGTTGTTAGTCTTCTGCTCTGAGCCTGTCTGAATCTCGTGTGAGAGTACTTCATCAAGTCTCTCAGACTGAAGCTCCACAGAGATAACAGCAGCAAAATTCTGCAACGTGATCTGCATAGGATCGTAAAGTCTTGCTACGAGCATGAGGAACATAAAGAACGTAAGAATATCGATGCTTCCCTGAGCAAACAAGACACCTCCGACAATAGCCGTAGTACCGATACCGAGCTTAAGTATTATGGATGCCGAGTTAACATAGACAGCCATCTTAAGTTCTGTAAACAGAGCCATCTTCTCGACCTTTCTGATCTTGCCTTCAAGCATTTCCATATAACGGTCTTCAGCGTTATTGGCTCTAAGATCTCTAATAGATTCGAGACATTCCTGGACGCCGTCGTTCATATCGAGCTTAACAGCATGATTCTTCTTTACGGCTTTCTTTTCGAGTCCTGAACATGAGAGCACAATGCCAAGCGATACCGGTATTACCCAGAAGCTTGCAAGAACCATTCTCCAGTCGAAGAAGATGAAAAGGCTCAAGCCTACAAGCGTTGTAGAGATAAGAGCTCCGATGATCTCAGGGATCCAGTGGCTTGATGCTGTCTCGATCTGAGCGCAGTCACCGAGAATATTCTGGGTAAGATCTGCAAGATTCTTCTTACCGAAGTAAGACAACGGAAGGCGTCTCAATCTCTCGGCAATTGATGTTCTTCTGACACCACTCTCACGGTAAGTCGTAAGGAACGTCATGTTATATTGGATAAAGTTTGTTACTGCAACAAGGATTATAATAACGGCGCTCATTATGAGATAAAGCGGCAGTTTGCTCATTGCAAGATCCCTGCTCAAAAGGTCTCTGATCAGCATATAAAGAACACTTGCCGTCATCATAAGAGCGATATTTGTAACCGTTACACTGATGCAGGCCTTGATCATATCCTTGGCGCCCTGAGTGGAGAGCGCGTACTTATGCTTTAACTTTTCTATCATCTTCACGCACCTACCTTCCATTCAATAGATCTCTCGTACTCATCGAACATCTTTTTATAGAGTCCGCCTGAAGCGATAAGCTCGTCGTGAGTACCACTCTCTTTGAGTTTTCCGTCATCAAGAACGAAGATCCTGTCAGCACTTGTAACCGTGCTCAGTCTGTGAGCGATCATGATAAGTGTCTTGCCCTTTGATAATTCTTCGAAAGCTGCCTGTACCTTGACCTCGTTATCAGGATCGGCAAATGCCGTTGCCTCATCAAGGATAAGGATCGGAGCATTCTTAAGAACTGCCCTGGCAATAGTTATTCTCTGCTGTTCACCACCGGAAAGATATGTTCCCTTCTCGCCGATAACGGTATCTACGCCATCAGGAAGCTTATCGATGATATCCATACACTGTGCTTTGGAAAGTGCATCCATGACCTCTTCCATTGTGGCATCAGGCTTTGACATACGGACATTCTCAAGGATAGAAGTCTTGATAAGCTTGCTGTCCTGGAACACGAAGGAGACACGCTCCATTAGTTGCTTTGAAGGAATATCCTTAATATTGACGCCGCCAAGAAGGATCTCGCCCGAAGTAACATCAAAGAATCTGACCAGGAGTTCTGCAAGCGTGGTCTTACCTGATCCGGAAGGGCCTACAAATGCGACATGCTCGCCGGGAGCAATGGAGATACTAATATCTGATACGGCATCTCTTGCTGCATCTTCGTATCTGTAAGAAACATTATTAAGAACAATGCCGTTGTCGTTAGGAACACAGTTCTTATCAGATTCAGAAAGAGATTTGAAATTCAGAACATATTCAACTCTCTTGAGAGCATCAATAAGAGTCATTTCAGCTTCGCCTGAATATGCGATCTTGGTAAGGGTAACTGTTACGAGCGGAGTTACGATAATGTAGTACATTACATTCAGTATATCTGCATCAGCAATACCATTCCTTGTAAGGAAGAAAGCACCAAGCACGATTGCAAGGAATACCGCATTGATGCATGTCATGAAGCCTATCATGGGAAACCTGAGCTGAAGAGTATAAGCAATCGTCCATTTACAATACCCTTCGATCGAATCCTTAAACCGTTTAAAAGAATGGACAGTCTGACCGAATGTCTTTACTACCGGAATACCTCTTACATATTCGGTAGCTTCACTGCTCATAGTATCAAGGGCATTCTGGTATTCCTTCATCTTCTGCTGCATGCCTTTTCCCATCATGGACATCATGCAGATAAATCCGATTACGGCAGGTATCATGCAGATGAGGCCGAGCTTCCAGTCAAAAGCAAGAATAAGAATGATAAGTCCGACAGGTGTTACGGCTGCAACGGTCTTATCGGCAAGGTTATGTGCGATATAAGTCTCAGTAGCTGCAGTCGAATCACTTACGATCCTTCTGATCTTACCTGTTCCGTCCTCATCGAAAACTCCGAGAGGGAGCTTTATTATCTTTCTCATGAGTTCGCTTCTCATATTAGCCTGAACCCTGAATGCCGCAATGTGCGTGCAAAGAAGCGCCACGATATAAACCAGAAGCGCTGATACGGTAAGGATTACCGCTCCCCATGCATATCCGGTGATCCTATCAAGATCAGTTCCTTCAATAGCAACCGCGATGATCTTCCAGAGAAGATAGAACGGAATAAGTGTTATGACCGCACTTAATCCTGCGAGGATCCTTCCTAAAGTGATAAGGTGCTTATGCCCGCCGGCAAACTGCCTTATCAGCTTCATGTGATCGTATTTCGGTGTCTTTCCCAAGTTTATTTCCTCCTTGTTATACATTTCATATTTTGTTAGCTATCATCAACCGATAATTGATAGCCTAAGCAATAAAAAAGAGCCTTACGGCTCCTATTTCATTCCCATCAGATTTCTCCACCCGGGTAAGAAGAATTCCCGGACAGTACCTAGATGTGCTTCTATCTGTTCATCACTGAACCCGTGAACGACAGGTTCAAAACATGCCGTCAGATATGCCGACAGCAATATGTGCAGTTCCTCTTCACTTATCTCCTTAACAGGAAAACCTTTGCTCTTAAGATATCCGAACATCTTCATCATCTCAGTCTGGTTCTCGATGACAAAATCATTTACAAAGTTCTCGTATTTGGTACCACGGGAACTTGTCAAAAGAAGTCTGAACTCAACCTTATTAGGAAGGATGATATCCTTAATAAGATCCAGGAAAGTTTGCGCGAAAAGGTCGCTGTCCGGATTACGATTCTCAACGAGCTCGTAGGCATTCTTCTTATGGTCGTTTGTCCACTTCTCTATCGCCGTAACAACCGGCTCTACAATGGAATCGAACATCGCTGCCTTATCAGGATAATGACGGTAAAGGCCAGCAGAAGTCATACCGGCTCTGTCGCCGATACTTCTGACAGACGCACCCTCGAATCCCTTCTCCAAGAATTCTTCACGGATAGCTCTGTTGACTTTCTCATGGCTTAATGTCTTATCTCTGGGCATATTACAGTTGTCACCCTTTGTTAGTTAACGTTGATAGCTAACGTAGATTACTGTAAGTTCCGAATCCTGTCAATAGGTTTATCTAACAAAAGTTAGAATATGCTAATACAGTGCTGTATAATATCCGAAATCATTAATTTTTATTCGGAGTAACCTTATATGGCATCCATGGCAAAAAGCTTTAAGAAAGCATTTATCAGATATACAAAAAAGCACTATCCCGCCGAAGCATCAACGATCATCAGCAAAGCAGATGAGTTGTTTCCGGTACTCTTTGCCAAAGCACCTGACATTGGCGGCAAGGAAAACCTCATGGCTCATAACCTCGATCTAATGATACTTGCAATCTCCTTCTACGAAGCTTCAGATCACAGGATAGACGGCAATGCCATAACCGAACTGGCTAATGAGATCTATGAGAAATATAAGTTTATAGGAAAGTTCATCAACGTCAACCGCAAAGGCCAGATGAAGTCCCTTAGAAAATCCATGTATAAGCGTTATGTTCCATATGCAAAACTCGTAGAAGAAAAACTCGCTCAGGGACAATGGGGCAACACCTGGAGAGTACGTATCAATCCAAGGAATACTGAAGAAGGCGTTTGCTTTGACTTGGTTGGCTGCCCTCTGGCAGATTATGCGAGAGCTAACGGCTATATGGATCTTCTTCCCTATTTATGCGCAACAGACCACATCATCCCCAAGCTCATTCACGCTAAGCTTATCCGCACCCACACATGCGCATTGGGAAGTGACAGCTGTGATTATTGGTATGTTGCTGACGAGAGTGATACGGCCAAGAACTTCAAAGGCACTCTTGTCTGAAATATCACATATCTGCTTTCTTCATGTTTATCAGAAGGCCTGAAAAAGCGATCAGACTTCCTATGCTTATCCAGCCCGTGGATATTGCATAAACTACCGGGTAATTCCCGATAAGCTTGATCAACAAAACAACAGGAAGCCCTGAAAGGATCGAGAAGATACAGCACCACTTCGGATAAGGTGTCTCATTCTTTATAAAGGCTTTAAACTGAATGACAGCAGCCGTAATAAAAAACGGAAAGAATATCACCGTAACGGGAAGCAGAAAACACAAGATAAACTTCACGGTGCCATCAGCTGCACAAGCCGGATCTATCCTGTTCAACGCATTCAGATGGTAAATCGATGCACAGCACATTACGTGCGTAAACGGACCGAAGGCGATCATGCCTATAAGACCTGCCCTGTATGCATGAGCAAGCTTTTCAGATCTAGAAGCGATAAGTCTGTACACTCCGAAATAGCAGAGTGTCTCAACAGTTATACCGATCATACCCAGAACGGCCGACCAAACGATCCTTGCATCTGATACTGTAAGATATCTTGAAAAGTATTGATTGAGACCTGTAAGAGTCTCATCCGCTATGCCCCACCCGAGTATCATATCTGCAGATAAAGCCAGAAGACTTGCGGCTATACCCAGTTTGAAAAGATGAGCTATCCGTTCTTTATCAAGTTTACCGTCTATTCCGAGATCGTTATAACTCTTCATTTCCTGTATCTCCTTTAATGGTCTTTACAAAGAACACAAAATAGATAAAATGACATACCCATACAACGCCAAGGATCACGCACGGGATCCAGACACCTTTTCGGGCCATAAAGAAAATGCCAAAGCCCATAAGCAGCGTTACTGTTATCAGAATGCTGAGCTTCGTTGACATCCGCATTCCTTTCTTCTCAACAAATGATTCCAGGTGCTTTTTGTAAAGCTTTGTCCCTTTGAACCAGTCCTCAAGACGCTGTGAACTTCTTGCAAAACAATACAGGGTTACAAGATAGAATGGTGTAGTCGGAAGTATCGGCAAGAATACACCGACAGTTCCCAAAGCAAGACATATGCAGCCGGCAACAATGAATAATATCTTCTTAATTCCCACTTTCTAATCTTCGCCTTTCTTTTTTACTCTCAATGTCATTCATGACAGACGTCCACCATCCATTGAACGGATCTCATCCGCGATCCTCATCGTTGACTGCCTATGAGACACAAGAATGATAGTCTTCTCACCTTTTTCCTTATCAAGAGATCTCAGGATCACGGCTTCATTTAAGCTATCCAGATTACTTGTAGGCTCATCAAGCAGCATAAACGGTGCATCATGGAGGAATGCACGGGCAAGACCTATCCTTTGCCTCTCGCCGCCTGACAGAGTACTGCCAAGCTCTCCGACTTCAGTCTCATATCCTTTGGGAAGCGTCATGATGAAATCATGTATCGAAGCCTTCTTACATGCATCAATCACTTCTTCATCGGTTGCATCGAGTTTTCCGATGCGGACATTGTTTGCGATAGTATCCTTAAACAGCTGCGTTTCTTGAGTCATATAGCTCTCAATGTCTCTCAGGTTATCAGTGTTGATATCATCGATATTCCGCTTCGATACAGTGATCTGCCCTTGCTTAACATTCCAGAATCTCATCAGGAGTTTCAGGAGTGTGGATTTACCGCAACCGCTCTTACCCACGATTCCGATTATCTTTTTCTCAGGAACAGTTACGGAAACACCGCTTAGTACTTCTTCATTCCCGTATGCAAAACCAAGGTTCTTTACATCAGCACCGCTAAATGCTATTTCATCTTTGCCTGTGATATCTTCCGTCTCAGGCTTCTCATCAATAATGGCGAGCACTCTCGAGCCTGATGCAATAGTGCTCTGCAAAGTTGTTCCAAGAGCAGACAGAGCAATAACAGGTCCGAATGAAGACATCAATGCAATGAGCGGGATCAGGAACCCGTCAAATCCGATCTGTCCGTTTTGATACAGCAAAATACAAACAAAGAGCATGACAATATCGGAGATCAGGATCATAAGATTTGCTATCGCCATATTGGTTCCTGTGAGTTTACTTAAGAATGCCTGTTTTGCAGATAATGCCGTAGTCTTCTCGCCTATTTCTTTAAGCCTCTTTTTGCCATAGGAATACTGGAGCGTATCATCAATGCCTCTAATACTTTCAAGCATATGAGCAGACAGTTCACCTGACTGTTTTCTTAAGTCATCACCGATTGTGCCGCTGCGTTTTGATATGACAAGCGGAAGCACCAAACCTACAAGCAGATAAGATGCTAATGCGACAAGGCCTAACACGGGATGGTAACTCCCGATAAATATACACATTATCGTCTCAGTAATGACCGCAATGCATATCGGTGATATCGTATGTGCATAGAATACTTCCAACAGCTCAACATCTGATGTGATGAGGGATATCAGATCGCCTTTGTCACGGCCTTCGAGTTTTGCGGGACACAGTTTTCTGAGCGCCTTAAACACTTTGTCTCTTATTATTGCCAGCAAAGTGAATGCAATATAGTGATTCATCCTCTGCTCAGCAAATCTGAATACTGCCCTTAACAGTGCAAATGAGAGCAACAAAACGATAAGCATTTTCAAGCTTAGAGCAGTCTCTTCTCCTGTGCCGTTCAGAATGATCATTCCACCTAACACAGGGATGAACTGCGCCGTTAAGAACCCTATTGTTCCGAATAAAACTGCCAGGATCATGCATCCTGTGAGCGGTTTTACGAGTTTTATCATTCTCAGGAGGACTTTTGCTTTATTCATGAGCAGTATCCCCCTTACCGAATTCTTCAAGTTCCTTTTGCGTATTCCACAGATCGGCATAGGTCCTGCATGATGAAAGCAGATTGGAGTGTGTACCGCTGCCTGCAACTTCGCCGTTCTCCAGGCAGTAGATCGTGTCTGCATCAATAACGTTCATAAGCCTGTGAGTGATCATGATCACTGTCTTGGATTCTGCGAGCTTTCTTATTCCTCTTAAGATGATCTCTTCGCTCTCCATGTCGATATTGCTTGTCGCCTCATCGAAAATATAGACTTTAGCATCGTGAAGCATTGCACGGGCAAGCGCCAGTCTTTGTCTCTGTCCGCCGGAAAGATTAGATGCATTCTCTGTAAGTCTGGTATCAAGACCCTCATCGGTTCTGAAAAACTCTGCAATATTACAATCTGACAGGACATGCCAGAGTTCATCATCATCCGCAGAAGGCTTTGCCATCAGGAGGTTATCTCTAACGGTTCCCTTAAAGAAAGTGCTCTCCAAGCCTACATAATCAATATTCCTGAACAGGCTTTCTTCGTTTATTTCAGATATGGGATTTCCTGCAACAGATAATTGACCTTGCTTTATAACATTCCTGCCCATAATGAGCGAAGCGATCGTAGATTTTCCGCTTCCGCTCTCACCGACGATACCGGTAAAAGAACCTTCAGGAATATCAATAGAAACCGCTTTAAGAACCTGCTTTTCACCGTCATAAGAAAAATCAACATCAGAAAGGCTTATATCCAGACCTTTTTCAGGCAGAATCACCGTCTTCTCGTTAGGTTCAGGCATGGACAGGAACTTAAAGATCCTGTCACTTGCTGCCATACCGTTCATGGCTACGTGGAAATAACTTCCGAGTTTTCGCATAGGCAGGAAGAAATCTGCCGAGAGAAGGATCATGAAAACTGTGCTTTGCAAAGATATATTGCCTTCAACGAAGCCTTTTCCTGCAAGCGCAATTCCGAGAGCCGCACCGCCATATGCAAAGAAGTCCATAATGATTATCGAATTAAGCTGCATCATAAGGACCTTCATCGTGATCTTACGGAAGTTCTCGGATTCCTCATTCATCTGCTTATTCTTATATGCATCGGCCTTATATATCTTCAATGCCGTCAGTCCCTGAAGATTCTCAAGGAAAGTGCTTCCGAGCTTCGTGTACTGATCCCAGTATTTAGCAAGGATCTTCTTTGCTATCTTCTGGACCATAACAATGGCACCCGGAATAAGAGGAACACATACTAGAAGGACCGCTGCAACTTTAAAGCTTCCGGCTATTCCAAAAAGAACGAACAATGTTACCGGAGCTATAAAAGCATAAAAGAATTGAGGCACATAAAGACCGAAATAACTCTCAAGCTGATCTACACCTTCTACGGATTCCTGAACCAGTTCAGCTGTTGTTGTATGTTCCCTGTATGCACTTCCCAGTTTCAGGAGTTTCTCGTATATGTGTTCTCTCAGCACGCGTTTTACAGTCTTCGATGCAAGATAACTCATCCGTGTCGTCGTCTTTGTCATGAAGAACCGGATGATGAGAGTAACACCGACAACAGCTAAAGAAACAATCAGAAAAGACAATGTTAACTGTCGGGCATATATTTTCCCGATGACATTTGAAACGACATATATCATGACTGCATTCATCAGCAATTCTATCCACTGGCAGATAATATTGCCGGCGATATACTTTTTGCTTTCAGGACACATTGTCATCAGGCGTTTATCAAACATAAAAACCTCATAACAACGTGCAAATAAATGCTACTATCAGGCTCAAAACAACTATGGCCACACACTGCCTTGTCTGCTGTTTACGGTTAAAACCAAAGTCTTTCCAGCCTTTGCAGCCTTCTGTTTCAGGGAAAAAGTGCTGGAAGAATCTTGTTTTGGTCAATATGAAATAATCGAAAAATACTATGTCAAAGACTTTCATTGACGCGCCGATAATAAGGAAGCGCAGTAGGAACTGCCAGAACGAATACCCGTTCTTTATTCCGTCTGCAGCGCCATAGACGAGTAATCCTATATACAGAATGCAAAACGCCGCAAGGATCACCCAGCCCAAGAACCTCTTAAAAGTCATCGGCTTGTTCTCGACACGCGGGCGAAGTCTTTCCTGCACATCATCAGGGAAAAAGCTGATAAGTCCCGGCGACGGCAAAGTTACCGTAACACCTAATATCAGCAGGAAGAAAGCAATGCAGCCTATCAATGAAAGAACAACAGTTACGATCATATCTTTTCTTCCTTGCGCCAATAGATATAAGCCGGAATGAAAAACGTCATTTCGAGAAGGCTCTCGACAGAGCCTAAGATACCGTATTCACCGGTAAGCTTTGCTATTAAAGCAAACACCAGTACTACAAGCGCGTAGCCGCCGAACATAAATGATACAAGTCTTTTCCGAAGGCCAAACTTTCCGCTTAATATACCGAAGATAAGCACTATCTCCGTTGAGTAACCAAGGATGACCAATACAATGGTAAGAGGGTTCATATAGCTTTCAGCATTTGCCAGAAGAAGCGAAAACTGCTCAGCCGTAATGCCTGCTTTGACAGCTGAATTATATGTAAGCGGTGCGTAAACGCCTAAAGAAAAATGCATATAGAGCACGCCGCCGATACAAAGGAACGCAGGAAGGATCAGGAATTTGCCTGCCTTCTCGAACACCTTATTAAACATCCTTGCAAGGCTTATGAATCCCAGAAGGAGCAGCAGGCTTCCTATTACACCGATCCACATCGATGTCATGAGGCGCCACTCAGGGACCTGCCACAGCGACAGCTTACTATCAGATGCTATGTCAGTCCCGAGATAAAGGAACAGATCAGCAACTGCATATACAATGGTTCCAATGATTCCGCCCAAAGCCAGCTTTGAATTACGCTTTACTGGATCCATTCGATTATCTCCTTTTCTGTTCTTTCAAAATATGTGAGGTTCTCATTCTTGTATTTGCCAAAAGTCCTGTACATCAAGCCTATCAGCGGAATCATCCGGTACAGTTTTTTCTCACGTTCTTTATTTGGCATGAGTCCGTTAAGATGGCTTCCGTGAGGATATACGATAACCTTTACATCCTTACCGTAACCGGTATTTTTAAGTCTTTGCGCGATCATTCTTACGGAATATTCCGAAGGCCACGCTTCATCCTCGTCGCCTGCGATAAGAAGCATGCGGGCATTAGTCTTTTCGACAGCCAATTCGGCACGCAATACCTGTGACTGATCAGCATATGCATCATGATATGCAACCCACATTCCAGTAACTTTATAGCCGCAGTCCGGGTGCTTATAGTATTTTGCTGCCTTTATCTTTGAGAAGTCCGCCCTGACATAAGGGATCTCATATCCCTGATATGTCGCGACACTGTGACCTGACATAGTTTTCTTATCTTTTGCTGTTCCTTCGAAAGGAACATGTGTCGGGCTTACCAGAATGAGATTCTCAAATCCGCCAATATAAACCGCTGCAAGCACGGCAAATATCGATCCCATGGACTGGCCGTATACGCTGATGCGTTCGATATGCTTCCGCTCCCTCAGATACTTAACGGCCGAAATAAACATATCCAGAGGGATCCTGTCAGGTGAATCAGGAAGACCTTCACAACCGAAAAGAGAGACCGCAAGTCCGGCTATTCCATAATCCGCAAACCGTTCGGCAAACTTAATTCCAGGCAGGAGGCTCTGCTCACCGCCCATGATGACGATAACAGCCCTGTCTGAGCCGTTATCAGGTTCTGCGAGATGACCTGCAAACCCATCCTTTCTCATTGTGAAATCTTCGTGTCTCATCTGGAAACCCCTGTACCGGCGGAAAGTTCTCTTGGATTACTTCGGTTTTCTTGCCACGCTGTGAAGGCGGCAAAAACCTCTCTTCTCAAATGATTCCATTACAAGACCTGCATTCCTGCACAAAGCATCGACTTCATCCCTTCCGTAGATCTTGACATCGCCGTGGCCTTTAAGATTAATGATCGGCATCTCGATCTTGTTGCAAAACCATCTTGTGGAAGCCCAATTGAATGTCATGTCACGGAGAACAAGTCTTCCGCCCGGCTTCAGCACTCTATAGACGCTGTTAAAGAAATCCTGAACATTGGGATAATGATGGAAACTCTCACAGCAGATGACCGCATCAAACGAGTTTGCATCGAAAGGAAGATTCTCACAGTCGCCGACTACAAACTCCACACCGGGCAGGTTCTTTGCCTTGGCTACTTCGATCATCTTGGGAGTTAAGTCAATACCGGTATAATGCTTCTCCGGATACTTCTCATACAGAAGTGATATCATCGGAGCCGTACCGCAGCCGCAGTCAAGCAAACTGTCGAAAGGCTCTTTCTCAAGCTCTGCAAGAACATCAGGATAGTCCTTCTTGCACATCTTATATACACCGGCCTGGTCAGTCTCATAGACAGCTGCGGCTTTGGTAAATTCGTTTATTGTCATGTCTTTATATTCTTGTTCGTTCATGCTTAGCTCTCCATAAATTCGTCTATAGCTTTGAGGACTGGCTCCCTGTACTTTTCTCCGACGAAGAGCCATTGCTCGTGCTGCATATTAAATTCTCTGATATCCGGATCACGAAAATACTTCAGATAACGTTTCTTGTACTTCTCACCCATTTTGTTCGCATAGATGAAATGCACCTTCGTTCCTTCAACATGAATATCATCCTTAAGACATGTGATAAGATCCGTATAGAACTGATTCTTAATAGATTCTGTCTTAAATCTCGAAAATGATGACAGGAACATCTCAGCTGTCTTCTCATCCATCTCGAAAAGCTCTATGAATTTGGTCTTTGCCTTCTGCTTCTTCTTTTCGCTTTTTGTAAAGCTTGTAAGCAAAGGCGTGACCAAAGCAGACTTCAGTTTTGCAGACAAGACACCGCTCTGATCGAGATCTGAGCTTCCGAAGATCCCGTGGTCAACGTGAACGTTTTCACGCATGATCAGCTGTCCGACAAAGGTCCCTCCGAGAGAAGAACCGAGCGCACCGTCGATCCTGCCGCCGAAGTTATCTATGATGTATTTTTCTATCTTTTCCGTGACGGTGATCATATCAGGAAAGATACGGTCGCTTCCGTCAAAGCCGTCGTAGTTTACGAGTATAAGATGATACTTCTCTGCAAGAGCATCTATAACTGTCGAGAAATTCATCTGCCAGTCGCAGCATGTACCTGGCAGGAGCATCAATGTCTTGCCTGACATGTTTCCGCGCTCTTCAAAAGTCATCCGAACAATCCTCTTTTCTTGTAAGTCTCAGATTCTGCTCCGAGATAGTCATAGCCTATATCTTTTATTGCTGCCTCAAGAAGGCTCACATCAACTGCATCTTCGGTAAGGAATGTTGCTTCCTTCTTTGAGCGCGAAGCCTTTACCTTCTTTGCTGAAGGAACTGCTTTTCTGATAGCATCACAAACATGGGCTTCGCACATGCCGCACATCATTCCGTCGATCTTTACTGTTGTCTTGATCATAATTACTCCCTGTTCTTAAGAACTTCTGCCGGTACTATCTTTCTTATCCTGCCTGTCAGCACGAGGTTTATCGCAAGATAAAGGACAATGATGACAAGGAAGATCGCCAGATATAGATACGGCGGATATGTAGGATTGATTCCTACGCCTACATTTGCTACCAGATATCTCGGGTAGATATAATCCATTATCAGTTTGCAAAGAGGTATCGAGATAAGGGCTCCTATAGCGACAATATAGAAATTGCCGTCAAGGTACATTTTCCTGACCTCTTTATTTCTGAACCCGAAAATCTTAACGAGCGAGATATTGAAGGATGATCTGTCGATCATCATCTTAACCATGAGATACATAACGACAAGGAAGATAACTGATGATGCAACTGTCATCGTCGTAACCATAGGACCCATCATCTCAACGTAAATACCGGATGATCTTGCAATCTCTTCTTTCGAGACAACCGAATACAGTCTTCCGTTCTCTATATCGAGCTTGTGATCAGAGAAAACAACGTTGAAATAATCATCGTCTTCACCGAACATGTCACGGCACCTATCTATATCCATGAACACCATCAACGATGCGGAATAATCGAAGATCTTACAGACTCTGAACGCATATAATCTCTCACCCTTGTCATCAGTCAATGTGAAGACATCACCGACCTTGAGTGCGTACTTGTTCGCGACCGCAGAGCTTACAACAAGATCAGTATCATTATCAGGAAGCTTGCCTGTGTCGAAGAAAGGATTATCTTCCGTGATACCCATAAGCGTTACATCGAATGCATAGCCGTATATCTCTTTCTTGAAGCCTTCCGCTACAGCCTCATAGCCGCCTTCGGGAACTTCTTCTGTCGGATACTTGTAGTTATACATGTACTCGTACTTTGTCTGGCTGATGTAGTAGTCCTTAACCTTTGAGCAGTACACGGATGTGTTGACGGCCATAAGCGCCACAAGCAGGCTCATTAACAAGCCGAGGATAACGGTAATGCCTGCCCTCATCTCTCGCAGGATCTGTCTTAATCTGAACATGCTGATAAACTTGAGACCCTTGATCTTCACATTCCTGCCGCGTACAACCTTCTGCTCATTTCGAAGAAGAGCAAGAGGTGTTTTCTTAAGCCTGTTGCGGACAACAAGGACATTAACTATAAGCGCTGTTACAGGCGGCACTACAAGTCCGTAGATAAGGATAAATGGCGTTACTTCGACCTCCATTTCAGGCATTGAGAAATAGCCTAACGAATCTGCCATCTGTGCAGGGATTCCCGCAGGTGTCAGAACTGCAATGAGAGTGCCTATTACACCCGAAACAAACGTAACAATAACCGGAACTGCCACATAACTTAATGTGAGTGTTCTCCTCTTTACGCCCATCGAATAAAGTGCGCCGATAACTGAACTCTCCTGATCGATCATGTGAACGATAAATACTGATATTACGTATGCGAAAAGCATTACGAGCAGTATTCCGAAAATGATGCTTGCCGAATAATTGATCTGAACGTCATCAGCAGCCGAATCTATCCTCGGATTATCATTGTGATTCATGAACAGCATCAGATTAGATGTCTTGAAATCGAAAACCTCATCGATGAGATCATTAGCCTCGTCGGAGAATTCCTTTACACCGTCAGCATATTCCTTGGTGCCGTCGGCAAGTTCTTTTGCACCGTCCTTGATCTTTGTCGAACCGTCATAGAGTTCATCAATTCCGTCGGAAAGATCTTCAGCACCCTTCTTAAGTTCCGTAGTACCTTTATGAAGCGCTGTCGCACCGTTTCTTAAAGCGTTATTGCTGTTCTTAAGTTTCTTGAGACCGTTATAGAGCTGGTTTGCGCCGCTGCTTAATGACTGCGCTCCGCTGTCGACACCCGCGACACCGGTCTTGATCTGCGAATACCCGTCCGCAAGATCTTTTGCCGGGCCTGCAAGCCCTGAAGCAACGCCTGCAACATAAGGATCTTCGCTGTTAGCCATCGCACCTGCCGCATTAGCATACTGATTTACGCCTTCGCCATACTGCTTGGCACCGCTGTTAAGAGACTTGGTTCCTTTTGCAAGTTCGGATGCTCCATTCGACAACGTCGATGCGCCTGATGCCACCTGCCCGACACCGTCAGTATAGGCTTTTACACCCTTTTCCAGTTGTGCGGCACCGTCATCAAGCTCTTTAATGCCCTTCTTAAGATCAGGCATAGCATCCTTTAATTCGCCCATGCCGTCATTGAAATCACTGGTACCATCAGCCAGTTCAGATGCACCGTCGGCTATGTCATTGGCGCCGTCCTTAAGCTTATCGATGCCTTCGACAAGATCATCTTTCTTTCCGGCAATCTTATCCCAGTATTCTTTGAAATACGGATCATCAATGTCATCAACGTCAAACTCGATGTCTTCCAGATAATCCTTAAGCTCGTCTTCAGTCATCGCGCCGTTAAGAAGATATGCGTAATAATATTCTTCGGAATTCACTGAATCCAAGGATGAATAAAGCTCGTCATAAGCCTTCGGTGTAAGAAAGATAAGTCCGAAATATCTGCTGTCGACAACAGTATCAGAAACCTTCTTTATAACCGTGTTGTAATCAGGAGCAGCGCCGATTCCGGATATCGTGAAATCTTTACCGCCGACAGTAACCTTATCGCCGATATTGATATTATTAACTTCCGAGTAACGCCTCTCCAGAACGGCTTCATTATCATTAGCAGGAAGGTTTCCGTCGATAATGGATAATCTGTTGATGTTCTCTCTGACTTTGAAAGCACGTAAAACCTGATCCTCATTAAGAGAATAATCAACAAAGAACATCTTCTCTAATGAGATGCCTTTATCAGTCAGTTTCTTTTCCTCTTCATCTCTTAAAGGAACGAAAACAGAGAACTCGCCGTCCTCGCGGCACAATTCCCTGTCTCTTAATTCTGTGTAATCGATTATTGTTACCGCAGCGCCCATAAGGCTTACCACGATAAATATCGAGAAGATAATGAGGAGCGACAGCGCGATATATCTTGCCCATCCGGCTTTAAGATCGCGGAGCGCTCTCTTAAATAAAATCCACCCCATATCAGAGATCCTCCAGTTCTGAGGCAGGTGTCTTAGTCTCGTTATAGTAATCCTTGTAGATCTCGCCGTCCTTAAGATAGATGACGTGGTCTACCATGTTCTTGATCGAATTGTTGTGCGTTACGATAAGCATCGTCGTTCCGTACTGCTTGTTGATCTTCTCCAGGAGCACAAGGATATCTCTGGATGTCTTGGAATCAAGCGCACCGGTAGGCTCATCGCAGAGGAGCACTTTGGGATTCTTAACGAGCGCTCTCGCGATCGCACATCTCTGTTGCTGTCCGCCCGATAACTGTGACGGGAACTTGTACTGATGTTCCGTAAGACCTAATACTTCGATCAGATCGTCCAGATTAAGCGGATCTTTGGTCAGGTATTCACATACCTGGATATTCTCTCTTACGGTAAGGTTCGGTACCAGGTTATAGAACTGGAATATGAATCCGAGATTGTCTCTCCTGTAATCCGAGAGCTTCTCACCCTTCATACCCTCTATAAGGATTCCTGCAACGGAAACGCTGCCTGAATCGATATCATCAAGACCGCCAATGCAGTTAAGAAGTGTGGACTTTCCGGAACCTGAAGTTCCCTGGATGACACACATCTCACCCTTCTCTACCTTGATATTTACGCCTTTAAGAACCTGGGCGAAACTTCCGCCTTCGCCATAAGACTTTTTTAAATCTTTAGTTTCAATATACATAGTCAAACTCTCCGTTAATATGTCTGACTATATGTTAGTTCAAGCTAACCGTAATATTACATCTATGTTTTTGACAATGATTTCAGATCGTAACGGGGTATCTATTGTCAAAAAGTTAGTTTATACTAATTTTTGTATACTAAAACTGATTTCGATTCTCAAAATCAATAAAATCAGGCATTAAAGCTTCTTATTCTCTTTAAGATAAACAGCCTTACCGTGTTTGATCCCCAGCACATAATCGCAGCACTCTGAGATAAGCTCAGGATCGTGAGTGGAGACGATGACAGAAGCTCCGGTGGAAGCTAATTCATTTAGCAGTTCACCCACCTTCTCCATATGTGAGTAATCCAGACCCGATGTAGGCTCATCGAAAAGAAGGATCTCTGCACCCGACGCAATGGCTGAAGCTATCGCAACACGCTGCTTCTGGCCGCCTGACAAGGCCATCGGGTGAGTATCTTTATATTCCAGAAGACCAAGACTCTCCAGGATCTCATCACAGCGCTTCTCATCTTCATCCTTCATAGAGAGCATGACTTCAGACTTAACGCTGTCCGTAAAGAGCTGATGGTTAACATCCTGCATTACCAGATAACAGATCTTCAGGCGCTGTCTGGCCTTATATATCTTTCCGTCTGATACTATTGCTCCCTTGCAGTCACCTTCCAGACCGCAAAGGCACCTTAAGAATGTGGATTTGCCGGTTCCGTTAGGCCCGACAAGACCGATCACCTTACCTTTCGGGATCTTTAAATACGGAATATTCAGGTTAAGAAGCTCCCCGTCTGATTCTTTAAACTTCTTTTTGAAGAGCAGATACGGACGTGTTTTATAGCTGAAGAAGAAATCTTTGAGTTCAATATTGCTCTCAACATCGCAGAATGAAGATGTACTCTCACCGCGGATATCACGGATAAGTTCTTCTTCCAGCACGATCGGCCTTAACTTATAAGACTTCACTTCTTCTTCGTTTAAGCCCTTGAATTCTTCACCTGTCCACTCCTTTGCCATCACGCCGTTTTCCATATATATAACGCGGTCTACGGCATCTTTGAGATACCACAGTCTGTGCTCTGATATGATTATGGTCTTGCCCTGGCGCTTCCATTCAAGGATAGTGCCTCTCAGAAGTTCAATTGAATCGAAATCGAGATTTGATGAAGGTTCGTCGAGCAGGATTATATCAGGCAGGAGTGCCGCTACCGAAGCACATGCGATCCTCTGCTTCTGCCCTCCCGAGAGATCGAAAATGCTTCTTCCGAGAAGATCATCGAGATCCATCTCAGCAACGACATCATTTAATCTGGCCTTGATCTCTTTAGGTTCAAGACCGATGTTCTCAGGTCCGAATGCGATCTCACCGTCAGTATCGACAGAGAAAAACTGGCTTCTGGGATTCTGGAAGACCGTACCGACAGTGCCCGCAAGTTCATGAAGTTCAGTCTTCCTGACATCATGTCCCGCAACAGTTATATTGCCTTCAAGCTCTCCTGAATAGTAATGCGGGATAAGACCATTGATGAGCCTTATTATCGATGTCTTGCCTGAACCTGAAGCACCGCATAGAAGGACTGTCTGGCCCTTTTCAATATTGAGGTTAATGTTATTAAGGGAACCGTCCTTGGAGCCCTTGTATTGAAAATTTACGTTTTCGAGCTCTACGATACTCATAAGAAATACTTGAAGACAACGAAGATGACTGTCGCAACAGCAAGGAAAGTCATTATGAGATAATCAGCAATGCCAAGCTTCAGCTCTATTACGCTTGACCTTTTGACATCTCCGCCAAGACCCCTTGTGATAGCTGCCGCGGACAGTTCTTCGCCTATGTTAACGCACGAGAAAAGGAGCGGTATCATTCTGAATTCAAACATCCTGAGGACATTGCCGCCACCTAACATGACGCCTCTCATCCTCATGGCATCGTTGATCGAAGAATATTCTTCCTTGATCGTCGGGAAAAATCTCATTACAACTGCCAAAGAAACTGCGATCCCGTCCGGGACATGCATCTTCTGCATGCAGGACATGAACTCGCCGATCTTTGTAGTTCTTACCACATACCAGGCCGTGATGATTGCCGGCATGAACTGTACTACGATCCCGCAATATCCTATCAGCAGTGATGCGATAAGGCCTTCTGACTGCTCAGACAGGAAGTAAAACATCAGAACAAGAGCTGAAGCATACGCCAATAAGAATTTCAGAGCGGAAGAATACTTCTTCTCAAGGATCATGAGTATTATCGGTATCAGAGTGATGGACAGTCTGATAGCCCACAAGAACGGTGTTGTCGCACTCATCATGACGATGAGTGATACGACAAATACCATAAACAGCTTTGTTCTGGGATCGAGCTTCATGTTATGCGATTCCGGCCTTCTCGAAATGCTTCTTCACTACTGCCTTACCGATAACTGCACCGATGCAGCCGAAGATAAAGCAGAGAACAACGAGCACGCCGATTGTCTTAACATTGATCGCAGCGAAAAGGTTATTTGCATATTCTGCCGAATATCCGCCGTCGATAAGATCCTGACGGTAGGATTCAGCAGTTACAAGGATCGGGAAATAGTTTGCACAGATCCAGAGATTGAAAATACCAAAGCTTATAACAATCTTCTTAAAGCTCTTATACTGACCTGATTTGGCAATCAGATCTGCAATAACGCCTGCGCCGATGATGAGCGGAGCTCCAAGATAACCCATGCCGCCAATGAACATGATGATCGCCAAAAGGATCGATAAAATGGTGATCATGCCGAACTTTTCAACCTTTGTGTAGAAGAGCATCATCGGTATGCCGCTTGCCAGAGGCAGAATAATTACATATGAAGCAACAATATAAGGGTGAATATAACCGAGCATTCCAAATGCAAATTCAACAGCAAAAAGGATCGCTGCAAATATGCCGACCGTTATAAAATCTTTTGCCTTAAGCTTCTTACTTGAGTTTTCCATAAACCCCTCCGATTATAAATGTTAGCCAAAACTAATATTCGCAGAAAATCATAGTTAGTTTACTCTAACTTGTCAACACATTTTTTCTTGATATTCCTCAATCCCTTGTGATAATTGACGTTTTTTTGATTTCCCGCTTGCAATTTTCCGATTGATAAATATAATGTTAGCCGTAACTAATTAGGTAAGACTAACTTTTATAATTGATGCCTTACTACTTATTATTTATAAATTTGGAGAATGACATGATGCCTATTGTAGTAGCCGATTGCGGCGAAGAATTGATCGTTAGAAAGGTCGGTGGAAGTCCGGAAGTAAAACTTCACCTTGAGAACCTCGGTATCGTTCCGGGCGGGTTCGTAACCCTGATAAGCGTTAACAACGGCAGCGTGATCCTCAAGGTAAAGGAATCCAGGATCGCACTCAACAAGGATATGGCCATGAAGATCATGGTCTGATGACGTTTATTAATTAAACAGGAGGAATATATGAAGACACTAAAGGAAGTGAAGGTAGGACAGACCGTTAAGGTCGTAAAGCTCCACGGTGAAGGAGCCGTAAAGCGCAGGATCATGGACATGGGAATCACCAAAGGCGTTGAGATATACGTACGCAAGGTAGCCCCCTTGGGTGATCCGGTCGAAGTTACGGTAAGAGGTTATGAATTATCTCTTCGTAAGAATGACGCTGAGATGGTTGAAGTCGAGTAAAAATGCGCATGCTCGCTAGGGCTTCCGCGCTTCGCTTGTGCAGAATCGCTCGCATGCGCATTTTTACTCTAGCAGAGCACTGAACTGATAGTTAATGGAGGAAACATATAATAATGGCTAAAGAAATCAAGATCGCATTAGCGGGTAACCCGAACAGCGGTAAGACAACACTCTTCAACGCTCTTACGGGTTCCAACCAGTTCGTAGGTAACTGGCCGGGCGTAACAGTCGAGAAAAAGGAAGGCAAGCTCAAAAAGCACGACGGCGTAACCATCACGGACCTTCCGGGTATCTATTCCCTCTCCCCTTACACATTAGAGGAAGTCGTAGCACGTAATTATCTCATTGATGAGAACCCCGACGTCATTCTCAACATCGTAGACGGTACGAACTTAGAGCGTAACCTCTATCTCACAACACAGCTTACAGAATTAGGTATCCCTGTCGTTATGGCAGTTAATATGATGGATATCGTAAATAAGAATGGCGACAAGATCGACCTTAACATGCTCTCCAAGCAGATGGGCTGCAAAGCGGTCGCTATCTCCGCTCTCAAGGGCACGGGCATCATGGAGGCAGCCGAGGAAGCAATCAAGGCCGCTAATGGAACAAAGACAGTTCCTCCCCACTCTTTCTCAGGCCCCGTTGAGCACGCTCTGGCTCACATCGAAGAGGCTTGCCTCCACGATATGAACGCAGATAAGCAGAGATGGTACGCTATCAAGGTTTTCGAGCGCGATGAGAAAGTTATCGAGAAGCTCGGAATCTCAAAGGAGACATTAGAGCACATCGAGAACGACATTAAGGCAGCTGAGGCTGAGCTCGACGACGATGCAGAGTCCATCATCACAAACGAGCGCTATGTCTATATCGCTTCCATCATCAAGAGCTGCTACAAGAAGCAGTCCAAGGGCAATCTCTCCAAATCAGATAAGATCGATAAGATCGTAACAAACAGGATCTTGGGTCTCCCTATTTTCGCTCTCATCATGTGGCTCGTTTACTTCATCGCAATGACCACATTCGGTGCAAACCTTACAGACTGGACCAATGACAACCTCTTCGGTGACGGTTTCTTCCTCTTCGGCATCGGCCAGAAGCAGTACGACGAAGACGTTGATAACTGGGCCGGCGAGGCAGTTTTCGTTGACGGCGTAAAGGCTGTTATCGACGAAGCTGCCACGAACGACGTAACAGGTGCAGAGAACCTCCAGGCTGACTTCGAAGATGCTGATTTCGGCGCTTTCGAAGAAGACTACGGCTTCTTCGCAGACGAGCTCATGGACAAGGGCTACGACATCGAAACACCTCTCGTTGAATCAGGCGCATTAGATGAAGAAGGCGAATTTACTACTCCCGGTATGGATGAGACAGAAGGCGCAGTATTCATTCCCAGTATCCCTGATATGGTTTCAGGCCTCTTAGAAAAGGCAGGCGCTAACGAGTTCGTTACAGGCCTTGTCGTTGACGGTATCGTCGGCGGTGTCGGCGCAGTATTGGGCTTCGTTCCCCAGATGCTCGTCCTCTTCTTCCTCCTTGCATTCCTTGAGTCATGCGGATATATGGCCCGTGTAGCATTCGTACTCGACCGTATTTTCAGAAGATTCGGCCTTTCAGGAAAGTCATTCATCCCTATGCTCGTATCTTCCGGATGCGGCGTTCCGGGTATCATGGCATCACGTACGATCGAGAATCAGCGTGACAGAAGAATGACCATCATGACAACAACATTCATCCCCTGCGGCGCGAAGCTCCCTATCATCGCTTTGATCACAGCAGCTTTGTTCCGTCACACTGCATTCAGCGGCTCCTGGGTAGCGCCTTCGACTTACTTCATCGGTGTAGCTGCAATAGTTATCTCAGGCATCATCCTTAAGAAGACAAAGCCTTTCGCAGGCGATCCCGCTCCGTTCGTAATGGAGCTTCCCGCTTACCACTGGCCGACACTCGGAAACCTCTTGAGATCCATGTGGGAGCGCGGCTGGTCCTTCATCAAAAAAGCAGGCACAGTTATTCTCATCTCCTCTATAGCTATCTGGCTCGGATCCGTATTCGGAAACACAGGAAGCGGATTCGGATTCGACCCGGATATGGAACTTGAGGCTTCCGTCTTGGGCATCATCGGCGGTGCGATCAAGTGGATCTTCGCTCCTTTGGGCTTCGCTAACATCAAGGCAACTATTGCTACAGTAATGGGTCTTGTTGCCAAGGAAGAAGTCGTCGGTGTATTCGGTGTACTTGACTTCGAAGGCTTGAACCAGCTCTCAGGCTTCGCATTCCTCATCTTCAACCTCCTCTGCGCTCCTTGCTTCGCAGCAATCGGCGCCATCAAGAGAGAGATGAACAATGCAAAGTGGACATGGTTCGCTATCGGTTACCAGTGCGTATTTGCTTACGCTATCGCACTCATCGTATATCAGTTCGGTCTCCTCTTCACAGGTGCCGTAAACGTAATCGGATTGATCTTCGCTCTGCTCGTTCTTGCAGGACTTGTGTACCTCCTTGTAAGACCTGCCAAGAAAACAGCAAAGTAAAGGACTGTACATATGATCGACTGGCTTGCTGCAAACTGGGTTAACATCTTAGTGATAGCACTTGTTGCTGTTGCCGTATTCTTTGCAGCAAGAAGCCTGATCAAAGACAAAAAGGCCGGCAAGAGCTCATGCGGCTGCAACTGCTCCCACTGCGCCCTTGCAGGCAAATGTCACAGTCAGAATAAAAAAGTATAAGAAATCGCATGCCATAAAATGATTTGGGCTGTCTCCTTTTAGGAGGCAGCCCTTTTCGTTCTTATGTAAATCAATTTTTGTCTTCGATTTTGCGGTCATTTTGCTAGCCAAAAAAGCGACTTTCGCGAAAAGTCAACTTTTCAGACATGTTTTTGTCCCATTATTCAAAGCTAAAAGTTGACTGCCGTTTCGGAGAATAATCAGTCGAACGCCGAGTAATCGAACACGCCCTGATTGCCTTCCATATCAACATAGTAAATCAGATTCTTATCAGGATCGAACGATGTAAGGTATTTGCCCCACAAGGACGCGAAAAAGTCATCGTCAGCCGTGTATTCACTGCCGTTCCTATCGCTCTTATAATGACAGCCGACAGTATTCATCTCCTTCTTAAAACCACCTTCCCGGTAGCGCTGTTCGTCGGTCATCATGAAGTAAGACAGACAGTTGCCGGATTCCATAACAAAAGTGGGATCGACATGGTAGTTCTTTCCGTTTATCGTCACATAAGTCCATGCGTGTCCCTCACCGTCAATTTCACGGTTACCGCCGCATACGGCAGCATCGACGCCTGCCTGAAGGAGCAGGAACGAGAATGCTGTAGAACATTCAGCGCAGATACCGTGCTTAGTCGTGAAGAATCTGTATGCACAAATGCCCTGAACGGCTTCATCGCTCATCCTGTAATACGTATCGTAATCGTAAGTATAGTTGTTGGAGAAGTAGATATAGAGCGCCAGGATTTTTTCGACATCTGAATAATCGTCTCTTAAGACCTCGTTCAAGATATCAGTGACCATCGTCTCAAATTCAGCTTCCTTTTGGGCAAGCTCATCTTTGGGTATCTTATACTGGAATGTAGCCTTTCCGTCCTTAAATGCGCCTCCGTAATTCGATTCGGTATAGACTTCATAGACCGGCTGGAACTTGTTCGGGAACTGGCCGATCATCCAGTTGTAATCATCTTCAGTCTTTACTTCGAATTCGTCTTCACCGTTCTGTACCGCCTTAATATAGTTCTTGTAGGCGTCATACATGTCCTGGCCCATGATGTCGAGGAATATCGAAGACATGACGACAGGCTTAAATTCATAGTGGCCCCTTGCTTCCGTGGTGGTAGTCGCTTCAGTACTCTCGGAAGTCTCTATGGAAGTCTCTGACTCTGTTGTGCTGTTAGTTGTTGGTGTAGTCACAGCTGAACAGCCTGACAGAACGCAGGCTGTAAGAATAACAGTTACAGTTTTTATCAATGATCTTTTCATAGCACGTCTCTTTATTAGATTTTTAACGGCAGAATTATACAACAAGAAAAATAAAATAGTGTGGCAAATAAAGGGGGTTATCTGTCCCAGTTCTTCAGAGCAGCTAACGTAAGCTCACCGATGTTGTTTTCGGCAGCGTGATCGAATTTCGTAAGCATGCCTTCAAACAGGATCAGTTCACCGTCAGGCATGCTGGCCACAGCTTTCCTGGAAGCTGACAGCAGACCATTCTCAGGTTCCATAATAACTGTCGGAACTTTGCAGTCAGGAAGCAGATCATAGAGCCTAACAAAGAGCTCAGGATCTTTCGAGAATGCAAGTGACTGATAATCATTAAGATACGGCTGAACGATGATCATGCCCTTTATCTCGTCTGGTCTCTCGATGCCTGTATAAAGCGATATGATGCCTCCGAGATCCTGTCCCCAAAGATAGATATTATCCATGTCGATCTCAGGAATGTAACGCATCTCATCGATTACAGCGAAGTGGTCTAAGACCTGCTCAAAATACACGTCTGCAACGGTCTTAACGCCGCTTCCGCCCGAACGCCTGATTATCTCGCTCTCATGCGTGTTCTTTACGAACAGCACAGCGTAGCCGTTCTCTTTAAGCGCATCTGCAATGGTCTGATATTCGTAATAAGTGCTGCCCAGCTCACCGCGCATTACCACAGTCTTAAAAGGGCCGCCGGCGTTTGTCTTAGGGAGGAACAGCATGGCTTTTACGACATTTTCATCACGGAAGAATGTAATGTCTTTCTCATAATCGGAAACCCGGGATACCACAGGCTTTTGGATCTCATAATCAAAAGGAGCAGCGCGCTTTACGGGTGCTTCAATGATAGCTTCGCTTACGATCTCATCTATTATGCTCTGGTCATTTTCTGCGGCCTTGGGGTCAAGCACAGTAAATCCTGAGACAACGATCAATGCTGCAACGCTCAGCGCAATGACCTTATAGCTCTTCTTTGCAGGATGCTTGATGCTTACGATCCTGCGCTTCATCGATTTGTAGCCGCTTCTCATGCCGGTCGTCATCGTAAACCTGTAGAACTCGGACTTTCTCTGCATCTGCATTACCAGATTCTCGGCATAGATCTCAGCATGATCACCGCCGTAAACGCTTATGACTTCTTCATCGCAGGCAAGTTCGCAATCTCTTCCCGAGAGGATAAATGCTGCCCAGATAACGGGGTTATACCAATTAAGCGCAAGGACCAGATGCCTTACGATAACCCACAGGAAATCGCGGTGCTTATAGTGGCACGCCTCGTGGCAGATAGCATATTCACTTGTCTTTGAAGGATCCTGATCTACATAGATCTTGTTAAACAGCAGGAACGGAACTCCCCTGTGGCTTATACCGTAGACATCAAGTCCGCTCTTCGGATCGGTTCCAAGGAACTTTCTGTTCCTTCTGCAAAAGATAACGAATCCGGCGTTATAAGCCGTCAAAGCAACGATGAGCGCTGCGGTTACAGTTATATAAATGCCATTGAGGACCGCGCCGGTATTAACAGGCTTTCTGACTGCCTTCGCCGCTGTAACTTCACTGTTTAAGACCTGATTTGGGACAGCCTGTTCCCGTTCTTTGGCCTGCTCGAAAACGATATCTTCAGAGTCAGCTTTTTCGAGCTCAAAAACATCGTTTATATAAGCATTCTCATAGACGGCCTTTTCGACGGTTACAGGTATCAGGGAACTCAGCTCGTCTGCTACGGGTATGCTGATCTTAAGGAACGGCGATACGGCCATGTATAAAGGGATCAGGAGCCAGATGGCGTACTGATGTCTTTTGAGCATCCTGCCGCCGGCAAGACGCCTGATGAGCATTATGGCTGCCGCAACGAGCGTGACACCGATAATGTACCGGAGCATTTTATCCTTCCCTGATGATCCTTCGAAGCTCTGCTAACTGTTCATCCGTAAGCTGGTCGGAATCGATGAGATTCGAGATCATGAGACCGACATTGCCCTTGTAGACCTTATCGAGGAAAGAATTTGTTTCCTCAAGTTCGGCTTCGGTCCTGTCGACTGCAGGATGGAATTTCTTGGCCTTGTCGCCCTGGACAAAAGTAACTGCGCCCTTCTCGGTCATACGCTTAAGGAGCGTAATGATGGTGTTCTTACCCCAGCCGGTAACGGGACGAAGCTCTTTTGTAAGCTCGGTTATGGTCATGTCTCCGTTATTCCAGAGACAATCTGCTATCTTCCATTCTGAATCTGATAAACGCATCTTTTATTCCTCCAACTAATACAAGAAAAATATAACACTAAAGGTAGACAGCTATCAACCGCATTGCCGTCATGCAGCCTTAAGGCGTTTCCGCTCTTCCCTTCTGATTTTTCTGATCTTCCTTCTGCGTCTGGCTTCTTCCCTGTCCCTTATGAAGATAAAGTAGATCAGGCCGGCAAAGAACGCATACAGCGCAAGCATTATGAGACTTGAGGCAGACGCCCTGTCGTAAGCGAAATTACCCATAAAGAACTGGTTCTGCAGATACATCATAAGCGTCAGGTTGGTCCTGAAGATATCAAAGTTATTGGTGACCAAAGACGGCACCTTATACATGCCGACACCATCGACTACGGTGATGACAGTTATGAAGAACAGGATCGGACGCATGCACGGAAGCGTTACGCGAAGGAAGGTCTGTGTTCTCGTAGCACCGTCGATCTCAGCCGCCTCCATTACTTCCACCGGCACACCGGTGATGCCCGCTATGACATAGATAAATGTGATCCCGAAGTGGCAATAGATACTCAGGATAATTATGAAAAAGCGGTCCGACAGAAAGAAATTGAAATCGTCCGGCTTAAATCCGAACCCGTTCATCATGACTGCCGAGATTACGAAGACCATTGTGCTTCCGACAGTTGATACCAAGTGTGTTGTTAAGACAAAGCTTACATTCGTTCCGTCAACGAGCTTCGGGAAGAAAAACGCGGTCTTATAAAGCAGCCTGCCCTTTATCCTCAATCTTCTGTCAGTTATCACGGCAGCAAGCCAGAACGTAAATGTCAGCTCAGGTACAGCATAAGCCACCCATATGATCAATGTGTTCCTCAGAGCATCACTGAATGTTCTTGTCTTTAAAACATCAGTGAAATTTCTATACCACGGTTCACCGAGCGAGATCAGAGTCTGCGGCTCGTTACTTCCCATGCCTTTCATCTCGCAGAATGCATAGTAGACGGTATTTGCGAGCGGATAAAAATGGAAGAACATGAACGCAGCAACAAAAGGGATCATAAGGATATAACCCCATTTGTTATAGTGCCGTTCGATATTTCTGTGTTTTCTTCCCATTACCTTTTTCGAGCCCCTCGAAAACCATTCTCAAGTACAATTTCACGCTGCGATTTTTGTGCAGGTACACGAATGTATACCGATACTATATCATTCGGTAGACATAAGTCAACCTTAATGCTATATTGACGATAACAAATCCGGAACTGAGGTATGAGGCTACGAGCACGAACACCCTGACAAGATCAATGACCAAGAGAAGAGATACTGTCCTTAAGATAGTATTCTATTCCGTGTCGCTCCTCTTATCGTTCTTCAGCTTCTACCCTCTCATACTACTGTTCAAGGAATCTTACCAATACACGTTCGTAGAGAAGCAGGTCGCCATCGGAAAGCTCGTAAACGCGCATTACCATCAAACATCAACGTACATTGATGCCTTCTGGAAGAATTACAAATACCTGTTCATCGGAATGGGCAACTCACTTCTGGTCACGGGCCTTTCCACGATCTTCACCTGTTACTTCTCTGCCCTCACCGCATATGCGCTCACTGCTTACAAATGGAAGCTTAGAAAACTCTGCTACGTGGTCATCATGTTCGCAATGATGATCCCCTCAACTGTATCCACATTCGGCTTCCTTCAGACCATCTTCAAGATGCACTGGACCAACCAGCTCTTTGTCTACTACCTGCCATCCATCGCTTCGCCCATGACGGTCTTCTTCATGTGCATGTACCTGCAGGCTTCTCTTTCCAGGGAAATGATCCAGTCAGCAAGGATCGACGGCGCCGGCGAATTCCGTATATTCAACCAGATCATCCTGCCCCTCATGAAGCCCGCCATCGCGACCCAGGCCATCTTCGCCTTTGCCGCAAGCTGGAACGACGGCTGGATGCCCGCCATCACTATTGCCAAGCTCGAGAAGAAAACTCTCCTTCTTATGTTCTCCCCCATCTACTACCTCGACGAGAATGACTTCCTGGTAGTACTGGGTACCGTAGTACCTCTCCTTATCCTTTACGCCTTTTTTTCCAGGCACATCGTCGAAGGCGTAGCCTTAGGCGGGTTGAAGGAGTAAGGTTTTTCGAGGCCGTCAAAAGACCTTTCTGCCACATTGCTATAATACATGACGCTTTTTCAGGGGCAACAATTATTTAAATCCGCCATTTTATATAATTGTTGGCCTTTTTTTATCCCCTGTATTACAGTTGCAGCTTGTCTTCAGCAAATAACCACTGCAAATTAAAGAGGCTGTCTCTCACGAGGCAGCCTCTATTACTTTAACCTTTCGAAGCTTCAATGAACTTCTTGAAGATCGGATGTGCTCTGTCTGGTCTGGACTTGAACTCAGGGTGATACTGAACACCAAGATAGAACTTGTGGCCGGGTATCTCCATCTCTTCAACAAGTGAGTCGTCAGGGGCGGTTCCGGCAAAGCGTGCGCCGCTCTCGACAAAGCGGGCCCTGTAGTCATTGTTGACTTCGTATCTGTGTCTGTGGCGCTCGAAGATCTCGTCTACGCCGTAGCATTCACGGAGAAGGCTTCCTTCTGCGATCTTGCACGGATAAGCGCCGAGACGGAGCGTGCCGCCCTTGTCGATGTCATCGCTCTGGCCGGGCATGAAGTCGATGACCTTGTTTGCGCACTGTTCATCGAACTCGCCGGAGTTCGCATCGGCAATGCCTAATACATTGCGCGCAAATTCGATTACTGCGATCTGCATACCGAGGCAGATGCCGAAGTAAGGAACGTTGTTTTCACGTGCATATTTAGCAGCGAGGATCATGCCGTTGATGCCGCGGTTGCCGAAGCCGCCCGGAACGATGATTCCGTCAAGGTCTGAAAGCATTTCGCCTACTGTCTGCTCGTTGATGAGCTCAGAATCGATCCAGTCGATATTTACCTTAACGTCATTAGCATAACCTGCGCTCTTGAGAGCTTCTGCGACTGAGAGATATGCGTCGTGAAGGTGGACGTACTTACCGACAAGACCGATCTTGACTTCCTTCTCGATGTTATGGATCTTATCGACCATCTCTTTCCAATGTGTAAGGTCAGCTTCACCTGCATCAAGGCCGAGCTCCCTGCAGACGATCTCAGAGAAGTGAGCTTCCTCGAGCATCAGAGGTGCCTCATAAAGGACAGGAAGTGTGATGTTCTCGATTACGCAGTCTTCCTTAACGTTGCAGAAGTGAGCAATCTTCTTCATGATCTCGTCTTCCAAAGGCTCGTCGCATCTGAGGATCAATACGCCGGGGTTAACACCCATTCCCTGCAGTTCCTTTACGGAGTGCTGTGTGGGCTTTGACTTGTGCTCGTCAGAACCTCTTAAGAACGGAACGAGGGTTACGTGGATGAAGAGGCTGTTCTCTCTTCCGACTTCCAGAGAGATCTGTCTTACTGCTTCTATGAAAGGCTGTGATTCGATATCACCGACCGTGCCTCCGATCTCGGTGATAACGACATCAGCATTCGTTTTCTTACCGACTCTGTATACGAATTCCTTTATCTCGTTTGTAATGTGCGGAATAACTTGAACGGTCGAGCCTAAGTACTCGCCTCTTCTTTCTCTGTTGAGGACGTTCCAATAAACTCGACCGGATGTGAGGTTAGAATATTTGTTGAGGTCTTCATCGATGAATCTCTCATAGTGACCTAAGTCGAGATCCGTCTCTGCACCGTCTTCCGTAACGTAAACTTCGCCGTGTTGGTAGGGGCTCATCGTGCCGGGGTCGACGTTGATGTAAGGATCAAGCTTTTGCGCCGCAACCTTAAATCCCCTTGCCTTCAACAGTCTGCCCAGTGATGCAGCCGTGATTCCTTTTCCTAATCCCGAAACAACTCCTCCGGTTACGAATATAAACTTAGTCATACGTCATCATCTCTTTTCTTGATTTCTAAAAATATTTTCTCTAAACAAAATTCTAAGTAATCCCCAGAGTTCGAAAACTCCGGGGGTTACTTAGTTGGGTGGAATATGAGGATCTGTTATTTTACGCTGAAGAGCAGGTCACCGTAAGAAGGAAGCGGCCAGCATTCCTTGGAGACATATGTCTCAGCTTCATCAGCTGCCTTACGGATGTCGTTCATTGCAGGGATGACTGTATCCTTGATGAAGGCACTTTCTGCGATGATGTCTTCCTTACCGTTAGCATCTTCGATTGCCTTTTCGAGAGTATTAGCTCCGGCATAAACCTTATCAGCGAGATCTGAGAGCTTGGCGATGATGTCGCCTTCATAAGCGCATGCAGCTGAAGGAGCAACTGCCTTCTTTGCAGAAACGCTTCCGGCGAGCTTATTTTCGTAGCACTCGATTGCAGGAAGGATCATGCGTCTGCTCATCTCGAGCATTGTGTTAGCTTCGATAAGGACTGACTTGCTGTAGTTCTCGAGCATGATGTCGACTCTGGACTTGAGCTCTGCCTCTGTGAAGACCTTGTGTGATGTGAGCATCTTTACGTTCTTCTCGTCGAGAAGATGAGGCATACAGTCAGGTGTTGTCTTATAGTTGGAAAGACCTCTTACCTCTGTTGCTTCCTTGACCCATGCATCGTCGTAACCGTTGCCGTTGAAGAGGATTCTCTTGTGATCCTTGATCGTCTTCTTGATCATGTCGTGAAGTGCTGTCTCGAAATCTTCAGCGCCTTCAAGTCGGTCTGCATAGATCTTCAAAGATTCTGCGACAGCTGCGTTGAGCATCATGTTTGCGCAAGCGATGCTGTTGGAAGAACCAAGGCTTCTGAACTCGAACTTGTTGCCTGTGAAAGCAAACGGTGAAGTTCTGTTACGGTCTGTTGTATCACGTGCGAATCTCGGTAATACGTCAACGCCGAGCTTCATGATCTTCTTCTCAGAACCTGCATAAGGTGTGTCGGACTCGATAGCGTCGAGGATAGCTGAGAGCTCATCGCCCAAGAAGATCGAGATGATTGCCGGAGGTGCCTCGTTAGCGCCCAGTCTGTGGTCGTTGCCTGCTGTAGCTACTGAGAGACGGAGGAGATCCTGATAATCGTCAACTGCCTTGATTACTGCGCAGAGGAAGAGCAGGAACTGAGCGTTCTCATAAGGTGTAGCGCCGGGGCTAAGGAGGTTGATGCCTGTATCTGTAGACATTGACCAGTTGTTGTGCTTACCGGATCCGTTAACGCCTGCAAAAGGCTTCTCGTGAAGGAGGCAGACAAGACCGTGACGTGCAGCAACCTTCTGCATGATCTCCATCATGAGCTGGTTCTGGTCAGTAGCGATATTCGTTGAAGAATAGATCGGAGCAAGCTCGTGCTGAGCGGGAGCAACTTCGTTGTGCTCTGTCTTAGCGAGGATTCCGAGCTTCCAGAGTTCCTGGTTAAGATCGTTCATGAACTCCTGAACCTTGGGCTTGATAACACCAAAGTAATGGTCATCCATCTCCTGGCCCTTAGGAGCCTTAGCGCCGAAGAGTGTTCTTCCTGTGTACTTGATGTCAGGACGCTTGTCGTACATTTCCTTTGTGATGAGGAAGTACTCCTGCTCAGGTCCTACTGATGTATGAACGTACTTTGCATCCTCGTTTCCGAAAAGCTTTAAGATTCGGAGTGCCTGCTTGTTCAAAGCTTCCATTGAACGAAGCAAAGGTGTCTTCTTATCAAGAGCTTCGCCTGTATATGAGCAGAAAGCTGTAGGGATGCAGAGTGTCTTATCCTTGATGAATGCATAAGATGTAGGATCCCATGCTGTATATCCTCTAGCCTCGAAAGTAGCTCTGATGCCGCCTGTCGGGAATGAAGAAGCGTCAGGCTCGCCCTGGATGAGATTCTTTCCGGAGAAGGCCATGATTACACCGCCGTCAGGTGAAGGCTCGATAAATGAGTCATGCTTCTCTGCTGTAACGCCTGTCAAAGGCTGGAACCAGTGAGTAAAGTGTGTAGCACCCTTTGCAAGTGCCCAGTCGCGCATTGCTGTTGCTACTTGTTCAGCAACCTTTGTATCAAGCTTAGCGCCCTCGTCGATTGTCTTTCTGAGTGACTGATAAACATCCTCGGATAAAACCGCTCTCATCACTCTGTCGTCAAACACGTTCTCACCGAACATTTCCGGTACAGATCTCGTTTCCATAATATATTCCTCCTAAAATTTAATAACTTGGTTTAGATCAACGGGGTATAACCCATTAAGAATTTGTCCATCTCGGCTGCGCAGTGCCTTCCTTCTGTTATGGCCCACACTACGAGCGATTGTCCTCTGTGCATGTCTCCTGCCGTGAACACCTTCGGTATCGAAGTCTTATATTGTTCAGGCTCTGTCTTGACCGTTCCTCTTTGTGTCAGTTCGACTTTGCTTTCTTTTGCAATGTAGTCTTCGCATCCCACAAAGCCTGCAGCTATGATCAATAGATCGCACTTTATCGTTTGTTCTGATCCTTCGACCTCGACCAGCTTTCTGTCTTCGAACTTGACTTTGACTGTCTTGATCTCTTTAAGTTTTCCCTTCTGAGTAATGAGTTCCTTTACGGTTGTCTCATATATTCTCGGGTCGGAACCGAACACCTTGATGGCCTCCTGTTGTCCGTAGTCGGTCTTCTCGACTTTGGGCCACTCAGGCCAGGGGTTATTCTGTTGTCTTTCCTTGGGCGGCCTTGCCATCATCTCAAGTTGTGTAATGCTCTTGCAGCCCTGTCTGATACACGTTCCTACGCAGTCGTTTCCGGTATCGCCGCCTCCGACAACAACAACGTTCTTGTCCTTGGCACTTAACGTCCACTTGCCGGCCTTTCCGCTCAGGAGATCCTTCGTAGCGGACTTAAGGAAATCAACCGCCAGGTGCATATCCTTACAATCTTCTGAACCCTTTGCGGTGATCGTTCTTGCTTTCTTTGAACCGCAGCAGAGAGCTACCGCATCGAATTCTTCTGTTATCTTCTCGAAAGAAGCGCCGTTACCTACATCAACACCTGTCTTGAAGACAACGCCCTCTTCTTCCATCAGTTTTCTTCTTCTCTCGATCACGCTCTTGTCGAGCTTCATGTTCGGGATGCCGTACATCAGCAATCCGCCGATCTGGTCTTCGCGCTCGAAAACAGTTACCTCATGGCCTCTGTGATTGAGCTGGTCAGCAACTGCGAGTCCTGCAGGGCCTGCGCCGATAACCGCAACTTTCTTTCCTGACCTGGTCTTCGGGATCCTGGGCTTCATGTAGCCTAACTCGTAACCTTTTTCGATCAGGAAGAGCTCGTTATCGTGGATCGTAACTGCTCCTGAATTTATTCCGTTGATGCATGCCTTTTCGCAAAGTGCGGGGCAAACTCTTCCGGTGAATTCCGGGAAGTTCGATGTCTTCAAGAGTCTTCCCAATGCTGCTTCGTAATGGCCTTTGTAGATCTCATCGTTCCACTCGGGGATAACGTTATGTAAGGGACATCCCGTTACCATGCCCTTGAGGCAGATGGCTGACTGACACATCGGTACGCCGCAGTCCATGCATCTTGCTGCCTGGCAGCGTCTTTCTTCTTCATTTAAATGGTTGTGGAATTCTTCAAAGCCTGTGATCCTTTTATCTTCCGATACCCAAGAATCTTCGTGCCTGTCGTATTCCAAAAATCCTGTAGCTTTACCCATAAGATCCTCCTGATATCAAGCACCGACTTTAGTGAATTCTTTGAATGCTTCGTAGACTGCCTGTTCACGTGCAATGCCTTGTTCTTCGTACTTGGCGATCAAGGTCAGCATGTGACGGTAATCTGTCGGGATGATCTTCTTAAAGCTCTCAACATACTTGTCGAAATCTTGAAGTATTGCCTTCGCTTTTGAAGATCCTGTTGCCTGCTCATAATCTTGAAGGATCGTTTTGAGCTCGTTCTTATCTGCGTCTTCCGTTATCTCGCTCATCTCTACCATAGCCTTATTGATCTTTGTATAGAGTGTGTGATGTTCATCCAATACGTACGCCATACCGCCGCTCATACCTGCTGCGAAGTTCTTTCCTACTTCGCCGAGGATTACGGCCTTACCGCCTGTCATGTATTCCAGGCCGTGGTCACCGGTACCTTCGCATACGCCTGTCGCGCCGGAGTTTCTGATCATGAAGCGTTCACCTGCTACGCCGCAGACGTATGCCGTACCGTTTGTTGCACCGTAAAGCGCAACGTTTCCGATGATGACATTCTTTGAAGCTTCAAATCCGGAATTCTCATTAGGCTTGATGATAAGCTTACCGCCGGATAATCCTTTTCCGAATCCGTCATTCGCATCACCTGTGAGCTTTAACGTTAAGCCCTTCGGAATGAATGCACCGAAGCTCTGTCCGCCGCCGCCCGTGAGCTCTACGATGACGCTGTCATCAGGGAGTTCTGTTCCGTATTCGGCTGTGATCTCCGAACCTAAGATAGTTCCTACTGCTCTGTCGGTACTCGATACCTTAACGTTGTCGATCTTGATCGAACCTTTCTTAAGGCCTTTCGCGAGTTCAGGGAGGAACACTCTCTCGTCGATCGTCTTTTCGAGCTCGAAGTCGAATACATGGTCAGGCTCGAAATGGCGTACTTCGGAATCCGCATAGGACGGATCTATAATCTGCGCGAGAGAGACCATCTCGGCTCTCTTTGTTATCTGCTTGTCCTTAACCTTGAGGAGGTCGGTCCTTCCGACCATCTCGTCGACTGTTCTGAAACCGAGCTCTGCCATGATCTCTCTTAACTCTTCTGCAATGAAGAGCATGAAGTTCATAACGTGCTCCGGCTTGCCCTTGAATCTCTTTCTTAATTCCTCGTTCTGGCATGCGATACCGAACGGGCAAGTATCCTTGTTGCAGACTCTCATCATCATGCATCCCATGGATACCAGGGGTGCTGTGGCAAAACCGAATTCCTCAGCGCCTAAGAGTGCTGCGATCGCAACGTCTCTGCCGCTCATGAGCTTACCGTCTGTCTCGACTGCAACTCTTCCGCGAAGGCCGCTCTCGATCAATGCGTGATGCGTCTCAGCGAGGCCCAATTCCCAAGGAAGACCTGCATTGTGGATAGAACTTGCAGGAGCTGCGCCCGTACCGCCGTCGTATCCTGAGATGAGGATTACCTGTGCGCCTGCCTTTGCAACGCCGCATGCGATAGTTCCTACACCTGCTTCGGATACGAGCTTAACGGAGATCCTTGCCTTGCGGTTAGCATTCTTAAGGTCGTAGATGAGCTGTGCGAGGTCCTCGATCGAATAGATATCGTGATGAGGCGGAGGTGAGATAAGAGCAACACCGGGTGTTGAATATCTTCTCTCGGCGATCCAGGGATATACTTTCTTTCCGGGAAGGTGTCCGCCTTCACCCGGCTTGGCACCCTGTGCCATCTTGATCTGGATCTCTTCTGCACTGTTCAGGTATTCGCTTGTAACACCGAATCTACCTGATGCGACCTGCTTGATCTTGGAGTTCTTCTCTGTACCGAATCTCTCGGGTGACTCACCGCCCTCACCTGTATTGGACTTACCGCCCAAACGGTTCATTGCGATAGCCATGCACTCGTGAGCTTCCTTGGAGATGGAACCATAAGACATAGCGCCGGTCTTGAATCTCTTTACGATCTCTGAAGCAGGCTCTACTTCCTCGATCGGTATTGAATTGCCTGTCTTCTTGAACGCAAGGAGTCCTCTTAATGTATGAGGCTTCTCATTATCTACGATTGCCGTATATTCCTTGAAGAGCTCGTATGAACCTTCTCTTACTGCCTTCTGGAGGGCAACGATCGTCTTGGGGTTATAGAGATGATCTTCTTTGTCATCACCGCTTCTTAAGTTATGGAAGCCCGTGCTGTCCAAAGTCTCATCGTTTTCGAGGCCCATGGGATCGAAAGCTTTATCGTGTCTGAACAAGATTCCTTCGGAGATCTCTTCCAAGCCGATACCGCCTACGCGGCTTACGATACCCGTAAAGTATTTATCAACTACTTCCTTGCAGATTCCGACTGCTTCGAAGATCTTTGCGGACTGGTAAGACTGAAGTGTGGAGATACCCATCTTTGCGGATGTCTTAACGATGCCGTGCAGGATAGCGTAGTTATAATCGTCGATTGCGGTATGGTAATCCTTATCGAGGATTCCCTTGTCGATCATCTCAGCGATGCACTCGTGTGCAAGGTAAGGATTGATAGCACGTGCGCCAAAGCCGAGCAAGGTAGCCATCTGGTGTACGTCTCTGGGCTCGCCGCTCTCGATGATGAGGGAAACTGCCGTTCTCTTTCTTGTCTGTACCAGGTGCTGCTCTACTGCGGAAACTGCGAGCAATGAAGGGATTGCAACGTGGTTCTCATCGATGCCTCTGTCTGAGAGGATGATGATGTTGGCGCCCTTTGCACATGTTCTGTCGACAGTGATCAGGAGCTGGTCCAGAGCCTTCTCGAGCGGAGTGTTCTTATAGTAAAGAATAGATACTGTAGCTGCCTTGAAGCCGGGCTGATCCAAAGACTTGATCTTAACCAAATCAACGCCCGTGAGGATCGGATTGTTAACTTCCAATACTCTGCAGTTGCCGCTCTTCTCTTCAAGGAGGTTACCGTCAGAACCGATATATACTGTCGTATCCGTAACGATCTCTTCTCTGATGGAATCGATCGGCGGGTTTGTGACCTGAGCGAAGAGCTGCTTGAAGAACGAGAACAGGAGCTGGTGCTTCTCTGAAAGAACTGCCAGAGGGATATCCGTACCCATTGAAGCAGTTGCCTCGACCTTGTTGGTAGCCATAGGCAGGATCTCATTCTTAACGTCTTCGAATGTATAACCGAAGACCTTATAGAGCTTGTTTCTCATCTCCTGTGTGTGAACCGGGATCTTCTTGTTGGGGATCTTGAGTTCAGAAAGGTGCAGGAGATTTAATGCGAGCCACTCACCGTAAGGGTGCTTCTCTGAATAGAACTTCTTGCACTCTTCATCGGAAATGAGCTTACCCTTTTCCGTATCGATCAAAAGAATACGTCCGGGCTGCAGTCTGGACTTCTTTACGATGTGCTCAGGTTCTATGTCGAGAACGCCTACCTCTGATGAGAGGATAAGTCTGTTATCGTCTGTGATGTAATATCTGGAAGGTCTCAAACCGTTACGGTCGAGCGTAGCGCCTGCGATGACACCGTCTGTAAAGAGGATCGCAGCAGGACCATCCCAGGGTTCCATCATGGTTGCATAGTAATGATAGAAATCCTTCTTCTCCTGCTCCATGTAAGGATCGTTCTTCCAAGGCTCAGGGATCATCATCATGACTGCCAAAGGAAGCGGGATTCCGTTCATCATGAAGAACTCTAATGTATTGTCGAGCATTGCAGAGTCAGATCCCGTCTTATGGATGATCGGGAAGATCTTATCTACGTCATTCTCGATCGAAGGACTGTACAATGTCTCTTCACGGGCGAGCATTCTGTCGAAGTTACCTCTGATCGTGTTGATCTCACCGTTGTGAGCGATCATTCTGTAAGGATGAGCTCTCTCCCATGAAGGTGTTGTATTAGTAGAGAATCTTGAGTGGACCATTGCGATAGCCGTCTCATAGTCCTTGCTCTGGAGATCCTCATAGAACTTACGGAGCTGTCCTACAAGGAACATGCCCTTATATACGATAGTTCTTGAAGATAAAGAAGTAATATATGTATCGTCCGTGCTCTGCTCGAACTCTCTTCTTGCGACATAGAGCATACGGTCGAATGCAAGTCCCTTCTCACAATCAGCAGGCCTGTCTACGAAGCACTGCATGATGACAGGCATTGCATCTCTTGCAACCTTGCCTAAGATGTCAGGGTTTGTGGGAACTTCTCTCCAGCCCAGGATCTTAAGGCCGTTCTTCTCGGAAATGACCTTGAACATGCGCATAGCGAGTGTGCGCTTTTTTGTATCCTGAGGAAGGAAGAACATGCCGATACCGTAGTCGCCCTCGTCCTTTACTTCGATGCCTGCTTCTTTTGCAGCGGGCTTAAAGAACTTGTGAGAGATCTGGACTAAGATTCCGACACCGTCGCCTACCTCACCGGTAGCGTCCTTACCTGCTCTGTGCTCTAACTTTTCGACAATGGATAAAGCGTCATTGAGAGTACGGTATTCTTTCTTACCATCGATGTTTACTACTAAACCGATTCCGCAAGCATCGTGTTCTTCTTGCATTGCCTTGTAGCATTCTTTAACGTACTTTTCTTCGTAAGGTCTCATATTCTCCTCCCGTAAACCTGAGTGCCATCACATCCACCACCGGCCTCAAGCTTGAAATCATACTCAAAATGTATTGATATTTATTTTCAATGCGTTTAAACTATCGTTGTATGATTTCAAGGCTAATTGTAGTCTTATGGTCGAAAGAAATAAAATACAAATCGTATTCGTATTACCATACCTTTAGAGTATGATAGAAAAATGCAGGAGGAAACGACATGGATCTACGTCAAATACGTTATTTCTTAACGGTTGCAGAAGAACGTAACATCACCCGCGCAGCAGAGCGTCTGCACTTATCACAGCCCCCGCTCTCAAGAGCGCTCATGGATCTTGAAGAGGAACTGGGATGCACTCTCATCGTCCGCGGCAAGCGCCATGTCACCCTCACACCTGAAGGTCTTGCATTAAAGCGCCGCGGTGAACAGATCCTCGCTCTTGCGGATATCGCGAAAACAGAGATTACTGATGTAAAGAAAGGCTTGAGCGGAACACTTTACTTAGGACACGTAGACAGTAACGGTCCTTCACTTGCAGCAGAGTGGATATCTTCTTTTAAGAAAGAATATCCTAACGTTACTTATAACCTCTGGTGCGGCACCGTGGACGATCTAACATACAGAATGAAGTCCGGCCTTTTGGAGCTCGCCATCACCATGACCCCTCTTAACACGGAGCAGTTAGACGGCATCACCGTTTACAGCGATTCATGGGCAGCCATCATTCCGGGCTCACACCCTCTTGCAAAAGCCAAGAAACAGACAGTTTCACTTAAAGATATCGTTGATACGGACCTCATCATCTCCTCACGTCACTCACGTGAAGAAGAGATCCGTTCATGGTTCGAATCAACAGGAAAAGAACCGCACTTCATCGTAAAGACCGCGCACTCTTCGAACGCATCAAAGCTCGTAGACCAGAACATCGGAATCGCGATCTTCCCTGCTTCAGTCGCAAAGAACATCTCTGCAGATGCAAACGTCGTCGTAAAGAAGATCGTTCCCCATGTAAACGTAGACTATATCCTCTCATGGGATAAGGAGAAGATCCCGAGCGCCCTTGCCATGAAATTCATCGAGCACGTAAGGAATCTGTACTCTTAATATCTGCAGGCTCATATATGAGGCGGCGTCTTATTGATTAAGGCGCCGCCTTTTTGTGTGTAGAGAGTTGCTTTTCGAGTTTGGTGTCTCTTACTAAGGGAAAGTGCTGATCAGAGATTGTTTGCGATGGAATTACGTGTCTCTAATAAGTGTTGCTTCAAATGTTGCTCTTTTTGTCCGCCCGGAAGGCAACAAATCCTTAATTAAGCGTCTGCCCGGATTGCCGCACGCTCAGCCCTTATCTTATTTATCGTAAGTGATTACCTGAAGGCCGAATGTATTCTTAAGCCAGTCGCCTTTGCTGTTGTCAGACGACGGGAAAACGATCGTGTTGGGGTTACCGTCAGAGATATACCTTCTGCCATCATTAAGCTGCTTGAAGTTCATCTCGATATCCCAATCCTTGCCGTTGTTATCGTAGCCTCTGATCCTTCTTAATCGCCTGACATCAAAATCTCTTACAAAGGGCGAATAGCATCTGGTCCAAGAGCAGAGGAGCGATGATTTGGTCGTATAGGAGAAGCCTTCATATGTACCGGCGAAGATCTTCTCGTACTGCGGCTTATCAGCCGGGAAAGTCTCAGGAGATCCGTAAGGCAGAGCAACGATGTTCACGTACCGGCCCGGAATGATCTCATCAAGGAGCTTATACATTGAGCCGATCTGCTTCTCGATCTCAGCAGCGTCACACTGGCCGAGAGTCTTGTGGTCATAGGTGTGGTTGCCGATATCATAACCGTTATCAACGAGCCACTTGATCACTTTGACGTCGTCCTCTTTCTTATTATGGAAAAGTCCGCAGTTAAGGAAGAAGGTGGCAGTTACGTTGTAATCCGGAAACTCTGCCTTGATCTTCTCCAGGACCGCAATAGCACAGCCTTCCTCGAACTTCGGCGTGCCGTCATCGTTCCAGCCTTCCAGCACAACATCATTGATGCCGTCATCAAAAGTCAGGATCAACGGGGTGTATCCGAATGCGACATCGATCTTGCCGTCAACATAATCGTCAAGCCTCATCATGCGGTAACCCTGCTCGTAATAGCTTCGGAGATCCTTTTCGAATGCTTCGGATGTCCTGTTATAACCGTCCTTATCCACATTGCCGCCGGTATATTTCGTCTCACTGTTTTTCATATTGTAGACTCTGTGGTACATGAGGATCGGAACGGAATTAAGCTCGTTTACGCCGGCTTTTCTTAAGTCATCAGCCGTATATGTGATCTCCACACTCGTTTCGGTCGTGGTCTCAGAGGTCTCTGTGGTTTCCGTGGTATCCGTAACAACAGGCTCCGTTGTCGCTTCAGAAGTCTCTTCCGCCTTCTTGCAGCCTGCAAGGAGCGAAGCAGTTACAGCCGCTGTAAGGATTAATGCCGTAAGTTTTCTGATATTCATATTATCCCTGTCCGTTTATCTGTGAAAATTCCGCCCGTGACACATTCACGGACGGAATCATTATACCATCTTACAGCGGTAACTTAAGTTGTCTGCACGCTTTCTTCCAATGATCTCAATTCTTCGTAAAGCTGCTTTCTCTGATATTCCAAAGCGGTCAGATCTTCACGGACCGTAGATGCCTCTGCGAATCTTGCAGCGCATTTCTCATTAGCAGCGGTATTGTATCTGTCCCTCATTTTCCTTGCGAAGATGCCTCCGAAAACATGGAGCAGGATAAAACCATGAGCAGCAATGACATAAGAGAGCGGGTACTCAATGTCTATATTAAATCTATATAGAAACGAAAAGCATATAGACTGGATAAAATTGAAGCTTACAAGAGATGTGACGAGGAACGGCCAGAAGTAATACATTGAAGTCCTTTTGAGGGCTGCAGGCATCGTATTGATCCTTATGATCTGTGAATTATATTCTGCGATAGCTCTCTCATTTGCTGCGATCTGATCCTTCTTTGCGGTAATAGCGGCAGCAAGATCTGCAGGGATCTCTTTTCTCTCAGCAACCGAAGGAGTGCTCGTGCTTACGCATGATTCCAGATACTCTTTTTTGGTGAGATTAAGCTTTGCGAGATGGTTCTCATATTTCCTTATTTGTGCTCTGATCTCATCATCTCTCCTGTTCATTTCCGAATTAAACGCATCGCATTTTCTTCTGGCAAATAATCCGCCTATGATATGAAGGATCATGAAGACAGCTACTAAGCCTAAAAAGATCAGACCCAAAGGATAGTTATATGGTTCTACACCGTCTGCCGCTCTTGCCTTATCCAGAAAATTCGCCATAAAGATAAATAATATTCCGCCACAACCTATTACGAGCGATAATGTCAGGAACGGCCAGAAATATCTGAATGTACCGACTCTTCTGGGATCAATTGCCGCTGAGCAGCTGCTGATCGAGTTCTCGCAGTATGCGATCTTCTTATTGAGTTCTTTTAATTCATCAGCAGAAGAGATCTTATCGTTCAACGCGATGTTCTGTTCAAAAGCATTAACCTCAGTCGTCATATGTACACCCTCCTTAAGATTTCCTGTTGGTGTCATATTAACATCTCGCCGATTGCTTTTCAATAGTTTTTTATCGTTTTTCAATATATTTTTGCGGAATAGTGATAAATACGCGAAAAGGCCGGTTACAGGAACCGGCCCCAAAAATCATCGATTCTGTATTGATAACTTATTCTTCCTCCGGGTTCTCAAAGACCAGGATGTTCTTTCCGTGCTGCTTGCCGTAATACATGCGCTCGTCGGCCTTCTTGATCAGCGATTCAGGCTCAGCGTATTTAGGTGTGTACTGCTCAAGGCCTATGGTGATCGTGACAAAGATCTGCTTATTAAAGAACGATGTTGGATTGGACTCAATGGTCTTTCTGAGCCTCTCCACTCTTATCTTTGCAGCAGCCAGGTCACAGTCCCTTAAGAGGATAACGAATTCCTCTCCGCCCCATCTGCAGATATCTGACCCCGGGAGCTCCTGCTTGATCATCATCGTCGTATGCTTAAGGACCTCATCACCGGCTTCATGTCCGTAAGAGTCGTTTATGCGCTTAAAATCATCGAGATCGCAGAAAGCGATGCAGAACTTCTTAGGCTTGCCGCCAGCCATGAGGGATTTTACGAGAGGAAGGAATCCGCGGCGGTTAAGAAGGCTCGTCAACGCATCCTCATGTGCATCAGCTGACAGCTGCTTGTTCTTAAGCTCCAGGACAGACATCGTGTTCTCACTCGAATAGATGTACATGATGTTGTAGAAGATCGTGGCAAATACCATCGCAAATGCCGAGAAGATCACCAGCACGAGTGTGATAGAGGCAGGCATGACATAAACCGGATCCTGGAAATAGAAGCTGAAGTAAACAACAACGAACGCAACGAAGTTTAGGATGAGCATCACTGCAACGCCCCATCTCTGTCTTCCCTTAAACAGCGTGCTGCCGAAATATATGATGATCGGAACGATCGAGAAAAGGAAGCAGTATGTGCCGCAGCGGAGTCCGACATAGTATGTGGATACGATCGAATAGATCGTTACTTCCAGGATGATGCTTACATATACCGGAAGGAGATGTCCGAATCTGCATAATACAAAACAGAATACGTAAACGACTACGCTGAAGAAATTAAACTGTGCAAGAGGATATACTCCGGCGATCCAGAAGATTATCATCAGTACGGCATGAACAAATCCCATTACGCCGACAGTAAAAGTGAATGCATTGTTTACGAGAAAGCGCATGGCATTATCGAGACGCTCATATCTCTTATTTACAGACTTAATCTTGTCAGCTATCTTATCCATATCAGATCTGTTCCCTGTTCAGGATAATACCCCTGCGCGCACGATTTAATTAATTATATTTTTACACGTAAAAATGAACAAACCTATGGGAAAAATATGAATAAATTGTGAGGAATGGTGCGGAACCGACTTCACTTAACTTTAAACTTCCTGAACACCGCGGTGCCGCCGCACTCGGCCGTTGAGAAGCACGACAGTGCAAATCTGCAACCCGTGAAGTGATCAAGCCTGAATACAATATTATGCGGCGTTCCTATCTGCTTAAAGCCTTCAGGCGTCTCAATAAAGCACGTCGCCGTATCATTCGTGAAATCACATCTGACCTTAACAGTCAGGACGCTAGATTCGAGCTCAATCCGCTCTTCCTCTAACCCCTCATCTTCTGTCAGGTCCCAGATTCCGCCTTTGCTCGTATTGCTCAGCATTACGGCATAATACTTGTCGTCTGCCCTGGCAACACCAACGAAGGCATAATCGCCCTGGAATGCAGAAAGGCCGGCAAAATCACCGTTATTTAATGCGCTTGCATCAACAGTCACAGCAGCCTCGCTGACAGGCCCCTGGATCTTCTGAGTTAACGTATTACGTGCGTGGAATATGTTCCGGCAGACCTTGTCGGTCGTGATATGGAAACCGTCCTCAAACTTCACAAGGCTCAAGTCCGGTTCGTGATTGAACTGCCAGAAATCCTTATGGCCGGAGGCAAAATCATCGCTTCCGCAAAGGCCCTTAAGTTTGCACTCTTCGACTTTCTCATCATCTTCGAAAACAGGACTTCCGTCCTTCCACTCAAACGGAACTATTACAGGAAGCCTTCCTATCGCACCGCTGTCCTGGAACATGATCAGGTGGTCGCCCAAAGGGCCTTTGACGATGCCGCCCTGCGCAATACCGGAATCCCTTATCCCCAGATCGTTATCGTAGATATCGCCGCCAATGAACTCGCCTTCAAGGCTGTCAGAGACATACATCGCCTCCACCCTTCTCCATCTGTCATGAAGGGAATGGATCATGAAGAGATAGTATCTGCCGTCAATCTTGTATATGTGCGAACCTTCCAGGCCAAGCATGGGATTGCCCGCATCATCAACGATAATGCGGTCAATTCCGCCCTGCTTGGGGCCTGTAAGTTCATCATTTAATTCAGTCAGCCGGATATCCGTATTGCCGTATACAAGATATGCCCTGCCTTCGTCAAAGAGGAGCGAGAGATCGTGGTAAAAGCCCTTGATCTCATTTCTCTTCCATGGGCCTTTCAGATCAAATGCCCTGTAAAGATATGTCTTATTCATATCGTTGGAGGAGAAAGCGACATAGAAAATGCCGTCATGGTATCTCAATGTCGGAGCCCACATGCCCTTGCCGTAGATATGCCCGTCACCTTCAAGTCTCTGAGACGGTGTATTTTCGAGCTCTTCGAAAACATAAGAATAATGTTCCCATGTCTTCAGATCAGATGACCTCAATATCTCTCCTCCGGGAAAGAAATGCATGGTCGTCGTGATCAGATAATAGTATCCGTCATGAAAGATCACATCGGGATCCGGAATATCCATGTTGAAGTGATAATGCAGTCTCAAATTCTGATCTCCAGTCTTCGAAAAGATACAGTTATTGTATCATTGCTGCCATTATCAGCACGGAAGATTTATGCGACCGTTACCTCAGCCTTGTCCTTAGCTGCACTCTTGTCTGTAATGATACCCACGACGTATACCGCAAGCATGATACCGCCGATTGCCGTAAGGATGTACATTCCGGTGTTGCTGAGCTTTTCGAGCACGGGAAAATATGAGCAAACCATGCCGTAAGTATTCATGATGATGTGGAATACGATGCCGGGGATGATCGAACCGGACTTTACTCTTACAACACAGATGATAAGTCCTACAACGCCTGCCCAGATCGCCCATACAAGGCCTCCGTGGCAAAGTCCGAAGACAACGGATGATATGACGGCTGCAACGACTGCAGGCATTGCCTTGCCAAGTCTGCTGAAGATATAACCTCTGAATACGACTTCTTCAAGGATCGGGATGAGGATCGCATTTACGATTATCGCGAGCCAGAAGGGGTATGATGTAAGCGAGCCCATTCCGCTTGTGAGGTCACCTAACAATTCTTCAGGTATCGGCAGAATGCTGAGCATGAAGTTCATGAAGAACATTCCTCCTAAAGCACCTACGACCGTAAGGCCCATCTGCTTGCCTGTAACCATCTTCATGTCGGTTTCTTTAGCAAGGCTTGTCTTCTTTACCTTCTCGATGATGAAAAATACAAGGAGCGTAAGGATGGCGCCTATCAGCATGCTGATTCCCTTGTAGCCTGTTTCGACGCTCTGGAAAGCTGCTGCAGCTTCGTCCGGACTTAATCCCATTTCCTTAAATTCCTTGCCCTTCGAATAACCCCAGACAAAGCCGGCAATGAGATCTACAACGTTCATGCAGGTAAGATAGACTGCGAAGTAGCCTATTGCTTTACCGATCTGTTTTAAAACCTTTTTCATGTGTAGATTCCTTTCTTCATTGAACTCACGGCGATTCTAGCATCAGGATGTGCGCGAAAAATGAGACTGGAGTGAATGGTAGTTTTCCCGTCGTAAACGGTATTGCGAATAACTCAATGATTATTTAGAATTCATAACAGATAATCACAAGGAGCATTCCCAAAGTGCGTATTGCCATCTGCGATGACGAAGAGATATACAGGATAGAGCTTAAATCCTTGCTGGATAAGCTTCTTATCAATGCCGATTACAACATCGACACTTTTGACGACGGGAACAGGCTCTCAGAGAGCTTTAAGGCCCTTCCCTACGATCTTGTATTCCTTGATATCGAGATGCCTGCCGTAGACGGCATAACGCTTGCCAGGGCGATCAGAGCGGCATCCGAGAAAGTCTTCATCGTTTTCCTTACAAGTCACGTGGAATACGCCATAGAAGGATATGAAGTAAATGCCTTAAGATACCTCACCAAGCCCGTAGATATAGAAAAGCTTAAGGAAGTCATAAGATACGTTCAGGAGAAGCAAGGAAACGCACGCCATCTGATAATCAAGGAAGAAGGCGAGGAACTCCTGATTGAACTCAATGACATCATCTACATGGAATCAATGAACCAGAACGTCAGGATCGTGACTTCTGCGGGCGAACATGTCATCAGATACAATATCGGCGACTTTGAAGAACAGCTCAAAAACGACGGTTTCTTCAGGATCCACAGAGGCTATCTGATATCGCTTGCCAAGGTAAAAAAGCTCTCCAAAAATGATGTGATCATGGAAGGCGACTTCATTCTCCCTGTGAGCCGCAGCAATGTAAAAGCTCTCAAAGATGCCTTGTACGCTTACGTGGAAGGACTGGCTTTCTGATATGTCTGAGACTCTTGAATTTATCCTTTCCTTAACACTTTCTCTTTTGAACAATTCCCAGATCATCATTTCGATGCTGCTCGTCATACTTGTCGCAGCATGCTTTCTCGGGCGCTACATCGAGCTAACCAAAAAACTAGTATTATCGTCATTCGGCCCCCTGATCCTGACCATACTGGGAAATGTGCTCCTGAATATTTTCTTCAGCGAAATGCCTGAAGGAACGGTCATGTTCAACTATAACAACGGATTGGTATTGGTGATATTCATCTACGCATTCTTCTTTTACTTTTTCGCTTATAAGGAAAAGAAGTTTTTGAGAGCTATTGAATCTACTGTCTGCCTGTATCTTGTAACAACTTATACATCCACACTCTCACAGATGACCGCCGTCTACTTCTATGGCGGGACCGATGAAGTTATGGTGGATCTCTTCATAGATCATTTAGGCATCGGTGGTATTTGGACGTTCATAACGATAATGAGCTTCCTGGTTACGCTGGCACTTTTCCTTGTGGTATATTTCGGCTTCTACAGACCAAAAAAGTTCTATGTTATAGGCATTCCTTACAGGATCTTTTTCACAGTGTGGGCCGCTCTTTTTGTCACTGTCCCTTTTATTCCCGCACAAATGTCTTCAGAGTATATAACGCTGGAACAGAGATACCATTACATCGGCATCTTCTATGCAATCGGAACACTAATCCTGGGGCTTGCCGTGCCTGTCATCATGATCATATCCTCAGTCGACAGGTCTCTGCGCGAAAAGAACAAGTCGCAGGAAGCATACCTTGCCGCTGAGCTCGAATACATCGGCCAGTATAAGAAAAAGCAGATCGAGACAAAGGCCTTCAGACATGATATCAAGAATAACCTCGCAATGACACAGATGATGCTCGAGAAAGGCAATGTCGAAGGCGCAAAAGCCCATATAGCAGATATGTTGGGAAACGTCGGCTCCCTCTCACCCAAATACGTCACGGGAGACGAGATGCTCGATATCATCATCTCCATGAAGGCCGACAGGATGGATGAACTGAACATCAGATTCACCGTTGACGGCGTGGCTGACGGAGGACTTAAGATAAAGCCCATGGACATGTGCAGCATTTTCGCGAACGCACTGGACAATGCCATCGAAGCCGCCTCCAAATGTAAAGATCCATTTGTATCATTCACGATCAAGAGAACGGACAGATTCTTCGTGATCAAGATAGCTAATTCCGCATCCGGAAAGATCGACACAAATAAGCTTCTGACCACATCCGGCTATACATCCAAAAAGGATAAGGACCATCACGGCTTCGGCCTTCTCAATGTAAGACGTGCCGTTGAATCATTAAACGGCATTATAAAAGCAGATTCTGACGGGAATACTTTTACGCTTTCTGTCATGATGCCGCGCGCAGATCAGCCCTAATAGATCCCGGGTAACAGATATCAGAAGTTTTTTATTTGCTTTTTGCCTATTTTCGCGTTAGAATTCCAATTCTGCTTAAAATTCATAGGGAAATAGGATAAATTTTTATTTATGGAAAACGTAACGGAAACATCTTTCAGAAAGAAGCTCATCTCGCTGATACTGCCGATGACACTGCAGAACTTCGTGTTCGCATTGGTACCGGTATCGGATGCTGTCATGCTGCTCTTCCTGTCTCAGGATTCAATGGCAGCAGTATCTTTGGCTACACAGGTCGTACTCGTACTGACCCTGTTCACCATGACCATAACTGCCGGCGGTTCAATGTTTGCTGCACAGTACTGGGGCAAGGGCGACAACGAATCCATCGAAAAGGTATTCGGATACATGTTCGCGTTATCGCTCCCCGTAATACTCGTTTTCTTCTCCTGCGGCATGTTCATGCCTGAGGGTGTAATGCGTGTATTCACGAACGAACCCGAACTCATCGCAAACGGTATTCCTTACATCAGGATCGCTTCATTCTCATATGTCTTCATGACACTCGCATCTGTTTTCGAGACACTCCTTAAGAACGTAGGATACGTTAAGGAATGTACGATCGCGAGCGTAGTTATCGTATTCATGAACATCATCCTTAATGCGATATTGATCTTCGGACTTCTGGGCGCTCCCAAGATGGGTTCAGCAGGCGCTGCTCTTGCAACGACGATCTCGAACGGTGCAGGATTCCTTCTGTGCATAATCTTCATTCTCGTAAAGACGAGGTTCAGGCTTAAGTTCAAGAACATCTTCCATGCGGATCTGGACTTAAGACAGAGATTCTCGAAATATACTCTTCCCTACCTTTTGAATTCCCTTCTCTGGGGATTCGGCTTTACCATGATCACCGTAATCATGGGACACCTGGGATCTGATGCAGCAGCCGCTAACGGCATCGCAGCTATCGTAAAAGACCTTGTATCCTGCCTCTGCTATGCAATCGCAGGCGGAAGCGTCATCATCATCGGAAACGAGCTTGGTGCGGGCAGGCTTGATAAGGCAAAGGAATACGGTGATAAGCTTCTTAAGATCACTGTTATTTCAGGTGTCGTCTTAGGCCTTATTGCAGCCGCATCCGCACCCATCGTACTTTATTTTGTAAACCTTACAGAGACAGCCGAGCATTACCTTTTAATAATGCTCCTGATGTGTAGCTATTACATCTTGGGCAGATCTATTAATTCCACTACGATAAGCGGAATCTTCTCAGCAGGCGGCGACACGAAGTTCGGCTTCATCTGCGACACAGTAACGATGTGGGCATTCATCGTGCCCCTGGGATTCATCTCGGCCTTCGTCCTTAACTGGCCCGTCATGGTCGTCTACTTCATCTTAAACCTTGACGAGATCGTTAAGCTTCCTGTAGTAATCGCCCACTACAAGAAATACAAATGGGTGAAGAACATCATCAACGAAGAAGTTTAACAGCAAGGCGGTGTCAAACCGCCTTGTTTATTTTGTATCGTCTCCCTCGCCCCAGATATACTCCTTGTTGTACTTCTCTGAGATAAGCTCACACAACTTTCCCAAGTACTTAAGATTCATCTGATAGATAACTTCAGGCGCAGGACACATGCCATCCATCTCAGGATCATATGTCTTGTTCTCAAATTCAAGGATATCTTTGATCAATCTGTCTCTGATAGGAAGGAGATCCTTATACTTCTTATCCTCGTGCTCTGCAATAAACATTCCGGGACTGATCATCATATGGCATTTCCTCCTTGAAAAAGTATTTTATAACAATTTCATTGTATAAAACCCATAGTGACAATAAATGTACTTTTCCGCACTAAAAAAGCACTAAAAAACGAGCACCCCTTTTCAGAGGTGCTTGGGATTGGTTAATTGTTGATTTATTGTATTACTGTATTCTCAGGTCTCATCAACCCCAACACTAATTTTCTTTATAGGTTTATCCTTAAGCACCTTGTATGCTTCGGAATTCTTCACATACTCCCGCAGGTCATCATCGCCTTTCTCATGCCACTCACATTCGTTTAATGAACGCACTTCATCACAGATATCATACTGAAGTTCAAGATGCATCTGATAGAACTCACCATCAGGCGACGGAGTTTGACGGACGAGACAGAACATACACGCTTTGGAATCACTATCAACAGAATAGCATCCTACCTCATAAAGAAGCATCTCCTCGTCATTAGGTTTGGCTTCAGCAACAACGTCGAAAAAGGCCTGTATCGCCTCATCGAGTGACATATCCTGGTCGATTTTCTTCTCAAGCTTCTTGCAAAGACTCTTTTGGTTATCTGTTTTTACTTTCGTTTTCTTCTCACTGTTATTGATCCTGGCGACATCATATTCATTACTGCTAATGACCTTGTCAATTCTATCGATACAGTTATAATCCACGTGTTTCGAGATTATTTTTTCGATCGTTGGAACAGCTTCATCTGAATAAAGATATTCTTCGCTATCTGTATATATGCGCATGTTATCTTTGGGATTCATTTCTTTCCAAATATCACAACGGGCAACAATGTATTCAGAATAACACCGGATCAGCTTATCTTTATAATGGGCTACTGTAATGCGACTCAGTAAAAAGTAATCGCTTTCCTGAGATTTCCAATAATAAATGCCGAAAACATAATCGCCTTCCCTGATCAACAACTCCAGCGAACAATAAGTATCGATCAAGCTGATCTCGTTATCAGCAGAAAAGTAATATGTGAATCCGTCGAAATATTCACCCGGTTTTTTGATCAGTCTTCCTCTTTTGCATCCTGAAACATACAATTCAATACGGCGCGGACAATAATATCCCTCTAAATATCCTGTTGCTGCGGTTGCATATTCAACACGCGAAGAAGAACTTATCAGTTCTTTAACTGTCTCTTTCGGATAAACAATATATTTATCTACCAATTCAAGTATTTTAGCTTCCATTTTTCACCCCGTAACTGCTAAAGTATTATGCCTGTTTCCATTAATGATCACTTCAAAACCTCAGTGTTTCTATATTTGTTTTAATACCAACCACATATTACTGTCATCGTAATCACAAACGCTATAGTTCTTTATCTCGTGCAGCGAACCTGATTCCATCTTACAAACACCTATAAAACCATCGCCTTCGACTATTTGTCCTTGTGGATAAAAAGCTTTGGTCTTTCCAGAACAAATGCTTCCTATTGGATAATTTGTTTTCGTGGCTTTCCAAGTATCAATGTGTTGGCTTAACAGACTGTTCCACTCATCATAAAACTCTTCTTTTGATATCCACTGAGAGATGCCTTCGCCATCAAAGTCTGCCGGATCTACAACACCTTCAGCCAAGCAATACTCAAAGCATGACATATGGCAACCGTTGTTATCAATTACGATCTGTCTGGTCGCATATCCATCTGCATCCAATTCGAAATACCAGCGTTCATTGTCGGCAAGATACTTAATGTAACCCGTCACTTTATCAGCTGCTGTTATTCTTTCCCGTTCTTTTTTCGCTTCTTCCGGAGCCAGATAATCAAGCCACTCAATGATCCTGTCTCTATCCTCAAAAGTATCATTCCACCATAAATGTTCTGAGGCACACATAAGCTTTATGATCTCAGGTTTAAATACTCTCTTAAGCCGGTAATTCTCAATATCCTTAGACCGCATTATGATCTCAATATTGCTCTTGCCATATCTGGGAACACCAATAACAATGACGTTTTCTCCACCATCGCCCCATTGAACAGGCGCAATATGCACTTTGGAACCACCAGAGAATGCCTTAGTGCCCTTTTTGATCTCATGCTCCTCGCCATATTCACGCTGCTCCTTAATGTTTCCTACAAGGCACCAGCACCATTCATGACCAGCGGCCTGAAAAGCTTCATATGACTTGATCAGAGTCTTTTCATACTCTTTCTCATATTCTTTATATTCCTCAAGACTCATTGGTCTGCCAGGATTATTACTCAAATGCTGTATCATTGATAACACTTTCCTACCACCGTTTCATACTCTTCACTGTCGAATTCAAAACTGCAATCCTCAAACCAGGTTATGTTATCTTCATTCATTAAGAAAGGATAAGTGTAATTAATCCTTCTCCGATAAAGCTCTTCGGACCAGTTCTTGCTTATCCATTTCTTATATTTAGGACTGTCTTCAGGCTCGAAAACTATATCACCATACTTATCCCACTCTTCATCAGTAAAATTATCATAGAAGAGTATTCCGTATTTATCAGGAGGGAATGCTGATTCACGGGTGTTATTTACTATGCCCATACGTTTCCAGGATACTTTACCGTTCTCCTTCATAACATCTGCAACAATTAACACACAAGAAAAATCCATATCATCAGGACAACTCAGTATTGGCAAACAAGCCTTATCCTGCTGCAGCAAGAATCTCATGAAGCGGTTATCGCCCTCAAAATCCATTACATCGCCCCAGGTTATTTCCAACATATCGGGTTTGCGGAGTCTCTCCCACAATTCGTCACCCTTACTTACCCATACATTAAAATATTCATACAAGGGTTTGTCATCTATGAAAAACACCCTGGTCTTATATCCTGAAGGAATAATATGCTTTCTTATCTCTATATGATTCATATTTCACTAACCTTCAAACGGCATCTTCTTAAGTTCATAGTCCTTAGCAATGCACTCGAAAGCACCATCGCGGAAATAGAACAGATAATGGTTTAGCTCATCAGTTGGCTGGCTGCTGACTGCAACAGGATCAGGGAAGTTATCCTTCCAGTCGGAATCATGAACAAGATAGAACTCACCCCACTTAACGCCGAACGCTTTATACCTTGAATGATCATAAAAGCCTTCATCGTTCGGACTGCCATACCTGTATTGCAGACAATCACGAAATGTGAGTACCGCTTTATCGCCCTCATTAAATGCTTCAAATTGAAATGCATTCAAATAGAATTCGACAACAACATCGTTTCCGGTTACAGTTATCTCCACTTCCGGAGCATTAGGTTCAGCATTCCAATCTTTATTTAATTGCTCAAATTCCATATTATTTTCCCCATAGTTTTATCAGACAGTATCTATGTCCTGATACTATCTTATCGATAAGTTATTCCAAAGTATAGAATGAAAAAAGGCTGTCTCAGACAGCCTTTATTTTATCTTGCGTAATCCGTGTGCTCGAAAGATTCGTAGAGCGCAATAATTTCTTTCTTCAGAGAGATAAAGATGCGGCCGAGGTGCGGATCGAAGTGATGTCCCAGTTCCTGTCTGATGAGCTCGAAAGCTTCGTCGTAGGACATCGGATCCTTGTAATAACGGCGGCTTGCCAAGGCATCGAAAACATCTGCCAGAGCCATTATCCTTGCCTCGAACGGGATGCTCTCGCCTCTTAACTGGTCGGGATATCCTGTGCCGTTATATTTCTCGTGATGGTAGTGCGCAACGTTCGTAGCTACTCTTACGAATTCCTTATCTTCAACGTCTTCGAGGACCTTGCTCATGATCTTCGCGCCGTAAGCGGCGTGGATCTTCATCTTCTCGTATTCCTCGTCAGTAAGGCCGGAAGGCTTTCTTAAGATGGAATCGTCAACGGCGATCTTACCAAGGTCATGGAGAGGTGCGGCGTTGATTACTGAATCCCAGTAATTCTCGCTCATGTTGTAGTCGTCAAGCTTACGGAGATGTTCTACGAACAAAGCAACGCAGGCGGATGTTCTGTTGATGTGACCACCTGTGGAGTTGTCACGTGATTCGATCATGGCCGCCATGCCGAGGATGGTAGACATCTGCATCGACTTTGCTCTCTTAGTCTGACGCTCTACCTCACGCTTTAAGGACTCACCCTTGAAGCTCATGGACTCGATCATGTTGTGCTGCTCTGTATCGTCTGTGATCTCAACGAGATAGCCTGAGACGTGATTCTTGAAGCCGAAATGGATAAAGCTCAATTCGCACTCAAGGAATCTTCTCTCGCTGGGGTTTCTGTCGTTAATGACGATGGATTTCGTATACTTGTTCTGCTTCTTTTCCGGATTATCGACTTCGGCGCACTGTGCCACCCACTTAAGGAGATCCTTCAGGGCATAGTCTTTCGCGATGATCTTTGAATCGATCCTGGCATTGCCGATCTCGGGGAAGAACTTCTCGGACACGGGGTTGCTTCCGACATAGTTATATTTCTTGTCGAAAACGATATATCCGAAGGTGCTGAGCTCATTGATCTTCTCCTGGACACTCAAGTTAACGTTATAGATCGTGGATCTCGCGACTACATAATCAAGGATCAATGTGCAAAACAGATAGAAGAACGGGATTATCTCATACTTCAGACCGAAGAAGCGTGATCCCAGATATACGAGCATAACGCCGAACAGGGAACCTGCGTATGTGACCATGAGCCTGAATGAAGCATTACGCTTGCCGAGATAGGTCAGGATCGTAAAGAATGCCGCAAGTCCGACTTCAACAGCCAGGATAATGTATCTGATGTAATAGATCTGTCCGGGTTCTTTAATGAGAGGAGAAGGAGCTCCTGCCTCAAACTGAAGAGATGCATAGAAATACGGGAATCTGTCCGTAAGGAATGTTGAAATGAATACGAAAAGGTTAATAAGAAGGATAACGACCGAGAACCATGTAGGAACCTTGGAATCCGAATAGTCGATGAGGATATAAACGATAAGGAGCGGCAGGAAGATTCCGCCTACATAAGCCAGGGCGTTGGCTAAGACTGCTTCCTGGAGGTTTCTGGAGCATGATAAAATGAAGTAACCGGAGTTACTGATCATGACACAAACCGACATTAGAATCTCAAGCGTATTGGCGCCCCGTCTCGAGAAGAGTACGAGCGCGAAAGTAGACAACATGCTGAGTAGCATTACTACTCCCAATACAATAGAATATATACCCATGTTCACCCTTGTTCACACACTATAAAGCACTTTACCAAACATATTTTACCGCACATTCGCTATAAAGTGTTATTATTTTTGCTAATAAGTTATATATTTTTACTAAATTTCGGGTCAAAGTGAGGCTTAAAAGTCTGAAAAATGCTTAAGGATGATGTACTGAATATTATTTACTGGGAAGAGGATTTTATCTCCGGTGAGGCCATAAGCCGTAAGCTGGGGGTATCAAGAGCTGCGGTCAATTCGGCCGTAAAAGCACTGAGGGACGAAGGCTATGAGATAACCTCATCGACCAATAAGGGTTACCTTCTTACCAAAAGCCCTGATATCTTAACAAAAGGCTCAGTTTCCGTGCATCTTCCGGAGATCATTTCCAAGGATGTACATGTTTTCGATTCCGTGGACTCCACCAACAACGTCCTGAAGGACATGGCCAGGAACGGCGCTCCGTCCGGCACGGTCGTTATAGCCGACCATCAGACGGGCGGCAAAGGCAGACGCGGCAGGAGCTTCTCCTCCCCAAAGGGCGTCGGCGTTTATCTTTCCTACCTGTTCAAGCCGGAATCAGGGTTCGATAAGATAGCCAACCTTACCAGCTGGACCGCTATCGCCGTCTCTGACGCGATCTACAACGCCTACGGCATCGATTCGCAGGTCAAATGGGTAAACGACCTTCTCATGAACAGGAAGAAGATCTGCGGCATTCTGACGGAGGTTACGGCAGAGGCCGAGAGCGGACTTATAGACAACTGCATTATCGGCATCGGCATCAACGTCAACGAGACGTCCTTCCCTGCCGAATTATCTGAGATAGCCACATCGATCTCGATCGAGAACGGCAGAAAAACTTTCGACCGTTCAAAGCTCGCCGCCGAGCTAATCAGATCTCTGGGTGATCTCGTTTACAGGTGGCCTGACGATGAGTACTACCTTACCCGTTACCGCAAGAGCAACGTTACGGTAGGCTCAAAGATCGTCGCTTATCCGCAGCTTGCAGAGAACAGCGAGGGACGCTCAGGCACTGCAATTGAGATCAACGAAGACTTCTCCCTCAAGGTTAAGTTCGATGACGGTTCCATAGCGGATCTCAGGAGCGGCGAGGTCAGTGTCAGGGGCCTTTACGGCTATACCTGATCAGACGCAGATATAATCCTTTATCCTGTTGTATTTCGAGTCACCGATACCTGTGACGTTCTTGATATCTTCGACAGTCTTAAAAGGATTCTTCTTCCTGTAGTCAACGATAGTCTGGGCCGTCACTTCGCCTATTCCGGGCAGGGTCTTAAGCTCGTCAACGGTCGCGGTATTGATATTAACGATGCTGACTGTTCCGCTTACTCCGTCGGAGGATGAACCCTGCTGGCTGCCCCAGACATATACACCTTCCTGCCTTATGATGTCACCGCCGCTGAAGCCCTTCTCCACCTCAGCCTTCGAAGGGATATAGATCGACATGTTGCCCGTTATCTGGTAGACGAAGTTGATATTATTCGCAGAGGCATCATCCGTAAGGCCGCCCGCCTCTTCGATAATGTCATTTAACATCACACCCTTCGGAGCTTCGTAAATGCCAGGTCTTCTTACCTCACCGCAGATATAGACGCTGATGATCTGTATCGTCTCTGAGGCTTTCGTAGTCGTTGCTTCGGTCGGCATGGTACCGTCGGTTACTTCTGAAGGATTCTCCACGCTTTCCGTTATCACCGCCGACTTGCCGCTCTTAAATGCGCTGACCGAGATATCGTTTCTGCCCTTGAACACGAACTTATACACGACACTCAGGATTATTACCAGAATGAATGCCAGAGGATAGACCAGTTTCTTGATTGTCGCTTTCGTGCTCTTCTTGATCATACGAAAAGCATAGCACCGGGCTTTGTCGGTTTTTTCCGACAAAATATAACAAAAACCGACAAGGAAATTCCCTGCCGGTCTCAAACATTATTTTAAAATAATTACCAGAACGGATTACTCTTCGCCTTCTCTGCGCTTTGTCTCCCAGAACTTCTCGATGTTGTAATTCTGGCGTTCTTCCCTGCCCATAACATGAACTACAACGTCCTTGTAGTCCAGGAGGATCCACTTGTCGCCGGAACGGCCTTCGATGTGGTCGGGAGTAATGTCGTAATCCTTCTTGAGGACATACTCGACTTCATCTGCAAGAGACTTGATCTGTGTGGTCGAATTACCGCTTGCGAGAACGAAATAATCTGCGAGTACAGTCTTTCCAGTAAGGTCTATCGTCTCAATATCGATACCCTTCTTTGAGTCAAGAATGTCAACGATCTTAGCGGCTAATTCTTTTGTGTCCATAAATATCTCCTTGGATTGATTGATGATTTGATTATAACAAACTTAAATGTTTATTCCATTCCGAGATCACGCATCATTAAAAGCGTCATCGGATGGATGTCCCTGCCCTGCGATACGAACTTGTCCCTTACGGCTGCCGCGGTCATCCTCATAGCGCTGTCGAGATCGACCTCTGCAGCAGTTCTGATGGGCGTCAGGTCAGTGTAGTTTCTTGAAGGTTCGATCTTATCTGCCAGATAGACGATCTTCTCCAGGAGGGTCATGTTGCCCCGGCCTGTCGTGTGATAGCAGATGGCATCAAGGATCTCCTTATCTTCAATGCCAAATTCCTCTTTGGCGAACGTCGCGCCGGCCGGCGAATGAAGGAGCTTCTTTTCGGTGAAAAGATCACCTGAATACTTCTTTGCAAGTTCCGTCTGTTTCTCAAGCGGGAGTTCTTTCGCGCAGTCGTGAAGAGCGCCTGCAATAAGGGCCTTATCCTTGTCACAGCCGAAGACATCAGCCAGGTGCGCGGACAGATAGCCGACATTAAGCGTATGAAGGAGCCTCTTGCCTCCGAGATATTTGTACATCCATACGGAACTCTCGTAGAACTGTTTTCGAGCTGCCTCGGAAACACCCTCAAGCTTTGTATTCTCAGTATAGAGCGAATGTCTCTTAATGAATTCTCTAGCAGGCTCAGGAACCTTCGAAAAGTCACCGGATGTAGTTATCTCAGAAGAAGAACAGTCAACACCCTTAAGGCGGAAGATCTCGACCTTGCCTCCGAGATTCTTTCTTATGGAATCAGCTGCCTTGTCGACATCAGTCGTGTCTCCGGGCCTTACGGCTGCAAGGAGCGTCGCATAGTTAAGGATCTCACCGGGGTTATACCATGTCTCGAAAGTGCCGAGCGTGTCAGAACCCATGATCCAGAAGAATTCATGCTGCTCTTCAGCCTTCTTTTTCTTGACACCGTTATCTGTCAGGAAATCCTTCAGATATGAGCCTGAAGAAAGCTCCTTAAGAACCACTGCGGTATAGCTTACGCCTTCGATATCGTATTCGATGTCGTTTACATAGCAGTCCTTGATGCCGAGTCCTTCAATTGTCTCCTTCATCATGTAGAGACGGTACGGAGGCGGGAGCTTGTTTGCATAGAGCTTGAAATTATTTCTGACCGAAGGAATAACGATCACAAGGTCAATGAATCCGCTCTTCAATGCGGAATTTATCATTGCTATGTGACCGTCATGAACGGGATCGAACGAGCCTCCGTAGATGCCTATTCTCATTTATTAACCGAGTGTCCTTCCTATATCGTGGCGGAAGTGCATGTCCTTGAAGGAGATCTTGGAGACGCCTTCGTAAGCGCCGTCGATCGCCTCATCAAGAGTATCTGCCTCATCGTATACGCAGAGAACGCGTCCGCCGGATGTAACGAGCTTGCCGTCCTTAAGTGCGGTGCCTGCCTGGAATACGATCTTGCCGCAGGTATCGATGCCTGTGATCTCGTAGCCCTTCGCATAGCTCTGCGGATATCCGCCGGAAGCCATAACGACTACGCAGGAACACTTATTCTTCCACTTGAATTCAACCTGATCGAGCTTGCCGTCGATAACAGCATCGACTATATCAAGGAGACTGTTCTCGAGGAGAGGCAGTACTGCCTGTGCCTCAGGATCTCCGAAACGTGCATTGTACTCAACTACCTTCGGTCCTTCAGGTGTAAGCATAAGTCCGAAGTAGATAACACCCTTGAAAGGTCTTCCCTCTTTCTTGAGAGCTTCGACTGTAGGTGTGATGATCTCGTTCTGGATACGAGCCTTGAGCTCGTCAGTCATATCGCAGCCGGGTGTAACAGCGCCCATGCCGCCTGTGTTAAGGCCTTCGTCGTGATCGTATGCTCTCTTGTGGTCTCTTGAAGATACCATCGGAACACAGATGTTGCCGTCAGAGAAAGCAAGGACTGTAAGCTCAGGACCTGTCATGCATTCCTCGATAACGATCGTGGAGCCGGCATTTCCGAACTTCTTGTCTTCCATCATGTCCTTAACGGCCTGCTTAGCCTCATCAAGGGTCTGGGCAATGATAACGCCCTTACCCAGTGCGAGACCGTCGCACTTGATAACGATAGGCATAGGCTGTGTCTCAAGATAAGAGAGAGCTGCCTGTTCGTCTTCGAAGATCTCATACTTTGCAGTAGGGATCGAATATTTCTTCATGAGCTGCTTGGAGAAAGCCTTGGAACCTTCGATGATAGCGGCATTTGCCTTGGGGCCGAATGCTCTGAGTCCTGCCTCTTCCATTCTGTCGACCATACCGAGTGCGAGCGGATCGTCGGGAGCAACGAAGACCAGGTCAAACTGCTCCTTCTTTGCGAAATCGACCATACCGTCAAGATCAGTAGCCTTGATATTTACGCATGTAGCGATAGATGCGATACCGCCGTTACCGGGAGCGCAGTAAAGCTCCGTTACCCTGGGATCCTGCTTGAGCTTCCAGCAGATAACATGCTCTCTTCCGCCGCCGCCTACTACGAGTACCTTCATTTAACTATTCCTCCGAATAAAATATTTCGTTTTTGATTACTTAAGATAGTGCATCCAGGACTTTGCACCTGTCATTGCAACAAGCGCTTCGATGTCCTTATGCTTGATTCCGCTAACGAGGATCGCTTCCTCGGAGAGGTATACACAGCTGTAGCCCTTTACGACTACTTCTGCAGCATTGTCGACTCTGATGACGATATCGGCGAAGATCTCATCGTAAGGCGTGATCTCAACGCTCTCAGCTGTCCATGCTCTTGCCTCGGAAGGATTGCCCATTGCAGCCTCAAGAACGTCACCGCAGACTGCGGAAGCCGTAGGAAGCGTGCCTGCGCCCTGACCGTAGAACATAGCCTGGCCCAAGCTGTTGCCGTCAACCATGATCGCATTGAATACGCCGTTAACGTTATATAAGAGATTGCTCTTCTCTACCAAAGCGGGCGCAACGTAAGCGACAGGCTTTTCGCCTGCTTCGTATAAAGCGATGAGCTTAATGTCGCAGCCGATCGATCTTGCGAAAGCCATATCGTCCGTTGTGATAGCGGAGATGCCTTCAGCAGAAATGCTCTCAGGTGCAATGTAATCACCGTCATTTGCGATCGTCGAGAGGATCGAGAGCTTTCTCTGTGCGTCGATACCGTCGATATCCGCAGAAGGGTTAGCCTCTGCAAAACCGTTCTCCTGAGCCTGCTTCAGAGCTGTTACGAAGTCCAAGCCCTCATCCTTCATCTGTGAGAGGATGTAGTTTGTCGTACCGTTAACGATGCCTGCGATCCTTGTGATCTTGTTAGCTGCAAGGCACTTGTAAAGAGGTCTGATGATCGGGATGCCGCCGCCTACTGCAGCCTCGAAAAGGTAGCAGCAATTATTCTTTGCAGCGATCTCTAAGAGCTCAGGTCCCTTTGTGGAAACGAGTTCCTTATTTGATGTTACGACGCTGATGCCTTTTGACAGAGCGCGCTTTGTGTATTCATAAGCGATCCTTGCACCGCCTATTGTCTCTACTGCAATCTGTATATCGCTATTAAAAACCTCATCAGCGTCATGAGTTACGAGACTTGCGAATTTGCTGTCCGGAAAATCCCTGATATCAAGGATGTACTTAACGTTGATCTCTTTGCCGATACGCTTGGAGATAACATCCTTGTTGACGTCCAGAGTCTCGGCAACGCCTGAACCTACTGTGCCGAAGCCCATAATTGCGATGTTAATAGCCATTTCTTTAATGTTCCTTTCGTTATTCCCTGCTCAATACCATGCACTTGCGTACGCCGGCGAGCTTAGAGATATCATTGATAATGTCGTCAACGGTTCCGTACATAGATACTGTCTCAATGGAGATCGAGATATCTGCAAGGCCGTTGATCGGGATATTCTGATTAATGGTCAGAATATTTGCGCGTGATTCCGCGATAGTTCGGATGATCTCAGACAAAATGCCCTGGAAATTCTCAACGGAGAGAAGGAGTGTAACCTTCTTGCCGCTTGCTGCCTCATAGAACGGCAGGACGGAATCCTTATACTTGTAGTATGCGCTTCTGGAAAGCCCGGTCTTTCTGACCGCTTCGTTTACGGAAGTGGACTCACCGGTGTTAAGACGCTGCTTAACTTCCATTACCTTAATGAAGACTTCAGGCAAAACTCTTTTGTCGACGAGGAAATATTCGGGGTTATCCTGATGCATAAAGTCAAGACCTTTCTATGAGATTTTGCGCCAAAGTATACTTCCACAGACGGACATTTGTACGCGCCTGACAATATTAACACGATTAAGGGGTGTTTTCAATAAATATAAGAAGAAGGCGCGCTGATTTATTACGTTTGCAGATTATCGTTCAGGTTCAGCCGCGATTTTCGTCATTTTGCCTCGGGCAATCCCGGAAAAAGCCCACCTTCAATGCACTCAACATTTTCATCAACTTTTTATGGATAAAAGTTGAGAGAAAAGTTGATTTTTCGCATTTTTCAACTTTTTCATCAACATTTTCGCGAAAAAAGTTGAGACAAAAGTTGACTGCCAATGGTCCGGCAAAATTTAACCGCCGAACAGGATCAATAACTTCAGCCTATTTCCGCCTTAAGCTTCTCAGCCATGGCTCTCGATGCCTTGCCTCTGTGGCTTATGGAATTCTTCTGTTCCTTGGTCATCTGGGCAGTGGTCATGCCGAATTCGGGAACATAGAAGATAGGATCATAGCCGAATCCGCCGTCGCCCATGGGCTTCTCGTGGAGAACGCCGCAGATCTCGCCTCTTACGGTGAATTCCGAGCCGTCTGGTCTTACGACAGCGATGCTGCAGACAAACTTTGCCGTACGTTTCTCTTCGGGCACGTCCTTAAGCATCTCGAAGATCTTCGCGAACTTCTCGGGATATGTGGAATCCTCACCGCAGAATCTTGCGGAATAAATGCCCGGAGCACCGTCAAGCGCGTCAATGCAGAGGCCTGAGTCATCGGCCATTACGTATGCGCCCTTTGCCAGAGCGTGAACCGTGCGTGCCTTAATAAGCGCATTCTCTTCAAAGGTCTTGCCGTCTTCTACGATGTCGGGATCAAAGCCCTCTTCCTTCATTGTAGTAACAACAAAAGGTGTGCCTTCCAATATCTCTGCGATCTCCCTTGCCTTGTCCTTGTTGGATGTCGCAAGAATGAGTTTGAATTCCGTCATATAAGCCTCCATGCCTTGGGATACATATTTTTCGCGGTCTGTCCGTTGATCTTGGCAAAGCCCAGCGGATAGTTGCCGATACCTACAATAATCGTTCCTGAAGCCTTAAGGCCGTCCTCAGGAGTTACTGATATGGTCTCGCCTCTTAAGTACTTAAGGAGCCTGTCGTCGTCACGTGAGAGCCCCAGATATGAATCATCCCTGATCTCATCACGGTTAAGCGCAAGCGCTATGCTGTTGGAGGGCTCGAAAACCTTCTTTCCCGACTTCAGGGGCTTGATATCGCCTACGTAAAGGCCGGTCTTAACGACCTTGAGGCCCTTAAAGAGCTTCTCGTCAAAAGTCATCTGGAAGATGCCCGTGCCGTGGCAGATGAACTCACCCTTAAGGATATCTTCCCTGCCTTTGTCCGATAAGACTTCATCGAGCATACTCATAGCCGCTTCAACGTTCTTATCCTTGGACTTGATCTCCTTCCTGATGAGATAGTCGTCAGCCGACTTAAGGTCCTTCTCCTCACCCTTAACGATATGGACGCAGAAATGCCCGTCACCTTCGGACAGATGGGGCCAGATCCTCATGGAGCCCGGAAGGATCGAATCTTCGCCGTTATGGGTAATGCCTTCGATCTCAGGATGAGCTTTTACGTGATATTCAGGGTGGCGCTCGATAAAACGCTTTATCTGGTTCTCGTCTTCGTCGACGCAGAAAGTACAGGTGGAATAAACGATGGAACCGCCGTCTTTAAGGCATTTGTGGGCAGCCTCAAGGATCGATTCCTGCAAAGGGACACAGACCTTCGGACCATAGTTCATATAGCTCTTGACAGCGCCCGGATCCCTTCTGAACATGCCCTCGCCTGAGCACGGCGCATCGATAAGGATCTTATCGAAGAACAAAGGGAGCCTTGATGCAATATTCTCGGGCGTCTCGTTAAGGATGACACAGCCCTTGATACCGGAACGCTCGATGTTGCGGAGGAGCGCTTTAGAGCGGTCGAAGCTGATTTCGTTAGCTACCAGGATGCCCTCTCCCTTCATATCTTCGCCTAGCCTGCAGGCCTTGCCGCCCGGAGCTGCGCAGAGGTCTAAAACGATCTCGCCGGGCTTCGCCGCCATGACCTGTGCAGGAAGCATCGCGGAAGGCTCCTGGGGGTAGTAAACACCCGCGTGATAGAGCGCTTCTTTGCCGCCGGTCTCGTTATTGACGTAATATCCGCCTGAGCACCAGGGAACGGGGTTTCCGCCCTCTCCCAGGTCATTTAAGAGTGCCTTTTCCTCATCAGCGGAATGTATCTTCGTTCTGGAAAATCTTAATCCCTTGAGCGGTTCCTTTTCGAAGCTCTCAAAGAAGCCTTCCTGCGGTACATACTTGTAACGCGAGAAGAAATCATTCATCTCATTTAAGAACTCTTCGGGGAACTTCATTTAAGCCTCACAGATTAAGGAAATCCGCGCACTTGAAGGCAAGGCGCTTGATGACATCAACATCAAAAGGCGACTCGATGCCGGACTTCTTTATGAGATTTAAGAATGTGTCGCTGCCGCCTAACTGGCAGAGCGTATTGTACTTCTCCAATGCAACCTTAAGGTCTGTCCTCGACTCGTCCCAGAGCTCGAGAGCGCAGATCTGCGAGAGGCAGTAATCGATATAGTAGAAAGGCGTGGTGAAGATATGATCCTTCTTCATCCATGCGCCGCCCAAAGCGTGGAAAGGCGTATCCTCTACATCGTATTCGGTGAACGGCTGATAGGACTGCTCGAGCATTCTCCAGATCTCATGACGCTCATTGGGTGTCATGTTCGGATTGTCATAAATGATGTGCTGGAATTCGTCTACCATACAGCCGTAAGGCAGGAACAGAAGACCGTCCGTCATGTGGAGCTCGCAGTACTGTTCTGCCTGCTTGCCGTAGAAGATATCCATGAAAGGATAGGACATGTATTCCATCGATGTGGAGTGGATCTCGCATGTCTCAAGCGTAGGAGACAGGCACTCTACAAACGGCGAAGATTCAGCGCCCTGCAATGCCGCATAAGCGTGACCGCCCTCGTGGATAACTGTCGCGACGTCATCGAAGGTGCCGTTGCCGTTCATGAAGATAAACGGAATGCAGTAATCCTCAAGATACATGCAGTAACCGCCCGTGGACTTTACGGGACGGGACAGAAGATCCGTATATCCGTGACCGGAGAGGATATCGAAGAAGCTCGGGTCGGCGCCGAACATCTTTCTGAAGAACTTGCCGGCAGCCTCCTCATAGGTATCCTTGCTTATGACGGGCGTAGGATTGCCGTCCTTAAAGAGGCAAGGAAGATCGTGGAACATGAGCTGATCCACGCCGAGTCTGTCCTTCTGGAGCTTTCTGATCTGTACAGTAAGCGGAACGATATATCTCTTGATGTTCTCCCTGAATGAAGCAACATCTTCCCTTGTGTAATCGTAGCGCTCCATGCGCTTATAGCCGAGCTCCGTAAAGCTCTCATAACCGAGCTTCTTGGCAGCCTGCGTCCTTACCTTGACGAGGTCATCGTAGATAAGGTCGTAAGTATCCTTACGGGACATGTAGTACTTATCAAGAGCGATGTGAGCCTCTCTTCTTACCTTCCTGTCTGTTGACTGGAGATAAGGCTGGATGAGGCTTAAGTTCAAAGTCTTCTTGCCGAGCTGGATCTCAGCTTCGGACTGCTTCTGGGAATATTCATTCTCGAGCTTGGATTCCTCAGTAAGGTCGTCAATTACCTCGCTTGAGATGATCTCCCTCTGGTTCTTGGCCTTGAGGAAGATCATGGGACCGTATTTGACCTTCAAACTGTCAGCGCAGGGCGCCGTGAGAAGGCCTGATAATACAGCTGATGAGAGCTCCTGGACTCTGGCCGTAGCCTCGTCGAAGAACTCCATCTCGGTATTGTAAAACTCGTTTGAAGTATCGAGATCGTGGAGGATCTGGCAGAGCGCATACATGGTATCGAAAGAGCTTATCGCAATCTCATACTCACCTATCGCTTCATCGGCCGCCTCGATCGTCTTGGCGGTCATGAGCCTCAATCTAACGGCTTTTACTGTCTCCGTGAACTTATCAAGATCAGGTCTTGTGTATTTCAGTTCCTTAAAATCAGGTACCGAGCTGTTAGTCGTGTTCTCCATCGGTCTGCCTTTCTAATTACATCTTCTCGACGACGCCGATACCGAGCATATCGAGTCCGGACTTGATGCAGTCAGCAACAGCCTCGCAAAGCATGAGGCGTGCGTCCCTGAGCTCTGCGGAATCGCAGTTCAGGATCCTGGAATTGTTGTAGAAACGGTTGAAGTTCCTTGCGATAAGGGCGATCTGGCGTGAGATCATGAAAGGCTCATAGCTCTCTGCTGCCTTAACGACCGCATCCTTGAAGTCTGCAAGGCTTCTGATGACAGCGTACTCGTCTTCTGCCGTAAGCTCGGCAGCCGCATCAACGGAGCCCTTAAAGCCCTGATCTTCAGCCTTTCTTAAGATTGACTTGATCCTGGCATATGTGTAGATCAGGTAAGGAGCCGTATCGCCTTCGAAATCGAGCATGTCATCCCAGTCAAAGAGGATATCCTTCTCTCTTCCTGCCTTAAGATATGTGTATGAGACAGCGCCCAAGCCTACTACCTCAGATACCTTTGCGATCTGCTCGTCGGTCATGTCGCCGCCGCGGAGTTCGCTGTTCTTTCTGATGATCTCTGCGGTCTTCTCAGTAGTCTTATCAAGGAAATCGTCAAGCTTGATGATGTTGCCGGCACGTGTTGAGAAAGCCTCAACGACCTCATTGCCGTTCTCATCCTTCTTGGGCTTGAACTTCAATAGGCCGAAGCCTACGTGTACGCAGTCGTCAGCAAAGTCGTAGCCTGCCTTCTTGAGCACGGCGAAAACCTGCTTGAAGTGAAGCTGCTGGGGAAGTCCTACTACGTAGATATTCTTGTAGAAGTTGAACTCCTCGTGTCTGTAAAGCACTGCTGCGAGGTCTCTTGAAGCATAGATCGTGGTTCCGTCGCTCTTTACGACGAGGCACGGAGGAAGGCCCTCTTCATCGAGCTTTACGACCTTTGCGCCTTCGCTCTCTTCCAAAAGTCCCTTATCTTCAAGCATCTTTACGACGCCTGGGATCCTTGATGAATAGAAGGACTCGCCATTGTAGTTATCGAACTTGATGCCCATTCTGTCATATGTCTTCTCGAAAACCTGGAGTGACAGGTCTCTGAAACGCTGCCAGAGAGCGACTTCCTCAGGCTCACCCTCTTCGAGCTTCCTGAAGTTGTCCCTTGCAGTGTCTTCGAGCTCCTTTTCGCGCTCGGGAGATACCTTGCACTCATCGTGGAACTTAACATAGATCCTTGTGAGCTCGTCGATGGGGTTCTCCTGCATTGCAGTCTCATCGCCCCAGAGTCTGTAAGCCGTGATGAGCTTACCGAACTGAGTGCCGTAATCGCCCAGATGGTTGAATCTGATTACGTTATAGCCGAGTCTGGAATAGATATTTGCAAGTGAATTACCTAAGATTGTCGTGAAAGCGTGGCCTACGTGGAAAGGCTTGGCGATATTGGGGGATGAGAACTCGATGATGACGTTCTTGCCCTCACCGATGTTCTTATTGCCGTACTGGTCGCCGGCTTCCACGATCTCAGAGATAACGCTCTTGGCAAGAATGCCCCTGTCGATCCTGAAATTGATGTACGGGCCTGCCGTATCAACAGTAACCGCGCCGTCAAAGCCTTTTACGAGCTCGGGAGAATCCTTAAGCTCATTGGCGATCATGGGCGGAGCCTTATGAAGGGTCTTGGCCAGAACGAAGCACGGGAAAGCAAAATCACCGAGTTCGAGCTTGGGCGGGATCTCGATGAGTCCCTCTACCTGAGCCTTATCAAGGCCTGTGCAAGCGCTTAAATTTGTAGCTATTAAATCTTTGTAATCCATATCAGTACTCCTTAATTACAAGTTGTTATATTAACATATTTTGGCCAAGACTGACGAGGCTATCGGGTCGATTTATTGCACGATTTGATGATTTTTTTATGCGTTTTGTTAGGATATAATGCTTTTGTTATAGAAACCTTAAATGAGCGAGAGGCATTCTTAATGTACTTTATATACAAGATGGCGATAGGCCTTGCAGCCGCATTTGCCATTACAATGGTCCTTCTGAGATTTCTCCCCGGCGAGAGATTCTTATTGGGACACGACCGCGGACGTAAGTTCGCCCAGGGCGCAGCAGCAAACATCGGTAAGCCTACCGGCGTCGGTTTTTACTTTATGCTGGTGTTCCTTGTCATATCCGCCCTCCTCTGCTTCATATATAACCCCGTAACATCCGACAAGGGCTTCTTCGAGAGCGGCAATGAAGTTACAGGTCTAGGCCTGGGCCTTATCGCAACTCTTGCAGCCATGGTCACGGGCTGGCTCGATGACAGATCCCCTGACGCCTGGAACGAATATCTTAAGGGAGGCCTCGATTTCATCGTATCCCTCATCGGTGCCTTCATCTGCGTCCATTTCTTCGGCACAAGAGTCTATATCGCCATCACAGGCACATATTTCGACCTTAATCCGGTAGTCTTCTACCTTCTCGCTGTGATCCTTTTCGTCGTATCCATCAACGCCACAAACGCCACAGACGGCATCGACGGACTTTCCGGCACCCTCTCGATCCTCGCGGTATTTACAACATTCCTTATGGGATTCATGGCACTTTCCCTGCCAGACAGGAACTCGATCATTCTTCTGGTCGTCTTTATCCCTTCGGTCATTGCATATCTTCTTTACAACTTCAACCCTTCGAAAATGCTGATGGGCGACGCAGGCTCAAGAGGCCTCGGCTTCTTCATCGCATTCTTCCTGATCTATTGCAGGGTTCCGTTCCTTTACTTCATCGTAGGACTTCCCTTCCTTTGCGACGGCGGTATCTCCATCGTTAAGATCACGGTAGGAAGACTTACAAAGAAGAAGATCATCCTCTTCAAGAACATCACTACACCTCTGCACGACGAACTCAGAAAGAACAGGAAATTCAGCGTCAAGCGTGTCTGGTTCGTCCTCGTTATCGCAGCAGGAATGATCGACTTCCTCTATGTTTTCGCAGCAACGCTGCTGAGAGTATTGGGCATCGTAGGATAATTTTTTACCCGTTTTTTATAGAATTCAAATTTGCAGAGATTAACTCAGACCTATTATCTGTATATTCCTTACTCTGGCGCGGAATAATTCCCGTGATTGATTATGCTCAGCAATTAAAACTTATAATTGTTCGATGGACATGTTCCAAAAAAACAATGAGATTTTTAACATTATTGATTTGAATTAGCCGATAATTGCCATCACTTCATTCTGCAAGCATAGAAACAGGCCAAAGCAATCAACAGAACCATAATTACTCCGATAGCAGGTATGCACAATTTGTATTTTGAAAATTTGCGTATAGTTATCCATACTACAACGGTAAATAAGACAGAACTTATAATTATTCCAGATATAGAAGCCCAAGGGATAGTCGGAGAGCTTTTCAAAACTTGAGAAATATTTGTTTCCGTTTCCGGTATTAATCGGTTAGTGGTTAGTGCGATGACTCCTTCATATCTGCCTTTTACATCTACAGTAAAAGTGGAAGGTAATAGTCCATAAGTAAGTTGAGGTAGATTTTCAATTTCCAATTCCGGTAAACTACCCGAGCAGATGCTAACAAATAAAGCATCTATTTCTTCTGCGGAAAGAATATTGTGATCATCACGCAAGGAATCTCTTAGAACAGTCTTATCAAAATCTACATAAGCTTGATGATCACTTGAAAACTCAATATAACCATCATATCTTCCGATAACGCGGACATCTTCAATTACAGACCAGGACAAATTATTATCTGTTTCACTAATACCTTTTAAACCAATCAAATGTTTAGAAAGTTGTACTTGAACATTTGGATGTTGATAATCTGAGTTAAAAGCAGGCACGCCAAATATGACAAAAACTGCCGTAAACCAAATAACAGAAAATATAAGAGTTGTAATTATATTTTTAATGTTTTGTCTGTTGTTTTTCATACTAATATACCAATGGAATAGACATATTGGGATATAATCCTACAAATTTGAACTTTACATTTTTATTATCATCAACATACCACTGTAAATATACACCTTCAGCTGAAAAATTTAACCCAATACAAATGGTTGAAGCTTGGCATATTAAGCTGTTAATGAATAATAACCCTTGTACTTTGTGCAACATGCATTTGATTTACTGAGACTGAAATACTATGAGGCCGGAATGGTTCCGGCCTCTTTTTGTTTTCGACTTAGGATCACATCTCCCTTACATACTTGGTCACTCTGTCATTGATGTACCTGACCGCATCGTCAATGGAACGGTCGCCGGCATAATAAGGTGCCAGCTCCTCATCAATAAATTGTACGATCGTGTAATCCTCGTAATAGTAGGTGGAGATCGATGCCAGGCTTTCAAGGAAGCTTTGAGCCATCTCATCGGTCGCGTATTTATCGCCGGTAGCCATATCCAGACCCGGAGCAGGAATTAAGACACCGGTCTTTATGCGGTTCTCATATACTGCGTATGAATCGTTGTTGCACTTTGTGAGTATCTGAATATTCTTCTCCATGATCTCCTTATTGGTAACTATATGCCTGAATTCACATTCAGTTGAATCATAAGACTTGCCTGAGAAGAGATAATTTATAAACTTTCTGCAGCCGTCCTTCATGTCTGTAGTTGCCGATACTGATATCGTCTCAAGAGCACTAAATCTCGGCCCTTTTGCATCCACGGAAGGCGTTCCGATTATCTTATAGTTTCCTTTGGCTTTGTAGCATGAATGAACATACTTAAGATAGTCATCCATCTTTGCGTAATAACATTTACCTCTGTATCTTTTCCAGTTGTGAACGTAATCTGCGGGAATCTCATCTTTATTGTTGTATTGGATGTTGTTTTTCGCATATTCAGCAGCAGCACGGAACTGATCTGTACCGAATTCGATTCTTTGACCTTCAATGGCACTCTTTGTATCAATGCAGGACAGGATAAAGGAGCGTTTGTTATAGGCCGTGGATTCAGGATAATCATAGGGTGAGAAACCGCTCATTTTATCCTTTATCAGCTTATTGAAATCTTCGAAAGTGATCCCTACGGCTCCTTCATTTAAAAGCTCCGTATCTGTGACAAGACCTTCTATCTCGATCGTTACCGGGAGGAAGTAAAGCTTACCGTCTAACTTACCTGCCTCAATAATGTTCTTGTACTGCTTATCCATAACCTCCGGATCAAGGAAATCCGATATGTCCATGAACACATCGTCTCTCATCGCATAATTCTTCTGGATATCAAGAACAAGATCAGGTGCATCATCGCATTTAAGATCCTGGATCATCTGAAAGACTTCCTGATCATTATTGCCTTTTACGTCAATACCCATATATGTGAGCACCGTAGTTGCATAGCCGTTCTTATACTTATCCCATAACCTTATGACATATTCATTGTCTGTTCTGTTGAATTCACTTATGGTATTCGCCATGTATTCCGAGAAACCGGAGTCAGGAGGCAAACCAAGTTCTATTACCTTTTTGCCGGCATGGGGATTCTTATCAGTCTTTTTTAAGATCCTGAAATACTCATCAATAAAAAACACTTCACTTCCATATGTTTTATATTCATTATCGAGAAGAACTGCCCCTGTATTACTGCAGGTCAAGATAGCTGTAGAAAGCATGTGTTCTTCATTATCCTGCATAAAATAATAAGGCGTATACCAGTTAGAATCGATCACCGTCTCCGTAGTCATGGTATTAACATCAGCCTTAAGGATATTTCCGAGAGAATCGATCCTTAACATATCGCCGGTATTCGTCCTCTGGAATTCCCAAAGGTTAACTGAATCCCCGCCTGACGGCTGAACAGTCTCCTTATTCTTCAGTTTGCCGTTATTCAGATCGAATTCCATCCTGATGATGTTGCCTTTCTCGTAACCAAACACAAATATAGAACCCTTGGCTTCATCAATAGAAAAACCATCGAGCAGAATATTGAGCTGTATTGATGATGTGTCGAGTCTGGCAACATAATCAGTTTGCTTATACAACAAGAGTTCTGTAGAAAACACATAGTCAACAACCTTGGAAAAAGACACTACCAGATAATCGCCTACTTTATACAGCTCATCAGGCGAAGGGGAATGCGCATCTAATGCTATTTCACCTTCTTTAGTAACGATCTTCTTAACGTTAGATACTGTTCCGGATTCAACATCAATGTCTACAAACATATCATCAATGATCTTTCCCGGAGGACAATACTCGACAGCAGCCTTAAGAGTCTTTCCGTCAGGATCGGAATCAAGGTAGCGAATATGATGGATGGTGGCATTATCTTCGCAGGTGATTTTCTTACGGCTTAAGAGATTACCTTCAAGATCATATGTATCAAGAACTGTTCTGGTTGTGCAGGCAGTTTTATGAAACAAACTGTACAAGTAAAAGATCTTGTCCTTGCTTGTACAGATTTTGGATATATTCTCTTCCTCATTGGCGCGTATATCCTTATCGATCTTGACACTGAATGATTCGTACCACGGATCATCTTCTTTTACTACCTTGGTGCCCTTTTTCCCGGATGCAGAACACGATGTAAACAACGGCATCAGCATAACGGCAGCAAGTGCAGCAGCTAATAATTTCACTTTTCCCATACATACCCCCCCTTTTCTTTTATCCCCAAAACATTTTCGAAAACACTAATGCTTACTTCTGTTCCTTACGGTAGACTACATCTCCCTTATATATTTGGTCGCTCTGTCATTCAGGATCTTAATAACATCATCCATGGAACGGTCGCCGGCATAGTATGGTGCGATCTCTTCAAAAATGAATCTTGTTATCTCAGGATCCTCATAATAATACGTGGAGATCGTGGACATGCTGGTAAGAAAACTTTTCCGCATTGTATCCGTTGAATATTTGGCACCATAAGCCATTTCCAGACCCGCAGCAGGTATTACCGCTCCGCTTTCCACAGAAGCACGGAAACGCTTGTAATCTTCATTGTTCAGTTTCTCAAGTGTTTCGATATTTCTGTTCATTATCTCCTTATTAGTCACGATATTTATGAATTCGCAGTCATCGGAATCAAAAGCGGAACCGGAGAACAGATAATTCAAAAAATCTTTGCAGCCGTCTTTCACATCGGTCGATGCCGATACAGATATTGTTTCCGTGGCTTTAAATCTCGGCCCGGACGCGTCTTCTGACGGTGTTCCGATTATGACATATTCCCCTTTTTGTGATCTGCACAGCTTCATAAAATCGAGATAACAGGACATCTCACCATAACAGCATTCACTCTTTTGTCTGTGCACCCAATCACAATAATATTCAGGAGGAACACTCATCTCATCCTCATAAGGAATGTTTTCTTTTGCATAATCTATGACTTTACGGAACTGTTCCGTTCCGAAATCGATCTTATCACCCTCGATAGCACTCTTGGTATCCAGACAGGACATGATAAAAGTCCTTTTGTTAAAGTTCCACTCGTTCGGAAGATCATAAGGAGAATAACCTTTCAGATCATCCTTGATCATCTTTTCAAATTCATCAAATGTAAGACCGACAGCTCCGTCCTTTAAAAGTTTTGTGTTTGTAACAAGACCCTCTATCTTCAAAGATACCGGCAGAAAATACAGCTTACCGTTTACTTTTCCTGCATCGATTATGTTCTCATATTGTTTTTCCATTACCTCAGGTTCAAGGATCCCTGTAAGGTCCATAAAGATCTCATCCCGCATCGCATAAGTATTCTGCACGCCGACCACGATGTCAGGAGCTTCATCACCTTTAAGCGCCTGTATCATCTCATATGCTGATATATCTCCATCTGATGCCTTTGAGAAAGCATCCACCAGGGAATAATCTGAGATATTCTTATCCCATACTCTTAACAGATATTCTTTATTGGTCCTGTTGAATTCAGTTATGGATCTTAAAAGATAATCTGACACTTCATAGTTATATGAAGACATCGCTATTTCAATGACCTTCTTGCCGGCATGGGGATTCTTGTCAGCTTTTTTCAAAACCGTAATGTAATCATAAGATGCCGGATCATCAAGTCCATAGGTTACGTTCTCAAAATCAAGAATGACCGTTCTTTCTTCGGTACAACTCAGTATTTTTGAGGAAACGTATCTATATCTGCTGATAAACGGATGGAACAAGGGCGTATGCCATTTACAATCCACAACGGTTTTTGAAGTCATGGAACTTGTATCAAACTCAGTAATATTGCCCAGATCATCGATCTTGCACATTTTTCCGTTATCTGTTGGAGTATATTCCAATGAGCTTACGGTTTTCTCATCTGAATCCACAATGCTTTTTAAACTCTTTAATCCGCCGGTATTCAAGTCGAATTCAGCTGTATTGGCTGCACCCATTTCCATGAATAAGATAAATAAAGAATCCCTTGACAAATCCAGGGAAAAACCGCTTGACGTCGCATTGGGATTTATCGAAGATGTGTCAAGTTTTCCTATTAACTCTGAATTCTTGAACAACAGCATAGAAGTAGCTGATTCCGTCGGTTCTATGGCATCATTGGTCGTAATAAGAGAATAATCTCCTATTACCGTTACGTCCCACACTTCGTTCATGTAGACATTACCTTTATTCAGCATGTCCTTTATATTCGATATTTCTCCGGTCTCTGCATCTATATCCGCAAATGCCGCGTAAAATCTCTCTCCGTAGTAATTAAGGAAAAGAGCTGCTTTTAATGTCTTTCCTTCCGGGTCAGAACTGATCGAATAGACAAGCGGGATGAAGAACTCATCAGGACATTTAATTTCCTTCCTGCTAATAAGATTGCCTTCAAAATCATAAGTATCAAGAACAGTTCTGGCCGAGCCCCACATGTCACGGGATAACGGATATATACTGAACACCTTGTCATCACTCGTACAGATCTCGGCTTCTTTTACTTTCTCATACTGACGAATGTCTTTTTTCATTTCGAACTTTGTAGTCTCATACCACGGATCGTCTGCTTTGACTACACTACTGCTCTTGTTTCCTGACCGGCATGACATAAGCATTGGCATCAGGATTACGATAGCCAGAATAAAAGCTGCAGGTTTAACACTTCTCATAATTACCCCCTTAAGAATTCTTATTTCCCCAATCAGATCGATAGCAACTTTATATAAACTTGTTCCCGTTGCGGTTACATCTCTTTTACGTATTTGGCTGTTCTGTCATTCAGGATCCTGACCGCATCATCAAAGGAACGGTCACCTGCATAGTACGGTGCAAGCTCTTCCATAACGAATTTAACTATCTCGTGATCCTCGTAATAGTATGTGGAGATCGTCGACATGCTGTTAAGGAAACTCTCACGCATCTCGTCTGTGGCGAGCTTATCGCCTTCTGCCTTTTCCACATAACCCGGCACAATTATCACGCCGTTCTTTTTCGCAGTCTCGTACCTCTCAAAGAAATCATTATTAAGCTTGGTAATTGATTCGATATTCCTGTTCATGATCTCCTTGTTGGTTACGATATTCAGGAAACCACAATCAGCCGAATCATAAGCTTTGCCTGAGAACAGGTAATTCAGGAACTTCTTACAGCCGTCCTTTACATCAGTCGTTGCCGATACTGATACTGTCTCAAGAGCTTTGAACCTCGGGCCTGACGCATCTACTGAAGGCGTACCGATAATGACATATTTACCATTACTGTTGTAGCACGCTTTCACAAAACCATAGTAGCTGTCGAGCTTTGCGTAATAGCATCTTTCTCTTGGTCTTTTGACCCAGTCGTGTAAATAATCTTCAGGTGTGCTTGATACATCATCATATGTGAAGTTGTCTTTTGCATATTCAACGGCTGAACGGAACTGGCCGGTACCGAAATCGATCTTATCTCCCTCAATAGCGCTCTTTGTGTCTATGCATGACAGGATAAATGCGCGCTTGTTAAAGTATTCCGAGTCCGGATAATCATACGGAGAGAAACCGTAAAGCTTGTCCTTCACCATCTTTCCGTAATCTTCGAATGTAATTCCCACCGCACCTTCTTCAAGCAGATCAGCTTTTGTAACGAGCCCTTCGATCTGTAAAGTTACAGGCAGGAAATACAGTTTGCCGTTGATCCTTCCGGCCTCAAAAATATTACTGTACTGTTTATCAACAACCTCAGGATCTAAGAAACCTGTCAAGTCCATAAAGACTTCGTCATTCATTGCATATTTCTTCTGAATGCCGACAGCAATATCCGGAGCATCATCACCCTTAAGATCCTGGATCATTTCATATAGTTCCGTATCGTTTTCATCGCGGTCAGGGATCATTCTCCCTAACGTTTTTCCCGTCTTATATTTATCCCACACTCTTATGAGATATTCAGTGTCTGTTCTGTTGAATTCATATATGGCTCTTGCCAGGTAATCAGACATGCCGGACTCATAAAGAGGAAGAGCGATCTCTATGATCTCTTTGCCGGCATGCGGATTTTTGTCAGCCTTCTTAAGAACCGTAATGTACATAGTATTATCAGGGTCGATATTTGCAAACATCACAGTCTTTGTATCCAGAATAACGGCTCTGTCTTCAGTACAGCTTAATAACTGAGGGGTAACCGAATAACTGAATTCTGTATTTGACGGATAAAAATACGGATCATACCAGTTTACATCGATCGCAGTCTGTGAAGTCATGCTCTTAATATCGGCTTTCACGATATTGCCCCGTGAATCGAGCTTACAGTAATCGCCGTTATCCGTTAACGTATATTCCGCCAGGTTAACGGTCTTTCCGTCAGACTCCAGAAGATTAGTCCTGCTCTTAAGGTTTCCTGTATTTAAGTCATATTCCAGAGAGAACAGACCTTCAGGTTCTACGGCTGCCACATACACGGAATCTGTGGATTCATCGACTGAATACCCGGCGATATGAATGACCTTATCCGCTGTCATATCGATCTCACCACACAACTCGTTATCCTTGTAAAGAGCCAGACAATACACAGGGCTCGCCGGTGAATCTGAGACATCAAACGTAACGAAAGCATATTCACCGACATAATCGATATAGAAGATCGAGGCACCCGGGAATTTGCTCTTTCTTTCTATCATTTTTATATTTGTGACATTACCGGTCTCCGGGTCGATGTCCAAAAACGCAAAACCGCGCTTCTCCGCGGAATTAATGTAAGCCGCAGCTCTTAATGTTTTCCCTTCCTGATCTGAGTTGATGCAATAGATATCCTGCGCACGGAAGCCGTCCGGGCAAGTGATCTTCTTACGGCTCAGCAGATTGCCTTCATAATCATAAGTATCGAGCAGTGATCTTGTTGTGGCAAAACGGTCCGGCGTCATGACGTATGCAGAAAAGAGTTTGTCGTTGCATGTATAAACCACTGACGATGCCAGAAGATCATTCTTCTGTAAGTCCATTTTAAGTTCAAACTTGGTGGATTCGTACCACGGATCATCCGCCTTAACGACATTGTTCTTATTCTTACCGGCACGGCAAGACGTAAGCACCGGTGTCAACATAACGATAGCCAAAACAATGGCAAAAAACCTGGTTTTTCCCATAAACAATCCCCCCTGAAAATATGGGACCAAATCGATCAAAGTCCTACTGTTCCCCAACAATCGGAATCAAAGATATTTGAATTCAATTTCATACTAAATCTCAGATACATCAAATCGGCATCAAAAGTATTAACATTTTTTCAGAGAGCATTTTAGAACGGTTCGGCGTTCTTGACGTTCCTGTTTCCGGCAAATGCAACACATAACACTTTGGCTGCTCCGGCCTTGTAAAGCACCTTTGCAGCCTCGTGAAGCGTGGCACCTGTAGTTGCTACGTCATCCACGACTACCACACGGAGACCCGTCACATCCCAGTTGGTGCTTACTTCAAAAGCGCCCCTTACGTTTCCTGCTCTCTTATTGATATCGTTTATATCCGACTGCCTTCCCGTATCCCTGGTCCTCACAAGGCAGTTTTCTGCCACGGGAATGGAATTTATCTTTGCAACAGGATAAGCGATCTCGTAAGCCTGGTTAAAGCCTCTTTCAGCAAGCCTCTCCTCCGACAAAGGAATCGGGACTACCAGATCAGCCCTTATTCCTTCGCGGGCAAGACTCGAACCGAGGACCGTTCCAAACAATCTTGCGAGTTCTTTGTTCTTTCCGAATTTGATCGCAGGTATCGCACGCTCAGCTATTCCCTTATACGGGAACGGCATATAGAGCGCGAGCCCCGGGCACGGGTCATTTTCGACAGGGTTCGAAAGACATAAGAACCACCTTCTGTCCTCATCACTGATATTGAGCATCGAAAGGCACTTCCCGCAAATGTGCAGTTCCGGCTTCGTTCCGTAAATGGAGATGTAAAGGTCATCGTAACTTTCAAACCTGTCTTTTATATCGGCGACACCGCCGCAAACCGGGCATTTGAAAGGAAGGATAAGATCCACCGCCCTCTTAAATGCTTCTCTTACTTCGATCGGGATAACTGTTTTTGCTACTGATCTCCGCACTATTTATTCCTGCGGAAATCAACGGTCTTCAAAAGGTCTTTTAAGCACGTCTCTCTGGTATCACCCTTAGGCGCCTTCAAAAACTTCTGAAGTGTTCCTTCAAGCTCAACGATGGTAACGTTCATCTTGCCCCTCGTTACCGCCGTATAGAGCAGGCTGCGCTTATACAGGAGCATATTCATCTTGCCCAAAGCGATTATTACCCTGTCAAATTCACAGCCCTGTGATTTATGTACCGTAACGGCATAAGCAAGATCAATGTTCTCCAGGAGCTTTCCCTTATACTCCGCTGACTTGCCTTCATCAAAAGTTATGGTGCAGCTGCCCTTCACAGGGTCGATGTCACTTACAACTCCGAGTTCGCCGTTGAATATACCCTGTAAAACCTCACCCGTAACAGGATCTATCCATTCGGTCTGATAATCGTTCTTATTCTGCATGACCTTATCGCCGACATGAAGTGTCAGGCTCTGGCCTCTTTTTATTACTTTCAGTTCATCTTTAACTTCCAATGCCTGGATAAGCTTATTGAGCTGTACGGTACCCAAAGCGACATTCTCATTCTTCGTAGGTGTAAGACAGATAAGGTCCTCGTCATTATGCTCGATAATGAGCCTTGCTATCGTCTCCTGCGCTTCCTCTTCAGTCTTGCAGCTTATGATCTCAAAATCACCACCGTCACTTTCAGGTGCGGTACCTTCAAGTATGCGTTCTGCGTTGGCCGCGATAGAGCCGTCGTCTGCCTGTCTGTGCAGCGCATCAAGCCTTATCTTAGGGATCGAATTACATGATAAAAGGTCTCTTAATATATCGCCTGAACCTACAGACGGAAGCTGGTCCGGATCGCCTACCAGGATAATCGAAGTGCCTTTGTCCACGGCATCGAGAAGATGCCTGAAGAGCATCGTATCCACCATCGACATCTCATCGATGACTATTACCCTGCACACAATAGGATTATCTTTCCCGTGCACGAACAGAAGGCTGTTATACTGCCCTGCCCTGTCATCAGGAAGAAGCTCTTCGTCGTCAGTATTGATCGTTCTTCTGACACCCAGAAGCCTGTGGATAGTGGAAGCTTCGGTGCCGCTTGCCTCCGACAGTTTTTTCGCTGCCCTGCCTGTAGGCGCAGCAAAAACACAGCTTATCTTATTCCTTCTGAAGTACTCGCCCAGAACGCCCATTATCGTGGTCTTGCCGGTGCCGGGGCCGCCCGTAATTACGCTTATCGGACTGTACATGCAAAGATACAGGGCATCAAGCTGGGACTTATCGGGAATGATACCGAGATCTGACGCGACTTCCCTGATTATCCTGTCGCTCTCATCTCTTGCCGGAGGATTGGTCTTAGTCTTGAGCATCTCATTGATGCGTCTCTCGATCGCAAGTTCCGAAGCGAAATAACTCATCGTCGCAAAGCGCGCATCGTTATCCTCCACGTCGCATACCGCACACTTGCCGTTATCGTATTTATATACGGCTATCCTCTTGTCTTCAATGGCGAGCGAAGCAGCGTCTCTGAACACGGCGGAAAACTGTTCGGACGTTATCTTTGATTCACGGAGATTGACGTACTCCAACGTCCTTTTCCTTACATCCTGAGGCAGAAGCGCCGTGGATTTTGTGTCCTCGTGAAGATACATGCAAGCCTGATATAAAGCCGCAGCTATCCTCTCCTTGGCGGTGATCTCCATACCTTCGCCGAGCGCAATTCGGTCAAGTATCTCAAAGCCCGCGATACCGTGTCCCATGAGCGCAAACGGCTTCTTCCTAATCTCTTCACAGTCGAGCTTGTCAGTATTCTTCAGAAGCTTTATCTGAGCCTGCGAAAAGCCCATGAGCTTAGCTTCAAGGCCCTGTGCGAAGAACTCATATTCCTCGGTTATCTTGTCACATATCGCCATAGCTCTGGAAGAGGACAATCCTGTTACTGACGACGAAGCAAGTTCAGGTGTCTCGGTTAAGACCTTCAGGATATCTTTCCCGAACTTTTCAGCCAGCGCTTCGGCAGTGGTCTTGCCCAGACCGCTTATGTTATCTGCAAGAAATGAAGCAATGAGAAGAGTGTCGCCCGCTTCCTCATCGACCTTTATCTTCTTTAAGCTGACCTGAGGTCTGTTGTTCCACTCGGTAACTTTACCGGAGATTATGTAAGAGCCGCCCTCAACGATATCGACCGTGGATCTGCCTGCCACGGTAAACCTGCCGTCGCAAAGAAATGAGACAAAGTTGTTGGCCTTCCTCGGACAGAAAACCTTGATGCAGGTTACCTTTGCATCTTCTATCTCACTGCCGATATCACCGACCGTCAAAGTGAGTTTCTTATCGTCCTTAGGTTCTTTCTTCATGGCTTGACTCTTCTTACCGTAAACTTTTCCAAAATGCTAACAATAATCCTGATGCAAAACAATAAGCCCGGCCAAAGTTGAGACTTTGACCGGGCATTTGAGACTGATTATGTCCTCTTATCAGATACCGGCGAGCTTTCTGATCTCTTCTGCCTTATCTGTCTTCTCCCAGGGAAGCTCGATGTCGGTTCTTCCGAAGTGACCGTAGCTTGCTGTCTTTGCATAGATAGGTCTTCTGAGGTCAAGATCCCTGATGATGGCTGCAGGTCTTAAATCGAAGACCTTATTTACGATCTCAGTGATCTTCTCATCGCTGATCTTACCTGTATCGAAAGTATCGACCATTACGGATACCGGCTTAGCTACGCCGATGGCGTAAGCGACCTGGACTTCGCACTCGGATGCAATGCCGGAAGCTACGATGTTCTTAGCGATATAACGCATCATGTAGCATGCGGAACGGTCAACCTTCGTCGGATCCTTACCGGAGAAGCATCCGCCGCCGTGACGTGCAAAACCGCCGTATGTATCTACGATGATCTTTCTTCCTGTAAGACCGGAGTCACCCTGAGGTCCGCCTACTACGAATCTGCCTGTAGGATTGATGTAGATCTTTGTATTCTCATCCATGAGCTCTGCAGGAATGACAGCCTTGATGACGTTCTCCTTGATGTAATCCTCAAGGAATTCGAGTGTTACGTCAGCGCTGTGCTGTGTTGAGATAACGACTGCGTCGATCCTCTTTACCTTATCGTTCTCATACTCTACAGTAACCTGAGACTTACCGTCAGGTCTTAAGAAGTCAGCACCGTTCTTACGTACTTCGGTAAGACGGATAGTGAGCTTGTGAGCAAGAGCGATCGGCATAGGCATAAGCTCAGGAGTATCATCGTTTGCGTATCCGAACATCATGCCCTGGTCGCCTGCACCTGTGTCGAGTTCCTTTTCGCCGCCGTGACGGGCCTCATAAGACTCGTTAACGCCCATTGCGATATCGGGTGACTGCTCATCAATAGAAGTGAGCACGGAGCATGAATGACTGTCAAAACCCATCTCGCTTGAGTTATAGCCGATCTCCTTTACGGTATTCCTTACGATCGAAGGAATATCGACGTAAGCAGATGTCGTGATCTCGCCCATAACGAGCACCATGCCTGTTGTCGTGCATGTCTCGCAGGCTACACGCGCTGTCGGATCCTGCTCCAAGATCGCGTCGAGAACGCTGTCAGAGATCTGGTCGCAGATCTTGTCGGGATGTCCCTCAGTAACTGATTCAGAAGTGAACAGCCAGTTTCCTTTTTTATTTCTCATTTTCTTTCCTTTCTACCATTGCCTTATGCAATGAAAAAAACCTCCTCCCGAAAGGAGAAGGCCAACGCTTAATGTATCGATCCTCATCTTTCAGGTTTCCCTGCCGGAATTGGCACCGCTGCTTTCCGCGGTTGCCGGGCTCATAACGGGCCGGTCCCTAGAGCCACTCTTGATAAGCAAGAATTTAAATTGTAACGACAAGATTGTACTTATACCTTTGCACTTTGTCAATCGGCAATATTCCTATTGCCTTGATAGGATGAAAACTTTTCCAAAATCCGGCTCAAAAATGCAATTTGTTAATAATATTAATTAATTTATTACCCCTCGAAAAAGTCCTCCCCAGGCGTTTTTCCTTGTCGGTTTTTGTCGTGTTTTGTCGCTTTTATCAAGCCTTTTACGGCCTTACAATCCGAACTAAGAACAGGAGTTAAGGAGGAACGGTAAATGGCATTTACGATCAAGATCTATGAGAAGAATGAATACATATCTGGACTTCTGAAAAGAAGGCTTAAGAGCTTTTTCCCTGATGCCTATATCGTTAATCCTTACTTTGACGATCCGGATCAGGAAACAAGATTCAGCGACTATGAAAGAGTCTTATACGATCCGAGAGATATCTCAAAGGAAGAACTATCCTCATTTTCAGTCTCACCCATAAGGCTAACGGAAGACGGCGGGATAATTGATTGTGCCCGATTTATCCCCATGATCAGGAAGAACGCGGAATCACCCTCTTTTCTCGCGCCTGTCACGGGTTCTGTGACCGCCGTCATTCCGTTCGTCTACTCTGACGTAAGAGACAGATATATCAGCAGCTTGGGCCACGATCTTTCAGGTGCGGACTTTAACATCAGGCTGGATTTCACCAGCAAGATAAGGTCTTTATGGAGAGCCCCCGCAGGTTCTAACATGACGTCTCTTCTGGAGGCATGCAAATCCAAAAAGTTCGTACCTGAAGACATCCTCAAGTACTGCAACATGGATGAATCGGGATTCCTCACACCCGGAAGCTGCATGAATAACGACGACGTCTACGATATCGGAGTAACGCGTTCCATGACGCTTATCAACCATGCTGCAAATCTCGCGCATTCCAATAAGAGATTCGTGAACGTCATTGCGGTCGTCGAAGGATTCAGGACAAAAGATCTTCCGGAACTTCTAAGCAGCTGCGACAAGGTGATCATTCTGCTGCCTGCCATAAATGCCGGCGAAGACATAGGTTCAAAAGACCTTATAGCACAGCTTACCAAAGCACTAGGAAGAGAAAGGATCTCCGTCTACTATGCTGATGACATTAAAGATCCGGATATCCTTGATGACAGATACAGTCCCGGGAGACAGGTCGTATGAGTCAGGCAAAGACTGATCCCGCCGACATCAAAGAGCAGATCACCTACTGCGTTCTGAATGCCATATCTGGTGAATCGGATCCTTCGGACGAGAAACTCAGAGAGATAATCTCCGACGTTATCTCCGAGAATCCTTCCTACAAGATGAACCTGGACCAGAAACGCGAGATGGCCCAGATGGTATTCAATTCATTAAGACGCCTTGATGTCATCGAGCCTCTGATGGAAGATCCTTCGGTCACGGAGATAATGGTCAACGGTCCCTATAAGATCTTCTTTGAACGCGGCGGAAAACTCTATAAATCCAATCTGTCTTTTCGCGATGAGGAATCATTAAGGACATGCATCTCCTGCTTTTTTGCAAATCAGAACAGGCCTCTTAACGAAGCAAATCCGATTGCCGACTTAAGGCTTCCTGACGGCTCGAGAGCAAACGCTGTCCTGCCGCCTATATCAAGAGAAACAACAGTAACGATAAGAAAGTTTACAGGCATCACTCATGACATCGTATCGCTGATAAGACAGGACTTTATAAGTGAGGATGCTGCAAGATTTCTTGCAGAGTGCGTAAGGAACAAAAGGACCATCTTCATATGCGGTGGCACAGGGAGCGGAAAGACCACGTTCTTGAACTCTTTGTCGAACTTCATACCGAAGAATGAACGCATAGTGACCATAGAAGATTCAGCTGAATTAAAGCTTCAGGGGATCGACAACCTGGTCCAGATGGAAGGAAGGCTCCCCGGGCCTGACGGAACCGGAGAAGTAAACATAGGAATGATGATCAGGGCCTCTTTACGCATGAGGCCGGACCGCATCATTGTCGGTGAAGTCAGAGGCAAGGAAAGCGCAGATCTCCTGTCCTGCTTAACAAGCGGACACCCGGGCTCCATGAGCACGGGACACAGCAACTCCTGCTTCGAGATGATGGAAAGGCTTACGGCCATGATTATGTCCGGGTCTTCCCTTCCCTACGACGCTATCCTGTCGCAGGTATCGATGGGAATAAACATTGTCCTTCACATCATGAGAAGCCGTGAAGGAAAAAGATACATAGACGAGATCTGCGAGGTCTTACCGCCTCAGGATCACGAATACAGACTTAAGACTCTGTACAGAAATAAAGGAGGTGACAGACTTGAACGTATCGCAAGCGATGAAGATATCAAAAGAGCGATGGCATACCGCGCGTAGCAGACGTCACCCCTTCGCCTTATTTCTTGCAAAGACTGTCTGGGTATATCCGGTCTTTGTTGCCGTTGTTTACTTTGCATCAGGCCTTTTCATAAGATCAGAAACAGTAAGGCTGATCCTTGCTGTCGTGCTCAGTATCTTTCCTTGGAAAGAAGCCATGAAGAAGATCTACTCGAATAATTACAGACACATGAGGACCCAGCTTCTCGTGCTCCTTCAGGTGCTTACAACAAGCGTGTCGAGCGGCTATTCAATCGAGAAATCCCTACTTCTGATAAGACCTGTCATCGAGAGAACATTCGGGAAACGTTCGATGCTCTTAAAGCCTCTGATCAATTTGGAAAACAATCTGAAGCTTCATGTAAGCCTTGAGGAATCGCTGAACACATTTGCACAGCAGATCTCCTTTCCTGAGACCGTCCCTGTTTTCCATGCACTCGCAATATCAGGTGAAATCGGCAACAACAGTCTCTCAATATTAAGAAGCTCCTGCCAGATGCTCTCAGAACTTAATGCTGTTCAGGGAGAGATCGCGGCATCCAATGCAGGCAAGAATGCCGAAGCGGCAATCCTTTGTGCAATGCCGTTCGGAGTTACTTTCGCGCTTAATTACATGAGTCACGAATATCTCGATATGGCAAGGAACACAAGGACAGGATCTTTTCTTCTGGCCTGTGCATTCGGCATATGCACAATAGCGTGCGCGATGCTCTTAAAGTTCATGTCACATGAATATGGCAGAAAGGCTTATAAGTCTGAACTGGCAACAAATTTGAATACGGGAAAAGCATACAATACACCGCTTACAAAGCTCGTAAAGAAGATCTTCCCTGCCAGCTTCATAACAGCCAGACACGAGCTCTTTAATGAGCTTTCAGTAAACCCGGATTACACTTATGAGCAATATCTTAAAAAGCAGCTTTTGACGGGAACAGTATTCCTGATCCTGTCAGCTTCGATCCTTATAACACTTGGTAAGAACCCTCTCTTTGCGCTCTTTTTAACGGCCGCATTATTGTTACTAGGCGGATTTGAGATCAGGTCTGATGTGGAGCGCAAAAGAGAGGATCTTATGAGTGATATCCCGCTTTTCATGTGTCTGATATCAACACTTCTGGAATCAGGCATGCAGCTTCCGAAGGCAATATCGATCTGCTCAAAAGCTTTCGATGAGAATAAGAGCTTATCGCTTGAGATAAAGAACTTAAGAGCAATGGTATTAAGCGGCATACCGGCTTCAGATGCCATCGAGAAATTCTCTTTAAGGATCCAGATACCGGAAGCTCAGGCCGCGCTGCTTCTCATAGCAAGATACGGCAGGCTCGGCACTTCGGAAGTATTGAATATGTTGAATCTGCAGTCCCAGGCATGCTGGAACTTATGCAGAAACGCTTCGCGCAAAAGACAGGAACGTGAAGCTCTGGGAATGATCATCCCCATGACGCTTGATTTCATAAGCGTCCTGATGGTCGCAATGACACCCGCAATTATCTCACTCGGCATATAAAGGAGGAAAAGGCTATGCGACAGAGAAAGAAACGTTGGAATAAGAAAGGTATGGGAACCGTTGAAATAGTTATCATTATCGCGGTGCTCGTGGCATTGGCTCTGCTCTTCAGGACCGGTCTTACGGAATATGGAGAAAAGGTTATGAACTTCTGTTTTGACGATTCAAAGATAGCATCCGCTTTCTGAATCTCCCCCTATAAAACAAGTTTTTGAGTTATCTATAAAGGAACATAAAAATGCAGATCAAGAAGGGACCCTACGGATACTACGCTATAGAAAAGCTCGACAGTCCGGATAAAATATGCGCTTATGCCGAAGAGGTAATTGCCGGAAATAAGTCAGACTTCTATCTTCAGCCTGTTACCGATTATTTCGGTACAGAAGCAATGTGTTGCTTTGAATTCTCAGGTTATCTACAGCTTACAGACCCGGAATTTTCCGTATTTTCTCCGGGTAAGAAAACCGCCTCACACAAAAAAGATAATAAGAACCTGAGTCTGAGGCGCAGATCTGTCGGGGACCTTTTTTATGCATTTGCAAAACTTCTGGACAACCTCATCTCTCCTTCATGTTTAGTTCTCGATCCGAACTTGATGTTTACCGATCCTGAAGGCATCTCGGTTAAGATGTGCTGCCTTCCTGTAAAGAGCCATCCTGAAGATCTTTGTATATCCTCTTTGGGTGCTTCACGCCTTGAAGAATTACTTAACTGCGATTTCTTCAAGAGCATAATTACCGATGATGAGAAGAACGCATTGGTTTACAGCGTAAAAGAGAACAACGAAGAGATGTTCTTAAAGATAGCAGGGCTCATAAGAGGCGACGGCGGAGACGATCTTTTTTCGATGAACATTCAAAAGGATGAAAAGCACGCTACTACAGGCCTTCCAGCATCGTTAAGGCAGCTTTCAAAGACAGAAAAGGATCTGCTTATTGCAGTTCTTTCTTCTGTACTTTCAGTGCTTTCGATACTAGGTAAGATGCCTCTTCCCTGCATTCTGTTCTTCCTGCTTTCCGTGATCATATTCATAACCACGATGCTGAATCAGAAGAAGACAAATGCGGGTATCAGGAAAGTTGAATCACAGGAACAATCACGACAGAGAAGTTCAATTCTGTTCTCAGATAATCCCGTGCTCTCTCAGCCGGATGAATACTCATCAGAAAGTAAGAATGCGGAGTCGGTAAATACTTATACGCCTCTTACAACGGGCAAACTTACTTTGATTTCAGACAATGAAAAGATACACAGTAACTACTCGCTATATCTGGATAAGACAACGGTCGGCTCTGATTGTTTCCTGTCAGATATAGTCCTGGATGAACAAGGAATCGCACCGCTGCATGCGGTGATAAGACAGACAAACGGATCTTTCTACTTAGAACCTGCTAAGGGCTCCGGGAAAACATTCATAGAAGATTCTCCGGTTGAAAACGGCAGATCTTATGAGATCAAATCCGGACAGAAGATAGCATTTGGAGATATAGAGTTCCGTTTTGGACTGAATAATTGATTACTGCAGTCTCGGAACTTTTCCGTCAGGGAAATCAGTCTTCTTATAGCCAGCAAGTCGCTCTCTCTGGGCATCAGTACCGTAACGCTCAATGAACTTCATTCTCGCAAGAGCGCGCTTTCCTTTTGCAATGCTGTCTTCGGAGAAAACAGGTCTGCCATTCTTGTCAACGTGAGTCTTGATCTCTTCCAGCGCATTGTTATATGCAGTAACGATCCTTCTAAGACGCATGTTTTCGGGCCATTCTGCGGAGTTGCACACGATGAGCGCAAGCATGCCGTTTATCTCGCAATAACCCTCTGAGAGCATGCAGTATCTTGTCTTGCCGTTGGCAGTAAGTGCACATGCACCTGGCTCCAAAGCAGCAACAAACGGAGTGTGTCCTGCCATGAAACCGAACTCACCGTCGCTCGTGGGAATACGGACGCTGTCAACCTGACCCTCGAAGAAATCTTCATAAGGGGTAACTATAAGAAGGTTGATCTTGTGAGATACGTGGTCTGCCATATAAAGAGATTAAGTGGTTTCCTTGTATGCCTTAAGAACGTCGTCGAGACCGCCCTTCATGAAGAAGCACTGCTCGGGGATGTGATCCAAAGAGCCTGAGATAAGTTCACCAAAGGCTTTTACAGTCTCTGATACAGGTACGTATCTGGGTTCGAAGCCTGTGGAGTCAGCAGTTACGAAGAACGGCTGTGACAGGTATCTCTGAACCTTACGTGCACGCGATACCATAAGTCTGTCTGCTTCTGAAAGCTCTTCCATACCGAGGATCGCGATGATGTCCTGGAGTTCCTTATAACGCTGGAGCATCTCCTGAACCTTACGTGCAACGTGATAATGCTCTGAACCTACGACTTCTTCCGTGAGTACTCTTGAAGAAGATTCAAGAGGGTCAACAGCAGGATAGATACCGAGCTCAACTACCGCACGGGACAATACGATATTTGCATCAAGGTGAGCAAATGTCGTGGCAGGTGCAGGGTCTGTGATATCGTCTGCAGGGACGTAAACGGCCTGAATGGATGTGATGGAACCGTTTCTTGTGGATGTGATCCTTTCCTGAAGTTCACCTACTTCTCCTGTGAGTGTAGGCTGATAACCAACGGCTGAAGGAATACGGCCTAAGAGGGCTGATACCTCCGAACCTGCCTGAACAAATCTGTAGATATTATCGATGAACAGGAGCACGTCTCTGTGCTTCTCGTCTCTTAAATATTCAGCCATCGTAAGACCTGTAAGAGGCGCTCTCATTCTCGCACCTGATGTCTCGTTCATCTGACCGAATACCATGATAGTCTTATCAAGAACGCCGGACTGCTTCATCTCGTTCCAGAGGTCGTTACCTTCACGTGAACGCTCGCCGACACCTGTAAATACTGAATATCCGCCATGCTCACTTGCGATGTTGCGGATGAGCTCAAGGATAAGGACTGTCTTACCTACGCCGGCACCTCCGAACAGACCGATCTTACCGCCTCTTGAGAAAGGTACGAGAAGGTCTATGACCTTGATACCTGTCTCAAGCATTGTCTCGGCAGGATACTGCTCGGTAAATGAAGGAGCATGTCTGTGGATAGGCCAGAATGCATCGGCATTTACATCGCCTTTATTGTCGATCGGGTGGCCGATGGCATCGAAAAGTCTTCCTGTGATGTTCTCGCCTACCGGGACTTTGATGGAAGATCCGAAAGACTCGCAAACGAGTCCTCTCGTAAGACCTTCCGTCGGATTGAATGATACGCATCTTACGACGCCGGAGCCCCTCTGCTGAAGGACTTCGCAGTATACATCATTATCACCCTTGAGTGCTTCGGGATCGAATGCGGGGTCCTGTTCAGGCGCAACAACAGGAGCATTTCTCATGATCCTTATCGCTTCGTTGATCTTCGGGATCTCACCTTTAGCGAATTCGCAGTCGATTACAGGTCCTATTATCTGTATTACCTTGCCGTATGCCATTTTCTAATCCTCACATCTTCTCTGCCTGCTGGGCACCGTTTACGATCTCCGTAAGTTCCGTCGTGATCTTTGCCTGACGGGCACGGTTGCTCAGGAGTTCAAGCTTTTTCATCATTTCTTCGGCGTTGTCCGTTGCATTCTCCATGGCGGTGAGTCTTGCAGTTTGCTCGCTTGCAAAAGCATCGACCATCGCGCCGAATACCATCGCGTTCGTATATGTATCGATGAGGTAGTTGAATACCGCATCGGAATTCGGGAAATACTCTAATTCATTACCTCTCTGGATAGCCATGCCGGCATCTGAGACATCCTTCGGAAGGAGTCTCGATATGGATTTGGGATCTACCGGCAGAAGTCTTAACGCAACAGGTTCCATCTTTACAGATGATTCCATTCTTGTGTAAAGAAGATACACGAGATCGAAGTCATCTTTGAGGAATCTGTTCCTCATGATCGCGCTAACCTGTCGTGCGTCATTGTAGGTTGGTTCCGAGATAGGGAACGCGAACGAGGTATTAACGTTATATCCGAACCTTGCAAGTTTTTCTCTTGCCAGGCGTCCGAAAACATTGAGTTCATAAGACGTAGATATATTCTTCTGTGAATTCTCCACGATCTTCTGTCTTATGTGATCTTCGGTGATCTTTACCATGTTATTGTTGTAAGCGCCGGCAAGGCCCTGGTCACCGGAAAGAACGTAATAACCGATCTTCCATGTCTCACCTTCATGCTTCTGTTCAAGCATAAAGAACGGGTTATCAAGGTGCTCGTTGTTGCGGATCATTTCCTGCATTGACTCAACGCAGAAAAGGAAGAACGGATACATCGACTCGTGAAGGAGCTGGGAGCGTCTCATTTTCGCGCTGGAGACAAGCTGCATCGCATTAGTCATCTGACTAATGTCATTGACGCTCTTCATTCTTTTCTTGATTGCAGAAAAGCTCTCCATAAGATCAGTAGTCCTCTACGTACTCCTCGTGATCCCTGAGGAATGCTTCCTTATACTCGCTGTATGCGGTATCGATCTCCGCTCTTATCTCGTCGGTCAATACCTTTCCGTCTGTAAGTTCTTCGAAGATATTCGGATGACGGAGCTTGATCTCGCCCATAAGCTCTGTATAGAACTCAAATATGTCTTCAGTAGCAAGGAAATTGAACTTGTCCGTTGTCGCGCAATAAAGCAGAACGACTTCGGAAGCCATCGTCAGAGGTGAGAATCTCTCCTGCTTCAATACTTCGTTAAGGACAGTACCACGCTTGATCTGGAGCTGTGTATTCTCATCAAGGTCAGAACCGAACTGCGAGAAGGATGCCATCTCACGTGCCTGTGCCAAAGAGATTCTGAGAGGTCCTGCAACCTTCTTAACAGCCTTTGTCTGTGCGGCGCCGCCTACACGGGATACTGAGAGTCCCACGTTTACGGCAGGTCTCTGGCCTGAGAAGAACAACTCAGGAGACAGATAGATCTGACCGTCAGTAATGGAGATAACGTTCGTCGGGATGTAAGCCGAGATATCGTTACCCTGTGTCTCTACGATAGGAAGTGCGGTAATCGAGCCTCCGCCAAGCTCTTCTGAAAGCCTTGCGGATCTCTCCAAAAGTCTTGAATGCAGATAGAAGACGTCGCCCGGATAAGCTTCTCTTCCCGGAGGTCTTCTGAGGAGCAATGAGATCGCTCTGTATGCCTGTGCGTGCTTGGAGAGGTCATCGTAAACGATAAGTACATCCTTATGGTAGTCGTACATGAACTTCTCTGCAATCGCGCAGGCTGCGAAAGGTGCGATGTACTGCATTGCGGCTGACTCTGAAGCTGAAGCTGCAACGATTACCGTGTAATCCATGGCGCCGTGCTTTTCGAGCAAACCTGCTGTTGCAACGATATTGGCCATTTTCTGGCCGATGGGAACGTAAACGCAGATAACGTCTTCGTTCTTCTGGTTGATGATGGTATCAAGTGCGATAGAAGTCTTACCTGTCTGACGGTCGCCGATAATGAGCTCTCTCTGGCCTCTTCCAATAGGAGTAAGCGCGTCGATCGCCGTGATGCCAGTAAACAAAGGCGTGTCTACCGGTGCTCTCTCGATGATCGTCGGAGCGGGTGACTCAACAGGTCTTTCCTCCGTATATCTGATGACGCCCTTGCCGTCTATAGGATGGCCCAAAGCGTCTACTACTCTTCCCAAAAGACCCATGCCGACAGGAACCGAGCATGTGGTCATGGTACGCTTGCAGCTCATGCTCTCGACTACGGTATCTTCACCCGTAAGGAGGACTACGCCGACCTTGGTCTTCTCAAGGTTCATGGCAATACCCGTAGCGCCGGAAGCGAAATAGATAAGCTCGTTGAGCATGCAGTTCTTAAGGCCCGTAACGGATGCTACGCCGTCGGAGATCGAAGCAACTTTACCGACCTCGTCTCTGTGCTCCTGGAAAAGGAATGCGTCCTCTACGCGCTTGTCGAGCTGTGTATCTGTAAGATCCTGGATCTCAAGATTGTCGATACTGATCTTATGTGACTCAGGGAATCTGTCGAGCGCGTCTTCAAGGTCTTCCTTGATCTTTGTTGAAGGAAATTCCTCTTTGGTATAAGCGGCCTTAGTAAAGTCACCGTCAACGGGTGCTTCAAAAGATCTGGTCTGCTTCATGAACGAACCGATACGGCCGAGTTGTCCCTTAATGGAATAGTCGTAACGGCTTCCCTGGAAATCGATGACAAAGCCGCCGATGAGATCGTCACGCTGCTCGATTATGAGACGGTAGTCTTCGATCTCGTTTACTTCGGCAAATTTTGCAGCTACCCTGACAAGTCTTTCTTCAGGGATATCACCTGCAGTCGCGATCCTTAAGGACGGACCTTTTGCTCTGCTCTTGTTTTCTTTATTGTCAGAAGTAGGATTACTCACTCTTTGCTACCTCTTTATCGAGGATCTCTTCTGTGTGCTTTGCAGCGGATTCTCTGAGTTCATCTTTGGAAACTGCATCGCCGATGATGTGACCTGCGATCTGAACGGAAAGATCTGCAATGTCATCCTTCATGGTCTCGAAAGCATTGCGCTTCATTCTTGCGGCATCTTCCTCGGCTCTCTCAATGATCTGCTGAGCCTCGTTATTTGCCTGGTCGATGACCTGTTTGCTCTGCTTATCGGCATTGGCCTTGGCTTCTTCCATGATCTCGGAGCCCTTGCGCTTTGCATCTTCGATCGTCTCCTTTGACGAATCAACGATAGCCTGTGCTTCTTCCTTGGCCTTCTTGGCAGCGTCAAGCTCGGCGTCAAGCGCCTGCTGACGGTCGTGAATGAGCTTTAATATCTTCTTGTATGCGAACAGCCTGAAGACGATGAATACAAGCAAGATGTTGATTATCGTAATTACGGCTGTTACGGCATATCCTGCAAACTGATCGGGCGAAAAGAGGTTGGACTCTTCTGCCTCCAATAGCAGCATCGGTAAATATGACATACTGTTTGCTCCCTTAAACTAGGTAGTCTTCCCTTTTACTGGACTGTGAAGATCAAAAGGAATGCGACAACGAGTGAATAGATACCGATTGACTCGATGAAGACGATAGAAAGGAGAAGCATTGTCTGGAGCTTGGAGATGACCTCAGGCTGTCTTGCTCCTGCCTCAAGAGCTGTGCTTGCTGCCTTGCCCATGGCAAATGTTGAAGCGAACGCACCGCAGGAAATAGCAACTGCTGCTGCGATTGCTGCGATTCCTCTTGTCTCCAGTGCAGCGATGATAGGTAATGCTGCAATAATTAATCCGTTCATATATTTTCCTCCTAAAATTTTTACCTGTTGTTATATCGTCAAGCCGCTACGGCCTTGGACTTCTTTGTTTTCTTCTTTTTCTCGTGCTCTTCGGGATGTTCGTTGTATTCATTTACAGTCTCGACATTCTCGCCGATGTAGGACATCGTGAGGTATGAGAATACGACAGCCTGGATGATTCCGTCGATGATATCGAACCAGAGGCCTGCAACGCCCGGCAGGATCAAAGGTACTGAGATCGAGAGGAATTCCATGAATATGAATGCCGCGAAAACGTTACCGAACAAACGGAGTGAAAGCGATAAGGGCTTTACTACATAGTCTAAGAGCTTGAAAGGGATCATGATCGGGATAGGTGTCGTGAGCGTGATCCAGAAGCCCTTTGCACCTACGAACTTGAAGGTCATGACGATTACGTAGATGATAGCCGCAAGAGCGCAGCCGATCGCAAAAGCGATATTCTTTGCCGGCGGCGGAAGATGCAGATATGAAATGGAGTTGCACGCGGTGATAACAAGACCGAATGTCATGATCATGGGGGCAACTTCCTCAGCCTGCTTGCGGTTCATGCCGAAGCTCATGGCTGTTGTGATAACCAATTCAGTAAGGGATACGAGCAAAGCCTGGCCCTTTGTGAGCTTTAAGTCCTTGGAAGGCTTGCCTGTAAGAACACCGACAACGATAAGGATGGCAATGACGGCTACCCAGGTAACGATGATCGCATCAGTGATCAGGAGCTTATAGTCTCCTACGTTGAAGTACATCTGTACCTGCATAATGGCTTCGCTGATCTCAGCTCCGATATCCTTATTCGTGCTGAAGCGCTCGGCAAACTTCTCTGCAAAGGCTGCAAAGAACTCTGAAAGCCAAGAACCGGCCGTAATTAGTGCCATTAACATATGATCTATCGCCTGCCCCTTTTTTCGAATACAGACATTTTACGCCTAAACGCATTATATGTCATCAATAATAATAATTAATATATAAGACCACTTTCCGTGAAAATTTGGGAAAAGATCAGATTTCGTCATTCTGGAATCTGGACAGATGCTCGAAAGGAAGGATCTGCCTTCCTCTGAACAGGCCGCAGCCGTCGTTGATCAGATGATTGTTATAGGCTTTGAACATATTGACCTTGATCTCCGACAGGTCAAGCTCCTGAAGCATTATCAGGCGCTTATAGGCATCATCGAAGATCTTGCACTCGCCCTCAGGGATAATGTCCCTCTTGCTGCGGTTCTCCTCCTGGCTCTTCTCATAACCGAAGTGATTGGCCTCGCCGATCTCCGCATAATCGTCCATATCCTTTGTCCTAAGCTGCATCTCGGTAAAACACCTTGCCTGGTTATCGTAGAGGGTTATATGCATCGATCTGTAGCCTGAAAGGCGCGGAGTATAAACATAATCCCTGTAATATGAACGGACATTCTCGCCTAAGACAGGCGAATTATATTCATCGGGATACCCTGAAAGCTCAGGCGTAAATCCTCTTACTTCAAGGAAACCGGGAAGCGCATTTGCTATCTCGTAAAGATACCTGATCTCCTGTGTCTCAAGGTCTTCCTCTTTCGAGACATGGCACAAAGGGAGAGAGATAACGATCCTGTATGCGATCAGATCCCTGAAACAGTTGAGATTGTTCTTAATCTGGGCCTCTGAAGGGTATGTTCCGTGCTCTTTATAGTAATTGTAGATGTATTCAAGGATATAGCCGTTGAACTTCTCTTCGGCCCTTATCAGTGACTTGATGCGTCCCTTGAACGTGAAGGCCAGGAACGGATATGCCTGAGTCATGTAAAGATAGAATTCCTTGATCCTTTGGGACTGTGACGTAAGGAAGTCAGTATGTTCAAGCAATTCAATTATCTGTATAAGGAAGTTGCTGTGAGCCAGATCCACCGAATTATGCGTCCCGATGGCTTCAGTCCTTAAGTCTGAAGAGTATCTAAGGAGGACCTTCAGCACGGTGTCTCCCGAATATAAATAGTCATTTAAAGTGATCATGATAATTCCGTCTTTCTAAAAGTATTCCCCGGAGCAATTATACTCCGGGGATACTACAGTTGGGTTGAATATGAGAATCAAAAATCTCTTTTTGTTTACTCTACGTCCTGCAAAGCAGCGTAGTTTTCTTCACCGGTACGGATCTTAACGACCTTGCCTACGTTGTATACGAAGATCTTGCCGTCACCGATATGACCTGTATAAAGAACTTCCTTTGCCTTTTCGATTACCTTATCTACAGGGATCTTGGAAACAACTACTTCGACCTTGATCTTAGGCAGGAGCGTAGCATCTACCTCGACACCTCTGTACTTCTCGCCTGCACCCTTCTGGATGCCGCAGCCCATAACCTGTGTTACTGTCATACCGGTTACACCGAGATCGTTCATTGCCTTTCTGAGCTTGTCGTAACGTGAAAGCTTAGCGATGATTACGACCTTATGCATACCTGTGTCGATCTCAGGAGCAACTGCAACCTTGACTGCCGCATTCTTCTGAGCCTCAGAAGCCTCAGCATATTCAGGTGTACCGAGGTCTGTGTTCTCGTTCTCTTCCATCATAGCGCCTGAAACGTCCATGAGGGAGAAGCCGGAGTAAGCACTTGCAAGACCGTGCTCTGTAACGTCAAGACCTGTGAGCTCTTCTTCCTCAGATGCTCTTAAGCCGAAGATAGCCTTGATGATGAAGAATGTAATTGTAATAGTGATTGCTGTCCAAGCTGCTGTAGCGCCCATACCTAAGAGCTGGATTCCGAGGAGCTTGAAGCCGCCGCCATAGAAGAGACCAACCATCTCATTGCCTGCGCTATCTGCGATAGAGTAAGCAGGAGCTGTGTTTGTAGCGAAAAGGCCTACTGCGATCGTACCCCAGATACCGTTGAACATATGAACTGCAACTGCACCGACAGGGTCGTCAACTCTGATTACATTATCAAGGAACCATACGCCGAATACTACGAGTACGCCGGAGACAGCACCGATGATCGTTGCGCCGAGAGCGTCTGTTACGTCACAAGGAGCTGTGATTGCAACGAGTCCTGCGAGGGAAGCGTTCAAGCACATAGAAACATCAGGCTTACCATACTTGATCCATGTGAAGATCATGCAGACAACTGTTGCGACCGCAGGAGCGATTGTTGTTGTTACGAAAACGGAACCGAGCTGAGCCATATCTGTGCAGGCAGCACCGTTGAATCCGTACCAACCGAGCCAGAGGATGAATACACCCAAAGCACCCATAGGGATATTGTGGCCGGGGAAAGCGTTAACCTTTGTAACCTTACCCTTCTTATCTTTTACGAACTTACCGATACGGGGTCCAAGAATAGCTGCACCGATCAATGCTGAGATACCACCTACCATGTGGATGCAGTTAGAACCTGCGAAATCGTGGAATCCCATTGATGCGAGCCAGCCGCCGCCCCATGTCCAGTGAGCTTCAATAGGATAGATGACTGCTGAGATAACTGCGGAATATACGCAGTAAGATAAGAATCTTGTTCTCTCTGCCATAGCACCTGATACGATCGTTGCTGTTGTGGCACAGAATACAAGGTTGAATACGAAGTTTGACCAGTCAAAGCTTGCGTAATTTGTGAAGATATCGATGTTCGGCTTACCCATAAATCCCATAAGCATATCTTCGCCGAGGAACAAACCGAAACCGATTGCGATAAATACTACTGTACCGATACAGAAATCCATCAGGTTCTTCATGATGATATTGCCGGCGTTCTTCGCTCTCGCGAAGCCGCACTCTACCATCGCGAATCCAGCCTGCATCCAGAAAACCAATGCCGCGCCGATCAGGAACCAGACGCCAAAGACTTTCTCATCAATCAAGCTGCTGATTAAATTAGTGTCCATAAACTCTCCTCCTTCAAACCATTTCCGAAAGGTATTGATATTATGTCTCAATGCTTTTTGGATATCGTTATTTGATTTCAAGTGCAATTGTAGCGTTAACCCTGTAACAAATAAAATACGAATAGTTTGAGCATAACTATACCTTTTAGATATGATTTGATATTTAGCACTTCAGTCCCAAATGCCCAAAAACGCCACAAACCCATTGTTTTAGGCATTTTCGCGAATAATAAAGGCTCCGGTAAACCCGAAGCCTTTTACATTACTCAAATATAATTGAACAAATGACTATGCCGTATAGTCAAAAAACGTTATCAAAAACTTACTTAAAATGTTTCTCCTCGATCTCTTTGATACCGTTTACACGTGTTGCATGGCGTCCGCCGGCGAATTCTTCTTCGAAGAAAGCGTCGATCATACCGAGAGCTACGCCCAATCCGACAACACGCTCACCGAATGCAAGGATCTGTGCGTCGTTATGCTGTCTGCACATCTTTGCCATGAACTCATTGGTGCAGAGAGCGCATCTGATCCCCTTGTACTTGTTGCAGACAAGAGAGATTCCGATACCGGTACCGCAAATTGCGATACCTCTTTCAGCCTTGCCGCTTGTTACGTCTTCAGCAACCTTGATGCCTGCGTCAACGTAAGAATAAGAATCTGTTCCATTGGGAGCGCCGCCGTCGAGGACCTCAAAGCCCTTCTCCTCAAGGTACTTCCTTACCTTCTGTCTTAATTCGTAACCTGCGTGATCTGATGCGATTGAAACTACCATATGTATTGCCTCTTTCCTTAATTAAATCTCGTGATGGATGTGCTTGAACTTCTTTGTGCCGTCACAGTAAGGGCCTACGATGTCACCGTTGCCTACGAGACGGTACTTATAAGAAACAAGTCCTTCAAGGCCTACAGGGCCTCTTGCGTGGATCTTGGATGTGGCGATGCCTACCTCAGCTCCGAAACCGTAACGGAAACCGTCCGCAAATCTCGTAGAGCAGTTAACCAGAACGCTTCCGGAATCGACCATTGTCATGAAGCGCTCAGCCGCAGCCTTGTTCTCCGTAATGATCGCATCTGTGTGGCCGGAACCGTAATGGTTGATATGAGCGATAGCTTCGTCAACGTCCTTAACGATCTTGACGGAACACTTCATTGCAAGATACTCGTGATGCCATTCCTCAGCCTTTTCGACGCCGAACTTCTCAGCAACATAGTCATCACCGAATACTTCAACGCCTGCTTCCTGAAGAGTCTTAATGAACTTAGGCAGGAACATGTCCTTCAGTTCCTCATTTACAAGGAATGTCTCCGTAGCGTTGCATACCGATACATACTGTGTCTTAGCGTCGATAGCGACCTTAAGAGCTGTCGAAGGATCTGCATCAGCATCGATATATGTGTGGCATACGCCGTCAGCGTGGCCAAGCACTGCGATATTCGTATTCTGCATGATGTACTGGACAAACGCATTAGAGCCTCTCGGAATGATGAGGTCGATATATTCGTCGAGCTTTAACATGTCTGCGATCTCAGAACGGAGCGTCAAGAGATTGAGCCAGCCTTCAGGGAGACCTGCCTCGATACCGGCCTTGCTGATAACTGAAGCCAGAGCCTTATTTGTATTGATCGCCTCAGAACCGCCCTTAAGGAAAACAGCGTTTCCGCTCTTAATGCAGAGGGATGCGATCTGGACAAGCGCGTCAGGTCTGCTCTCGAAGATAACGCCGATTACGCCGATCGGGCATGTAACTCTCGTAAGTTCAAGACCGTCATCCAATGTGGTCCTCAAAGTAACCTTTCCTACAGGATCATTGAGATCGATAAGGCTCTCGATTCCGGAGACAACGTCATTAAGCTTATCTTCATTGAACTTAAGTCTCTTGATGAGCGGTGTCTCAAGATTTGCCTTCTCAGCCTCTTCAAGATCTGTCTTGTTGGCAGCGAAAACCTCATCTTTGGATTCATTAAGACAGGAAGCTACATTTGCGAGCGCCTTATTCTTAACATCGCTTCCTAATGAAGCCATGATGTAGGAAGCTTCTCTTGCAGCCTTGGCAATATCATGGAGTTCAGACATAATATCCCCCTATAATTATTATTCTTTAGGAAATGATTATAACAAATAAAACATTAAGTTGCTTAACAGTTTCGAGCTGTCAAGGATTCCTTGAAACTTAGCAAAAAAAGAAACATGTTTTGCTTTTTAGAATGTAAAAACCGCGGTTTTAAAATCTACAAAAATGTTCATAATGTTCAAAACTTTGTTTATAACTACAAAAACAAATACTTTGATTCCAAAAGTACCTGAAACCCTTATATCTATTGAATTTGACATTTTGTTACCGTTTCCTTACAAAACAGTTACAAGATGTCGGTAAAAGTCTGTAGCTCAATAAAATAAGGCATTTGCAGGCTTTTTGAACCTTTGTTCGCTGCATAGTGTCCACGAGAGAAAAACACCAAAAAATCGAAAATACCACTTGACAAGGCTTTTTGACAAAGATATCCAAATAGCAATTTTTGTATATTGATTTTTGCACACAAACAGTATCTAAAAACAAATAAAAACAACGCCTGAAGCTGTTAACTTCAGGCGTAATTGCAAACATTATTATTCAAGGACAATTCCCGTTCTCTTAAAAGTCCTCATCATCCACTTCAACGGCGTCTGCCAGTCGCATATCCCAGTTGGTGAAGAACGCCCTTCCAGGTAAGGTGCCGCATATAATCATAGCAAGACCAAAGCTGATAAGGAAAGCTGATAATCCGCCTAATAATCCCACGAATTTCGGATATCTGTCAGAAAGAGATATGGCGAGTATGTAGAACACCGGGTTCATAAACACATAGATAAGCCCTGATATTGCGGAGTCAAAATGAATAATACGGTTAGGTGTGTAAATTGGAATCGAGATTGCAAGTCCACACACAGCTACAGCCATAATACCGTATCCGATCATATGTCCCTCATAACGGAGGCAGCCTGTCCAAGCAAGGATATATATTTCAGCAAGCACGAGACCTCCGCCTACAACAAAAGCAATCAGGTATTTCCAGAATTGAACCTTCATCAGTGATCTCTTCTTCTCACGCAACAATCTTCCGAGAAGAATATACGGGAGCGCTCTTGTAAGCCAGTTTCCGGGAACGTAAGGATATCCGAAGATATTGAAGCGGAGGGTCCCCGCGAACTCGCCTGTAAGAAGCATTATCACAAAAAGAACAATCATGAAGATCTTGTAATATTTCATCAGTTTTAACTTATCAGCGATGAAGATGATGATATAAGCATAGAGCATAGCCTGAATGAACCAGATACTATTGCCTACCTCGAAAGGCCAAAGATTCATCACAATAAACTCAAACAGCATACGCTTTGAGAACGCGAAATTCATGAAATGCAGGACTACCAAAACCACGTTGATTGCCACATAAAACAGGAAAACAGCCGCGAAACACAATGCCATTCTCTTTATCTTGCGGATTGTCTTCTCCATCCTAACGTCCCTTTTGTTATCAAGAACATAATAACCGGAGAGCACAAAAAAAGTGGGGATAGCGAATCCGCTTAAAGATGTAACGATTCCTGTTGGTTCAGGACAACCGAAGGCCCAGAAACACACAAACAGCATAAGGATAAGGCGAAGGTATCCCGTAAAATTGAATTCTATTATCTCATCATTAACACGCATTAGGAATTCCACCATCCTTCTTCATTATTTCCGTCTGATTCACTATTATCCTGAGGTCCCATCGGTTTCATAAGTTTATCATAGTTAACACCATGCACAGAAGATGCATCTTTATCAGCTAAGACGCTCTGCATCTCGAGTGCCTCTTCAATTGTGGTCTCAGAGATCTTTCCCCCGCTGATCTTATATATTCGGTTGCAAAGCTTAAGTGCAGCCGGCCGGTGCGTAGACAGGATTATCAGTCTGTCTGGGTGACTCGACATGACATTGTGAAGAACCTGCTCTTCGGTATCACGGTCTAATGCACTTGTCGCCTCGTCAAGCAATAAAATAGGCGCATTGCGGAGTAAAGCTCTTGCTATGGATATTCTCTGAGCCTGACCTTCAGACAGTCCCCTTCCACGCTCGCCGAGCTTACTATTGATACCTTCAGGAAGGTGTTCAACAAAATCCCAGGCACATGCCGTTTTCAATGCATTTATAACATCTTCATCAGTAGCTTCCTCGTTGACCATACGCATATTCTCGGCAATCGTTCCGGAGAACATGGTATTGCCCTGAGGAACATAAGCAAAGAACTTTCGAAGATCTGAATTGACGGGAAATTCTTCACCTGAACCGCTCTGCAAAGTAACTTTACCGTTATCAGGCTCGAGCATTCCCAACAACAGTCGTATAAGTGTAGTCTTACCGCCGCCTGATTCAGCCATTAGAGCAACCATCTCGCCTGAAGCAACCTGTAGATTAGAATGTTCATATACATTTGCACGCTCGTCATAGCCAAACGTCACATCGTTTACATGGACCTTAATACCCTTACCGGTACGTTCCTCAAGGTAAGTAACTCTGTCAGGATCGTGCTCTTCACGTGGAAGTTCCATGAGTTCCCTGACTCTGTGGGCAGATACAGCTGAATTGATCATTCCGGGTATCGTTCCGACAAGGTTATTGAACCTTGTAGAGAGTGCTGTCCTCTGCTGAAGGAAGAATGTCATATCACCATACAGGATTTGTCCGGTCCATAACCTATAGAGACAATAACCAAATGCCGTAAAAGAGACGATTGTTGACACGAGAGTCAGAAGAATATTGGATTTGATCTGGAATTTGTTGTAATCGAGATTGTAATTCTTATACTTCTGCTGCCAACTCTTAAGTTTTCTCGAATAATACCCGAAGATACCAAAGGACTTGATCATCTCGAAGTTATAGAAGGTCTCGACTTCAAAACTCATCATCTGTGAATTGAGTTCCAAAACCCGCTTGCGGTATTCCTTCATCCTGCGCATGATAAATCTGCTTAATCCAAGCAGGAACGGCGCGGATATAAAGGCTATAAGAGCCATTCCAAAATCCATTCTCCACAATACGACAAGAGTTACTATGAACGTATAAATATTTACTAGCAGATTCGGGATCCAGCTTATTGCATTGGAAGATATTGTACCAACATCACCGTTGAACCTGTTAAGCAGATCTCCACTTGGGTAGTTGCTTAATTCCTTCCATCTTGCATCCATGATCCGTTCGAAGATACTTGCCTGCATATCGTTATTAACGTATATAGATATCCTCGCGTTTATATAACTGCTCAGGCTGGAAAAGACAAGGGAAAGAATAAGCATTCCAACCATGGCTGCGATCAGTATCCACAGTTTTTCCTGTTGCTTTTCCACTATGATGTTGATCATGATACGTCCAACATATGAAGTTCCGATGGACATGGTCGAATTCAGGATACCGACTAAAGCATAGAAAACGACTATCCAGCGGTATTTCTTGGAAAAGCTGAATATCCATTTCCAGTCAGCAATAAATTCTTTGATAGTACCGTCACGCATACTGTCATGCAGTATCTGCATGTTATCGTTACGGAACAACTTGTTTATGCCGGTGTATTTAATCTTCTTATCGTTATTCTCACTCATGATCTGCACCACTAAGAGTATTATATGCAATTAATGCTGCTTCGGGATCCATATTGCAATACAGCTGATACATAGGGATCTTCCGTCCGAGACGGTTTAAAAGCGCCAAAGTCTTCTCAAGTCCTGCCTTATCACCAGGACGGTAACTCTGCTGAATAAGTACCGGAAGCACCTGGGACATGCGAACCTGTTCAATGCTGTTATCTTTCCCACGATTAAGGAAAACGATACCGCAGAGTTTCACACCAACATTGCGGTTCATCCCCTCCTTGCCTGACCACGGAGTACCATATACAGTACACTCATCACCTATATGTATGAGCGGCTTGTCACCATTTACAACATAACTTCCCGGAATATTCTCAAGCCACAGATTAATATGTGTAGTCTTGCCTGTTCCTGAAGGCGCTGTAAATAACCATGCCTTATCACCAACTGCAACAACTGCACCGTGCATCAGGAAAGTATCGAAATCCAACATCTTCGTTGCTATTTTCCTGTACACAGCAAGCGTTTCAAGGTAAGAGTCATGGTAATCTACAATCGGAATGCTCTCTATCTGAGCTTCCCTAATGTTTATTCTCTTCTCATGCAAAATGTCTTCAGGCGTAACCGTCACAGTAATGTCCGCAGGCTTATCAGTCAGATAATCACTACATAGCTCGTACACCTTGTCAAAGATGCTTGTTATCGCTACGTTTGTCCCTGCAAGACATACCGTGAATTCCATATTATTATCCTCTTCTAAGAATCTTCTTGGCGAGATTATAAAGTTTCCTGCGTATATAGAGAACCAGAGATCTGAATTTGTAAGGCTTACACCAAAAAAACTTATACAGGGAATATCGAAATCCCGTCAATTTAATCGGCTTATTGCCCCTCTGTGCCGACTTAACTACTCCGAGAACATCCTTCGGATCGACTATATCCCAATCTATACAGTTGTCACCTGCAATTATGAACTTACCATCCCGGCGTCTGCCAACGATCCTATGAAGAACATACTGCTCACCTACAGAGGGCTTCACCCTGTTGAAAAGCACTATATCAAGATTCTTAAGTTCTTCCGGCTTGCAAGCAACAACAAAGATTGCATCTTCAGCTGTGCGAAACAAAGGGCGCATACTTACGCCCTTAATTGTAAAAAGTATCTTGCCAGACTTCTTAAGTTCGTCTTCGTAAGAGATCGCCATTACTCTATAAGCAATCCTTCCTGCCAAAGCTGCTTAAGAAACTCTTCAGTAAACTTTGCAATTTCCTCAACTGAGGATTCAGTATACTTTGTCATTAGAGATTTAACCAAGCCATTGAATGAGATACCCTCATCACGACACATATTCAAGATAGTGATAATATCAGCCGCCTCTTCATTCAACCGCAGCATCCCGTGGAACTTTGCGTTGTCTTCACCAACAGCAACAGCTGAAATCTCCCCATCCATATTCATGACTGCCATCTCTACTGCTAGTCTCATTAAGGCCTCCAATCCCTATATAAAAAACTTGCAGCTGTGAGCCGTACCCACAGCTGCAAGCAGCATGATTCTAAATTTTTAAAAGCAATTACTGTACGAATCTCTTATAATCAACGCCGTTAGAGCTTCTCCAATTACCATTGTAAGCGTCATACTGAGGATTTGCAGTAATTTCATCCTGATACATCTCACCTAAGGTCAAACCATCAAAATTAATATTATTATTGATTAAGTTTGAAGCTTCGCCTGCTGTAATACGATCCCAAGTGTAATCGTCAAGTACAACATTGTTCTTAATAATCTTAAGTGATGCGCCACCTGTTGCTCCGCCCCAGCCAGCTGTTGTAGCATAATAATTATTATCTACAGGTGTACCACTTGCTACGATTACGTCGCTCTCATTGAAGCGAACTACTTCCATTTCGGGTGTTTTCATTGTCATAATCAAACTCTCTCCTTAACTTTCTCGAGGTTTTTTAGTTTCCAACGTCGATTACGATATCATATAGTTACAAGATGTGTCAAGAAAATTTCCATTCAATTAATAAAATTTATTTTTTATCCATAAAAAGCATTAAAAATGGCTCTATCACGCACTATTTTGACCAACTCTAACTAATTATATAGTAGTTTGTTATAATCCTTATTATGAAAATAATCATTACTACATTATTCGGGCTTGAATCGCCCACCAAAGGCGACCTCCTGGACAGAGGTTACGATAAGGACCGCATTTCCGTAAGCGACGGTGTCGTAACGCTTGATGGCGATTTCTATGACGTTGCACGCGCCAATATGTGGATAAAGCATGCTGAGAGGATCTTTTTCGAGGCAGGCGAATTCGGGTGCGGTGCTTCAGATGACGCAGATACGAACTTCAATGCATTTTTCGAAGGCTGCAGGGCAATCAAATGGTCTGACTATATTCCGGCAGGCTGGGCGTTCGTAATTAACGGGTTTTCGAGAAAATCCAAACTATACGGTATCCCTGCCCTTCAGAAGCTCGCCAAGAAAGCTATTGCTGAGAGCCTTGCAATATCAAGAGGGCTGTCAGCTGATACGGTGATCAGCGAGAACGAGGAGATGGGCACGGTTAAGATCCAGTTCGGCATCGTTAACGACGTCTGCCGTTTCATGATCGATACAACGGGCGCAGGACTCCATAAGCGCGGCTACAGGCCTTTGACGCACGAAGCCCCTATAAGAGAGACTCTCGCGTCCGGAATGCTCACATACGCCAAATACAGGCCTTACGGCAATGAGGCCCTCGTAGATCCTTTCTGCGGCTCAGGAACGATCGTTATTGAGGCTGCAAGGACAGCCTGCGGCATCGCGCCCGGCAGAGACCGTCATTTCGCTTATGAAGATCTCCCCTACATCGGCAAGGAGCCGTACAGGAGAGCGCTTCAGGAAGCTCTTGATAATGAAGATACGGAACCTATGGACGACTGCTATTTCTTCGGTTCGGATATCGATCCCAAGGCTATCGAATCGGCCAAGCGCAATGCTGAAGCAGCAGGCGTCGGTGCTCATACAAGGTTCAGGATCTGCGATGCTTCCAAGATGCTTCCTGATTACTTAGAAAAGCTCACAGGGCTTCCCAGGCAGCTCGTTATCACGAATCCGCCCTACGGCGGCCGTCTCATGACGCCTGAGGACGCGGCAAAGATATATAAACTCATAGACCGCAACTACCTTACCAAAGACGGTTTCTGCAAAAAGGGCTTGAGGCTCTCCGTCATTACGCCGGAGAATGCTTTCGAGGAAGCAACAGGACACAAGGCCGACAAGCGCGTAAAGCTCTATAACGGCGCTATCGTCTGCACCTTGAGCAATTACTTCAAACTGGGTGACAAGAACAATGGTAACCGTTAAGATACCGTTTCTTGACCTCCTTAAGGTCGCTGATTCCGGCCAGGCATTCAGGATAAAGGTTATAGATGACTCCCACGTTGAGCTTGTCGCATACGGCAGGTACCTTCAGATCGCCAAGACGGCCAAGGATACGTTTGCCTTCTCATGCACAGAGAAAGAGTTTGAGGACATCTGGAAGCCTTATCTGGACTTGGGCCGCGATTACGGCAAGATCGTCAGATCGATCGATAAGAACGATGAATACCTTATTGCCGCCGCGAAGTTCGGAGAAGGCATAAGGATCTTGAAGCAGGATATTTTCGAGACCACGATAAGCTACATAATCTCGCAGAGACGTTCCATACCGTCGATCACGACGTCCGTCGAGCGCGTCTCAAAGCTCTGCGGCAGGAAGATCAAGGCACCCAAGCTAGAATCGCCTTTTGTTGCGCCGCTCGAAAAGGAGTACTACGCCTTCCCTACACCTGAGGAATTGAATAGTCTTCCGTTCGCAGATCTCGAAAACACGGGCGTCGGATATCGTGCTCCCTACATCGCAAGAGCCACTGAAGAGTTCTGTTCGGGCAAATTGGATCCTAATGCACTCTCTGCACTTTCCGACGATGCCCTCTATAAGGCTCTGACGGCCATGTACGGCGTCGGAACGAAGGTTGCCAATTGTGTAATGCTTTTCGCGTTCGCGCGCACAGGACGCTTTCCTGTGGACGTCTGGATACAGAGGATCGAAGACAGATACTACAACGGACATTTCGACTGCACGCCCTACCCTGACACGGCAGGAATAATGCAGCAGTTTATGTTCTATTACGAGCGCAGAAAGCCCCAGTTATAAGGGCTCAAAATATCTTTTTTGAAATTGCAATTTGGCACTTGACACTCCAAACATCAAACCCTATAATAACAAGGCTTGCTCACAAGCGGTTATATGCGGCCGTGGCGGAACTGGCAGACGCGCACGTTTGAGGGGCGTGTGGGTAATTCCATACGAGTTCAAGTCTCGTCGGCCGCACCAATTAAAAAGGTTGTCTCAATCGAGGCAACCTTTTGTTTTTATCCTAACGCTACATCGAGCACCATCATAACTACAAAGCCTATGCTGAAAGCTATCGTGCCCCAGTTGGAGTGCTCTCCTTCACTCATCTCAGGAATAAGTTCTTCTACTACAACGTACATCATGGCACCTGCCGCAAACGCGAGCATATAAGGCAGTGTTGCTGTAACAAAGCTGAATGCAAAGATCGTTATTACAGCTGCCACAGGCTCTACAGCACCGGAGAGAACACCATACCAAAATGTCTTCCCCTTAGACATTCCTTCGCCTCTTAAAGGCATAGATACGATCGCGCCTTCCGGGAAGTTCTGGATGGCAATACCGATAGCGAGCGCCAAAGCACCTGCAGTGCTTACCAGGCTGCTTCCGGCAACGAGGTTCGCATAAACTACACCTACTGCCATTCCTTCAGGAATGTTATGAAGTGTAACTGCAAGGATCAGCTTTGTGGTTCGCTTAAGACTGGACTTAGGGCCCTCACCTTCATTGTTCATATTCATGTGCATATGAGGTGTAATTACATCGAGCAAGAGCAGGAATCCTATACCGATAAGGAATCCGATGGCAGCAGGTACAAAGGCCAGCCTGCCCATACCCTCTGAGCTTTCCAATGCAGGCTGTAAAAGGCTCCAGAAAGACGCTGCAACCATTACTCCTGCAGCAAAGCCGGTCAATATACGCTTAAGCTTGTCCGATATCTCATTCTTGAGGAAGAATACCATTGCCGCACCGAGCGACGTACCTATAAAAGGAATCAGGATCCCTATAGCGATTTTAAGTATCATATAACCACCTCCGTATATACTATACCTCAAAAGTTAGTTGTGGCTAACTCTCCAAAATGCACAAAATAAAAGCCGCTCCTCTTTATGAAGAACGGCTTTTTGAATTAATCAGTGTTTTCGCTTACTCGGCTTTCTTCTTTCTTCTGATGAGATAAAGACCTGTAAAGCAAGCTGCGGCAAGGATCATGAGTGTTGCGCCGATCATGGTCATCGCGCTTGTTGTCTCGCCCGTTGCAGGGATCGGAGGATTGTTTCCGCCCTGGTGGTAGTTCGGGTCAGCCTTGTCGACCATTACGATAGGTGAACCGGAAACTGTTACGTCTCCTACACGCTTCGTATTGCCGTCAGGATAGAGCGTGAACTTGATGGCATCAGCTGTCTTATACTTCACAGGAGTTACTGTCTCCTTGAGCTCGTAATCGCCTGCCTTAAGTCCGCTTACGATTGACGGAGCCGTATCAACAGTACTGAACGAGATGGAAGACTTATCAGCAGAGAGTTTAACAGTTACCTGCTTGCCATCCTGTGTAACGATTACACTGGAGAGGTCATAGCCGTCCAAGCTTGTCAATGTGAGCTCTGCATCAGCGATAAGATGCTGAGCCTCGTCTTCCTTATTGAATGTAACCTTAAGGTTATCATCAAGTTCGTAAACGTCGCTGAGCTCAACATCACTTGTTGTACCGTCGTTAACATCAGCAACAGAAGATGTTACGGAAGAACTTGCACATGTAATAGGTGTTGAAGTGCCTCTGAAGTAAACATTAGTGTTCTCCTCAGTTACCTTGTAGTTACCTACAGGTACCGTGAAGTTCTTCTTGAAAGCGAACTTGCCGTTTGTAGCAGGTGTCTTCTCAAGATCTGCCAATGTGATGTGTGCTTCATCCTTATTGGCAGTGAATGTGCCGTCTGCCTTTAAGTATCTTTCTGTAAGCGATGTGTCAGTGTTCTCGATGATGAAATACAGATCGCCGCCATTAGCTTCGCTCTCGGTTACATCACCGCCGAATGTCTTGGTGAAGCAGAGAGTACCCATCTTATGTACATAGGTATTAGTAATGGTTACAGATGTATTCTTCTTCGACTGAACACTTACGCTTGTGTTGTTTTCACCTGTTACTGTCAGGTCATAACCGTCGATAGCCGCAGCGGATTCATTCTCGGTTACCTTGTAGCTGCCGGGGATGAGACCTGTCAAAGTTGCAGATTTTGCACCCTTGATCTTTACAGTCTCGCTGTATCCGTCAGGACCGCTGACCGTGAATACATACTCCTTGTCCTTTGCAGCATCAGGAGCTCCGGAAACAAGTGCCTTATTGACAGTAAGTGAACCTGTAATGTCTTCATAAGTATTCGTGATCTTGATCTTAGCTGTCTCGCCTGCAACGATCTCAACATTACCCTCGCCTGAAACAGTTACGCTGTACTTAGCGATCGAGATTCCGTCTCTCTCCTCGGAAACAGTGTAATTGCCGGGTACAAGATCATGGATGGTCTTTGAATTTGCACCCTTGATGGTTACTGTCTGCGTTGTGCCGTTGCCTGTGACCTTGAATGTGTATGTCTTATTCTTAGCATCAGAAGGAGCACCGGAGTTAAGTCCCTTTGTAATAGTAAGACTGCCTGTTGTAGGTGCCGGCTCCTGAGCCTTATAAGAATAGTTATTCGTGATCACTACAGTAGCTGAATCTGAAGAGGAATCGAGAGTAACCGTTCCGCCGTCAGTGTAAGAAACCTTGCATGAATAGTCGGAAGGAATACCTGTAACCTTAACTTCCTCTACCTTGTATTCAACATCAAGAGCCAATCCCGTGATAACTACGCTTGAGTTAGCAGATACTGCGAACTCATGCTTTTCGCTGCCTGTCGTACCGGCTGTATCCTGTACATAGAGCGTGTCGTCACCGTCAATGTAGGATACGGTGAACCTGTACTCTGCAGGCATGCCTGTGGAAGCAGTGCTGCCTGTAACCTTCTTGGTTATCTTAAGCATGCCTGTTCCGCTGCCTGAACCGCCGTCCGGCTTTGATGTGTCGATAAATGTGTTAGTGATCTTGACTGAACCTGTCTTGTTCTCCTTATCGAGAACTACAGTATTGGATTCAGTATAGGTCGTAGCACATGTGTAGCCAGAAGGTACGGAGACAGATGCCTCTTCGATCACATAAGTCTTGCCTAATGTAAGACCTGTGATCGTAGTACCCTCTGAAGAGGAAGGATCAACAGTAAATTCATGCTTGTCTGAGCCGAGAGCACCTGTTGAATCATCCTGTACATACTGGTCGCCGCACTTAACGTAGAACGTGTAGGAAGAAGCTGCAACAGAAGTAACACCTGCGTTCTTCTTGGTTACGGTGATAGCACCTGTAGGAGCAGGTGTGGGAGCACCGCCCTCCTTGAAGTAATTGATAAGCTCAGCCTCAATATCGGCATCCTTGCTTACATTCTTTTCAACGCTGTAAGTACTGTCAGCAACCACGAATTCATAGTTGCCTGTTACCGTCATGTCGCTGATGTCTTCTTCTACTGTGTATCTTCCGACAGGAAGGCCTGTAAACTTCTTGGTCTCGCCTGCATTGATCGTAAACAGATAGATCGATGTATCGAAATCCTTCTCGTTCTGCTGCAGGTATTTACCTTCGCTGTTCTTAACAGAGAACTTGAATGATCCTGTTACGTCGTTTCCGGAGCCGTCCTTAGCAGTCTTCTTTACTGTGAGGCTGCCTGTATCAACTGTCGACGAATTGTCCTTATAAGTGTTGGTAATAGTAGTCTCAGCTGTCTTACCTGCCTTGACTTCTACTGTTCCGCCACCTGTTACAGTAAGATCGTAGTTAGTAATGTTGGCAGAAGCCTTGTCCTCAGTAACTGTATAGTTGCCGGGCTTAAGGTCTTCGATAATTAAGTAACCAGCACCCTTTATCTCATATGACTTATTGAAGTTGTCAGGTCCTGTAACGGTAAACTCATAATTCTTTATATTTGCATCTGAAGGAGCACCGGCACCAAGAGCCTTTGTGATCTTCAACTTACCAGTATCAGGTGTTGTGCTGTCCTTATAAGTGTTGGTGATAGCAGCATTTGCTATCTCGCCAGCCTTAACTTCGATCTCCTTACCGTCATCACCTGTTACCGTGAGGTCATAGTTAGTGATCTTAGCGCCGTCCTTGTCCTCGGTAACTGTGTACTTACCGGGTTCAAGGCCTTCAACTGTTACAGAACCGGAACCCTTAATAGTTCTGGTTGTACTGAAGTTGTTAGGACCGGTAATCGTGAAGGTGTAAGTCGTGCCGGTTGCAGCATCAGGGTAACCTGCACCGAGTGTCTTCGAGATCTTCAACTTACCGGTAGAAGGAGCCGTGCTGTCCTTATAAGTATTGGTGATCCTGGCTTCTGTTGTCTCACCTGCCTTAACTTCAACTGCCTCACCTTCATCACCGGTTACTGTAAGTTCGTAGTTAGTGATCTTTGCAGCATCCTTGTTCTCGGTGACCGTGTATCTGCCGGGCTCAAGATTATCGAAGATCGCGTATCCTTCACCTTCTACAAATTTAGTTTCGCTGTATCCGATACCAGTTACCGTAAACGCAAAGACTGTCTCATATGCTTCATCAGGCGCTCCTGCAGCGATGGTCTTGATGACCTTCAAGGAACCCTTATTGGACGATGTGTTGTCCTCATATGTGTTGATGATCTTAACTTCAGCTGTCTCGCCAGCCTTAACTTCGATCGTCTTTCCGTCATCACCTGATACTGTGAGGTCGTAGTTAGTGATCTTAGCACTTTCCTTATCCTCAGTAACTGTGTAATTACCGGGTTCAAGATCAGTGATTGTTCTGGATTCAGCACCAATGATCGTTATTTGTGTTGTCTTCGTAAGTATTGGTGATCTTAGCTTCAGCTGTCTCGCCTGCCTTGACTTCGATCGTCTTTCCGTCATCACCTGTTACAGTGAGGTCGTAATTAGCGATCTTAGCGCCGTCCTTGTTCTCAGTAACAGTGTAGTTACCGGGTTCGAGGTTCTCAATGGTCTCAGAGCCGGCACCCTTGATCTTCTTGGTATCGCTGTAGCCGTTAGGACCTGTGATCGTGAACTCGTACTCAACTTCGCTAGCAGCTGTAGGAGCACCATCGCCGAGAGCCTTGGTTATCGTCAACTTACCCTTAGTGGACGATGTGTTGTCCTCGTAAGTGTTGGTGATCTTAGCTTCAGCTGTCTCGCCTGCCTTGACTTCGATCGTCTTTCCGTCATCACCTGTTACAGTGAGGTCGTAGTTAGCGATCTTAGCACCG